>MEDJ01000006.1 GCA_001724025.1 Acidobacteria bacterium SCN 69-37 | reverse complement strand
TGGTGGCCGGGTTTGGCGGCCAGGTGCGCGGACGGCCGCCCCGGGCCCGGACGGGAATCCCGGCCGCCTTCAGGTAGGCGCTGACCGTCTCGCGGCGCACGCCGGTCGCCGCTTCAATCTCGCGCAGCGACCGGCCCAGCGTGCCGAGCGCTCGAATCTGATGCTGCTTCGCTGTGTCCAAGACGTTGCTCATGTCGGCGTAGGAACCAAAGTCCCTCGCCGAGGTCAACGTCTCGGTCGTCAGCCGTGGTGGCCGGTTTTCAGGTGTCGATCAGTGGCCGGATTTGGGTGTTCACCGAGGCCAGGAGTCGCTTCCACAAGCAGGTCCGCCCGAACGCTGACTGCAACGCCGCCGACCAAGAGAGGGCTCGTCCGTCTCCGAGCAAGGGCGAGGTCGCGCAAGGAGTCAGCGCCCGCAGTTTGCAGAAACGTCCGTACTGCCTCGATGGCCTCAAGCTGCGTGTCTCGGCGGGCCATGTCCCACGGCTTGCTGACCGGAGCCGCCAGGATTTTCGCTCGCCCGCTATCAAGTGGCGCCTGGCTGAGCTGGCCGGCGATCGCCCCAACGATGGCGTCTTCAGCATCCGCGTAGTACGCGACTCGGAAGGTCTTCGGGCTTCTCTGTTCAGTGATGATCGCCCGCCGGGCGCCCTGCCGAGGCCGTCAAGTATTCCGCCAGCGAGTTCATCGTGACTCGTGGGGTTGCCCTGTCTGCCATCTCTGCCTACCTCTCTGCTTCACGCCCCGGCAACTACTCGCCTACCAACTCACTTACGGCCGGCGGAACCTGCTCCAGTCGAACAAAGTCGTCACCCTGGCCCACAACGTCGTGCGTCCGATGTTCTCGTCTGGCGCTGCGGCCTCGTGCCATTCCGCTGACTCGACAGACGGATTCCACCCTGACGAGTAGTACTGTTCTTTGGCGTAGCGATTGCGCGCTCTACCGAACTCGATATTGGACTCTGGCATGTCGCCGGCCCACCGAACATGTCCCGATTTGATGAAGTAGTGGGATCGACACGGGAAGCTCCAGTTGCCGACGGACGGCTCCAGGCTGACCGCCCGGCCATCGAAGGTGAGCCTCCAATCCGTCGGCGACAGCGGTGTCACGACTTCCCGGCCACACCCGCACGGACAGCGATGTGCGACCGTGGCGTGAGGCATCGAGACGTACAGAATCCCGTTCTCCAACTGCTCGGGGAGAAGCTCGACGAACGTGTACTTGAATCGGATGGGCGTCAGACCGTCGCCTCCGTGTTCGCCAGCAGATTCGAAGCCACCGTGAACGTTGAGGTGACCTCGCTACGAGCATCCCAATAGAAGCCCACTCTGCGCTTCCACCTAATCACGGCCATCGTGGCATTCAAGCAGTTGAGGTCGGCGATCTGAATGTTGGATCCGTACAGATCGTCGGCGCGATCGACACTGGGCACGGAGGCCAGGGCGCATTCACGCGTCTCGGGCGTGCTCGTCGTCACTCGGCAGATCCCAACCAGCGTGCGTCCGTCGTCGCTGAGCTGCACCCCCATTCCGGCGTCGATCATGACGACCTTGTGTTGCGCGAGCGCGGCGAACACGGCTTGCCGTGCGGTGCCCTTGTCAACGCAGAGGAATACAGTGTCGAATCCAGACAGTTCGTGCGCATTGCTCTCGGTGATCATCATCTCGTGGGGCACAACGCCACGCCTCATCGCGCCGTAGACTTCGGCCCAGAATGCGGCCTTGTTCTGTCGCTTATCCAACGCAGCGCGGGAGATTGCCCCAGGAACCCGAAACGCATTGTGCTGGCGCAGGACATCGCCATCGAAGAGATGAATCTCGCGCACGTGCGTCTTTGCGATCAGGTCGAGGACGTAGGCCCCTGTGCCGCCGAGCCCGACGATGGCGACGGCGTGCGCCCCTAGCGTCGAGGCCAACTGGCGAACACCAGCCCTGCTCGACGCGGTGTCCTCATAGAGGAACACCGATTCAGGCGACACGGACTCGACCGTCCTGAAGGTCCTGGCATCGGCTGTCGGATCGATGGCGCGGGCCTGGTCGGAGATCACCCGCACGTAGGTCGTGACCTTCTCGTAGTAGTCAGCGTACGCGCCCGATCGGGGCTTGTGCGAGAAGTAGTGATTGGCAACGACGCCATCCGCCAACGCGAACGTGCCACTTGAGTTCCTAATCTGCACCAACTCCGCACCATCGGGCTTGCAGGGGTGCTCACCCACAAAGTGGATCTGGTGCGTGCCGGGCTTGTCCAACTGATCTGGCGCAGCCATGGTCAGTTCCGACACGAGCACTCCCAGGGCGACCTCCCGTCGAGGGGTCACATAGGGCACGGAGTGCACCAGGAGTAGGCCTGAGCGAACCTCGATCTCGAAGCCCTCGTCCCGGAGGCGCCGAAGGTCGGCGTTACGATCGATCTGTTGGCGTGACACTGAAGGCCATCCCGTCAGTGATGTGTACGGACTGCCCCTCGACCAGCGAGCCCTCGGGGTTCTGTGCGGGGCCACTGGAGAAGGTCACGCTATAGATAATGTTCTCGCTCGGCACGGCGTCCGGAAAAGCCAAGGTGACGAGCTCCCAGTACGACACCACTCGGTGGTCGAGACGCCGCTCCCGCGCGTTCACGATGATTCTGATCGTGACGCGAGCCGTGAAGAAGCGCTCGACTTCGGGCCCGGCCAAGCTCGCCATGTCCCTATTGCCGATCAGCCGGTCGGTCCCGCCGCGCACGGCGAGCCAAACATCGTGGTCCTGGATGTCTTTGCCTGCCAGGCGCTTCAGCGTGGCGCCCGAGATGCGGGACGCACCCCAGTCGTAGGCGCGGTCGTCCAGTTGGATCCGGAACGATCGATCGCTACGGAAGACAAGAAAGCGTTCTGCGCCGGACGAGCGCAGATCGATCGTCTCCTCCGGACGAACTTCTTCGAGCAGGCCGTCATCGAGGACTCCGTAGAGGAGGAATCCAACTGGGCCGAGGCCCGCTGCCGCGAGAATCTGTGCGCCTGTCGGGACGGGGTCGGCCACGATGGCCGGCGAGAAGTTCAGGTCGGCGTCACCCACGAGGATCCCGTATGGCCCCCGGCCGCGCACGGGGCGCCCGGCAGCGATCGCGGCCGGGACATCTTCCACACCTTCTTCGAAGCTACTCACCATGGTGCTCTCCTTTCGTCTCAGCCGATGTGCTGCTGGTACCACCCTGCAGCGCCGACGAGGTCGATCACGATGCTGCATGTACGGCCTGCGTGTTGTCAAGCAATGCGGTCGCACCTTGCAATGGCGACAGTACTGATGTCCACGACCGTTTCGTCGGCCGGTCGAGCGACAGTGTCACTTGACACGGCGGGTCCCTGCCGGAAACAATGCGCTAGGTGAAGTCTGCCGACGATCCGTTCTATCGCGAGCTCGGCCAGCGCGTTCGGGGGTTTCGGGCCAAGTGTGGCCTGACCCAGGACAGCCTAGGCAAGATGTTGAACCCCCAGGTGACGCGCGCGGCCATCGCCAACGTAGAGAACGGCAAACAGCGGGTGCTGGCGCATACGGTCGCTCAGTTGGCGCAGGTTCTGGACGTAGAGGTCGGCCTTCTGCTGCCGATTCCGGATCAGGCTGAACCAGATGTGAAGCCGAAGGCTCTTGAACAGGAACTGATGAAGAAGCTGGACGTTTCAGCGGCCGCGCTCAAGCGGCTCTCGACCCATTTCCGAGTGGAGCCCTAGAACCGAGATGCGCTTGCATTTCGTACGACGTCAGGCTGAGACGCTGGCGGAGCAAGGCGGCCACGGCGCTGCACCAATTGACGTCAATCGCATCGCGAAGGATCTTGGCCTTCAGATCCTTTCCGAAGACCTTGGGGCCGAAGTCTCCGGACTTTTGGTCAACAATGGGCGGAACGCTTACATCTGCGTTCAAAAGAGCGACGCTGAGACGCGACGGCGCTTCACTATCGCGCATGAGATCGGTCACTTCGTCCTTCGCCACCAGTTCATTGGCGGAGAGCACGTGCACGTGGACAAGGGCAATTTCATCAGCCAGCGTGGTCCCCGCTCATCTGCAGGTGTGGATCCGATGGAGATCGAAGCCAATCAGTTCGCAGCTTCGTTGCTCATGCCGAGCCGCATCGTGCGCAAGCTGGCAGAACAGCAGGGGCTCCCTTTGTGGGACTCTGATGTGAGTGAGCTAGCGAAGACGTTCAAGGTGAGCGAGCAGGCAATGACAATCCGGCTCTCGACTCTCGGACTTCTCTGAATTGCAGGCAGGGTAGGCGGGTCTGCGAGACGCGAGTTCTAGCCTGCGATATCGCCGCTCTGTTTCGACGCGGAAGAGGCCAGTCGCTCAATCGCCCACCCCACGAGCCTGTCGTCGAAGAGCTTGCGCTCTTGCTGCCCCGCTGTGCGCCCGCCTGACCAGTCAACAAGACTCTCTCGGACCCGAAGGCGTCGTTGGCTCTGGGCGCCAACCGTCGTTGCGCCGCTCTTGACATGGTGGGCGGATGGGCCTGCGGGTGTAAGGCAGGCCCTCCGAGGCCTGCGGTGCCGACGCGATGACTGCCGATGGCTGGTGATCGCCGCTGCCGTGCCCGCGTGCGCGACCGCGACGGCCGTGCTCGTAGCGCGAGCCTCGGGCGAAGGGGCGCCATTCATCCCACTGATCGCTCTTCCATTCGTCGTCGCTATGCAGTGCCTCACCGGGACAGGCGAGGAACTCGGCTGGCGCGGGTTCCTCCTGCCGCGGCCTCAGGCACAATTCGGGAGATTGCCCACCGTGTGGCTCAGCGCCGGCTTCTGGAGGCTCTGGCACGTGCCGTCCTTCTTCCTCCCCGGGCGCCGTCGGCACCAGCGGCGCCTCGATGCCAATGAAGTGAGGTGTGGCGTGATCCGATGTGAAGGGGCACGCTCCCAAGACAGCCGTCACCTTACGTCCCTGATTCCTGATCCCTCGTCGCCGTGACATGCGCGCGCTGCATGTCCCTGACCTCGCAGTAGCACGGCGAGCATTCGATCAAGTGTTCGTACGCCGGATCCTCGATGGGCCGCTCCCGGCGTGAGAGCGCCGCCAGCACGTCGTGTGATGGACAGCCCTGCCGGGTCGGATTCGGATTGGCGATGCGCAGGACCTGGTCGACGTCGTCGCCGAACCCGAGGGCCGTCAGGTCAGCGGAGTGACTCGGCTTCGTCATCGGGATGATCACTTGAGAGAGAAAGAATCTGTGGAGGGGCAGCTGCCTCTCGCGAGACAGCTGCCGACGCAGTGGGTTTCGGTTGTGAGTGTTGAACGCCGACGGTCCGTCGAATCTTTTCCTTGGCGTGAAAGAAGAGCATGTCGACGGCGGCCACCGTGCAGCGTCGCCGCTGGGCGATCTCCTGGCTCGAGAATCCCATGAATTTCCACACGCACACCCGCTGCTCGTCTCGTGTGAGAGGAGCGAGGAGTTCCCGTATCAGGATGTCCCGTTCGGTCTGTTCGACCGACCCGTCGACCGCGGTCACACGCGACAGCACGGCATCGCTCGCGTCCGCGCCCATCGTGCGCTGCAGCAGGCGTCCTGATCCCTGGCGCAAACGCGACATCGCGACGCTGCGAATCGTGACCCACGCGTAGCCGTTGATCTTCTCGATCGGACCGCCACGCGCCTCGCGTGCGACGAGACGCCTGCCCGCTTCTTCTAGGACATCGACTTGCGCCACTTCGTCCTGCATCGCCGGGAACTCGCGGCGCAGACGAGGCAGTAGTCGAATGAGCACGCGATCGATGTGCGCGCCGAACGGATTGCCGCTGCCGTCGAGCAGCGCGAGCTTCCGCAGATGCTCCATGTCCATCCCCATTGGACGGCGCCGGGAGGAAGCGCCCCAATTGCTGTGACACGAACTGTCAGCTTACGACGAGTCGCTTGTCCACGCCTGGAAAGATTCTGGTCTCAATCAGCGTTCGATCCAGCAGAGACGTCGTTGCGGGAAGACGTCAGGAATCGAAGTCGGGAAGTGCGTGCGGTCTGGCGCTTCGTGACTGGCGCGACTCCGAAACTATCATCGCGCTGCATCCACCGGCTGTCAATCGCTTCGTCAGCCATTTCGTTGCGGGCTGCGGGGCGCGACCGTTTCCCGTTGGAGGTGTGTCGATGGCTGAACAATCAGCGTCCGCCTGTGTGCGACGCGTTGCCCTGCTGGGCGTGAGCGTCCTGCTGCTGTTTCCAGTGGCCGTCTTTGCTCAGTCGCCGTGGGAACGCGCGGCGAGCAACCTCGAGCAGACCTTCACGGGCCCGCTCGCCCGGTCCCTCGCCTTGGTCGCCATCGTGATCGGTGGGCTCCTCTTCATGTTCGGCGAGAGTGGCGCAAAACGCCAGATCTCGGGCATCGTCTTTGGCGGCGGGCTGGCGCTCTTCGCGGCCCAGTTCCTGACGTGGCTCTTCTAACGTCGGTCCGTCGTTGGGAGGAGCGCCATGACTGAAGGTCCGACCTTTCGCACCGTGTGCAAAGCCCTGCACCGGCCGTTGACCGTCTGCGGCATCGACCGGCGCCTGTTCTTCCTGGCCCTGCTGCTGGGCGGCGCCACGTTCAATCTCTTCTACTCGCTCATGGCAGGCCTGATGGTCTTCGCCGGTCTCTACGGCTTCGGGCTCTGGGCCACGCACCACGACGCCGACATGCTCCGCATCCTGTTCGCGTCGTCTCGTGCGCGGCGGCGCTACGACCCAGGCAAACACGAACGGATCGACATCGAGGTGGCGCCGTGATGTACCTGCCACGTCTTCTTCGGGACTACGGCGAGGCCGGCGCCGTGAACACGCTGCTGGCGCCCTGGGGGTTCGTCGATGACGAGACGTTCCTGACCAAGAGCGGCCACGTCGGCATCGTCTATGCCCTGCGCGGCGTCGATGGCGAGGCCTTGCCCCATCCGCAGCGTCGGGCCCTCACGCACCGGTTCGAGGCGGCCCTGCGTGTGCTCGACGAGCACTGCCGTGTCTCTCAATACGTGATCAAGCAGGCCGTGCCGCCCTTCGCCGCGTCCGAGTGCTCCCGACCGGTGGCGAACGACGCCATTCAACGGCGGGTGGCGTACCTGAACGGACGACTGGGCACGCTCTCCCAGGTCGGGCTGTTCCTGGTCCTGCTGTACGAGGCTCCGCTCCCATCCCGCCGCAGCACTGCCCTCCGCGACGTCTGGTGTGCACCGCGGCAGGGCCTGCGCACCTGGTTGTCACCGTCAGCCGGCGCCAGGGTGGTCGAGGCGGACCTGGAACGGGCGGTCTCGACACTCCACCACAAGGCGCAGGCGTTCGAGGTGCAGCTGACTGACTTCGGGCTTCAGAGACTGCCCAAGACACGGGCGTTCCGCTTCTTCCGTCAGCTCCTGAACTACGACCCCGTGGTGGTCGATGCGGCGCGGCTGTCGCACGACGTGCACCTGGACTACTTCATGGCGGACTCCCCGATCGAGTGCCATCGCGACCACCTCACGGTCGGCCGCCAGGGGGTCAAGGTCTTGACGATGAAGGAGCCACCGAGCCAGACGTTTGCGCAGGTCATGGCGGACCTCGTGGCCGTGCCCGGGGAGTTCATCGCGTGTCTGGAATGGCAGCGGACGGCCAGTGACCGGATGCGGCGCGACATTCAGGCGCGGCGCCGACACTTCTTCAACAAACGGGTGTCGTTCGTGAACTACGTCGCACCCGACACGCGGCCTGAGGACATGCTGGTCGACGACTCGGCCAACATGGTGGTGCGTCAGCTCGGCGATGCCATGACCGAGATCGAGGCCCATGGGCACTTCTTCGGCTCGTGTTCCCTGACCCTCGCGCTGCACGGTCCGGATTCGCGGGCGCTGGAGCACCAGGCGGCCGAGGCGATGAAGATGCTGGCCGTGCACGACGGTAGCCTCTTCGAGGAGAGCTACAACCTGCTGAATGCGTGGCTGGGCATGGTGCCCGGGAACGGCGCGTTCAACCTTCGCCGGCTCGCTTTGCTCGAGACCAACGTCGCCGACCTGAGCTTTCTGTGTGCGCCGGATCCCGGCGAGCCGATCAGTCCGCACTTGCAGAAGGAGGCCTTGGCCATCTTCGAGACGCCGGCCGGAGCGCCGTACGCGTTCAACCCGCACGTGCAGGACGTCGGTCACACGCTTGTCCTCGGCGCCACGGGCAGCGGCAAGAGTTTCCTCCTGAACTTCCTCGTCACCCACGCGCAGAAGTACGACCCGGTGACCGTCATCCTCGACCTCGGCCACAGTTACCGCAAGCTCGCAACGCTGCTGCAGGGCCAGTACCTCGAGGTCGGCCTTCGCAACGAGGCCGTGACGATCAACCCCTTCGCGCTGGAGGCGTCATCGGAGCACCTGCATTTTCTGCACGCCTTCGTGCGCGTGCTGCTCGAGGGCAACGACAACTATCGGCTGAGTGATCTCGAGGACCGCGAGGTCTACGAGGCGATCGAGAACCTCTACGTGCTCGACCGCGCGCAGCGGCGATTGTTCACGTTGGCCAACCTGTTGCCTCGTGCCCTGGCGGCTCGTCTTCACAAGTGGGTCGAGGGCGGACGCTATGCCGCCCTCTTCGACAACGTGGACGACACGCTGACAGTCAATCGCCTGCAGGTGTTCGATTTCGAGGCGATGCGCGCCTATCCGGTGCTGCTCGAGCCGCTGCTGTTCTATGTTCTGCATCGGGTGACGGCCCGCATCATGGAGCCGGCCGAAGCGGCCACGCTGAAGCTGTGTGTGATGGACGAGGCGTGGCGATTCATACAGCATCCCACGCTCCGCGCCTACGTTCAGGAAGCCCTCAAGACCTGGCGCAAGCGCAACGCGATGATGATGCTGGCGACGCAGGCGGCCGACGACTTCGCGTCCGCCGACCTGCTTCGCACCGTCATCGAGAGCTGTCCGACGAAGCTGCTGCTCGCGAACCCGTCGCTCGACACACAGCAGTACGTGGACCTCTTCCATCTGAATCCGATGGAACTGGAACTCCTGACGAATCTCATTCCGCGCCAGCAGCTCCTGCTCAAGCGAGCGTCGCTGGCGAAGGTGCTCTCGCTGACGGTGGATCCGAAGAGCTACTGGATCTACACCAACACGCCCGTCGACAACGAACGCGTGGACGAGAGTGTCCTCGCGCATGGATTCGATGCGGGGCTGGCACGCCTCGCGGAGTCGGCCTGATCGGAGGGATGCCATGACACGTCGTCTCTGTGTGCCGTTGTGGACGGCAATGGTTCTGTTCTCGCTCTCGGTGCCTGCACTTGGGCAGACGCCGGGCATTCGCCAGGTCGCGGCGTCTGAGCGCAGCCTGATCGACCTCCAGACCCGCGTGCGGTACACGACCATGATTGTGTTACCCGACAACGAGGAAATCCTCGACATCATCTGTGGCGACCGCGACTTCTGGGTGATCAGTGCCACGCAGAACATCGCGCATGTGAAGCCGGCGAAGGCCGGCGCCGAGACGAACCTGAACCTGGTCACGGGAAGTGGGGCGATCTACTCGTTCCTCCTGAAGGAGGGAGGTCCACCGAACACGTCGCCCGATCTGAAGGTCTATGTCGAAGGCGACACGGTCGCCCCCACGGGACGGCCCCGCTACTTCAGTGCGGCGCACGTGGAGGCGCTCGAGACCCAGGTGGCCGAAGCCGCCGCCGCCGTGCAGTCAGCCAACCGGCAGGCCGAGGAAGCCGTCGCCCGATTTCAGCGGGACTACCCGACGACGCTCGACTTCGCCTACGGCACGCCAAAGTACGAGCGGCCGTTCTTCGTGCAGGCGATGTGGCACGACGGGAAGTTCACCTACGTGAAGTCCGACGCACGGGAACTGCCCGCGCTCTACGAATTGAAGGACGACAAGCCGGCCATCGTGAACTTCCAGGTGCAGGACGGCACCTTCGTGGTGCCCAAGATCCTCGAGCGCGGCTACCTCGCGCTCGGCGACCAGCGGTTCTCATTCTCCCTTCGGGAGCGGTGACGGGCGATGGCTGAACACACCGACGCACCGGAGACCGCGGTCGTCACCGATCGGCGTGTGGCTCCCCGGGGTGTGCTGCCGCGGAACCTGCAGACGTGGCTCATGGCGGGACTCGCGGGCGGCATTGTTCTGGTGATCCTGCTGGTCGGGCAACCGGATCCGCCGACCGGCGCGTCCAGAGCGTCGGTGGTTCCCCAGGTTCCGAACGCGGACAGAGTTCGCGACTATCAGGACCGACTACGGGCCATGGAAGCCCAGGCCCTCGGTGAGCTGCAGGCCGCCGAGCAGGCGGCCGCCCGCGTGCCGCCCCTGGCTGTCGGCGAGCCGGCCCGGGCCACGCCTCCGGATCCGGCGGCGGCCGACAGGCATCGACGCGAATACGAAAGCCTGTTCGCCAGCAACGTCGCCGTCAGCAGACGACCCGAGGGTGATCGGCCCGACGTCGGACTCGCCAGAACGTCGAGCGGCATTGCGGACACCGGTATTCCGTCCGTTGACGATGTTGCTGACGCGGTCGTGCGTGCCGCGGGCCGCGCCGGCACATCTGTGTCGGCCACGTCGCGGCCGGTCGTTGACGCCGAAGACCAGACGCCGAGGGGAGGGGTAGGGCAGGAGCGCACGCCAGCCGGCACCGGACCCATTCCGGCTGCGGCGTCGATGAATCTCCTCCTCGAAGGCACGCTGATCGATACGGTTCTGACGAATCGGCTCGACGGGAGCGTTGCCGCGCCGGTGAATCTGCTCGTGACGAACCCGGTGTACTCGCACAGCGGGCAGCAGGTCGTGATTCCCGCCGGTGCCCGGATTCTGGGTGAGACACGGCCGGTGCAGTCGCTGGGGGAGTCCCGTCTCGCTGTCGCGTTGCATCGGCTCGTCCAGCCCGACGGCCGCACGTATCGACTCGATCAGTTCCTGGGGCTGAACCAGGTCGGCGACGCCGGGCTTCGCGACAAGGTGAATCAACACTTCTGGGCGACGTTCGGGGCGGCCGGAGCCGTCGGGCTCATCGGCGGTCTCGCGCAATGGTTCGGCACGTCCGGCCTCGCCCGCGGTGACGGTGACGGCACCGTCGTCATTGCCGGCGGCGCGACGGATTCCACGGCGCAGGCCAGTGCGCAGGTGATGAACCGGTTCCTGAACCGGCTGCCCACCGTGACGATCCGCGAAGGTCATCGCGTCAAGGTTTACATCACGCGAGACCTCGAGCTGCCCGCATACCCGCGTGTCCGGACCGGTCCCTGACAGGAGGTACATATGGCCCGTCGTCTCTTCCTCATCGGTGTTGTCACGGCCGCTCTCAGCGTGGCCACGCCCGCCCGGGCGCAGATCCCGGTGATCGACGGCGCCCACCTGGCGCAGGCCATCCTCATCGCGCAGCGCGTGCAACGCCACCTCGACGAACTGCGCGCGCAGTACCGAACCATTGTCCGCATGGGCCGCGCGCTCGGAGCCATGGACCACTACCGGGTCCCCGACGTCGGTGTGGCCCGCCACGATGTGGCCCGGTGGAGCCACGCCACGACCTTGTTGAACGCGCTGAACTCGGGAGACGCCGCGGGGACGGCCTACCTCGCATCCGTGCTACCGCTCGAGCGCCCGGGCGTGCCGGGCAACGGCCTTCCATCCGCTGCCCGCCAGACGTTCGAACGCCAGTACGCCACCATCGAAATGAGCGACTCGGTCGCGATGATGGCCGGGCATCAGGTCGGCGCTCTGCGCGTCTATCAGGACGTGCTGCGCGATGCGGTCCGTGAGTTCGAGGCGGACGTCTTGAGCCCCCTGCTGCAGTACCACGAGATGACCGCGATTCTCGACAAGATCGCCGGCGGTGAGCTCCTCACGGTTCGTCAAGACATGGCCCACAACCAGCTGCTGTCGCACGCGCTCGAGCAGTTGCTGGCCCGTGGCAAACGGCAGCGCGACACGGAAGCCGCCAGCATGAACATGCAGCTCGCGACCTGGCGGCACGGCCGCGCGGCGAGCGAAGCGATGGCGGCGGGCAACGGCGACGCGCTGAGAACGTGGCGCCAGCCATGACGACAGGAGCACACGCCATGCGTCGTTTCACCCTCGCCCTGGTTCTGTTGCTGGTGTTCGCGCCCCGCGCCCAGGCGCAGCTCGGTGTCACGGATGTCGCCACGACCACCCGCAGCCGCCTGACCGCGATCGTGCAGGAGTTCCTCAACGAACTGCAGGCGGAGCAGCACGCCCGACTCCTGCGGATGGCCCAGCGCCTTCGCGGTCTGATCCGGTATGTCGCGCCAGAGGCACCTCGCTGGCGTACGCACGACTGGGAAAGCGATCTCTTCCACTTCTCCCGCCGGTACCACGCGGCGCTCAACTACGGCGACGCGGCGGGAGCGGCCTACCGCGACATCACCCACCAGGTGCTCGCTGCCGACGCCGACCTGAGCAGACTGCCGCCGCACGCACGCCGCGCGCTGGCGACGAGGCTGGCGACGATCGAGGCGGCGGACGCCACGATCATTGCCGCCACCCACCAGAGCGGTCAGGTTCGCTTCAACGGACGGAGGGAGCTGCTGGCCATCGAGGCATTGGAGCGCGACGTCACGCGGAATTCCGACGAGGAGAGCGCCACGGCCGTGCTCGGCAAGATCAGCGGCGCCCGGCTGATTGGCGTGCGCCAGCGGGAAGCGCGAGGGCGACTCATGACCGGCGTGGTCGAACAGTTGCTCATTGAGAACAAACGCACGCGCGACGCCGACGCGGCGGCCATGAACATGCAGCTCGTCACGTGGCGCGACCGTCGCGCGGCCAACGAGGCCCTTGTGGCCGGGTCGGGCGACGCGCTCAGAACCTGGCGGCAGCCGTAGGACCGGAGTCGGGAGACGTTCATGCCCAGCCAGCCGTCGCTCAATCTGCTGCCGACCGTGCAACAGGCGATCTCGAACCTGCTGATCACGTATGAGCCGGAGTTCCTGCAATTCGGTTCACGGCTGTTCATGGCGCTCGCGACCATCATCATCGCGTGGCAGGGCATCCGGATGATGTTCTCGAACGACGGACTCGGTGAGCAGATGTTCGACTTCGCCAAGCTGTTGCTGTTCGTGTCCTTCGGCTACTCGTTCATCACCTTCTACGAGGCGCCGCTCCCCGGGATTGGCGTCTCGTTCAGCAACCTGATCACGGACCAGGCCCACTACTTTCAGTCCATCTTGGAAGCCCGGGCCTTCGACAACATCTACCGCCACTTGGACGAACTGGCCGACCACTTCATGCAGCCCGACCCGTGGTCGATTCTGGCGAATCTGATCTATTGGACGGTTCTGCTGCTCATTGCGCTGGCCAAGGCCATCTCGCTGGCGGTCATCGCCTTCGGTCTCATTGCCAGCGCGGTCTGTGCGCTCCTTGGGCCGATCTTCGTGCCGTTCTTCATCGTCCCGAAACTGGACTGGTTGTTCTGGAGTTGGCTGAAGGCCTTCATTCAGTACTCGTTCATTCCCGTGGTCGCGGTGGCGTTCTTGATGATCTTCGAGCAATTCGTCTTCCGCTACATCACCACCTTGCCACCGATGATCACCCAGGCGGAATATGGGGTCTACGCACTTCAGGCCGTGGCCGTCGTCGGGACGTTTGTGATCGGCATGCTGCTGGTCCCGTCTCTGACGAGCAACATCTTTACGGGCGGTGGGGGCGAGAGCGTTCTCTCCCCCCGCGTCTCGGTGGGCAGGATATTCAGACGATAGGAGAGCCCCAATGGCGCAACGTTCGCACGGTCCGACACGCACCGACCGGGAGGAGACCGCCTCCCCGGAGCTGACGAAGCTGCTCCTCACCGGGATCGTCGTGGCGATGCTCATCGGCGTCGCCTGCGGTGTCGTGTGGATGGCCTACCACCTCTGGAATCGCTACTTCGGCGGGTGAGGGAGGACAGGATGCCAGCAACCGTCGGCGACATCGTCCCGAAGTCTCTCGAGAGTGCGAAGCGGCAGTTCGTGGAGGTGTACGGATCGGCGCTGGTCCTGAACACGTACCTGAAGATCGCGCTCGTCCTCGTCTCCCTCGTCGCGCTTGGCCTGATCGGGCTCAACGTGTTCACAATGACGCGCTACGCGCAGGTCAAGCCGCTCGTCATTCGTATCGACGAGGTCGGTCGGGCCGAGGCCGTGCAGTACGACGCGGCAGGGTATGCGCCACGGCCGCCGGAACTGCGCTACTTCCTGACGCAGTTCGTCGTGAAGCACTTCAGTCGGATCAGGGCCACCGTCCAGCGCGAGTACCCCGATTCGCTGCTGTTCCTGGAGCCGGCGCTCGCGGACGCGACCATCGCGCAGAACGACCAGAGCCGCGCGCTCCAGACGTTTGTCACCACCGCCTCGAGCGACGAGATTGACGTCATCGTTCAGAACGTCAGCCTGTCCGAGTTGACGACCGTACCCTACAAGGCCACGGTCGCCTTTCAGAAGGTCTTCTACGCGCCGGGTACGCGCCACGAGCGTGCGCGAGAAACCCACGTGGCCCAGATCGATTTCGTGCTTCGCGACCGTGTGCCGAATGAGTTTGTCCGGGTGAATCCGCTCGGGCTCCAGATTGCCTACTTCCGGGTCGACCAGGCGTTTCAGGAGACGCGGCCGTGATTGCCAGTGCCGCACTCCTGGCCGCGCTCGTCGTCTTTCTCCTGGCCGCATGGCTGGCGGGCGAACTCACGTTCCTCGCCTCCTACAAGGCCACCCTGTTCCGGCGTCATGTCGAGGTCCTCGGCGCTGGCACCCTGCTGCTGTTCCTGAATCTCTTCGCACTGTTCTACGGCATCTCCCGCTGGATCTTTCTTCGCGATGCAGGTCGGAAGCTCACGCATGTGGACCGTCAGCTCGGCACCGCCGACACCGTTCACGAGGACCTGAGACCGCACGTGAATGGAAGGTGAGGAGATGCCATGTGGGACCACATTGATCCGCGGTCGACGGATACACCCGGTCGACCGAGTCCGGGCCGAGGCGGGAGCGTCTCGGCTGATGCCAGAAGCCGCTCCGGCCAGGATCCACGACAGGCCTTGACGGAGGGACTCGACCTGCCCCGAGGTCGGGAGCGGGAGCCGGTCTTGCTTGATGACGAGGTCTACGAGCTGAGAGGGTCCGAAGTGCGGACGCTCGCGACGGTCGGCGCGTTCCGGATCGTCGCGCTGGACGATCTCCGCGACCACGGCGACGAGCCCGCCGCGCTGTGGAAGGGAGATCTCCGCAGCCTCAGAGCCAGCGGCCTGGTCACCACGATTGTGCCGACGGAACGCGATTCGCGGACGCCCGTGGTGACGTTGACCGAACGCGGGAAGACCCTGCTCGAGGCGCACCGGCGCCCGGACCACGAACCGGCCCAGACGTTCCACGCGGGCGTCGTTCGGACGCGGGAGCTGGGGCACGACACCCAGGTCTACCGGGCCTTCGAACGGAGCGCCGAACGACAGGCGGCGCGCGACGCGCGGATTCTCCGGATCGTGCTGGAGCAGGACCTGAAACGTGAGTATCAGCGCTTTCTCCAGGAACCCAACCGCGGACGGTCCGATGCAGACGGGCGCGTCAAGCGGACGCCTGAGGAGGTCCGCGCCTGGGCGGAGGAGCACGACCTCTCCATGCGTGACGGCCGTGTCCAGTTTCCCGATCTCCGCTTGGAACTGGAGATGCCGGACGGTCGACGCGAGATCGAGGACATCGAGGTGACGACGCTGCACTATCGCGGGCTGCAGGCGTCGGGCAAGGCGAGCGCAGGGTTCACCCGGTACCGGTCGTCCGGTGGTCGTGTCGGGAGCCGCGGCGGGCGAGCGGGCAGCCGCCGCGGGGCGGATCCGCACCTTGCCGAGGAGGTGCTGCGATGACCTGGGAGGAGCGCGTGCAGGCCGTTGAAAGCCACGGTTTCACCACGCGGCAGGCGGGCTTCCTGACGACCGTCATGCTGCACAGCGGCGTGTGTATGGGCCGCCACTACTGCACGTTCGGCCACATCGCATACGGACAGAAGATGCACGACTTCTTCGCGCGCCTGCTGGCTCGCAAGATGGCCACGGTCAGACCCTGCGGACACAACCGCGCGCTGATCTACCACGTGCACTCCCGCCCGCTGTACGAGGCGATCGGCGATCCGAACAACCGTCATCGCAAGCCCATGGCGCTCGCCAGGGCGATTGAACGCCTTATGGTTCTTGATGCCGTGCTCGAAGACCGAGCGCTCACGTGGCTGGGCACGGAGGGTGACAAGGTGAACTACTTCACGTTGAGCCGTCCGGTGCCGCGTCCGGAGCTCCCCTCGGTGACGTATCACGGTGTCGGCACGTCCACCGTCCGCTACTTCGTGGACAAGTGGCCCATTGGTGTCTCGAATGACGAACGCGCCACGGTGTTCCTGTACCTGATGACCCGCCCCTCTCCCGTCGAGTTCCGGGCGTTCCTCGAGCACCACGCCGACCTGCTGCGGGCGTTGCCGGAGTGGACCGTTCGGCTCCTGGTGCCGCAGCATCTGCGCAAGGCCACCGGCGCCTTCACGACGGCCTTCCTCGAGCAGGTGGCGATGCCGCTGCGACCCGAGACGCGAGACGAGCTGCGCTGGTACTTCGACGCGAGGCAGTCTGGCATCGGGACGCGAGACACTCGGTTTCTCCGGGCGACGGAAGCCTTCGCCGCGCCTCGCTTTCAGGCGCTGTATCGAGTCTGGAGGGAGCGGGGGGACTCGGTGGTGCAGGCATCCGTGTCTCCGTCGCTGGCGGACGTGATCGCCAGGGATGTGGGGCGTCTCGAATGCCGGGTTCTGACGCATCGCTACCGTCATCTTTCTCCTCTGCTGGCCACGGCCTGACGCAGCGTCCGGGGGGAAGAGACAGGGGAAGAGGCCCCGGCGCGCGTGTTTCCCCTGCAGCGGCCGGCGCTGATGGTGAAAGCCACAACCGCCAGGACGTCGAGGACGCGGTCGAAGCGAAGCGTTAGTCGTTGTTGCCGTGGTCTTTAGGCGCCTGCGCGGAGGCAGGTGCCGTGAGAAGCGGGTGGCGTTCGTTGCCGCCCGCGTGTGTGGGCAGCAGGACAGTCGGGGCGTGAGCGACCCCACCCTGGGTGGGGTGCAGGTGGAACCACCCCCGATTCGGGGGGTCGCTCACGCCCCGACTGCGGGCCCAGTCCGTTCCGCACGTTCCAGCCCGCGCACGTGCCGGCCGTCCGCCGCACGAACGCGCGCATCACGTGGTCGTTCCGGTGTCGCATGTCGTGCCAGGCCGCAGGCGATCGTCACGGTCGTTCCTTTCCGGAGAAGGAGAGTTTTCCCATGGCCCTGATCAAGCCCCGTTCGCGCGGTAAGCGCCTCGTCAGACATCGCACACGGTTGGACCACGAGACGAACGAGACGCTGTACGCCTACGCCCGGTTCATCGGTGAGTCCACCGAGTACGTGCTCAACCAGGTCGTCGACACCGTCCTCGCCAAAGACAAAGAGTTCCTGCAGTGGCGGACCACCAATCGGGATTCGTACGTGCCCGGCCCGCTGGCCAACGGGCGTCGGCGCCGGGTGCCGAGTCGCCGACCATTCGCCGCGTCACCGGCGTCCGGCGATCACGCCGGGCCGATGTCCAGTTCGACAGGCGCACAGTGAGACGGTGCCGGCGATGCTGCGATCCCTTCTGGAACATCGCGCCGTCCTCGGCCTGGTGATCGCCACCGTCGTCGGCACGTGGGGTCTGCACGCCTTCCCGGTGCAGACGGACAATCCTTTCCTCGCGTTGATTGCCGCGCGCAGGCCCCACGCCTTTCAGGTGCTGACCTACGGGTACGCCACGTTGTGGTTCACGACGCCGTACCTGCTGGCGTCCATGCTGACATCGCTCGTGACCGTTCTCGTACTCCGCTCCGTTCCGTCAGCGCGCTACCGTGATCTCCCGCCATTCCCAGCGTCCGAAGCGGGGCCGACGCCGATCCTCGTGCTCGGGGAAGCGCACCACCCGACCTCGGCGGGACGCGCACCGGAACCGACATGGCTGACCATTCCGCAGCGGGGTCTCTACACCGGCATCCTGATCTTCGGTGCCGTCGGCACGGGCAAGACGTCCGCGTGTATGTACCCGTATGTCGACCAGCTGCTGCGCTGGCGGGCTGCAGACGTCGACCGCAAGATGGGTGGTCTCGTGCTGGAGGTGAAGGGCGACTTCTGCCGGCAGGTGCGCGGCATCCTGACGCGCGCCGGTCGCGAGGCCGACTACGTCGAGGTCGGGCTCAACAGCGGTGTCTGCTACAACCCACTGCACAACGATCTCGACCCGTATGCGGTCGCCTACGCCGTGGCCACGCTTGTGAACAACCTCTTCGGCCGGTCGAAGGAACCGTTCTGGCAGCAGGCGTACACCGATCTCCTGAAGTTCGTGATCTCACTTCGCCGGATCACCGATGGCTACACCACCCTGGCCGAGGTGTACCGCTACATCATCGACGACAAGCTGATCGACAAGAACATCCGCGCGCTGCAGGCACAGTTCAAGAATCCGGGCGATGTGCTCGTCGTGCCGCAGGTCGAGCACGCGCTCCACTTGAAGCAGGCGCCGTGGACGTTGTGGGTGCGGTTCGATGGCGCACACATGGCGCACCCGTACGATGCCGAACTCGAGACCTACCTGGCGGAACATGGCCTGCCGTTCACCGTCCGCACCGGCGATGCGGCGATCGCGGCCGATCGGTGGCACCGGTTGGAGGCCATCGATCGCTGGTACTACAGTGCGTGGGCACGGCTCGACCCGAAGCTCCGCTCCTCGATTGTCGAGGGCGCCGTCGTCTTTCTCTCGCTCTTCGACGAGAACCCCGACGTGTACCGCGCGTTCTGTCCGCCCCGGTCGGCGTATGCGAAGGCGCCGGCGCCGGGAGAACCGCGACCGCTGCCGCCGCTCGAAGAACTGCTCGAGACGGGACACGTCCTGGGGCTCAACTTCCCGGTCGCGTTGAACCCGGCGCTGGCCCGTGGCCTTGGGGTGATGCTGAAGCTCGACTTCCAGCGCGCCGTCCTCCAGCGCATTCCGAAGATGGGGGAGCACCCGGAGCGGTCTTGGCGCGACCTGCTGTTCGTGGCGGACGAGTACCACGCGTTCGCGACGGTCGGGGAAACGGATCCCACGGGAGACGAACGCGCCTTCGCGCTGTCGCGGCAGGCGCGCTTGATTCCGATCGTGGCGACCCAGAGCCTGAGCTCGCTGCGGTCATCGCTCGGCGGGGATGAGAGCTGGCGCACGCTCGTCCAGTGCTTCCGCACCAAACTCTTTCTCACGACCAGCGACGAGTTCACGGCCCGCATGGCGGCCGAGTTGTGTGGCAAGAGGGACCGGCTCAAGACGCGGTACACGCTGGCCGAGGCGGACCAGGGCGCCCACATCTCCTGGCTCACCGGCCGCGCCGCGGCATCCAAGCAGACGCTGAGCGCCAGCAAGAGCTACAGCTTCGAATCAGACTACGTGTTCCAGCCTCGTGTATTCACGGAGCTGCAGAACGCCCAGGCGGTGGCCTTACCGTATGATGGCCTCAATCCCCTCCCGCCGCAGTTCTGCTACCTGAAGCCGCACTATCTGGACGTGCGGCAGAGCTACTTCGACCATCTCGAGCGAGGTGCCCTGTGAGCAGTCTCGACCGCATCCTGCCGTTCCTCAGGCCCATCGAGGACCTGCTGGTCGATCCCGAGGTCACCGAAGTGATGGTCAACGCCGGCGGCCGGCGCGTCTTCGTGGAGCGTGCCGGAGTGGTCGAACCCGTTCCCGATCGAACGCTCGAGGTCAGGAATCTCGCCGTCGCCATCAAGAACATTGCGCGCGCCTGTGGAGACGAGATCTCCGACCATCAGCCCGTGCTCGATGCCAGGCTCGAAGACGGCTCGCGCGTAGCCGCCATGTTCCCACCGTGTTCGGTCGACGGACCCACGCTCACGGTGCGGAAGTTCACGCATCGGTACTCGCTGGACGAACTCGTCTCGGTCGGGACGCTGACACCGGAGCTGGCGCAGGCGCTGCGCCGCGCGGTCGCGGACCGACGCAACATCCTCATCTCCGGCGGAACCGGGACGGGAAAGACGACGCTCCTGAATGCGCTGGCGGCGACGATTCCGGCAAGCGACCGGATCGTGCTGATTGAGGAGACGTCCGAGATCCTGATCGACAAGCCGAATCTCGTCCGGTTCGAGGCGAGACGGGCGCAAGCGCCGCTCGGCCAGGAAGCACCCCTTCCGGCCGTGACCATCTCGGACCTGCTGCGAGCCACGCTCCGGCACCGGCCCGACCGGATCCTCGTCGGTGAGGTGCGCGGTCCGGAAGCGTTCGACCTCCTGCAAGGGCTCAACACCGGCCATCTCGGGAGCCTCAGTACGATCCACGCGAACTCCGCGGAGCAGGCACTCACGCGGCTCGCGCACTGCGTGCTGACCGCGAACGTCGGTCTGCCACATCGCAGCACACGGGAGGCCATCGCGCTCGCGATCCACCTGGTCGTCCACATCGCGCGCCAAGAGGGGAGGCGGGCGGTCAGCGAAGTCGTGGGTCTCCGCCGGTACGACGCCCAGAACGAGCAGTTCGTGCTGGAGGCGTGGCCGACCGGCGTGTGAGGAACGGGGGAGGAGAGTCCATGAACGTGCGCGCGCGAGGAACGCACGCGATACCGATCGCGCTGTTCGTGTTGCTGGCAGGGTGTGACGGCCGGTCACCGTCGCCAACTTCGCCGACCTCTTCATCGTTCCTGACGGGGACGTGGACCGGCACGATCACCTTTCAGGTCAATCCCGGTGATCCCGACGCGCCGCCGCCGACCACCGGCCCGATCACCTGGACGTTTGCCGTCGTCCCGCAAACGGACCTGCGGACGTTCAAGACAACGATTCGGTCCCAGGACCCGTGGCTGACCATCGAGACGACGGCGTCCACGGCGCTGACACCAGACAACTCGCCACCAACGTCCATCAGCACGCAGGGCGAGTACAACTCACCGCGTGGCTGCCGTGGCACGTTCGCCAGCATCGGCACGGCGCAGGCGACGCGGATCGAAGCCGACTTCAACGGCAGTGACTGCCAGCTCGCCACGTTCTCGGGGACGGTGGTGCTGACGAAGCAGTGAGGGGCGTGTTGCGGTCGAGCGCTAACCCTGCGGCGTTCGTGAGGACCTTCCAGCAGGCATCGAATCGTCGACCAGCAGATTAAGAGTCGCAAATCGGTGTTCGTCGGCGTTCATCGGCTTCGGCCTAAAAATCGGCCAACGCGTTGTTCCCGAAGGCGTTGACCGCAGCGAGCCGCCGTTGGAGCCGATGGAACTGACCGAATCGAACGGAACGAGACCAGTTCGGGCACAGCCTTGTAGACTCTGGCGCGTGGCGACGACATCCAAGAACAAGCAGCCAGCTTCCCAGTTCGCCAGGTATACCTCGGTGGACACCCAGAGCCTTCAATTAGTCGACACCTCAAAAGCCGGCAATTAACTGACGCGGACCGAGACGTTGACGAGGGCGCGTGGGATGTAGTCCCTCGTTCGGACGGGCAACGACTTGGGCTACGAGAAGTATCGAGACACGAAGGACAGACGATCAGACGAGGCCGATGATGACGAAGCTGGCACGTTCTACATCTGGCGAGAGTGAGGGTGCCTGAGTGCAATTGACGTGACCAGAGCGACCCGTTCAGCTCGTCGCAGGAACGGTCACTCGCCTGCCTCCGAGGGCTGCGCGCGTGCCTCACCACGCAAATCGGCGATGCCGCTACGCAGCAGGTGGGCTCCCGGCATCAGGAAGACGACGAGCAAGACGCCACCAAGCCCCACCTTCCGTAGAAGCCATTCGCCGAGGCTCTGACTGCCACTGCCCCGGAGCCTGTTGATCGTTGGTGAACTTGCAAGGTATTCGACTTCGACCGGAACCGGATCGGTGATGTCCGCGAATTCGGGCCGCAGTCGACCGCTTCCGGAGTCGCCAGACTTGATCTCCCGGCCGTCAGGCAGCACGAAGGTATAGGCCACGGCGCTCCACCAGTTCAGCCGACCGTCGTCTCCGTCGTCTGTGTCCTCCCAGGAATCGGTCACGCGTCCGGGAGAAACCTCGGCACCCAGCGCGAGTCGTAGGTCGTGAATCGGATTGCCTGCGGATTGAAGCCAGACCGCGACGGCGCCGACGATCCAGAGCACTCCCCAAGCAATGGTCTTCAGCGCCTCGCGCCTGCTATCTGCCATACCGAAAGGTCCCGGCAGGATTGTGGCACAGCGAACCCCATTTCGGAGACCGGGCCGGGCATCCCGACGGCCAGCCGGCCGCAACCCACCGCGCTGCCTGGGCTGGTGAGGCTACTCGGGGTACGGGGCGAACGACGCCAGGAATTTCTGCGCTGCGCTGGAGTGAACCGATGATTGCGGGGATGGAGATAGCGCGATGACGGTATACAAACGGCGGCCAACCAGAAACAGCCGGACCTTTCCGTCCAGTGCTAGGCTGTCGGAGGTGCCGCTACTTCCGACCCCATAGAAGCCATTTGCTTCGACAAGAGTCCGTCTGCCCTTTTGAAGGTTGAGCGCCGCCATCCGGTCGTCCATGGCCCGACCCAGGATGGCGCCTTCGTCGAGATCATAGTGCGATGGGAAGTCGAAGTAGGCGATAAGAAAGGCCGCTCCGTCCGACGTCTCCACCATTGCGGACGTGATGAGGACGGACGGGTCATCGGCGTCGCTTTCATAGCTGACTGTCGGCTCTCCGGGCAACAGCGCCGCGAATTGACCGCCTTCGGGAGAGAACCTCATCCACGTACCCTGCGACGATGGCCACGAGAGACTCACAACAACGACCGGACCAACCGTGACGAGGAGCACGGCGGCGAGAACTCCGACCACATGCGAGACCGGCGGGCGTGTCCGTGCGGCTCCGACTCCGAACGTGGCAGCGACACGTTTCGACTTGTCGAAGTACTGCCACCAGAACAGCATTCCGATTAGACCGCCCAAGCCTTGGCCCAATGCCCTGCCCGCCTCAACGGCGCCCAGCAAGAGGCCCATGGCCACGGAGAGTGCTACGAAGTAGAACACCGACGAGACGAGAGCGAGCCGTGCGACCTGAGGCCCGGTCGAGCGTCGGAACAACAGCAGCCAGCCGGCGTAGGCTCCGACGACCGAGGTCAACGCCATGCCCGTCAACGGTCCGCCAGCCCGCAGAGCATCAGCGGCGGACCAATCGCCAAGTTCAGGGACCAAGCTAGCGAAGGCCAAGATCAGCACGGCTGGTCCGCCGACTAGCCAACCGAACACGAACAGTGCGAGCCACCCTCGAACACCGGTCAGCCGCTGCTGGTCCGTCGAGGACAAAGACGAGCGTCCGCATTCGCAGAATGCCGCGCCGGCGAGGCTACGCCCGCATTGCGGGCACAAGGGCAGAGGCACGGCGGACGACGAGGCCGGCGTTGGGGTTGAAGTCGCCTGCGTCTCCGGACGCACCGCGCCACTTCGACCGCGCCCGGACAGGTTCCAGACAAGCAAACCGCCCACGACCAGTACGGCCACCGCAAGCCGGGAAGTGCCGCCGTCGTAGGGTGGCGCGTCGCCAACCCACAAGAGCAGCGCGATGAGCGTACATACCCAAATGACAGCCCACTGCAATCGGTTTGGATGCCACATTGTTACAGACCCTCGATAGCCGATCGGTAGGCATGCGTGAGTATCCAGAGCTTGGCTCCGGAGGCGATGGCGCTAGGTACGAACGCCGGCACTGGTCTTGGACTGTCGCTCGATGAAGAATAGCCAGCCCACAGTCAGGAAGTTGATAACAATCCAGAGGTCCTTGTCGCCCAGCTGAATCGGAACGATGGGGTTGTACAGCACGGCGAACCCGCCGGTGACCCAACGCTGCCAGTCGCTCGCCGGTGGATGCCCACCGAGCAGGTGAAAGAGGCAAATGCCGCAGAGAACGAGCCGTAGAAGCATGTAGTAGCCATACGGCATGTCACCCAGTCCGACGAGGACCATACCCAGCGCCACGAGCGAAGCGGTCATCCTGCGTCCCCGCCTTCGTCGTCGATGCCCATCGGTTCGCGACCAATTGACTGGCTGGACCTTCCCACCGGTGCGGTTGTCCGAGACGGCGTGAGGTCGGCCCACAGGAAGAAGGAGAAGAAGGCGACACCGAATACTCGCTCGACGACTTCCCACGTGTCCGGGTACGTCTCGCGATAGCCCGGAATCAGGCCCACGAGGCAGGCCCCGATCATCAGGATCAGCGCGATGCGAACTCCCGTGATCCCGGTCTTGGCCATAACCGTGCACTCCCCAGCCGACTCCAGGCTGTCTGATTACAGAATCGAACTCACGCCTTCACGTCTGACGGTCAGTTCGACCTATTCACCGCAAGTGGGGTGATGGCTGCGAGAAATGTGCCGCTTTCGCTTCGGGGCGGCAAAGGAGGGTCAAATGGTTTTCTCTCGAGGGGCGCGGCCCTGTCGCGGCTGGCTGCCGTGGCGTCTCCAAGTGCTCACTGCTGTCGCGGTGCAGACGAAGCTAGCAAATCGGCGGCCGGTGACGCTGGGTCAAAGTTGGCCGTTGTTGGCGATTCGAATGAACGCCTCCAGCGTCACGACACGGACCAGAGAGGCGTGCACCAGATGTTCCGACAACTTGCCTGAGGTGTAGTAGTCCCGGAGCGTCCAGCCGTCGCCTCCGAGGACAAGGTACGCGCGGAGGGCGTGCTCTGCCCTCACGGCGTCAGCCAGGCACATCACCTCGAACGGTACTTTCTGTTCAGCAGTGCCACCGGTCTGCTGCCACTTCATCGACACGAGCACCTTTTCGCCGCTTCGCGTGGCAATGGCATCTACCTTGTGGATCCCGCCGCCGCACCGTTGACCAACCTTCACCTGTGTCTGGCAGGCGTAACCGCCCCGCTCCAACGCCGGAACCACCATGGCCTCCAACACGCCACCTGTGTTCGTGTTCCGAGGGGTCATAGGTTTCTCATTCCGATGACTTCTTGGGCCGGCGTGCGGTCGCCTGTGCAGCTGATCCGCCGTGGAGCGGCCAGGTGGTTCACGGTGAAACCGAGCTTGCGATACAGACGCTCGACACGGTCGGTGGCCTGATTCACCAAGACCACTGGTCCGCGGTGCCTGGCGAGCAGTTCCGCCGTGCGCTGCTGGTCGTCCCAGTCGAAGCCGCCCTGCGAGTACTGCGTGAACTCGACGTCGTACGGAGGGTCCGCGTAAACGAAATCACCCGGTTCAAGGTTCACGTCGGCGATGTCGCCAAGCGTGAACGTCCATGACGCCATCAGCTCGCGATAGGGGGTGAAGTCCCGCGTGTAGTTGATGGTCCGATAGCGCCCGAACGGAACATTGAATCCGCCCCGGCTGTTGAAGCGGCAGAGTCCGTTGTAGCCCGTCCGGTTCAGGTAGTAGAACAGGCCCGCCGCTTCCTTCGTGTTGGCCCTGCCGCTCGCCAGGATGGCGTTGAAACGTTCGCGAAGCCTATAGAACGAGGCTTCGTCGTTCTCCATCGGCCAGTCGATTCGTAACCCCTTCTGGAGCCATCGGTAGAAATTGACCAGATGAGGGTTCGCGTCGTTCAGGACGGCCGCACTCGGCATCAAGCCAAGAGTGACAGCGAGCCCGCCGCAGAACGGCTCCACCAGCCTGCGGTGCGTGTGAGCGGCCCAGAGGGGCCGCAAGTGGGGCACCTGCCACCGCTTGCCGCCCGCCCATTTGAGGGGCGGCCTGAGAGTAGCGACCGGGTCTGCGACCATCATTCGAGGCCAGTGTAACCGAGCGGCTGTGTCAGCCAAGGTCACTGTCCAAGACGTGGCGAGCGAACCGACGCCTTGTTACCGGCCGAGCGCGCCTCCTCGGCTATGCTTCGGAGTCTGTTGGCGGGTTGCGAACCGGGCTCACGGGTTGCACGGAGGCCCCGGACAGGCTACGTACGACTCGGTCATGATGCCGCTGTCTTTGCTATTGACGGATCGCTGCGACGCCATTTTCCGGATCGGTGGACGATCGCCTGGCGCCGACGAGGAAGTGGCGGCATTCGTGCGCCGTGGCAAGCCCGTATTCCGAACGCTGGAGGAGATACCGGCGGTCGGTGAGTGATGAGAATGTTGCCCTGCACCAGGCGTCGCGTATTCGCGCCTATGTCGAGGCCGTGAAGGCGCTCAACGCGACGGCCGCCGAACCCATGACCGCGGATGAGCTTGAGACCTGGTCCTCATGGGCGCACGCCCAGGCCGACCGGATCGACCCGGTCGTGTCGGGCGGTTACAAATCGCAGCCCGCCGAGCCCACGTGAAACCCCATCCACGTCGAGCGCGACCGCGCGGTGGGCGGACCTCGCGTTCACCCGCATGAACGTTCCTCATTCTGCTGCGTTGGACGGCGTTGGGTAGAATGGGCACGGTTCTGATCAGGTGTGGCCGCACGTCCTGGCCCGTTTGAGTCAGGTTCCCCGGACCAGCGATGTCGATTCTCCAGGATCCGCAGGCCTCCCTGCGGCAGGTTGAGCCCACATCGCGCAACTGCAGGGGCAGCGGTACGAGTGACCGGCCGTGGGCAACTGGTTGCGAACGTCACTTGGGCCCTTCTTCGTGAAGGAACCGGCCACGTTCGAGTAGCCCGGGTGGATGGTGCTGCTGCGGCGGGTGACGTGACATAGCCATTGACCGACCGGCCGCAGTCAGTCGAGGTCAAGCCCAACCAGCAGCGTCCGGACCTCTGTCAATCGTCGCCGCACCTGCTCCAGACTCGCCACCTTGGCGAGCGTTGCGCGCCCGGCGAGCGTCAGGATGATCTCAAGCACTTCGTCCGAGTGACGGCACAGCGCAATCAGGTAGTCCCCGCCAGGCCCATTCTTCGCCTCGAACCAATTGCGCACGGTCCGCTCGTTCGCGCCCGTTAGTGCGACGACCCTTGCGACGCCGTCCCCCGTGTGGTCGTACTCACGGTGCAGAGCGGCGGCAACGGCCGTCGCGAACGGAACGGTCGGAAATCTATTTCCACTTTCTGGCCGAAAGTTTCGGTCATTTTTCGGAAGCGACATTCCCGACCTCCTTGGCGTAGCCTGATCGCTATTCAGCGATTCTGAAGCCTCTCCGTGCTACCAGTTGCGGCCCTTTCGCTGAGGGCGGCAAGAAGGTGAAGCGAGACCGCGATGACTGAAGCGACCGGAGCGCAAGGCCTGTCTGTCAAAGCTGCGGAGTACGTGCGCATGTCCACGGAGCACCAGAAGTACTCCACCGAGAATCAGGCGGAGATCATCAGAAGGTTCGCGGGCGACCGGGGCTTCGAAATCGTGCGGACGTATGCCGACCACGGCAAGAGCGGGCTTCGCCTGGATGGACGTGATGCCCTCAAGCAACTGATCGACGATGTTCGATCAGGCCGTGCCGACTTCACTGCCGTCCTGGTCTACGACGTCAGCCGCTGGGGCCGTTTCCAGGACGCGGATGAGAGCGCCTACTACGAATACCTCTGCAAAGAGGCAGGAATCATCGTGCACTACTGTGCTGAGCAGTTCGAGAACGACGGCAGCCTGAGCGCGACCATCATCAAGAGCATGAAGCGGGCAATGGCGGGTGAGTACAGTCGGGAGCTGTCCGCGAAGGTGTTCACGGGGCAGTGCCGGCTCATCACTCTGGGATTCAGGCAGGGTGGACTCGCCGGCTACGGGTTGCGCCGGCAATTGATCGATGAGCATCGAACGCCCAAGGGCGAGTTGGCGATTGGCGTCCAGAAGAGCATTCAGACCGATCGAGTGGTCCTCGTGCAGGGACCGATCGACGAGGTGGAAACGGTCCGCCGCATGTACCGCCTCTTTCTCGAGGACCACTCGGAGCAGCAGATTGCAGACCTGCTGAACCGCGAGGATCGAACGACAGACCTGAAGCGGCCCTGGACACGTGGAACGGTGCATCAGGTCCTCACCAACGAGAAGTACATCGGCAACAACCTCTACAATCGGACGTCGTTCAAACTGAAGAAGAATCGGGTCTCTAATCCTCCCGATATGTGGGTTCGTGCCGAGGGCGCTTTCCCAGGCGTCGTGAATCAGGCTGTCTACGGCACCGTTCAACAGATCATCGCTGAGCGCTCCAAGAGATACTCGGATCAGGACATGCTCGGCCGACTTTCGGTTCTGCTTCAGAACGTCGGGCGCTTGTCCGCCCTCGTCATCGACGAGCAGGACGACCTGCCGTCCAGTTCCGCCTACCGATGTCGCTTCGGCAGTCTCTTGAGGGCATACGAACTCGTCGGGTACAAC
Source organism: Acidobacteria bacterium SCN 69-37 (assembly GCA_001724025.1). Taxonomy (GTDB): domain Bacteria; phylum Acidobacteriota; class Vicinamibacteria; order Vicinamibacterales; family SCN-69-37; genus SCN-69-37. The sequence goes on along the minus strand of MEDJ01000006.1, from coordinate 100,862 downwards.
CCGGAGCGCGACTTTCGATACGTCGAGGTCAATCGCGCGCTACGCGCCATGCATCCACATGTCGTGGCGGACGCCGTCGCGTCCATCCGCAGCGGTGGGGGAGAAGTGGACGTGGACCCGACTACCGACCTGCTGACCGTGAACGGCGAGTTCACCACTTCGGTGGTTATCAGCCGTTGCGTTGAACTCCCATCAGGCGCCCGGCGTTGGACCATTCGACTGGACGCGAGTCTTCGACCGGATATCACGGTGGCCGTTCGGATGGATCTCGCGAACCAATCGGCACTCGACTACTACCTCTTGCCTCGTCTGGGCGTGCCGGCCGGCCCTCTCCGCCTCCGCGATGAGAACGGTCTGGACCTGGATAGCTTCCGCTACGATTCGCTCGAGCCGTTCTTCTACCTCGCCTCGCGGACGGCGATCGGAAGGGTCGCATGACCATCACCTCGACTGAGACCACTGGAGGGGTTCGGCTCATTCCGATTGCAGCAATTGCGGTGATGAATCCCCGGGCCCGCAACCGGCGGGTCTTCAACGAGCTGGTTACCAGCATCCGCCAACTCGGTCTGAAGAGGCCGATCACGGTCTGCCAGAGACAAGGGCGGCACGGCTACGACCTCGTGTGCGGACAGGGGCGCCTTGAAGCGTTTGTGGCGCTCGGCGAGACGGAAATCAGCGCCGTCGTCGTGGAGGCATCCGAAGAAGACTGCTTTGTCATGAGCCTTGTCGAAAATCTGGCCCGTCGACAGCATTCCCCACTTGACCTGATGCGACAGATTGGCGATCTGCGGGGACGCGGCTACTCGATCACCGAGATCGCCATCAAGACGGCGTTCAGCGACGAGTACATTTCGGCAATCTGCTACCTGCTCGACCATGGCGAGAACCGTCTGCTCGCCGCCGTAGACCGGGGTGTCGTACCGGCGACGATTGCCATGGAGATCGCGAAGGCACCCGAGGCCGATGTGCAGTTGGCGCTGACGGAGGCGTACGAGCAGCGGTCCCTTCCAGGCAATCAGGTGTTGGCCATCCGGGGGATCATCGAACAACGGCGGGCGAATGGAAAGGGCCTCGGACAGAACGGCCGCGAGCGCCCGAGCGCACGGAAACGCGTGTCCGCCGACTCCCTCGTCCGGGCCTACAGAAAGGAGACCGAGCGACAGAAGCTGCTGGTCAGACGGGCAAACCTCAGCCAGCGTCGGCTCTTATTCGTCGTGAACACCATGCGACGCCTTCTCGACGACGAGGACTTCGTGACGCTGCTGCAAGCGGAGGGGCTGAACAACCTTCCGCGGCCTCTCGCCGAGCGCGTTCGGGTCGCGAGGTGAACTGATGTCGACGCGTGTCGTGCCCGCATTTGAGTCACACACCGTTCAGTTGTCGATGGCCGCGATCCTGCCCTTGAAGGCAGTATCTCCGGCCATCAGGACGTCCAGTAAGTATCGCCAGATCGCCGCGTCGATTGCGGCGGTTGGCGTCATCGAGCCGATCGTCGTTGCCCGCTCGAAGACCGAGATGGATCGCTTCATGCTGCTCGACGGGCACTTGCGCCACGCCGCCTTGGCAGAGGCAGGCGTCGCGACCGTGACCTGCCTGGTAGCTACCGACGACGAAGCGTTCACCTACAACAAGCGGATCAACAGGCTAGCGCCGATTCAGGAGCACCTGATGATCGTTCGTGCGCTCGAGCGAGGTGTGTCCGAGGAGCGGCTGGCGAAAGCCCTCAACCTGGATGTGCGGGGCATCCAGCGACGGCGCACGATGCTCATCGGCATCTGCCCGGAAGTCGTGGACTTGCTCAAGGAGCGGGTGGCGAACGCGACCATCTTCGGTGCTCTTCGGAAGATGAAACCCGGACGACAGATCGAGGCGGCCGAATTGATGATCACGGCCGCCAATTTCTCGGCCAGCTACGCCCGCGCGCTGCTCGCCGCTACCAAGCAATCTCAGCTCGTGAACTCGGATCAACCCAAGAAGGTAGGCGGCCTTACACCTGAGCAGATGGCCCGGATGGAACGCGAGATGGACGCTCTTCAGGAAGACGTCAAAAGCGTCGAGTCCAGGTACGGCGATGACGTCCTGAATCTCGTGATCGCTTCAGGCTATCTGGCCAAACTGCTCGCCAATCCGAGAATCTGCCGCTACCTGCAGAAACGCCATGCTGAGTTCCTGACCGAGCTTCAAACAGTCGTGGCGGCGAGTTCACTGGACCAAGGGACCACCGCGTGAGCGCGCTTTCCTGACCCCGCCGAAGCTCCAGTCGATTCGACCGGCGCCGCCCGCGCGTCGAGGCCGTCCATACTGTCGCTCGCGTCCCTCCCCTTCGCACTCTGGCGAACAAACTGCGTAGGACCTGGGCTGTCAGCGGCTGGGATCACGATATGCCGAGATAGAATCTCGACAATTTGAAAGCGCTGACTGGGAGCAACAGACGAGTAGATCGGTGCGGTTGGCGGGACGACCAGACCGAGGCAGTCCGCGTGGCCTCAGGTGCAGCTGCAGGGGGCCGCATCGCGTGTTCTCTTGGCTGTCAAAGCACTGCAACGATTCCCTGCAGACAACGAAGTGGGAATGAGGACAACAAGTGATCACTGACAGGCTCATTGACCAGGCATTCTCGGACCTACGTCGCGCGTGCGGAGGCGTGCGTGAAGACTACTTCGGCCTTCTCTATCTGGAGAACGAGTACAACGTAGTCCGCGAACGGGCAGTGAACTGCGTGGCGTTTGGCGGGAATGACTATGGAATTGATGGGTTCCATTTCGACCGCGATCAACGGAACCTTTACCTCTTTCAGTTCAAATACTCGAAGTCTGTCGGCCTTTTCAAGCAGTCGCTCCAGCGTCTCAAGGACATCGGTCTTCAGCGCATCTTCGCCGAGCCGAACAAGGACACAGCCAAGAACCAGCTGTTACTTCAGCTTAGCGCATGCATCAACGAGAATCGGGCTCTGATCGATCAAGTCTGCATCAGATTCGTCTTCCTCGGAGACCCTGAAGAGGCTGAGAGAAGTCCTGTTCTCGAGCGGCTCCGGGAAGACCTGGAAAACAGACGCTTCCTGGTGGACGAGTTTTTCGGCCGTGAAGTACGCCTCGTGATCGAGTACCGCTCGGCCAGCGGGCGTGTCGGCGGTCCGCCAACGGCCGCGCCGACCGCCCGGAGCTTTTCGGTCGAGCTGGACTCACTGCTGGAGATTGCCGGTCCCGGTGGCGAACAGATGAAAGTGGGCTTCATTCGTCTGGTCGATCTGGTGCAGATGCGCCGGCAGATCGGACCGCGCTTCTTCGATCGCAACATTCGCTACGGACTCGGCGAGGGGGAGGCGGTCAATCGGGCGATCGGTAGAGCACTGAGGCGCATTGTTATCGACGCCGTTGAGTCGCCGGATGTGTTTGCGTTTAATCACAACGGCATCACGCTTTATGCCGAGCGCTTCGAGAAGCGAGACGGCAAGTACGTCCTCGTCTCGCCGCGCCTCTTGAACGGAGCGCAGACCGTGACCACCACCGCGTCGTTCCTCGAAAGCGCGAAGGAAGACCGCCGCCTCGATGACGGGCGGGATCGCCTCGATGCCATACGGCTCATGTGTCGGGTCATCACGCAGGCCGACGATCAGTTTGTCACCAGCGTTACCATCAACAACAACCGTCAGAATCCGGTGGAGCCCTGGAACCTGCACGCCAATGACCTTATCCAGGTCGAGCTGCAGGAGAAGTTTCAGACGGATCTCTCGATCTTTTACGAGCGGCAGGACAATGCATTCGATCAGTTGAGCACAGAGGATCTCGACGAATACGGAATCAAAGAGGACGGCAAGCCCATTCATCTGCTGAAGCTGACCCAGACGTTCCTTTTGACCGACGGTCTGATCAGCCGTCTATCGGAGATGCGTCGCGTATTCGAAGACGAGAAGATGTACAGCCAGGTCTTTCGAAGGGGCAGGCTTCAGGCTGACTCTCGCCACGTCCTTCTCTGCTACAAGGTGCAGTTTCGTCTGCGCAAGTTGACGAAGGAGATCGAGCAGAAGGGCCAGAACAAGTACTGGTTCGTGTCGAGGGCCCGCAACCTGTTGTGGGCACTCGTCTGCCAAGGCTTGCTGAACGAGAAGAATCTCGAGGAAGTGGCAGAGAAGCACGGCACGTCCATTTCCGTACCGGCCGACTACAGCGAACTCGTGACGCGGATTGCCACCACGCGTGTCCGCGTGTTGCTTTCTGAACTCCTGACCGACAAAGACTATGCCGACAAGGTAGCTGAGGAGAATCTGAGCTTCCTCAGGACGGATCGGGCCTTCGAGAAGTCGATGGCTCTGGCTTACAAACGGTGGGGCTGGGTACACAAGAAGCTGCAGTAGCCTTCCCCAATGCCCTTGTCCCCTCCGCTGGTTCGTCATCACCGAGTCCTCGTTCCCCTGGGAAGAAGAGACGTTGGAGTTCGTGCGTCAGCGGTTGCCTGACTAGGAAGTCTATCCCGCCTAGACGAACTTCGAGTTCATCGCTGGCGACGGTACGATCAGTGAGGTCGACCTGCTCGTCCTTGCACCGGGAGGTCGCGCTGCTGAAGCTGGAGCATGTTGTCAAGTGAGCCGGGACCCCGGCCTGGTCTTCAGACATCGCCGGCTCGGCACCAAAGCCCGCTGGAATACCCATGTGGCAACGGATGTATTGGGTCAGATCTCGAAGGCGCACCCCCCGCCTCTCACACATCCCCCAGCGGCGAGGGCGGGCGGCTGCGCGCCGTGTCATCGAGCGCACCCGAACCTCAGGTCCCAAGAGCACAGCCACTCCGCTCGGTCCGATAGCCAATTGAGCGGTCCGGAAAGATTCCGCCCCAAACCCGCGTTCATCTAAGTGTCTGAGACGGTTGTTCCGTCACCGCGTGCGCACCCGTCGGGTCGCACGTCCTGCCCCTGTTCCGTGGCATCAGTCTGATCCGCGCGAACGCAACCACGCCGTCGGTCTTCGATCCTCGGCGTTCAAGGAGAGCACCAATGTCCAAGCACAGCACACCAGTGGTGTCCGTGAAGATCCTTCCCAATACCGCGAGCAATCCTCCCGGGAAGCTCGCCGACGCGGAGGTGGTCTTCGAAGCCGATGCGGGTCCCTTCAACGGACTCAAACTCGTCGGCTTCGCCGTCTGGGAACGACGTGGCGGAGGGCGCAACGTGACGTTCCCCGCCCGGCAGTACTCGGTCAACGGAGAACGCCGGAGCTTCGCGCTGCTTCGCCCCTCCAATGGAGAGGTGAGCACTCAGGAGGCGATTCGGGACCTGATCATCGAGGCGTACAACAACGCCGACGTTCAGGCCTGACACTTCAGGCATCCCAGGTGACGCGCCCTCGGGCCGTCACCTGGGCCCTCTCCGCCGCGTCCACGCAGCCGTCCGACGACGCCTCGTGGACAGGCGGACATCCGATTCACTCTTGGCTCACTGAGGACCACGCCATGGAAGCTGCCACCACCGTCATCCGCCGCCCCGAACTGGCCTCGTCGTCGCCCGTGGCGATGACCGACAGCAGTCGTGCGCTGGTTGTGACCGCGGTTTATCACCTATCGGAGACGGGCCGAAAGGCGTCGCTGCTCGAGGGTGGCGACGGACACGCGGTGCAGCGTCTCCGGGTGTCCGTCCCGGCCAATCGGCTGCACCTCGTGGCGGTCAACGCCAGAGGTGAGGCCCGGCTGAAGCTGAGCCCCCGTTTCGAGGCCGACGAAGGCCAGCGCATCCGGCGGATCGAAGAGCCACCGTCGTACGACTCACCGCCGACCATCGACCAACTGTTCAGCGAGGCCGCCCGCAACCATGAACTGGACCGCGCCTACCAAGCCGAGCGCTCCGCGGGGCGCACGAAGCGGCGCGATTCCGAACGCGAGTGGCGCAACGAGGTTGCCGCGGCGTTTCTGGCTGATCCCAGTCAACGCGCCCTGGTGCACCCATCACCGTCGCCGAAGCGCTGCGTGCTGGTCACCTCGCAGGGACGCGTCCAGTTCGACGCGCATGACGACGACCTTCCGGCGCGTGATGTGCCGGCCGAGGCGCATCGTCGGTTCCGCGCCGACCTGCAGAATGCCCGCGCCCGCAAGCAGACAGAGCGCGCCGATGGTCTGCGCGTCCATGAAGAGCGGAAGCAAGCGATTGCTGCCTGGGTCGCCACACAGGGATCCTCGGAGCAACGTGCCCGACATGCCGCTGGCCTGTTGCCGATGGAGGAGGCGATCGAAGCGATGACCGACCAGGCGTTCGCGTCGCTGGCCGCGTACCCGCGCTACGTGCGCGACGGGGGACGTTGCCTCCAGGCTTTCCTGCGGCAGTCACCTCGCTACGCGGAGGCGGTCGTTGCGCCCACGGACTTCAAGTCCGTCGGTCGGAAGGCCACGACCGCGACGGCCGCACAGTGGGCGCAGCTGCAGGAAGTGCAGGCCGCCGTGCCCGCGGCGAGTGTTGTGCTGCATGTTCGCGAGCTGACGTGGCTCGTCGATCCGAAGGCGCCCCGTCTCATCCAGCACACGCTCGTCGTCAGCCAGAGCGTCGGAGCCGTGGTGCTCCGGCGCGAATATCACGCACCAGACGCGTAGGCCCTCTTCCAAGGAGAACCGCATACCCCTCGTCTGATGCGCTGAACCCGTTCGGGTCTCGTTCCTTTCCCGTGGCCGCCCTGGCCACTCCTCCACGTGTCGTCCCGCGACGTGGAGCCCGTCCTCCCCGCAACCGCCCACCGGGCACTGACAAGGAGCACACCATGAACGGAGCATTAGTGTCTGCTGTTTCTGCGTACACCGCCCATCGGGAATGGGCCACCAGGCCACCCGACGAACGGTACTCGAGCGTTGCCGCCCTGCACGACGCGGCACGCACCCGTCGCGAGCGCATCAACGCGCGAGCGATTGACACGAAAGACCTCAGGACCGAAGCCGTGGCGTCCGATGCGCTCGTCCTCAACGACGCATTCGGCGTGCGACTGGGCCTGACGCACTGGAGCTTCGAGCAGCTCGCCGGCATCGCTGGCGCCCCGCCGAGGTATCTCCGCACCCTGCCTGCGGCGATCGCATCCGACGCGATCAATTACGGGCTCAGGCGTCACCGGCGCGAGGAGCAGCAGCTCTTCGTCGAACACGACGCCCCTCGGACGGTCCACGCGATCACCTCCACGATGTACGCGCGGGTCCACCACGACGAGCTGGCCGGCCGAGTGCTCGACCTCATGTCTGCACATCCGGCCTGGCACTTGCCGCTCGGGTACAGGAACGGCGTCTTCGGTGCCGAACGAGTTCCGTCCGGCGCCTATCTGGGAGATCGGGACATGTTTCTCTTCCTCGTCGATGGCAATCGCGATATCGAGGACCCGAGTGACTCCACCCAGGCCGGGCTCTTCCGTGGGTTCATCCTCCGGAACAGCGACGTGGGCGCCGCCGCCTTGACCCTCGATGTGTTCCTGTTCCGCGCCGTGTGCGGGAATCACATCATCTGGGGGTTCCAACACGTGGCCGGCTTCCGGCGCCGACACGTGGGGACGTCGATTCAGGACGCGTGGACGACTTCACTCGAGGGGATCCGCGCGGCGCTCGACGCCGACCCGTCCGCCGACCGCACCGTGCTCCAGCGGGCCACGACCCAGGAGCTCGGTTCGACGCGCGAGGCGGTGATTGACATGGTCGCGCAACGTGTCGACCTGTCGATCAAGCAGGCCACGGAGGCGTACACCGTGGCGGAGCAGCACGAGTCGAATCCCCGTTCGGTCTGGGGCTACGTCCAGGGACTGACGCGTGTCAGCCAGCGGACGCCCTGGCAGGACGGACGATTCGCGCTCGATCGCGCCGCCGGGCGTCTCCTGGCCCTCGTGCACTGACGCGGTAGTAGCCGTGCGGGCATCGCCCGCACGGCTCCTTCCAGACCGCCGCGTCCGACGTCGTCGGACGCCTCCCTCGCACGCGGCCTCGCCGCATGCCGTCGCCTCCGCTCACCAGAGCCGGGTGTTCCCACTCCCGAGGTGTCGCCATGCGCCAGGTCACTCGCACTGCATCCACGTCCACTTCACCCCGCCCCGACGAACCCCGTCGTCGCGGCAGCGGCACTCGTACGTCCTGCGGACGACGAGTCGCTGCGTCATTGAAAGGAACGAACCATGACTGTCAGATCACTTGCCGCGCGCGTTTCGGCACCTACACACCGCGTCCGAGAACTGGTGTGCTCCTACCGTCCCCTCAGGGACCCGTCGGGTCGCATCGTCGACACACCCACACTGATGTTGAGCACCCCGAGCATGGCGGCCAGGGCGCTGGCGCCATTGATCGCGGATCAGGTCGTCGAGGTCTTCGGCGTGGCCTGCGTGTCCACGCGTCTGCGATTGCTCTCGTGGCACGTCGTGTCGCGCGGGACCCGCTCGAGCACGCCGATCTCGATGCCAGACGTCTTCGTGCCCGCGTGTCTCACACCGGGTACGACCGGGTTGATCGTCGTGCACAACCACCCGAGCGGCGAGCCCACACCAAGTCCCGAGGACGTGGCGCTGACGAGACGGCTCCAGACCGCGGCGGTCATCCTCGACATGCCGTTGCTGGATCACCTGATCGTCGGCGAAGGCGAGCGCTTCTACAGCTTCCGAGAGGTCGGACTCATCGGCTCGTGTCCGCCCTGGACCTAAACCCGACCACACGTCTGGACGCCACCGGCCATCACGTCTCGCGATCGTACGGCACCGCTCGGCCTCGTCAAGCCTCGGCGCACGGCGCCGACCCCGTTGGGGCTTTCGGGCTTGACGAGCGCCCGCGCGGCGCCAGTCCTGGCATTTGCGCGATGGCCGGCAGGACTGCTCAGCAGACACAGAGAGAGAGGAGAGGACCCATGCACACCACAGGGATCACCCCGCACGTCACGGTCGTCATTGGCCAGCAGGTGCGGCTCTATCACGCCTACATCACCACCGCACCGGCGAGATTCGACGCGCCATCGACCGTGGCGCTCTACGAGTCCACGGTCACCGACCTGGCTGGATTCGCCATGGATCCGGACGTGCTCGACACGCTCGGCTCGAGGACGTCCGCGCGTCTCGTGCTCATTGATGCCGTCGAGCTCGCCTGGCAGCGCGCCCGCTACACCGAGAGCGGGCACCAGCTCACGACGCCCGACGACGTGCTTGTGAGCCTGAGCACGCTGCAGCGCTGGCTCTGGCAGCGGCTGAAAGCGCCGTTCACCGGGGATTCCGACATCGCTCGCGCCAGTTGAACCACCGCACCGTCCGGCCCGACGGCCTTCACAAGGAGAACGACCATGGAGAGCACCGTTCGCACCACCGTCCGCATTCTGCCGAACGAACGCAACGTCCCGCCCGGGAAGCTGGCCGACGCCGAGGTCCACTTCACCGGCGGCGAGCTGGACGGCCTCAAGCTGATTGGCTTCGCCGTCTGGCAGCGGCGCGACGGCAACGGTCGCAACGTGACGTTTCCCGCGCGCCAGTTCACCGTCCACGGCGAGCGCCGTAGCTTCTCGCTGCTGCGTCCCGTCTCGGATCCCGACGCCCAGGACCGCATCCGCGATGCTGTGCTGCGTGCGTACACGGAGATGGAAGAGCAGGGAAGTGAGGCGAGTGTTTCGTAGGTCGATCCGAGCCTGGGCGCCACCACCCGAAGCGGCGCCCGGGTTCCTTTAGGTTGTGAGTGAGGAACATTATGGCGATGCCCATTGGCGAATCTACCGATCAATCCGAAGGCCGACCGAGTCTACCGCTTCCGGTACGTCGCAAGGCACCGGCCAGGGCGTCAGGACGGCTGCTCGACCTCAGGGCAGCTGAACTGTACAGCGGTATCAGCGCCTGGACGCTGCGTGACCTGATTGCCGCAGGGGACCTGCCAGCGGTCCGGCCGCCACGCCTGCGCCGAGTCTGGATCGATCGCGCGGACCTGGATCGTGCAATCGCAGGCTGGAAAGAGCGCGCCGAACGGTAGCGGCCAAGCCCGGAGCCAGTTGACCGGGTGTTCCTGAGTCGGTACGATCATCTCGCCCACCCTGTGTTGCCAAGAGCAACTGCCTCCGTGTCGCCAGGCGCGGAGGCGCTGAACGCCGGCGCCCTCACGGCACGGTCGACGGCTTTCTCAATCAAGCAATCGAGCTGCGTGACGTCCCGTGGAGAGCACGGACGCACTCGCTGCGTCGTGAAGGAGAAGGCTGCGATGGGAGAACTCAAGCAACGGGGCCGGATCTGGTGGATTCGGTACTACAGGAACGGGCGGCGCTACGAAGAGAGCTCGGGCAGCGCGAAGGAAGGCGACGCGAAGGGCCTGTTGCGGCTACGTGAGGGAGACATTGAACGCGGTGTCGCCATTACGCCGAAGGTCGGTCGCATCCGATTCGACGAGGCAGTTGCGGACGTGCTCAACGACTACCGCACGAACCGGAAACGTTCACTGGACGATGTTGAGCGACGGATCGAAAGGCACCTTAAGCCGTTCTTCGGGAATAGGCGGATGGCATCGATTACGACAGCCGACATTAGGGAGTACATCGACTCTCGTCAGAAGCAAACGACCGTCGTTCGAAAGGCGTTCACGTTTATCGGCCGTGGCGGCACACCTCGATACGTGCCGGAGCAACGGCGCACCATTGCAGGCGTCTCCAACGCCGAGATCAACCGCGAGCTCACTGCGCTCAAGCGGATGTTCAACCTCGCGATTCAGGCAGGCAAGCTCCTGCAGAAACCGCACATCCCTTTCCTCAAAGAAGACAATGTTCGCGTGGGTTTCTTCGAACGCGACCAGTTTCTCGCCGTGCTGGCGCACCTGCCTGGACCGGTCCGCCCAGCGGCGGCATTTGCCTACCACACCGGCTGGCGGATCGACAGCGAGGTGCTCCCGCTCCAGTGGCGGCAGGTCGATTTTGGTGCAGGTGTCGTCACGCTCGATCCGGGGAGGACGAAGAACGGAGAAGGACGAACATTCCCGATGACGATGGCACTGCGTGGCCTGCTCAAGGAACAGAGGGACTACACGGACGCGGTTCAGCGAAGGGCGGGTGGTGTGTGTGCGCAGGTGTTCCATCGAGAAGGGCGGCCAATCAAGAGCTTCCGAGCGGCATTTCGGAGTGCCTGTGCATTGGCCGGCTGTCCCGGGCGCCTTCTTCACGACTTCCGCCGAACGGCTGTGCGGAACCTCGTCCGCGCCGGAATCCCGGAGCGCGTCGCGATGCAGATGACAGGACACAAGACGCGCAGCGTGTTCGAGCGGTACAACATCGTCAGCGTGGGTGACCTTCGCGAGGCGGCAAGGCGACTGGATGCGCAAGGGCTGTGACCTGCCAGTTGTCGAGGAGCCTGCCGCCTCGTTCATCCGACGACTGAACCGAGGTGCTCGCGCAAGCGTGGATGGTCGACATCATCCGTGAGCCGCTGAAATAGTTTCTGCTTCACGACGCCGGTTGCGGCGACCCTGACCCGAAGCACATCAGCACGTCCTACGTGGAGTGCCAGAGCCTGACGGCGCGGATGTCGATGCGTCGGTTCGCGCACCTGACGAACGCGTTCTCACGGAATGCCGAGAACCACGCGGCTGCGGTGACGCTCTACTTCATGTGGTACCACTTCGGCCGCGTGCATCAGACGCTGCGGGTTACGCCTGCGATGGAAGCTGGCGTGAGCAGTCACGTGCGGAGTGAGGAAGAAACCGTCGCCTTGCTCTCTTAGGCTTTCGTCTCCGCAACCCGGCGCGTCCGGATGAAGCCGTCGAAAGTTCGCTTGGTGGAAGTCACCAAGTCCCGCCGTTGCTCAGGCGTCAACTTCGGCGCGGCGCCATGCTTCTTCATTATCTCAATCTGATCCCGAACGAATCGTTTCGCGAGTTCTGTCGATGACATCGGAACCTCTCTCTTAGTCTAGACGTTCGGGGGGTAGATCTTGTCGAGGATATAGTCGGAGAAGTCGCGCGCCCAATACTTCTGATTCAGCTTCTTCGCTGCCATGTGGCTCTCGAAGTGAGGATCGACCTTGACAGCGTTCTGCAAGATCTGCGAGATATCTCCCGGCCGAACGATGTCACCATCAGATATGAATGACTCCGCATACGTCCGAGCATTCGCCGTCATGTCGACCCATTTTGCCTGATGCTCTGTGTACAACTCGTCAAACTTCTTTCCGCAGAGACGGTGGATGATCTCGACCGTAATCCCCATGTCACCTCTCGCTACAGGCGCCTCAAAATGACGAACACGCCGTAGAGTCCTGTTCCCACAAGGCACAGCGCCAGAGCTACCCAGGCCCACGTGAACGCGCCGTGCGACGGAGCCACGAGGCACCGCAGGGACAGACCGGCCGACGCGAGGCATGCAGTGAAAGGCACCAACCCCAGTCGACCTGCAAACCGAAACCGGTTGATCGTGGAGTCTGGTGTTTCGGAAGGAAACGCTGCAGCTTGGGAAAAGAGATACCCGGCGAAGACCAGGAGTAAACCGGCCAACGCCACGGAGGCGCCAAGTAGCGCTATCACTATGTCGACTTGGGAGGGCGTCAACCGGCATGAGGATGACTATGCTCCGCGACCGTGTCAAGGCCGGTCACACCGCACTCCACCGTCAGGCTTCCGGCCGATATGCAAACTGACCGGACGGGCCAAGAATCTGCCTATGGCCAAGCGCATCTGGTGGACGGTCTGGAGGTGCCCTGTCGGCTGTCTGGGTGGCTACGTGTTCTGGGTCTTCGTGTGAGCAAGTCCCGACGGTCCCTTTCACCACTCTGACCTGCTGGGCTATGTCCTGTCGGTCGCTGGTTTCGTCGTGCCACCACCGGCGCTCGCCGTCTTCGGCCTCGGTGTCCGCTGGGCCTACCGACGAGTCGCGTCACAGCAACCGATATGCAAACTGACCCACACCCTTGGACGTCAGAGGCCCCCAACAAGCCGGCTTCTCCGCTACAATGCCGGAAGCGTCGAGAGGCCCACGGCAGCCACGTTAGCGTCTCGATGTCGCGACAGGGACAATTTCAGGGACAATCGAGGAGAATCCGTCCTCGGGGTGAATGATTCTGAATCCGCAAGTCTTTGTGCAACAATAGTTAACTCCACACGGTGAGGTGGCTGAGTGGCCGAAAGCGGCGGTTTGTTGAACCGCTGCTCGGGGAGCAGACGCACACCCCTTGACGTCCAGCCGCTCATCTCAGAGCTGGGCGACGAGCTGACACTTGAGGACGGCCCCGCGACCTTCGTCATGCTCTCGCGTGATCGAACGTAGGGCTTTCAATGCGACGCGCGCGGGTGGTTGCGCAGGACGGCGCCGCCAAACAGGTGGCGGTCCACGAAACCGCTGACTCAAGGTCCAGTACGCTCGCAGGAGCAGCACCGAGCTCACCACGGATCCAGCTGTGTACCGCCGTCGATCACCGCGGCAGCGGCGTGTCCGTCGCGGGTCCTCGCGTTCCGAACTCTTGATCGATTCTTCGGCGAATCGTCGACAGCGACTCGCCCTGATCGTGCCAGAGCATCACGTCTCCGGTGATGTCGGTCGCGAGCGCGCAAGTGAGGCCGTGATCGTCCCACTCGGTCACAACGCTTTCTGCTGAGCGATGCTTGACATAGCAGTCGTGGACACTTCCGTGGCCGCGAAGTCGACACCCGCAAAAACAGGGGATGTGTTCCAGCACGTCCGGCTTGGTTCCAGCGAACGAGTAGACAGCACGTGCGATGTCTTCTCGCAGTTCCTTCAGCGGGCCCGGCATGGCTGGCCAAGCCGGGTTCCAAGGGACAGAGACCCATTCGCCTCGCCGGTACCGCAGAAGCCGTTCGTGTCTCACCACTGCCAACCCTATGAAACTCAAGAACAGCACAATGACGAGACCGGTGAGTATGGCGGCTTGCAGATTCGACGACGGCGAGAAATGCGCGCGACGCAGCCACGACCGCGGTCGCCGCGCGACCTTGCTCTTCACGGTGGGCTCCGCGGCTCACTGAGCGCCTTCGAGTCGTACTCGGAGGAGCTTCACGGAATTCAGAAACACCAGAACGTCGGGACCGAGGTGCAGTAACGCCGCTTGGATGGGCCCAATCCACCCTTGTAGCGCGGCGATGATCCCCAACACATGCACCACGCCGACGCCCACGATCAAGTTCTCTTGAATCGTTCGATAGGCGCGTCTGGCGAGCAGGCGAGCCGTCGCGATCTTGGCGAGGTCGTCAGCCATGAGCGCGATGTCGGCCGCCTCAATCGCAGCTTGCGTGCCGCGAGCGCCCATGGCGATCCCCACATCAGCGCGCGCCAAGGCGGGCGCGTCATTGACACCGTCACCCACCATCGCGACGATGAAACCTTGCCGCCGCAGGTCCTCGACCGCGCCGACCTTCTCCTCCGGGAGGAGTCGGGCTCGCACATCCTCGATGCCGACGCTGTCCGCGACCTGACGGGCCGACTCGAGGTTATCTCCCGTGAGCATGACCAGGCGTTTCACGCCCGACTGCCGCAAGGCTTGCAGTGCGTCGGCGGTGCCAACCTTTGGCTGATCGGCAAAATGCACCGACCCGGCGAGCTGGCCCTTGACCGCAATACGGACGCTCGTCCCCGGATACTGGAATCCGATGTCCAGTGACTTCACCGCGTGCTCTTCCAGCAGCGCATCATTCCCGACCATCACCTCTCGGGCATCGACAATCGCGATCACGCCACGCCCGTGAATGGTCCGGAAGTCGTGGGCGCCTGAGATCTGCAGACCGCGTTCGCGTGCGGCCTCCACCACGGCCCGTGCCAGTGGATGTGCAGAACGCTGATCGGCAGCGGCGGCGAGAGCGAGCAGTTGATCGTCGGTGAAGGCGGCGTCATGGGCCACGACTTCGACAACAACCGGCGTTCCGTAGGTCAGGGTCCCGGTCTTGTCGAACACGAAGGCGTCGGCCTTGGCCAGTTGCTCGAGGTACAAGCCGCCCTTCACCAGAATCCCCAGACGGGCCGCCCGGGCAATTGCGGCGATCATCACCATCGGGGTCGCGAGACCGAGCTCCGCCGGAGACGTGAAGATCAACAGGGCGACGATCTTCCGGACGTCGCGAGTGACCACGAACACGCCGATCAGAAACACGAGCACCAGCGGCAGCAGCCATGCGGCCACACGGTCGGCGAGCTTCTGAACCGGCGCGGCCTCGCTCTCCGCCTGCTCAACGAGCTTGACAATGCGCGCGAACAACGTGTCGGCACCAACCTTCTCCGTTCGGACGTCGAGCGCTCCCGTCTCGACGATGGTGCCCGCCAGCACGGACGTCGATGGCGATTTCTCAACCGGGAGGCTCTCTCCCGTGATCGATGACTCGTTGACGGCACCCATCCCGGCGAGCACGGTGCCGTCCACCGGAATCTTCTCCCCCGCCCGGACGAGCACGACGGCGCCCGCCGCCAGACTGTCAATGGGCACCGTCTGCTCGCCATCAGGTGTACGGACCGTCGCCGTACGCGGTGTGGCCCCGATCAGCGCCTTAATCGATGCTCGCGCGCGGTCGGTATTGAAGTCGGCGATGTACTCGGCGATGAGGATGATGGTCATCAGCACCGCGGCTGCGACGTACTCGCCTCCGATGAACGCGATGAGCGTCGCCACCGTGACGAACAGTTCGGTGCCGATCTTCCGTTCATGCCATAGCTCCAGCAGGCCGGCTTTGGCCAGTGGATAGAGACCTGTGGCGAGCGTCAACACCAGGAGTGGAAATGGAAGCCACCCCCGCCAGTACAACAGCGTCAGGACAGCCACGAGACCAATGCGTGCCGCTTCCCGCCGCCGCAGCGGCGTGAAGAGCGGCGCATCATCGGCCTCGTGTGCTGGCGAGCGCGGGATCATAGAGCGTTCGCGTCGCGCTCGCCCGACCTCACCTTCACGGCATGCTCAACCGGCAGCATGAAGATCTTGCCGTCGCCGACATGCCCGGTATGCGCCGTGCGTTCAATCGTGCTGACCACCTCCATCGCAAGCTCCGTTGGCACGACGATTTCGAGTTTGGCCATGTCGACGGCGGCGAAGGCCTCGCCGCCGTCCTGGGGAGGAACCTGCCGGCCGAAGCCACGGACGTACGAGACCGTCACGCCGGGGAGCCTCGGCATTTCGTGGAGGGCCTGCAGCACCGTTGACAGGCGCTCTGGACGAATGATGGCTTTGATTTCTCTCATCACAGCTCGACCTCCGCATGCTCACGCGCGAACAGACGATAGAGAACGGGCAACACCAGGAGCGTCAGCGCGGTCGACGAGAGGATGCCGCCGACGACCACCGTGGCCAACGGGCGCTGGACCTCGGCGCCCCGGCCGGTGGCCAACATCATCGGAAGAAACCCGAGCGACGCGACCAGCGCGGTCATGAGGACCGGACGCAACCGAGCCATGGCGCCGTGCATCACCGCCTCCTCGATCGACTGGCCGTCCTCGCGCAGCCGGTTGATGAACGTGATCATGACCAGGCCGTTCAACACCGCGACTCCTGACAAGGCAATGAAGCCGACGGCTGCTGAAATGGAGAACGGGATGTCGCGAGCCCAGAGGAAGAACACGCCCCCTGTGAGTGCCAATGGCACACCCGTGAAGACCAGCAGCGCATCGCGCACATGGCCGAACGTGGCGAACAGCAGGCCGAAAATGAGCAGCAGCGCGACGGGCACGACGATCTGGAGACGCTCGCGCGCCGAAATCAGCTGCTGGAACTGTCCGCCCCAGGCTGTCCAGTACCCGGGTGGAATGGCGACCTCGTCACGGATACGCCGTTCGGCTTCGCCGACGAAGGAGCCGATGTCGCGCCCTCGCACATTGGCCGTCACGACGACGCGCCGCTTGCCATTCTCCCGGCTCACTTGGTTGGGGCCCGGCGCCACCTCCAACTCGGCGATGGCCCCAAGCGGAACGTAGGCGCCGGTGGCCGACGCAGGCAGGACCGTATCCCCGCCGGCGATGCGGGTACCACGCGGCATGGGCACCGGAATGCGCTTCATCTGCTCCATGTCGGTTCGCATGGAATCCGGCAGCCGCACGACGATCGCGAATCGCCGATCTCCTTCGAACACCTGCCCGACGGACTTGCCGCCAATGGCCACTTCGATCACGTCCTGGACGTCCGCCACGTTCAGCCCAAGGCGGGCCATCTCGGGGCGCTTCAGGTGAATCGTGAGCAGCGGCAGACCAGTCGTCTGTTCGACTTTGGTGTCTGCCGCGCCAGGTACTGACGCGAGGACCGCCTCCAGGCGGTCACCAACGTCCGCGAGCACCTCGACGTCGTCCCCGAACACCTTGACCGCCACGTCACTGCGGACGCCGGCGATCAGCTCGTTGAAACGCATCTGAATCGGCTGAATGAATTCGTAGTTGTTGCCCGGCACGAGCAGCAGTTCCTTCTGCAGCTGCGCGACGAACTCCGCTTTCGGCCGGCGCGGATCCGGCCACTGATCCCGAGGCTTCAGCATCACGTAGGTATCGGCGACGCTCGGTGGCATCGGGTCGGTGGCGATTTCGGCCGTGCCAATTTTTGAAAATACATAGTCGACTTCCGGATAAGTCTTGAACTTCCGTTCGAGCGTGTGCTGCATCTCGATGGCAGTCGTCAGGCTCGTTCCGGGAATTCGCAACGCATGGACCAGCAGGTCGCCTTCGTCCAGACTGGGCAGAAACTCGCTGCCGAGACGCGTCGCCATCGCTCCGGTCACCGCCATCAGGGCGACAGCGAGGGCGACCGTGGCCGCCCGATTCTGCATCGCCACTCGCAATGACGGCTCATAGGCGCGCTCCGCCCAGCGCACAACGATGCTCTCCTTCTCGGAGACGCGCCCCGTCACGAAGAGCGCCACCGCCGCGGGCACGAACGTGACCGAGAGAATCATCGCGGCAAACAACGCGGCGAGCACGGTGAAGGCCATCGGGTAGAACATCTTGCCCTCGATGCCAGTGAGCGTCAGGATCGGCAGATAGACGATCATGATGATCAGCTCGCCGAACATCGTCGCGCGCCGGACTTCCTTCGAGGCCTCGAAGACCGTCTCGAACCGTTCGGCTCGCGTCAGCAGTCTCCCGAGCTGATGCTGCCGCTGGGCGAGACGGCGCATGCAGTTCTCGACGATGATCACGGCTCCGTCGATGATGATCCCGAAATCGAGGGCACCGAGACTGAGGAGGTTGCCGCTCACGCCTCGCTCGACCATCCCCGTGATCGTCATCAGCATCGACAGTGGGATCACGCACGCGGTGATGATCGCTGCACGGATGTTTCCCAGGAACACGAACAAGATGGCGATGACGAGTAGCGCGCCGATCGCGAGGTTGTGACTGACTGTCTCGATCGTGGCGTCCACGAGTGTTGTCCGGTCGTATACGGTCTTCGCGATGACGCCCGGAGGGAGCGTGCGATTGACTTCTTCCATCTTCGCCGCCACCCGCTGCGCCACGATGCGGCTGTTCTCGCCCATCAGCATGAACACCGTGCCCAAAACGACTTCCCGTCCGTCCTCGGTGGCGGCGCCAGTGCGCAGCTCGTTGCCGAACTTCACGTCCGCGACCGTGCTGAGGAACACGGGCGTGCCCTGACGCGTGCCGACGACGATTTGCCGAATCTGATCGAGGTCTTGGACCTGTCCTGGCGCGCGGATGAGGTACTGCTCCCCGCTTCTTTCGATATATCCCGCCCCGACGTTGGTGTTGTTGCGCTCCAACGCCTCGAGGATGTCGCGCAGCGAGAGTCCGTGCGAGATGAGCCGGTCGGGATACGGCGTGACATGGAACTGCTTGGTATAGCCGCCAATCGTGTTGACGTCCGCCACGCCCGGCACGGTCTTCAACTGCGGCCGAACGATCCAGTCCTGAATCGTCCGGAGTTCCATCTCCGAGTACGGTTTCCCTTCCGCGTTCTTGGCATCGGGTTTCGCTTCGACGGTCCAGAGGAAGATTTCACCAAGACCGGTCGCAATCGGCCCCATGGTCGGATCGAGCCCCTGCGGCAGCTGGCTTTTGACGGCCTGCATGCGCTCCGAGATCTGCTGCCGCGCCCAGTAGATGTCGGTGCCGTCTTCGAAGATCACCGTGACCTGCGACAAGCCGTACCGCGAAATCGAGCGGGTCTCCTCCAAACGCGGGAGGCCGGCCATGGCGGTCTCGACGAGATACGTCACGCGCTGCTCGGCTTCGAAGGGCGAGTACCCAGGTGCCTCCGTGTTGATCTGGACCTGGACGTTCGTGATGTCCGGCACGGCATCGATGGGCAGCCTGGTGTAGTTGTAGAGGCCGAACGTGGCCACGGCCGTCGTGGCAATCACCACGACCCAGCGCTGGCGGATTGAAAAGTGAAGAATGCGTTCAAGCATGGCTGTGGCCTCAGTGGTCGTGAGTCGCGCCGAGTTTGCCGATTTCGGCCTTGACGGCGAAGCTGTTTGCTGCGGCGTACTGATCGCCGGCCTTGAGGCCGCTCAGCACCTCGACCCATTTGCCATCCGAGCGTCCCAGTTCGAGGGGACGGGCCTCGAACCAATCGCCGTACTTGACAAACACCACTTGCCAGTCGCGGAACGTCTGGATCGCCTCGGCGGACACCGCGAGTGGGATGTGTGTCTCCTCTCGAACAAGCTTGACCGTCACGAAGAGGCCGGGACGCCACTCCCCCTTGGCATTCGGCAGTGTGAGACGGGCCGTCGCCGACCGCGTCTCCTCTCCCACCAGGCGACCGATGTAGTTGATACGACCCGTCGCTTCGGTCGCCAGGTCGGAGGACACGACCGTCGCCTCCTGCCCCTGACGGACAGCGGCAAGATCCTTTGCGTACACCCTGACTTCGACCCAGACGGACGACAAATCAGCCACACGGAAGATGGTTTCGTCAGCCGTGACGGCTTCCCCGATAGTGACGTTGCGCTCGACGACGGTGCCGTCAAGGGGTGCACGAATTTCGAAGCGCGGCAGGGCTTCGCGAGGCTGCGAGTCCATCCCCGCCAGTGATGAGGAGGGCACGCCCAGCGCGACGAGCTTCTGCGCCGCGGTGTCCTGCGTCAGCTGCGCCTCCTCGAAGTCGCGCTTCGCCTGAAGGTATTCGCGCTCGGCGGAGATCTTCTTCTTCCACAGGTTCTCTTCACGATCGAGCGTGACTCTCGTGAACTCGAGGTGATGAGTGGCCTCGATGTAGGCGCTCTTGGCGTCAGCCAGTTCCCGGCTGTTGATCACCGCCATCAGCTCGCCGCGACGGACGCGATCGCCCTCCTGCTTCAAGACCTGAAGCACCACACCGGGCAGCCGGGGCACCACGTGCGCTTCACGCGTCGTGTCTGCTTTGACCTCGCCCGGCAACTCCAGCGTCGTCTGCATCGTGCGCGGACCCACGGTGTTGATCACGATCCCAGCGCTCTTCACCTGATCGGGACCGAGCTGCACCTTGCCCTCGATCTGCGAATACGACCACGCGTGCTGGCCGCCGCTGCGCGTGGCCGAGACCTTCACGTCGAACGAGTGCGGCTCTTCGACCACTTCGTTCCCGCGCAAGTAGTCGGCTTCGGGTGTGAACGTGATCCGATCGACTCGACCGCCCACGCGATGGAGCTCGACGACAAGGTCGACCTCGGCCGGTGGGATCGGCTTCATCGCGGCGTCGTATGGATAGATGCGGAACTGAGGCGGCACTCCCGTTTCGTAAATGGTCATCTCGACCTGGAGCCCGCCGTCGGACAGCAGGCGCGCGCCGTGTGGGCCTCGTGGATAGTCGAGCGGCCCTGACGCTTCAGCAGTTTCGCCCGTGGCGCTGCCGGGTGGTGCGGTGCGTAGAATCGCGGCGGCGAGCGCCACGCCGACGACCGCGATGATGGCGACACTGACAATCGTCTTCTTGTGCATGATGTCTACTCTCTTCCGGTCGTCGGAGATGCACCGTCAAGCAGGGGAGCGCCGATCAGGCGTTCCACATTCGCGACGGCCTTGTGATAGTCAGAGAGCGCCCGCAAGTACTGACTGCCTGCGCCGATCAAGGTTCGCTGCGACTCCAACACATCCAGGTAGCCGAACCGTCCAAGGCGGTAACCCTCGCTGACGGCTTCGAACGCCTGTTGGGAGCCCGGTAGGACCGCGGACCGCAGCGTGGTGACCTCGTCGTACGCACTCGCCAGGGCCGCGTACGCATCGGCGAGTGCCGCGGTCACCCGCGACTCAGCGGCGCGGCGTTCCTCAAATGCCTTGGCCATGCGGCTCTGCGCTTCCTGAACGCCGCCGCGATTTCGATCGAAGAACGGCAAGGAGATGGACGCCCCGACGACGAACGCGTTGGCGTCCACCTCGGTGAATCGGCGGTATCCGGCGATGAGGGACACGTCCGGCACGGCCTTCGAGCGCTCGACCGCGACGGCGGCTTCGCGTTGGACGATTTCGGCTGCCCACCGGGCCAGTTCGGGGTTCTGTTCGATTTTGGCCGTCAGCGCGCTGAAGGGCAGAAGCGGTGCGGGATCACGTTGCAGATTCCCTTCGACCGCCGTGAACGCCGGCGTCGAGCCGCCCCACAGGAGCGCGAGGCGCGCTCGGCTTGCCTCGAGGACACGACGCGCGCGGGCGAGCTCCACGCGAACGGACGCCGCCGCGACGCCAGCTCGTGTCTCCTCGATTGGGGACACGACGCCGGCC
Organism: Acidobacteria bacterium SCN 69-37; assembly: GCA_001724025.1. Lineage (GTDB taxonomy): Bacteria > Acidobacteriota > Vicinamibacteria > Vicinamibacterales > SCN-69-37 > SCN-69-37. The sequence continues at coordinate 79,288 of MEDJ01000006.1, read as the reverse complement.
ACCACCCGCAAACCGACACTTTGCTGCACGTCTTCGACGAGTCGCGTGGTGCGTTCAATCTGCGTCACGCTTTCCTGGGCCGCGAGGACATCGGTAAACGCCCGGGTGACCTCAGTCAGGACATCGATGCGTGCAGCCTCGTAGTCCCACGCCGCAAGATCGCGATTGAGCGTCGCCAAGCGCTCGCGAGCGGCGCGTTTCCCCCCCAGCTCGATGAGTTGGCTGAGTTGGATCGTCGTCTGCGGTTGGATTGGCTCGTTCAGTCCGCCGCCGGCAAACTGTCTCGCGCCCAAGTCTTCGAGAAGCACGCTGACGGCCGGGTTTGGCGGGCGCCCCGCCTGCAGGATCCGAGCTTCACGGGCCCGCGTCTCCCACGCGAACGCCGCCAGGGCCGGATTCTGCAGCAGCGCGAGGGTCACCGCGTCCCGTAGCGACACCGTTCCAGTGGGGTTCTGAATCGACGGCGCCTCACGGGGCTGAAGCTCGTCAACAGCCGGAACATAGACCGGTATGTCTTGCCCGAGCGGCCGCTTAGGGACTGGTTCCTGACCGCGAGCATGACGCGCCGGTACCAAGAGCATGGCGCCGGCGAGTGCAACAGCGAAGAGAGCGCGAGACACCGCACGGCGGCCCGCGCCAAAGCCAACAGGCATGGCACCTCACAACGAGATCGAACGAATTTTCCGGAACGAAGCTGCGGAAAGCCGCAGCGAGGTACTGCAGGGAGGCTTAGGCGGGCGGTGCGCGGAGGGACTGGACCCGTAGGGGCGGGCCGTGAATCACTGGAGCGTCGAGCGCATCGACGTGGCTGAGCGGCCTCGTTTCAGGCAGCGTGAGGACCACTACACCGACCACCACAGGAACGCCGATCTCCAGCGTTCGCTCGATCGTGAACGACGGCACAAACGTCGCGACGCCGTGATGGTCCCCGTGGTCGAGCGTCCCGGCGTGTTCGATCGGATCGCTAATCAGGTGGCTATGGACGAGGGTCTTCCCCGAGCTCAACGTGTGGGCGTGCGCAGCCGGGAGCACACCGAGTCCCAGCACGGCACACACCGCGACAACCGTGACGCCGATTCGTAGAAGGCGACTCTGGACCAAGACTGTCAGTATACGAGCGACCTCCGGCGTGGTGTCAAGCAACGTGCGGTCACCGGCCCAAATACCGTCTCGTACCGCAGCGGTGTTGAGATAAGCTTGCCGCGTGCGCAGGGTGTTCTACCTGTTGGTGACCGTGGCGATCGCCTCATCGACTGTGGCGCGCCCGTCGATCCACGTGCATGCGTATGCAGGTCACGGGCATGCTGAGCACGATCACGGCCCGGCGTCTCACGAGCACACGCGGCGCGCTCCAACGCACGGCGCGGGCGCGCACGTGGCCTCCTGCGATCCGGGAGCGCACGCGGTCTTCCTCGCGACGGTGACGAAGGCGTGTCGGCTCGGGGTTGCGTTTGCACCGGCCCTCGAGATCGGTGCGGCGTACGAATTGTCAGGCGATTCGGCGAGCCGCATCTCGCGGATGCCTGTCGATCCGCGCCAGCACGGTCCGCCCCATCTCGTTTCTCTCCCTCCCCGCGCCCCACCTTCTCTCGCGACTACCTGAAATTCGGCTGGTGTGTCCGGCCGTCCTTGAAATCCGCTTTCCGATAGTTGGAGCGTACGTGCGGCGCGTTCGCTCCTCGGGACGTTGGTCCCGGCCAACAGGTTCGCCGTCTCAGGAGAGCGACATGAAAGCAGCCCTCGTCAGAACGTGTCTCATGATTTTGCTGTTGAGTGGATTCGAATCGATTGCCCACGCTCACGTCTCGATCGCCCCAAACCAGTCGATGCAGGGCGCGACGGAGAAATACACCGTGCGCGTGCCGACCGAAAGCCAGGTAGCGACAATCGGTGCCGAGGTGGACATCCCCGAAGGCGTTGTCGTTGAAGTCGTGTCGGTGCCGAACGGCTGGAAGTACGAATTGAAACGCGACGCCTCGAAGCGCATTACCGGCATCGTCTGGACGATGAACATTCCGCCGGGCGAGTTCGCGGAGTTTTCATTCGTGGCCCGCAATCCGCGCGACAAAACGGAACTGGTGTGGGGGTTGCGGCAACGCCTGGCTGACGGTAAGGTCGAGGACTTTACCAAAGGGCCGAATGGCATTCGCTCGACCGCGCTGACCAAGCTTGCGCCTCGCCCGCAACAGTGATGGCAACGCGGATAATCCGTCTTCAGCAGTGGCTGTGCGAGCGGCGGCACCTCATTGGTGCCGTCGCCGTGGCCCTGTTCACGTCGCTCGCCATCGCACCTGACGTCAGCGCCCATGGCGTCTCGAGCAAGGATGCGTTGTTCCTGTTGTCGTTGAATGGGCCAGCGATCATTCCGCTGATGTATCTCGGCGCCAAGCACATGGTCACCGGATACGACCATCTGCTGTTCCTCGTCGGGGTGATTTTCTTCCTCTACCGATTGAAGGACATCCTTCTGTACGTCAGCCTGTTCACGATTGGCCACAGCGTCACACTCCTCGCCGGCGCGCTCGGCGGGATCCATGCGAACGCGTACATCGTCGATGCCATCATCGGGTTGTCTATCGTCTACAAGGGTTTCGAGAACATGGGTGGCTTCAAAGCGCTCGGTGTTCAACCAAGCACGCGTGCCGCCGTCCTGTGCTTTGGTTTCGTTCACGGATTTGGCCTCGCGACGAAGCTGCAGGATTTCAACCTCTCCCGGAACGGGTTAGTGACGAACATCGTGAGCTTCAACGTCGGGGTGGAGATCGGCCAGTTCACCGCGCTGGCGGGCGTCTTACTGGCGCTTGCCTATTGGCGCACACGGCCGGGCTACCTACGTCACGCATACGCTACCAATGCCACGCTCATGACTGCAGGCTTCGTGTTGGCGGGGTACCAAATGGCCGGTTACTTCTCGGGGAGTCGATGACGACAAAAGCGGAACCACAAACTGCGCCCGCGCCGTCATTGGCGACGCTGGCGAAGACGACGGCGATCGTGTTGGCCGCGGCCGGTCTTATCTTGATGACGATCATTCTGCCGGCCGAGTACGGCATCGATCCGCTCGGTGCCGGGGAGCGTCTCGGGTTGACAGCCATCGCAAACCCGCCGGTGACCATCATCGAGATGCCGAAGTCCGAAGGCGCGCCGCTTGCGCCTACGGCGAACGGTCCGATTGGTGAATACCCACACGAATTCAAGCTCGACACCTTCGAGGTGGCGCTGGGCCCATACGACTACCTCGAGTACAAGTACTCGATGGAGAAGGGGGCGACGATGGTGTATTCGTGGACGGCGTCCGCGGGTGTCCACCACGATATGCATGGCGAGCACCCGGCCGTGGGCGGCGGCGAGCCCGAAGCCGAAAGCTTCGACAAGAAGGATCGTCAGGAGGCGGCAGGTAGCTACACGGCGCCTTTCACTGGCATCCACGGCTGGTTCTGGGAAAACCCTGGCGGCGACACGATCAAGATTCGTTTGACGACCGCAGGTTTCTACTCTGGCGCCATTGAAATTCGATCGGATCGGACGCGGCATCCGCACACGCTGCATGCCCCGAATGTGGTCCGGACGGGAACAGTATCAGCGCCGTGATATTGACGGCATAAGGGAGAATTGCGTATGAAGGTCACCATCATCGCCGCGCTGTCGGCGATCATCATGGCGAGTGTCGTCGGTCTATCGGCGCACGACGAATATCGAATCATCGGCACGGTCACGAAGATTTCAGCGGCGACACTCACCGTCAAGCAGAGCAAGGACGGCAAGGTCTTCACGATGAAGACCGACGCCAATACCATCGTGACGCGGGACAAGAAGAAAGTCGCCCGCACGGAGATGAAAACGGGCGCATACGTCGTGGTTGATGCCCTCGGCGACAGTCTCGAGGATCTCGTCGTCCTCGAGGTCAGGATCGTTCCCGCCCCGACAGCAAAGTAGGCGAGCCCATGATCAGCGTTCTGGCGGCAGTGATGTCGGTCGTCGCCCTCGGCTCAGCGCATCCCGGTCATGGGTCGACGCTCCTGACCGGCACGCTCGTGAGCGTATCGAAGGACGACGTGAGGATCGAAGTGCGCGATCTCGCGTCGATGTCGACGCGAACTGTTCGAGTGCTCGTCAACAGTGACACCAAGTACCGGCTGGGGAAGGAACGCGTTGACATCTCCCAGGGCCATGTCGGCGCGCGTGTGGAAGTCCTCGTCGACTACGAGGAGGGAGCCACTGGGGAAACGACCTACCTGGCGAGGGAGTTCAAACTCACCAAAGCGAAGGACAAGCGCTGACATCAGGGCCGGCCCACGAGTTCGAGACGAACTTTTTCTGATTGCCCGACCAGCGCCCACGCGGTGGCCCACCTCGACGTTGTCGCGACAAGTTCAATCCAGTTGAACGGTTGAACTGTCCCTGAAATTGTCCCTGCGAGCTCCCAAAATCAGGCCTCAAGAGCCAACAGCAGCCAAGTCGGGCGATCGAGGAAGTTGTTGAAGCGCGAGGACTTGCTCGGAAAGACGAAAGTGGCCGACAGGCCGATCGGCGTTTAGCAAACCGCCTTACGCGGCTTTCTGGAAGTCTTCGATTTGGCGCATCCAGCTGGTCAGTGGGTTCCATCTGGGGAAAATCTGGGCCACCATCCTTCTGCCGATTCCTCAAACGGCCGAGATACTCGAAAGGAGAAGCGCTTACAGCGGTTCGGTCGACGTGTTTTCCGCTGAGCGCCACGCCTTCAGGGACGAACGGGACAACGCCCTCATGCGCTCGACAGCGGGTCAGGCCCGATCGGCCAGCGCATCCATCACCCGGGCAGAGAACACCAGGGCCGCCCCGGCATTCACGGCGATCGCGACGCCGAGCGCCTCGGCGATCTCCTCTTTCGTCGCACCGCGCTGCTTCGCCGCGTGGACGTGTGTCGTGATGCAGCCGTCGCACTGGCGCGTGACGCCGACCGCAAGGGCAATCAGCTCCCGCGTCTTGGCGTCGAGGTGCGCGGTCTGGTTGCCGGCATCGCTCAGTTCACGATATCCACGCACAGTCGAGGGCGTCAGCTTCCCAAGTTCCCCGATCCGTTGAAGCAGTTCTTCTCGATAGCCATCCCAGTCGAGCATGATCTGGTTCCCTTCCGCGTCCTGCGATGCCACGGGGATTCGGGCGAGTCGCAGAGACGCCCAAGCACACACGCTGTATCATCTCAATCCTACAGTCACGAGCGCCCCGACGCGGCGACCACGTGTCTGATCGCTGGTCGGGCTGCGATCAGCCGGGAGCCGAGGTAGAATCCGTTCCGCAAGGACAAAAAGCGAGGAACATCCCATGAGCCTTGACGGCAAGGTCGTTCTGGTCACCGGAGCTGGACGCGGCATCGGACGCGCCATTGCGCTGCGGTTGGCACGTGATGGTGCACACATCGCCGTCGTGGATCTCGACGACTCGAGCACCAGCGCCGTGGCTCGCGAAGTCGAGGCGATCGGACGGCGCGCGACGTCGTTCAAGGCCGACGTCACCAGTCGCGAGGACGTGTACGCCGCTATCGCACACGCGGAGCGGGAGCTCGGCGGCTTCGACATCATGGTGAACAACGCGGGCATCGCGCAGGTCCAGCCGATCGCAGACGTAACCCCGGCCGAGGTCGACGCGATTATCAAGGTCAACGTCACGGGCGTGCTGTGGGGCATTCAGGGGGCCGCGAAGAAGTTCAAGGAACGGAAGCAGCCGGGCAAGATCATCAGCGCCTCGTCCATCGCCGGACACGAGGGGTTCGCCATGCTCGGCGTGTACTCCGCGACGAAGTTCGCGGTCCGCGCACTCACGCAGGCCGCCGCGAAGGAATTCGCGAGCGACGGCATCACGGTCAATGCCTACTGCCCCGGGATTGTCGGCACCGACATGTGGGTGGAGATCGACAAGCGCTTCGCCGAGATCACGGGGGCGCCGGTCGGCGAGACCTACAAGAAATACGTTGACGGCATCGCCCTCGGGCGAGCGCAAACGCCGGAGGATGTCGCTGCGTTCGTCTCGTTCCTCGCGGGGCCCGATTCCGATTACATGACAGGCCAGGCCCCGCTGATCGACGGGGGACTCGTCTACCGGTGAAGCACGAGATCCCGTCGGTCGCGCGTTCCGCTCCGTACTCCGCAAACGCGTCGTCTCGATAGCAGGACATCAGCCTGCGCGTTCTTCAGCAGGAGCGATGAACGCCGCCGCGATCGTCTGTTCGACCATCGCGGCTCATTCGTCGTTGACGAAATGGTCGCAATGCGCGCTGCAACGACGGGATGGAACAGCAAACAGCCCGAACGCGGCGGTGACGCATTCGGGCTGTCTGGCGACGAGCGACGTCGCGGATGACCGCGTGGTATCAGTCGACGCGCTCCAACTCGACGATCTTCATCGCGTCCGTCTTCTGGAACCGTGCCACCTCGAGCGCCGCCGCGTAGCCGTCGCTCTCGTGCACCTGCGTCCGCGCGTCTCGGTCGAAGCCACGGGACTGGATGACTCCCCTGCGCGGTCGCTGCAGCCGAGCGAAATAGCGGTCAAGACAAGTGCTGGGGCAAGTCACGGGAGTGTTGTTCGCCGGTCGCCCCACGCTGGCCGTCGCGGAGCACGCCACGACCGTCGCCGGGTCTGCTGTACACGGCGCCGACCCTCGGCAGCACCGCAGCGGAGCGTTTCCTGGCCGTCTCCATCGCGGCGGCCCGGAAGACGCTGTACGTCACGAATACGTACTTCGTGCCAGACCGCCACTTCGTCGACCTCCTCGCCGCGGCGGCGACGCGCGGCGTCGACGTGCGCATCCTGACGGCCGGCCCCCGGACGGATGTCAACATCGTGCGTCTCGCCGGGCGCGCCTGGTACGACAGGCTCCTGACCGCCGGCGTGCGGGTGTACGAGTGGCAGCCGACCAATCTGCACGCTAAGACGTTCGTGATCGACGACGAATGGTCCACCATCGGGTCGATCAACTTCGACAACCGATCGCTGGCTCTCAACGATGAAGCCACGCTCATGGTGCTCGATCGCGCCGTCGGTGAGCAGATGACGCGCCTGTTCCTCGACGACCTGCGATACGCCGAAGAGATGACGCTCGCCACGTTCCGTCAGCGGTCGTGGTACCAGCGGTTCGCGGAGCGTTGTGCGAACTGGGTCACGCGACTGCTCTGAGACGCCCCGCCCGTCCAGAGAGGTTCGGGCGTGCTGCTCGAGCGGCTGGCACCGCTGGCCTGGGAACGGCCGCAGGTGCCAGCGCCGTCAAGAGCGGCGGTCGTCGTCGTGCGGCTGACCACGCGTCGACGGGAGAGTCACCGGGGGACGGGAAGCGACCACCCGCGCCGGATCGCCACCAGCCGGATCGCGAAGCAGAGCACTGCACCGGCGGCCGTCGTCGCCGCGGGAGAGAACTGCATCATGTAACCCCCGACGACGACCGCTGCGCCGAGCAGGGCGGCGATCGCATACAGATCCTCGCGTAACACCGTCGGAATCTCGCGGACGAGGACATCGCGAAGCATGCCGCCGCCGATTCCCGTCAGCATGCCGAGCAGGGCCGCGATGAAGGGATTCAGTCCGAAGGCCAGGGCCTTCTGCGTACCCGACACGGCGAACAGCGCCAACCCGGCGGCGTCGAACAGCAGGATGGGTGTGCGGAGACGTTCCAGCCGGGGATGCCAGAAGAACGTGACCACGGCGGCCAGCAGGGCGACCGCCACATATCTCCACTCGGTGAGGGCCGCCGGGGGGACGGCTCCGATCAGGACGTCGCGGAGCATGCCGCCCGCGTTGCCCGCCACGAACGCGAGAACGCAGACGCCGAAGACGTCGAGTCGATGCTTCACGCCGGCCGCCGCACCACTGATGGCGAACACGGCCGTGCCGGCAAGATCGAGCGCCAGCAGCAGACTGCGGATCTCGACGTACCGCTCCACGAGAACCCTGGCATCAGGCACGGACACTCCGATCGACGCGGGGAATGGTACCCGCGATCGCACGTCCCGTCACCGAGGCCGTCCCGATCCCGGGGCCGCCGGGCGCGGGGTCCTGCTCGTGGGATGATGTTCGCGAAACCTTCCTGGAGGCATCATGTCAGCGGGGCACGAGGTCAGCGTCGGAGGTGGATCCCGGTCGACGGTGAACCGGCCCGAACAGATCCCATCGTTGTTTGCCGAGGCATGGAACGCCCGGGATCCGGATGCGCTGGCCGCGCTGTTCGAGTCGGACGCGGAGTTCGTGAACGTCACCGGCCTGTGGTGGCACGATCGGGCATCCATCCGCGAGGCGCACGCGTACGGGCTCGCGCGTATATTCAGCCAGTCAACGCTGACCGTCGAGGAGATTGCCTGCAAGGTCCTTCGCGAGGACGTCGTGATTGTTCACGCCCGCATGGCGCTCACGGGGCAGACGCCGGCCGGACCCATCGATCGGCCTGGGCCTCGCGTGAACATCTTCTCGTTCGTCGTCCATCGTGGCCGCAGCGGCTGGCTGTGCGCCTCCGCGCACAACACCGACGTGGTGCCGCGGATGGAGACCAACATCGTCGGCGAGGACGGGACGTTTCACTCGGCCAACTATCGCAGCGGTCGCGTCTCGTGACGGTCAGTTTTCGCGCGGGTGCACGGTCAGCACGCGCTCGATGAACAGGTGCAGTTCCTTCATGTAGTTGCTCAGGAACTCCGTCGTGGTGTCCTCGCTGACCGTGCCATCCTCGGCGATCATGCCGGGACGGAACTGGACGTAGGCTTCCATCGTGTTCATCAGCGGCGAGTTGCAGAAGCACAGCACCCCTCGAAGCTGCTGCTGTGCCACCGCGGTGCCGATCGCACCCGGCGACGTGCCGATGATGCCGGACGGCTTGCGCGCGAACGAGTTCTGGCCCCACGGGCGGCTCGCCCAATCGATCGCATTCTTGAGCGCGCCGGGGATCGATCGGTTGTACTCCGGCGTGACGAACAGGATCCCGTCAACGTCGGCGATCGCCTTCTTGAACGCACGGGCCACCGGCGGATAGTCGGCGTCGTAGTCGTAGCTGTAGAGCGGCAGATCCTTGATGACGATCTCGACCAGTTCCAGCTGCGGCGGTGCGAGACGGGTGAGTGCTTTGGACAGCAGCCGGTTGATGGAGCCCTTTGCGAGGCTGCCGACCATGTAGCCAACCTTGTACGTCTTCATCTGACTTCCTCCTTGACCGTCTTGACCGTGACGCATCGACAGGAGCCGACGTCTGCAGGCGCGAAGCCGACCTGTCCGTGACTCCGATCGAGGCTGCCCTCGTGCGCGATCCCCGGAGTGAGGATCACCGAGGCCGAATACGGAGACCAGTCCCCCACGGATCCGCGGTCGTGACCTCGGACCCTGTCGCGTCTGCGGCGTATCCGGCATTCCGCAGACTGGCGGCCGCCGCGGAGACGTCTGCTGTCGTGGGCACGACCAGTTCCCACGCCAGCAACTGCGCCCGGTCCGCGGAGGGCGGGCCCCCTGGCGACCAGATGTTCGTGCCGAGATGATGGTGATAACCGCCCGCCGACATGAAGAGCGCGCCAGGATAGCTCCACGCCGTCTTGTCGAAGCCGAGTGCCCGGTGATAGAAGGCTTCGCCGTCCGCCAGAGTGCCGACGTGCAGATGGACGTGGCCCATGGTGGTTCCCGCCGGCGCCCCCGTCCACGGTTCGCCATGACCGCTCGCGATGAGGTCCTGGATGTCCAGCGGATCGGTCGTCATGGCGAGTTCGCGGCCCTGATGCTGCCACGACGCACGCGGTCGATCGACGTATACTTCGATACCCAGCCCGTCGGGATCCCAGAGATACAGGGCCTCGCTCACGAGGTGATCGGCCATGCCGACGCGCACGTCGCGCGAAGCGAGATGCGCGGCAAACCGTCCAAGGGCCGCGCGGTCGGGCAGCAGGATCGCGAAGTGGTAGAGACCGAGTGCGCCGCGCTGCGCGGACGAGACACCCGGGCGCGTTCGCAGCGTCACGAGCGGCTGATCGTCGCCGTGAGCGCTCAGGATGGCGCCGGTCCCGGTGAGGCCGTGCGGGCGGAGGCCTATCACCCGCTCGTAGTACTCGAGCGATCGTGCGAGGTCGCTGACCTGCAGATGCACGGCGCCGACATGGGCCGCGGCCGGCAAGCGGAATGCCGGCGGCGGGATGCCGTAATGCCACGCTGCGTTGGTCGTCCCGTCGATCATGCCCGGATCCTCAACTCATGACGGTCGACCGTCACTGCCGAACTCGTGTGGTTCGGGATTGATGTTTGGCACGCGAACTCCCTTACATGAACGATGGCCTGTCGAGGTATCGCTCCACGGTCGTGCATGGAGTGGCCCCGCGCAATTCTGCCACAGCCGTCCCGCCGCTCCATGTAGTCGGGTCCCGGCCGCCGCACGTTCTCGGAAGCCGGCGAGCGCCGGTCCTGCGATGATGCGCCCATGCGCACCGGCGAACGTCTCCTGATTGCCAGTCTGCTGTTCGCCAGCGTGGCCGTGACCCTGGCGGCACCGTCCGGCGTGGAATCGTGGCTGCGCCAATCCTTCGATGCCAGTGGCGTACCCGGAATGGTCGCCGTCGTCACGAGTGGTGGCGAGGACGTGATCGCGGCGTATGGTCGCGATGGCCGGGGCCAGCCGATGTCGGCCCGGTCGCTCCTGCGGGTCGCGTCCCTGACCAAGACCGTCACCGCTGTCGCGGTTCACCAGTTGGCCGAGCAGGGACGCATCGGCCTGGACGATCCCGTCATCAGATATCTGCCGGCGTTTCGCCTGGCAGATGCCCGGTACACGCGCATCACCGTGCAACACCTGCTCGACAATCGCAGTGGCCTGCGCGATGGCCGCCTGGATCTCTCCGCGCTCAACCGCTCGGCCTCCCTGCAGGACTACGTGGCCGGGTTGCAGCATGCCAGCCTCGCGAGCGATCCCGGGGCGGCGCGGGCGTACTGCAATGCCAACTGGGAAATCCTGGCCCGCCTGGTCGAGGTCGTGACCGGGATTCTCTACGACGAGCATCTCCGGTCGAGCCTCTTCGCGCCGCTTCAGATGACACAGTCGACGGTCGCCGTGGCCAACGTCGATCCGCCGGGGGGCTACCAGGAGATCTTCGGGTTCCACGTGCGACGTGCCGATCACGTGCTGTTCTCGGCGAGCAGCGGCTCCAACGGGCTCGTCACCACGGCCGGGGATCTTCTCCAGTGGACCCGCTGGCTGGCCACCGGTGAACCCGGTGGGATCCTGCGACCGGCGACGCGTGCGCGTCTCATCGCACGGGCGCTCGAGGCGCGCACGACCGATGGCTTCGAGGCCTCGGGGGATCGCCTGGGCAAGAGCGGCATGCAGATGACGGAGATGAGCCACCTGCTGATCGACCCCGCGCGCGGCACCGGCGCGGCGGTCGTCGTCAACACGAGCGACATGCACGGGAGTGCCTTCGCCATCGCCTCCGGGGCCCTCGACGTAATCGAGGGGCGTGCGCGCGCGCCTCTCGGTCACGCGGCCAGGTTCACCAATGTCGGCTACGCCGCGGCCTTGATCCTCGCGGCCTGGCTGGGAGGGCGCGGCGTCAGGCGGGCCGGCCGGTGGGCCGTGCGCCGACGGGATGCCGGCCGTGCTGGAACGCTGGGGCGTCTCGTCTGGCTCCCGCTGCTGACGGTGCCGGTCATCGGCCTGCCGCAGATCGTCGGGATGCTGACGCTCGGTACGCGGACCATCAGCTGGACGCAGATCACCTACCTGCTGCTCACGCCGCTCGTTGTCCTCGTCGGCGTTGCGGGGGCCGGCCTCGCCGTATTCGTCGCGCGGCTGCGGGCGTACCAGTCAGATCGGCTCGATACGCACGCCCGTCGCGAGTAGCTCGGTGGCCGTGAAACCAAAGGCCCAGCGCACGGTATCGCTGAAGTGCGAAGGTGAGGCAAACCCCGCATCCGTCGCCGTCTCGGTGAGCGTCCGGCCCGACACCAGGCGGGTGGCTTCGAGCAATCGGACCCACCTGCCGAACAACCGGAACGTCGTCCCCGTGTCCTCGGTAAACGTTCGCAGGAAGTGGGCCAGGGACAGGCCCACGCTGGCGGCCATCGCCGCCGCCGAGACGCGCGTGGCCGGTTCCCTGAGCATCCGCGTGATCACTTCGTCTGTGGGTGAGGATGGACGTCCCGCCGGCCCGATCGCGTCGAGCAGGTGCCGGACGCGGCCCGTTCGAGCGAGGTGGACCAGACGGTCGGGATCGGGGATACCCCGATGGCGACACGCGCGGTCTCGATGGGATCCCGGCTCCAGGTAGACGACCAGCCACCGGATCCCCGGCGTGGCGACCGCATGACGCGTCCGCGCTGGCACGTAGAGCGCCCGCAGGGGAGCGGTGGACGCCGCCGGGCCGACCAGGACAAAAGGCTCGTCGAGGGCGAGCAACAGCCTGGGAACGGCCGTGCTGTGGGAGCGGATCCCGAGTGCGGGGCCGACGTACACGAGTTCGCTGACGCCCACGTGGACGCGGACGTCCGGACCTGTGCCCGCCCCGTCCCCGGCAGATCGATCCACCATGCGGCCAGCACCGCGTGCCGCTCTCTCCCGTCCTCGTCCCGTCATTCCATCGAGCTCCCCGGTGCGTGATGATCGTCCGGTCGTGCCGTCGTCGAACGCGAGGCGTCCTCATCGTCGACGCTCGACCGCCGCGATTCGGCCGTCGTCATGGCCGGCCAGTCCGAGCGCCAGGCGTCACTCGCGCCGGTTGCCTGGTAGTGGATGCTGACCGGCATCGTGCTGAGCCGCTCGAAGAGCCGAAGGTCTGCGCGAATCGGCCACCAGTCGTAGAGGAACACTTCCAGAGGCCGCCACATCGCCACCCAGCCGCCGATGAGAAACCCCTCACCGAGCACCTCGGCGAACCGGCTGTCGCGGAACGTGCTGGAGACAGCGTCGCCGACGCCGCTCGACACGGCGAGGAACGTCAGACCGATCAGCAGACTGATTCGGCCCCGGCCGAACAGTTCGCGAAGTGTCCGGCGTGAACCTGCCGCCCGTTCCCCGAAATACTGGTGAATCGCGTCGCTCAGGATCGCTGTTTCGTCCGACCGCCCTGCGCCCCGCTCCAGGTGGACCAGCAGGGCCAGGGCCGCGTGACGAGGCAGATCGCGCGCCCACCCGACGATGAACTCCTCCGCACGTGGATCGAGATCGCGCTCGCGGAATGGAGATGGATCGATCGCGTTGAAGAGCTGCCGCAGTTCGACGAGCCGCACCTCGATGAGATGCGGCTGCCCCGGACTGGTGTCCCTGGCAGACGGCGGTGCAGGCGACATGGATCCTCCTCCCGTTCGACCCGACGGATCGTCAATGGTGGATCGTCCACGGGTGGATGCCAACCGGGCACTGGAGCACCGAAGGCCTCCAGCTTGCCCCTCCCGGAAAAGTCCATACAATGAGCACGATGATTCGGATCAGTGGACGCGTGATTGCTGCCGCGCGGGCCTTGGCTGGCGTCAGTCAGGCAGACTTCGCGGCGGCGTGCGACATGGCCGTCGATACGTTCTGCCAGCTGGAGGCGGGCGGCAGCGCCTGGGTCAGCTCGGCATCGGACGTGACGGCCATCATGCAGGGGATGGTGCACTTCGGCGTGATGGTCATCGACGAGGCGGACGGCATGGGCGCTGGCGTCCGATTGAAATTCACCCGTGCGGATGTCCGCCAGATCGCCCGTCTCGAGGGCGAAGGCGGCATGATCGGCTCCGACGACGCGCCGTGAGCATCGACGGCGCGCGCGAGACGACGTCGCGTGCGCTTTCGTCGCGAGCGGTTGCGCGGTCGATGTGATCGCGACCGACGATCTCCAGCGGTCTGCCGCCATTTTCAGGAATTTCACGAATTTTCATCCCGCCGCATTGCCTCACGAGAGCGGCGCGGGACAAAGTGCTGACGTCGTGAGGACACCTTTCTCGAGACTCGTTGTCATGGCCCTGTCGACTGCGGCAGCGGCCGGCGTCCTGCTGTCTGCACAGACGTCGCCGAAGCGCCTGCTGGTCGTCAATGCGTCCGTCGGCTTCCGGCATCCGTCGGTTGATTTCTCCGACAAGGTCGTGCGTGACCTGGCCGCCCAGTCAGGGGACTTCACCGTGACGTCCACGGCAGACGACCCGGACTTTCCCAGGTACGCGCCGGCCCAGGAGTGGGAGCTCGCAGGGGCTGCCACGGCCGGTCCCGCGGGGCGCGGCGGCGGGGCCCCGGGAGCGCGACGCGGCGGTGGCCCTGGCGCAGCCGATGGCCCACGCGCCGGCGGCGCAGGTGAACCCGGCCGCGGTCGCGGGGGCCCTGGCGGTGCGGGCAACGCCGAGACAGCCGAGAAAGTCAGGCTGACGCTCGCCAACTACCTCACGCCGGAGAAGCTGAAGAATTTCGACGGGGTGTTCTTCCTGACGACCAACGGTGAACTGCCGATGCCGGATCTGCCGGGTTTCCTGGCATGGCTGCGGGACGGCCACGGGTATGTCGGCACGCACGCGGCGTCGGACACGCTGCACCAGGCCGACGGCTATCTGGCGATGGTCGGCGGCGAGTTCGCCGGCCACGGCGCCCAGGAGACGATGCCGGTGGTCAACGATGATCCACGACACCCGGCCACGGCCGCCTTCCCGCCGTCGCTGGATATCCGTGAAGAGTTCTATCTCTTCCGCAACTACGATCGGAGCCAGGTGCACTCGCTCCTGAGCATGACCGCGCACCCCAACGAGAAGACGGCCGGGCACTACCCGGTGTCGTGGTGCAAGCCCTACGGCGAGGGGCGTGTGTTCTACACGTCCCTCGGACATCGTCTCGATCTCTGGGACCCGGCGTGGCTGGGGAACGACGGCCAGCGCGCCAATCCGCCCGAGGTCGCCACCGCGTTCCGCCAGCACCTGGTCGGGGGAATCCGCTGGGCCCTCGGTATCGTCGATGGCGATTGCACGCCCGGTCGTTGACCGCCGTCCACGACGACGCGGCTGCGGAAAACGGGACGCCATGCACATGTGGATGAGACGAGCCGGATCGATGCAGACGATGGGGATGTGGGTCGTTGCGTGCCTGGCCGCGACCGGCCTGGCCGCGTCAGGCCTATCGGGGCAGGCGCCCGCTGACATGCGCGCGGTCGTCATCGACGGCACCACGCCCGAGGTGCGTCGCGTGCCCATACCCGAACCTGTGGCGGGCGAAGTGCGGGTGCGCGTGCGCGCAGCGGCCGTCAATCCGGTGGATTGGCGATCACTGACCATGGGGCGGTCCGGTGGACCGCCTCCGGGACGCGGTGGTCCGCCGGACCGCGGCGGCGGCCCACGTGGTGGCGGTCCGGCGCGGCCGGGCGGCGCGGCCAACCCGCTCGGGATTCCCGGATTCGATGCGGCTGGCGTGATCGATCGTCTCGGTCCTGGTGTCACGGGATGGCGCGTCGGCGACGAGGTGATCGCGTTTCTCGATGCGCGTGGGGCTTATGCCGAATACGCGGTCGCCCCTGTCGACGCGGTGGTGGCGAAGCCGGCGGGTATTTCCTTCGATGAGGCGGCCGGTATTCCGACCGTGGCGTTTGCCGCCTACAGCGCCGTCGTCGACATCGCCGACGTCCAGCGCGGCCAGCGCGTGCTCGTGCACGGCGGGGCTGGCGGCGTCGGGTCGGCGGCCGTCCAACTCGCCAAATCGCGCGGCGCCCATGTGCTGGCCACGGCCTCGGCACGCAATCACGCGTTCCTCCGCTCGATAGGCGTCGACGAGCCGATCGACTATACGGCGGTGCGTTTCGAGACGGTGGCGAAGGACCTCGATGCGGTGATCAATACCGTCGACGCCGAGACGGCCGCGCGATCCGTGTCCACGCTCAAGCGCGGCGGCATCCTGGTGTCGATCGCCGGGCAGGTGCCCACCGAGGCCTGCGCCGCCGCCGGGATCCGCTGCTCCATGCGGACGATGGGCACGCCGATTGGCGAGGTGCTGCGGCAGGTGGTCGTCCTGGTGGAGCAGGGGCGCTATGACGTCAACGTCGACGCCACGTTCCCGCTCGAACAGACCGCCGAGGCCTGGGCGCAAAGCCAGGCCGGCCGTACGCGCGGGAAGATCATCATGCGCGTGTCGGAGCCGTAGCCGGCGCAATAGACCCTCCTGCAAACAGGCGGCGCGACGTCGCCGCCACGTCCGGGAGACCGGTGCGCTCGCACCCTGGCCTCGAGAGGCGCCGCCCGACGCGTCATGCGACCTCTCTGTCCTTGCGGCGCCGTGCGGGCGCAGTCGATCGCGCGACCGATCACCGTTGTGCGACGGAGTCGCATCGCCACCGACAGCCGAACGAGACAGCCGTCGTGTAGCCCTCGGCGTCAACCGGGCGATAATCGGCTGGTTCCTGCAGCCCGGCGTGGCCCGTCCGCGCGCCGGTCCCCGAGAGAGGACTCATGAGACTTCGGCTCCTGCCCGCCGTGTTGACCGCCGCGCTGTGCCTCGTCGCAGCGAGCCAGGCCGCCGCGCAATCGGTGATCACCGCGCGTCCCGATGATCCCGCGGCGGTCTACCTGACGCCCGGGGACTTCGGCGTGACGGGCGACGGTATCGCCGACGACAGCGCGGGACTGCAGGCGGCGATCGACAAGGCCGCGGGCCCTGGCGGCGGCGTGGTGTTCGTACCGTCCGGTCGTTATCGCATCAGCCGCACGATCTACATCTGGCGGGCGGTGCGGGTGATCGGCTATGGCGAGACGCGACCGGTCATCGTGCTCGGCCCGAACACGCCCGGCTATCAGCAGGGCCTCGGGTTGATGGTCATGGTCTCGGGCGGAGGTCCGCCCGTCGCCGGCCGGGGCGGACGCGGCGTGCCGTTTCCGGCGATCGGACAGGTGCCGCCCACCACGACCATCGCCGACGCGAACCATGGCACGTTCTATCCGGGCCTGAACAACATCGATTTCGAGGTGGGCGATGGGAATCCGGCCGCTGTCGCGATTCGCTTTCACGCCGCACAGCATGCCGTGCTGCGGCACATGCACTTCCGCATGGGATCGGGACTGGCCGCCCTGACGCAGATCGCCAACGCCGTCCAGGATCTGCATTTCTCCGGTGGCCGCTACGGCATCCTCACCGAGAACACGAAGCCGTACTGGCAGTTCACGATCATCGACTCGACGTTCGAGGGCCAGCGCGATGCCGCGATCCGCGAGCACAACGCGATGCTCACCGTCGTGCGCACCACGTTCCGCGACGTACCGGTGGCGATCGAGATCGACGACCAGTACTCCGATCAGCTCTGGGTCCACGAGAGCCGGTTCGAGCGCGTCTCGCGCGCGGCGATCCTGATCAGCAACGAGCGCAACCCGCAGACGCAGATCGGGGTGCAGGACGCCGTGTGCGCCGACGTTCCCGTGTTCGCGCGCTGGCGCGACAGCGCGCGCACCCAGGCCGCGCCCACCGCTGCCTCGGCGTATCGTGTTCAGCAGTTCAACTACGGCCTGTTCGTGCCGCCCGACGGCACCACCGGCCGTTTCGACACGCGCTTCGAGGCAGCATCGATCGGCACGCTACCCGCGCCGCTGCCGCCCGCGATTCGCCCGCTGCCGTCGTCGGATCGATGGGTGAACGTGCGGACGCTCGGGGTGATGGGTGACGGCCAGACCGACGACACCGCGGCCCTGCAGGCGGCGGCCCGCTCGAATCGTCCGCTCTATTTCCCGATCGGGCATTACATCATCCGCGACACGATCGTGCTCGCGCCCGAGACGCACGTGATTGCGCTGCACCCGGGGCTCACGCAACTCGACCTGCCGGACAACACGCCGGCGTTCGCGGGCGTCGGCGCTCCGAAGGCGATGCTTCAGGCGCCCGAGGGCGGCACCAACATCGTGAGCGGGATCGGGCTGTACACCGGCAACGTGAACCCGCGATCGTTCGGGCTGCACTGGATGGCCGGCGAGACGTCGCTCGTCGACGGCCTGCAGATTCACGGCGGCGCGGGCAACTATCAGTCGGCTGCGGTACGCACGGCGTTCTACAGCAGCGGCCGCGGCGCTGGACCCGGTGGCGGGCCGGGCGGTGGCGGGCCGTCGGTGCAGGCCCGGAACGGCTCGCAGTATCCGAGCATCTGGGTCACGCGCGGCGGCGGCACGTTCTCGGGTGTCTGGTCGCCGTACGAGCGCGCGCAGGCCGCGTTCTACGTGTCGGACACGACCACGCCCGGCCGCGTGTACGAGTTGTCGGCCGAGCATCACCTGTTCAACGAGATCAAGCTCGAGCGCGTCGAGAACTGGACGTTCCTCGCGCCGCAGACCGAGGAAGAGGCGTCGTCGAGCCCCGAGGCGACCGCGTTCGAGATCGTCGATGCGAAGAACATCCTGATCGCGAACTTCAAGGCCTATCGGGTGACGCGCAGTATCCAGCCGAACCCGGCTGCGATGCGCGTCTACAACTCGTCGGACATCAGGATCCGCAACATCCGCGTCAACGCCGAACATGGCTACGGTGTGATCGACGCCAACGGCGAGGGCACGTTCCTGCGGGCCGGCAAGTTCCCGTACGACGACACTCTCCAGGACGTCACGCACGGGCTCGCCGTGCGCGAACGCGACTTCGCGGTCTTCGATCTCGTCTCGTCGCCGCCCAGGCCCGCGCGCGCCGATGCGTCGGCCGTCGTGGAAGCCGGCGCGACCGTCGAACGGCTCGCCGGCGGCTTCTTTGCGATCAGCGGCGCTGCGGTGGACGCGTCGGGCACGCTCTATTTCGTCGACAAGCACCAGCATCGGATTTACGCGTGGTCGGCCGCGCGCGGGCTCTGGATCGTGCGGCACGATCCGCTCGATCCCGTGAGCCTGGCCGTCGATCGATCCGGCTCGCTCCTCGTCGTCTCGTCAGCGGGCCCGGAGGGCACCGTGTATGCGTTCACGCCCGGCAGGCCCGTCGACGACCTCACCGTGATTGCGCCGCAGCCCGCGGCGGCCGCACGTGCTGATGCGGCCATCGTGCTGCCGGCGAACGTGTGGGCCGATGGGCAGTTCGCCGATCAGCTGAACGTCGAGACGCTGCGCTACCAGACACTGGCCGAGATGTTCAGGACCTCCGTCGGCACGCCGCAGGCGCGCGCGTACGTCTCGCCCGACGGCAGCCTGGTCCTGCCGGCGGTCCGGGTGTTCCAGCAGGGCGCCGGCGGCAGTTATCCGGGCATGGATCCGAGCGGCTGGCGCTGGTCACATACGTTGAATGCGTACGGACTCCTGACCGCCAGGCCCGGTCAGGCGGTCTACGTCATCAGCAACGCCGAGAACCGGACATATCGGGCGACCGTGCGTGCCGATGGCACCCTTGGTGACCTCACACCGTTTGCCGATCGCGGCGGCGAGAGCGTGACGACGGACGACGCGGGCCGCGTTTACGTGACCAACGGCCAGGTGTTCGTCTACGACGCATCGGGGACGCCGATCGCGCAGGTCGACGTGCCGGAACGGCCGGTGCAGGTGGTGTTCGGCGGCGCCGATCGGCGGACGCTGTTCATCCTCACGCACCACGCGCTCTACAGCGTGCGGACGAAGGCGCCCGGCGCGGCGCCCGCGTTCACACGGTAAGGGGGCAGCACCCGGCCATGACCACGATCGATCAGGCAGACGTCATCGCATTTCTCGCCTCGCCGGCCACGTACGGTGGCGCGGCCGTCGAACGCATCGACACGCACGCGGCCGTGGTGTGCCTGGCGGGACAGCGCGCCTACAAGCTCAAGCGAGCCGTCCGGTTCGACTACCTGGATTTCTCGACACCCGAGCGTCGACGCACGTCGTGCGAGGACGAGGTGCGGCTGAACCGGCGCACGGCGCCCGATCTGTATCTCGGCGTCCTCGCCATCACACGCGAGCCGGACGGCTCGTTGGCGATCGACGGACAGGGCGATCCCGTCGACTGGGTCGTCGAGATGCGACGCTTCGACCAGGCGCTGCTGTTCGATCGGCTTGCCGGCGCGGGACGTCTCGAGGTCGACGCCATGGCGCCGCTGGCCGACGCGATTGCCCGATTCCACGCCACGGCCGAACCGCGTCGCGATCACGGCGGCGCGGCCGGCATGGCCTGGGTCGTCGACGGCAATGCCGACGGTCTCGCGGACTTCGGGGCGGACATGCTCGACCCTGCCGCTGTGGCCCGCCTCATCGACGCCTCGCGCGTCGAACTGGCGCGCGGCCGCGATCGGCTCGAGGCGCGGCGCCTGGACGGATTCGTGCGACATTGCCACGGCGATCTCCACCTGCGCAACATCGTGCTGCTCGACGGCCATCCCACGCTGTTCGACGGCGTGGAGTTCAACGACGAGATTGCCTGCATCGACGTGCTCTACGACGTGGCGTTCCTGCTGATGGACCTGTGGCGGCGTGACCTGCCGCACCATGCCAATCGCGTCTGGAATCGTTATCTTGGCGAGACGGACGAGATTGACGGGATCGCCCTGCTCCCGTTGTTCCTCTCGTGCCGTGCCGCCGTCCGGGCCAAGACCAGTACGACGGCGGCGCGCTTCCAGACCGACGCCGCGCAGCGTCGCGCGACGGAGGATCTGGCGCGCGACTACCTCGCGATGGCCGAACGCCTGCTGCGACCGCTGCCGCCGGGTCTGCTGGCCATCGGCGGCTTGTCGGGCACGGGCAAGTCCACGCTCGCGCTGGCGCTGGCCCCGACGTTCGGGCCCGTTCCCGGCGCCGTCGTCGTGCGGAGCGACGAGATCCGGAAGCGGCTCTGCGGCGTCGGGCCGCTCGATCGCCTTGGCCACGAGGGCTACACGCCGGAGGTCGACGCGCGCGTCTACGCCACGCTCGTCGAGCGGGCCGGCCGGATCGTCCGCGCCGGGCACTGCGCCATCGTCGATGCCGTGTACGCGCGGCCCGAGGATCGCGCGGCGATCGAGCGGGTTGCCGCCGAGGCGGCCGTGCCGTTCGTGGGGATCTGGCTCGACGCACCGGAGCCGCTGCTCGTGGCGCGCGTGGATGGTCGCGTCGACGACGCGTCGGATGCCGATGCGGCCGTCGTGCGGCGACAGCACACGCGCGACATCGGTCCGCTTGGCGGATGGTCGCGCCTCGAAGCCTCGGGATCGCCGGATCAGGTCTGCGCCTCGGCGCAGGGGATCGCGCGCGCCCGGTTCCCGGATCCGGATGCCGGCGGCGCGGGTGTGGCCGCGCCGCCTGTGTGACCCGGGCTGACATGACCCGTCGGTTACACTGGCCACGGCATGGCGGTCGCCGATTCTCTCGACATCCTGAAGCCGCCCCTGAAGTGGGCCGGCGGCAAACGCTGGCAGGTCCGACACCTGCAGCCGCTCTGGGCGCCGCACGCGCATCGTCGCCTCGTGGAACCGTTCTGCGGCGGGCTGGCCGTCGCGCTGGGGTTGCAGCCGACGCGTGCGCTGCTGAACGACGCCAATCCTCACCTGATCAATTTCTACAGGTGGCTGCAGAAGGGGCTCCGGATCGACTGGGCGATGGTCAACGACGAGGCCGCGTTCTACGCGGCGCGCGATCGCTTCAATACGCTGCTGGCCACCGGCAAGTCCGGCACGAAGGAAGCCGCGGGCCTGTTCTACTACCTCAACCGCACGGGCTACAACGGTCTCTGCCGCTTCAACAGCAAGGGCCGGTTCAACGTGCCGTTCGGACGCTATCGGACGATCGGCTACACGACCGATTTTCGGCCCTACCGCGACGCGCTGGCGCACTGGACGTTCACGCTCGGCGACGTGGCACAGGTGCCGATCGAGCCGGACGATTTCGTGTATGCGGATCCGCCCTACGACGTGGACTTCACCCACTATTCGACGGGCGGTTTCGGCTGGGAGGACCAGGAGCGCACCGCCGAACTGCTGTCGCGCCATCGCGGTCCGGTGATCCTGGTCAATCAGGCCACGCCCCGGATCGAACGGCTGTACCGGTCGTTCGGCTTCGCCGTCAGCCACCTGGACGCCCCGCGCCGGATCAGCTGCAACGGTGACCGCACGCCGGCCCGCGAGGTGATCGCCACGAGGCACCTGTGATGCGCAACACGAACACCGGCGCGGTGCTCGAGGCCATGATCCTGCCGGCGCTGGCGCGCGGCGGTTATGACTGCGCGATGCAGGTGCTCGTCGGCGAGCGGTGCGGCGGCGGTGTGCACAAGGTGGATGCCGTGGCCACGAAGGACGGGGCCGTCGTGCTCGTATCGCTCAAGTGGCAGCAGTCGAAGGGCACGGCCGAACAGAAGGTCCCGTTCGAGGTGATGTGTCTCGCCGATGCGGTGAGGGCGCAGCACGCCGCGCGTGCCTATCTGGTGCTCGGCGGTGATGGCTGGACCCTGCGCGACTATTTCACGTCGGGCCGGCTCGGCGACCACCTCGTGCATGCGGGGCTCGTGCGTGTCGTGACGCTGGAAGCGTTCGTCCGCCTGGCCAACAACGCGCAGCTCTGAACGTCCACGCTGTCGCTACCGGGCCGCGGCGCGCACCAGGCGATCGCGCAGCGCGTCCCACGCCATTCCCTCGGGCAGCGCCTCGACGATGATCACGTCCGCGCCCGTGTCGTCGGCGCGATGGAGATCGGCATACAGACGCTGCGCATACGCCTCGGCCTCGCGCGGCATCATTGCCACGCCCAGGCCGTCCGTCTCGCGTGGGACCCTGTCGTACGCGAGGACGTACGTGCGCGTGCGCGGCGTCGACAACCGCGCGATCTGTCCGTCGAGATCGGCGTCATCGTGCCACGAACTGATGACCAGGCGCGCGCGGGGCGAGTAGTGGCGTGCGAGCATGCCCGGACTCCGGGCCACGCCGACGGCCGACACGGGACCCGTGGCCACGGGCTCGTCCAGCACGGAGGCCAGGGCCTGTGCGTCGATGCGTCCCGGCCGTAACACCCGCGGCGGGGACGCGGCCAGATCGATCACCGTCGACTCGATCCCGACAGGTGACGGACCGCCGTCCACGATGAGATCGAGCCGGTCGCCGATCGACTGCTGCACGTGTGCGGCCGTTGTCGGCGAGACGGCGTTCGATCGATTCGCACTCGGCGCCGCGAGCGGGAATCCGCAGGCGCGGATGACGGCCTGCATGATGGGATGGCGCGGCCAGCGGATCCCGACAGTGGTTCCGCCACCGGTGACCACGTCCGGGACGATCGGCGCGCGCGGCAGCACCATCGTCAGCGGGCCGGGCCAGAATCGTGCGGCAAGCCTATCGGCCGACGCCGGCCAGTCCGCCACGACGCGGCGGGCCATGTCGAGATCGGCGACGTGCACGATGATCGGGTTGTGCGCCGGACGGCCCTTGGCGGCGAAGATCCGGGTCACGGCGTCGGCGTCGAGCGCGTTGGCCGCCAGGCCGTAGACCGTCTCGGTCGGCAGGGCGACGACCTGGCCGGCGTGCAATTGCGCGACCGCCCGGGCCACGGCGGCATCGCGATCGATAGCCGTGGCTGTCGACAGGATCATGGCCATCAGCGATCGTCCGTGACCGTGAGCACGACCTTGCCGATGTGGTGGCCGGCCTCGAGCAGGCGATGCGCGTCGGCGGCCCGCTCGAGCGGGAACGTCGCGTGGATGACGGGACGCACCCGGCCGCTGGCGACGAGCGGCCAGACGTGCGCCTCGAGCGCGCGGGCGATCGCGGCCTTGGCCGCCGTGGTCTGCGGCCGCAGCGTCGATCCGGTGATCGTCAGGCGACGACGCATCACGACACCCAGATCCAGGTCGGCGCGCGCGCCGCGCAGCACGGCAATCTGCACCAGGCGCCCGTCGAGCGCGAGCGCGCTCACGTTCCGGGGCAGGTAATCGCCGCCGACCATGTCCAGGATCACGTCGACGCCGCGGTCGGCCGTGTGCGTCCGCACGCGCGCGACGAAGTCATCGGTCCGATAGTCGATTGCGAGATCGGCGCCGAGGCGCTCGCACGCCGCACATTTTTCCGGTGAGCCGGCCGTCGCGATCACCTGCGCCCCGAACGCATGCGCGAGTTGAATGGCGGTCGTACCGATGCCGCTGCTGCCGCCGTGGACGAGCAGGGACTCGCCGCGTGTGAGCCGCCCGCGGTCGAAGACGTTCGTCCACACGGTGAAGAACGTTTCGGGCATCGCCGCGGCTTCGACCAGCGACAGCGTGTCCGGGATCGGCAGGCATTGCGAGGCGGGCACGGCGACGAACTCGGCGTAGCCTCCGCCGGAAACGAGCGCCATGACGCGATCGCCAGGCGCCCACCGCATCGGGGTGTCGCCGAGCGGGCCGACGGCGTCGATCACGCCGGCCACTTCGAGGCCCGGCAGATCCGACGCCCCGGGAGGGGGCGGGTACAGGCCCTGACGCTGGAAGATGTCGGGCCGGTTCACGCCGGCCGCCGCCACGCGAATCACGATCTCGCCCACACCGGCCGTCGGCGGTTCGCGGGTCGCGAGCGTGAGCACGTCCGGGCCACCCGCACCGGCGATTTCGATCACGCGCATCCCGGCAGTATGGCACGCCCCACGTCGCGAGGCGCCGACACCGGGGCGGCGTCAGTCGCGTGGTGGCGTCGAACCGGCCGGTCGGCTGACGCGGTCGAGCCACGCCGTCAGGCGCGCGATGGCGTCGTCGGGGGTCGAACCATAGAACGGCATGAGGGCATTGGTCGTGCCGCGCTGCACGAGGCGTGCACGCCATCTGTCGCGGTCGACAGGCAGCGCTTCGATCGCGTACGTGCGCCCATTGATGTCCTGGGTGCGCCGGACGGTCGTGCGCGCCCGTTCTCGTGCCGTGGTCGTCATAGGTGTAACTGCGATGATTCTAGTGACCGGGACGGGGGGCGCAAGCGAAGGCCGGTACGAAGCTGCCCTGCATTGCAGCGACTCCCGCTGTACGCGCGGGAGACGGTCGAAAAAACTCGAGCGTCGACAGGGAATGCACACGCGATCCGCGAACATTCCACAGGATTTCCACAGCCCGTCCCGTTTGGGTGAAAATGGCCGGGTGTCGAGGGTTGTGCGCGGGCTGCCGTACCTCATCATCGTGGGGCTCGTGGCGATAGCGACGCCGGCAGCGCAGACGGGTCGGGCCCCCGCGTCGCTGACCACCACGTATCGCGTGTTCCTCACCTCCGGCGAGCCGCTGCCGAGTTACGGCGAGCCTGTGTTTGTCGACGATCGCGTGATTTTCAACCTGCTCGTCGGCGAGACTCCAGGCCCGTCCGGCACACCCGACGTGCAGCTCGTCAGCCTGCCCGTTTCCGGCCTCGACCGCGATCGGACGATGCGGTACGTCGAGGCCATGCGGGCCGCGCATTACGCCGCGACGCGTGGGGAAGCCGACTACGCGGCGTTGACGGCGGAGGTCGCGCGCGTGCTCGAACTGCTCCCGACGATCGGCGATCCGCGACGTCGGCTGGCACTGGCCGTCGCCGCGCGGCGGCAGTTGCTCGACTGGTCTACCGCGCACTATGACTATCGCGCGGACGACATCCACGAACTCGCGCGTCTGTTCGATGACGTGATCGTCGAGCTGCGCGTGGCCGTGGGTGAGCCGGCCGTGTCGCTCGACCTGGTAGCGCGTCCCCCGTCGCTCGAGGCCCTGCTGCCTCCGCCCACGCTTCGCGAGTCGGTGGCCCTCGCGCTCACCGCGGCACGACTGGCGGATGTGGGCGCCGAACGGGTCGGGATTCTCCGCCGGACATCGGCCGTGGCCGCGCGGATGGACGACGAAGTGGTGCAGCAGACGATCGCCGAGACCCTGGACGCCGAGGTGAAGGCCGGATCCGCGTACGCGTCGCTCATCAGCGCGCTGCGCACGCGCGCCGACGACGCGCGGCGCCGCGGTGACGTGGCCGCCGTCGAGCGGCTCACGCGCGAGCTCGAGCGGCAGGACGACCAGCTCGGTCGCCGGCGCCCGGCCGAGGTGCACGAGTTCCAGGCGCAGCTCTCGGCCACACTCGACGCGACGCGCTCGTTCCGCGCAGCACTCGACGCGCACACCCGCCAGATCGCCGGCCTGCGGCGGTACGACGCGGGCCTGCGCCCGCTGCTCGATCGGTTCGATCAACTGACGCCGGTGCTGACGGCGCTGCGTGAACTGCGCGGCGTCTCGCCGGCGCAGCTCGATCTCGCCGATGCGGCGATTCTCCGGCTGGGACGCGATCTCGACGGCGTACGGCCGCCAACGGCGCAGGCGGCCATCCACGTGACGTTCCAGAACGTGTTGCGGATTGCGCACGAGGCCATGGCCCGCCGCCGGCAGGCGCGATCGAGCCAGTCGGCCGAGATGCGCGAGGCGTCGGCGGCCGCGGCCGGGTCGCTGCTGCTGGCGGGCCAGGTGCGTCGCGACCTGGTGGCGAGTCTGCGTCGCCCCACCATCCAGTGAAGTGAGAGGAAGTGAGAGACTGACGCGAGAGTCATGCAGCGTCGCGTCCTGATTCGCACGCGCGGGCTGGCGGCGTTCCGCCAGGCCCTCGTCGATCTCGCCACTGCCGGCGATCCGCTCGCCGCGCGGCGGCGCGTCGTCGTCGTACCGACGCGCGCGGCCGGGTCCCTGCTGCGCCTGACGATCGAGGCGCAGGCCCGCGCACGCGGCGAGACCGCCGTCGTGTGCGCGGACCTGGTCACGCGCGACGAGTGGCTCGCGCGCCTGCTGCCGGCGCTCTCGCCGACGCCCCGGTGGCTGAGCCGCATCGAGCGGCTCGTGCTGTTCGAGCGCGCCGTGCACGACACGCTCGAACGGCGGTCCGGCCTGGCCCGGCCATTCGACCTGCGGCCGGGACTCGTGGCCGCGATGCTCGACTTCTACGACGAGCTCAGGCGGCGCCAGCGGCGCGTGCGCGTGTTCGCGCGCACGATCTTCGATGAGCTGCGTGTCGAGCGCGGGACCGACAGGGGCAGCGAGGGGTTGATCGATCAAACGCGCCTGCTCGGCTTCGCCTTCCTCGCCTACGAGCGGGCGGCGCGTCAGAGCGGCGGCGTGGACGAACACGAACTGCGTCGCCGACTGCTCGAGGAGCAGCCGGCGCTGCCGTTCGACGACCTCGTCCTGGCGGTGGCCGATCATCCGGCCGATCCGCGCGGGGTGTGGCCGGCCGACTTCGATTTGATCGGTCGGCTCCGGACGCTCGCGGGACTGCACGTCGTGATGACCGACGAGGCGCACGACGCCGGCTTCCGCGCACGCGTCGAGCAGGAACTGCCGGGCATCGAGGAACGACGCGTGCCCGACGTGCCGTCGTCGCCGGTGCTCGTGGCCGAATCGCCGGCGGATCTGCGCGACGACGTGCCGGTGGCCGTGAGTCGTGATCGTGAAGACGAGCTCCGCCAGGTGGCGCGATACGTCCGCGCGCGCGCGGCCGATCGCGACGGCTGTCTGGCCGGGCCGACGGCCATCGTGTTCCATCGGCCGCTGCCGTACCTGTATCTCGCGCAGCAGGTGCTGACCGACGCGCGCGTGCCGTATCAGGCGTTCGATGCGCTGCCGCTGGCGACCGAGCCGTACGCCGGCCTGCTCGATCTCGCCCTCGCCGTTGCGCGCACCGGCGGTGCGCGCGACGGCATCCTCGCCCTGCTGCGGTCGCCGCTCGCGGCGATCGCGGTCGACGGCGAGCCGGTGATGCCGGGCGATGTGCAGGCGCTCGCCGACCTGCTCGCCGAGCGCCGCGCGCCTGGCGGCGCGGCGACGTTCGGCGAGCAGGTGGCACGGTGGGCCGACGAGGACGCCCGCCGCGCGGCGCGGGCGCCGCGCCTGGTGCGCGTCGCCCGCGCCGCGGCAGCAGTCGCCGGGGCGCTGGCCGCGTGCGGCACCGCCCCGGCGGCCTCTGCGCAGGTGCAGTGCCTCGCGGCGTTCCTGCGCGCGGTCGAGCGGCGGCCGCCGGCCGACGCCGATCGGGCGCGTCGCGCCCGATCGGCCGTGCTCGGCGTGCTCGACGCCCTGGCCGAGGCGTACAGGCGCCACGACGATCGCCCGCGCAGTCACGACGACCTCGCGGCCGCGATCTACCACGCGATCGAGGGCCAGACGTTCGCGCCCGCGCGCGGCGACGGCGGCGTCCACCTCGTGGACGCCGCGTCGGCGCGGTTCGGCGCGTTCGACGACGTGTGTCTGGTCGGGCTCGTGGAAACCGACTGGGCCGAACGGCAGCGTCGGAACTTCTTCTATTCGGCCGGCCTGCTGAAGGCGCTCGGCTGGCCGCAGGATACCGATCAGACCCTGGCGCAGCAGGCCGCATTCCGCGACGTGCTGCACCTGGCGCAGCAGCGCACGCGCCTGTCGGCGTTCGAACTCGACGGCGAAACGGTTGTCGCGCTCTCGACCATGATCGAGGCCGCCCGCGCGCTCCCTGTCGTCGTCGAATCGCTGCCGGACGTCGGACCGCTGTTCGCCGACGAGATCCTGACCCGCGACGCGGCCACGACCTGGATGGATGACGACGCCTCGGCGTGGCTGGCGGCGCGCCGGGCGAGACCCGATCTCGACACGCCCGCCTACGGCGGATTCGTGGCACAGCGGCCGCCCGACGTCTATCGCGTCAGCCAGGTCGATCGCTATGTCACGTGTCCGTTCAAGTACTTTGCCGCGCACGTGCTGAGACTCGCCGAGGAGCGACCCGAGACCACGGGCCTGAGCCCGCTCGAGCGCGGCACGTTCCTGCACCTGCTCTTCGAGCGTTTCTACGAACGCTGGCAGCAGGACGGGCACGGTGCCGTCACGGACGCGACGATGCCCGAGGCGCAGGCGATCTTCGGGGAGATTGCCGAGGAGCTGCTCGCGCATCTGCCGCCGCAGGACCGCGCGGTGGAACGCCTGCGGATCAAGGGATCGATCGTGGCCCCCGGCGTGGCCGATCGTGTGCTCGAACTCGAGGTGGCGTCAGGGGAGCCCGTGGCGGCGCGCCGGCTCGAGGTCCCGATTGACGGGGCGTTCGTGTTCCCCCTGCGCGGCGGCCTGACGTCGACCACCATCACGATTCGCGGAAAGGCCGATCGCGTGGACATACTCGGTGATGGGGCGCTGCGGGTGATCGACTACAAGCTCGGCCGCCTGCCCGATCTCGAGACGTCGGTGCAGGTGGCGGTGTATGGCCACTGCGCGCGGCAGGTGATCGAAGCCGAGGACGGCCGGCCGCACCCGGTGGCCGATGCGATGTACCTGGCGTTCGGCGACGATCGCCGTTTCGACGGGCGGATGCCGGGGCGGACCGAGACCGAGGTCTCGCTGGCCGTCGAGGCGCGGGCCGGTGTGTTTGCCGACGTCGTCGGGCGCATCGAGGCCGGCGTGTTCCCGCCGCGGCCGCGGCGGGCGTCCGAGTGCCAGTGGTGCGGATTTGCCGGCGTGTGCCGCAAGGAATACCGGATCGAGGATGACGACGGTGCAGCCGAGCCTGTTTGATCGCCTCGACGAGGCCCCCGAGCCGAGCGTGCGCCCGCCGGACCAGCCGGCGCGCGACTTCGCTGTCGATCCGATGAACGACGTCGTGCTGGAAGCGTCGGCGGGCACGGGCAAGACGCGCGTGCTCGTGGATCGGTACGTCCGTCTGCTGGCCCTCGGGGTCGATCCGCGCCACATCCTGGCGATGACGTTCACGCGGAAGGCTGCGGCCGAGATGCGGGATCGCGTGCTGGCGACCCTGCGGCGCGACGCGGCGTCGGGGCGCTTTCCGGCCGATGTCTGGAAGACGATCGCGCCGCGGCTGCACGACGTGCAGATCACGACCATCGACGGGTTCTGTTTCGGTCTGCTGCGCGAGTTCCCGATCGAGGCCGGCGTGGACCCGACGTTCGAGGTGGCCGACGAGACCGAGATGGCGCGGTTCGCGAGCGAGGCCCTGGACGTGACGCTCGAACGCGCGCGGGACCTCGTGGCCGTCGACGAGCGCGTCCGGCTGCTGTTCGTCCGGGTGAAGCCGCCAGTGCTGCGCGCCGCGCTCGCCGGGTTGATCGATCGTCGTCAGGTCGCCCTGCCGGCCGTGCGGCGTTTCGTGGGGCGTCATGCCGATCCGGCCTCGGCCGTCGAGGTGTCGCGCAGGTTCCTGGGAGAGCTCCGCGCGGCGCTGCCGGCGGATCTCCGCCGGGTGCTCATCGACGAGGGTCCGCGCACCGATGCGGCGTTCCGCTGGGTGGCTGCCGATCTCGCCAGGCTCGACGAGGTGTCGCCCGAGGACATCGTCGACGTACAGCACCTGCGCCGGCGGTTCGAAACGTACTTCCTGACGAAAGACGGGAAGCCGCGCCAGCAGCTCGCACGGCGCTACAAGGTGGATCTGTTCGCGTCGAAGGCCGCGCGCGATCGTCACGTGCAGGCGCTGAAAGCCGCCGCGCCGGGTGTCCGTGACGCCGTCGAGACGCTCGATCGCGATCTCGATCGCCTGCTGGCGCACGGCGTCCTGCGCGTGCTGGACCTGGCCGTCGGCACGTATGAGCGGCTGCTCGCCGAGCACGCGCTGCTCGACTTTGCCGGCATGCTCGATCGCGCGGTCTCGCTGCTCGAGCGGCAGGAGGAGTTCGCGCGCAGCCGGCTGAAGCTCCAGGCGCGCTATCACCACCTGCTCGTCGACGAGTTCCAGGACACGAGCCGGCAGCAGTGGCGCCTCGTCGAACTGCTCGTCGACACGTGGGCCGAGGGCGAAGGCGTGGCCGACGTGCCGACTTCGATCTTCGTGGTCGGCGATCGGAAGCAGTCGATCTACAGGTTCCGGCACGCCGAGGTGACGCTGCTCGATGCGGCGGCGCGGCGGATCGGGCTGCTGCGGCCGGGGCGCACCGTCCGGCAGGCGATTTCGACGAGCTTCCGATCGGTGCCCGAACTGCTCGCTTTCGTCAACGCCCTCTCGGCGAGCATGAACGGCGACGAAACGATGGCCGATCGCTGGCAGTACCGCGAGACCGATCGGTTCCCGACGCCGGAGGTGGCCGAGGGCGCGCTGCGTGACGGACAGCCCGTGGTCGGCCTGATCGCGCAGTCGTCGACCGAGGACGCCGCGGCGGCCGTGGCCGACGAGATCGTGCGGCTGCTGGAGACGGCGACGGTGCGCGATCGCGACACCGGGGCGCGACCGATCCGGCCCGACGACATCGCGATCCTCTTCCGCGCGCGGGCCGGACACCAGTATTTCGAGGACGCGCTCGAGCGGCGCGGCGTGCGGACGTACGTCTACAAGGGCCTCGGGTTCTTCGACGCGCCCGAGGTGCAGGACCTGCAGGCGCTGCTGCGGTTCCTCGCCCGGCCCGACTCGGATCTGCGTGCGGCCGAATTGCTGCGGTCGCGGTTCGTGCGCCTGTCGGACGAGGCGCTCGTCGCGCTGGCGCCGCGCCTGTCGCGAGCCCTGCTCGCGGCCGATCCGCCAGAGGGGGTCACGCTCACGCCGCCGGACGCGGCGTTGTTTGCCCGGGCGCGCGCGGGCGTCACGCGCTGGCTCCGCCTGGCGACGCAGGTGCCACCCGGCGAGGTCCTCGACGTCGTGCTGCGCGAGTCGGCGTACGTGTACGAGCTGCGCGGCCGGCGTCTGGACCAGGCGCGCGAGAACCTGAAGAAGGTGCGCGCGCTCGTGCGACGGGTGGAGAACCGCGGGTACGTGACCATCGATCGCCTGGCCTCGTACTTCGAGACGCTGCGCGCCGGCGACGACTCGAACGCCATCGTGCAGGCGGCCGATGCCGTCAACCTGATGACCATCCACGCGGCGAAAGGCCTGGAGTTTCCCGTCGTGTTCGTCGTCAACCTGCACATGGCGGGACGCGGGCGATCGGGCGGCTTCTCGGTCATCGAGCAGGGACCCGACGGCGAACCGGAGGTGACGTTCGGCAGTACGCCGGCGACGGCCCTCGAGGATCGACGCGAGAGCGAAGAACTGCGGCGCCTGCTGTACGTGGCGGTGACCCGGGCGCGCGATCGCCTGTATCTCGCGGCCGAGGTCGACACGCAGGGCCGGATCCGACGCGGGCCCCGCAGCCTGGTCGCGCTGTTGCCGCCCGCGCTGACGGCAAGCGTGGCGGCGGCGTACGCGACAGCCGATGACGTGGTGACGTGGGAGGGTGAACACGGGCGGTTCACGTGCGTCGTGTGCCGTCCGGCGCCCGAACCGCGTCGGCTGGCGGGCGCGATCGAGGGCGTCGAGTCTCGAGCGCCAGCGATCGTCCCTGTGCGCCCGCTGACGTCGGCCGGGCCGGTCGCGCGTCCGGCGTCGAGTGTGTGGGCCGAGTCCCGGGCCGGTGGCGGCGGGCGTCCGGGGCATCCGCGCCGCGAGGACGACGAGGACGCGGTGGATGATCGGGTGGCCGGCACGCTGGTGCACCGGATGCTGCAGCGTCGCCTCGACCCGTCAGGCGGCGCGGCGGATCTGGGGCGTCTGGCGGATGGCCTGTTGACGCCGATCGAGCGTGCCGAGATCGACGATCCGGCGCCGACCGTTGCACGTGCGGTGCACCTGTTCGGAGCCGTGTGGCGGAACGCGGAGGTCGCCGATCTGCTCACGACCGGGGAGTGCTACTTCGAGATCCCGTTCTCGTACCTGCCGCCGGACGAACCCGGCGTCTGCCTGCGCGGCTCCGTCGACTGCCTCGTGCGCCGCGCCGATCGGTCGCTGGTCGTCCTCGAATTCAAGACGGGACGACCTCGTCCGGCGCATCAGGTGCAGCTCGACCTCTACGTACGCGCCATGAGGGCCGCGTGTCCGGGAACGGTGGTGACGGGCCTGGTCTGCTACCCCGGGACGGACGCGCCGGACGTCTCGGCATCATGATTTTTCGGTGCCGGGGACGTCAGAAAAAGCCGGCCGGCGTACGGGTGTCTTGCGATAGACTCTTGCCGGGCTCGCGGATCGAGCCTTGAAACGGAGTCGATGATCTTGTCCTTGACGTGCCCGCATTGCGGGAATTCTGAGAATTTCCTCGCCAAGACCCTTCAGATGCACCTGGTGCGGGTCAGCGAGGGGCAGCTGCAGCCGGCCCAGGAGGAAGGTCGACCGGCGCTCGTGGAACTGCTCTGCGACGAGTGCGAGAGCTCGATGGATCTCGACCTGCTCGACGAAGACGTCCGCCGCGAGCTGCACACGACGCTCGGCGCACGCTGAGCGCATCCCGGTCGCCTGGTCAGGCCCGTGCACGACCTCTTCGACATCGTCGGGCTTTCCCGTTCGGCACATCCCGTCGAGGTCCGTCGCGTGTGCGCCCGGCTGGTGCGTCGTGCGCATCCTGATTTCGCCTATCTGCCCGATGTCGTCGCCGGCAGTCCTGCCGACGCCTGGTCGGCCGGCACCGCTTCGCCGGTCCGGCGCGACGTGGCCGTCGATTTCCTCGAGATGACCGCGGTGCTCGACCGCATCCAGTCGTCGTTCTTCCAGCATCCCGATTCCCGGGCGCGCTGACCGTCATGCACGTCCACCTCGATACGCTCGGCTGGCTCCACGTGCTGGCCGGCTGGATCGGCGCGTTGACGGGTGTCTCGTTCCTGCTGCTGGCGGCCGGGGCGGCCACCCTCGTGTCCGGCGCGTCGGCGCCCGGTGCCGTCATGGCCGTGACGTGGGTGCTGGCGGCCGCCGGCCTGATGCTGGTGCCGGCCGGCGTCCTGATGATCGTGACCGGCCGCGGGCTGGTGGCCCGGCGCCGCGGGGCCCGGGTCAGCGCGCTGCTGCTGGCCGTCCCCAACCTGTGTGCGCTGCCGTTCGGCACGGCGCTGGCCGTTTACAGCCTCTGGGCGCTGCTCAATGACGATGCCCGGCGCGCGTTCGGCCGCCCGCCGCGCGGCGTGGCGTAGCGGGCGTCCCCCTGGGGCTGAAGCCCCAGGGCTCCGAAGAGGGGCGTCTCCCCGGGGCTGACCATCGTCGCGCGAGGCTACGGTGGTCCGCCGAAGCCTTGGCGAAGGCGGAAGCCCCGCGGTTCCGAAGGGCGTCGTCGCCGCTGCCGGGGCGTCTGCATTCGGAGCCCCGGGGCTTCAGCCCCGGGGGAACACCAGCGGGCTTGCGCGCGCGCAAGACCGCTCGGGTCCCGCGACATACAATCATCTGATGAGTGCTCTCTCGGAAGCCGCGGTGCTCGACGCGCTGCGCGTCGTCAAGGATCCCGATCTCCACAAGGACATCGTCACGCTCGGGTTCGTGAAGAACCTGCGACTGCGTGGCGGGGAGGTCGCGTTCACCATCGAACTCACGACGCCGGCCTGTCCGGTCAAGGATCTGCTGCGCGATCAGGCACACGCCGTGGTCGCGGCGCTGCCCGGCGTCAGCCGTGTCGACATCGAGATGACGGCCGCGGTGCGGGCCACGTCACCCGTGGGCGGCCGGGTGCCCATCGAGGGCGTGAAGAACATCATTGCCGTCGGTGCGGGCAAGGGCGGCGTGGGCAAGACTACGATGGCCGTGAACCTGGCCGCGGCCCTGGCGCGCCGCGGCAGCCGCGTGGGCATCCTCGATGGCGACATCTACGGCCCGAACGTGCCGATCATGCTCGGCCTGCGCACGCAGCTGCAGACCGACGGCCAGAAGATCCTGCCGGCCGAGGGCCACGGCATCCAGGCCGTGTCGGTCGGTTTCCTCACCGATGACGATGCCCCGATCATCTGGCGTGGGCCGATGCTGCACCAGACGATCCAGCAGTTCTTCCGCGAGGTGCGCTGGGACAACCTCGACTACCTCATCGTCGACATGCCGCCTGGCACGGGCGACGTGGCGCTGAGCCTCAGCCAGTCGGTGGCCGTGGCCGGCGCCGTGCTGGTGACGACGCCGCAGACGGTCTCGGTGGCCGATACGCGACGGGCGGTGCACATGTACCGCAAGCTGAACATCCCGACGCTGGGGCTGATCGAGAACATGAGCCACTTCGTGTGCGCCGGGTGCGGGCGCGAGGCCGACGTCTTCGGCAAGGGCGGCGGCGAGGCGCTGGCGCACGAGTTGTCGGTGCCGTTCCTCGGCCACGTGCCGCTGCAGGAACGCGTGCGGTCGGCCGGTGATGCGGGACACCCCGTCGTGCTGGCCGATCCCGACTCGGCCCCGGCCGTGGCCATCATGGCGGCGGCCGAGCGCGTCGCGCAGCAGGTGTCGATCGCATCGTTCGCTTCGCGGGCGATCCCGATGACCGAGGTCCGGTAGCAGATGCTGTCGGTGCCGTACACGCGCGCCACGCTCGACAACGGCCTCGACGTCATCGTGCACGAGGATCACCGGATGCCGCTGGTGGCGGTGAACGTGTGGTACCACGTCGGGTCGAAGAACGAACAGCCGGGACGGACAGGGCTCGCGCACCTGTTCGAACACCTGATGTTCGAGGGATCGGCGCACCAGCCCGATGGCTACTTCGGCCCGCTCCAGGAGGCGGGTGCGGCACTGAACGGATCGACGAGTCCGGATCGCACCAACTACTGGCAGCTGGTGCCGGCCGGCGCCCTGCGGCTCGCGTTGTGGATGGAGGCCGACCGCATGGGCTGGCTGCTGCCGGCCCTCACGCAGGCGCGGCTCGACACGCAGCGCGGCGTCGTGCTGAACGAGCGGCGACAGAGCTACGAGAACCGCCCGTACGGCCTCGCGTCGTTCACGCTGATGTCGGCGATGTTCCCCCCGTCGCACCCCTACCACTGGCCGACGATTGGCGAGCCCGCCGACCTGGAGGCGGCGACGCTCGAGGACGTGCAGGCGTTCTTCGCGCGCTACTACCATCCCGGCAATGCATCGCTCGTCATTGCGGGCGATGTCGAGACGCGTGCGGTGCTGCGCGAGGTCGAGGAACTCTACGGCGGGATTCCGGCAGGTGAACCGGTCCTGCCGGTCGAGACGCCCGAAGCCGCATCGGCGCCGCGACGCCTGGTGATGGAGGATCGCGTGGAACTGGCGCGTCTCTATCTCGCGTGGCCGTCGCCGCCGCTGTTCGGGGCCGACGATGCGGAACTCGATCTGGTCTCGGACCTGCTCGCCAACGGCCGCACGTCGCGGCTCTACAGCCGGCTGATCCACGAGCGTCGCGTGGCCGTGGAACTGGCGGCCGGCCAGACCTCACGCGAACTCGGCGGGACGTTCCAGATCATCGCGTCGGCCGCGCCGGGCCAGACGCTCGAGACGCTCGAAGCCGCGATCCACGACGAGGTTGCGCGCTTCGCCACCGACGGGCCGACAGACGACGAGGTGGAGCGGGGCCGGGCGCAGGCCGAGACCGCGTTCGTCTATCGCGTGCAGGCGCTCGGCGGCTTCGGCGGCAAGGCCGATCAGCTCAACGCGTATCACACGTATCGCGGTGAGCCCGACGCCTTTCAGGTCGATCTCGATCGCTACCTGTCGGCCACGCGCGCGTCGTTGCGCGAGGCGGCTGCACGCTGGCTCGCACCCGGGCGCGCGACGCGGCTGGCCGTGATGCCGGCCGGCACCATCGAGACCGCGCCCGGCGATGCCGAGCGCGTGGAAGGGGGACGGGCATGAGCGCCCGCTTCACCAGGCCCGGCGCGGGCACGCCCGTGCCCGTCCGCTTCCCGCGCATCGTCCGCGAGGCGCTCGACAATGGCCTGCGCATCTGGACGATTCCCTACGGGGCCATTCCCGTGGCCACTACAACGCTCGTGATCGCCCGCGGTACGGGTGACGATCCGGCGGACCGGCACGGGTTGGCGAGCCTGACGGGCGACCTGCTCGACGAGGGCGCCGGCGACCTGGACGCGATCGGCGTGGCCGAAGCATTCGCGCGGCTCGGGACGCACCTCGACATCGATGTCGGACCCGACGCGATGACGATGTCGTCGGCGGGCCTGGCGCGCCAGATCGAGCGCACGCTCGAACTGCTGGCGTCGGTCGTGCGGCAGCCGCGGCTCGAGGCCGCCGACTTCGCGCGGATCCGCGAGCTGCGCGTGAATCGATTGCGTCAACTGAGTCGATCGGCGGGCACGGTGGCCGACAGGGCGTACGTGTCGGCGGTCTTCGGCGATCACGCGTACGGGCACGGGGCGCTGGGCACGACGCGGGCCCTCGAGGCCACGACGGTCGACGATGTCCGCGGGTTCTGGGCCGGGCACATCGGACCGGCCGTCGCGACGCTCATCGTCGTGGGCGACGTGGTGGCCGTGGACGTGGCCGCCGCAGCGCGGCGGGTCTTCGACGCGTGGGATGCCACGATCGGGTCGTCGCGGATCGACAGGCCGGTCGTGGCGCCCGACCGCCGCATCCACCTGGTGGATCGGCCGGGCGCGGCGCAGTCCGAACTGCGCATCGGTCACCTGGCTCCGGGCCGGTCGACGGAGGACTATCACGCGCTCGTCGTGCTGAACGCCGTGCTCGGCGGTCAGTTCACCAGCCGGATCAATCGTCGGCTGCGCGAGGAGCAGGGCATCACGTACGGGGCGCACACGTCGTTCGACTTCCGTCGGGCGGCGGGGTCGTTCGCGTGCGAGACCAGCGTGCAGAGCGATGCCACGGCCGGCGCCGTGCGTGACGTGATCGCGGAACTGGGGCGCATGCGCGAGGCGGCGATCGCGCCGGAGGAACTGGCGGCGGCCTCGGCGTCGCTCACGCGCGGATACGTCCGCAATTTCGAGACGGCCGGCCAGGTGGCGCGGGCCGCGACCCAGCTCGCGGTCCACGGCCTGCCCGACGACACGTTCGATCGCTTCGTGCCGGCAATCGAGGCAATCGGCGCCGATCAGGTGCTCGATGTGGCGCGACGCCACATCCGGCCGGACGAGGCCACGGTCGTGGTCGTCGGTGACGCGACGGTCACGGCCGAGGCACTGACGGCGATCGACAGACCCCTCCAGGCCAGCGCGCCCGAGTTCTGAGCCACGAGCCGATCGCGGGGCGTCGCGGTGGGCGGTGCCGCGGTGTCGACAGGGGCGATGCTACACTTGACGCCTTATGAGCAGCTTCGCGCGCTGGAGCGTCAGTCTGATCGCGACGATTGGCCTCGTCGCGGCGACGTTGGCCGGGGCGACGATCTGGCTGCTCATTACCGATCCCGTCGGCGGGGCCGATGTCGTGTCGACGGCACTCACCACGCGCGACGTGGCGCCGTTCATGCGTGCGATCGGCGCCGTGATCTACGAGGCCCTGCGCGGACTGTTCGGGTATCTATAAAGAAGAAGGCTGGGAGGCGACAGGCGGGGAGGAGGCTGGAAGGCCTCGCCTTTACTGCTCGGCTCGCTTCGTCTCGAGTGCGTCCCAGCGCGCGTAGGCCGCCTGCAGTGCCGTCTGCTGCGTGTCGAGCCGCGTGACGGCGTCGCGCACGACGTCGGCCGGTTCGCGGTAGAACGCCGGATCCGCGAGGCGGATCTCGAGCGCGCGAATGTCTGCTTCGAGCGCCTCGATGCGCGCGGGCAACTGGTCGAGTTCGTGCGTCTCCTTGAACGACAGTCTGGCCGGCCTGGCGGTCCGTGCCTTCGGCGACGCGGCCTCCGGTTTCGCGGGCGCGGCCGCTGACGCCGGTTCGGGAGACGGACGCTGGCGCAGCCAGTCCTCGTACCCGCCGACGTACTCCTCGACGCGGCCCTGCCCCTCGAACGCGAACACGCTCGTCACCACGTTGTCGAGGAACGTCCGATCGTGGCTGACGAGCAGGATCGTCCCCGGGAACTCCACGAGCTGCGCTTCGAGCAGTTCGAGCGTCTCGAGATCGAGATCGTTGGTCGGCTCGTCGAGGATGAGCACGTTGGCGGGCTTCGCGAGCAGGCGCGCGAGCAGCAGGCGGTTGCGTTCGCCGCCCGACAGCGCCTTGACCGGCGAGTGCGCGCGTTCGGGCGGGAAGAGGAAGTCGCGCAGGTAGCCGTGGACGTGGCGCGGCTGTCCGTGCACCATGACCGTATCGTTGCCGTCGGCCACCGTGTCGACGACCGATCGCTCCGGATCGAGCTGTTCCCGCTGCTGGTCGAAGTAGACCACCGCCAGGCCGGTGCCGGTCTCTACCCGACCGCTGTCGGGCTGGAGATCGCCGACGATCAGGCGCAGGAGCGTGGTCTTGCCCGCGCCGTTCGGGCCGATCAGGCCGATGCGATCGCCGCGCATGATGCGCGACGAGAAGTCGCGGATGACGGGACGGCCGCCGAAGGCGATCGAGACGTGCTCGGCCTCGAACACCACGTGTCCCGATCGATCGGCGGCGGCGACGGTGACGCGGGCGGTGCCGGTCCGTTCGCGACGCTGGGCGCGGTCGCGACGCATGGCCTCGAGCGCGCGCACGCGTCCCTCGTTGCGCGTCCGGCGCGCCTTGATCCCCTGGCGCAGCCAGGCTTCCTCCTCCGCGAGTTTCTTGTCGAACTTCTCGTGCTGCAGCGCCTCGTTGACGAGCCACGCCTCTTTCTTCTCGAGGAACGTGTCGTAGTTGCCGGGCCAGGAGGTGAGCCGCCCGCGATCGAGTTCGACGATGCGCGTCGCGAGCCGGCGGAGGAAGGTGCGATCGTGCGTGACGAAGACGACGGCGCCGGGATAGTCGACGAGGAATGCTTCGAGCCAGGCGATCGCCTCGACATCGAGGTGGTTGGTCGGCTCGTCGAGCAGCAGCAGGTCCGGATGGGCGACGAGCGCACGGCCCAGCATCACCCGCCGGCGCCAGCCGCCAGACAAGGTGTCGACGATGGCCTCGGCCGGCAGCCCGAGCTTCTCGACGATCAACTCGACCCGTTGTTCGGCCCGCCACCCGTCGCGTTCTTCGAGTTCCTGCTGGAGCCGGCCGAGTGCCTCGAGCGCGGCATCGCTCGCGCTGGTCGCCAGGTCGCGTGTGGCGTGGTGGTACGCCTGGACGAGCGCGCCGAGCCGCCCCAGTCCATCGGCCACCACGTCGAAGACCGTCCGGTCGGAGACGAGCGGTACGTCCTGGTCGAGCCTGGCGGATTCGATCGACGGGCCGCGCCAGATCTGGCCGGCATCGGGCACCAGGTCGCCGCTGAGGATCTTCAGCAGCGTGGACTTGCCCGCCCCGTTGCGGCCGATGATGGCAATCCGTTCCCCCGCTTCGATCTGCAGGGCCGCATCGTCGAGGAGCGGGAGATGTCCGAAGGCGGTGGTGACGTGGGAGAGCGTGAGGACGGGCATAGAAGAGATTGAAGTACGACGGACGACGACAGGAGGTCCTATTTCATCATCTTCATCATCGGCCGGGATGCCGCCTGAAGAAACCTGAAGAAAAAAGAGCGGGCTGGCGGTTTCACTCCGCCGGCCCGCCCCTGTCGCCTGTCGTACCCGTTCGCCTGTCGTACCCGTCGTACCTGGGTCTTAATGTCCCCCGCCCAGTTCCTGCACCTTGTAGCCGCCCTGGCTGCGGTAGTAGATGAACAGCAGGACGTAGCCGACGAACATGATCATCGGCAGGTAGGCGAACTGGTTCAGCGTCCGCTGCTTCGTCTCGCCGATCAGGGTGGCGGCCGTGGCCCGCTGGTCGGCTGGCAACGCCGCTTCCTTCTCGCGATCGACGGGTCGGTATGGACCGATGGTCGTCGGACCGACGCCCAGGCCGCGGATGAGCGGGAAGGTCTGTTCCGGCGCCGTGATCTGCGCGTGGATGGCCGGCTGCGCGTTCAGCAGCACGCGGTCGATGTGCTGATCCTGGATCGCGCCGAGGAATGGGGCGCCCAGCGCGCCGACGGCGATCATGCCCATGCCGCCCATCGCGTTGAGGGTGAGGGCGCCGCCGCGCGGGAACTGCTCGGCCACGATGCCGAGCGTGGTCGGCCAGAAGAACGCCTTGCCGGCGCCGTAGAGCGTGGCGGCCAGGAACACCAGCAGGCCTGACGCACCCGCTCCGGCCATCATCATCAGGCCGCCGGCGGCCATGGCCGAGCAGACGAGGAGCAGGCCGACGGGCGTCAGCGCGCGCACGAGCGGCCCGGACGACATGGTGCGGAGGATCACCATGATGGTCGACGTGTAGACCAGCACCCAGGCGGCGTTGCCCTTGAGGACCGGCGTCAGCAGGTCGGCCACCCAGCTGTCGGTGCCGAGTTCGGTCGTCGCCAGCACGATCATGATGAGCAGCAGGAACACGAACACCGGGCGGCCCATGCTCTTGTACATCACCGCGAAGATGATCGTGGGCACCAGGGTGATCGTCCAGATGGCGAGGGGCGGCAGGCCCGTGTTGAAGATGCCCTGTCCGACCGCGTCGACGGCCAGCGCCACGAAGTAGGCGACGATGAGGCAGCCGGCCCAGCCGAATTCCTTCATCATGTCCTCGTAGGACACGCCGGCCGACACGCGCTCCTGCACGGGGAACTTGCAGCCGAGCATCATCAGGCCGTAGATGACCGCCGGCAGCAGGAACAGGCCGATCTTCAGCTGCCACGACGTGCTGCCCATGGCGATGAACAGGATGCCGGCCACGGCCAGGCCGCCGGCCCAGCCGGCGTGCAGGATGTTCAGGTAGCGGACCTTGTCCTTCGGATAGAGCGTGGCCACCGCCGGGTTCGTCACGCCCTCGACGATGCCGTTGGCGAGCGCGAAGATGAGCGTGCCGACATAGAGCTGAGTGTAGGAGCCGGAGGTCATCGTGAGGATCGCGGCGGCGATGTGCCCGATCCAGGCCACGGCCATCATCCGGCCGTAGCCGACCCGATCGACGATGAGCGAGACGAGGATGATGCTGACGGCGAACGGGAAGAGTCCGGCGCCCTGGAGTGCGCCCTTCTGGGTTTCCGTCAGGTTGAAGATTTCCCCCCACTCGTTCAGGAGCAGGGCGCGCACCATGAAACCGAACGCCGTGGTGGCGATCGATGTGACGCTCGCAAGGAGCAGGCGGGTCCGATTGTCCATGTGTGGCGATCCTCAGCGCGCGAATGGCCGGTCGATGGTTCCGCCGGTCGCGGCGTAGTCGATGTACATCACGGGCGTCGGCAGACGACGTCCCTGGGGAGCGTGTATGAGCATGTCTCTCTCCGACAAGCGCTGGAAGGCTGACACACTGCACTGAAGGCAGGGCCTTCGTCAAGTACGAGGGACGATCGCGGCCGCGCGGTGACGTCGCGGCCGTTTGTGTTTTCTGCGATCGTCGGTCGGTTGGACGGTTGCGGATTCTGCGATCTTCCGCGCGCTTGTTTGCCAGCCGACCGACTGGTTTCAGCGAAATTCGGCCTGAAATCATCCATCTGAGTCTCGGCTGCCCGCCAGGCGGTTCGGGCATCCCGCTTGCTCTATCGACCCCCGTGCAGCCACACGTCCGCATGTCGCGGCCGAGGCTGCCAGGGGGTGAAACATGCGCAGGTCATGGGAACGCACGACGGTCGCCGCGCTGGCCGTCGTGGCGATGGCAATGCTCGGTACCGGACTTCACGCCGGGGCGCGCGGCGAGCAGCGCGCCCCGGGGCCGTCGGCTGCGGCGGCGCTGCGGGCGACGCCGCACTTCAGCGCCGATCTGGTCGTCAGGCACAAACGCGTCACGGCCAGCGGCGCGCCGATGGGGCGGCAGCGGCCCGACGTCCGCATGCACATCGTCCGCGAATCGCGCGGCGGGCGATGGGTCACGTCGCTCTCGGCCGAGCGCGCGCCGGCGGCGTTGGTCGAGGGACCGGCCGGGCAGGTCCGGCTGGCGAACCCGTTCCAGGTCTCGCGGGTCGAGTTCACCGATGGCGAGACCGAGCCGCG
Source organism: Acidobacteria bacterium SCN 69-37 (assembly GCA_001724025.1). Lineage (GTDB taxonomy): Bacteria > Acidobacteriota > Vicinamibacteria > Vicinamibacterales > SCN-69-37 > SCN-69-37. The sequence goes on along the minus strand of MEDJ01000006.1, from coordinate 36,848 downwards.
GCTCTACGACGGCCAGGGCCGGCGCGTGCGGCCGATGTCGGCCGACGATCTCCGGCTGATCGGTGCGACGACGACCCTCGCGGGCGGTGGTGAGGGGACGACAGAGACCCCGGCCACCGGTGCGGCGGGTCTGCTGGCCAAGGCGGACGGGCAGGCAGGGCGTCGGGCCGACCTGGAGCGACGCTTCGGGCGTTCGACGGGTCGCGTCCGCGGTCTCGACCGCTACGTCGTCGCCACGGCTGACGGCCGGCACGAAGTGCTGGTCGCGCCCGAGACCGCGCTGCCTGTCGAAGTGGTGACGGAGTCGGCTGCCGCCGGGCAGATGCGGACGGGCGTCAACTACGAGTCGCGTGGCGCCTATGGCTACGTCCGTCGCCTGTTGCGGAGCGAATATCACTTTGCCGATACGGCGGCCGGCCGCGCGGTGACAGAGGTGGAACTGGCCAACGTCGTGCTCACGGGCGAGGTGCGGCCATGAGACGCGCGCAGCGGGGGCTTGTCCTGGTGATGCTGCTCGCGGTGATCGGCGCCACGCCGGCACGCGCGCAGGATCGCCCTGTCGTGTTCCTGCACGGACTCCGCTCGGCGCCCGCCGAGTGGGAGGGGGCGGCCGGGCGCCTGGGGCAGCGCCTGCAGATCGCGCCGACGCGGCCTACGCTCTCGTGGAGCGAGACGTACGCGCGCCAGGCCGACCTCCTCGCGTCGCAGATCAATCCGCCCGCGCAGACCACCGTAGCCGTGGGGCACAGCAATGGCGGCCTCGTGGCCCGCGAGTGGAGCCGGCGCCGGCCGCTGTCGGGGATCGTCACCGTCGGGACGCCACATGCCGGGGCCCCGCTCGTCACCCGGTTCAACGAGTGGGCGGCCTATGCCACGGCCACCACTGCGTACGGCGTGCTCGTGTCCAAGGCGTTCAACCGGCCATCGAACACCTCCTGGGTGTTCAACAACGTGGCGCCGCTCGTCAGCTGGGCGATCTCCTACGGCACGGCCGCGGTGGTGGATCTGGGGGCCACGCTCGGCATCGACGCGCGCTTCCCGGTGATCGGCGACATGCGGCCCGGCTCGTCGTACCTGACGGGACTCAACGCCGCGGCCAACATCAATCGCGAGGCGTCGGCGGTCCCGCGGCGTGTGGGCATCGTGAGCGTGGCGCACAACTACTACTGGGCCGGTCCCATGCGAGCTCTCGTGCCGGAGGCGGCCGACGCGATTGCGACGACGCTCTACGGGACGATTGCCGGGCTCGATTTCTGGGCCGGGTGGATCCTGGCGAATTCGCCGCACGGCGATCCGCAGGCGATTCAGCAGGCCCAGTCGCTTTTCAGCATCGCCGGCCATCTCGCGTCGATCGACGAGGTCTACTGCGCCATGGTCTCGAGCCCGTCGCTCAACCAGTGCGTGCCGAACGACGGTGTCGTCCCGCACACGAGTCAGCGCTACCCGAACGCGCTCAACATCGTGCTCGGCACCGACGGCACCTGGGGCCCCGCACATACGCGCATGACGCGCGAGAGCGACGACGCCCTGTATCAGGCGCTCGCGGAGGTGATGCAGATTCCCGCGCGGGGCGCGAGCCCGCCGCCCACGCCGGTGCCTCCGCCCTCGGGCCCGTCCGTCCCTCCGGGCGGTGGCTCGTCGGGGCCGGGCTACCCCGACAGCCGATCGGTCATGCGCCCCGGCGACAGGCTCAGGCCCGGCGAAGCCATCAGGTCAGACGATGGGCGGTTCACGCTGTCGTACCAGGGCGACGGGAACCTCGTGCTCTATCAGCAGGGAACACCGCTGTGGGCATCGGGCACGAACGGCCGCGCGCCGGGGTCGGTGGTCATGCAGCACGACGGGAACTTCGTGATGTATGACGCGAACGATCTACCCATCTGGGCGAGTGGTTCGAGTCTGGGCTACCCCGGTGCCTGGCTCACGGTGCAGAGCGACGGGAACGTCGTGATCTATTCGGCGCAGGGGGTGCCGCTGTGGGCGACCAACACCGTGCGGTGACGACAGGCGGCGCGCGGCTGGCGCTGGGCCTGGCGGCGCTCCTCTGCATGGGGCCCATGGCCGCTGGTGCGGGTGCCGGATCCGCGGCGCCGCGCGTGCTCTGGCAACTCGCCGAACCCGCACGCGGCATCCCGGCGCGCGACGACGTGTCGGCGTATTTCCTGACGCAGGATCATGCGCTCGTTGCCGCCAGCCTGACGAGCGGGCGCGTCCGCTGGCGCCTGCCGTTCGAGGGCGCCAGTCCGACATTCGGCTCGCGCGTCATCGTGCGTGGCGATCTCGTGGTGGCGGGCGACTACGACCTCGTGGGCGTCGACAGGCGGACCGGCAGGCCACGCTGGACGTTCGCGCCGGCCGACGACGGCGGGATCGGGATGCACCTGGGAGGCGTGGCGGGCGACACCGTGTTTGGCGGCTCGCTGGCCGGGTCCTTGCACGCGGTGTCCCTCCGGGATGGTCGGCCTCGCTGGACTGCGCGGATTGGGCACGCGGCCACGACCACCGTCTACGCTCCTGTCGTGCAGGGGGCATCCGTCGCGGCCGCGTTCACGGACTTCGGGGCCACGCCTGGCGGTGGCGTGGCCCTGGTCGATGCCGCCACCGGTCGTGCGCGGTGGCGTCGTCTCCTGCCGGGATCGATCGGCGCGTCAGGGGCGCCGGTCTTCGCTCACGGCGTGGTCGTGGCCGCGTCCCGGGACGGCACTCTGTACGCGCTCGACGAGCGTTCGGGTGCGGTGCGCTGGACGCTGCCGCGTCTCGAGACGCTGGCCGACGAGCAGGACTATCGGCCGCTGGCCGTATCTGGACGCACGCTGGTCGCCGGCTCGCTGTCGGGGGAGATCGTGGCCTGGGATCTGGTCACGCAACGGGAACGCTGGCGTCGCACGCCAATCGTGGCGTCGGTCGCCTTCGACCTCGCGGTGAAGGACGACGTGGTGTATGTGCCGTATTTTTCGAATCAGCTCGTCGCGCTGCGCGTGCGCGACGGGCGGGAACTGTGGCGTGTGGGCGGTAGCCGGGCGCAGTATCGCTGGGTGCCGGACGTCGACGGGTCTCTGATGCTGGCCAGTGGGTCGCAGATACTCTCGCTGTTCCGCCTCGACGCGGCCAGCCGGGGAGAAAGGTGACGAGATGACAGGGCAGTCCGTCGTGGTCGTGATCGGAAGTGCGGCACTGGCACTGCTGGCGTTGGGCTGTACGGGCCGATCGCCGACCGGGCCCGAGGCGCCCGCGGCAACGCTGACGGGCACGTGGCAGGGCCCGGTCGAAGAATCGTACGGCGGCCGCGGCCGTCTGCGGCTGTCGATCGAGCAGACGGCCTTCGCCCTCGGTGGAACATTTGCGCTGACGTTCGACGACGGCTCGCGCAACAGGACCGGGATGATCGGCGGCAGCATCGGGGTGCCACCTGTCGCGCAGCGCATGCAACTCACGTCGTCTGGTGGACTGCCGTGCGAGCCGGGACAGTCGCCCGAGAGTTTTCTCGTGCTGACCTGGAGCCGGAGTGGCGATAGGCTGAGCGGACAGTACGACGGTTTCGGGTGTCTCGGGACCATCACCGGGACGTTTACCGTGACGCGGGAGTGAGTGTGGCCGACATCGCGCTGATCGCGGCGCTCGACACGAAGGGCCTCGAGGCTGGCTTCCTGGCGGCGGAGATCGCCAGACGGGGACATCGCCCGATCGTCATCGACGTGGGCGTGCTGGGACGGCCGGCGATCGGGGCCGATGTGGCGCGTGAGGTCGTCGCCGCGGCCGGTGGCGCCGTGCTCGCGGACCTCGTGACTGCGGGCGACCGCGGGGCCGCGGTCGCCCGCATGGCCGCAGCCGGTTCCGGTCGGCGGGCCTCGACGCCGTCATCGGGCTGGGCGGCGGCGCCGGCACGTCCATCGCCGCTCGCGCCATGCGCGAGCTGCCGCTGGGCGTGCCGAAGGTGCTCGTGTCCACCCTCGCGGGCGGCGACGTCAGCGGCTTCGTCGGTGAATCGGACATCGTCATGCTGCCGTCGATCGTGGATATCGCCGGGCTGAACCGCATCAGTCGCGAGGTCTTCAGCCGCGCGGCCGCCGTCGTCTCGGCCATGGCCGAGACGACGAGGCAGGCGGGGGACGAGCGGCCGCTGCTGGCGGCCACGATGTTCGGGAACACGACCCCGTGCGTCGAGGCCGCGCGCGCCGCCCTCGAGCGCGCGGGTTACGAGGTGCTGGTCTTCCACGCCACGGGCACCGGCGGACGGACGATGGAGCACCTGATTCGCTCCCGATATATCGCGGGCGTGCTCGATGTGACGACCACGGAGTGGGCCGACGAACTGGTCGGTGGCGTGATGGCGGCCGGCCCGCACCGCCTCGAAGCCGCGGCGCGGGCCGGTGTGCCCGCCGTTGTCGCACCGGGGTGCCTCGACATGGTCAATTTCTGGGCGCCCGATACGGTGCCGCCATCGTTCGTCGGTCGACGGTTCTATCAGCACGCCCCGAACGTCACGCTGATGCGCACGACGCCGAACGAGAACGCCCGACTTGGCCGGGTGCTGGCCTCGCGGCTGAATCTCTCGACCGGCCCCGTGGCCGTGTTCCTGCCGCTGCGCGGCGTCTCCCTGATCTCGGTCGAGGAGGGACCGTTCTACTGGCCCGAGGCCGACGAGGCGCTGTTCGGCGCCATCCGGACGCACCTGCGCCCGGACATCGAACTGCACGCGCTCGACTGCGCGATCAACGATCCCGCGTTTGCTTCGGCCATGGCGACGCGGCTGCTCGAGATGGTGGCCGATGCTGGCGGAGGAGCCACACGATGACCATGACCCGGACGACGATCCTGGATCGGTTGCGCGCGAAGGTGGTGCGCGGCGTCCCCATCATCGGGGCGGGCGCGGGGACGGGCATTTCGGGCAAGTGCGCCCAGGCGGGCGGCGCCGATCTGATCGTGATCTACAACTCGGGGCGGTTCCGCATGGCCGGCCACGGCTCGCTGTCCGGGCTCATGCCCTACGGCGACGCCAACGCCATCGTCGTCGAGATGGCGCGCGAGGTGCTGCCGGTGGTGCGGGAGACGCCCGTGCTGGCGGGCGTGTGCGGTACGGATCCGTTCCGCCTGATGCCGGTGTTCCTGGACGAGATCCGGCGCATCGGGTTCACCGGCGTCCAGAATTTTCCGACCGTCGGGCTGATCGACGGCGTCTTCCGCCAGAACCTCGAGGAGACGGGCATGAGTTACGCGAAGGAGGTGGAGATGATTGCGCTGGCGCGCGAGCGCGATCTGCTCACCACCCCGTATGTCTTTGGCCCGGACGACGCGGTGGCGATGACGAAGGCCGGGGCCGACATTCTCGTCGCCCACATGGGACTCACGACGAAGGGCACGATTGGCGCGCGAACGGCCAGGACGCTGGAGGCGTGCGTGCGCGAGATTCAGGACATCCGCGACGCCGCCGTGGCCGTGCGCGACGATGTGCTGGTCATCTGTCATGGCGGCCCGATCAGCGAGCCGGCCGACGCGCGTTTCGTGCTCGAGCGCACGACAGGCATCTCGGGCTTCTACGGCGCGAGCAGCATGGAGCGGTTGCCGACCGAGGACGCGATCACCACGCGCGTGGCCGAGTTCACGCGGCTGCCGCTCTCGTCACGCGCGTAGGAGATCGGGCGTTGTCGCTCGCGTTCGTTGGCCGACTCCGCGCGTCAGCCTGGTGACGCGCGTGCGCAGGGGACTGGCCCCTGCGCCGGCCCAAAGACGGCCCAGGGCGTCGTCAGAGCAGCCTGAAGCAGGCCGCCGCGACGAGCGTGGGGGGCAGTGCGGCGAGCAGGAGTCCCAGTGGCGGGACCGCCCCGCCGAAGAAGCGGGCGAGCACGGCATGCCCGGCCGGGTTCGGTGCATTGGCGATGACCGTCAGGCCACCGCCCACGACGGCGCCCTCGACCACGGCGACGCGCAGCGTGTGGGACAGGTCCGGTACGAGTGTGGCCAGGTAGGTGATGAGCGCGTTGTCGTTGAACGCGGTCAGGAGCATCGAACTGGTGAACAGAGGCTGCTCGCTCATGCTCGCCAGGACCGGGGCGATCCACCAGCCCTGCAGGCCGCCATGGATGACGAGGCTGGCCAGGAAGAAGCCGACGAGCAGCGGCGAACGCAGTTCGACGTGGCTCTGATATGCCGCCGTGGCCTTGACGAAGCCCAGGAAGAACAGGAAGCCACCGATGAACAGCACCGGGTGGTGCGCATTGAGCACGGTCCACGCGAGGAACACCACGTGACCCGCCGTGACCCACGCGGGCGGAGGCAGCAGCGCACCGGCCGCCGCTGCTTCGTCCCGAACGTCGACGTCGGGCGGAGACGACCGCAGGGCGAGCGCGCGCATCTCGTCCCTGAACAGTGCGAAGTACAGCGCGGTCGAAACGAGGATCGCGATGATCGCCTTCCAGCCGATCGCTGCGAGCATGAAGGGCGTGTCCCAGCCCCAGGCGTGCGCGACCATCAGCACGGGCGGCGCCGCGAAGTGCGTGAGCGTGCCGCCAATCGAGACGTTGACGAAGAGGAGGCCGATGGTGGCCAGCCGCAACCGCGGTGACGGCTCGAGATCGTAGAACTGGCGTGCGAGCAGCAGCGCGCAGATCGTCATGGCCGCCGGCTCGGTGATGAACGAGCCGAGCAGCGGACCGATCGTGAGGATGGTCAGCCACCAGGCCGCCGCATGTCCGCCCGCCAGCCGGGCGACGCGCCGCAGCACGGTCTCGGCGAGCAGGACGACAGGACGTGTGGCCGCCATTGCCATGATCACGACGACGAAGAGCGGTTCGGTGAAGTCGACGGTGTGATCGAGGTAGTCGCGCGCCGTCGCCCAGCCGCGATCGACGGAGATGGCCAGGATCAGCAGCACGGCCCAGAGGCCGAACACCACTTCGATTTCACCGAAGAAGTGCAGCACGCCGGCGCGCACGCTTGGCCGGCGCGCGAGGCCGGCGGCATCGGCGCGGGCATCGGCGCGGTGCTGCACGACGTGCGCGAGGCGCATGAACCGGGCCGACGCGAAGGTGTGACAGACCGCGAACAGGAAGATGGCCGTGGCGATCAGGTTGAATGGGTCGACGGCGATGCGTGCGACGAGTGTGGCCAGGAGCCCGTCCGGCGACGGCGCGCCGTAGCTCGCCAGCGGCAGGGGGAAGGGCGGCAGGGCCAGTTCGGACATCTGTGCGACGGTACCGGAAGCGAGGGGTGCCGGGCAAGCTCAGCGGAGGAGATTACGTCGGATCCTGAATGGACCGTGGAGGACATGGATCGCATGGAGAGTACGTACACGACGAGCGCGTGGGCGAAGGGCACTGACCGTGAGGGCGAAACGGCATCGACGCTTGGCCGTCTCGCCTTCACGGTCAGTGCCCTTCGCCAGGCGACCAGCGGTCGCCGCGCGGCCGCTCCGCAGCCGCGCGCGCTCGTCGTGCGTGCAGGTCTCCATGTGCTCCGTGCCCTCCACGGTGACGTCCCCCAGCCTCTATACTCACGCGATGCGTACGACTCACGTTGTCCTCTCGATTGGCGCGGCGGCCGTGCTGGCGTTCACCGTCGGCGCCACGGTGGCGCGCTCGCAGCAGAACACGCCCGAGGCCGGCTACACCGATACGCCGCTCGTCCCCGGCACGCCGTATCACGTCCACGATCCGGGTCGCCCGCGGCCTGCCGTCATCACGCCCGGCGCCGAGCCCGGTCAGCCGCCGTCGGACGCGGTCGTCCTGTTCGATGGAAAGGACCTGTCGAAATGGTCCGCGGTCACGTTCGGGACGGCGGAATACACGCAGCACGACACCCCGGCGCCGTGGAAGGTCGAGAACGGCTATTTCGAGGTCGTGCCCGGTTCGGGCGGCATCGCGACGCGCGAGAAGTTTGGCGACGTGCAGGTGCACATCGAGTGGGCGGCGCCGGCCTCACGCCGCGGCAACAGCCAGAACCGCGGCAACAGCGGGCTATTCCTGATGGGGTTGTACGAGATCCAGATCCTCGACAACTACGAGAACCCGACCTACGCCGACGGGACGGCCGGAGCGATTTACGGGCAGTGGCCGCCGCTGGTCAATCCGCTGCGGCCGGCCGGCGCGTGGCAGGCGTACGACGTGGTGTTCGAGGCGCCGCGGTGGGAGGGCGCCACGCTCGTCAAGCCCGCGTATTTCACCGTCTTCGTCAACGGCGTCGTCGTGCAGAACCGGAAGGCGTCGATGGGACCGATGATCTGGCGCAACGCGCCGACCTACGTGCCGCACGCGCCCGAGGGGCCGATCGGCCTGCAGGACCACGATCACCCCGTGCGATTCCGCAATATCTGGGTGCGCCGGCTCGGCGGGTACGACGGCAAACCGCTCGAATGAGACGACCGGCGCGGCGGCGGGCCGGTTATCGTCCGTATCGGGCCGTGAACGACGCGCTGGCGATGCGGTTCGCGTTGGTCATGAAGCCCACGAGTGCCGCGCTCGTGTCGGCCGTGACGTCGATCTTCGGCACGCGCAGCGCGTGAATCGTGAAGATGTAGCGGTGCGGCTGATCGCCGGCCGGCGGGCACGGCCCGCCATACCCCGCGGGACCGAAGTCCGTGCGCGTCTCGAGGGATCCGGCAGGCATGCGCGGTGTGCGGCTCGCATTCGACGCGATCATCGTCGTGCCGGCCGGGATGTTGGCCACGACCCAGTGCCAGAACCCTGATCCGGTCGGCGCATCCGGGTCGTACACCGTGATCACGAAACTCTGCGTGTCCTTCGGCGCGCCCGACCAGGCCAGGTGCGGCGACAGGTTGCTGCCTGTGCAGCCGAAACTGTTGTACACCTGCTCCGACCCGAACGATCCGCCGGTGACATCGTCGGACCAGAGACGGAACGTGGGCGTCTGTCCAGGCGCCGCCGACAGCGCGACACTGGCGATCAGCAACAGGAACAGGGTCTGCAGGCGTGACATGGGCATCCTCCGAGCCAGTAGTCTATGGCAACGCCCGGCACGCGGTGAAACACGGACGCACGTGACGTAGAATCGGCCCACCGTTCCTCACAGCCAAAGGAGCCTCTCATGTTCCGAGCGATGAAGGCCGTCACTCTGTGCATTGCCGTCGCAGTCTCGACGGGCGTCGTCTCCGCGCAACAGGCGCCTGCGTCTCAGACGCCCACGCCCGCGCCTCCGGCCGCGGAGTCCGGTCCCGGCCCGGTGAAGGGGCCCAATGGCGAGGTGCTCGGCTACACGAACATGGCCGAGATTCCCGACACCCCCTGGCGCATCCACGATGCGGCGCGGCCGCAGCCGCCGATCGTCCCGCCGGGCCGTGTGCCCGGCGCCCCACCGGCTGACGCCATCGTCCTGTTCGACGGCGGGGACCTCTCGCAGTGGGCGCACAGTCGCAAGGGACAGTTGGTGCCGGCCGAGTGGCCCGTGCATGACGGCCACTTCGAGACAGGGGCGGGTCGTGGATCGATCGTCACGCGCGAGCGCTTCGGCGACGTCCAACTGCACGTCGAGTTCGCCACGCCGACTGATGCCACGGGCTTCAGCCAGGGACGCGGCAACAGCGGCGTCATCCTGATGGGCCGGTACGAAATCCAGGTGCTCGATTCGTTCAACAACGTGACGTATGCCGACGGCATGGCGGCGTCCGTCTATGGGGAATACCCGCCCGACGTCAACGCGGCGCGCGGGCCCGGCGAGTGGCAGACCTACGATATCGTCTTCGAGGCCCCCGCGTTCGACGGCGACAGGCTCGTGCGCCCGGCCTTCGTCACGGTGTTCTGGAACGGCGTGCTCGTCCATCACCGGCGCCAGATCATGGGCTCGACGTCGGCGACGATGACCGTGCACGGATATACGCCGCACGAGCCCGAACTGCCGCTGACCCTGCAGGATCACGCGAATCCCGTGAAATATCGCAACGTGTGGATCCGACGGTTGAGCCGGTAGGGTTCGTGGTTCACCTCACGGTCCGTCCCCGTGTAAACTTCGTGTAACGCTCGCATCGCACGATCGCCGCAACCGAACTCCCCAGGCACGGCGCGGCAAGGAGGGGGGAAGTGTGAGGGATTCGTCCACGTTCCGATTGGTCTTCCTGGTGGTGGTCCTGGTGGGGATCGGCTTCACGCGCGACGCCGACGCCTATCTGGATCCGGGAACCGGGAGCCTCGTCTTTCAGGCCGTCGCTGCGGGACTCGCCGCCGCGGCCTACGCCTGCCGGTCGTACTGGGGCCGCCTCTTGAGGTTGTTCGGCCGGAGCGCCGACGCCTCGCCCCTCGAGTCCCGAGACAAACAGGCCTGATGTGACGTCGTCCGCACGTCCGGCCCGCGATCGGCTGCTGCTGCTCCTGTTCCCCCCGCTGGCGCTGATGGCGCCAATCCTCGAAGCGTTCGGCACGCTGTCGATCCCACTCGTCATCGCCCCGGCCCTCGGGCTCTTTGCCGGCTTCGCGGGGCTGGGGCTGATCCTCGGCGGGGCAGCCGCGCTGCTGCGGCCCGACGATCGGAGCACGTGGCCGCGACACGTCGCCTACGTCGCGGCGCTCGTGGTTGCCCTGCTCGTGATCCTCGATGTCGCGGCCGGCGGTCATCGTCTGCTCGTGTGGATGGCCGCGACCAGGCCGGGACGACTGGTGGCGCTGATCGGGATCGGTGCAGTGATCTTCGTGGCCCTGTGGCCGGTACGACGCCGGATCGCGCCGGTGCTGTTCGTCGCCGCCGCGGTCTTCTTCGGATCGACGGTCGTGACCAACGCGGGCATCCTGCACGGCCGGGCTGCCGCGCCGCCGCTGCCAGCGGCGACAGCCCCGACATCCGCGACATCCACCGATCTCCCGCCGATCGTCTACATCGTCATCGACGAGGCCATGGGCGTGGACGGGCTCGCGGCCGCACCTGGCGGCGCGTCGCTCGCGCGCGACCTGCGCGCGCAGTTCACCGGCCGCGGCTTCCGCGTATACAGCCGGGCGTTCAGCCGTCATTACGCGTCGAGCCGGTCGATCCCGAACACGCTCAACTTCGATACGCACGACGACAGCTGGGGACAGACGCTGCACCATCAGGAGGACGGCCGGACCCGGTCGATACTCTTCGAGCGACTCACACAGGACGGCTACGACGTCGTCAGCTACGGTACGGCTCACATCGATTTCTGCTTCACCGTGGCCGCGCGGTGCGAGGTGCTGCCGTCGTTCAACCCGGCCAGCCCGTATCTCGAGCGTCTTCGCGCGCGTGACCTGTATCACGTCGTGTCACGAACGTTCCCGTCGAGCTATACGGTCGTGCGCGGCACGTCCCTGGTCTTCGCGCTGATGGGGTGGCATCCGTCGACGTTTGCCGGATTCGATGCGTACGCCTTCCCGCGATGGTTCGATCGGTTCGAAGCCGACGTCGTCTCGAGTCCGCGCGGCCGTGCGTACTTCGTGCACCTGATCATGCCGCACGCGCCGTACATCCTCGACGATGCGTGCCGGGACACGGGCGCGAGCGGCGAGGCCTACTATCAGCTGCACGAACTGCACGGGCTGACACCGCCGGCGCTCGATGCGAAGCGGGTCGAGGGCTATCGGCACTACCTGCCGCAGTATCGGTGCCTGGCCGGCCGGCTCGATCGGGTGATCGCCCGGCTCGACAGCCTCCCGGCCTTTGCCGGCGCCACGATCGTGCTGCACGGCGATCACGGCTCGCGGATCTCGGCGGGTCGGTACGCGGAGGACGTGTCGGATCGCGACATCATCGACAATTACTCGGCGTTCTTTGCCATCAGGCGACCCGGCGTGGACGCCGGGATCGATGAGCGGTCGGCGTCGGTGCAGGGGTTGATCGCGGAGTTCTTCGGCGCGGAGGACGAGGCGGCCGCGGCGGAAGCCACGGTCGCCATCGATTCGAGGACATCAGGGGCAGTCGTCGTACGTCCGATGCCCGACCTCGCGCGCGTGATGGAGGTCCCGTGACCGACGATGCGCGCGTGCATCCCGACCCGCATCCCGCGTCGTTCCGCGATCCGGCGGGATTCGTCTACGTCGCCAACGGTGTTGTCTATCGGCAGGTCAATCGTCGGTACCAGCCGCAGTACGACAGGTTGATGGCGTCGGGGCTGTACGAGGCGCTCGTCACGCGAGGCTGGATGGTGCCGCACGAAGAGGTGTCCGTCGACGCGACCGCCGGGGCCGACGTCTACCGCATCCTGAAGCCCGCACCGGTTCCGTACATCGCCTATCCCTACGAGTGGGCGTTCAGCCAGCTCAAGGACGCAACGCTGCTGACGCTCGACATCCAGAGCCTGAGCCTGACCTTGGGGATGACGCTCAAGGATGCGTCAGCCTACAACGTGCAGTTCATTGGATCGCGACCGGTCTTCATCGATACGCTGTCGTTCGAGACCTACGAGGACGGCGCGCCGTGGGTCGCCTATCGGCAGTTCTGCCAGCATTTCCTGGCGCCACTCGCGCTGATGGCTCGCGTCGACGTGCGGCTGGGCCGGCTGCTCCGCGACTTCCTCGACGGCATCCCGCTCGATCTGGCCAGCACGCTGCTGCCGGCGACGACCTGGCTGCGCTTCGGCCTGCTCGTGCACCTCCACGCGCACGCGCGCAGCCAGAAGCGGCACGAGCGCGATGGTCGAACGACGTCCGCGATCGCGACCCCGACACTGCCGAAGGCGCGGCAGGTGGCATTGATCGAGAGTCTGCGGCGCGTAGTGGCCGCCCTGGCGCTGCCGCGGATGACGACCGAGTGGGGCGACTACTACGACGAGACGAACTATTCGGCCGAGGCCATGGCGGCCAAGGAGACGCTGGTCCGCCGCCTGGTGGACACGTTCGCCACGCCAGGCGAGACGATCCATGACCTCGGGGCCAATACCGGACGATTCAGTCGGCTGCTGGCCGGGCCCGGACGCTACGTGGTGTCGCACGACGTCGACGCGCTGGCCGTCGAGCGCCACTATGTCCACAATCGGTCCTCGAACGTGGAGGGTGTCCTGCCATTGCTGCTGGATTTGACGAACCCGTCGCCGTCGGTCGGGTGGGCCCTGGTCGAGCGCGCCTCCGTGATCGACCGTATGTCGCGCGGCACCGTCGTCGCCCTGGCGTTGATTCATCACCTGGCCATCACGAACAACGTACCGCTGGCGCGCGTGGCGGCGTTCTTCGCGGCCGTGGCCAACACGCTCGTGATCGAGTTCGTGCCGAAGGAGGACTCGCAGGTGCGGCGGCTGCTCGCCACCCGCGAAGACGTGTTCCCCGGCTACACGCAGGCCGCATTCGAGGCGGCGTTCGGCGCGCACTTCGAGATCCTGACGAAGGACGAGGTTCCCGACACCGTGCGGACCCTGTACGCCATGCGCCGCCGTGTCGCCGGTGGCCGGTAACCGGTAACCGGTAACCTGTCGATCGGAGCCCTGGGGCTTCAGCCCCAGGGACGGAGTTTCCCGAGGCTGAAGCCTCGGGGCTCCGTACGAACCGCCACGGCCCGTCGCCGGCAGCCGGTAGCCTGCCGATCGGAGCCCTGGGGCTTCAGCCCCAGGGACGGGGTTCCCTGAGGCTGAAGCCTCGGGGCTCCGTACGAACGGCCGCCGCCTGCCGCCTGCCGCCGCGCCGCCTTCGAGTACTATCGCCCCGCATGTCGTTTCCGGACCTCCGCACGTTCGTTGCCGCTCTGCGCCGTGACCAGGATGTCGTGGACATCGACGTACCTGTCGATCCGGTGGAGGAGGCGGCGGAGATCCATCGACGCGTGATTGCGGCCGGTGGACCGGCCCTTGTCTTTCGCCGCGTCATCGGCGCCGACGTGCCGCTCGTGATCAACCTGTTCGGCACCGCGCGCCGCGCGGAACTCGCGTTCGGTGAGCGGCCGCTGCGCCTGATTCGACGCCTCGTGCAGCTGGCGGAAACGATGATGCCGCCTACACCGGCGAAGGTCTGGGCCGCGCGTGATGTCGGGCGGGACCTGCTGCGGGTGGGGCTGAAGCGCGGGCGCGGCGGGCCGGTGACCGAGGTGGTCACGGACGACGTGCGGCTCGATCGCCTGCCGGCCCTGACGACGTGGCCCGACGATGGCGGACCGTTCGTCACGCTGCCGCTCGTCTACACGCAGCACCCCGACGGCCGCGGCCACAACCTCGGCATGTATCGCCTGCAGATCCACGACGCGCGGACGACAGGCATGCACTGGCAGATCGGCAAGGGTGGCGGGTTCCACTATCAGGTGGCCGAATCGCGTGGCGAGGCGCTGCCCGTCACCGTGTTCCTGGGCGGGCCGCCGGCGCTGATCCTGTCGGCGATTGCACCGCTGCCCGAGAACGTGCCCGAACTGATGCTCGCGTCGCTCATCGCGGGATCGCGCCTGCCGATGGCCGAGGGCTCCTGGCCGCATCCGCTCGTCGCCGATGCCGAGTTCGCCCTCATCGGCGAGGTCCCGCCGCGCGAACGACGGCCCGAGGGACCGTTCGGCGATCACTACGGCTACTACTCGTTGCAGCACGACTATCCGGTCTTCCACGTCCGGCAGATCGCCAGGCGTCGAGACGCCCTGTTCCCGGCCACCGTCGTCGGCAAGCCACGACAGGAGGATTTCTTCATCGGCGATCTGCTGCAGGAATTGCTGTCGCCGCTGTTCCCGCTGGTCATGCCGGCTGTCGACCGTCTCTGGTCGTACGGGGAGACGGGGTACCACGCGCTGGCCGCGGCTGTCGTCAAGCAGCGCTACGGGCGCGAGGCGATGGCGAGCGCGTTCCGCATCCTGGGCGAAGGGCAGCTGTCGCTGACCAAGTTTCTGCTCGTCACCGATCGCGACGTCGATCTGAAGGACATCCGCGCCACGCTCGAGCACGTGCTCGCGCGCACGCATCCCGAGACCGACCTGTACGTGTTCGCGAATCTGTCGATGGACACGCTCGACTACAGCGGGCCAGCGGTTAACAGCGGGTCGAAGGGGGTGTGGCTGGGCGTCGGCGATCCGGTGCGCGATCTGCCGCGCGTGTTCTCGGCGCCTGCACTCCCGGCCGGCGGTCATGGCGCCACCGTCTTCTGCGGCGGCTGCCTCATCGTCGGCGGGCCGTCGTTCGCGGACGAGCCGGATGCGGCCGCGCGCTTCGCGACCCATCCG
Source organism: Acidobacteria bacterium SCN 69-37 (assembly GCA_001724025.1). Classification (GTDB taxonomy): domain Bacteria; phylum Acidobacteriota; class Vicinamibacteria; order Vicinamibacterales; family SCN-69-37; genus SCN-69-37. The sequence goes on along the minus strand of MEDJ01000006.1, from coordinate 21,773 downwards.
GCCTTCGCCTCGTGGCCGCTCGTCGTGGTGACCGACGATCCGGAACGTGCGGCGCGCAGTCCGATGAACTTCCTCTGGACGACGTTCACGCGGTTCGAGCCCGCGGCCGACATCCACGCCGCGCAGACGCGCGTCATGCGCAACCACATCGTCCGCTCGGGGCCGATCGTGATCGATGCGCGGATGAAGCCGTGGTATCCGGCGGAGGTGACGTGCCGCGACGAGGTCGCGCGCCGGGTCACGGATCGCTGGCACGAGTACTTCCCGTCGCGCCGCGTCGAAATGGGCGACTCCGAGAAGGGGCACCTGGACTAGGAGGCTCCTGTTGACCGGCCGCCCCGAGATCCGCGACGATCGCGCGCATGTCCCAGGAACCCAACGTGGTCATCATTCCCGAGTCGGCGGCGCCGAAGCTGCCGGACGGCGTCCTCGATCTGCACACGGTGCCCGGTGAATACACCGACGGCTGCCGCGTCTTCGTTCATTACAACGGACCGACAGATCAGCTGAGCGTGATGTGTACCGGCATGGCCGTGCTCGACCCCGGCGCGAGCCCGCACCCGCCGCACCAGCACCCGGAAGAAGAATTCATGATTGTGGCCGATGGTACCGGCGAGATCGAGTGCGACGGCAAGGTGTCGCAGGTGGGGCCCGGCGCCATCATGTATTGCGCGAGCAATGTCCTGCACGGGATCAGGAACACCGGCAAGGTGCCGATGACGTTCTACTGGTCGAAGTGGACGGCGAAGGGCGCGTAGCGTCTGGATGGGCGGGCACCGGGGCCCGCCCCCCTACGGTTCGGCGGGCATGGTCATGCGGGCCGCGTCGATGACCTCGAAGACATAGCCGTTGATCGGCTCCCGGAAGAAGAAGCGCTCGAACGGCGTCGGCCGCCGCGCGTGGAAGATCTCGGCGCCGTGTGCCGCCAGGCGCGCCTTCATCGCGTCGAATTCGCGGAGCGGGTGGAACAAGGCAAGGTGCCGCCCGAACTCACCCTCGAACGGCGAGACGGTGAAATGTTCGACGTACACGACGTGCAGCTGCTGGCCGCCGCCGATGTCGAACCACTGCGTGTCGATCGGGGAATTTCCCGGAATGGTCAGGCGGGGATACCCGAAGATGGCGTCGAGCAGGGCCGCCGTGGCCTCGACGGACCGCGTGGGCAGCGTGAAGTGCGCGAGACTCATGGCGCGCACTCTATCGGGCCCGTTCTCTCCTCGTCAACGCGGCCATCGTCGCGCGGGGATCAGCAGTACTGACGCGCGAGCGCGGTGAAGGCCGCCACCTGCCCGGCAGCCCAGGTCTCGTCGCGGCCGAGCGCCGTGGCCATCAGCGCGGCAGCGGCCGGGGCCATGGCGATGGCCGCGTGTGCGTTGAGGAACAGCGCGCGGGTCCGGCGTGCGAGGGCGTCCTCGAGCGTGCGCGCCATCTCCTCGGTGACGGCCCACACGATCTCCGCGCCGACGATGGGCAGCGCCGGGTGCAGCGGCACGCCCAGGCGCGCATCCTCACGAATCAGGGACTGGATGGCGATCGCGTCGCTGCCGTACACGCCCAGGTGACCGAACTGCGCGGGCTGCGCGTGGAAGCCGTGGATGTTCAGCGTCCGCGTGACGCACGGGCGTTCGGGCAGCCGCGCCAGGTCCGCGGCCTGTGTCACCGCGTCCTCCGCCATCTTCCTGTAGGTCGTCCACTTGCCGCCGGTGACCGTCAGCAGGCCCGACGCATCGATGTGGATGGCGTGATCGCGCGACAGGGCCGCCGTGATGCGGCTGTCGCCGCTCCGCACGAGCGGGCGGATCCCGACGAACACGCTGCGCACGTCGGCGCGCGTGGGCGGCGTGTGCAGGTACCGGCCCGCGGTCTCGAGGATGAAGTCGATCTCGGCATCGAACGGCCGCGGCTCGAGCACCGGCTCGTCGATCGGTGTGTCGGTCGTGCCGACGACCGTGTGTCCGTGCCAGGGGATGGCGAACATCACGCGGCCGTCGCGCGTGTGCGGCACCATGATCGCGCTGTCTCCGGGCAGGAATGATCGATCGAAGACCAGGTGGATGCCCTGGCTCGGCGCGATCAGGCGCGGCGTGTCCGGTTCGACCAGGCGACGCACGCCGTCGGCAAACGGTCCGGTCGCGTTGATCACGATGCGCGCCCGTGTCGTGTGCTCGGCGTCGTCCTCGAGATCGTGCGTGACCACGCCGTCGATGAAGCCGTCTCGGCCGCGGGTGAGGCCCGTCACGCGGGTGTAGTTGACGAGCGTGGCGCCCTGTTCGGCCGCGGTGGCCACCAGGTTGATGAGCAGCCGCGCGTCGTCGAACTGGCCGTCGTAGTAGACGACGCCGCCGCGCAGGCCGTCGGTCTTGATGGTGGGCAGCCGCGCCAGCGTTTCCTCGCGCGAGAGCAGTTCCGACGTGCCGAAGCCGTACTTGCCGGCGAGCACGTTGTAGACCTTCAGGCCGAGGCCGTAGAACGGCGCTTCCCACCAGTCGTAGCTCGGGACGACGAAGGCGAGGTTGCCGACCAGGTGCGGCGCGTTCTGTCGCAGCAGGCCGCGCTCCTTCAGGGCCTCCATGACGAGCGACACGTTGCCCTGTTCGAGGTAGCGCACGCCGCCGTGGACGAGCTTGGTGCTGCGGCTCGACGTGCCCTTGCCGAAGTCGTGCTGCTCGACGAGCAGCACGTCGTAGCCGCGCGAGGCCGCGTCGACGGCAATGCCGACGCCCGTGGCGCCGCCGCCGATCACCAGCACGTCCCAGGGGGCCGTGCGCGCACGCAGGCGCGCGACGTGATCGGCGCGGGTCACGCGTCGGTCTCGCGCGCCCAGCCCATTGCGAGATCCACGGCCTCGCCCCAGCGGTTGATCAGCGCCTCGGCCTGATCGCGTGACATCTGCGGTTCGAAGCGGCGGTCGACCTGCCACTGGCTGGCCAGTCCGTCGGTCGACGACCAGAAGCCGACGGCCAGGCCCGCGAGATAGGCGGCGCCAAGCGCCGTGGTTTCCGTCACCACCGGTCGAACCACGGGCACGCCGAGCAGATCCGCCTGGAACTGCAGCAGCAGGTTGTTGGCGGCCGCGCCGCCGTCGACGCGCAGCTCGCGCAGCGCGATGCCCGAGTCGTCGTGGATGGCGTCGAGGATGTCGGCTACCTGGAACGCGATGCTCTCGAGCGCGGCCCGCGCGATGTGGGCCGTGGTGGTGCCGCGCGTGAGACCGGCAATGGTGCCGCGGGCGTGCGGATCCCAGTACGGCGCGCCGAGGCCCGTGAACGCCGGGACGAAGTACACGCCGCCGCTGTCGGGTACGGAGGCCGCGAGAGCCTCGATGGCCGGCGCGCTGTCGATGATCTTCAGGCCATCGCGCAGCCACTGCACGACGGCGCCGCCGATGAAGACGCTGCCCTCGAGTGCGTACTCGGTGCGGCCGCTGATACGCCACGCCACGGTGCTCACGAGGTTCGATTCCGACAGCGCCGGCGCGGTGCCCGTATTCTGGAGCAGGAAGCAGCCGGTGCCGTACGTGTTCTTGCTCATGCCCGGGGCCGTGCACAGCTGGCCGAAGAGCGCGGCCTGCTGATCGCCCGCGATGCCGGCGATCGGCACGTCGCCCAGGCCCAGCGTCGTCGAGACGTGCCCGTAGACCTCGCTCGAGTCGCGGACCTCGGGCAGCAGGCTGTCGGGGATGTCGAGCATGCGCAGCAGTTGTTCGTCCCACTGCATGGTGTTGATGTTGAAGAGCATCGTGCGCGACGCGTTGCTGACGTCCGTGATGTGGACGCGCCCGCCCGTCAGCTGCCAGACGAGCCACGAATCGACGGTGCCGAAGGCCAGCTCGCCGCGTGCGGCGCGCGCGCGGGCGTCGGGGACGTGATCGAGCAGCCAGCGGATCTTGCTGCCGGAGAAATAGGCGTCGATGACGAGGCCGGATCGTTCGCGGACCATGGTCTCGTGTCCGTCGGCCCGGAGGCGCTCGCAGATGTCGGCCGTGCGCCGGTCCTGCCAGACGATGGCGTTGTGGATGGGCTGGCCGGTGGCGCGGTCCCAGATGATGGCGGTTTCGCGCTGGTTCGTGATGCCCACGGCGGCCACCTCACGCGGCGTCACCTGTGCGCGGCCGAGCACCTCGGTGGCCACGGCCATCTGCGAGCTCCAGATCTCGAGCGGGTCGTGTTCCACCCAACCGGGCTTCGGGAAGATCTGCGTGTACTCGCGCTGCGCCACGCCGGCGATGGTGCCGTCGCGCGTGAAGAGGATGGCGCGGGAGCTCGTGGTGCCCTGATCGAGGGCCAGGATGTAGGACATGGGAGAGCCTCAGGTACGACAGGTACGACGGGCGACAGGAAGCTGCCTTCGCATCAACATTTCTCTCGACTTCGATCGGCGCGCGTTTCGGGGAGTCTATCGCAGGCGCATGACGCAACGGGTACGACAGGACGACAGATGCGACGGGCAACAGACACCTGCCTTCGCATCAACGTTCTTCCTGATGGAGCCCCTGGTCTTCAGACCCGGGGAGGTCGTCTCCGACCGGCTATCGCCGACCACCGACTACCGACTACCGACTACTGACTACTGACTACTGACTGCCGACGGCCACCGCCGGAGCCCCGAGGCTTCAGCCTCGGGGGAACACCCGACACCCGCTCCCTGAGGCCGACGCGGCGTTCGAGACGAACGAGACGTCGACGTCGTCGATGACTCCGGCCACTCGCCGCGTCCGCGCATCCGCGAGGTCCACGCCCTTGAGGAAGTCATGACGTCGATCTGGTCCGGCGGACGGCCGAGGACAACGGTCGTCGGTTTGAGGAGGTCCGCAATGCGCAGATCGACGGCCTCGCGGCGCTCCCGCGCGTTCACCGCCCTGTTCGAGACACCTCTTTCTGCAGCTCGATGTCCGGACGCAGCCGCTGCGGCCTCCAGCGTCCCAAAGGGTTTGCGCCAGGCATAGTCGTCTGGTCGCTCACGCCGTGCTTCTTCGCGACCTTGCCGATGGACGTCGCATCCGCCTCCCGGAGGTGACCACCTGTTCTTCCGTGAACCGTGACCGCCGAGGCCGTGGAACGCTATCCGCTCGGCGTTGGGTCGCTGGTCGAAGACGAACGGCACGAGCAGCATCGGCACGCCGGCCAGGATGCTTTCCTTGATTCCTCCGAGCCCGCCGTGCAGGACGGCGAGTGACGCCCCTGACAACAAGGCGAGCTGATCGACATGACGGGTGATGTGAACGTTTCGCGCGCGGCTCGCAAGAAGGGGGTGGTCGGCCAGTGGGCCTGCCGCGACGACAAGATGAATGCCGACCCGGTCGGCGAGCGCATCGACGATGGCCCTGAGAACCTGTGGAGCCGTCTCGTATGACGCCGCCTGCGTTCCTAATGAACAGAACACCAGGCGGCCGTCGAAAGTCGGTTGTCGTACGTGGTCACGACAAGCCGTCCTGACCGATGACACCGGCGCACGCCGATGTCACGGCTTGTGCGCCGTCTCGCGTCTCTCGCGAGCGCCCCGGCGCGCGTCGCCCTCCCCCGAGGCTGAAGCCTCGGGGCTCCGAGTGTTTTTCCGCTCGTCACCTTCCCGCCTCCTCGCCTCCCCGCCTCCGCTATACTCCGCCAGTCCCATCCACCGGTTGCGAGGTAACGACGATGGCTCGAGGCGTCCTGCGTGAGGTGTTGGCCGAGTTTCTCGGCACGTTCGTGTTGATGGTCTTTGGTGTCGGGGTCGTGGCGCAGGTGGTGCTCAGCAGCGAGACGAAGGGCACGTACCTCTCGATCAACCTCGCGTGGGGCCTGGCCGTCACGCTCGGATGCTATGTGGCCGGCGGCGTCTCGGGCGCGCACCTGAACCCGGCCGTCACCGTCGCGCTGGCCGCGCACCGCGGTTTTCCCTGGGCCAAGGTCGGGCCGTACGTCCTCGCGCAACTCGCCGGCGCGTTCGTGGCCTCGTTCGTGGTGTACGTGACCTACTTCGACGCGCTCAACGCCTTCGACGGCGGCGTGCGGCAGATCGCGGGCGACCTGGCCACTGCCGGCATCTGGGCCACGTACCCGCAACCGTTCCTCAGCACGTTTCCGGGCGGCTTCATCGATCAGGTCGTGGGCACGGCGCTGCTGATGGGCGTGATCTTCGCGATCAGTGACGCCCGCAACACACCGCCGCCCGCCGGCACCGGGCCGGTCATCGTCGGCCTGCTGGTGGTGGCCATCGGCATGACGTTCGGCTACAACGCGGGCTACGCGATCAACCCGGCCCGCGATCTCGGCCCGCGCCTGTTCACCGCTCTGTTCGGGTGGGGGAGCGACGTCTTTCGCGCCGGCCATTTCTGGTTCTGGGTCCCGATCGTCGCCCCGGTCGTCGGCGCGGTGCTCAGCGGGTGGATCTACGACGGTCTCATCGGGAAGCGACATCCCGGCACCGAAGGAGCGGTGTCACAGCCCTGACGCGCGGTTGGCAGGCACGCGCCTGACGCGGATCGCGTGTCCCGGCGCCGCGACGTGACGTCGATCCGACGAATCCGTGCCGGTTCCCGCCGCGGCGACTACAATGGGCTGTCCAACAGGCCGCTGAGGCAGGAAAGAAGGCAGGCAGATGCAGTACACGATCGGTGTGGTCGGGCTGGGCGTCATGGGCGCCAACCTCGCGAGGAATATGGAGAGCCGGGGCGTGGCCGTGGCCGGCCACGATCTCGATCCCGGAAAAACCAGGGCGTTTGCGGCCGGTGACGGACGCACGGTCATGGGGGCGGCCAGCGTCGAGGCGCTGACGGCGGCACTCGAACGCCCGCGGCGCATCCTGATGATGGTGCCGGCCGGCAAGCCGGTCGACGACGTCATCGCGCTGCTGGTACCGCACCTCGAGGCCGGCGACATCCTGATCGACGGCGGGAACTCCTTCTTCAAGGACACCGACAGGCGCGAGGCCGATCTCGCCGCCCGCGGCCTGCACTATCTCGGTACGGGCGTGTCGGGCGGCGAAGAAGGCGCGCTCAAGGGACCGGCGATCATGCCCGGCGGATCGCGCGAGGCCTGGCAGGCCGTGGCGCCCATCCTCGAAGCGATCGCGGCCAGGGCCGACGACGGCGAACCGTGCGTCGGCTATGTGGGCGCCCGCGGGGCCGGCCACTACGTGAAGATGGTCCACAACGGGATCGAGTACGGCGACATGCAACTGATCGCCGAGACCTACGACCTGTTCAGCCGCGGCCTCGGCATGGGCGCGCGCGAGATCTCGGACATCTTCGCCGAGTGGAATCGCGGCGAGCTGAAGTCATATCTCGTCGAGATCACGGCCGACGTGCTGGCCACGATCGATCCCGAGACGCAGCAACCGCTCGTCGACCGCATCCTCGACGAGGCCCAGCAGAAGGGCACGGGCAAGTGGATGAGCCAGAACGCGTTCGACGTCGGTGCGCCCATCCCCACGGTCAACGCGGCGGTCGAGGCGCGGCTGATCTCGGCGCAGAAAACCGAGCGCGTCGCTGCCAGCGCGGTGCTCACCGGCCCGGGCGCGTCGTTCACCGGCGATCGGGCGCGGCTCGTCGACGCGGCACGGCAGGCGCTCTACGCGAGCAAGATCACGTCGTACGCGCAGGGGATGGCGCTGCTGCGCATGGCGTCGGTCGAGTACGGCTACGACATCGATCCGGGCGAGGTCGCGCGCATCTGGCGCGCCGGCTGCATCATCCGTGCGACGCTGCTCGGCGACATCCGCACCGCGTTCGCGCGCGATTCCGGGCTCGTCAACCTGCTCGTCGATCCCGTCTTCAGCCGCGCAGTCGGCGATCGCCAGCAGGCGTGGCGCGAGATGGTGCAGGCGGCCGTGGGACTCGGCATCCCGGTGCCGGCCACGGCCGCGTCGCTCGCTTACTACGATGCCTATCGCAGCGCCAGACTGCCGGCCAACCTGACGCAGGGCCAGCGCGACTACTTCGGCGCGCACACCTATCGCCGCACCGATCGCGACGGCTCGTTCCACACGCAGTGGGGCACGAGAACGTAGGCTGTTGACGGACATCGGTAGGGGCGACGCACGCGTCGCCCCTACACGCAACCAATCGTCGTTTGCGTATACGGAGACATCACCCTCATCATGAGCAGCCTCAGCATCCCCAAGGACGGCGCCCTCGACTTTCTTTCGCTCGGCGGCATCATCCACCGACTCGACTCCGGCATTGTCCCGTTCCGCAAGGCACACACGCTGAGCGTGCACGTCAGCGGTGGCGAGTTCAATGTCGCCGCCAACCTCTCGGACTGTTTCGGCCTGCGCACGGCCGTGGCGACGGCGATGGTGCGGTACCCGGTGGGGGACCTGATTGCCGAGCGCATCCGCGCGATGGGCGTCGAGCCGATCTACAAGTATTTCGATCACGACGGCGCGCGCGGACCGAACATGGCCGCCGTCTACAGTGACCGCGGCATGGGCGTGCGGCCGCCCGTGGTCTTCTACAACCGCTCGAACGAGGCCGCCGCGCTGCTCAAGCCGGGCGACTTCGACTGGGCCACGATCTTCGGTCGCGGCGTGCGCTGGTTCCACAGCGGCGGGCTCTTCTCCGCCCTTTCGGAGACGACGGCGGAGCTGATCATCGAGGCGATGCAGGCCGCGCGGCAGGCGGGCGCGATCGTGTCGTTCGACCTGAACTATCGCGAAAAACTCTGGCGCGCCTCGGGCGGGCTCGATCGTGCGCCCTCGGTCTTCTCGCGCATCGTCCGACACGTGGACGTGCTGATGGGCAACGAGGAAGACATCCAGAAGGCGCTCGGCGTCGCCGGCCCGGAGGCGGGTCGCGGCTCGAAGCTCGATCCGGCGGCTTTCTTCGACACGATCGGCCGCGTGGTCGAGCGGTTCCCGAACGTCAAGGCCGTGGCGACGACGCTGCGCGAGGTGCACTCGACGAACAGACACGACTGGTCGGCGGTCGCCTGGATCGATGGGCAGCAGTTCGTGGCGCCCACCTGCCAACTCGACGTGCACGACAGGGTCGGCGGCGGCGACGGGTTCGCGGCCGGCCTGATCTTCGGCCTGCTCGCCGGCGAGCCGCCCGAGCAGGCCGTGCGGCTCGGCTGGGCCCACGGCGCGCTGATCACGACGTTCCCCGGTGACACGACCATGGCCACCGTCGACGAAGTGCGCGCCTTCGCCCGGGGCGGCAGCGCGAGGATCCAGCGGTAGGGCGTCAGCCGCTGTAGGGGCGACGCATGCGTCGCCCCTACAGCATTCCCTTCCCCCACGGCCCGGTGATCGCGAAGGTGATGCCGGGCCGCTGCATGTTCACGAACAGCCAGCGGCCGTCGGGGCTGTAGCAGGCGCCGGCGAATTCGCTGGTGCGATAGTCCTGCGCCGTCACCACCGGGTTGTGGTTGGTGCGCAGCATGGCGTTGTTGGCGGCAAACGTGAACGTCTCGCCGTGCAGCGTCAGGCCGATCAGGCGCTCGTTCGCCGATGCCGCATTGCCGCTGTCTTCGCAGAGCAGCAGTCCGCCGCGCGGCGAGACGGTGACGTTGTCGGGGTAGTCGCACTGGTCGGCCCGCGGCGACTCGTAGATCAGCCGCAGCGTCTGTGCGCGCGGATCGATCTCGAAGACCTGGCCGCACTGTTCCGCACCGCCGCTCGTCGAGATGAAGTACCCGACGCGGTCGCCCCACCACGCGCCCTCGAGGCGCTGGAACCGCGCGGCGCCTTTGAGCCGGCCCTGCGCGAACGTCGACCGCGTCAGCGCGAGCGGGTCGTCGATGCGCACCCAGTCCACGTCCCAGGTCGTCCCGATGGCGTAGCCGACACCCATGTCCACGTTGGGCTGGCTGCGGACCTTCAGCATGTAGAGATCGCCGCCCTGGTGCAGGTCGCCGCGCACGTGCGGCACGAAGCGGTAGAAGCCGCTCGTCTCGGCGGCGTCTTCCGTCTCGTACACGTCGCCCGTGTCGGGATCGACCATCACGGCTTCGTGCGAATACCGACCCATCGCCTCGAGCGGACGACGGTCGCCGCGTTCGGCGCCGACCTCGAAGATGAAGCCGTGGCCGTGCTGCGCGCCGACTTCTTCGCACGTCAGCCACGTCCCCCAGGGCGTAACCCCGCCCGCGCAGTTCACGTTCGTCCCCGCCAGCGAGACCCACGAGCGGAGCCAGCGGCCGGCCGCCGCGTCGAACGTCAGGTTCGTCGTCCCGCCGCCGCCCGCCTGGTCGTAGACGATCGTGGCGTCCGTGGAGAACGCGGCACCGGGCGGCATCTCGTGATTGCGCACGAGCACGAGTTCGGACGAGCCGGGCGTTTGCGTCACCACGGCCATGCCGTCGTGCGCACCGGGACAGATCGTGCCGTCGGAGAGCCGGTCGCCCGTCCACGCGTATGAGAGATAGCGGAATCCGTCGGGAAGGCTGAGCAGGGCCAGGCCGGTGGTCTCGTCGAGCTTGGGCGACGGGGGGCCGTAGGGGCTCGCGATACCGACCGGCCCGTACGGACGACGGGCGGCCAGCTCGGCCAGGGAAAACATCCAGAGCGCACCGGCGCCCATGGCTCCGCGGCGAAGGAACGTGCGGCGATCGGCGATGGAGGGATCGAGGCGGTCTGGCGTCGACATTCGCTGATCGTGCGGAAGCGGTACGACGCGACCGTGACGGGGGCGTCACGGTCGGGTTACGAGCGACGCCGGCCGGCGGAGTCATCTGCTACCATCGGCGGACCACTCCGGAGGAGTCACGTCCATGGCCGCTGTCCGTCTTCGTCACCTGTGTGCGATTGCGCTGATCTCGTCCTGCCTGGCGGCTGCCAGTGCGGCGTGCGGGACGGCCCAGGCGCCGGCTCCCGCCAACGACCCCGACGCGCGCGAGTGGATCCAGCTGTTCAACGGCCGCGATCTCGAGGGCTGGACGCCGAAGTTCTCGAAACACCCGCTCGGCGAGAACCTGCACGACACCTTTCGCGTGCAGGACGGTCAGCTCCAGGTCCGGTACGACAACTGGACGACGTTCGACGGCGAATTCGGACACCTGTTCTACGCGCGGCCGTACTCGTACTACCGCCTGGCGGCCGAGTATCGCTTCGTCGGCACACAGGTGCCAGGCGGCCCGGAGTGGGCCATCCGCAACAACGGCCTGATGCTGCACTCGCCGGATCCGAAGACGATGCTGCGCGATCAGGATTTCCCGATCTCGATCGAGGTGCAGCTGCTCGGCGGGCTCGGCAGCGGGCCGCGGACGACGGCCAACCTGTGTACGCCGGGATCGAACGTCGTGATGAACGGCGTGCTGCACACCGATCACTGCACGAACTCGACGTCGGCGACGTACGACGGCGACCAGTGGGTGCGCGTGGAGGTGGAAGTCCATGGCGACGAGCTCATCCGCCACATCATCGACGGCCAGACGGTGCTGGAGTACACGAAGCCGCAGATGGGCGGCGGCGCCGTGGATCCGGTCGACCCGGCCATCAAGATCGATGGCACGCCCATGACGTCCGGGTTCATCTCGATCCAGGCGGAAACCGCGCCGGCCGACTTCCGGAAGATCGAGCTGCTCGACCTGGAAGGCTGCACGGATCCGGCCGCGTCGAACTACAAGCGGTATTACGTCAAGTCGAACCCGGCAGCGTGCCGCCCGTGACCCGTGCTCACGTCGCGATGATTCTTTCCAGGCTGACGAAGTCCCCGCGTGCGATCGTGGCGGTCGCGTGCCTGCTGACGTGGGCCCCCGGCGCCGTGTGGGCCGCACCGGCCATCGTTGCCGCGGTCCAGGATCCGGGCCCGCCGCCCGAGCCAGGATCCCCCTTCGTGCCGCAGGTCGGTCAGGCGGGCAAGGACGTGGTGTGGGTGCCCACGTCGCCGGAACTGCTCGACGTGATGCTGGATCTGGCGGGCGTCACGGCGCGGGACTTCGTGATGGACCTGGGATCGGGAGATGGTCGCAACATCATCGCTGCCGCCAGGCGCGGGGCGAGCGGCATCGGCGTCGAGTACAACCCCGAGATGGTCGAGCTGTCGCGGCGCCTGGCGCGCGAGGCCGGTGTGGAGGTGCGCGCGCAGTTCGTGCAGGGGGACATGTACGAGGCGGATATTTCGCGGGCGACAGTCCTGGCGTTGTTCCTGCTGCCGCACAACCTGGATCGGCTGAAGGACAAGATCCTGGCGATGCCTCCGGGAACGCGTGTCGTGATGAACACCTTCACGCTCGACGGGTGGGAGCCGGACGAGACGCGCCAGCTCGAGGTGGGCTGCACGAGCTGGTGCACGGCCCTGCTGCACATTGTGCCGGCACAGGTCGGCGGCGCCTGGACGTTCGATGGTGGCGGGCAGCTCGAGTTGACGCAGACGTTCCAGATGGTGAGCGGCACCCTGACACGGCCGGGTGCACCGCCGGTGACGGTGACTGGCCGGCTGCACGCGGCGCAGCTCGTGTTCGAGATGGAAGGCCGCGTGTATCTCGGCCGCGTCGACGGCACCCGCATCTCCGGCGTCGTCACCGACGCCAGCGGTGCCGTGCAGACGTGGAGAGCGACGAGATAGGACGGCCGGCCACCGACCACCGACGACCGACCACCGGAGAGACGAACAGGGCCGGGTGGCATTGCCACCCGGCCCTCGTGTTGTGGAGCTGTTCGGAGGCCAGGGGCTGAAGCCCCTGCGCTCCGACGAGTGTCCCGCCTCGCTAGAACCCGAAACGGGCGGTCAGGCGGATCGTCCGCAAGCCCGACGCGCTCGTCACCGCCCCGAAGCCCGCATTTCTCGGCTTCAGGCGGTTCTGGTTGAGCGACCCGTCCGCGTTGAACTGCGTGTTGCGCAGCACAGTCTGATCGGTCGGGCTGACGAACTGTGCCTGGGCCTGCCGGCCGGTGAAGTTCACGATGTTGAACGCGTTGAACGCGTCCATCCGCAGCTGGATCGATCGGCCGCCCCCGAGGCGGATGGTGCGCGCCAGCGAGAGATCGATATTGCGCTGCGCGCAGCCCCGCATGAGGTTGCGGCCGGACTCGAGCCCGTCACTGTAGTAGGTCGGGCCCGCGATGGCGTTCCTGTTGAACTGCGCGTACTGGTCGTTCGAGCAGCCCGATCCCGGATCGCCGACGTAGAGGATGCGGGCGCCGTAATCGGGCGAGCCCGTCAGGTTCACGCTGGCCCCGTTGCTCTGGTAGCTGTAGGTGATGTCGTAGTTGGTCCCCGAGCTCAGATTGAAGATGCTCGAGAGCTGCCAGTCGTTGACGATGTAGCCGATCGCGCGCTTCGCGCCACCGTCGGCGGCCAGGTCCGGCAGATCCCACACCACGTTCCCCCGCAGCACGTGCGGCTGTCGGTTGAGGTTCTTCATCAAGTCCTCGTACCGGGCCTGATCCGCCCTGACGGTCGCGTTGCCGTTCTCGTCGTGCTGGAGTCGCTTGGTCAGGCCCGTGTTGCCCGTGAACGAGAGGCTGTAGGTGTAGTTGACCCCGAACGAAAGCCCGCCGCGGAACCGGCGGTTGAACGACGCCTGGAGCGAGTGGAACCGCTCACCGAAGTCGGTCGTGTTCTGCTCGATGGCGCTCAGCCCCTGCAGCGGACGCAGCAGGTTGGTCGGGAGCGCCGTCGCGCCAGGCACGCTGCTCGCCGCACGTGTCGGATCCTGGTAGCGCGCCTCGTAGGCCGTGCCCAGGTTCACCTGGTTCAGGTTCACGACCTGCAGGCGTTCCGAGGACTTCTGGCCGACGTATGACAGGTCGAGCGACGACGACCAGGGCAGCGCCATCTGGATGCCCGCGTTCCACTGCCACGACTGCGGCACATCGGCGTCGTACTGGAACGTGCGCATCGCCGGTACGCCGACCGGGCTCAGGCCACTGCCGAGGTTCCGCAGGTTGCCGTAGCGCAGATCCTGCGACGACGTGATGGGTGGGCTGGTCGGGATCGAGAAGATCGTGTTGCCATCCGGCCGATCGTAGAACAGGCCCACGCCACCACGGACGACGACGGTCTGCGTGCCATTCAGGTCGTAGGCCATCCCGAAGCGCGGGGCGGCCACGATGGTCGGCCACGTGTAGGAGTACTTCGAGATGCCATCGCCCGCGGCCCGGATGCCGTTGAGCTGGTTGCCCGAGTTCGGGACGATCGTGCCGATGGCCGCCGACGAGTTCGCCACGCCGGGGATCACCAGAAACTGGCCGCTGATCGGATCCATGGCGTTGCGGACGTTGCCGGAGCAGGTGGCGGCGCCGTTGATGCAACCGGGCACGTAGAGGACGGGCGCCGCGGCCGCCGACCATTGTTCAGGGAAGAAGTTCGACATCTGGCCGAACTGGTCGTGCTGCGGCTGCTGGTGCGTGAATCGCACGCCGTAGTCGAGCGTCAGGCGGTTGGTCGCCTTCCAGTTGTCCTGCAGGTAGAACTCCGTGTTGTTGTAGATCATCGACCCTTCGACGAACTTCTCCTGCTGAAGGTACTGGGAGAAGATCCCGAGCGCCGCGTTGGCGTAACCGAAGCCGGCGTCGATCGGGTTGTTGGTGTCGTTGCCGAAGTTGATGTAGCCGAACGGGCTGAGGTTGGCCACGCCGCCGGCGCCGGTGTTCTGGGCCTTGTAGCTGTGGTTGTTGTAGAAGCCTGCCTTGAACGTGTGACTGCCAGCCACCTTCGTCAGCGAGATCGCCACGTCCTGCGTCTTGTTGATGTTCAGGTACCCGGGAAACTGCTGGTTGGGCGGCGCGCCGCCGATACGGTTGCCCCAGCCGAACGTCGGTGGAATCATCATCCGGTTTGCAGCGGAGTCCCACCAGACGGGGTTCTCGGCCTGCATCACCTTGTACGCGTAGTAGCCGGTGTTGGTGATGACCGTCGCGTCGGGATACAGGATCGGCAGGCCCGCCAGCAAGGGATCGCTGGCGAGCGATGAGGTGGAGTCGGTGAGCAGGCCGCCTGACCCGCCGCCCGCGAGTTCGTTCTTGATCGATCCGTACGTGCCCTCGAGGAACGTCGTCGGGTTGAACGTGTAGTTCACCGTGAACCCGTAGTTGGTGATGTACGGGTACGGCGTCAGCACGTCGTTGTGGCCGGGCATCGTGCCCTGGATGACCCGCCGCTTCTGACGCTGGCCCGAGTATTTGCCGGTGAAGCGGAGCGCGGGCGAGAGCTGGTAGTCCACGCGCACGGCCGGCTGCTGCAGCAGGTTCTTGTCGATCGGGCGTGGAATCTCCAGGTTGTAGTTGGTGCCCGGCGCCTGCTCGATGTTGGGCATCGGATACCGATGGAGGAGGTTGACGCCGACCTGGTAGAGCCGGTCCTGCGGGATCCGGCCGACGACGCCACCATCCTGGAAGCAGCCGCTCGTATTGGATGCGCTGCAGGGCAGACCCGTCGAGGCGTCACGGATCAGGTGCGGGATCAGATTGCCGTTATTGTCGCGCGTCTGGGAGAAGTCCCCGGCGCGCTCGAGTGCCGTCGGCACGCGAAAGCGGTTGATGTTGCCGCCCGAGCTCGACGGCCGATATTCGTGGCTGTAGAAGAAGAACAACTTGTTATCGCCACCTGGGCGTCCCACCGGACCGCCAATCGAGTAGCCCCACGTGCGGGTCTTCGACTGGGTCTTCGGGTCCCCGTTCTTCTGGTTCGTCCAGCTGTTGGTGTTCCAGTCCGAGTTGTCCTCGATGTCGTACAGCGACCCGGCGAACCGGTTCGTGCCGCTCTTGGTCACGGCCGTGATCTGGAGACCTGATGACCGGCCATATTCAGCCTGATAGCCCGACGTCAGGACCTTGACCTCGGCAATCGACTCGATGTTCATCTGGAGCATCTGGCCGTTGTTGCCCGTGTCCATGGCCGAGATGCCGTCCATCATGATGTTGTTCTGCCCGCCGCCGCCAAGGCGACTGGTCCCGACGACGCCGGGCGTGAGGGAGGTCAGGCTGGCGAAGTTACGGTTCCCCGACATCGGCAGGCTCTCGATCTGCAGGGTCGAGATGGCGAACGAACGTTCACCGCTCTGGGCCTGGATGAGCGGCGCCTCGGCCGTGACCTCGATGGTCTCGGAGGCTCCGCCGGGCTCGATGATCAGCGCCGGCACGACCACGCGGTCGCCGCCGCTGACGGCGACGTTCGTCCGCCGCAGTGTGCGGAACCCCGGCATCGTCACCTCGATGGTGTACGTGTCGGGCGTGATGTTCGGGAACACGTAGTCCCCGCTCGCGTTCGTGACACCGGGGACGCCCCGGGTGCCGCGCGACTCACTGATCAGGACGATTGTCGCCCCGGGGATGACGCCTCCCTGGCTGTCCTGGACGGTTCCCGCCACTGTGCCGGTCGTGATCTGGGCCGACGCAGCGGTGCCGAGCACAAGTGTGCATAGCACCAATGCGGGCAGAATCCTGCCTGCAAGCTTCATAGGTTTACCTCCGATGGCCGGAGTGTGCCCTTCATGAAGCCGCTACGTCTATGTCGGACCATGAAACGGTCTGAAGTCAGCCTGAATGACAGGTAATTTCAGGCGGTAGACCTGGTAGCTGGTCCTATCGGTCCGCCTGATCGAGCATCCAGATACGGCTGGCGGCCTCGAACATCGGGAGGAACAGGCGATCGGGCGTGATGAACATCTCCATGTCCGTGAGGTACGGCGACAGCGTCTGGCGCGAGGCGCCGAGCGACGTCACGCGGAACGCCGCGCCATCGGCCAGGCCCGCGTCCGGATCGAACCGTCGCCCCCAGACTTCGAAGCGGCCGTCCCGGTTCGAGATGAAATAGAGGACGCGGCCGTCAGGCGACCAGCGCGGCTTGTCGTCGTAGGCCTGGCCATCGGTCAGGGCTCGCCATGGCCCGCCATCGGCCGGCATCACGTACACCGTCGACGTACTGCGATCGGCCCTGGGCACCGCGATGAAGCTGACCCAGCGCTGATTGGGCGAATACCGCTGCTGATAGAGGGCCAGGCGTTGATCGACAGCCAGTTTGTGCTGGATGGCTCGGCCGCCGGACGTCGGCAGATCGAGGCGGCAGATGCCGAGGAGATCGTCGCGGCCGACGCGGCACGCGGTCAGCAGGGCCTGCCCGTCGGCGCGCCAGTCGGTCGGGATCGCCTCGTCGTCCGGCGCCAGCGGGAAGACGTCGATGGGCGGTTGATCCGGGAGGCTGACGTCGAGGACGACCACCGCGCGCCGGTCGGGCGCGCCGCGGCGGTTCTGCCGCAGGTAGGCGATGCGCGAGTGATCGGGTGACCATCGGGGCACCGTCACGTTGACGTCGCGCTCGGACACGAGCAGCCGCGGCTCGCCATCGAGTTGCCGGCCCCAGATCTCCTGTCGATTGTCGCGATCGAGCCGGTAGACGAGGTGCCGTCCGTCGTTGCTGACGTCGACACCGCGTTCGCCTGACGTGCCGGAGATGATCTGTTGGCCCTCGTGGGCGAGCGTGCCCGTGGCCGGATCGAAGCCGAACGCCCAGATGCCCGGGCGCGCCGTGTTCACCGCAAATGACAGCCGCGACCCGTCGGGCGAAAGCGTCAGGCCCACGTCGGCGCCGGGGCCAATCGTCAACTGCTGCGGACCGTCGATCCAGTTGCGGGTCGCCGGATCGACGGTGACGCGCCAGATGTTGCGGATTGTCCGCGTGCGTCCCTCGAAATAGAGGAAGCGGCCCGACGGCGCCCAGAGAAACGATCCGAGCTGGGTCGACGCTGTCGGCGCGGAGACCTCCGCCGGCAGCGTCGATCGGCTGGCCGGCCCCTGCCCGAGCGGGAACGTGATGAAGTGCCGGCCGCCGGCCTCATCACGTGTCCAGACCGAGATCTGCCCATCGGGCGCCCACGCCGCGCTGGTGACCTGGAGGCCGGCCAGAGCCGCGTGCATCACCCGCTCGGGACGACCGCCCTGCGCCGGCACGACGAACAGCTTGACGACCACCGATGAATCAGGGGCGGTCTGCGAGAACAGGATCTGGCGTCCGTCCGGTGACCAGCGCGGGTGCGAACCGAACGGGACGATCAGCCGGTCGGGACCGCCGGCGGCCGGCACCACATAGAGGCCGCCTCCGTCGCGCTCGGACCGGAACACCAGTGCGCGGCCGTCCGGGGCCCAACTGGGCTGCCGATCGTGCGCCGGCGAGGTCGTCAGCCGGATCGCTGCGGTCTCGTTGATGCCGTGTACCCAGATGTCCGCATTGCCCGTATGGTCCGACACGAGCGCCAGGCGCGTCCCGTCCGGGGACCAGGCGGGATCGGACTGCGAGCCGGAGCCGTGCGTGAACTGCCAGAGCGTGCGGGTGGTATTGGCGGCGCGCGTCGGCTTGTTCGGCCAGGCGAGGACCAGCGCAACGGCGGCCGCGGCCAGTCCGCCGATCGCCAGCGTCCAGCGGACGGGCGTCGTGGGGATGACGCGCCGCCCGGATCGATCGTCCGGAACGGCCGGCACGTCCCGGACGTTCTCGACCGCGGCCGGCGCGTCCGCGACGGCATCGGACGGGTCGACGGTACCGTCTCCGGTGGCCATCGGCTCGGCGATCGGGCGCAGGTCCTCGGGCGTCTCGTCGAACGCCGTGACCGTTCCGACGAACCGGTAGCCGACGCCCGTGACCGTCGCGATGTACTCGCGCTGTCCCGGCCGCTCGCGGAGCAGCTTGCGCAGCGTGCTGATCTGCCGCGCCAGATTGTTGTCCTCGACAGCCACGCCGCCCCACACGAGACGCATGAAGTCGTCCTTCGTGACGAGCGCTCCGCGGCGCTCGACGAGCGTGCAGAGAATGTCGAAGACACGCGGCGTCAGCGGCACCTCGACGCCATCCTGCCACAGCACACTACGGAGGCAGTCCAACACGTTGGGACCAAATCGGTAATACCGATGGCGAACGGGCTCAAGCACGGTCATCTGCCCAGACGATCGAGTCGATGGAGAATTGCCGCCCACTATACACCCGCCCGCATGATTGTTTTCAGACAGTTTCAGGAAGATTCACAGCGGGGGGCTTGATGCCGACGCGCAGATTCCCCAGAATGCGGGCATGTTCACAGGCCGCGGGATGGTACACGCGGCGCCGGGGGCGCGCGGTCGCGCGACACGGCGCGGGCAATCGGCGGCCTGAGGGCCGGGAGAGGTGGATCGCATGAGGCGGGCAACGACGGGCACGACGAGCAGGGGCCGACGCGAGGGAGCGTCCTGGCGGTGGATGGCCGGGCTGGTGGCCCTGCTCGTCGCCTGTGCGGTCATCGACGCGGCCCTGGGTGCGCGGGCGAGTCGGCTGGCCGCGCAATCGGTGGAGCGGACGGCGGCCGATGCCGTCGACCCCAGCCGGTTCAATGTCGTCACGCTGGTCCCGATGGGCGAACTCGACGAGCCGATGACGTTTGCCGTGGCCAACGACGGCCGCGTGTTCATCAACGAGCGTCGCACCGGCCACATCAAGGTCTACAATCCCCGCGGCAACACGACGACGATCGTCGGGACGATCCCGGTCAATCACATGTATACGTCGGCGGCCGGCGTGCCGCGTGAGGCCGAAGAAGGGTTCCTCGGCCTGACGATCGATCCGCACTTCGATCAGAACGGCTGGATGTACGTTCAGTACGCGGACCCCGATGTGTCCAAGCACGTCCTGGCCCGCATCCAGCTGCGTGACGAGACGAGCGCGACGGGCGAGACCGTGACGCGCATCGTGCCGGACTCGCACCGCGTGCTGCTCGAGTACACGACGCAGCGCGAGACCTGCTGCCACACGGGCGGTGGCATGACGTGGGACGCGGCCGGCAATCTCTACGTCACCATCGGGAACAACTCGGGCAACAGCAGCACGTCGCAGACGGACGAGCGTCCCGGCCGCGCGAACTGGGACGATCAGCGCGGCGCCGCGAACACCAACGATCTGCGCGGCAAGATCCTGCGCATCACGCCGCAGCCCGATGGCACGTACACGATTCCGGCCGGCAATCTCTTCCCGCCCGGCACGCCGAACACGCGGCCCGAGATCTACACGATGGGGCATCGCAACGCGTGGCGTCCATCCATCGATAGCCAGACCGGCTACCTTTACTGGGGCGAGGTCGGGCCCGACAACCAGGCCGACAACCCGAACGTCGGCCCGCGCGGGTACGACGAGCTGAACCAGGCGCGGCAGCCCGGCTTCTTCGGCTGGCCGTACTTCGTCGGGCCGAACGCGGCGTTCCCGTTCATGGACTACGTGAACGGACGGCTGATGGGGCCGAAGGATCCCGCGCGGCCCACGAACACGTCGGTGAACAACACGGGCCTCACCGACTTGCCGCCCGCGCAGCCGTCGTTCATCGGCTACGAGTACGGCCCGTCCGAGCGGTTCCCCGAAGTGGGCACCGGCGGCCGCTGCGCCGTGGGCGGCCCGGTGTTCCGGCGCGCCGACTTCGCGGCCGATGCCCCGCGCGTCTGGCCCTCGGCCTTCGAGGGCACGTGGCTCGCCACCGACTGCTCGCGCGCCTGGATCATGAGCATCACGATGGACGCGAACGGCGACTATCGATCGATGGAGCGGTTCCTGCCGCGCGAGCGCTGGGTCGAGCCGATGGACCTGAAGTTCGGGCCCGAGGGCGATCTCTACCTGCTCGATTACGGCGGCACGTGGTTCGCGAAGAGTGAGGATTCGCGGCTGGTGCGCATCGAGTACAACGGCGGCAACCGGACGCCGGTGGCCGTGGCCTCCGCCAGTCGCGTGGGCGGTCGCGTGCCGTTCGACGTCCAGTTGTCATCGGCGGGCTCGATGGACTACGACCGCGAGACCCTGCGCTACGAGTGGCGCCTGGAAGCGCCGGGGCAGGCGCCGCGCGTCTTCCGTGAGCCGAACCCGACGGTGCATCTGACGACGAACGGCGTGTACACGGCCACGTTGACGGTGACAGATCCGGCGAATGCCCAGTCGACGTCCGCCGTGGAGATCGTCGGTGGCAACGATACGCCGGCTGTCGCCGTGACCGTGGCGGGCGGGATCAACGATCGCGTCTATCGCCCGGGTGAACCGATCGCTTACGACGTCACGGTGCGCGATGCCGAGGACGGCGCGGTGCCCGCCGATCGCGTGGCGGTCAGCGTGAACTACGTGCCGGAGGGCTTCGACATTTCCGCGCTGGCGCAGGGGCAGGAGCCGGTGGACGCGACTACGCGGTTTGCCGTGGCCAAGGCGGTCGTGGCGCAGAACAGCTGCCGCGTCTGTCACGCGCCCGAGGGCGTGTCGCTCGGGCCCTCGCTGCCGATGCTGCGCGAGAAGTATCCGTTCAGCGAGGCGCTGGTGAACACGCTGGCCGGCAAGGTGCGCAACGGCGGCACCGGCGTGTGGGGCACGGCGATGATGCCGTCGCACCCGCTGATGTCGCTCGCCGAGGCGCGCGCCGTCGTCGAGTATTTCCTGCGATTCGGTGAGACGACGGTGACGTCGCTGCCGTTGTCGGGACGCTACACGGTGGAACCGCCGCCGGGAGACAGCGGGCGCGGATCGGTCGTGGTGCGCGCGGTGTATACGGATCGTGGGGCCGGTTCGCTGCCGCCGCGCACGGGCGAGGCGATGGCGGTGCTGCGCAGTCCGCGTGTGGGCGTGATGCAGGCCGAGGCGCTGAGTGCGACCGAGGTGAACGTCAGCCGGCAGGGCGGAGCGGGCCTCGTGGCGCGACCGGGCGGGCACGCCCTGTTCCGAGGGATCGACCTGACGGGGATCCGGCAGATCGTGTTCAGCGCGCAGGCCGGCGGTCGTGGCGGGGAAGTGGGCGGCACGATCGAGGTGCGGCTCGGATCGCCGACAGGGACGCTGATCGGGCAGGCGGTCGTCCCCCCCCCCGCCGCGCCCGCCGGGCGCGGCGGTGGGGCGGCCGCCGCCCAGCCCGCGGCCGGCACCG
>MEDJ01000005.1 GCA_001724025.1 Acidobacteria bacterium SCN 69-37 | reverse complement strand
TCGCGCCGACGCCCGCGGCGTGATGCGTGGCGCCGTCCGCGGTGAGGAAGTCGACGTCATCCAGGCCACCGTTGAAGATCACGCGCAGCGGCACGCCGCCGAGCCCGATCCGCCAGCGGCCCTCGCGACTGTTGTACGTCCGCACCACGCTCACCCCGAGTCCGCCATTGCCGGGGAGCGACAGATCGGTGAACGAGAGAAAGACATTACCCGTGACAACGTCGATATGCTCGAAGGGAAGGGGCGCGAAAAAGCCGCGGCCGTACTGCGCCCCGCTCGCGTCGTAGACCGGATCCTGCGCCCGCGCCAGACCGGGCACGAGCGCCATTGCCAACAGACACACCACGACTGTTCGGAGCCGCATCGGTTTCTCCGCGCCTGACCGTCCACGGGCGACGTCAGGGATGATTCATCTAACCCGTGCGCGTAGCATGCGACCGAACTATGTCGATGTCAAGTAGTTTCAGCCCACACTTACAGAAAACTTACACATGGCAGAAAATTGACAGGACATTAACGGACTCTAACGGACTCTTTGGACACGGACAGGGTTGCCGCATCCTCGGCGAGGGCGTCGTTCCAGAAATCCCGAGCACCATGAGGGTCACGGCACTGCGCCCACCAGCATGCCGGCGAACCAGGCGAGCGGCGTCACCGTCACGATGGCCGTCGCGCCGACAGTGGCGAGCGTGAGCGAGCCGAATGGCGACACTCTGACGAGCTCGAGCCATTCGGCAGCGATCGACGTGTCGTGCGCGTCGAGCCATGCGGACACGCGTGCGTCCACGCGACGACGCTGGCCGTTTGTCGGATCGAGACTCGTCCACGAGTCGAGGAGTTCGTCGTCTGTCATGGTTGACCTCCAGAGCGTGTGCCCAGGCGTGCCCCGAGCCGCACGCGGGACCGTTCGAGAATCTTGCGCACGGCCGCGGCCTCGATCCCGACGATGGCGCCGATCTCGCTGGCGTTGAGATCGGCGCCGTACCGCAGGCTCACGATCGTCCGATCGCGCTCGGGTAACTCGGCCAGCGCCGCGAGCAGGACGCGCCGCTGCCGTGCGCGGTCGAAATCGTCTGCCGGATCGGCCGCGTCACCGGCGCTCTCGGGCAGTTCGCCTGTAGCCGTGATCTCTGGGCGCCGGCGTCGAAAACGGCGGCGCGCCGTGTTGAGGGCGATGGTCGTCACCCAGGTGGCGAACCGCGCGTCGGCACGCGGCCGATATCTATCGAGCGACGTCAGCGCGGTCAGCAGTGCGTCCTGCGTGACGTCTTCGGCGTCCGCGTCCGATCGCAGCATGCCGCGGACTGTTCGGTAGACGAGATCGACGTGCTGCGTGTACAGCCGGCGACGCGCGCCGGTATCACCGGCGCGCGCCTGTTCCACGAGTCGCAGAATGTCGTCTTCAGGCAGCCGTTCCGCGTCACCGCCGAGACGCGAGCTCAGTGCGGCGAAGAGCATCCCGAGCGGCCACGCCGCCGGAAGCCGCAGCGTGGCCGTCGGAATCACGTCGTTACCTCGGTGACGTACCCGATGGTCCAGACCGACGAGCGGAACGTCCCGAGCATGGCCACCAACACGTAGATCACCGGAAATACGACCATACAGCCGATGGCGATAACTGGGCCCACGTTCAGCACAGGGACAAGCGCCACGAGCAGCAGGACGACGGGGAGCATGACGGCGGCGGCGAGCAGTCCGATCGCGACCGTGCCGACGAACGTGGCCACGATGAGCTTGAGCCCGTGCATCAGCCGGCCGTGCAGGAACAGGCGCGCCTTACGGATCGCGTCGATCGCGCGACGGTTCTCGATCACGGCGATGCGCGCGGCGAATGCCTGCACCAGATACAGCGTGATGAGCCACGGCACCGCGACGATGATCGCCGGAATGCCAAGTGCCACGGCCGTGGCGCCGATACCGCCCGAGGCCCGGATGGCGAGCACGACCGGCGCCGCGAGCAGCAGCAGACTGCCGGCGACCATGGCGAAGTAGATCAGCGCGATGCGCAGGAGCACACCCCAGTGCGTCCATCCCGCCCTGAATCCGTCGCCCGTCGTCATCCGTCCGCCCTCGCGGGCCTTGACGATGCCCTCGATCAGCGCACCTTCGCTGACAAAGTGCATGAGCATCACCACGACGCCGAGGATGACGACCACGCCGATGATGACCAAAAGGACCGGCAGAAAGTCAGTGCTGGACACCGCGAACGGAAAGCCGGCCGCCCCAGCGCCGCCGCCAGACCCTGCGCCCCTGCCCGACCCGCCGCCGGAGCCACCGCTCGCGATGCCGACGAAGAACCCGAACAGCCACAACGACCGGCACGTGCGGGCGTAGTGGAACCCTTGTCTGATCATCTCGCCTATGGTCATGCGTCACTCCCGGTTTCCGGACACGACGTCCGTGTATCTGGTTCAAGTCCGGCAGGAGCGGAAGTGTGACAGGCATCACGATGCCTGGCCTCTCCGGCGTTCGCGGCCATCTTGCGCCCAGCACGGCTGTGTTCGACGACTTCGACTCTCCCCACACGTCTCGACGGCCTGGCTCAGGACGGACACTCGCGGAGGCGACCGGTTCCTTGTCTCGATCGGGCATCGTTCAGGCCGAACAAGTGGCAGCAGGTACAGCGTCGCGTCAGACAGGCCGCCGAACATCCGGATATCCTGTGACCGGAGGTGCCAATGGTTTGGCACGACTACATTTCCGTCAACCCGGCGGTCGTCCACGGCAAGGCGTGCATCCGTGGTACGCGGATTCCGGTCGCCGTGGTGCTCGCGAACCTGCACTCGACGGCGGGCGCATCCTCCTCTGTGTGCTCGAGATGGTCTATCGGCCTGCCGCCAGGATCGAAGTGCCGTTGACGCTCGTTGGCTGGGCGATGGTCCTGATGCTGATGGTCTACGCCACTGTGCAGGACGTCAGTCGGGGCGTGCCGCGGCGTGCCCCCGGCGTCAGGCGCTCGCCCCGAATCGCTGCCAGAACGTCGATGTGGGCCAGCGGGTGCGCGCGCGGCGATAGAGGGCCAGGCGCTGGTGCACGTAGCGTTCGGCGATCGCGTCGGTGTGGGCGGCGGCATCGGCCCACGCCGTGCGATCGCCATCGAGCGCGCGCGTCACGACGTCCGCGCCGTGACGCGCCGATCGCAGCGCGGCCGTCAGGCCGTCGCCACCAATCGGATCGCGCGCGAGCGCGGCATCACCAATCGCCACCCAGCCGTCACCAGCGGCCGGCGTCATCCGCCACGAGGCCGATCCGATGATCGTGGACAGCTGTGGCGCGCCGAGCCGGCGCGTGTGCAGCGGCGCCCCGGGCAGCGAGGCCGCCGCGGCGCGTGCGTAGTCGCCGTCCGGCACGAGCGAGAAGTCCGTCATCCAGCCGGCGAACAGCCGGCCGCTGACGAGCGGCGCGGAGTACCACCAGCCGTCAGGCGCGGCTTCCACGATGAGCGCGTCGGGATCGACCGGATCCGGCGACGTCGTGCCGGCCACGAGGCAGAGCGTGTCGATCGGATCGCGACGGGCGAGACGGATCGTGCGCGACGTCCGGCCCGTGGCCAGGATCAGGCACGACGCCGAGACCGTGCGCGTGACGGTGTCGGCCACGATCGCGATCCGCCAGCCGTCGTGGATCCGGTGCGCGTCCATCGCCGTGCCGCAGACGACGTCAACGCCGGCACTCCGCAGTTGGACGAGCATCCAGGCGTCGAAGCGGATGCGATCGACGTGCCAGGCGCACGGATCGAAGCGTGTCCAGTCGGGTTCGGGCCTGTCCCACGCCGCGGCGACGGCGGTACACGGCCAGGTGAAATCCAGCGGGATGCGGGGCCAGATCTTCTCGTCGTCGAGGATCGCCTGGCCTTCGGGCGAGAGGATCTCGGCGGCCTCGATGCGCCCGGGCCTGGCGCGATCGACGACGAGCACGCGCGCGCCGGCGGCCGTCAATTTCCGTGCGGCCAGCGCGCCTGCCGGTCCGCCGCCGGCAATCACAACGGAGTAGTCCACGTCACTCCTTCAGCCTGATGTTCCTGAAGCTGACCCGTCCCTGCCCGAACTGTTCGATCTGCAGGGCGATGACGCCCTTCGTCTTCAGTCCCGCCGGATCGTCGTCGATCAGGATGGCCATGACGTGGCCGTTCACCAGGTGGGTGAGCTGGCGTCCGTGCGCGATGATGTGCAGCTGGTTCCACTCGCCGAGCCGCACCACCTGCATCAGCGCCTCGCGATCGCCGAGCGTGCCGAGCGCACGCGGCCGCGCGCCGGCCGTCGTCCGCACGATGTAGCCGCGCCAGCCGATCTGCGCTTCGGCGCGGCCCGTGCCGACGTCCTGCACGTTGCCGTTGTTGCCCGGATCCCAGTCCCAGTCGATCCCGTACCCGCGCACGTTCCACCGCGCGTCGGCAGGAACCGCGAACGGGGCCTGAGTGGCCCGGCCCAGCGCAGGCGTTGCACCGGTCCGTCCGGGGCCCGGGGCGCTTCCTGCGCCGCGCGCGGGGCTGGGACCTCCGCTGCGCGCGATCGTCGGGCCGACCGTCGATCGATAGAACACGCCGGAGTGGATGTCGTAGTCGGCCTTGATGTCGAGCTTCAGCTCGAAGTCGGCCGGCTCGCCGCCGCGCCAGATGAGAAACGTGGTGCCCACCCGGCGATCGGGCCAGGTCTCGGCGGTGATGGCGCCGTCCTCCACACGCCAGACCGCCGGGTTGCCATCCCAGCCATCCAGGCTCCTGCCATCGAAAATGGATCGCCAGCCCGCGTCATCGTCCGGCGCGACCGGTTCTGGGGCCACGCCGCAGCCGAGACATCGCGAACCTGGTGCCGGCGCGTCCGGCGGCGGGGCTGTCGGACGCACGGGATCAGGTGCCTGCGCGGCCGGACCGACGACGAGGACGAGCAGCAGCGTACCGAGCGCCGGCGCGAGCCGGCGCGATCTCCGAACGCGATGCATGACACCTCCGGTGGGTTGCAGAGACTCTAATCCGATCGCGCATCGATAGGAAACTCTCCGGCAAGGGGAGCGTCTAGGTGTGGGACTGGCGCTCGCGGCTCAGGAGGTAGAGCCCCGAGGCGACGACGACGGCCGCGCCGGCCAGCGTCCAGCGGCTCGGCAGGTCCCCGAAGACCAGGGCGCCGGTGATGATCATCCAGACGATCTGCGAGTAGCTGAACGGCGCCAGGACCGAGGCCGGTGCGTGTCGATGCGCGGCAATCAGGAACCAGTGTCCGATCCAGCCGAACACGCCCACGACCATCAGCCCCGCCGTCGTCGCGAGATCGGGCGGCGTCGTCCAGAACCACGCGACGGGGATCGAGGTCGCGATCATGCCGACGATCGGGGAATAGAACGACGTCGTGTCCGTGCGATCGTGCGCGGCCAGCTTCCGCGTGGCGATGCTGTACAGCGCGTAGCTGCAGGCGGCCGCGACCGAGCAGAGCGCGGCGGGGTGGATGCCGCCCGCACCCGGCCGCGTGACGAGCAGGATCCCGCTGAACCCGATGGCGATGGCCGTCCAGCGGCGCCTGTCGATCCACTCGCCCAGCATCGGGCCGGAAAGCGCGGCCACGAGGAAGGGAGCCGTGAACGTGATGGCGGACGTCTGGTCGAGTTGGAGGAAGCGCAGCGCGATGAAGTTGAAGACGGTCGTGCCCAGCAGCAGGGCCGATCGGCCGATCTGCCAGCGGAGCCGGCGCGTGTGTACCAGTCCCGGCACGGTCCAGGGATTGACGAACAGGAACGACAGCACGAAGTGCCCGGTGAACCGCGCCCAGACGATCTGAATCGTGTCGATGCGCGCCCCGAGCCATTTGGCTGTCGTGTCGAGCAGCGCGAAGCAGACGAGGGCCGCGCAGTACAGAGCAATCCCCGAGCGGCGCGAACGCCGATCGGTGGCCGGGGGAAGGGAAATAGGGGAAGCGGTCGTGCGTGGCATCAACGCCGCGCACCGGTGCGGGCAGGCGAACTCATCGCTCCTGCATTCTATCGCGCGGCGGCCGCTCCACGTGGTCTGCGGCACGACGCGATGGCCACCGTGAGGTGACGCGTGACCACGTCCAGGTCGTCGTCGGTCAGCCGCGGGTGGAAGGGCAGCGCCAGGGCCGAACGGCCTGCTGCTTCGGTGTGTGGGAAATCCCCCTCCGTGTACCCAAATGCCTCGCGATAGAACGGCTGGAGATGGATGGGCGAGAAGTAGGGCCGCGAGGGAATGCCAGCCGCGTGCAGGGTCGCCATGACCGCATCGCGATCGATGTCCGGCGCCAGGCGAATCACGAACACGAACCAGCTCATCTGCGTCGTGGCCGGGACGATGCACGGCAGCGTGAGGCCCTCGACGCCTGTCAGGCGATCGAGGTAGCTGCGGGCCACGCGCGCGCGTGCGGCCAGCAGATCGTCGATCCGGCGCAGCTGGCCGAGGCCGAGCGCCGCGCTCATCTCGTCGAGGCGGTAGTTGTAGCCGAGCCGCACGTGTCGCAGCCACGTCGCATCGTCATCACGCCCCTGATTCCTGAGGCTGCGGAGCAATCGTGCCCAGCCGGCGTCGCGTGTCACGACCAGGCCGCCCTCGCCGGTCGTCATCTGCTTGTTCGGGTAGAATCCGAACACTGCCGCATGGCCGAACGTCCCGGTCCGGACACCTTCGTGCGTCGAGCCGATTGCCTCGCACGCATCCTCGATCACCGCCACGTCGTGCTCGCGCGCCGTCTCGAGCAGCGGCCGCATCGCCGCCGGCTGGCCGAAGACGTGAACGGGGACGATGGCCCTGACGTGTCCGGGCGATCCGGCGCGGACGAAATCCGGCGGTGTCGTGCGCGGCAGCCAGCGACGGGCCTCGACACCGCCGCGCGCGATGGCGCGCACGGCCTCGTCGACGGCCGCCGGATCGATGTTCATCGTGACCGGATCGATGTCGACGAACACCGGGACGGCGTGCTGGTACAGGGCCGCGTTCGCCGACGCGACGAACGAGAACGGGGTGGTGACGACGACGTCGCCCGTGTGGACGCCGGCGGCGATGAGCGCGAGGTGCAGGCCCGCGGTCCCGCTCGAGACGGCCACGGCGTGGGCCCCGCCGAGGTTCGCGCACCATTCGCGCTCGAAGGCCTGCACCATCGGTCCGCCGCTGAGGCTGGACGATCGCAGGACCTGTTCGACGAGCGCCATATCGTCGGCGCTCACATCCGGGGCAGACATCGTGATCATGGGGTGATGGAAGGCCTCGTGGGGCGCCGTGGGCGGAAGGGTATCGCATGAGCACGCGGATCGTCATCATCGGCGCAGGCGGCCAGGGGCTCGTCGTGGCCGACATCCTGATCGCCGCGCGCATGCGGGAGCCGATCGAGGTGGTCGGTCTCCTCGATGACGACCCGACGCGGACTGGACAGCGCGTGCTCGGCATCCCGATTCTCGGCGGGATCGGCAGCCTGCCGGACGTGCCGCACGATGCGGTCGTCGTGGCCATCGGGGACAATGCCCGCCGTGAGCAGATCACGCGCGACCTCGAGTACCGCGGTGTGCGGCTGCACATCGCGCGTCATCCGTTCACGAGCTTCGCATCGGACGTGGCCGCGGGGCCTGGCTGCATGATCTCGGCCGGCGCCGTGGTCACTCCGGGTGCCCGACTGGGTCCTGGCGTCATTCTCAACACGCGCGCCTCGGTGGATCATCAAAGTGTCGTGGCCGCGTTCGCCCACGTGTCGGCGGGAGCCACGGTGGGCGCCGATGTGTCCATCGGCGAGCGTACGCTGATTGGCCTGGGCGCGTCGGTGATGTCCGGCAGACGGATCGGTGCGGACACGATCGTCGGCGCGGGTGCCGTCGTCGTGCACGACCTGCCGGACGGTGTGGTGGCCGTGGGCGTACCCGCGCGGATCCTGCGGCGCGTCGGTCAGGCGGGTTAGCCCGCTCACATCCGATCCCCGTTCTGCACGAACCAGTCACCCAGGTACCACGGCGACGTGCGGTCCGTCAGCGCGCCCGAGACGAGGGGAGGCCAGGACGAGGCGGGGGCGCCGGGATCGGGACCGCGCGCCTGGCGCAGCGCCGCTTCATCGGCCACGAGCGCCGTGAGCCACCCGTCGATCAGGTCGAAACCGCGTTCACGGAGCGAGGCGGCACGGGACGCGGTCGTGGTGAAGGTGAACAGGCGCCGGCCGGCGGCGCGCGCGCGCGCGGTCAGTGCCGATATCGCGTCGAGACACGCGCCGTCGTCGTGAGCGGGCGCCACGGCCAACACGCGATCGAAGAGGGAGGCGCGATCGACGAGCGCGGCCCATCGGTGTGCGCCGGCATCCCGCACCCGCACGGGGGCGGCCGGCCGGTCGAGGAACTGTGCGCGCCACTCGCGATCCGTGTAGAGGAACTGCGTCAGATCCGCCGGCGCGCCCGGGGCGAACAGGTTGTCGGGCCACTGCTGGCGATCGGCACCTTCCGCGATGGGGTGCGCTGCCGCGCGTGGGGCGGGCGACTCGAGGGGCGAGGGGACGTCGACCGCCGATCGGCAGTACCAGGTCGGTACGAGTGCCGCACCGGCCGCGCGGAGCCGGCTGGCACTGGCGTTCCCGCACGCGACATAGGCCAGCAGCAATCCCGCGCCGCGTGCGGCTGCACGGTCGCGCGATTCGTCGATCAGGCGCGTGAACGCACCGCGGCCCCGTGCCTCGGGCAGCGTCCACGATCCGGTCATGATCGCCACCGTGAGCCCCTGACCGTTCGCCAGCCTGACGCGCCGGTACGTGTTCGCCGTGCCGGCGATCACGTGCCCGTCCGCGTGCAGGGTCATCAGGTCGGCCCGGGGCCAACTCCCTTCACGCGCAAAGCACCAGTCGAACATCGCACGGTCGCCCCAGCCCGGGAAGCAGACGTTGAGCGCGGCGAGATAGCGCACCTCTGCGTCGGGATCCGCCACGAGTCGGCAGGTCATCGATCCGTCGATCACGACACCACCCCGGATTCCCTCGTGCCCACGCGTACGCGCGCCGCGACGTCCGCCAGCGTGGTCCACCAGATGCGCGGGCCGCAGGCATCCTCGATCCGCGTGAACAGGCGATCGAGGTACTCGACGTACTCGCGATCGAGGCCATCGAGCGCGACGTACGATCCGAACCGCTTGAGCAGATGGGCCTTGATGCCGATCAATCCGCCATGGCGCAGTATCGCCATGGCGCGATCGGGCGACGACGTGGCCTGGAAGTTCGTCGTGACGTGTACCAACCGTCCCACGGGCAGCATCTGCGGCGCAATCAGCGACACGCCGCGCAGGCCGCTGCCGTGCGTGACGGCGCCGGCGGCGATTGGCGTCTCGAGGTCGCGGGCGGAGGTGATGAAGTGCAGGTCGAGGTCGGCCATGGCCGCGAGCAGCGCCCGGGGCGACGTCCATGCCGGCGGCGCGATCCCGGGCACCACCGGCAGCCCGGCCGCGGTCATGATTTGCTGCGCGCGGACAATCATGCGGCGGCATTGCCGCCGCGATCGCCCGGCATACTCCTGCAGATACGCCGGGCCGCGCCGGACGTGGTGCAGACCGTGGATCCCGAAGTCGACGCGCGGCAGTCCGCGCAACCAGGTGACGAAGGACCTGTGTCGGTCGAGCCGCAGCGTGCCTCGCGGCAGGACGTCCGCGGCGTGGCAGAGGTGACGAACGAGCGGCAGCGTGCCGCGCCAGCGCCGCGTCGGCGCCGCCGATCGCGAACGCCAGTCCGGTGTCGTGAACAGGGTGACGCGCAGCTGCGGGTGTCGTGCGAGCAGCCACTCCAGGTGCGCGATCGCGCGGCGTGCGCCGTCACCGACCGGCTCGGCGTCGTGCCCGGCCGTGGGATGCAGGTCGTCGACGCTGAAGCAGACGGCCGCCGTTGCCTGTCCGGGAAGCCAGTTCATGCGTCGTGCTCCGCGAGGTAGGCGCCCGTGACTTCGGCGGCAGGGCCACTCGCTCGAATCTGTCCGGCATCGAGCCACAGGGCACGTGAGCAGAGTCGGCGAATGCTGTGCAGGTCGTGCGACACGAGGACGAAGGTCGCGCCGTGCCTGCGCAGATCGTCGATTCGCGCGGCGCACTTGCGCTGGAAGCGCTCGTCGCCCACGCCCAGGGCCTCGTCGATCACGAGCACGTCCGGCTCGGTCGCGGTCGCCACGGCGAACCCGAGTCTCAGCACCATGCCGGCCGAATAGGTGCGGAGCGGCGCATCGATGAACCCTCCGATCTCGGCGAAATCGACGATGCGATCGAGCCGGGCGTCGATGTCTCGGCGCGCGAGGCCGAAGAGCGTCCCATTCAGCAGGATGTTGTCGCGGCCGCTCAACTCGGGGTGAAAGCCGCCGACCAGATCGAGCAGCGGGACCACGCGTCCATCGACCCGCACACGACCGCGCGTGGGACGGAGGACCCGCGCGATCAGGCGCAGCAGCGTCGTCTTGCCCGACCCGTTCGATCCGATGATCCCGAGCGATTCACCGGCCGCGATCGCGAGGCTGACACCGCGCAGCGCTTCGTGCTCGACGATCGCATCGCCCGTGCGCTGCCGGCCGAGCAGGTACGCCCGCAGCGACCCGGGCGGTTCGCGGCGCAGCCGGTAGCACACCGACACGTCGTCGATCACGACCGCGGGACGCGTGGCGCGGACGGTCGTGGCCGGGACGGCCTCAGAGGCGCGTGGCGAGATCATCGGCGGATCGTGTGAAGGCCCACCAGCCGAGTCCGGCAGTGCCCAGGGCGGCCGTGAGCGCCAGCCCGGCCATGACCGGATCGGGCATGGTGTTCTCGAGGAGCGGCAGACGAAAACATTCGATGAACCAGGTCATCGGATTCAGGGCGAGCAGCCACTGATACCGCTCCGGGACGATCGATCGCGGATAGATGACCGGCGTCAGGTACATCCAGGCTCCGGCGACGACCTGGTAGAGATCGAGCACGTCACGAAACCGGACCGCGAGGACGGCGAGCGTCAGTCCCACGCCCAACGCAAACAGCGCGACGCAGACGATGGCGAACGGTGCCGCGATCCAGGCCGCACCCGTCGGGATCCCGAGCCACAGCATGAGCGCCACGAGCGGCACCATCGCCAGCACCAGATGGACGACGCCCGTGGCGAGCGTGGCGATCGCGTAGACCGTGCGTGGCGTGTAGACACGCTTCCAGAGATCGGTGCCCCCCGCCATTTCGACGGCCATTGTCGACGTGGTCTGGATGAAGAAGTTCCAGAGCAGCAGGCCGCTGAGCAGGTACGCCGGATAGTCCGGCGCCGTCTGCCGGAAGAGAGTGAGGAACACGAGGCTGAGGACCGCGGTCGTGAGCAGCGGCGACAGCACGGACCAGCCAACGCCGAGCACGGAATGCTGATACCGCACCTTGATGTTGCGCGTGACGAGCTGCCGGACGAGATCGCGGTAGCGACGCAGCTCGACGACCTCCTCCACCATCGGCGAGCGACGACGAGCGGAGTCGTAGTCGTACTCGCGGGCGTCGAGTGCGTCGGCGGTGCGCTTCATGACTCCGTCCCGGGATGCACGGCCGGCACGCGGCCGTCGTCGGGCGTCCCCGCGGCCGGCGGAGCGGCCGCGAAGTGACGAGCGTAGATCTCGGCGATGCCGTCGGCCGTGCCGCTGAGCAGGAATCGCTGGCGCATCAGATCGCGTCCGGCGATCGCCATGGCCCGCGCACGGGCCGGATCGTCGAGCAGCGCGACAATCGCCGCGGCCAGCGCCTCGGGATCACGCGGCGGCACGAGCAGGCCCGTCTCGCCGTGCCGAACGGTTTCCGGCATGCCGCCCACGCGCGTGGCGACTGTGGGCCGCTCCATCAGCAGCGCTTCGATGGTGCCGCCGTAGTTCTCGGTCAGCGAACATTGCACGGCCACGTCGAGTGCGGTGAGCACGTCCGGCACGTCGTCGCGCCGCCCGATGAACAGGATCGCGTCGCCCAGGCCGTCCTCGCGGCAGCGTGCCATCAGCGCGTCACGATACCGTTCGCCGGCCTGGCCCCATCCGCCGCCGGCGACCACGAAGCGCGCGTCCGGATACCGATCGAGGACGAGACGCGCGGCCGTGATGAAGTCCTCGTGGCCCTTGACGCCCCGGCCGCGGATGGCCGGCGGGGCCTGCCAGTCGTGGCGCGGCGGATAGAAGTACGCGACGAGCCCCACGAGCGGCGTGCCGGCGTCGATGTCCAGCGCCCGACGCACACGCTGGCCATCGGCGCGCGACGGATCGAACCGTGCACCATCGGCGCCGTAGGGGACGCGGGCGAGGCGCGGCGCAGTCATCCCGAGCGCGCGATAGCGGTCTTCGGTCCACTGGCAGCCGGCGATCACGTGGTGATCCATCCACCAGGTCATCCGGTCCGCCCAGGCCGTGAGCGGCGCTTCGAGGTGCAGCGGACCGGGCACCATCGAGACACGGCACGGCACGCGGGCGATCCACGCCGCGAGGCGCCCGATGAGGATGGTGTTGAAGACATGCGTGTGGACGACGTCGACGCGTTCGCGGCGAAAGAGGCGGGCGAGTCGAAAGACCGCCCACGGTGTGCGGACCGCGTAGACGGCGAGCCGGCTGATTCGGCCGAGACCCGGCGAGAACGACAGCGACAGCGACTGATAGGGCACGCCGGCGTCCCGCAACCCTGCGGCCACGGCGCCTTCCGGCGCGCCGATGATCGCGGCGACGTCCGCGCCCCCGGCTCGAAGATTCCGGCAGATGGCCACCAGCCAGTCGCCGTTGTCGACGATGCCGGCCATCTGGACGATACGCGACGGGCGGCCGATTGCCGCATGCGGGGACTGCCACACGTCAGTGGTGGTGCGTGGACCCCAGATGCGCAGATCGCGTCCGCGCACGACGCGCCAGAGATGCGCGAGACGCGGGAATCGCGGCGTGCGCCCGGCTGTTGCCAGCAGGCCCGCCCGGCGCCGATGCGCCGCCATGGCCTGCCGCATCGGCTTCATCACCTGCCAGCCGAGGAAGGGCAGGCCGATGGCACGCCACGCCGAGCGCCAGGGCATGTAGCCGTGCGCGCGTCGCCGGCCAACCTCGCGCGTGTAGAGCGCTTCGAGATCGTCCACGGCCCGTTCCAGCGTGAACAGCGCCAGCGCCCGGGCGCGGCCCTCGGTCGCCAGACGCCGCGCGAGCGGCCGATCCCGCAGCAGTCGCACGATGGCGCGCGCCAGGGCAGGGGCATCGTCTGGCGACACGAGCAGGCCCGTGCGTTCGTGTACGACCGCGTCGACCAGACCGCCGACGGCCGACGCGATGAAGGGACGCGCCATCATCAGCGACTCGATGCTGCCGCCCAGATTCTCGTTCAGCGAGCACTGCACCGACACGTCGAAGGCCGCCAGCGTGTCGGGAATGTCGGACCGGACTCCCGTGAACCGCACGGCATGGGCCACGCCGAGCGATCGCGCCAGCGCCTCGAGTTCCTGCCGGTACTCGGGACCGCCGGGCCCCCAGCCTTCGCCCACCAGCAGGAACAGCGCGTCGGGCACGTCGGCCAGCACCAGGGGGACCGCGCGCAGCAGCACCTCATGTCCCTTCACCGCACGGCCGACGAGAAAAGGCGGCGTAAAGGGACCGTCGTCCTGCGGCGGATAGAAGTAGGCGACGTCACCCACCACGGGCCGATCCGGATCGATGCCCAGCTCGCGGCGCACCCGTGCGCCATCGGCGCGATCGGGATCGAGCCGGCGCACATCCTGGCCGTAGTAGATGAGGTCGACGTGCGCGCGCGGCACGCCGTGCGCCTCGTACAGGTCGCGCGTGCGTTCGCAGGACGCGACGACCTTCGTATCGAGCCGGGCCGTGCGTGCGTCGAGGTCCTGCAGCCCCGGGGCTTCGAGGTAGTACGGGCCCGGAATCATCGAGACGCGCACGGGCACGTCGGCCAGCCAGGCCGCGATCCGCCCGAGGATGATCGATCCGAAAAGGTGATAGTGGACGACGTCGGGACGCAGGCGCCGGAGGAGACGTGCGAACGCCAGCACCCGCGTCGCGGCGCGGAGCGGGTTGCGGGCGAAGATGTCGAAGTCGGCGGTCTCGTACGGGATGCCGTCGGCGGCCAGCAGCGGGCCGAGCGTCCCCGGGCCGTCGGCAATCACCGCCGTCGCGTCGTGCCCGCGCGCCCGCAGTTCCCGGATCTGCTCGTACGCCCAGTAGGCGCCGCTGGCCGTGCCCGCGACGTGCACGATCCGCAGCGGCCTCGCGGGACGGGGCGATCCGGACACCGGCATCGCCGTGATGATATCCCGCTCCGGCGCGCCGGCCCCGGCGCGCAGGTGTGTCGTCTACTACCTGAACGCGTACGTCAGGCTGACGTTCCAGAGCACGTCCGCGCCGCCCGCCACATCGGTCCGGATCGGGACGTTGACCATCGAGTTGATCGAGAAGGGCGATCCGCGCAGGCCGAGTGACGCGCTGGCATTCACGTACGTGCCGTTCTGGCCGTTCGTCCGGAGGAAGTAGACCTGCGGCGCCACCTGGAGGACGAGCCCGCGCGAGACGTCGATGTTCGCCATCGATCCGCGCAGCGCGGCGAGGTGCGTGTGCGGCGCCACCCCGAAATCGAGGCCGTGCGAATACAGATAGTAGCCGCCGACGCTGGTCCGATCGGTCAGCGTCCACGTCGGCGTGATGTCGCCTGCGACGTAGCGGCGGACCTGAATCACCTCGCGCTCCTCGTCGCCGCTCGTCACCGTCATTCTGCGGAACGAGAACGACGGGTGGCCGCCGAGCGTCAGGCGGAACCGCTCGCCTTCCACGGCCCTGTATCGTCCCCAGAGCAGGAACGACCAGGGCGTACCGTCGAGGTCGAAGCGGAACTGTGGTTCAAATCCCACAGCGCCCTTGCGCACGGCAAGATCGACGATGGCCGCCGGACGTCCGAGCGTCAGGGCCGGCACGTTCGAGATGCCCCTGTTGGTCGCGGTGATCGCGCCCGACACCCGCACGGGCGTGGCCGTGTCTGTCGTCTGCTGCGCCTCGAGCGTCGAGTCACCGAGGGTCATCACGAGTGCAGCCGCCAGCAGCCGCGCGCCGTGTTTGCCGCTGATCCAGGAACGAACTGCCGTGCGATCGATCATCTCTCCACACTACGGGACCGCGCGCCGTGTGTGTAGACGGCAGGATCAGCACGAGGTCGTGAGTACAATTCACAAATGCCTGGCGACGATCTGAACGTCCTGTCCGCGCTGCTGGCCGTGGCGGACGCACGCAGCTTCACGCGCGCGGCGCGCCAGCTCGGCGTCTCACCATCGGCGCTGAGCCATGCGATCCGTGGGCTCGAGGAGCGGACCGGCGTGCGCCTGCTGTCGCGCACGACGCGCAGCGTGGCGCCCACCGAGGCGGGCGAGCGGCTGCTGGCGAAGCTGCGGCCGGCCATCGGCGACGTGCGTGACGCGCTCGATGAATTGACCCATCTTCGCGAGCGCCCCGCCGGTCGCATCCGGCTGATCGCGTCGCCATTCGGCGCAACGCTGGTACTGGCGCCGCGGATCGCGGCCTTTGCCGAGGCCTATCCCGACGTCACGATCGACGTCATGATTACCGGCGATCAGATCGACATCGTTTCGAGTGGCTTCGATGCGGGTATCCAGCTCGGCGAGTACGTCGCGCGTGACATGGTGGCGGTCCGCGTCTCGCCGGACCAGCGCGCGGCCATCGTCGGCTCGCCGGCCTACCTGGCCGGACATCCCGCCCCGCGATCGCCCCGCGACCTGACCGCGCACCGCTGCATCAACTGTCGACGCGGTGCGATGGGGCCCTACCGCTGGGAGTTCGAGAAGGACGGTCAGGCGCTGTCGGTGGCCGTCACGGGGCCGCTGACCGTCGATTCGGCCGACCTGTTGATGCGCGCGGCGCTCGACGGTGCCGGCCTGATCTACGGATTCGAGGACCACCTGCGGCCGTATTTCGCGAGCGGCGCCCTCGTGCGCGTGCTCGAGGACTGGTGTCCGTCATTTCCCGGATACTTTCTCTACTATCCCAGCCGTCGTCAGCAGCCGCCCGCACTGACGGCGCTGGCCGGCATGCTGCGCGTGCCGGCTCCTGCGCGCGGCCGGGCTCCCTCGTCACGCCGGCGCTGATCGCGTCAACGGGCGCGCGGCTGCTCGACCGTGGACCGGCGCCTGATGGTGGGGAAGTCCATGCCGGTCGCGTGGCCCCAGAACAGCCCGGCCATGATGGCCACCGGCCACACGAGAGCGACGGCGTCCTGCGCGAGACCGAACCCGAGAATGGCGCTCCATCGCAGAATCTGCGTCACCAGCAGGCCCAGGATGACGCTCGAGACGATGGCCGTCGGCAGGAAATACCGCGGCGGCAGGAACTGCAGCACCGAGACGGCCAGGCCCGTCATCGCGGCCACGGTCGTCGCCCCGATGAACAACGTGCTGAACGCATAGCCCGGCCTGAACCCCACGGCCACCGCGCCGATGAGCGCGATGGTGAAGGCCGCGACGATCGGACGAAAACGCATGGTGACCTCCTGTCTGTGTCCACGGCAATCCAGAGCAGGATCGGTGCCCGCCGGGCGGACCAACCATGCACGGCGCGATGCTCGCCGCGGGGCCAGAGTGGGTAACCGGCGACGCATCTGGTGAAGTCCGTGGGATCGTCGCGAGGGATCAGAACGTGGCGCCGATGCCGATATCGACCCGTCGCGGGTTTGACGCGAATGTCGGTTGTCCGAAGAACGGCGACGTCATCACGCCGCTGTAGCCCCCGAGGTTCTGGTGGTTCGTCACGTTCTGGATGTTCACGAACGTGGTCAGGCGATATCGCGGCTGGCCGCCGCCCGGTGCCGCGCCGATCGGCAGGAGATACTGGATGCGCGCGCTGGCCGAGGCCTGACCTGCACCCCGGAGCGATCGCAGGCCCACGCCGGCCGGACGATCCGTCAGGAAGCCATCGCCGTTGTCGTCGAAGCCCGTGGTCATCGTGTAGGCAGGTCCCGCGTTGGCGGACAGCGTGACGGCGGCGGTCAGGTTGCGGACCTGCGTGCTCGTCACGAGTACCTGCACGCGATACGGCTGATCGCCGAACGCCGGTCCCCAGTCGTCGTCGATCGTGCCCGTCTGCGAGACGGCCCAGTTGCCGTCGGTGTTCGATCGCCCGTGCACGAAGGTGTACCCGGCGTTGATCTGCACGCGCCGCCAGTCGAACCGGGCGCGCCCGGCGCCCGGACCTGTCGGGGCGAGATCGATCGTCGCGTTGACGCTCACCTCGTGACGACGGCCCTCGGCATCGGTGATGGCTTCGATGACATTGGCAAAGTGCGGATCCAGCCGCAGGCCGCCGACGAGCGGGTTGCTGTTCCACCCGCGCGGCTGCTGCTGGAAGTGGATGTAGTTGTAGAGCAGGCTGACGCGCAGCCGTGGCGCCAGGGCCTGATCGACGCCGGCGCTGTAACGCAGATTCCGCTGGAGCCTGAAGTCGCCGACCACGTACTTGTTGGTCGGAATCTCCAGGGCGTCGACAGGACCGGGATCGGGCCACGCGGGATCGGTCAGGTAGATCTCGCGCTGCCGCTCGCCATCGAGTCGCAAGGATTGCTCGATCATCGGCAGCGGGAGGAACCCGTGGAACAGGCCGGCGCTGCCGCGCAGTGTCGTCGTCCCGTTGCTGCGTGGTGACCACGTGATCCCGAACCGGGGCGCGAAGCCGCGGCGATCGGCCACGTGCGTCTGCCTGGTGTAGCGGAGACCGGGACTGAGCGTCAGGCCCGGACGCAGGCGGATGTCGTCCTGCACGTACACGGCGCCCTGGAGATTGTGGTACCGGTTGACCGGGTTCCCGAGCGATCGCGTGTAGAGCAACGGTGTCCCGGCCTCGAACGCGTCGAGACTCGCGAACGTGTACGTGCCGAGATAGTCGAAGCGGCTCGTGGCCGAGAACCAGTTGCCATCGAGCCGCACCCCCACCCGCCACGCGTGGATGCCGCGCGCGTAGTCGACGTCTGACGTGAACGTGGCCTGGTCGAGATCGACGAACTGCTCGTTCTGCGCGCCGCCGGCGGTGAACGCGTCGAGGACCACGATCGTCGGCGCCTCCGTGGCCGCGTGCATGTCCAGGTGCGTGCCCGTCCACGCGACGCGCGTGGTGATGAATACCTGACTGCCGATGGGGCCGGCATGCCGGGCGCGGATCCCGACGCTGCGCTGCTCCTGCGAGAAACCCCGATCCGGGAGGTTGTAGCCGCCGACGCCGAGGTTCGTGCGCAGGTTGTGATTCAGTGAGGTCTCGACGCGCAGCGTGTGGCTCGTCGTGAGGCCATGATCGACGAGGCCGCTCGCGGCCATCGTGCTCGACGTCTGTCGGATGTCCAGCGTCCCGGCCCGGCGACCGTCGGGTACTGCGGCGTTCAGGATTGGTGTGGTGAAATCGTGCGTCGTGTTGAACGACGCGGCAAACCCCGTGCGATGCGGCACGATCGTGCCACCGACAGTGCCGCCGAGATTCTGCGTTCGCTCGGGACCGCGACGATCGGCAAATCGGCTTCGACCGGTCATCGCCCCGTCGCGGAACAGGGCCTTCACGCTGCCGCGAAGCGGGCCCGCACCGGGCTGGGTGATGATGTCGACGAACGTGTTGCCCGGGTTGGCGACCTCGGCGGCGAACTGATCGCGCACGACGCGGACCGACCGGATCTGCTCTTTGGGCGGCAGCGACTGCCCCTCGAGGTTGTCGACGCGGAGCACCGCGTCCGGACCGGCCAGCGCCTGCACCTGTCGCAGCAACTCGTTCGGGTCGTCGGCGAGCGCGCCAATCTGGTCATCCGAGAGCGCGAGGCCGAATTCCGCCGTCCGCCGATCCGCCGCTATGTCCTGCGCCCCGAGACTCACGACCACGGCGTCCTCGACGATGCGGAGTGGCAGTGTCACCACCTGTCGACTGTCGGCCCCCGCCCGGAGACGCACGTCGTCGACGCGGCCGACATCGAATCCCGGAAACGTCGCCTCGAGTCGGTAGCGTCCCGGCGCGACGGGCTCGACGACGGCCACGCCCGTGTTGTCGGTGGTCGCACCCGCGCTGGCCGCCGCAGTTCGATCGGTAGCGATCAGGGTGACGGTCGCGCCGGGAATGGCGCCGCCGCTCGGATCGACGACGGTCACCCGCACGCGGGCCGGGCGTTGTCCCTGTGCCTCGGCCGCCAGCGGCAGGCACACCACGACCATCAGGGCCACGGCCCTCGAGACGAACCACATCATCGATCTTCTCCGTGAGGCGACAGGCAGCAGGACGCTGGGGCGTTCAGGACCGGCGGTCCCCGTCGCGACGCGGATGCGTGGACGGGGCGCCCCTGCCGAGCGGCTTCATGACGAGAAGGACACGCCGGGTCCCGGAAGGTTTCACGGTCCGCGACCTCCTCGGGATTTGCGAGCGAGGGGAGGGACGGTTACTGTGAACGCGGTTCCCTTGTGAGGAGGCTCATGGCCACGTTCAAGCCCGATCGTTACAACTCGGTCTCGCCGTATCTGATCGTCAGCGATGCCGACGCCACGCTCACGTTCCTGACCGAGGTCTTCGGGGCGCCGGTGCTTCGGCGCTTCCCGGGGCCGGACGGCCGCGTGATGCACGCCGAAGCGCGCATCGACGACACGGTCGTGATGGTGGCCGACAGCACCGACGGCTGGCCGTCGCTGACGGCCCACGTCCACGTCTATGTGGCAGACGTCGACGCGACCTATGCGCGCGCGCTCGCGCACGGCGCTGCCTCGGTGCAGGCCCCCGTCAAGAAGGCCGACGCCGACAAGCGGGGCGGCGTGAAGGACGCCGGCGGCACGACCTGGTGGATTGCGACCATGGTCGAGTGACACGACTGCCGCCGGCGATCATCGACCGCGTGTCCCGACGTCCGCCGGTGCCGGGGCGACTCGTACGTCGCGCCGGCACCGATCGGATCGCCTGATGTCCGCTGCCGTCGTCGGCGGGATCAGATGGTGTCGAGCAGGATGTTGTAGATGTTGCGGACCGCGGCGTGTCCGTACGCCTCGATCGAGAACAGGCCGGCGTATTCGAGGTTGACGGTCATGAAGCGCAGCGCCGTGGCCAGATCCCACGCCGGGCTGACCCGCGTGTGGATGTTGCCGACAGTCAGCGGGAGCAGTGTGCGCAGCGCGGCGTGCAGTTCGCCCTGATCCTGCGCGTTCACGTTTCCGAGGTCGACCGTCGAGTGCGTGTCGGAGTTCTTGATCACTTCCGCCAGCAGCACCCAGGTGGGCGGTGTCGTCAGGATGGGGCGTGGCGCAGGTGCGGCACCGGCGCCGCGGGCCGCGGGCGGTGCCGGTGCGCCAGGCGCGGGCGTGGCCGCCGCACGACCCGTGGCCGCCTGGGGCTGAGCCGCACCGGTACCGCGGGCGGGCTGCGCGCCGGCCGGGCGGGGCCCGAAGACGAGGCGCGTCTCGACCGACACCTGGATACCCTTCGAGCGGCCGTACTCGCCCATCTGCCGCAGCGCGGCCGTGGCCCAGGTCTTCGTCTCCTCGGTGAGCGATCCCTGGTTGATCATCACGCGCGGGCATCCCAGGACGATGGCGTGATCGATCCACTGGCGCGTCTGGTCCACGGCCTGCT
The DNA here is from genome assembly GCA_001724025.1 of Acidobacteria bacterium SCN 69-37. Lineage (GTDB taxonomy): Bacteria > Acidobacteriota > Vicinamibacteria > Vicinamibacterales > SCN-69-37 > SCN-69-37. The sequence goes on along the minus strand of MEDJ01000005.1, from coordinate 94,149 downwards.
GCCTGGCGGCCGGATCCTCGGCCGAGATGGTGAGCGGCCCGAACTCGAGGTTCAGGTTCGTCATCCGGGACTTCGACCGCTCGAGCCGTGCGCGCAGTTCCTGCAGGTATGTGCGCTCGGTCGACGCGAGGTACTCGTGCTGGAACTCGACGTTGTGGACGCCGTACTCGTCGGCGATCATCTCGGGAATATCGAAGACCTCGAGCGTCCGGGTCGGGCTCGCCGGCTGAGTGTGCAGCTTCAACAGCGATCCGAAGTCGAGCGTCATGATGGCGATGCGCTCGAGCTTGGCGGAATCGGGCTGGCGCGCGCGTTGCGCGCCCACGGTCCGACCGAGGGAAGTGGCCGCAGCCAGCGCGCCTGCGCCAGTGGCGAGAAAGTGACGTCGGTTCATCGGGGGCTCCTGGCTCGCCACAGCAGAACGGCGGGCGGCCCATTATGACCGACGAGGGCCGACCTGTCCTACACGTCGTCTGCGGTCGGCGGCGCTGCCGTCCTCAGCGGCGGCCGACGAGCACCGGCGTGGCGCGGTAGACGTCCGGGAACATCGCCTTCAGGTGCTCGATCTTCGGCAGGTCGTTGATCACGATGTACGGCGACCGGGGGTTGTTCACGAGGAAGTCCTGGTGGTAGTCCTCGGCGCGGAAGAACGGGCGATCGCGCTCGACTTTCGTGACGATCGCGGCCCCGAACACGCGCGCCTGGCCCAACTGGGCCATGTACGCGCGCGCGACCTTCTCCTGCTCGGGCGTGGCCGGGAAGATGGCGGAGCGATACTGCGACCCGACGTCCGGCCCCTGACGATTGAGCTGTGTCGGGTCGTGCGCGACGGAGAAGAAGATCTGGAGCAGCCGGCCGTAGCTGATCTGCCGCGGATCGAACGTGATCTCCACCGACTCGGCGTGTCCCGTGTTGCCGCGGCCGACCAGCTCGTAGCGGGCCGTGTTCCGCTGTCCGCCCGCGTAGCCGGAGACGGCGTTCGTCACCCCTGTCACGTGCTGGTAGACGCCCTGGATGCCCCAGAAGCATCCGCCGGCCAGCACGGCCACCTCGGACGACGCGGTGCTGGCGGTGATGTCGACGACGGGGGCCGGGATGGCCACGGCCGGCTCCTGCATCCGGGCCGTGACGATGTCCGGGCGTGTCAGCAGCACGAGACCCGACAGGGCCAGCACACCGACGGGCATCCAGCGGATCATCCGGCGCCTCGTGATCATGTCCTGCTCCTTCTCACCCGAAGGTGAAGGCATACGCCTGGACGCCGGCATCGAGGAACGTGATTTCGAAGGTCCGCTCCGCGACCGGCCCGCTCTGGCGCACGAGTTGATAGAGCCGCTGCTCGGTGATGACGCCCTCGCCGTTCGCATCGACGTCGAGACCGTGCGCATCGGCTGGCGGCTTGCCGTCGATGGTGATGCGGAACCTGACGCGTTGTCCCGGCGGCGCGGCCAGCACCAGGTGCAGGTCACGCGCGTGGAAGCGATACACGATCCCGCCGCCGGCCCGCGCGAGCGTTGCGTCTTCCGGCCCGATGGTCCACGTGCCCTTCAACCCCCACTCGTTCAGCCGCGGATCGCCATCGGCATAGGCTGTGGCCACGTCCGGCGTAGCGCCGCCTGGCGAGACGAAGCGCTCGGCACGGTCGTAGCCCACGTACGTCTCGGGCGAGAGGACGTTGCTCTCGTCCGACGGCGCCTCGGCTCCCCGGGCGTCGACGACCACGGCGCCCGCGGGCACCGTCGTCCGTCCGGCCTCGGCGAGCAGTTGCTGGATGACGCGCTCGGACTCGTCGTACGCGCCTTCGCCGAAATGGTGGTGGCGGACTCGTCCCTCGGCATCGATGAAGTAGTGCGCCGGCCAGTAACGGTTGTCGAACGCCCGCCAGATCGCATAGTTGTTGTCGATCGCGATCGGGTAGCGGATCTGCAGATCCGCGCTCGCCTTGCGCACGTTCGCGACGTTCTTTTCGAAGGCAAACTCCGGCGCGTGGACGCCGATGACGACGAGCCCCTGATCGCGGTACTTCGCGTCCCACGCGCGGACGTAGGGAATCGCGCGCAGGCAGTTGATGCACGAGTACGTCCAGAAATCGATCAGGACGACTTTGCCGCGCAGGGCCTCGGGCGTGAGCGGATCGCTGTTGAGCCACTGCACGGCGCCGGCCAGTGACGGCAGGCGCCCTTCGACGCCGAGCGCGCTGTCGGCGGCACCGGGCGTGCCGGCGCTCATCATGGCGTTCCCACCGGCCATCGAGGGTCCACTCATCATGGCGTTGCCACCAGCCATCGCCGGGCCGCTCATCATGGCGTTGCCGCCGGCCATTGCCGGGCCGCTCATCATGGCGTTGCCGCCGGCCATCGCCGGGTCGCTCATCATGGCGTTGCCGCCAGCCATCGCCGGCCCACTCATCATGGCCGCACCCCCGGCCATCATGGCGGTGCCATCGGCCGGTGTGTCTGCCGTTGGATCGATCGGCTGCAGCCTGTCGATGAGGCGCTGTTCGACGGTCGTGGTGCTGGCCAGCGACACGCGCGTCAGGAAGCCCGTGTCGAGACCGAGCACGATCGCGGCGACGGCGACGAGCACCGCGGCGCCGAGACCGCGCCGGATCCAGGTCGTGGCACCGATCGTCCGCTTCATGGCCGCGAACACGCGCCCGCCCACGAGGATGGCGAGCGCCAGCGACGAGGCCGCGCCCGCGCCGAACGCGAGCAGCAGCAGGGACGTGTGGACGTTGGCGCCCTGCAGCGCCGCGCCCGTCAGGATCAGGCCGAGCACCGGTCCCGCGCACGGCGCCCAGAGCAGGCCGGTGGCCGCGCCGAGCAGCAGCGATGCGCCGGCGCCGGGCGGCTGCGCGCTGCCGGGCGACGTCGCGACCGTCGACAGGCGGTTCCCGAGCCGGACCGCCGGCCGCGTCAGCACGTCGCCCAGTCTCGGCCACAGCAGTGCGAGCCCGAACAGGGCGAGCACGCCCATCGCAATGATGCGTCCGTACTCGTTGGCCTGAACCGCCCAGCCGCCCCCCACGGCGGCAAGCGTGGCCACCGCGGCAAAGGTCAGCGCCATGCCGGCGAGCAGAGGCAGGCCCCCGCGCAGGAACGGCCGATCCGCGCGTGTGAACACGAACGGCACGATCGGCAGGATGCAGGGACTGACGATTGTGAGGACGCCGCCGAGATAGGCGAGAACGAAGGTCAACATGAGGGACCGCGCATGCTAGACCGGCTTGAACACCATCGCCGTTCCGTTCATGCAGTAGCGCAGCCCGGTCGGTTTCGGGCCGTCGTTGAACACGTGTCCGAGGTGGCCGCCGCACCGGCGGCAGTGGACCTCGGTCCGGGGCATCCCGAGCGACAGATCGCGCCTGGTGCCCACCGCGTTCTCGAGCGGCGTCCAGAAGCTGGGCCAACCCGTTCGGCTGTCGAACTTGGTCGCGGACGAGTACAGGTCGAGCCCGCAGCCGGCACAGGCGAACGTGCCGCGGCGTTTTTCCCTGTCGAGTGGACTGCTGAACGGGGGCTCCGTCACCTCGTGGCGGAGTGTGGCGTATTGGGCCGGGGTCAGGATCCGGCGCCATTCGGCGTCGGACTTCGTGATCTCGAACGTCTCGGCCGCCGTCATGCTGCGCATTCCTGCGGCCAGGACCATCGCGCCCGTCCCGCCGAGGAGGAAGTGCCGTCTCGTCATGATGATTACCCCTCCCGACAGTCTACTGGTTACGGACCGCTTCCGCTTACAGACCGTCTCCCCGCGCGCATGACCGAGCCGACGACACGGGGCCGGATTGTCGGAGGCGCCAGCGCGTGGAGGCCGTCAGCGCCCGATGTGTCGTCAGCCTGGTGTGCGCAGCGTGAGCGCCGTCCAGCCGTCGCGGGTCCGTTCGTTGACGAGGTGCGCACCGACGTGCCGATACGCCTGCAGGACATCGGCCGCCAGCGACGTCCGGATGCCCGAGAGCACCAGCCGTCCGCGTCGCGCCACGCACGCGGCGAGCGCCGGCGCCATGGCGACGAGCGGGGCAGCGAGGACGTTCGCGAGCACGAGCGGCCACTGGCCGTCGAGTGACGAGGGCTCGCCGCGCACGAGGTGCAGACGCGCGTCGACGTCGTTCAGTACCGCATTCTCGCGGGTGACCTGCAGGGCATCGGCGTCGATGTCGATCGCGGTGGCGTGCGGCACACCCGCCCGCAGCGCCGCCAGCGCGAGGATGCCCGACCCGGTGCCGACGTCGAGCACGCGGACCGGCGGCCACGCCGACAGTTCGTCGTCCAGCGTCTCGAGACAGAGGGCGGTGGTGGCGTGCAGGCCCGTGCCGAATGCCGGGCCGTCGATCAGTCGCAGCACGTCGGTGCCGGGCCGCGCGTGGGCCGGCACGATCTGCCAGCGCCCCACGCGCACGGGGCGCGGTCCGAGCGTCCAGATCGATCCGTCGTCGCGCGCACGCGCCGCCGAGACACGTACGTCGTCGACCGACAGATCGAGTCGCGCCAGCACGTCGGCCAGCGGCGCAGTGTCTGGCAGGATCGCGGCCGCCGTGCCCTCGATGATGTCGACATCGAGCGCACCGAGATCGATGAGCCGATCGAGCGCGTGGGCCGGAGCGTGCGGAATGTCGACACGATAGGGCATCGGGCGGTGCGGCGGGCGTGTGGTGCACAATAGCCGGAGATGCAGATCGATATCTACTCCGACGTCGTGTGCCCCTGGTGTTACATCGGCGAACGCCGCTTCGTGCGGGCGGTCGAGGCGGCCGATCTGACGATCGACGCGGACGTGCGGGTGACGTTCAGGCCGTATCAGCTCGATCCGGGCGCTCCCGCGACGGCCGAGCCGCTGTCGCAGTACCTCGCGCGGCGCTTCGGGCGACCCGTGGGCGGCATGCTCGATGCCGTGACACAGGCCGGCGCGAGCGAGGGCCTCGCGTTCGCGTGGGATCGCGCGCTGGCGGGCAATACGCGCACGGCGCACCGCCTGCTCGCGTTCGCGCAGCGCGAGGGCGGACCTGCCGTGCAGCGGGCGCTGCTCGAGCGGCTGTTCGCCCTGCACTTCAGCGAGGGGGGCGACATCACCGGCGTCGATCCGCTGACCGACGCGGCTGCGGCCGTGGGGCTCGATGGCGATCGCGTGCGCGCGTTCCTGGCCTCGTCCGACGGCCTTGCCGATCTCGACGCGGCGTTCGAACAGGCGAGGCAGATCGGGATCCGCGCGGTCCCGACGTTCGTGTTCGACGGCCGGCACGCGCTGCAGGGGGCCCAGCCACTGGACGTGTTCGTGCAGACGCTGCGGGAATCCGCGGAGACCGATCGAACACCGGGCTCCGTGTCGTAATATCGACCTTTCGTGTCGTCTGGCGGTGGAGTCCGCCTGAACCGCCGTTCCGACCGGACGGCCAATGACTCCTGCGGGCCCCGGCCGCAGGAGTCCCTGCCTCGGCCGCCCGACATCCGTATCCGGTCCCCGGGGAGTCATCATGATGGCGTGGGTCGCAGTTGCAGCAGGGGGAGCGCTCGGCTCCATGGCACGGCACGGCGTGAACCGGCTGGTCTCGCAGGCGTGGCCGCTGCTGCGGTTCCCGCTCTCCACGACCTGTATCAACATTGCGGGCTGCTGCGTGATCGGGATCCTGGCCGGGCTCGTGGCCACGGGCCGCCTGCCGATGCGGCCGCATTGGCGCGAGTTCGTCTTCGTCGGCATCCTCGGCGGATTCACGACGTTCTCGACGTTCGCGCTCGATACGGTCACGCTCGCGCGGACAGGAGATCTCGCTCACGCCGTGCTGAACGTGGGGGTACAGGTCGTGCTCGGACTGGCCGGGGCATACGTGGGCCTCGCGCTCGTGGAGCGGATCGGCGTGGTTCGCTGACCGCGTCGCTCGCTGTCTTGTAACCGTGGAGGTGTGGAGGGCAGGGAGATTAGCCTTGTGCTCGTCTCCGTGTCCTCCGTGCCTCCATGGTGTTCGGAGTGCTCCGGCGCTCTGGACTGCCGTGGCACGATTCAGGCACGCGACGCGAGGCGCGTACCGGACGTTGTCTTGCAACCGTGGAGGTGTGGAGGGCAGGGAGGTTTAGCTTTGTTCTCGTCTCCGCGTCCTCCGTGCCTCCATGGTGTTCGGAGTGCTCCGACGCTCTGGACTGCCGTGGCACGATGCAGGCGCGCAGCGCGAGGTGCATACCTGATGCGGTCTTGCAACCATGGAGGGCTGGAGGGCAGGGAGATTTAGCCTTGTTCTCGTCTCCGTGTCCTCCGTCCCTCCATGGTGTCCGGAGTGCCCCGGCGCTCTGTATTGTCGTGGCGCGCTCCAGGCACGCGACGCGAGGCGCGTACCGGACGTCGTCTTGCAACCATGGAGGTGTGGAGGGCAGGGAGATTTGGCCTTGTTCTCGTCTCCGTGTCCTCCGTCCCTCCATGGTGTTCCTGCAGTACATACGCAAGCCCGGGGCTTCGGCCCCGGGCCTCCGATCCGAGAGGGCTGAGCCCCCGCACGAGTTCTATCCGTCTAGGCTTCCGCGAGCGCGTTGCGCGCCTCGCGATCGGGGTCGACGCGCACCTCGTTGGTGGTATCCCAGATCATCATCGCGCGGTTGTCCGCCGTGAACGGCGCCCACGAGGGGATGCCGTCATGGTTCGGATCGCCGGTGCGCGCGAACGCCACGAGCGCGCGGCTCATCTGCGAGGCGAGCCGCCGCGCATCCGCGCCGCCGCCCGTCGACTGCAGGCAGAGATCGATGTTGTCGAACCAGAACGCCAGATCCTGGCAGTGATAGGCGAGCGGCCGTCCGTCGAGCACGGGAGTCTTCCACCCGAACCAGTAGGCGTAGACCGGGGCGCCGCCCTGCGCGGCCTTGAGTTCCGTCTGGAGAATCGCGCCGCGCCGGAACATGTCCGCGCCGATCAGGCCCGCGACCTCGAATGGTTCGGCCGACGGGAACAGCTGCCTGTAGGCTGCGATGGCCGTCGTCGTGCGATCGCCCGTCTGCGGACGGAGCGCGGCTTCGAGCTGTTCCCACGTCGTCTCGCGCGCCTGCGGATTGTTGATGCTGGTGGTGAACTCGTGGAACGTGTTGCCGACGAGGAACGGGACGTCCGCGGACTGTGCGGGGGCCGCGGGATCGAACGGCGACTCCGGCAGGACCACGCCATCGACCACCGGCTGCCACCCGAGGCTGATGACGGGTAGCGTGCCGGGCCGCGGGAAGCTGAACGGCGCGACTCTCTGCGGCGCTGTGACGCTCGCGTTGGCCAGCGCGTCCATGCTCACCGTGTGCAGCCGGCTGACCTGTGCGGCGCTCAGACCCAGCTCGCTCAGCACGGCGCGCGCGAGCTGCTCGGCCGAGTCCGGCGTGTGCCGGCTGATGAATGATCCGCTCAGCGCCACGGCCTTGTGGAAGAGCCCCTTCGCCTTCGGCATCGCCATCAGCGTCGTGACCTTCCCGCCGCCGCCGGACTGGCCGAAGATCGTGACGTTGCCGGCATCGCCACCGAAGTTCGCGATGTTGTCGCGCACCCACTCGAGCGCCTGCACCAGGTCGAGCATGCCGGCGTTGCCCGACTGCGCGTAGCGCTCGCCGCCGACGCGCGACAGATCGAGGAACCCGAACACGTTGAGCCGGTGGTTCATCGAGACGAGCACGGCGTCGTGTTCACGCGCGAGCCGCTCACCGTCGTACGGCCGCAGCTCCTGGCTCGATCCCGACGCGTAGCCGCCGCCGTGAATCCAGACGAGGACGGGCCGCTTGCTGTTGTCGTTGACCGACGGCGTCCACACGTTGATGCGCAACATGTCCTCGCCGGCGAACCCGTCGTCCCACTGATAGAGGAACTGCTCTTCCTGGTTGACCCAGCCGGCACGCGGTCCGTGCGGGGACACCGGGCCCCACGCCACGGTCGGCCGCACGTCGGTCCACGGGGTGACGGGGCGCGGCGGCAGGAACCGGTATTCGCCCGCCGTGGTCTCGCCGTACGGGATGCCCTTGAAGATGAACACGCCGTTGCGGGTGAAACCTCGGACGCGCCCCGCGTTCGTGGTCACGACCGCCGCGTCGGGCGTTTCGACAGTGCCCGCTGCCGGTGTGTTCGACGACGGGCCCGCTGCCGGTGCCGAGGGATCGGCGGCGCAGCCGGCCGCGACCAGGGCGGCCGATGCGCCGGCGTACGTGGCGGCGTGCTTCATCCAGCGCCGGCGATCCATGGCCGGTGCGTCCTGTGACTCGGGGTGTGTCGCGCTCATTCCTGCCTCGTTCCGCGAATCCTCGCGGTGATATCCGGCCCGTCTGCCTGTCGCCGGAATGTATGCAAAGAGTGACGACAGCTTATCGCGACCGAGCCATCTTGCGCAGAGCGGACGTCAGTGGCCGGCGGGCATCGTCCCGGTCATCATCTGATCCATCAGGATGTGGTGCTGCATCACCGAGGCAATGCGCGCGGCGCGCTGCTTCGCGTCCTCGGCCGTGGGACCAACGAACAACTCGTCGACGCTCTCGTGGAAGAGCGCGAGCCAGCGGCCGAAGTCGTCCGGGGTCACGGGCGTCTGCATCGCCAGCGTCCGGTGCACGCCGAGCGGGTTGCCCGTGAAACCCGGCGCGCCGAACAGGATCGCATCCCAGAACGCGTACATCTTCGGCAGGTGCGCGGACCAGTCGACCTGCGCGACATCGTCGAAGATGAAGCCCAGACGACTGTCGGCGCGTACGCGCGCATAGAAGGCGTCGACAAGGGCGATGATGTCGTTGCGCGAAGTCAGATCCCGCTCGGCGGGGCGGTGGTCAGACGTGGACATGGTCATCCTCTGGGTGCAGCAGCCGCGCACGGGCAATCCAGCGCGGTTGGCCGATGATATCGGCCAGCGTCCAGCGATCGAGGGTCGCGAAGAAGGCGCCGAAGGCCTCCTCGAGCGCCAGCTTGAGCCCGCAGGCCGGTGTCAGCGGACAGGTGCTGCCGTCGTCGAAGCACTCGACGAGCGAGAGCGTGCCCTCCGTCTGGCGGATCACGTCGCCGACGCGAATCGCCTCGGGCGCGTGTGCCAGTTGGAATCCGCCGCCGCGTCCGCGCGTCGTCTCGAGATAGCCGAGTCGCTGCAGCGTGTGCACGACCTTGACGACGTGGTGGCGCGAGATGCCGAAGGCCGAGGCGACCTCGGCCGTGGCACAGCGTCGGTCCGGACGAGCCGCCGCGTAGACGAGGACCCGCAGGCTGTAGTCGCTGAAGTCGTTAAGTTGCATCTAAAATACAGTTTATGACGAAAGCCCCGTCGAAACCGTCGGTGGATCGTCTCCGCCTCAAGCGCGTCTACGATCCCCCGGCCCGCGGCGACGGCGTGCGTGTCCTGGTCGATCGGCTGTGGCCGCGAGGTCTGAGCCGGGAGAAGGCCGCCGTCGACGAGTGGATGCCGGACGTGGCGCCATCGGCCGACCTGCGCCGCTGGTTCGGGCACGATCCGGCCCGGTGGGACGAGTTCCGCCGGCGCTACATCGCCGAACTCGACACTAGGCCCGACGCCGTGGAGGCGCTCGCCGCGCGCGTGCACGGCCGACGCGCCACGCTGGTGTTCGGGGCGCGCGATGCCGAACACAACCAGGCAGTGGTGCTCGGCGAGTATCTGCGGCGCCATCGCGGACGGTCGCAGGGGAGTACATGATGCTGACGCGAGGAGACGCGGTTCCACACTTCACGGTTCACGGTCTCGACGGGACCCCCGTCGCCTATCTCGACATCTGGCAGCAGCGGAATCTCGTGCTCGCCGTGCTCGGAGACCCAGCGCCATCCGATGAAGCCGACGCCTGGGTGCGGGAGGGGGCCTCGTACGCCGACGAGTTCAGCCGGCTCGAGGCGACCGTCGTCATCACGCGCGACGTCGTGGCGGGGCTGCCGGCGCCGGCGGTGCTCGTGGCGGATCGCTGGGGAGAGATCGCCGTGGCTGCGTCGGGACCGGATGCCCTGTCGCGGCTGTCGGCTCTGGAAGCGCTGGAGTGGCTTCGCTTCGTCAGCCACGCCTGTCCCGAGTGCGAGGGCGAAGCGCTGTAGGCGTGCAGCGATCGCGCGCGTTCCCGCTCACAGACGCGATCGCACTCAGTGCAGGTGGGCCTGCGCATCGGGGCGGCGCGCCACGGCGCGGAAGCTGTGGGATCGCACGTCGATGGCTGCCCGATCGAAGCCCGCCGCGGTGAGTCGGTCCGCGAACGTCCCGGGATCGGAAAGCAGCATCGTGTCGCGTACGTGCAGTACGTCCATGAGGCGACTCGGACGGCTGTCGAGCAGCACGAACGTACCGCCCGGACGCAGCACGCGCGCGGCCTCGGCCAGGAGGCGATCCTGCCGGGCCGCCGGTGCCACGTGGTGCAGCATCATGAGGCAGACGACGGTGTCGAACGACGCGTCGGGGGCTGACAGGCTCGTCGCATCTTCGCAGCGGATGTCGACGTCCCGCCCGGTCAGCCGTCGCGCGAGCGTGCGTGCGAGGGCGCTGTCGACCTCGACGCAGGTGAGTCGTTGTGCCCACGTCAGCAGGACATCGGTGGCCGCACCGGGACCGGGACCGATCTCCAGGACAGTGCCGCCGCCGGGAATGCCGGTCAGCGCCCATGGCAGCAGGTCGCGCGTGAGCCACGCCCGCCACGGTCGAGAGGCGCACAGGCGCCTGTGCATCCAGTTCATTGCACGTCAGGTCCGGCCGTCATCGTCATCGTTCGAGGATAGCGCGCGCGCCGCGGGCGCTATGCGATCCGCATCGACGTCCCGCTGCAGCGCATCGATCGCGTCCAGCAGCGCGTCGAGTCGCGTGCCGAGCGGCGTGAGGTGGTATTCGACGCGCGGCGGGATTTCGGGATACGCGTGTCGTTCCAGAACGCCGTAGCGGACCAGCTTCACGAGTCGCTCGTTCAGGACTTTCGTGGTGAGCCCCTCGGCGCTGCGCACCAGTTGCCCCGGTCGATTCACGCCGGCACGCACCTGCGCGAGCACGTGCAGCGTCCACTTGCACCCCACCACGTCCTCCACCATGCGGCGGATCGTCAGGCGGGGCGAGGAAGGCGAGGGCTGCGTCATGGGTACCGTCTGGTGCCTACACTACGAACTTGTGCGTGCTGTTCAGCCGTCGAAGCCGTCACTAGCATCGTCACAGGAGATGATGATGACACGACGCACGACACTCTTCACGTTCGGTCTCATGCTGCTGCCCTGGATGCTGGCGCCCGCAGCGGCACAGCAGGCCACCAGCTATGACAACGCGGACTTCGATCTGACGGCGGCTTCCGTCACGCACATGGTGGATCTCGATCTGCTGGTGTTCGAACAGCAGGTTGCGGGCACCGCGGGGCGCACGACGCCGCGTGCGCGCGGGCAACTCGATGGGGCTCCAGTGCTCGGCTACGTCTTTCCGACGACGCTGCCGCCAACGGCGGCCGGCTTCAGCCAGACAGACGGCACGCTGGCCCTGGCCGTGACGTCGCACCCGGACTTCGACGACACGCCACTCTGGGACGAGAATCGCGACGGCAACTTCGGGAACGACGGCGTCACGTGGCACACGCACTGGGTGGTCCTGGTGCCGGACACGCGCGTGCCCGGCGGGCTGAGTGTGAAGGCGTTCACCAAGGCCGACGCCGTGGTGCTGCCGCCGACCAATCCCGGCATGCCGATGTACATGGATTCGCCCGGGTACGCGGTGACCACCCGCGCGCAGGCATTGCGGGTGATCGTGCCCGTGTCGCGCCTGTGGATCGGTGAGGGCGCGCCCGCGTTCCGCTACGATGCGGTGACCTGCTACATGGAAGTGTCCGCACCGGCCGCCGGCGACGCGCACGCCGCCGATCGCGACAAGCCGATGCTCGGCGTCTACGAGGTGTTCGACGTGCTGTCGGGATCGCTGACGCTGCCGTACACGGTCGGTCGTCGGTAGGCACTGGCTGTCGTACGCACGTTCCACGACGAAGGTGCGACGCCGTGGGCCACTCGCCGTGTGCGGATCAGGCGGCGCCGAGACGTCGCAGGGTCTGCTGCACGGCCGGGTGGCCCTCGGCCATTGCGAGGAGCGATCGGCCCTGGCCGTTTCCGGCGGCCCGGATGTCCGCCCCGGCCGCGACGAGCCGCTCGATGACGGCCGCGTAGTCGCCGTCGGCCGCGCGGCGGTGCACGGATCCGAACGCCGCCCACCCGAGCGGCGTGCTGCCGTGGACCGGATCGCGGGCGTCGAGCGCGACGCCGCCCACGGCGATCAGTCGCTCGACGAGCGGCACGTGACCCATCCAGCAGGCCGCGTGCAGGGCGGTCCCGCCGTCCACGCCCGGCACGGCCGGATCGAACCCGAGGCGGATCATCAATGCGGCGGCCTCGAGGTGGCCGTGAAAAATCGCGCGCGCGAGTGATCCATGGGGATCGGCCGAATACGCCGCGGCGACCGACGGATCCTCGGCCAGGATCGCCAGCACCGCCGGTTCGTCAGTGGCCAGCACCGCGTTCGCGAATCGCACGCGAGCCTGACTCTTCGACGTGAGTCGATCCTGCACGTCGTGATGTCCGTATCGTCCCGCAACCTGGTGCGGTGACAGCCCGAACCCGAGCGTCCAGCCGTAAATCGAGACGGGTGAGACGGGCGCGTAGCCGACATCGCCGATACGCGCGGCGACACACGCGGGATCGGCCTCGCACAGACGGTCGGTAAGCGCGAGATCGCCCAGGCGCGCGGCCATGAAGATGTCGGGCGTGGCGTCGTGATCGAGCAGGAACCGGCAGACGTCGGGCCGATCGGCCAGCGCGTACTGCGCCGGCGTGGACTGGTGATCGAGGCAGCGGGTATCGACCTCCGCGCCGGCCGCCAGCAGGAGGTCCGCAATCGCCACGGTCTTCGCCCCGTGCAGCGGCTGCACGCCGTCGCCACCGCGTGCGTGGACGCCCGTGCGATCGGCGTCGAGCAGGGCCCGCAGATCGTCGATCCAGCCGAGGCGTGCCGCCGCGTGCGGGGTCAGCGTGGCGCCGTGCGCCAGGAGCCACCGGGCCGTGTCCTCGGTGGCGTGATCGAGCGGTGTGAACGGGCCGTTGGCCCACACGCTCGGGCGATCGGGATTCGCACCGGCCGCCAGCAGCACCTCCAGCAGCGGCACGTTCGTCGCGGCTTCGTGGACCGCGCTCCGGCCGAACGCAAACAGCGGATCGTCGACGCGATCGCGCACGTGCGGCCACGTCAGCAACTGCCGCGCACGGGCGACGTCTCCCGCCACGACCGCGTCGCGGAACGCCGCCACATCGCGCGTCGCCGCCGCGTCGTCAGTCGGCCGGTGTGGGCGCGGCGTCTCGTCGGCGCTCATCGGGCGAGCCAGCCGCCGTCGACGGCGAGGACGTGGCCATGGACGCAGTCGGTCGCCGGCGATGCCAGGAAGACCGCGACGCCGCCGATGTCGGCCGGCGTGCCCCAGCGACCGGCCGGGATCCGATCGAGCACCTGGTGCGCGCGGCGGCCCATCGCCCGGGTCGCGTCAGCCGTGTCCGTGGCAGCCGTGCGCCCGACGAGCGCGACATCGGCACCGGCGCGCGCCAGGGCAAGGGCGATGCCCTGCCCGATGCCGGTGTTGGCGCCCGTCACGATGGCGACGTGGCCGCTGAGATCGAACGGAGACGGCATGGCCTCAGAGGATATCCCGGGGGCGCGGCGTGGCGTGCGGGGATTGCGGGTACCATGAGAGGCACGCGAGGAGTCTGCCGTGAGAATCGTGTCCCTGCTCGTCCTGCTGGTCGTCGCGATCGCGTCCCCGGCGTGTTCTGGTGATCCGGCGCGGGAGGCCGACAAGGCAGCGGCTGCCGCGGCACGCGAGGCGGAACTGGCTGCCGAGGCCGAGGCGCGGACGGCGCGCCTCGAGACGCAGCGGCTGGCGGCGCTCTGGACGTACAACGAAACCACCATGGCCGGGGCGCGGCAGTTTTCGGCCGCGATCCGCTCGGCCAACAGCGTGGATACCGACGGACTGGCGGAGCGCGCGGTCCTGCTCGTCTTCCGCGATCACGCCACGTGGGGACGGAGCAGCTACCTCGTGCTGCAGGCCGGCGACTTCGAGTGTGCCCCGCGCTGCTCGGTCACCGTCGTCGCTGACGACGACGCGCCGCGGCGAATGGCGGCGCGTCGGCCGACGTCCGACGACGCGATTGCGCTGTTCATCAACGACTGGCAGGCGCTGTGGCGGCTGACCGGTGAGGCCACGCGCATCAGCATCGAGTTCCCCGTGAGGGCCGGCGGGACACGCACGGCCACGTTCGATGTGGCCGGTCTCGACGAATCGAAGATGTCGGGATGGTAGCGCGGCGAAGGACGGAAGGCCGGCGGACATGACGGAATCGAATGGATCCTCACCGGCGCAGATGCCGCGCGATCCCGTGCCGGCCGATGCGTCGCCGCACACGAATAAGCCCTGGCGCACCGAGGGGCTGCCGTCTGCCGATGCCTCGTCGCCTCGTCGGCCGTCCCGCTGGCTGACGCTCGGCATCTGGCTCCTCGGATACCTGCTGCTGTTCGGCGTCTTCACGCTGCAGGACTGGATGGCCGGGCCCGAGGCGGTGGCGTACACCGAGTTCAAGACGCAGGTGAGCGCGAAGAACGTCGAGGCGGTGTTCACGCGCGGAGACTCGATCGAGGGACGGCTGCGCCGTGCCGTGGCCGTGCCCGGCGAGACGGACAGGACCTACGAGCAGTTCACCACCGAGCGGCCGACGTTCGCCACCGACGACCTGCTGGCCGAACTGGCCGAGGGCGGCGCGGTCGTGCGCGCCACGCCGATCGTGCAGCAGCGCGGCGTGCTGGTGAACCTGCTCTTCTCGTTCGCGCCGATCCTGCTGCTGGTGGGCTTCTATATCTGGATGTATCGCGGCCAGCAGCGCGCGATGGGCAACATGTTCGGATCGGGCGGGCGCAAGACGCGCGTCGATCCCGAGTCCGTGCGCGTGACGTTCGACGACGTCGCGGGCATCGACGAGGTGGAGAACGAGATCAGCGAGATCGTCGATTTCCTGAAGGACCCCGGGAAATATCGCCAGCTCGGGGCGCGGGCGCCGAAGGGCGTGCTGCTGGCCGGCGCGCCGGGCACCGGCAAGACGCTGCTCGCGCGCGCCACGGCCGGCGAGGCTGGCGTGCCGTTCTTCAGTGCCAGTGCCTCGGAGTTCATCGAGATGATCGTGGGCGTGGGCGCGAGCCGCGTACGCGAGCTGTTCACCGAGGCCCGGAAGGTGGCGCCGGCGATCGTTTTCATCGACGAGATCGACACCATCGGCCGGGCGCGGGGCGGCGCGCGGGCGTACGGCGGCCACGACGAGCGCGAGCAGACGCTCAACCAGATCCTCACCGAGATGGACGGCTTCTCCGGTCACGAGGGCGTCGTCGTGCTGGCGGCGACCAACAGGCCCGACGTCCTGGATCCCGCGCTGCTGCGTGCCGGGCGGTTCGATCGGCAGATTCAGGTCCACCCACCCGATCACACGGGGCGCGTGGCCATTCTCGAGGTCCATACGCGGAAGGTGCCGCTGGCCGCCGACGTGCGTCTCGAGGCGGTGGCCGCGGCGACACCCGGCATGACGGGCGCCGATCTCGCCAATCTCGTGAACGAGGCCGCGCTGCTCGCCGCGCGTCGCGCACACGAGGCCGTGGCGCAGCGCGACCTGATGGATGCACTCGAAAAAGTGCAACTCGGCACGGCCCGCGCCGTCGTGATTCCCGAGGCCGAGCGCCGGCGGACGGCGTATCACGAGGCCGGGCACGCGCTCATCGGCCTGCTGCAGCCGGGTGCCGATCCCGTGCGCAAGGTGTCGATCATCCCGCGCGGCCGCGCGCTCGGCGTGACGCTGTCGACCCCCGATACCGACAGGTACGGCTACGACGCGGCCTACCTGCGTGGCCGCATCATCGGGGCGCTCGGCGGCATGGCGGCCGAGCAGGAAGTCTTCGACGTGGTGACGACAGGCGCCGAGGCCGATCTCGAGGCGGTGACGCGCATCGCGCGGTCGATGGTCGGCCGCTGGGGCATGTCGGAGCGCATCGGACCGTTGTCGGTCCTGCCGGTCGAGGGGGATCCGCGGATGGCCGGCGTCTCCGACGCCCTGCTCGATGCCGTCGACGACGAGGTGCGGCGCATCACGGAGGCGTGCTACGCGGAAGCCCGACGCCTGATCCGCGAGCACCGCGCGCAGCTCGACGCGATTGTCGCGCAGCTGCTCGAGCACGAAAGTCTCGACGAAGCCGAGATCTACGCGGCCGCCGGCCTGCCGCGGCCGGTGGCGCCTGACGGCGCGCACAGGCCGTGACCGCCGCGCGCGTGCCGCGGCTGTGTCACCGACGCGGTCGTCATCGTGCCGTGCACGGCGCCACGCGATCGGCGATCGGCTGGAGCATCGATGCGAATCCGCCCATGCCGCGCCCTGGGGTTCCGGCGAATCCTCCGCGTTCGGAGCGGATGAACAGGCTCGATCCGTCGATCGGGAACGTGGCCGCGCTCGCGCAGAACGCGTCCCACAGTCCGTCGCGCCGCAGGTACTGCTCGACGTTCGACGTGTAGAAGGCACCGACCCGTGTCTGGTGCGCCGTGAGCCATGCGGCGACGCCCCGCAACGCGCCTGGACCGCCGAAGTTGCCGACGACCGGCACAATCAGGTTGCGCGCGTGCAGATCCTTCAACGTGCGGAACGCGTCGGCCGACGCCAGGTAGCTGCGTTGCCGTCCGCTGCCGTCGGTCGTGGTCATGAGGTCCGCGTAGGTCGGGAAGCCGCCGCCCATGCGGCCGCGGCCCGTGAGCTGGTAGTGGAGGTCAGGGCCGGCCTCGAACCACGACCGATAGACGAACCGGATACCGTCGTGATCGCCGTCGAGCAGCGCGAAGCCGTGCGTGGTCGTCAGGTGCGCCTCGATGGCGCGCAGGTTCGCGGCGTATGTCGCCTCGTCGGGCGCCACCCCGGCGTAGGCGGCGAAGATCTCGTCGATGCTGGACGTCGCGGTGAGACCGGCGGGCCTCGGGCGTGAGAACAGCCGCGAGACGAACTCGGCACGGTCGGTCGACAGTTCGAAGAGGGCCTTGTAGATCAGGTGCAGGTCGAGGTTGCCGCGCCGGAGGTCCACGATGAACGCGATGGCCGGGCGGACGGCGGCGATATAGGTGAAGTTCTGTTCGGACCCGACGCCGATGTAGGCGCGCCCGGCCGGCACGGTCTCGATGAGCGACGGGAGGATCGTCTGGAACCGGATCTCGTTCGAGACCAGGTTTTCCGAGTGGAAGGTGCCGTCGGGCTCGGACAGATCCTGCGACAGCCGCCAGAAGTCCGCGTCGCTCAGCCTGTCGGGCAGGCGCGTGGCCGGCGTCTGGCTGCCGGCCAGCGTCAAGGTGACGGCGGCCGCGACAGCGGCGACGATGGCGCCGGCCCCCACGAATCGATTCCTGCTGCCTGCCATGCGCGGCCCCTCTCTGGTGATGGTCGATTGCACGCTCGGTGGGTTACGACGGCAGGGCCGCGGACGTTGCGGCCGTGCCGTATGCTGTGGCCATGGCGTTCTCGACCTGGTGGTCCAGTTCCACGAACGGGCCGCTGGCCGTGTCCCTCCTCGCGCTCGCGGTCCTGGGGGCCACGCGTGCGCCGGCCGCGGAGGTCGACGCCCTGCCGCCGCTCTTCGCGCGCTTCCTCGACGAGGCCGTGCACCCGAGCCAGGGCGATCGCCGCCGGCTGGCGGCCGGCGGGCCCGTCACGAAGCTGCTCACCAGCGACGCGAGCGAGCAGGTGTCCGTGTTCGGGGCCATCTGGATCGCCGCGCCCCCGCAGCGCTATGTCGAGGCCATCCGCGACATCGAATCCTGGGAGCGCGGCAAGGCGTTCCGGATCACCAGGCGCGTCGGGCGGCCGCCGCAGCTCGATGACTTTGCCGGCGCGCGGCTGACGCCCGCGCTCGTCTCCGACCTGCGGAACTGCCGCGTCGGCGATTGCGAGATCAAGCTCGACGAGGCCGCGATCGACGCGTTCCACACGCGGATCGACTGGACCTCGGCGGACCGGCACGCCGAGGCCGAACGGATGATGCGGCACGTGTTGTATGACTACACGACGGCGTATCTGGCAGGTGGGAACAGCCGGCTGCCGATGCTCCGCGACAAGGGCACGCCGATCTCGATGGGCGACGAGTTCCGCGCCATGGTCGACGACATGCCGCTGCTCGCGACCTACATGCCCGACGTCCATCGGTACCTGATCGGGTTTCCGCGTGTCTGGCTGCCCGGGGCCTCGTCGTTCGTCTACTGGCAGGAAACGGAGTTCGGCCTGAAGCCGACGATCCGGATCAGTCACCTCACCATCCGCGAGCGGCCCGAGGATGTGGTGGTCGCGTCGAAGATGATCTACGCGAACCATTACTTCCGCAGTGCGCTCGAACTGCGCGTGCTGCTGCCCGATCCGGCGCGCGGGCCCGGCTTCTGGTTCGTCACCGTCATGTCGAGCCGCACCGACGGGATGACCGGCTTCACCGGGCTGTTCGTCAGGCGGCGCGTGCGCAACGAGGCGCGCGAGGCCACGGGGACGGTGCTGGTCAACACGAAGCGCCGGATCGAAACCGGTCAGCCCTGACCGGGCGCCTGGCGCCTACGGCACGGGGGCGTAATCGACGACGAAGGCTTCCTCGAGGATCCCGAGCGAACCGAGCAGTTGACCGAACGCGCGATGGGCCGGGTGCGGAAGATACGCATCGCGGGCCGCTGCGTCGGTGAACGTGACCTGATAGACGTGCGTGAAGCCCTTGTTGAGGTTCTCCGGGCTGTTGTTCACCCCGTGTTCGAACGCGACGATGCCCGGAATCGCGTCCTTCAGGGCCGCGAACGCGGTCGTCACCCGATCGATCTGGGCCGGTGTGGCGTCGGCCTTGTACTTGAACACCACGATGTGGCGCACCTGTGTGGCGGACTGAAAAGCGGCGGCCAGGCCGGCGGCCGACAGGGCGAACAGGCTGACGAGGGCAAGGACGGTCATCTTCATGGCGTCATCCTAGATCAGGGGGCCGCGTGTTAGGATGCCCCGTTCCCGACACCGGAACCGCCGGGCCGCGGGCCCGGGGATCTCCCTTCAGACTCGTAGCCGCATGATGAACCCGAAGCCGCTTTCCGTGTGCCAGCTCGCCACCGCCGGTGGCGTGATGGCGATGACCTTTCTCGCCGTTGCCTGTGGCGGCGGTACCGGCCGAACGACCGCGCCGTCGTCGCCTGACGTCTGGGCCGACATCGACGGCCGGCAGATCCTCCGCGCCGAGGTGGACAAGACCTATCGCGGCCTGACGGCGGGCGCCACGGCGTCGCCGTCCGTCGAGGAGATGCTCACGCTGAAGATGGACATCCTCGACGACCTGATCACACAGGAGATCCTGCAGCACAAGGCGCGGGAACTCGGGGTCCAGGCCACCGACGTGGAGATCGACAACGCGCTCAACGAGCAGAAGCGGTCGCTGTCGGATGCCGACTTCCAGGCGCAGCTGGCCGGCCGAGGCCTGACGCTCGACGACGTGCGGGCGAGCCTGGGCCGCGAGATCTCCGCCCAGAAGCTGGTCGACCGCGAGGTCGTTTCCAAGATTGCCGTGGGCGACGATGACGTCGCGGCGTTCTACAACGCGAACCGCGCGCAGTTCAACCTGACCGAGCCGCACTACCGGCTCGCGCAGATCCTCATCACGCCGCAGCGCGATCCGTCGCTCCAGAACGGGCGGGGCGACGACGCGGCCACGCCCGACGAGGCGCGGCGCAAGGCCGAGATGATCACGCAGCGGCTCCAGGGTGGGGCCGACTTCGCGCAACTGGCCGCCGAGTACTCCGAGGATCCGCAGTCGGTGGCCGCGGGCGGCGATCTCGGTCTGGTCCCCGAGTCGGCATTGGCCAACCTGCCGCCGGCGCTGGCGCGCGCCGTGCGCACCATGAAGCCGGGCACGGCCAGCACGCTCAGTATCGGGCCGAACTACGTCGTGCTGATGGTGGTGTCGCACGAGCCGGCAGGGCAGCGCGACCTCGACAACGCCACGGTGCGTGACGGCATCCGCGATCTGCTGCACGCGCGTCGCCAGCAGTTGCTGCAACAGGCCTATATCCGGCACATGCGCGAGAGCGCGTCGGTCCGGAATCACTTCGTGGCGCAGATCGTCGAGACGCAGGGCAAGGTGCCCGGCCAGGTCATCGAGCCGGCTTCGGCGCCCGCACCCGCGGCCGCGCCGGCCCCCGCCCCGGCGCCGGCTGCCGGACAGTAGACGCACCACGCGTCAGCCACCTCGTGCCTCACACAGGGCCGGCCTTCGAGTCGGCCCTGTGTCGTTTACGGGAACAGAACGCGCAGGCGCAGTGTCCAATCCCTCCAAACAGTTCATCCCGGGGCTCGTCTAACCAGCGATTCACATCGTCAAGGAGCCACCACATGCCGCGAAAGTCGCGGGCGCCGGCCTGGGCGCATCGTCGGATCGACGTCACCGCGTTCGTTCGTCCGGCCGTGCCGATTCTGCTGGCCTGCCTGATCGGCGGCTGTACCGGGGAGCGGGTCGCCGATACCCCTTCCCCGGCTGGGGACACGACACCCGTGGTGTCCGGTCCGGTCGTACGGTTGACGGGCACGGTGGAAGCCGTGCAGACCACCGCTGTATCGGTGCCGAGGCTGGAGGGACCGGCCACGCCGCTGCTCATCGTCGGGCTGGTGAAGTCGGGCACGCGCGTGGAGCGCGGGGATGTGCTGGTGGAGTTCGATCGCCAGCAGCAGGAGCGCAATGCCTTCGACAGGCGCGCCGAGCTGGTGAACATCCGCAGCGAGATCGGGAAGAAGGTGGCCGAGCAGGCCGCGCTCGAGGCCACGGATCTCACGGAGCTCACGGCCGCCGAACACGACGTGGCGCGCGCCGAGCTCGAGGTGCGGAAGAACGAGCTGATTGCGCCCATCGATGCCGAGAAGAACACGCTGGCGCTCGAGCAGGCCCGTGCGCGGCACGCGCAGCTCGCCACCACCTACACGCTGAAGCGCACGGCGGCCGAGGCTGACCTGCGCATCCTCGACATCCGACGCGCCAGGGCCGAGCGCGCGCTGGGCTACGCCGAGCGCAATGCCGAGTTGATGATCACGCGCGCGCCGTTCAGCGGCCTCGTCGTGATGAAGCGTCTCTATCGCAACGGACAGCTCGTCGAGGTGGCCGAGGGCGACGAGGTCTGGCCGGGTACGGCGGTCATCGACATCGTCGACACGTCGCACATGCGCGTGCGGGCGAAGGTGAATCAGGCCGATGCCGGGCGCGTGGCGGCCGGCCAGCGCGTGAAGATCGGGCTCGATGGCTTCCCGGAGCTCGTCTTCGACGGCACCATCGATACGGTGGCGCCGCTGGCGACGGTCAGCCAGTTGAGCCCCACGGTGCGGACGCTGGCGGCCATCGTGTCGATTGACGGGGCGCACCCGCAGCTGCTGCCGGATCTGACGGCCTGGATCGACGTCCCGATTGCCGATGCCGGTGTCGCGAGATCGGCGCGTGCGGAGGTCCCGCGATGATCGCGACGCCCGCCCTGTTCACGCGTCGGCGGCTGATGGCTGGTCTCGCGGTCGTCGCGCTCCTCGTCGTCGTGCTGAGTGGACGAGCCTGGCTCACGGGCGCGGCGGCCGATGACGCCGCCACCGTGGCGGTGGTGCGCGGGACGTATGCCGACATCGTGGAAGTGCGCGGCCAGGTGCAGCCCGTGCGATCGACGTACGTCACCGCGCCGTTCGATGCCGGCGAGCTGCAGATTCTGAAGATCGCGCGCAATGGCGACGTGGTGCAGGCCGGTGACGTGGTGGCGGAGTTCGACGCGGTCAACCTGCGACGGACGATTCAGGAAAAGCAGGGGGAACTGCGCAGTTCGCGGGCCGAGCTCGAGCAGACCACCGCACAGTCGCGCATCACGATCGAGGAGCGCAAGGCCGCCGTGGCCAGGGCCGAGTTCGACGTCACGCGGGCCGAGCTCGCGCTCGGCGAGATCGGGCTGGTGTCCGAAATCGAGGCGGAACGCAATCGCCTGGCGCTGGCCGACGCCCGGCAGCGCCTGGCCGAGGCGAAGGCCGCGCTCGCGTCGGCCGAGGCTAACGTGCAGTCGGATCACGACACGCGGCAGCGCGCCATCGACAAGGTGCAGGCCGAACTCGATCGCGCCACGCGGCAGGCGAGCGCCCTCCAGGTGTCGGCGCCGACGGCGGGCACGGTCAGCATCCTCCCGAATTACCGATCGGCGACGCCGATGGGCGGCAATCCGCAGGAGTTCCGGCAGGGCGACCGGGCGTTCCCCGGCGCGATGATCCTCGAACTGCCCGATCTCTCGTCCGTCTATCTCACGGCCCGGATCGACGAAGCGGACCGCGGGCGGCTGCAGGAGCAGCAGTCGGCCAGCATCCGGCTCGACGCCATTGCGGATCGCGAGTACCACGCCACGGTCAGCCAGATTTCCCTGCTCGCGCGCACGGACTTCACGAGCGGCTGGCCGCCGCCGAAACAGTTCGATCTCACGCTGATGATCGAGGATTCGGACGATCGCCTGCGGCCCGGCATGAGCGCCGCGGCGCGCATCACCGTGGGCGAACTGGCCGACGTGTTGCTGGTGCCGGCCACGGCCATTGCCTACGACGATGGTCGTACCGTCGTCTATCGGCAGATGCGGCGATCGTTCGAGCCGGTACCCGTCGAGGTCATCAGACGCGGCCGCGATCAGGCGGCCATTGCGGGTCCGATCAATCCGGGCGATCGGATCGCCCGCAGCAGGCCGGGCACGCCGGCCGGGGAGTCAGAGCCATGATGGGACGTCCTCACCCCGCGTGGCGTCGCCCGATGGTGATCGTGGCGGCGCTCGTCGCGATGGCCGGCCTGGGACTGGCCGCCTGGCGCGCCACGCGCACGACCGTCTCGGCGATGGGCGAGTCGGCACCGGCGGTGCCCACCGCGCGCGTCACGCGCGACGCGCTCACGCTGACCGTGTACATGACCGGCGAACTGCGTGCCTCGCGGCAGCAGCTCGTGCTCGCGCCGCCCGTGGGCAGTGCGCTCCGCATCCTGACGATGGCCGACAACGGGGCGGTGGTGAAGGCCGGGGACGTCATCCTGTCGTTCGATCCGGCCGATCAGCGCTACGCGCTCGAGCAGGCGCAGTCGGAGCTGGAGGAAGCCGAGCAGACGATCGTCAAGCGGCGCGCGGACATCGGGGCGCAGGAGGCGTCGGATCAGGTCGCGTTGCTCACGGCCCGCTTCAATGTGCGCCGGGCCGAGCTGGACGCGGCGGTCGACAAGGATCTGATTCCGGCCAACGAGTACCAGATCCGGCAGGTCTCGCTCCAGGAGGCGCGGCGATCGCTGGCGCAGACCGAGCAGGACGTGCAGGCGCGCACTACGGTCAGTGCCGCCGGGATCTCGGTGCTCGAGGAAACACGCGCCAAGGCGCAACTGGCCGCCGATCGCGCGCGCCAGAACATGGAAACGCTGCGGATCGTCGCGCCGATGGACGGTGTGGTCGCCATCCGCGACAACCGCGACTCGGCCACCGTGTTCTTCTCGGGCATGACGCTGCCGCCGTATCGCGTGGGGGACCTCGTGAATCCCGGGCGGCCCGTGCTCGACATCTTCGATGTGAGCGAGATGGAAATCCGCGGAACGGTCAACGAACAGGATCGCGTGAACGTGGAACAGGGGCAGGCCGTGGTCGTCACGTCGGACAGCGTGGCCGGGGCGGAGTGGCCCGCCACCGTGCGCGCGATCAGCGGACTCGGCCAGGCCCAGCGCAACCTCGGGCCGTTGCGCCGCTTCGAGGTGACGATCGGCATGACGGGCGCCGATGCCCGATTGCTGCCCGGCACGTCGGTGGCGATGCGGATCGACGGCCCGCGGATCGAGGACGCGCTGGTCGTGCCGCGGCAGGCCGTGTTCGAACGCGACGGCCGGACGCGCGTGTACGTGCGCACCGGCGCCGGATTCGAGCCGCGCGACATCAAGGTGCTGCACCGCGGCGAGGCGCGCGCGGCGATTGACGGGCTGGCGGCCGGGACCGAGGTGGCGCTCGTGGAGCCCGACGCGCGCGTGGTGTCGTTGGCACCCGAGGCCCCGGCAGCCAACGGACCGGCGGTGACGCGATGAGCGGCGACGTGCAGGCAGCGCCCGTCACCCCCGCCGCCCGGCCCGCCGTGCGCCGGCCCACGCTCGACATCGGGCCGGAACTCGCGCAGGGCGTCGACAACCTGCGGGCGCACAAACTCCGGTCGATCCTGACGATGCTCGGGATGATCTTCGGCGTGGCGGCGGTCATCGCCATGCTGTCGATTGGCGCCGGGGCGCAGCAGCAGGTGATTGCATTCATCGAGCAACTCGGCGTGCGCAACGTCATCGTCGAGGCGCGGGAGTCGGGCGACAACCAGGCGCTGCAGCGCGTGCGGCAGTTGTCGGCCGGCCTGAGTTTCGCGGACCTGCGGACGATCGAGGCCACGGTCGACGGGCTGGCCGCGGCCTCGCCGCGCAAGCGCCTCATCCCGTCGAAGACCCTGCCGCGTGCGCAGGGCGACATTCCGGCGGTGTTCGGCGTCTCGGCTGTCTTCCAGGAAATTGGCGGCCTGACGATGGCGCGCGGCCGGTTCTTCACGGCCGACGAGGAAGCGGCCGGTGCGGCGGTGACCGTGCTGGGGCAGTCGGCGGCTACGGCGTTCTTCGGCGCCGATGATCCCGTCGGACAGTTCGTGAAGTTCAACGACGAGTGGTTCCGCGTCGTCGGGGTGGCGGCGCCGCGCCTGGCCGTGCAGGGCGACGTGGGCGGCCTGCCCGCGCAGGACAGCAACAACGTGGCGTACGTGCCGATCTCGTCGGCGATCAGGCGGCTCGAGGATGCGCAGGCCTATCTGCGGGACGAGATCGATGCGATCTACCTGCGCCTGGCCTCGGACGACCGCGTGGCCGGGGCCGGCACCGTGGTGCGGGGGCTGCTCGATGCGACCCACAGGAGCGCCGGCGACTTCACGGTGATCGTGCCCGCCGAACTGCTGGCGCAACAGCAGCAGACGCGCCGGCTGTTCCAGTTCGTGATGGTGGCCATTGCCTCGATCTCGCTGCTGGTCGGCGGCATCGGGATCATGAACATCATGCTGGCCAGCGTCATGGAGCGCACGCGGGAAATCGGCGTGCGTCGGGCCGTCGGCGCCACGCGGCGCGACGTCATCCGGCAGTTCCTGGTCGAGACGACGATCATCACGATCACGGGCGGCCTGGCCGGAACGGTGGTCGGCATCGTGCTGTCGCAACTGGTCGCGTACCTGGCGGGCTGGTCGACGGTCGTGACGGTTACATCGGTTGTAGTAGCATGTGTCGTGTCCGTGTCAGTCGGAATCGTGTTCGGCCTGTATCCCGCTGCGCGCGCGGCCCGGCTCGACCCGGTGTCGGCGCTTCACTACGAGTGACCCCCATGCGCCATCGTCCCATCCCGCTGCTGGCCGGCCTGCTGGTCCTGGCCGTCTCCCGGATCGCGTTCGCTCAACCGCCGCCCGACACAAGGCCGACGCTCGACCTCACGATGGACGCGGCCGTGACGATGGCGCTCGAGGCCAATCTCGGCCTGCAGGCGAGCCGGCTCAATCTCGACAGCGCGGACCACGCCGTGGCCTCGGCGCGCGCGGCGTTCCTGCCCCAGGTGAGCACGACGCTCTCGCGAACGTCGCAGGTGTCGGTCCCGACCGACTTCACGCAGGGCGCGGCCGACATCACGAGCCGCGGGCTCACGGTCAACAGCTCCGTGAATCAGGTGCTGCCGCTGCTCGGCACGACGTACAACGTCGCCTGGAACAACGCGCGCACCTCGCAGACCGGGGGCAATCCATTGTTCAACCCGTTTCTGCGATCGGCGTTTTCGGTGAACGTCACGCAGCCGCTCTGGCGTGGTCTGGTCACCGATCAGGCACGCACCGCGCTCACGACCAGTCATCGCCGCCGGCACGTTGCCGACCTGCAGTACGAACAGCAGGTGGTACGGCTCGAGGCAGCCGTGCGCATCGCGTATCTGAACCTGATCAGCGCGCGCGAGGGGCTGCGCGTGGCGCAGCAGAACCTCGAGATTCGCCAGGCGTCGCTGGCCGACGCCCGGAAGCGCGTGGAGGTGGGCGCCGCGGCGCCGATCGAGTTGATCAGCGCGGAAGCCGAGGTGGCGAGCAACCAGGAGCAGGTCCTGCTGGCCGAGGCGGCCATTGCGACCACGGAGGACGCGCTGCGCACGCTGATCTTCGAACCGGCGCGGCCCGACTACTGGCAGGTGCGCATCAATGCCACGGACGCGGTGCAATCGCAGCCGCGCGAGATCGATGTCGACGCGGAGATCCGCACGGCGCTCGAGAACCGGCTGGATCTGATCGCGGCGCGGCAGGAGCTGGAGATCAGCGATCTCACCCTGCGCGTGGCGCGTGATGCCACGCGACCCCTGGTCAACCTGCAGGCCAGCTATGCCACGAGCGGGACGGGGGGGATGCGGTTCGACTACGCGGGGTTTCCGCCCGTTGAAGTGGGGCGCGACGAGCGAAGCTTCCGGTCAGTGCTCGGCGATACCTTCGGGGCCGTGTACCCGCAGTGGAGCGTCGGCCTCAACGTGTCGTATCCGATCGGTCGGAGCGCGGCCGATGCGAACCTGGCGCAACAGGAAGTGACGCGCCGCCAGTCGCAGCTCAACATCCGCGAGATCGAGATCGCCATCGTTCAGCAGATCCGCGACGTGGTGCGGCAGGTCCAGAACAGTTATCAGCGGGTGGTCGTCACGCGCGCGGCGCTGTCGGCGAGCGAGCAGCAGCTCGAGGCCGAGCAGCGGCGGTTCGCCGCCGGCCTGTCGACGACGCTGGAACTGCAGGTGCGCCAGGGCCAGCTCTCGTCAGCCCGCACCGCCGAGCTGAACGCGGTCATCGCCTACAACAGGGCGTTGATTGATCTGGAAAGACTGCAGAAGACGCAATGAAAGAAGGCTGGGAGGCTGCAGGCTGGAAGGAGGCCGGAAGGCCTTCTTCGCCTCCCAGTCTCCTCCCAGCCTCGTCTTACTGTCCCGCCCTGAAGATCGTCAGCCGCTGGATGGCCCAGCCGGTGTTCGCGTTGGCGGGCGTGCCCGTCTGCGTGATCCGGACGAACTTCGCCTCGACGGGCGCGAACGCGATCGTCGTCTTCGGGTTCTGGCCCGGTCCCTGAGCCACCGGGGCGCTCCACGTCGTGCCGTCGGTCGACACCGTCACGCTGTACCCGGCGGGCGGACCCATGGCGAGCGCGCCCCGACCGCGGCCACCGCCGCCGAATCGTCCGGCCACCGGCACGGTGGCCTCCATGATGATCTCCGAGATGCGCGTGGGCTGAGGCAGCTCGACCTGGAACCACATGCCCGGCGCCTGCGCCACCGCGCTCTCCCAGCGGACGGGCGGCGTCGCGTCGGCCCGCAGGATGTTGGCGGCCGTGGCCTCGCCATGACTCGCGGTCACGCGCCAGCCCGCGCGATCGAGCGGAGCCGGGACCGCCGCGTCGAGCGTGGCCTCGGTGAACGACTCGGTCCGCGCGCTCGCCTTGCGGAGCGCCGCGACCTGCTCGGGCGTGATCATCTCGGCCGAGTTGCCGAACGCGTTACGCACGTAGGACGCGGCGTCGGCAATCCACTCGTCCGTGTTCGAGCCCATCGAGACCATGATGCCGCCCGAGTATTCCCGGCCGTCGATCGGGCCGGTCAGCCCGTGCAGCAGGACCTGCACGACGGCATCGCGGTGGCCGACGACGCGGGCGTTACCGGCGAGCGCGGGCGCCAGCAGTTCGCCGGTCGTCGAGCCGCCCATCGGGGCGCCCTTCGCGTCGGGGCCGTGGCACGTCGTGCACAGTTCCCTGTAGATCGCCTGGCCGCGCTGGAGCGAGCGCCGCTGCGCGGTCGAGAGGTTGATGCCCGAGGCCTGCGCGTCGGCGTCGGCGAGGGCAGGTGACTGGCCGCGGGACCCCGTGGGGTTGAGCAGCAGGTTGCCGATCTCGCGCACGCCCCGTACCTGGCTCGACGAGGCGAGCGACGAGATCAGGTCGCGCGCTCCGGGCAGCTGGTGCAGGTTGATGGTCATCATCGCCTGGATGACGACCGTCTGGTCCGCGTCCTTCGTCATCGCGCGGTAGTCGTCGGCAAACGAGCGGTCGCCGGCCTTGTAGAGCGTCTCGCTCGCGCGGATGGCCTGGATGCGGATCTTCGGATCGGTGTCCTTCATGAGCTCACGGGCGAGCGCGGCGTCGAGCCGGCCGAGTCCCTCGAGCGTCCAGAGTGCGTGGATGCGCGCGAGCTGGTTCGTCGACGTGCGCGCCATGGTGCGCAGTGCCGGCTCCACCGACACGTCGCGGCGGAGCACGAGCAGCTTCTGCGCCGTGTCACGCCACCAGCCGTTCGGGTGCGTGAGGTGCGTGACGAGCTGCGCGGCGGTTTCCTCGTACATCCGCGGCCGCGTGTAGTCGGGCGCCGCGCTCTCGTGCGAGATCCGCCAGACGCGTCCCCAGTTGTGCTGCCGGTCGAGGCCGTACTGCTGCACCTTCTGGCGCAGGTACGGGCCGACGAACTGCGCGTCCTGGATGATGCCCGTGTAGAGGTCCACGAGGAACAGCGTGCCGTCGGGGGCGTTGTGGATCGACACCGGGCGGAACAGGGGATCGGTGGAGCGGACGAACTCGGACTTCGGATAGGCGTTCTGGAGCTGCACCAGCCCCTCGCGCTCCACCACCTTCGCGCGCCGCACGATGCGGCCGACCGGCTCGTTGAAGAACAGGTCGCCGATCATGTCGGCCGGCAGGCGATCGCCGCGGTAAATCTCGACACCCGAGGCCGCGGTGAAGTGGTTGAGCGTGCCGTCCGGCATGCGCACGCGGTTCATGCCGCCCTGCATGTCCGCGATCCCGCCGGGCGTGGGCCACGGCACCTGGAAGTCGGGCTCGAAGTTGTCGGCCACGTTCATCGCACCGTAGATGATCGGCGCCTGGATGTTGACGGGCCCGATCTCGCCGCCGCCATCGACCATCCACAACTTGCCGTAGTTGTCCTGCGAAATCCACCACTGTCCGCCGTTCGGATCCGTTTCCTCGCGGGCAATCGTGCCGTCGGCCTGGATGCGCAGCCGGAAGGGGTTGTAGGTGGTGTAGAGCCAGTTGTCGAGCGGCCAGGCCATGCCGCCCGGCTGCCATTCCATGTTCGTGACGCGGCCGTAGCCTTCGTAGAACAACTCGCGCTTGTCGGACACGCCGTCGCCGTCGGTGTCCGTGTACTTGTACAGGTCGCGGTTGTCCGTCTCGAGGACGAGAAGGACGCCGTCCTCGAGCGGGAACGCGATGCGCGGCAGCACGAGGTTGCTGGCGAAGATCGTGTGCTTGTCGTAGATGCCGTCGCCGTTCGTGTCCTCGTGGCGCGAGATGCGGCTGAGCGGCGATCGCATGCCGGTGCCGTTCGCATCGAGCATGTAGGAGCGCATTTCCAGCACGTACATGCGGCCGTTGCCGTCGAACGTCACGCCGACCGGGTCGCTGATGAGCGGATCGGTGAGGACGGGATCGATGCGGAAACCGTCGGGCAGCTGGAACAGCCGCTGCTGAACGGTCGGATCCTGGCGGACGACCGGCGGTCGCGGCAGGAACTCGCCAGCCGGGGGTGGCGGCTGCGGAGGGGTCTGGGCCGGCAGTGTCAGGCTGCCGAGGGTGACGATGAAGGCTGCGGCGGCCGTGATCGCGGCTGCCGACACCATCGATGGGCGTCGGGTCATGCGCGACATTATACGGACACACGCCAGCGACCTGTCGGAATGGTCCGCGGTCGGCGCACCCGGCGTCCGGATTGACACGCGCGTCGCCTCCGGATACGTTCGGCACGCTTCACAGGCGATTCCCCGAGGCTGAAGCCTTGGGGCTCCGGACTGATTCACCGCGGAGCCCTGGGGCTTCAGCCCCAGGGGAGACTGGTCTCCGTGGTGGAGTGAGACGCAGGGAGCCGACGATGACGCAGCGTCTGACAACGTGGATCGTGGCGATCGCGCTGGTCGCGGTGCCGAGGCTCGCGTGGACCCAGGCAGCCGCGAACCCGCACCTGGTCACGTACGAGGGAACCAGCGGGCCCGGCGTCGGCCGCCACATCGTGTTCATCGCGGGCGATCACGAGTACCGGTCCGAGGAGACGCTGCCGGCCCTGGCACGGATTCTCGCGCGACACTACGGGTTCCGCTGCAGCGTGTTCATCACGACGAACCCGGCGACCGGGTTCATCGAGCCGGGCAGTTCGCACATGGCCGGACTCGACGCGCTGAAGACGGCCGACCTGCTCGTGATGGCCGCGCGGTTCCAGGAGTTCCCCGACGCCGAGATGCAGCACCTCGTCGACTACCTCGACCGTGGCGGCCCTGTCGTCGGGATCCGAACGGCCACGCACGCGTTCCAGATCCAGCGCGCGGGTTCGCCATTCGCCAAGTACACCTGGAACAACAAGGATCCACAGTACGTGGGCGGTTTCGGCCGGCAGGTGCTCGGCGAGACGTGGGTCAGTCACTATGGCACCAACCACGAGCAGAGTTCGCGGCTGGTGATCGAGCCGGCCAACGCGTCGCATCCGATTCTCCGCGGCGTGACCGACGCGTGGGCCGAGTCGGGTGGCTACACGGCAGATCCCCAGGCCGACAGCACGGTGCTCGCGCGCGGGCAGGTGCTGAACGGCATGACGCCGGATTCGCTGGCCGCGGCCGACAAGACCCTGATGCCGGTCGCCTGGACGCGGATGTACCACAGCGCGTCCGGCCGCGACGGCCGGGTGTTCACGACCACGCACGGCGCGTCGGAGGATCTGAAGAACGACGGATTCCGTCGTCTGCTGGTCAACGGCATCCTGTGGGCTGCGGGACTCGAGTCCGCGATTGCCGGGACGAATGACGTCAGCCTCGTCGGGCCGTATCACCCGACCCGCTATGCGTTCGACGGATGGATTCAGGGCGTGAAGCCGTCCGACATGGCAGGGTGGGACGCGGCGATACCGCGGTAGGCGGCATGGCTACACGGCTACGGGGCCACGAGGCTACGCTGCGGGCGACTGTCGGAGCCCCGGGGCTTCAGCCCCGGGGGAACACGTTTCGGGGCTCCAGCGCGTATCAGATCACGAGGACACATGATCACCAGACTTCGATCCATTGCTGTCTTGGTTGGCGCCCTGCTGTTCGCGATGTGGGCGGCTGCGCCCACGGCCGGTCGCCAGGAGACGTTCGATCTGCGTCCGGGCGATCACGTCGCCGTCATCGGCAACACGCTGGCCGAGCGCCTCCAGTACGACGGCTGGCTCGAGACGATGATGCACGCCCGGTTCCCCGAGCACGACCTGACGTTCAGGCATCTCGGCTTCAGCGGCGACGAGGTGGCCACCCGGACGCGGTCGAAGGGCTTCGGCTCCCCGGACGAGTGGCTGAGCGGCAAGGCCGATCCGATTGGGGGACGGACCGACAACCGGTTCGAGGGGGCGAATACGGCCGCCGACGTCATCTTCGCGTTCTTCGGCTACAACGAGTCGTTCGCCGGCGAGGCCGGGCTGCCGGCGTTCAGGAACGATCTGCGCGCGTGGCTGACGCATACGCTCGCGCAGCGCTACAACGGCACCAGCGTCCCGCGCGTCGTCCTCTTCTCGCCGATTGCGCACGAGGATCTGGGTACTCCCGATCTGCCTGATGGATCGGCCAACAACGCGCGCCTGGCGATCTACACGCGGGCGATGCGCGAGGAGGCGGCGGCCGCGGGCGTGACGTTCGTGGATTTGTTCTCGGCATCGGAGACGGGATACCGCGAGTCGACTGAGCCGCTGACCCTCAATGGCGTGCACCTCAACGCGCGCGGCAACAGGTGGCTGGCGCAGGCCATTGATGGCGCCCTGTTCGGCGGTCCTGCCCCGCGGTATGACGAGACGTTTCTCGAGCGGCTGCGCGAGGCGGTGATCGATCGCAACGTGCACTGGTTCCAGCGGTACCGCGTCACCGACGGGTACTCGACCTATGGCGACCGCGCGTTCCTCACCTTCGTGCGTGGCAACCCACGCAACGTCGACGACAAGGTTGCCGCGGCCACACCGAGAGAAGACGTGCTGCCGAGCAACTACGACGTCCTCCAGCGCGAACTGCCGATCCTCGACGTGATGACGCGCAATCGCGACGAGCGGATCTGGCGCATCGCGCGCGGCGGACCTGCCGGACCGGCGGTGCCGCCTGTCGGTGACAGCAACACCCCGGCCTTCGTCGATGCGGGCACGAACCTGCAGGCGTCCGATCCGTTCCTCTCCGGCGAGGCGGCCGTCTCGAAGATGACAGTGGCGCCCGGCCTGGCGGCGAATCTCTTCGCGTCCGAGGCGGAGTTTCCCGATCTGGTCAACCCGGTGCAGATGGCGTTCGACGCGCGCGGGCGGCTGTGGGTCGCGTCGTGGAAGAACTATCCGCACTGGCGGCCGAAGACGCCGCGCGACGACAAGCTGCTGATCCTCGAGGACACCGACGGCGACGGGAAGGCGGACAAACGCACGGTGTTCGCCGGCGATCTGCAGAACCCGACCGGCTTCGAGTTCTACAACGGTGGCGTGCTCGTGGCCCAGCAGCCGAATCTGGTATTCCTGAAGGACACCGACGGCGACGACGTGTACGACGTGAAGGAGATCGTGCTGCACGGCTTCGACTCGGCCGACACGCACCACGCGATCAACAGCTTCACGTTCGATCCGGGCGGCGCGCTCTACATGCAGGAAGGCATCTTCCATCGCACGCAGGTGGAGTCGCCCTGGGCGCCGACGCTGCGGCAGGCCGACGGCGGCGTTTATCGTTTCGAGCCGCGCACCTGGAAGATCGAGACGTTCGTGCCGATGAACTTCCCGAACCCGCACGGCCACGTCTGGGATCAGTGGGGCCGTGACTTCATCTTCGACGCCACGGGCGGGCAGACGTACTACGGACCGTCGTTCTCGACGAAGAAGTACTACCCGGCGATGGAGAGCACCAAGGCGCCGCGGCCCGGAGAGATTCGCGTGCGGCCCGTGGGCGGCGCCGAGATCCTGTCGAGCCGGCACTTTCCGGAATCCATGCAGGGCAACCTCATCGTGCTCAACACGATCGGTTTCCGCGGGCTGCTGAGCTATCACTTCAGCGACGACGGCGCGGGGTTGAAGTTCGAGGAGTCGACGCCGCTGCTCGAGTCGGCCGATCCCAACTTCCGCCCGGTCGATGCCGAGGTCGGACCCGACGGGGCGTTGTACTTCCTCGACTGGTACAACCCCGTGGTCGGCCACATGCAGCACAACCTGCGCGATACGTCGCGCGATCGCCTGCACGGGCGCGTGTATCGTGTGACGGCCGTCGATCGCCCCCTGCTCACGCCGCCGCAGATTGCCGGCGCGCCGGTGCCCGCCCTGCTCGATCTGTTGAGGTCGCCGGAGAACCGCGTCAGGTATCGCGCGAAGATCGAGCTCGGCGCGCGTCCCTTGGACGAGGTGATGCCGGCGCTCGATGCGTGGGTGGCAGCGCTCGATCCCGCGGCGCCCGGCTACGCGCACCACCTGATGGAAGCGCTCTGGGTCCACCAGTGGCACAACCGCGTGGACGAGGCGCTGCTCGATCGCGTGCTCGCGTCGCCCGACCCGCAGGCGCGCGCGGCGGCCACGCGCGTGCTGTGCTACTGGCGCGATCGCGTGCGCGACCCGCTCGCACGCCTGGCGAAACTGGCCGTCGATCCGCACCCGGCCGTCCGGCTCGAGGCCGTGCGCGCGGCGAGCTTCTTCCAGACACCCGATGCGGCGGCCGTCGCGTTGTCGTCGCTCGATCTGCCGCAGGATCGATTCCTGTCGTACACGCTCGACCAGACGATGGCGACGCTCGACGCGTTCATGAAGTAACGTCGGCGCGCAGGGGCGTGAGTCCCTGCGGACGTCGCCCGGGGGGCTGAAGCCCCTGGCCTCCGATCCAAAGAGAGCGCATGAGTCTCGCCCGTCTCGGTCGGCTGATTGGTGTCATCGTATTGATGGTCGGTGGGGCGCACGTGTCCGCGGCCCAGGACGCCCCGCCTCCGCGTATCCTGCTCGATCAGTCGCCCCGCGCCGTCGACTATCAGCTCCGGCGACTCAGCGACGATCAACTGCTCCGCGTCGAGCGGCGCGACGACGACCAGCGATACCGGCCGGTGTACATGGCGATCCTGCTCCGCGCCGGCCTGCCGCGCGCCGATCGCGCCGAGGCGCTGGCCGCCCTGGCGCGGCTCTCCCGAGCATCGCCGGTGGCCGTGCTGCTCGAAGCGTTGGGGCACGTGCCGCTCGACGATCAGCGCTCCGCCGAGGGACTTGTCGCGATGATGGCCGAGCAGCCGATCGATCGCTTCCGCGACGATCGCCAGATCGCGATCGACCATCTGGCACAGCCCGACGTCCCGGCGCCGGTGATGCGCGGCGCACTGGCCGGTCTGCTGGCCGGCGGGGAGCCGGCGGCCAGCGTGTGGCAACTGGCCGACGCGCGACCGGGTGCCGTGGCGGCGCTGCTTCAGGCGCTGTCGGCGTTTCCACCGGACCGCCTCGACGCGATGACGCCGGCGCTCGGCGACCGCGTCGAAGCGGTCGTGCGCAGGACGACGGCCGACGAGCCTGCGCGCGTCGCCGCCGTCCAGGCGCTCGCTCGATTGCGTCCGCACGCGACCACGGTCTCGATCCTGGCGCCGCTGATGGCGGCCGGGACGGCGCCTGACGTCCAGGCGGCCGTCATCGCGGCGTTGCTCACGCTGTCCGATGCGGCCTGGGCCGGCGCGCCTGTCGACGAGGTGGTGACGCGGGTGATCGCGTGGCTCGAGGCCGTGCCGGCTGCCGACCGGACAGGCGTGGCGGCAACCGATGCCATGGCGCTCGGCGAGCGCCTCGCGGAAGCATTGCCGGCCGACCGCGCGCGAACCCTGCGCGCAGGACTCCGCGCGCTCGGCGTGCGCGTCGTGCGTCTCGAGACGCGTCCGGAGCAGGTCGTGTTCGACCTGCGTTGGTTCGTCGTCGAAGCGAACAGGCCCGTGCAACTCGTCTTCGTCAATCCCGATGCGATGCCGCACAACGTCGTGATCGGCGCGCCGGGATCGCTCGAGCGGATCGGCACGGCGGGCGGCCAGATGCCGTTGCCGTCAGATCCGGGGATCAAGCCATTCGTGCCGGACCTGCCCGAGGTGCTTCACGCCACGAGGCTCATCACGCAAGGCAACAGTGAACGCCTCGCGTTCGTGGCACCCGAGGTTCCGGGCGAGTACGTCTTCGTCTGCACGTTTCCTGGCCACTGGGTCCGCATGTACGGGGTGATGCTGGTCGTGCCGAGCCTCGCCGCGTGGGAAGCCGCCCCGACCGTTCCGATCGATCCCATGACAAAGCAGCCGTTCGCGAGCCAGCGGACGGAATGACAGGGGGCGGGGAGGCGGCAGGCTGGGAGGCGGGGGGCGGGCCGGCGCTTGTGTTTTGTTGTGTCGTGAGTTAATTTTTGACTATTCAAAAATGAAACTCTGATATGCAAAATATTCTTGGCGTGTTCTCGGTGGTCAGCCTGACCTTATTCCCCTCATTACAGGCACTTGCGGAGGCAGACGTCTCTGCCGCCGCGCAGGAACGCACCGGCGTGGCGTGCGCTATCGACGGGCGCGTGGTCGACGCCACCGGCCTGCCGCTGCCGGGCGTGCTTGTCTCGGCGACCCCTGGCGGGGACGTTGTCACCGACGAGAACGGGCGCTTCTGTCTGTCGAACCTGACGCCAGGCTGGCGCGTCATCGTGGTGGCCTCACTCAGCGGCTTCCGCAGCGAGACCCGGCAGGTGGACATGCCAGCCCCGGGCACTGTCGCGTCGCTCGACGTGCCGCTGCAACCCGCGGGCTTCAGCGATGACGTCGTCGTCACGGCCACGCGCACGAGCCGTCGTCTGCAGGACGTGCCGGTGCGGACGGAGGTGGTCGACAAGACGTTGATGCACGCGATCGCGGCGCGCACGCTGGCCGACGCGGTGGAGTACACGACGGGCGTGCGGGTGGAATCGAATTGCCAGAACTGCAACTTCTCCCAGATCCGGCTCCTCGGGCTCGACGGCCCGTACACGCAGATCCTGATGGACGGCCAGCCTGTCGTCTCGTCGCTGGCACAGGTCTATGGCATCGAGCAGATTCCCAGCCGGATGATCGAGCGCATCGAGATCGTCAAGGGTGGTGGCTCGGCGCTCTATGGCTCGGGATCGGTCGGCGGTGTGGTGAACATCATCTCGCGCGAGCCGTCACGCCCGGCCGGGGGATTCGAGACGCGCGTG
Source organism: Acidobacteria bacterium SCN 69-37 (assembly GCA_001724025.1). GTDB lineage: Bacteria > Acidobacteriota > Vicinamibacteria > Vicinamibacterales > SCN-69-37 > SCN-69-37. The sequence continues at coordinate 57,855 of MEDJ01000005.1, read as the reverse complement.
GACGTCACCGAGGGGCACGCCAACTATTCCCACAGCGGATCGATCGACTGGGCGTCGAGCGATCGGCGGACGAACGCGACAGGCTTCGTGCAGATCGACGACGTCGACCCGATCGACCTCTCCGGTGATGGCTTCACCGAAATCTCGTACAGGAAACTGCGTGCGGGCGGCGGCCGCGCCAGTCGATATCTGCTCGACGGCCGCGCGAAGCTCACGGGCGAGCTGACGATGCTCGGTGAGGAACGTCGCGGCGGCGATCAACTGCACCTGCCGCCCGATCGGGCCGAGATCGCCGAGTGGATCGACACGCGCCGGGTAGGAGCGGGCACGACCTGGTTTCATGGCGTCAACTCGTCGATGGACTATCGCGTCACGCTCGCCGTCGCCGACACCCACCGCGACAGCTACTACGGGACGGGACAGGATCCGAATGCCTTCGGTGTGACCGACAGCCGGCTGTTCCTGGCCGATTCCCAGGTGAATCAGTACCTCGGCCGGCACACGCTGACCTGGGGCGCACAGGCGACGTGGGAAGACCTTCAGGACGAGCAGCCGGCCTACGATCGGTTCACGGATGACGTCTATCGCAACGTCGGGCTGTTCGCGCAGGATGCCTGGGCGTTTGCGCGTGGATGGGAACTCGTCTACGGCCTCCGCGCCGACAAGCACTCGGCCGTCGATCGGGTCGTCGCGTCACCGCGTGTGGCGGTGATGATCTCGCCTGCCGAGTCCGCGAACATCCGCGCCTCGATCGCGCGCGGCTTTCGCGCGCCGCAGGCCTTCGACGAGGATCTGCACCTCAGCTCGGTCGGCGGTGACGTGCGCCTCATCCGTCTCGATCCTGGTCTGCGCGAGGAGCGGTCCACGAACTACATGCTGGGCGGCGAGTGGCGGCCGCAGGCGGGAATCGGTCAGGCACTGTTCGAGCTCAATGGCTTTTACACCGGGCTGAGCGATCTCTTTCTCGCTCACGAGCACGACGATCCCGTCACCGACGCCATCGAGTTCCTGAAGATCAATCACGGCGATGCGCGCGTGTATGGCGTCGAAGCGAATGCCGGCTGGGGAATCGGCGACGCGTTCGTCCTGCAGGGTGGCGTCGTGTTCCAGCGGGCGCGTTATGGCGAGGCCGAGCCCGACTTCGGCAGCAGGAACTTCTTCCGCACGCCGAACCGCTACGCCAACCTGACGATGAGCTGGGTGACCGGACGGCTCGGGACGATCTTCGTCGGGCTGCGATACGCAGGTTCGATGACAGCGCCGCACTACGCCGGCTTCATCGATCGCGATCGGGTGGAGACTACGCCGAGCTTCGTGACACTCGATGCCAGCGCCGCGTATCCCGTGTACGTGCGAAGCACGCGGCGGCTGACCGTGACGCTCGCTGGCCGGAACCTGACGAACGCGTATCAGCGGGACCTCGATCAGGGCCCGTTCCGCGACTCGGATTACGTCTACGGCCCGCGGTTTCCGCGCTCGGTGAGCCTCGGGCTGCGTGCGGAGTTCTGACGTGCGGGGCCGGTGCGGGCGCGGCGGGGCATTCGCTCTGGTGATGGCGGTCTGTGTGCTCACGGGCGCGCTGTCCGCTCGCGCGTCGGGCCAGGCGGACCGGCTCGACACGCTGACGCGCGCCTTTGCCGCGTTCGATGCCCGGGATATGACGGGGCGCCGCTGGACGGCAGCCGATCTGCGCGGTCGAGTGGTCGTCGTGGACGTCTGGGCCACGTGGTGTCCGCCCTGCTGGCGCGAGATCCCGTGGCTGCGGCGCATCCACGAGCGATTCGATCCCGCGCGCGTCCAGGTCATCGGCATCAGCCTTGACGTGACGGATCGACGTCAGCTCGTCTCCTGGCTCAATCGTCATCGTGTCGCCTGGCCGCAGATCCGCGAGCCTGGCGGGTACGACGGCCCGATGGCCGAGCAGTTTGGCGTGGGTGCCTTGCCGATGTCTCTGCTGATCGATCCCGACGGCCGTGTGGTCGCCATCGATCTGCGCGGCGCCCGCCTGGTCACTGCGGTCGAGGCGCTGCTGGCCCAGGATCAAAGTGGCCTGGCACACGCGTCGACGGATGACGAGTGATCGCGCACCGCGATCCGGCGTGTCAGTCCGTGGCCGTCGGCAGATCGAGTCGGGCGATCCGATCCGCGTCGGCCAGAATGTCGATCTCGACGACCCGGCCGCCCGAGACCGTGAAGCCGATCACCGAGAACGGGCGTCCGTCGGGCAGCCGCGACACCACGCCGATGTGGCCGTTGACCAGCACGATCTGATTCGACAGCGCGAGCTTCGAGAACATCGCCGCCTGAGACACGACATCCTGAGCGCCGCGGACCACGCGCGACAGGCCTTTCGCGGCACCGCCATCGGCCCGCAGCACGATGTCCGGGGCCAGAACCGCGACGAGCGCGTCGACGTCACCGTCGCTGACCGCCGCGAGAAAGGCCTCGACCACTCGACGCTGCGCCCGCAGGTCGGGATCTGGTGAAGGAGCCTGGCCGCGGACCCGGCGGCGGGCGCGGCTGGCGAGCTGGCGCGTGGCGGGAACTGATCGATCCACGATGGGCGCGATCTCTGCGAAGGTCAGGCCGAACACGTCGTGGAGCACGAACGCCAGCCGTTCGTCCGGGTCGAGCGTGTCGAAGACGACGAGGAGCGCCAAGCCGAGCGAGTCGGCGCGCAGCGCCTCGGCCTCGGGCCCCTCGTCCCTCCGTGCACGAGTGACGATTGGATCGGGCACGTGCGTGTCCAGGGACTCCTCCCGGCGCGCCGCCCGCGCGCGCAGCATGTCGAGGCACACCCGCGAGACGACCGTCGTCAACCACGCGCGCAGGTTGTCGACGCCGCTGGTGTCGGCGCGGCTCATCCGGATCCAGGTGTCCTGAACCGCATCGTCGGCATCCCCGAGCGAGCCGAGCATGCGATAGGCGATCGCCCGGACGTGCGGTCGATGCTCCTCGAACAGACCGGCGAGCAGCTCAGGCGTGGCCATCGGTCACATTTCTCCCTCGCGGCCCGTCATGGTAAAGACGGGCGACCGCCCGCGAACGTGACCAGACCATGCGAGGGAATCGATGAGAATCAAACTGACGAGCCTGTACGTGGACGACCATGAGAAGGCGCTGCGTTTCTATACGGACGTGCTCGGCTTCGTGAAGAAGGGCGATGTGACGCACGGCGGCTATCGCTGGCTGACCGTCGTGTCGCCGGAAGAACCTGAAGGCGTCGAACTGCAGCTGGCGCTCAACGACAGTCCCGCGGCCAGAGCCTATCAGCAGGCGCTGTTCCAGCAGGGGCAGCCCGCGACCATCTTTCATACGGCCGATCTTTCGCGTGAGTACGAGCGGCTCTCCGGGCTCGGCGTGACGTTCACGGTGCCGCTCACCACGGAAAACTGGGGCTCGAGGGCCGTGCTCGACGATACCTGCGGCAATCTGATCCAGCTGACGCAGCCTGCGTGGTAGGCCTACGGGCGCGTGCGGGTTCATGGTGGGGCAGCACGGGAGCGAGGGCTCCCGTGCTGTGTGTGTCGCGGATCGGCTACTGCGGCGTCACGCGGAAGAGGCCGCCGGGATTGGCGTCCTCGAGCAGCCACACGGCTCCGTCGGGCGCCACGGCCACGTCGCGCACGCGATGGTCGACGTCCCAGCGCTCGGCGGGCGTCGCACCGCCCTTGCCGTCGAACGTCACCCGGCTGAGCGTCTTGCTCGCCATGCCGCCAATCAGCGCGGAGCCCTCCCACGCGGGAAACATCGCGCCCTTGTAGAACGTGAGGTTGCCCGGTGCGATGACCGGCGTCCAGTAGATGACCGGCTTCGTGAGATCCGTCCGCGTATCGGGGCTCGGGATGGGCGTGCCGTTGTAGTTGGTCGAGTAGGACACCAGCGGCCAGCCGTAGTTCTTGCCCGGCTCGATCAGATTCAGTTCGTCGCCGCCGCGAGGCCCGTGCTCGAGTTCCCACAGCCGGCCGTCCGGGCCGAACGCCAGCCCGTAGGGCGTGCGGTGGCCGGTGCTCCAGGTTTCGGCCGGCGCGAGGTTCGATCCCGGAATCGTGTAGGTGCTGATCACCGGCGCGGTCTTCGCGACCTCGGTATCGCTGGGCGGATTGATCAGGGGACGCGTCGAAGCGCCCGTCTGTCCGGCCCGGGGATTGCCGGCCGCCGGCTTGCCGTCGAGCGTCAGCCGCAGGATTTTCCCGAGCTCGGTGTTCGGATCCTGCGCGGGCGTCATGCGCTGGCGATCACCGACAGACAGGAACAGGTACTGCCCGTCGGCCGAGAAGGCGATGGCCCCGCCGAACTGGCCGCCGCGGCCCTTCGGCATCTCGCGCCACAGCACCTCGAGCCCGTCGAGGCTGGCCGCCGCGTTCGTCAGTGTCAGCGTGGCGCGCGCCAGCGACAGGCTCGATCCTGCGGCACCCGGCTCCGTCGCCGGTTCCGCATAGGTGAGATACACGTGGCGGGTCGTGGCGTAGTCGGGGGAGAGGTACACCCCCAGCATGCCACCCTGTCCCTGGGCCAGAACCGCCGGCACGTTCGCCACCGGGGTCTTCTGCCCCTGCTGCGTCACGAGCCACACGGGGCCGACCTTTTCGGTGATGAGCATGCGCCCATCGGGCAGGAAGGCGATGCGCCAGGGCAGGTTGAACGTCGCCACCTGCGTCAGCGTGAATGGCAGGCTGGCCTCGGCCGCCTTGTTGCCTGCGTTGATTTGCGCCTGGGCCGTCGGCGCGACCAGCGCCAGCAGCAGTACCGTACTCGATAAGACCTTCATCGTTCTCCTCCCGGAATCATCCCGGCATCACGTGCACTCACGGATGCCACGAGGCGGATCGCGGCACGGTCCATTATGTCGGTTCGGGCCCGGGCCGGTACCCGGGATTCAGCGCGCGGCGAACCAGGCGGCCACGCCGGCGTCGAGCGTCTTCAGATCCGGGCGCTGCCCGGCGGCGGCCTTCGACTCCTGCCACTCGCGGTTCAGGTCGCCCAGATCCAGCCGCGAGCCCACGCGCACGAAGATCGGGATCTGGTGGACGTCGGCTGGCACGATCACCTGCTGGCCGCCGGGATAGACGCCGCCGGTCCAGGCGTCCCGCCATCGCGATCCCTGCGGCAGATAGACTTCCTGCGTGCGCTGGCCCTTCTCCCACACGGGTGACACCAGCAGATCGGGACCGTAGAGGTACGTCCACCACTGCGTCCACGCGGCAGGCGCCGCCGGATCGGCCAGGAACAGCGGCCGCACGATCGGCATGCCCGTGCGATGCGCCGCCTGACCCTGCGCGTAGCTGTACGCCGCGAGGCGTGCGTGCAGGCGCGCGTACAACCGCCACGTTGCAATCAGCACCTCGTCGTAGCCCGGATCGCGCGGCAGGTTCCAGAAGCCGAGATTGCGCGTGGGGCCCACCTCCATGATGGGTGTGAACGCGCTGAAGGCCAGCCACCGCGCGCACACTTCCTGTTCCATCAGCTGCTGGTTGTAGCCGCAGGTGTCCGATCCCCAGTTCGCGTAGCCCATCACGGCCGATCGCTGGACCGCGATGATCGACGCGCGCAGGCCCTCCTGCGTACCGCCGATGTCACCGCCCCAGAAGACGCCGTACCGCGACGTATTCGAGTACGCCGCGCGCGGCATGACGACGAAGTCGTTGCCGCGATATTGACGAGCCACGTCGTGCGCGGCCTTCGTGGCGAGGGCGATGTAGGCGTTGCGCATCTCGCGGATCGGGCGGCCATCGAACATGGTGAACGGTCCGTCGTCCGGAATGTTCTCTTCGCCCCTGTCGAGCTTGAAGCCGGCCACGCCCTGCTTCAGCAGCTTGGCAATCCCGTCCTGCCAGAAGCGGCGTGCCGCGGGGTTGGTGAGATCGACCATCGGATAGTTGTTGCCGTTGGCCGGCCGTTCCTGGCCCGGGTAGGCGTACCCCTGCTGGAGCGCCTCGTCCTGCATCTTCCCGTAGAAGGAGGCCGTGATCCACAGCAGCGTCTTTGCGCCGCGCTCGTCGAGCCAGCGGACCATGGGACCGAAGTTCGGCAGGCGATCGGGGTCGATCTCGAAGTCGTCGTAGCCCCACGGTGCGCCCAGCCCCCACGGCCTGTCGATCCAGTAGACGCTGTTCGGGATGCCGAACGCCTGCATCATCAGCACGTCTTCCATCACCTCCGCGTTGAACGGACCGGTGACCGGCGTGCCGTCGTAGTACGTCGTCCGCTGGGTGTGTTCGTCGCGCCAGCGCCAGGGCGAGTAGAGCCACGCGGGCGGCACGAACGGCGGGCCGTCTTCGAGGGCGTGCGCGCGCACGAGGGCGGCGGGCGTGGCAGCGGTGTTGACGGCCATTTCGAACGAGGGGCCTTCGAGCGTCAGGGCCAGACGCGTGGCGTCCGTGGCGGCGAAGTCGAGCGTGCCCGGCCATGTGCCCGCCAGCGTGACCGAGTAACCGCGTGACGAGAGGAAGAACGGTGCATACAGCGACGTCGTCGGCTTCACGAGCAGATCGACCTTCTGGCCGCGCAGGTTCATGCCCGCGGTGATGCCCGGAGCCCACGAGGCCTGCTGCGGGCCATCGACCACGCGTTCCATGATGCCTGTGAAGTACTCGCCCGCAACTACGTCGAATGCGAGACCCCAGCGGACGATGCCGGTACTCGGTTCGGCCCGCAGGGCGACCCGCGCGCGATCGCCCTGGCGCGTGACGGTCATCGTGACGACGCGGCCGTCGGCGAGCGTGGTGCGATTGGACCAGTTGGCCGACAGCGTGGCGGGGGCGCCGGCGGTCAGTGCCGCGAGATCCATGCGCCCCTGGGGCGTCTCCACGAACAGGCCGTCGAGCTGCAGCGTCCGCGCGACACCGGCCGTGGTGGCGAGGCGCGGGAACGCCAGCGTGAGCGCTGACGGCGGGCCGGGCGTCTGCGCGCGCATGGGCGGCGCGATCAGACAGAGCGCAGACCCGACAAGGCACACCCCGAACAACCGCGATCGCCGCACGCGTGGTGTCGTCATGGCCCGGATTCTACCTGTAGAATCACTCCATGGGTGTGTTCGGCCGGAGCGTGGTGGTGAAGGGGGAAGTGAGGTCGACCGAGGACCTCACGGTCGAGGGGCGGATCGAGGGACCGCTCACCTGTGAGGACTGCGCGGTGGTCGTCGCACCGACCGCATCGATCGTCGGCGATGTCATCGCCCGCGATCTGACGATTCTCGGCCGCGTCGAGGGGCAGATGATTGCCACCGACGTCGTCGACGTCCGGCCCGGGGCGGTGGTCACCGGGCAGGTCATGTCGAAGAACTTCATCCTCAACGACGGCGCGGATTTCGGCGGCCGCGTGGAACCGCAGCATCTCGAGGCGGCGCTGCGCGTGGCGAAGTTTCACCAGAGAAAACGCGATACGGCGTAAGACATGGACGCCGGACGCAACGCGACGAAGAACCTGAGGTGTGCGATGACATTGACGAGGCGTTCCTGGCTGCGGGTGACGACGACGGCCGCGGCCGCGATGGTGCCGGCGTTCACGCTGGGGGCAGAAGGGGCCCAGGCGTTGCCGGCGGTCACCGTCCACAAGGATCCGAGCTGCGGCTGCTGCTCGTTATGGATCGGACACATGGAGCGCGCGGGATTCCGCGTGACGGCCACCGACACCACGAACATGCCGGCCCTGCACGCGAAGCTCGGCGTGCCGGCGCACGTGCAGTCGTGCCACACGGCCGTGGTCGACGGGTATCTCGTCGAAGGCCACGTACCTGCCGACGAGGTGAAGCGCTTGCTGAAGAGCCGGCCGGCCGTGAAGGGCATCGCGGTGCCCGGTATGCCCCTGGGATCCCCCGGCATGGAACAGGGCAACGTGAAGCACCAGTATTCGGTCCTCACGTTCGACGAGGCCGGACGCACGACGGTGTTCGCGCGCTACTGAGCGCCAATCGATCCCCGCGGTGGGCCCCTGGGGCTTCAAGTTCCAGGGGGTGTTGCCCGAGGCTGAAGCCTCGCGGCTCCGATGCGCAGCGGTCTGACGTCTACGACGCGAGGCGATCGCGGACGGCTGCGGCGATCTCGATCGAGCGCAGCCGCGCAGCCTGCGCGTGGATGTGCGCCGTGATCATCACTTCGTCCACCTTCGTCGTCTCGATGAACGCGCGCAGCGGATCGGTGATGCTGTCGGCGGTTCCGACGAACGAGTACCGCAGCACCTGATCGACCACCGCCTTTTCGGCCGGCGACCACCAGCGATCGATGTTGTCGACCGGCGCCGGCAGCGGTCCCGCCACGCCGCGCGTGCGGATGTTCGTGAAGGCCTGCTGCATCGACGTGAACAGACGGCGGGCGTCGGCGTCCGTGTCGGCGGCGGCGACGTTGACCGAGGCCATCGCCCAGGGGCGGGACAGCGAGGCCGACGGCGTGAACCGCGATCGATAGACGTGCAGCGCGCGCATCAGTTCGTCGGGCGCGAAGTGCGCGGCAAATGCGTACGGCAGGCCGAGCGCGGCCGCCAGTTCCGCGCCGAACAGGCTCGACCCCAGGATCCAGATCGGCACGTGCAGGCCGGCTCCCGGCACCGCGCGGACGGCCTGGCCCGGCACCGGATCGCGGAAGTAGAACTGGAGCTGCTGCACCGCGCGCGGGAAGTCGTCGGCGGCGGCCGGACTGCGTCCGAGCGCCATCGCCGTCGCGGCGTCGGTCCCAGGGGCACGGCCCAGGCCGAGATCGATGCGGTTCGGGTGCAGCGCGGCCAGCGTCCCGAACTGCTCCGCGATGATGAGCGGGGCGTGGTTGGGCAGCATGATGCCGCCCGAACCCACGCGGATCGTCGACGTACCGGCGGCGACGTGCGCGATGACGACGGCCGTGGCGGCGCTGGCGATACCCGGCATGTTGTGGTGCTCGGCCAGCCAGAACCGGCGGTACCCGAGCGACTCGGCACGACGCGCCAGGTCCACCGAATGGTGCAGCGCGTCGGCCACCGTCGCCCCGGCGGGCACCGGACAGAGATCCAGAATCGAGAAAGGGACGCTCATCGGAGATCGATCGTAACAGCCGCGCCTGGCGGGCGGTACCTGCGTCTTCTATTGTGTCGTCGAGACCGCTGTGAGAGGCTGGGGCGTGGTCGCACGCCGAATCGCGTGGGTGCTCGCAGGGTTGCTGGTCGTGATGCTGCCGGTGGTCGCCATGGCGCAGCGCGGCGGCGGTTTCGGCCGTTGGTTCGGCGGCCGCGGCTGGGTGCTGCCCAACGTGGCCTACGACGGCCGCTTCATCCTGCCGCGCGTGCGGTATCTGAGCGGCGGCAGCTGGCGCGCCGACTACCCGGACATGGAACGCAATCTCATGGAGATGCTCCACGAGATCACTGCGATCCGCGTGAACGTCGACGATCCGAATGTCTTCACGCTCGACGATCCCGAACTGCTGAAGTACCCGGTCATCTACCTGACCGAGCCCGGCTACTGGCAGCCGACGCCCGAGGAAGCGCGCGGCCTCCGCACCTTCATCGACAAGGGCGGGTTCATCATCTTCGACGACTTCCACAATCCGCGTGAGTGGGCGGTGTTCGAGTACGGCCTGCGGCAGGCGTGGCCGGAAGCGAAGATCGTCCCGCTCGATCGCGACCACCCGATTTTCAACAGCTTCTTCGAGATCGCCACGCTCCACGTACCGGACGTCGAGCCGTACAACCAGTACGGCGAGTTCTACGGGATCTATCAGGACAACGATCCGAGCAAGCGGCTGGCGGCGGTCATCAATTATCAGATGGACCTGGGCGACTACGTCGAGTGGGCGCAGAGCGGCCGCGCGTACCAGTTCGAGCCGACGAACGAGGCGTACAAGTTCATGATCAACTACGTCATCTACGGGCTCAGTCGATAGATGGTGACTGGAAGCCGGTGCTCTCATGTGCGGAGCCGGGCGACCGACGATGACGGCGGGTCGAGGCGCCGCCAGGCAGATCAAAGGTATCCAACAGGAAGACTAGTTGAGGCGTAAGTGATGTATTTTCAGTCACTTATCAGGGCAAGCTCCTTGCACATGGCTGGTACAGCCATGCGCGTGTCTCGACTGGTCCTCCTGCTGTTCCTTGCGGCTCAACTCTTCGACGGGCTGTTCACCTACGTGGCGGTCAGTGCCGTCGGCACGCACGCCGAGGGCAACGTGATTCTGGCAGCCTGGATGAACCTGCTCGGACCGGGCCCCACGCTCTTTGCCGCCAAGCTCGTGGCCGCGGCCGCAGGCGTGTTCGTCTACACCCGCGGCATGCACCGCCTGCTCGCCGGGCTGACGGCGCTCTACGGCCTGATGGCCATCGGTCCCTGGCTCGTCGTCTATCGGACCTGGCCGTAGACGGGCCGCACGGCGGCGGGCGGCACGGCGGCACGCGGGGGCTCGGAGCCCCGAGGCTTCAGCCTCGGGGAAACGCATCGTTCCCACCCACCTTCTCCTGAGGCTGAAGCCTCAGGGCTCCGAAAATCTGTGCAGCCCCGCCGTCTGTCCCACCGCGTGTCCGCGTGGACCGACCCGCCCCCTGCGTCGGTGCATGCCTGCGGGTACTGCCGTCCAGCCTTGCGGCGACGCGGCCTGCCGCCGTAGAGTGGCATACACTTTTCCGACAATTCCCTGACCCCGATTTCTCGAGGAAGACGTCCATGTCCGTCCGTGGCTCACGTGTGTCGTTGGTTCTCCTGTCTGGTGTGGCGGCGATGACCACCACCATGACGCTTCTGGCGCAGGCGCCCGCATCGCCGGCCGGACCGCCGCCGCCGGCCGTGGGCCCGGCCCGGGCGGGTGGTCCCGGCGGTGCGCCGCAGGCGCCTGGCGGTCGTGGCCGGGGCGCCAATCCGCTGGAACCCGATTTCTCGGCGAAGCCGCCCGTGCAGCCGCTGAGCGTGGCCGACGAGCAGGCGCGCTTCCTGCTGCCGCCCGGCTTCAAACTCGAGCCGGTATTGACTGAGCCGCAGATCGAGGAGCCGGCGCAGATTGCGTTCGACGGGAACGGCCGCATGTTCGTGCTCGAGCTGCGTGGCTACATGCAGGACGCCGATGGCGGCGGCACGCTCGATCCGAACGGGCGCATCTCGGTGCACGAGGACAAGGATGGCGACGGCGTCTACGAGACGCACAGCGTCTTCGTCGACAACCTCGTGTTCCCGCGCATGGCGATGCCGTTCGGGCCGAACCGGATCCTGACGAAGGAATCGAACGCCGACGAAGTGTGGCTCTACACGGACACGAACGGTGACGGTGCGGCCGATCGCAAGGAGTTGTTCACCACCGGGATGGGACGGCTCGCCAACGTCGAGCACCAGGAGTCCCATTTCATGTGGGGCATGGACAACTGGATTTACAGCACCTACAACGCGTTCCGCGTGCGCTGGACGCCTGGCGGCGTGCTGCGCGAGCCGACGGGGGCCAACCAGGCGCAGTGGGGCGTCACGCAGGACAACTACGGCAAGCCCTGGTTCCAGTCGGGGGCGAGCGGCATGCCCGGCTATTTCCAGTTCCCCGTGGTCTACGGCAACTTCGGCTGGCAGCCCGATCAGTTCGAGCCGGACCTGAACATCATCTGGGGCGCGCCGGTGCTGATTGCCGACATGCAGGGCGGGATGGCCGCGGTGCGCATGCCCGACGGTTCGCTCGCGCGCGCGACGGGTGCGGCGGGTAACGACATCTACCGCGGCGATCGCCTGCCGGCCGACATGATCGGCGACTACTTCTACGGCGAGACCGTCGGTCGCGTCGTGCGGCGCCTGCGCCCCGTGAACATCGAGGGGATGACGCAGCTGCGCAACGTCTATCCGCTGTCCGAGTTCATCCGCTCGACCGATCCGCTCTTCCGCCCGGTCGACATGACCACGGCGCCGGACGGGACGATGTACATCACGGACATGTACCGCGGGATCATCCAGGAATCCCAGTGGTCCGGTCCGGGGACGTACCTGCGCGCGCGCATCGATCAGTATCAGCTCGACAAGATCGTGCGGCACGGCCGTATCTGGCGACTGACGTACGAGGGCATGGGCCGGCGCACCGATCAGCCGCGCATGCACGACGAGACGCCCGCGCAGCTCGTGGCGCACCTGACCGATCCGAACGGCTGGTGGCGCGACACCGCACAGCAGTTGCTCGTCCTCCGACAGGACACGTCCGTCGTGCCCGCGCTCACGACGATGGCGCGGACGCACGCGAATCAGCTGGCGCGCATCCATGCGCTCTGGACGCTCGAGGGCCTGAGCCGCGCCGACGCCGCGCTGGTGCGCGATCTGATGAAGGATGCCGATCCGCAGATCCGCATGGCGGCCATCCGCGTGAGCGAGACGCTCTACAAGGCCGGCGATCGCTCCTTTGCCGCCGACTACGCGACCGCCGCGAAGGACGCTGACGTCAACGTCGTCGTTCAGGCCGTGCTCACGATGAACGTGCTCAAGGTGGCCGATGCCAACGCGACGATCAAGGCGACGATGACGGCCAATCCCGCGCGCGGCGTGCAGTTCGTGGCCGATCGCATCCTCAACCCGCCGGCGGCCGGACGCGGTGGCGGTCCTGCCGGTGCGGCCCCGACGATGACCGAGGCCGAAACGGCCCTGTTCGAGCGCGGCGCCACGATCTACAACGAGCTCTGTTTCTCGTGTCACGGCGACGACGGTCGCGGGGCCGAGCGTGCCGAGGGCGGCGGGGCGGCGTCGGCACCGCCGCTGGCCGGATCCGCGCGCGTGACGGGACACCGCGATCACGTCATCAAGGTCCTGCTGCACGGCATGACGGGACCGCTCAATGGCACCAGCTACCTCGACGTCATGATTCCGATGGGGATGCAGAACGACGAGTGGATCGCGGCGGTCGGGTCGTACGTGCGCAACGCGTTCGGCAACAGGGCCCCGTTCATCACGCCGGCCGAGGTGGCCCGTGTCCGCGAGGCCACGAAGGATCGCACGACGAGCTGGACGCTCGACGAGCTCTCGGCCTCGCTGCCGCGACAGGTCGTCTTCGATTCGTCGTGGAAATTCGACGCCAGCCACAATCCGCGCATCGCGCAGTACGCGGTCACGATCCAGCCGTGGACGTCGGGCGTGCCGCAGGCGCCCGACATGTGGCTGCAGATCGAACTGCCGCAGGCCGTCAGGCTGACCGAGGTGCAGTTCGAGACCAGCCCGGTCGTCCCCGTCGACGGCGAGATCGTACCTGGTGCGCCGCCGCGCACGGGCGGTGGACGCGGGGGCGCGGCCGGTGGGCCAACGCCACAACTGGGCTACCCGCGCGGCTACAAGGTGGAGGTGTCGACCAACGGCACGAGCTGGAGTCAGCCGGTCGCCCAGGGCGCCGGCGCCGGTGTCGTGACCACGGCGACGTTTGCACCGGTGCAGGCGAAGTTCGTCCGGATCACGCAGACCGCACCGGCCGCGCCGGACGCGCCGCCGTTTGCGGTGCAGCGCCTCCGACTCTACGAGGCGCCGCAGTAGGCGCGTCGATCGTCGCGGACGTCGAGGCCGCCGGCGTGCGGTCTCGTCGTCCACGCCCTCGGGACTCGAGCCCGGGGGCGCGTTCCCGGGACGTGGCCGCGGGCGCGCGCGGCCCGTCGTTGGCATCGTGGCGTCCGTCGGACCCCGGGGGACGGGAGCGCGGGCGTGGTGCCGATTAGGGCATAGAGGAATTTGGTGGCACAATACCGGGTCGTGCCGATCGGAATCGCAGTGGATTTCGAGCCGAGACGTCGGCTCGATGTGCTGGACGTCAGGGCGGAAGTCAACCGTCTCCACGGCGCGGCGCTCGAACCCTATCGTCGTCGTCTGTACGCGTCGCACCACACGACCGCGGGATACCTGCCGCAGAGTCTGGCGGCGCGGCTTTGCAGCCGGCCCCAGGCCTTCGAGTCGTACCTCAAGCTGCTCGGCACCGTGTTCCCCGAGCGCGCCGGGTATCGCCACGATCAGATCGAACTGCGGACGGACGTGCCCCCCGATCAGCGGGATCGCGAACCGATCAACGCCGACTCGCACTTGGCGTTCATCGCCGGCGGCCTGCACTCCTGCGTGTCGTACGATGCGCGGCGGACGATGCCGGTCTACTTCGTCGATCTCGACGGCACCCACCAGGGCACGCCGCGGCAGCGGCGCACGACGATCATCGGCTACAACGATCAGGAAGTCGTGGCCGAGACGCGGCTGACGGTGCCGGTTTCGGGGCATCCGATCGATGCAATCAGCCTGAAGCAGCCGGAGCTCGGCCTCTACGAGCAGGTCCGGACGTGGGTGGCCGCGCACGGCGTCACGAACGGGCGGGTGCGGCTTGAACTCGGCCCCGACGAGCACCACGCCGGGCTGACCGTCAATGAATACGAAACGCTGCTGATGCAGCACGACCTGGTCGAGGTGCTGCGCAACCCGCTCGGGTTCGCCGCTGAGAAGGCGCGACACGCCTGGAACGATCCGAAGGCCGTGCCGGCCAAGGCGCTGGCCTACGCGCGATACGACCTGGTGCGCGCGCTCAACCAGCTGGTCGACGCGCTGGGGCTCGGCGCGTCACGCGTGGAGCATCTCGTCGCCCGCACGCTCGAAGTGTCGGCCTCGCGCTTCATCCGCATGCGGCGGTCCGTGGATCTCCCGATCTCGGATGCCGGCTCGCCGGGCGAGGGACGTCTTGTCCAGGGCACCTATCAGGTGCCGATCCTGGTGCAGTGGCGGCCGTCGCACAGGACGACGCGCCAGATTACCCTCACACTTTCGCGCTTCGAGTAACGCGTCGGCGTCGCGGCGCGGACGGCTGCGGCCGGCCGGCGCGATCGACGACGAACGCCGTGGCTTCCCGGAAATGCACGAGCATCGTGCGTCGCGCCCGCGTGGCGCTGCGCGCGGTCACGGCGTCGGCAATCGCGACGTGGATCTCGGCGACGCGCGCGCGTTCGGCGCGGGTCCGTCGGCTGTCGAAACCGGCGCGGATCGTCACGTCGAGGACCTCGCGCAGCGCGTTGCCGAGCAGTTCGAATAGCGGATTGCCCGTGGCGCCGCCAAGGATTTCGTGAAAGCGGACGTCAGCGTCGACGAAGCGGCGTCGCTGGGTCAGTGACGCGCACATGGCGGCCGCTGCCTCTGTCAGCGCCGCGGCCGCGTCGTCCGATCGGTTCAGCGCCGCCAGTTCCGCGGCGCGCACTTCCAGCGATTGACGCACGTCGAGCGCGTGGACCGCCGAGGCCTGCTCGGTGTGCAGCGCGTGGTGGAGGAACTGCGTGATGGCCTGGTTGTTGAGCCGGCCGACGCGCGGCGTGCGGCCATTGGCGATGTCGAGAACGCCGGCCGCCTTCAGTGACCGGTAGGCTTCGCGGACGACGCCGCGGCTCACCTCGAGCTCGCGGCTCAGCGTGCCCTCGGACGGGACCGCGTCTCCTTCCTTCAGCCGGTGTCTGCGCGTGTAGTCGATCAGGTGGGCAACGACGCGATCGGACAGGTTTCCCGGGGCAGGCAGCTTCGACCGAGGCATGCCGCAGTATAGAGCGCCCGCCTGCATGTAATCGGTTCCAGCCACGGATTCGTCACACGTGTGTTGTCCGCACTCACGATCCATGGCTGGCGCTGAGCGGCGTGCGTCTGCTACGCTCGTCCGCTCACCCGTCAGGAGGCTGTGATGCGCGTACGATTCACCCTGGGATTGGTCGGGGTGGCCCTGGTGGCCACGACCGTGTCTGCCGCCGCGCAGGCGCCCGCGCCAACCCCGCGATATCTGTTGATGGTCGTCTCGAAGCAGCAGCCTGGCATGGCGCTCTACGACGCCGAGACCGATCGCCTGCACTGCCGCTCCGCGAACCTGGGCGTGGCACCGCACGAGGGCGAGTTCTCGCCCGACGGCCGCATGGCGTACGTGCCGACGTATGGCAGTTCAGCCGTCGGGCAGCCGGGCACCGACGAACACGAGATCCACTTCATCCGCACGTCGGACTGCCAGACCGTCTACACGCTCGACACGGGCGACTACAAGCGGCCGCACCACGTGCAGGTTGGCAGGACGAGCGGCACGATCTACGTGACGGCCGAGCTGAAGGAATCGATCCTCGTGATCGATCCCGAGACGCGCCAGATCACCGGCACCGTCCCGACAGGCTCGAATACGACACACATGATCGCGCTGTCGGCCGACGAGCGGACCATCGTCACGAGCAACGTCATGGGACGCACGATCTCGATCGTCGACGTGCCCGGCCGGCGCGTGGCGAAGACCGTGCCCACGGAGACGAGCAACCAGCGCATCGTCATCAGCCCGGATCAGCAGCAGTTCGTGACGAACCTCGGCCAGGCGCGTCAGGTGGCGTTCTTCCGCATCGACGGCACACCGGACTTCACCGTGGACGTGGACGGCAGTCCGTTCGTCAGCGCCTACAGCGCCGACGGACGGTTCGTCTACGTGATGGGATCCGCACCGGCCGGACCGCGTGGCGGGGGCGGGGCTCGCCGCGGTGGCGGTCCCGGTGCGGCCGGCGCGCCGGGTGGCGCACGCCAGGGCGCTCCCGCCGCAGTCCCCGGCGGGCCGGTGGGCGGCAACCTGCGGGCGTGGAAGATCGATGTGGCGTCGCGCGCGGTGGTAGGCGCCATCACCGAGAACCTCGGCAGCGGCGCCGGCGCATTGCTCGTCAACCCGGCCAATGGTCGCGTCTACATGACGGCCATGGCGCACGATCTGATCTCCATCATCGATCCGGACTCGTGGACGGTCGTGAAGACGATCGCGGCCGAGGACAACCCGGACGGCATGGCCTTCGTGAGGGTGCAGTAGAGAAAAGGTCGGGCTACAAGGCCACTGGGCTACGCAGACTGTGATGGCTACGAGGGCCACGAGGCTACGAGGGCCACGATACGGGGCGGTGTCGCGAAGGGCGGGCAGCGCCGGATGGTGAGGCTCCGGCGCCGCGGTGGTGGAGGGCGCGTGGGGTGGGCTGCGGGCGGAACGATCAGGTGATCGATACGGCGGTCACTGATCGAACTGGATGATCACGCCAGCGGACCGGCCGCCGGCCTGGACGATTTCATACTGCTGCTGTCGGTCGTTCGCGAAGACCCACAGCGTCGTCGGTTCCTGCGTGGGCAGCGGCGGCAGCCGGAAACGGCCGCCATCGTCGGTCCGCGCCGACATCGCGTGGCGCGGCACGGTCACCGTCGCGTCTTCGATGGCGCGCCCCGTCGCGTCGACCACGCGTCCGCTGAAGTGTGAGCAGGGAGTCGATGCGTAAATCGTGCGGCGGCGGGAGCGGAGATCGGCCGCCAGTGCCTGGCTGCGCAGACCGCCCGTCCACACCACGATGTCGCTGGATGCCCTGAACTGGACCACGTCGCCTCCTCGCACGTGTAGTGCGACATGACGCGGAGGCGTTACAGAGAGATCAGGTACGACAGGTACGACGGGGACGACAGGCGACCGGAGCCCCCGGGGCACTCGCCCCGGGGGGACTGTCTTTCAGTTGCGGGGGGGCCATTCCGCTGCTCCGGACGATCGCCGTATGGGGGCTGTCGCCCGTCCTTGCTCGCGTCTGCTGTTCGTGTGCAGTGCCGCACACGGCGCGCACGGATCCACGGTCACCGGTGATGGCGTTCTCCGTATCTTCGATGACCGGTCGTGTCCCAGCTCAGTCCTGACGTCTGTCGTCCCTGACCTGATAGTCCCCCCGGGGCGAGTGCCCCGGGGGCTCCACTCGCCCGTCGTACCTGTCGCACGCGTCGTACCTGATCTCTTGCTACCGTGCGACGAACACCTGGAACGGCGCCCAGTAGTACGGCTTGGCGAAGTTGCCGCCGGCGGCGATGAGGTGGAGCTTCGCGGCACGCAGCGCGTCGGCGGGCGACAGGCCGGAGGCCAGCTGCGTGTAGGTGTCGGTCATCAGCGTGGCCGTCGACTGGTCGTCGACGTCCCACAGGCCGGCCACCACGTGCCCGGCGCCGGCCCGCATGAACGCCCACGCCAGGCCGACGAGTCCTTCGCCGCTGTAGGCGCGATCGCCGGCGCTGCGACACGCCGAGATCGTGACCAGGTCGGCACCGAGTGCCAGCTGCGCGATGTCGCGCGCGTAGAGCTTGAAGATGCCGTCGGGGCCCGGCGAGAGTTCGATCGACGAATCGAGCGGACTCTGCGCGTTCGGCGTGGCGTGCGCCGTGAAGTGGATCGCGGAGAACCGGCCCGGTGATCCGGCGAGGAACGCCCGCGGCGAGGCGTCGGCGCCGCGCTGGATGACCATCGGCGTGTGTGCGAATGCCTGGCGGATGCCGTCGATTTCGGCGGAGGCGTATTGCAGTCGGCCCAGGCCCTGGCCCGCATCGAGCGCGTCACCCACGAGCAGCATCGACGACGGCGGAGGCGTGGCGTGCGGTGCGCCGGCCAGCGCGAGCGCGGGGGCCACGGTGATCGTGACGTCCTCGATCCAGTACCGGCGGTCCGCGCCCACGGGCAGCGTTTCGAGGTTGACGCCATGGAGGCTGCCGTCCGGTACCACGATGACGCGGCCGCCTGTGGGGACATAGGGCAGCACCGGCGCCAGGACGGCGGCGGCCAGCGCGTCGCCGGGCGCTGAGGAGACGCGGCGCGGATCGCCAAGGCTGCGCTCGATGAACGCGCGGTGTGCCGCCACGAGTCGATCGATCTCCGCGGCCGGCGGCAGCGGGACGAGCCGGACGCCGCGGCCGTCGACGATCCAGGCGAACGACCGCGCGGGGCCAAGCCAATAGGCGACGGCCGTGGCGCCGGCGCGTCGGGTCCGCGTCACGAGGGCAGAAGCCGACAAGCGCGCGCCCGGTGACGCGCCGTGGCGTTCGGCGAGCACGCGCGCGCGGCTCGCATCGGCCACCTCGAGCGCGCGCTGCGGCTGGCGCGCGTCGACGAGCGCGTCCACGTACACGCGGTAGAAGTGCATCATCCGCGACAGGAACGTGATGCGGTATTCGGGTTCGAGCAGCGTGGATCGAATACCGTCGACAGCTGCGAGCGCCTGCTCGAACTGTCGGAGCCCCTCGTCCGTCCGGCCCGTCCCGATGAAGACGCTGCCGAGCCCTGCATGCGCCTGCCACTGCACCCACAGTGGCGCTTCGTCGTCGGCAAGCGCCGCGCGGAAGCCGGTGATGGCTTCGTCGTACGCCGCGCGTCCCTGGGCAATCTGCGCGCGATTGATCAGGTTCGGGGCGAGCGACGCGCCTGGCTGGCGCTTCAGCGTCACGGCTTCCTCGTTGAGCCGGTCGGCATCCCCCCAGCGCTGCAGGTCGATGAGCGCCGCGGCCGAACTGTCGAGCCAGAGCGCCGCATCGGTCGATCGTCCGGCTTTCATGGCCACTTCGCGGGCGCGCCCGAGCAACTCGACGGCCTCGACCGCATTGCCGCGCAGCAGGTGCGTGTGGCCGAGTTCGCCGAGCGCCTGCTCCAGGTACGCGGGCACGTTGCGCGCTTCGTGCAGCAGCACCGCGCGCTGCTGCAGGGCCAGCGCCCGATCGAACTCGCCGAGCCGCGCGTAGCAGAGTCCGGCGTTCGACAGCACGGCGGCGTAACTCATGTACGTGTCGAATTCGCGGAAGGCGAGGGCCTGCTCGAACCAGCCGAGCGCAGCGTCGTACCGCTCGCGCACGAGTTGACCCATGCCGAGCGTGCCGAGCAGAAGGGATTCGTGCAGGTGATCGCCCGCGGCTCGGGCCTCCTGCCGCGCCGCGAGCAGGCGGGCGTCGGCGTCCGTGAAACGCCCGAGGCGCAGCAGCGCCTGACCGGCCAGGTTGGCCGCGTCGCGGCCGATGTCTGCGGCACCCGCAGCGGACGCGCGTGCCATGGCCGTGTCGAGCGTGGTCACGGCGCCGGCGATGTCGCCCCTCACCACCTGTCGGTATCCGGCCAGGTAGAGGCGGCGGGCTTCGAGCGGTTCGAAGCCGGGCCCCGAGGGCAGCGGCGCGTCAATCAGCGGAGAGGCCCCGTCCACGTCGCGCCGCATCAGCGCGATTTCCGCCTGGAGCAGGTGAAGTCGCGCCGTGGCCCGCGCGTCGGCCGTTACGGCGTCGAGGGCCTGCGTGGTCAGGGCAGTCGCCAACTGCAGGTCGCCGCGCAGCACGGCCGTCCGCGCCGACTCGTACGTCTGCGTTGCGTCCGGCACGGTCGTCCGGCCGCACGCCGAGGCGAGCAGCCAGACCAGCACGACGAAGACCCGCATCGCCTATGTCGTGGGCGGGTACCACGACCCGTTGGCGCCGACGTCGACGAAGCCCACGCGCAGACCGATGGGTGACCCGAGGTGCGCCCGCAGCAGCGTCATCCGCCACGACGCGCGCTGGATGAACAACTCGCCGAAGTACACGCGGCCGAAGTCCGGCACCTGGATCAGGTGCCCGTCGATCACCGCGTCGGGGTGCGGCCGATCGACCCACGTCAGTCCGCGCACGACCGACGTGTAGATGCACTCCTTCGACGCCTCGAACACGGGGGCGCGCTTGCGATCGACCGTCTTCACGATCGCGTCGAACGATCGGACGGCCAGAAAACTCTGATCGATCGTCACCGCCAGTTCGTGTCCATCGATTGACACGCCGCGAATGACCGTCTGCCGGCCCAGACGAATCGGGGGCTCGTTGTTCGCCGACGGGCTCGAGGCGTGGACGACAGCGTGCAGGTACTTCACCTTGAAGCGCCCGTCGTCCATCGAAATATCCTCGGTGGTGGCCGTGCAGACGGTCGACGACGTCAGCGCGTCTTCGCCGATCCGGCCGTGTGTCATCTCGACGGCACGCTTGCGTTCGTCGAACTGTCCCTTGGCCGACGCGGCGGACTTGCCGACGCTCAGGTAGGGCAGGAATCGCTGACGCTTGCCCTCGGCGGTCGACAACCCGCCGGCCACCGACAGGGCCGCCGATGCCGGCGACGGGATCGTGATGTCCTTCGGCCGGTACACGCGGCCGCTGTAGGCGCAGGCGTAACCGTTGAACAGGAAGCGGCGTGCGAGGTCCATGCGGGCTCCTTTTGAGCCAGCACGGTCATCGCACGATGAATCGATAGGTCCCGATCTCGCGACCGGGCGCATCGGCCTCTCGTACGACGATCACGTACTGGCCTGACGTCAGTGAAGTGCCAGGTATCAGCAACAGCAGTGGCGTGCCCTGGGGAGGGACCGGGGCCTGCCCGGACAGGACGACGCCGCCATCGTCGGTGCGCAAATCATAGACCAGCCGCGAGGCCGCCGCATCGGCGTTGATGTCGAGGGCCAGCGCGATGCTGCCCATCGTCCGATCGCGCGTGACGACCGCCCCCTCGCCGCGACTCGCAGGCGCCAGAGCGATGGGCGCCAACGCCTGCGGGGCGTCCAGGGCGCGGCGAAGACCGGGGATGGTGACGAACGTCTGGTAGCCGGTGACGAGCGCGAGCGCGGCGGCCGCGGCCAGCGGCATCCACGCGCGCGAGCGCCGCGGCGCCGGACGTGCGATTGCCGTCACGAACTGGGTGACGCCGGGCGATACGTGTCCGGATTGTGCCGCGTCGGCCAGGATCGTCCCCGTCCGCACCGATTCGGCACAGATGGCGCACGCAAAGTAGTGCGCTTCGAACGCGTCGCGCTCCGGCTCGTCCATCTCGCCGAGCAGGTAACGTTCCGGAGCCAGCGTGCGAACGGCGTCTTCGTGTTCCATGGACGTCTGCTCCTTCATGGTGCATCGTCCCGGCCGGACGTTTCACCGCGGCCGCCGGACGCGACGGCGCCCGTGTCGAGGCTCGCGAACGCCGTGCGGAACCGGCCCTTGGCGCGGTGCAGCAGCACGCGCAGGTACTGCCGGTCGACGCCCAGCGTCCGGCAGAGTTCGTCCTTGTCGCGTTCCTCGAAGAAGAGCGAGCGGAGCAGGTCGCGGTCCTTCGCGGGTAATTCGGCGATCGCCCGGCGCACGAGCGCGTGCTCGTCGGCATCGAGCATCACCGTCTCGACGCTGGCGGTCGGGGCTTCGAGCGGCGTCTCGTCCTCGGGCACGTTCTGGCGGCGGCGCGTTTCGGCCCTGTAGGTTTCGAACAGCACGTTGTTGCAGGTGGTGTTGACGAATGCGCCGAGGCCGCCGGCCGACACCAGGCCCCCCTTGCGCCGCAGCGTCGTCAGCACGCGCAGAAAGGTCTCCTGTTTCACGTCATCGATGAGGGCGGGCGAGCGCAGGCGCGAGCGCAGTTTGATCGCGAGGAGATCGCCGAAATACTCCGTGAAATGACGCTCGGTCGTCTCGTCGCCGCTGGTGAGGCGTTCGACGTACGCCGCATCGAATTCGAAGCGCGGAACCAGGGGCACGCGGGGGTAATGATACAAGGACACGGGTGCGACAGGTACGACGGGCGACAGGAACCTGACACATACCACCTTCAACTGGCAGGCAGGGTCGCGCGGTGATCGCCGGTCGTACCGGTGAACATCGAGCGTCCACCATCAATGAAGCGGGCAAGGATCCGCGTCACGTCCGGCACGCTTGTGCCGGTGAACATCGAGCACCCGCCATCTAATTGAAGTGAGCAAGGATCCGCGTTACGTCCGGCGCGTTTGTGCGGGCGAACATCGACCGCCCGCCACTAAATTAAAGAAGGCAAGGATCAGGTTCCTGTCGCCCGTCGTACCCGTCGTACCTGAGGTCTCACCGTGCCGGTCGCGCCCCTGTCAGCCGGCCGATGAGCTTGACGGCATAGACCCCGAGTCGGCCGCGCACTTCCTGGATGTCGCTCGGGCCGTTCGGAATGCCGAGCGGGGCCATCTGATCGACCGCAGCATCGCTGCCTTCGTCCGGATGGACGGCAATCCAGTACAGCACCTTGATCAGCACGTCCTTGTCGATGTCGCGCTCGAGGATGTCGTAGACCATCTGCGGGACGTACGGCTCGGTCGGCAACTGGAACACGTCGATGACGGACGGCACGAACAGCAGATTCCGCGTCCGTTCGAGGACGTCCGGCACGCGACCGGGTGCCCAGGTCTGGAGCCCGTTGTACAGGACGTCGAGATCGGTCCAGGTTTCCTCGGGCGGCTCCTGGTCCGCCGTCGCGATGGGCGTGACGACGCCGGAATCGGGCGGCAGGCGATCGAAGACGAGGTCGGCCATCACCTGATCGCGCGTGACCTTCTCCCAGGGCGCCGGTTCAGCGGCCGTGGTGGATTCGGCGGGCCTGGCCGGTGCGGGGGTGGGCGCGGCTGGGGCTGACGGCGCCGTTGGGCGCGGCGTCGGCACCGGCTCGGGTGCGGGCGGCGGCGTGATGGCGGCGGGCGTGGGGCGTGACGTCGGGGCCGGCGTCGCTGGTGCGGGCTCCGACGGTGCAGGGGACGCGGCTGGTGTCGTGTCGGCCGATGCGTGCTCGTCTGCTGTGAGATCCGATCCTGATGCGGGTGCGCCGGCGGGCGCCGGTGGCTCCTCGGCCGGGACGGTCGGCGCTGGCGCTGGCCGGTTGGCCGCGGCTGCGATGGCTGCGCGTTCGGCGGCCAGTTCCATCGGGATGATCCGGTGCTGCCACTGGGCCAGCAGTCCGACGCCGACCCAGCCGGCCAGCGCGACGGCCAGCCAGCCCTTGCCGTGGCTGGTCGCGAATCGCTGCTTGGCGTCCCAGCGGAACATGCCGGCGCCGGCCACGCATGCCGCGGTGCCAATCAGCAGGAGCGCGAGCAGGCTGAACCCGACCGATCCGAGTCCCGGGCCGTTGACCGTCGCCTGGATCGCCTCGACCGCGTAACGGCCAGGAAAATAGGCCGACAGGTGCAGCGCCCAGTCCGGGAGGCTCGTCAGCGGCACGGCCACGCCGCCGATGATCAGCATCGGCAGGAAAATCGTCTGGCCGAGCGCCTGCACGGCCGGCACGTTGTCGGCGAGCATCGCGATGACGAGGCCGAGGCCGAGGAAGGCGAACGCTGCGAGCGAAAAGGCCACGACCAGATGAAGCGGGTGGGCGGGCAGCGGCATGCCCAGGCCCATGGCCAGCGCAATCTGCAGCAGGCCGGCCGTGACCAGCAGGATGTAGCGCGCGACGAGCGTGCTGACGACGATCGCACCGGTGGCGATGGGGGCCAGTCGGTACCGACGCCACACCCCGCGCTCGCGTTCGCTCACGAGCGTCGTCGCCAGGCCGAAGCAGGCCCCGCCCAGAATGGTGACCGTGAGCAACTCGCCCATGTGGCGCACGAGCGGCACGCGTTCGTAGCGATAGAGCACGTAGAACGCGAGCAGGAAGACCGAGGGGAACAGGTAGCCATAGAGCATGGCCATCCGGTTCCGGAAATACAGGGTCAGGTGGGTCCGGAGCTGATGCCAGATGCCGTTCACGTCGTCGGCTCCGTGGTCGATGTGGCGGTCAGGTCCACGAAGACATCCTCGAGCGTGGCCTTGCGGACGTGCAGTTCGTCGAGACCGACGCCGTGGGCCTCGAGCGCCGTGACGAGCGCCAGCAGCGTGGCGCCCGGCGTGCTGGTTCGCAGCGTGGCGCTAGTGATTTCGGTGTCTCCCCGGGGCCGAAGCCCCGGGGCTCCGTCGGGATCAGCCTGCGGGGACTTGTCTCCGTCCTGTCGGAGCCTCGGAGCTCCGTTGAGATCTGCCTGCCGGGACACGTCTCCCTCTTCTCGGAGCCCCGGGGCTTCAGCCCCGGGGGACATGTCCGACGCGCCAGGCAGCACGTCGAGCAGCGCCGCGGGAAACGGCCGGGCGGTGGTGAACGTGATCTGCTGGACGCGCGCCGAGTCGGCGATCAGGTCGCGCGGCCGGCCCGTGGCCACCACGCGTCCCTTCGAGATGATGGCCAGCCTGTCGCAGAGCAGTGCCGCCTCGTCCATGTCGTGCGTGGTCAGCAGGACCGTGTGCCCGTCGCAGCGCATCTGCTGGATTTCGGCGTGGAGTTCGCGGCGGGCGTGCGCGTCGAGTCCGGCGGTGGGCTCGTCGAGGAAGACGAGCTCGGGCGCGTTGACGAAGGCGAGCGCCAGCGCGAGACGCTGCTTTTGTCCCCCCGAGAGCGTGTCGACGGCCACGTCGGCCTTCGTCGTCAGCGAGAACCGATCGAGCAGGGCGGCGGCCGACTCGCGCCGCTGGTAGAACGCGCCGAACAGATCGAGTGCCTCGCGCGGCGTGATCCGGTCGGGCAGGGCCGTGGTCTGCAGCGCCGCACCGACCTTCTCGCGCACGGCCCTCGGCTCGCGGCGCGCGTCGAGCCCGCAGATCTCGATGGTGCCGGCATCGGGCTGGATCAGGCCGAGCACGCACTCGATCGTCGTGGTCTTGCCGGCGCCATTCGGACCCAGGAGTCCGAAGATCTCACCGTCCTCGATCGTGAAGTCGATGCCGGCCACCGCTTCCAGGGCGCCGTATCGCTTGCGCAGATCCGACACACGGACTTTCGGGGGCATGCGGGCAGGGTACAGCAAGCCAGAAGTGAGAAGCCAGAAGCCAGAAGTTTGGGGAAGTTGGAAGGTGAAAGCCAGAAGTGTGAAGGACGCTTCACCTCGCGCCGTCATGCTCCGGGTTAGTCTTGTCTACCCCTGGTGTCCGGATGTAGACTGCGCCAAAGTTCATTCCAGGCGTTGCCGCCAGGGCGGTCGAGGTGCGCAGAGCGCCGCCAACGCCGGTGCCGGAGCCCCAAGGAGAAGTAATGCATCGACGAGAGCTTCTGAAGAATGGCGCAATCGCGCTGACTGTAGCCGCCACCAAGCCGCTCTTTGCGTGGCAGGGGGCCAACGACCGCGTGCGCATGGCCGTCATCGGTATGGGCAATCGTGCCGGACGCGTGTTCGACTCGCTCACGCGCTACGACGACGTGCAGTTCACGATGGGGTGCGAGGTCGCCCAGAACCGGCAGGCCAGCTTCCAGGGAGCGAATCGTCCGCTTGCCCAGAAGCTCGAGGTGGTGGGTGACTACCGCCGCGTCCTGGACCGGAACGACATCGACGCGGTGCTGATCGGGACGCCCGATTTCTCGCACGCCCGGATCACAGCCGACGCGCTGGCCGCCGGCAAGCACGTCTACGTCGAGAAGCCGATCTCGAACAACGTCGCGCGCATCAACATGATGCTCGACGCCTACAACAAGGCCCCGAAGCAGGTCGTGCAGGTCGGCACGCAGCAGCGGAGCTGGGATCACTTCATCGAAGCCAAGAAGCAGATGGCGCGTATCGGGCCCGTGACCCACGTGCTCATCCAGCACGGTGGCGGGTACTCGCAGGTCAAGCAGGACGTGGCCGAGGTGCCGCCCGGTCTCGACTGGGACGCCTGGCAGGTCGATGCGCCGAAGAAGGCGTTCAAGCGCGGCTATACGTCGTTCCGCGCCTGGTGGGAGTACGGCAGCGGTCTCGTAGGTGACTGGGGCGCGCACCACATCGACGTCGCGAACTGGTTCATGGACGCCGACGAGAAGCAGCCGCTGAAGACGACGGCCGTCGGCTTCTACTCGAACCCGGACACCGATCCGGAGTGCGTGTACAGCCAGTTCTCGATTGCGTGGCAGTACGACAACTACATCATGTCGTTCGCCAACGACGTCTTCCCGCGGCCGAACTTCGCCGATCCGAAGGCGCCGGACATCGAAGGCTGGGGCGTCTACTTCTACGGCAGCACCGGCACGCTGCAGGTGAACCGCATGGGCTGGGCCCTTCGGCCCAACGTGGGTCAGACGCGCAACCGCGTCCCGCCGGAGCCCGCGCCCGGCGTGGCGGCGGCGCCCGCGGCCGGCGGCGGTGGTGGTCGCATGGGCGGCGGACCCGGGGGCCCGGGCGGCGGCCGTGGCGGCGGTCGTGGCGCTGGCCAGGCCGTGCCGTTGGAGGTTTACATCAACCCGCGCGGCGGCGTCGAAGAGGATTACCCTCTCCATGCGCACACGCGTGACTTTCTCGACAAGTTGAAGGCGGGTAACCGCAACACCAACGCGTCGATGGAAGTCGGTTACAACTCGGCTCTGCCCGCGTTGCTCGCACTCGAAGCGATGAAGTCGAACAAGGTGCTGGGCTGGGATCCGGCCGCGCGCGCGTCCAAGGCCATCTAGACGCGTCGACTCGTTTGACACCTCGGGCTCCAGGTCGCACAGGCCTGGAGCCCGACGTGTATCCGGGGGGCCGCTGGGGATTTCTCAGGCCTGCTGGCGGAGCCGACGCACCACGATCACGGCAATGCCGATGATCAGGACGACGCCGGCGACCACGAGCGACGCGGTCGCGAGGTTGTCCTTGATGTACTGCGTGGCCTGCGGGCCGTACTTGTACGCCAGCCATCCGATCCCGCCGAACCGGAACCCGCGCCCGATGGCGATGCCGACGATGAAGGCCACCGGCCGCACGCCGGCCAGCCCGGCCAGGAGTACGAAAATCTTGAACGGCGTCGGCGGCGGCAGCATGGCCGGGACGATCACGGCGAGCAGGCCGTAGCGCTGGAACAGGCCCAGCGCCCGCTCGATCTGGTCTTCGGTGAACCGTCGGCGGAGAAACGCTTCGCCGCCCTTCCTGGCGATCGAGTAGAGGATGAAGCAGCCCGCTGTCGACCCGACCGTCGTCGCCGCGCTGTACAGCATCCAGCGTGACGGGTGCTGGATGGTGAGGGCGACGATGAGTGCGTCCCCGACCTGCGGCAGCGAGAGGAACGATGAATCGAGGAACGCGATCAGGGCGAGTCCCGGTGCGCCGAGCCGCTCGGCCACGGGGAGAATCCACGCCATGACCTGCTGGAGAAGTTCTGAAAGGTAATGCATCGGAACGCGGGATTATGGCACAGCGCCCGTGACGAATTCGCCTGGTTCCCGTGGAAAACGGCTGAACTCCCTCTCAGTTCCACGTCCGGTCCACTCGACGAAAAAACGTCACGATGCCTTACCGTTCGCCCGGCCGATAGGGTAGAGTCGCCTACTGAGCCTCGACGGTCCGGGCATCGTCGTGTGCGTTCGAGCGCGATCGTTTGCGGATGAGGACACGGATACTTCGATGAGGCAGCAATTCGGACTCGCCCTGCGGCGCCTCCTGGCGACGCCTGGATTCACGGCCATCGCGCTCGTGTCGCTCGCCCTCGGCGTGGGACTCATCCTGCTGATCGCCAGCTTCACCAGTCCCGTGCTCTTCAAGGCCCTGCCATTCCCGGAGCCCGATCGGCTCGTGGACGTGAGCCTGGCGCCTCCCGACAACCCGGACTCGAAGGGACCGGTGACGCCGGCGCTCTACCAGTTGCTGCGAGACAGGACCGGTGCGGCGTTCGAGGCCGTGGGCGCGTTCGACGGCGGACAGGCGGCCAATCTCGCCGGCGACGCCGAGGGTCAGGCCGAGCGCCTGGCCGGCCAGCGGATTTCGGCCAGCGGCCTCGCGGCCCTTGGCGTCAATCCGCTGGTGGGCCGGCTTCCCGAGGCCGCCGACGAGGCAGTCGACGCTCAGCCGACGGTCGTGCTCAGCTACGCCGTGTGGCAGCGGCGCTTTGCCGGTCGCGCGGAGGTCGTCGGGCAGACGGCGCTGGTCGACGGCCAGCCCACGCGAATCCTCGGCGTCATGCCGCAGGGCTTCTGGCTCCTCGACAATGCCTCTGACGCCTGGTTCACGTTCGGATTCGAGGCGGCGCCCGGCCAGGAGACCCAGCGGAGCGTGCGTGCGCTCGCGCGCGTGAAGGCCGGCGTCTCGATGGACGAGGCCCGCGCTGCCGTGAAGACCGTGCTCGACGAATACGTCCAGCAGTACCCGAGCCTCGAGGGCTGGACCGTCGAGCTCACGCCGTGGCGCGAGGCGCGATTTGGCGGCTTGCGCCAGCCGCTGATGCTCGTGCTGCAGGGCCTCGGCGCGCTGCTGTTCCTCGTGTGCGTGAGCGTGGCCGTGCTGATGCGCGCCCGCACGGTCCTCGGCGAGCGATCGGGCGCGCTGGCCTCGAAGAACCTGCGCCCGGGTGTGGTGCTCGCCGAGAGTCTGCTGCTCGCACTGGGCGGCGGCGTCCTCGGCGGTGTCCTCGTGGCGTGGATCCTGCCGGGCCTCGTCGAGATCACACCGACCGTGCTGCCGCGCCTGAGTGATGTCGGTGTCGGTCCCGGCCTGGTGAGCGGGCTCGTCGGGCTCATCGTCGTCGTCGCCCTGGTGGTGGGGGCGCTGCCGGCGCTGCGTGCGTCGCGGACCGAGACGGCCTCGCGGGGATGGGCCGGTGCGCTGGCGCTGGCGGTGCTCGTGACCGTGCAGGTGGCGCTGGCGTTCGTGCTGATCGCTGCGACCAGTCTGGCGACGCGGGCCGTCGGCGACCTTCGCGGCCGCGACGTGGGCGTGGACCCGAGCGGGCTGCTGAGCGCTGATGTGTACCTCCCGCGCACGCCGTACGTCACGCGCAACATTTCCGGGAGCGGGAACGCCGAGATTGCCGAGTTCAGTCCGGCCGGCCCGGCGCTCTACGACCGCATTCGCGCGGCCCTGCAGGCCACGCCCGGCGTCACGCAGGCCGCCGGCATGGGCACGCATCCGTTTGCGTCGAACCCGTTCGTGCAGTGCTGGATCGATGACGCAGAGCATTCGCCCGAGAATCGTGTGGCGGCTCAATATCTGGCCGTGACGGAGCACTACGTCGAGACGATGGGGATGCGGCTCGTGCGTGGCCGCGACTTCTCGCCGGCCGATCAGCCGGACTCGTCGTGGGTGGTCCTCGTCAACGAGACGTTCGCGGCACAGCACTGGCCCGATGGCGATCCGATCGGGCAGCACGTGACGCTGAACTTCTTCCCCAACGACGAGGAGCCGGCCCGGGAGGTCGTCGGCGTGGTGGCCGATGCGCTGCCGTTCCGGGGCGCGTCGGAGGTCCCGCCGCTGATCTACATCCTGCACCGGCAGCAGGCGACGCTGCAGCGGGCGTCGCTCGAAGGCCGCCGGACGGTGATGTCGTTCATCGTGCGGACGACGGGCAGTCCGCGCGCGCTCGAACAGGCGGTCCGGGCGCAGGTGCGGTCCGTCGACCCGGCGGTGCCCGTGACCGCGATTCGCACTGTCGAGTCGTATCTCGATGCGGGGCAGACCGCCCTGCTGCAGTATGCCGAAACGCTGCTCGGCATCCTGGCGTTGGTCGTGCTGGTGGCCGGTGGCCTGGGCGTCTATGCGCTCGCCGCCTACGGCGCCGCACATCGTCAGTCGCTGATGGCGATCGGCCTGCTGGTGCTGGCTGCGGTCGTCGTCGGCGTCGCCGCGGGGTGGGCCGGCTGGATGCGGCTCGCCGGCGTGATCGAGTCGTTCCTCACCAACCTCGCGATCACGCCGTCCGATCTCATGCCGCTCGTCGTCACGGGTGGCGTGATTCTCGTGACCGCGTTCGTGGCGTTTCTCGTCGGCGCGCGGCGCACCACGCCGACTGCCTGACGGGACACGTTATAATTGATGGCTCCACATTCGTTCCAGGAGGCTCTGTTCATGCGTCGTAGAGTTCCGATGTTCCTGTTGCTGGCCGCGTTCGTGGCCGCTGGTTCGCCCTTCGTGGCGCGGACCGACGTGTCCGCCGCCGGTCAGGCCGCCGCAAGGCCAGCGGCAACGCCGCTGACGCCGGCCGACGCCGCGCCGCTGATGGGCCGGTGGCAGATTCCGCTCGAGACGCCCACCGGGCGGCTCGTGGCCAGCCTCGTCTTCCGTGTCGAGAATGGCAAGGTCGTGGCGGGCGTCAGCGCCCCGCAGTTCCCCGAGCACAAGATCACCGACATCACCAAGTCGGGCCAGGTCGTCACGCTCAAGGCTTCGACGGAGTACTCGGGGGCGCTCACCGCGTACTCCGGGCCGGTCTCGATGGTCCTGACGCTGACGCCGAAGGGGCCCGATCTGGCGGCGTGGTTCGACTTCAACGACTCGGGCTTCCAGATTGGCGGCACCGCCAAGAAGAGCTGATCGCACGTCATCCTCCCTGCTGACGCCCGGGAGGTTCCGCTCCCCGGTCGCAACGACGCGGCCCGGGGGGCGGGACTCCCGGATTCTCCCGATTGAATCGATACGAACGGCCCGAACCGGGTAGGTGTATGTCTGAGCCCTTACATGTTGCGTTCCTCGGGTGTGGATTCATCACCGGGGTCCACAGCCCCTACCTGAAGGGAGCGCTGTCGGGCACGATCGTCCCCAGCTACGCCAGTCGAGACCGCGCCAAGTCTGAGGAATTCCGCCGCCGGTTCGGGGGACGGAAGGCCTACGGCAGCTACGAAGAAGCGATCGCCGATCCCGGCGTGGACGCCGTCGTCATCGCGATTCCGCCACGTTTCCATCTCGACCTCACCGAACGCGCGCTGGCGGCCGGCAAGCACGTGCTCGTCGAGAAGCCGGCGTTCCTGCGCACCGAGGACTATCTCTCGGTCATGGCGCAGCGCGATCAGGCCGGTCGCACCGTGCTCGTCGGCGAGAACGATCACTACAAACCGCTGGCCATCTGCCTGCGGCGCCTGCTGGCCGACGACACGATCGGCGAGATGGTGTTCGGGCACTTCATGACGGTGGCGCTGCGGCTGAAGACCGCCGATGACTGGCGCAATGACGAGAGCATGGCCGGCGGCGATGCCTTCTTCGAGGAAGGGATCCACTGGCTGCACATTGCCGGCAGTCTCGGGCCGCGCATCACGACGATCCACGGGTTCCAGCCCGCGCCGTCGCACGAGGGGCCGGACAGGCGCGTGAAGAGCATGCTCGTGTCGTTCGCCTACGACAACGGCGCCGTTGGTTCGCTCTACTACTCGCGGGAGATCCCGTCGCTCTTCCGTGGGCTGCGCATTTCCAAGCTGATGGGGCGCAAGGGCGTCATCTCGTTCGAGTCCAACGGCGTGGTGCTGCTCGCACGCGGCCGGCGGGGGCCGCGGCTGATGATGCCCGGCTTCAGGGACATTCGTGGCTACCGCGCGATGTACGCGGACTTCGCAGCGTCGATCCGCCGGGGCGGCCAGCCGGAGATGAGCCTCGAGCGCGCGCTGGAAGATCAGCGGCTCATGGATCAGGTCTACGCCACGATTCGCCAGCAGACGACGTAGGGACCTCGCGTCGACGGCGTGCGCACCCTCCAGACGCCGCCGCTCCAAGTCGATGGCCACGCGGCATTTGCCTGGTGAGCGGCGGGTGAGCGTCGGACCACGCGCCAGTGAGTGCCAGAACGGGCAGACACCGCTACCATAGGCCATCCGGATCCTCCTATGAAGCGACTCGTGCCCGTTGTCGTCATCGCCATCGTCATCCTGGCGGGTGTCCTGATCGTTGCGACCCTCCGCCGCGCGCCTGAACGCGACTACCGCACCTGGTCCGGGTACGGCGGCGGGCCCGAGCAGCTCCGCTACTCGAGTCTCGATCAGATCAATCGCAACAACGTGAAGAACCTCCAGGTTGCCTGGACCTGGGACAGCGGCGAGGCCGGCGGGCTGCAGACGCAGCCACTCGTGGTGGATGGCGTGGTCTTTGTCTACACGCCCACGCACAAGACCGTGGCCCTCGATGGGGCGACGGGGCAGGCGAGGTGGACCTTCGATTCGGGCCTGCACGGGCAGGGCCCCAATCGCGGATTCATGTACTGGACCGATGGCACGGACCAGCGCTTGTTCTCGGCTGTCGATCAGTATCTGTATGCGATCGACGCGCGCACGGGCCGGCCGATCGAAAGCTTTGGCACCGCCGGGCGCATCGATCTGCGCGACGGGCTGGAGCGCCCGCGCGATCAACAGAGCGTGCGGCTCACGTCGCCGGGCGTCGTCTATCGCGACCTGGTGATCGTCGGCGGTCGTGTATCGGAGGGGCTGCCCGCCTCACCTGGCGACATCCGCGCGTTCGACGTGCGTACGGGGGCGCAGCGCTGGCGGTTCCGCACGATCCCCGTGCCTGGTGAATTCGGGGCCGAGACGTGGTCGCCCGAGTCGTACCGCGTCAATGGCGGCGCCAACAGCTGGGCCGGGATGGCGCTCGACGAAGCCCGGGGCCTCGTCTACGTGCCGACCGGATCGGCAGCCTCCGACTTCTACGGGGCGAATCGACTCGGCGACAACCTGTTCGCGAATTCGCTGCTGGCGCTCGACGCTGCCACGGGCGAGCGTCGCTGGCACTTTCAGTTCGTCCACCACGACATCTGGGATCGTGATCTGCCGTCGCCACCGACGCTGATCACCGTCGAGCGGAACGGCCGGCGGATCGATGCCGTGGCGCAGACAACGAAGCACGGCTATGTGTTCGTGTTCGATCGCGAGACCGGTGCGCCGCTGTTCCCGATCGAGGAGCGGCCCTTTCCGGCCAGTGACGTGCCCGGCGAGGCCACCGCGGCCACGCAGCCGATTCCGCTCCTGCCGCGTCCGTTCGCCAGGCAGCAGTTGACAGCCGATCTGTTGACGACGCGCACGCCCGCGAGTGCGGCGTGGGCCCGCGAGCAGTTCCAGACGTTCCGCAGCGAGGGCCAGTTCGTGCCGCTCGGCCTCGACCGCCAGACGGTGGTGTTCCCTGGGTTCGACGGCGGGGCGGAGTGGGGGGGATCGGCAGGCGATCCGACGACGGGTGTGCTCTACGTGAACGCGAACGATCTGGCGTGGACCGGCGGGCTGGCGCCGAACAACGTGGGGCAGAGCTCGCGTGACGTGTATCTCCGCGAGTGTGCGAGCTGTCATCGCGACGACCTGCGCGGTACGCCGCCGTCGATTCCGTCGCTCGTCGACATCGGGCAGCGCCGCACCGCCAGCGCGATCCGGACGACCATCCAGCAGGGGGCCGGGCGCATGCCGGGATTCCCGAACCTGGGGCCGCAGGCCACCGCGGCCATTGCCGATTACCTGGTCACCGGCCAGCACGGACCCGCCGGGCCGAGCGGCCAATCGCCTGATGATTTGCCGTATCGCTTCACGGGCTATCGGAAGTTCCTCGATCCCGACGGCTATCCCGCCACGGCGCCGCCCTGGGGCACGCTCAACGCCATCGATCTCAACACCGGCGAGTACCGCTGGTCGATTCCGTTCGGCGAATACCCGGAACTCGTCGCAGAGGGCCTGACGAACACCGGCAGCGAGAACTACGGCGGTCCGGTGGTGACGGCCGGCGGGCTGCTGTTCATCGCGGCCTCGAACCACGATCGCAAGTTCCGCGCGTACGACAAGGCGACGGGCACACTGCTGTACGAGACGGTCATGCCGTTCTCCGGCAACGCCACACCCGCGGTCTACGAGGTGAACGGCCGCCAGTTCATCGTCGTCGCCGCGGGCAGCGGCAAGACGACGGGACCGTCGGGCGGCATGTACGTCGCGTTCGCGCTTCCGCAGCCGTAAGCGCCTCCGTCTCACGCGTCCGCACGTACGGGCCTGCCAGCCAGCGACATCGCCGCCGTGACGCACGGTAGCGATCCGCGTTTATAGTCAGCACGTCGGAGGCTCTCATGTCCGCACGTACACCCGAACGGCCGGATCGTCTGGACCGGCGCGACTGGTTCAGGCAGACGGCGACGCTGGCCGGAGGCGCCGCCGTGCCACTTCTCGCCGGCGCCTGCGCGTCATCCGAGCCGTCGTCGTCACCGGCGGTACCGGCCGCGACGAGCGGCCCGATCATCGTCGCGCCCAACGACGGCAACACGGTCGAGACCCGGTCGGGCCGCGTACGAGGGTTCGTGCGCCAGGGCATCTTCACGTTCAAGGGCGTGCCGTACGCCGCATCGACGGCCGGGGCGAACAGCTTCGTGCCTCCCGTCATTCCCGAGCCGTGGGACGGCGTGCGCAGCGCCATGGCGCTGGGCCTCGCGTGTCCGCAGCCCTTCCACGTGCCGGAGGGACGACGGGCGGGTTGGAGCCACGACGAGGAAGCCTTCATGTTCGAGTGGGACGACGGCCGTCCCGGCGAGGATTGCCTGTGCGTCAATGTCTGGACGCCGGGGCTCGATGCGATCAACAGGCGTCCCGTCATGGTCTGGATCCATGGCGGCGACTATACGAGCGGATCGGCCGGCGAACTGCGGATGTACGACGGCGAGAGCCTCGCGCGTCGCGGCGATGTCGTCGTCGTGAGCCTGAATCATCGGCTGGGGCCGCTCGGGTACATGAACCTGATCGGCTATGGCGCGCGATGGGCCGACGCCGCCAACCTCGGCCAGCTCGACATCATTGCGGCGCTCGAGTGGGTGCGCGACAACATCGATCGCTTCGGTGGCGATCCGTCGAACGTCACCGTGTTCGGCCAGTCGGGTGGCGGCGGCAAGATCAGCACGCTGATGGGCATGCCGGCCGCGCGTGGCCTGTTTCACCGGGCGATCGTGCAGAGCGGATCGATCATGCGGCAGGCGACGCCGGACCAGT
The DNA here is from genome assembly GCA_001724025.1 of Acidobacteria bacterium SCN 69-37. Classification (GTDB taxonomy): domain Bacteria; phylum Acidobacteriota; class Vicinamibacteria; order Vicinamibacterales; family SCN-69-37; genus SCN-69-37. The sequence goes on along the minus strand of MEDJ01000005.1, from coordinate 22,690 downwards.
CGGCGGCGCTGGCCGACGCGACCCTGCGCGAGCTCGGGATCGGCCGCGCGTCGGTCGATCGCCTGCAGCACGTCGCCGTCGACGAGATCATCCGTGCGGGGCTCCGCGCGCGACAGCGGCTGCAGCCGGTGACACCGCCACCGGGTACGCCGGGAGCCATCAACTGGGGACCGACGGTCGATGGTCGCGCCGTGCCCGAGCCGGTCTGGAATTCGGCTGCCCCCGAGGTGACGGCGGCCGTGCCGATGATCATCGGCACCACGCTGCACGAGTTCGGGAACAGCGTCCAGTCCGGCGATCCCGCGCTCGACGCGATGAGTTTCGAGGAGGCGCAGGCGCGACTGTCCGCGTCGTACGGCGAGAAGGCGCAGGCCATCATCGATCTGTTCCAGCAGAAGGTGCGCGGCATCTCACCGGCCGAGATCGTGTGTCGTGCATCGGGCCTGTCGTGGCGGATCAACGCCGTGCGCCAGGCGTCGCTCAAGGCGGCACAGCGCAGCGCACCGGCGTTCCTCTATCTCTTCCAGTGGACCACCCCTGTGCTCGACGGCCGGCCGCGCGCGTATCACTGTGCCGAACTGCCGTTCGTGTTCGCCAACGCCGACAGGTGCGCGGCGATGACGGGCGGAGGCGGCGACGCCCGGACGCTCGAAGCCCAGATGGCCAACGCCTGGATCGCCTTCGCGCACACGGGCTCGCCGGATCATCCAGACCTGCCGGCCTGGCCGATCTTCACCGACGCGGACTGTCCGACGATGGTGTTCGACAACAGGTGCATGGTCAGCCGCAATGGCGATCGCGAGGCGCGGGAGCTGTTCGAGAGCTGAGTCTCAGCGCCGGAGACGCGCCGGGATCGTCGAATCCGACAGCTCCACGCGACGTACGGCACCGTCCACGGGCACGATGATTCGCGTCGTAGGACCAGTGATCGCGACCGGCACGCGATCGCGCCGTCCATCGGCGTAGTGAATCACCGCCGTGTGCGGGAGATCGAAGACGGGCTCTGCCTGGGTGACGGTGATGGCCACGTCGTGACCATCGGCCTCGCGCGCCCATGAGAATCGCAGCGTTGGCGTGGCGGCGTCATCGATCCATCGCTCGAAGAACCGTGCGAGCGCGAGCGTGGTGTGCCGCTGGAAGGCGCGCTCGACGTCGCCGGTGCTCACGAACGCGTACTGGTGACTTGCGAGTAGATCGCGGAGTCCGGCCACGAAGGCGTCGTCGCCGATGAGACGACGGAGCATGTGGAGCACGAGCGCGCCCTTGTTGTACACGAGCGCGCGCTGCACGCGCCTGTCGCCGCGCAGGTGGCCGAGCCGCGGGCCGAGCCTGATCGGGCCCTCTGCCTCCAGACCCGCGATCGAGGCGCGCATGCGCTCGAGCAGGCGCTGGCCGGCCTGATCGCCGCGGACAGACGTGACGTACATCCACGCCAGGTACTGCGCGAAGCCTTCGCTGATCCACTGCTCGTGATAATCGCGACCGGCGACGGACTGGCCGAACCACTGGTGCGCGATCTCGTGCGCGAGGAAGAAGTCCGGTTCATCCGTGAACGCGAGCGGATCGCGATCCCACACGTACGGCGTGGTCGGCACCGGCGTGTTCACCAGGGCAAAATACGCGGGACTGTGGCCACCGGGCAGGTGATCGCGCAGGGACACGGCAGTGAACGTCGGATACGCGGGGCCACCGAGCAGGTCGGTGTAGTAGCGGATGATGGCGCTGACGCGGTCCGGTGTGGGTTCCTGCGAGAGCCTGGCGCCGGGTCCCGGGACGACGTGGACCACAGGCTGCCCGGGCTCTGCGGGGCGCGGCGCGGCATCGGTCGTCATCCGGGCGACGACAAAGGCCAGATACCGCACGGGCCGGTCGGCGTTGAATGCCACGGTCCTGGCCGGTCGTTGCGCGCTGCCCGGTACGGCATCGGACACGGACGAGATCCGATCGGCGCGGCGCTCACCGGTGGCGACCACATCGAAGGTGGCCGGTACCGTGACGCGCATGGTCGCCGTGGCGTAGCCGGCCGCGACCGGCTGCGGATACCACGCAATGGCGCCGCTGTACAGGAACCGCGGCTCGACGCCCAGCGCGTCGGGCAGATCGGCGGCGCGTCTCGCCGTCGGCGTGTCGTCGTCGAGGACGTGCGGCGGCAGCGTGCCCTCGAAGTCGATGACGATCGTCACCGGCGTGTCGTCGTGGCGACGCGGCAGACCGACAACCGCCTCGTCAGCGGCCGACCGTACGAAAAGCAGGGGGCCGAGCTGCGGGGACATGATCGAGGTGACGCGCAGGGCCGCCGCCAGCCGCAGGGGAATGGCGGGCGTGTCCGCCGACACGTGGAGGCGCAGCGAGACACGCCCGTGCAGCCACTGACGATCGGGATCGAAGGCCACGTCGAGATCGGTGTGTGCGAGCGGCTGATCCCGCACAGTCACGGACAGGCGTGAGGCGTCCCGCATCGGGGGGCGGGACGAGTAGCGCGCAATCTGCAGGCGGCGGGCCCCCTGCGCGAGTGACACGTCCTCGGCGGCGTTCGGCGTGCGCGTGTAGGTCAACCAGCCGTGCCGGCGCGTCCGGAAGTCGACGAACAGACTGTCCTGCACGGGGGCCAGGCCCCAGCGGCCCGGCGCCGCGAGGCCGGAATCGACGACGTGGCCCAGCGCCACGCGCTCGTCGAAGATCCGGGCGGCCCGCACCCGCGCGTCGTCGGCCGCACGCGTCAGCGGCGTGAAGGTGCCGCGAACCGTCGTGCCGGAATCGAGCGGATTGATACGGACGAAGACCTCGTCCGACGTCACCGCCAGGCCGGGCGTGCCGGTGAAGATCCGGAGTTGCCCCTGTTCGGTGGCGCCGCGGGGCGCGAAGCGGATCGACGAGCGGCCGAGCAGCACGAGCGCGCTGTACGCGCCATCGACGCTGCTGGCGAAGGCCATGCCGGACGCGAGCGTCAGTTCGAAGTCGGGTGCCTGGATCGTCAGATCGCGCACGGCGAGCGGCTGCGGAGCGAGGTCGAGGCGTACCAGGTCGTCGAAGCGCGCCGTCTCGATGACCGACGTCAGCGTTACGGTCCCTGCCGTCGTCGCCAGGCCGAAGCGCCAGCTCGCAACCGTGGCGCGGGTGTCGCGGATCACCATGGCATCGACCGCGAGGGCGTCGGCGGTGCGGGCGCGTGGGTGGAGAATGACTGTCGGGGCCGTCGCGGTCGGGGGCGCCATGCCGATCAGCCAGCGTCGTTCGTCCGCAGGCAGGTGCGGCGCGATCTCGTCGAGCAGGCGATCGACGGTGCGTGTCTCGAGTGCCTCGGTCAGGCGCGCGATGAGGGGCGCGGCACCATCGGCCGGCAGGATCTGCGCGCGGGGCGCGTCGCCCGTGGCGACGAGCAGGGCCAGGACGACGAAGGCGGCGTGGGCGCGCACGAGGCCAGCATAGCCGCTCGGGTGCCGTGCTAACATGCGCACACCACGATGACAGTCAGCGGGGGGCGTTCCGGCAAGCGGGCGCACGTGCGCCCGATCGGCCGTTCGGACCAGGGCCGGTCCAGCGTCGTGCCGGGATCCCCACGCGTCTGCCATCCCTGAGGCGCTATGCAAATCATCCGTTCACCAAAGGTCTACGACGTCTGCATCGTCGGATCGGGCGCGGGCGGCGGGACTACCGCCAAGGTTCTGACCGAGGCCGGCGCCGACGTCGTGATGCTCGAGGGCGGACCGATGTGGGATTCGGCGACCGACAGCGCGATGTTCGCCTGGAACTACGAGTCGCCCACGCGTGGATGGGGCGGCGATCGCAAGCCGTTCGGCGTGTATGACGGCTGCCTCGGAGGATGGGACATCGAGGGCGAGCCCTACACCGTGGGGCGCGGCGCGTGGCGATGGTTCCGCGGCCGGATGCTCGGCGGACGGACGCACCACTGGGGCCGCATCTCACTGCGGTTCGGTCCGGACGACTTCCGTCGCAGGTCGATTGACGGCCTGGGCGACGACTGGCCGGTTACCTACGACGAGATGAAGCCGTACTACGACAAGCTCGACAGCTTCGTCGGCATCTTCGGCACCAATCACGCCCGCGAGACCGGATTGCACAACGAACCGGATGGCGTCTTCCAGCCGCCGCCTGCCCCGCGCGCGCACGAGTTGCTGATCAAGCGGGCGTGCGACCGCATGAAGATCCCGGTCGTGCCGTCGCGGCTCTCGATTCTCACGCAGTCGATCAACGGCCGTCCGGCCTGCCATTACTGCGGCCAGTGCGGCCGCGGCTGTTCGACACATTCCAACTTCTCGAGCGTGTCGGTGATGCTGCCGCCGGCACTCCAGACCGGTCGCCTGACGATCGTCGCCAATGCCATGGCGCGCGAGGTGACCGTCGGCGCCGACGGTCTGGCCACCGGCGTGTCCTACATCGACACGCAATCGAATACCGAACACCAGATTCGCGCGCGCGTCGTGGTGCTCGCCGCGAGCTGCTGCGAGTCGGCGCGCCTGCTGCTGAATTCGAAGTCGACCCTGTTCCCCGATGGGCTCGCCAACTCGAGCGGTGTCGTCGGCCGGTACCTGACCGACTCGACGGGCTTGAGCGTGAGCGGATTCGTCCCGACGCTCCTCGATACCCCGCGATACAACTCGGACGGGACGGGTGGGATGCACCTGTACATCCCGTGGTGGGGCGACAACGCGGCGCTCGGATTCCCGCGCGGCTATCACGTGGAACTCGGCGGCGGCTTCGGCATGCCGGGCTACGGCTTCAGCGGCGGCATCCACAACTTCCCCATGAGCCAGGGCGGCGGATACGGCGCCTCGCTGAAGGAGGAATACCGGCGCTACTACGGGGCGTTCGTGAACTTCGCCGGCCGTGGCGAGCAGGTGGCGCGCGAGGACTGCTACTGCGAGATCGATCCGAACGTCACCGACAGGTGGGGCATTCCGGTGCTGCGCTTCAATCACACGTGGAGCGACCACGAGCGGCTCCAGGCGAAGCACATGCAGGAAACCTTCAGGTCGATCATCACCGAGATGGGCGGGACGCCCATGGGCACGATGCCGGGACCGAACCAGGACTACGGACTGGCCGTGGGCGGCCTGATCATCCACGAGGCGGGCGCCACGCGCATGGGCAACGATCCGAAGACGTCGGTGCTCAACAGCCACTGCCAGGCGCACGACGTGAAGAACCTCTTCGTGGCCGACGGCGGGCCGTTCGTCTCGCAGGCCGACAAGAACCTGACGTGGACGATCATGGCCCTGGCCTGGCGGACGGCCGAGTACCTGGCGGACGAGCGGCGCAAGGGGAGCCTCTGATCATGAGCGGGATCAATCGACGGACGATGTTGACGGTGCTCGGCACGGCGCCGGTGGCGGCGGCCGTGTCGTTCACCCCGGGCACGGTGCAGGCCTATGTCGCGGCCCGTGCGCAGGCAGCGCAGCCGTATCAGCGTCGGTTCTTCACCGACCGCGAGGACGCGACGATCAGGGCACTGGCCGACATGATCATCCCGCGCGACGGGCGCTCGGGCAGCGCAACCGATTCAGGCGCTCACGAATTCATCGACTACATCGTCGCGGAGCAGCCCGATCGGCAGACGCCGATGCGGGGCGGGCTCGTCTGGCTCGATTCTGAGTGCCGGCGCCGCTTCGACAAGGCGTTCCTCGAGTGCGCGGACGCCGAGCGCCGTCAGGTGCTCGACGACATCGCGTATCCGGCAAAGGCGCGGCCGGAGATGAGCCACGGCGTGCGCTTTTTCACGAGCCTGCGCGATCTCGTGGCCGCCGGATTCTGGTCGAGCCGCATGGGCGTCGACGACCTCGGCTACACGGGCAATCGACCCACGGTGTGGGAAGGCCCCCCGCGCGAGGTGCTGGAGAAACTGGGATTGGCGTAGGGGCGATGCATGCGTCGCCCCTACAGCGACCAGACCTTGCCGACGCGCGAGAGCGGGATGCAGCCCTCGAATGGCCCGGGAATGGGGTCGTAGGCCAGGAATTCCTCGCCGATGCGCTCCGACGCGAAATAGCCGGTCAGCGCCATCTGTTTGAACATCCGGTAGAAGCTGGGCGGTTCAACCTCGTCCGTGATCTGTCCGCCCCAGACGTTGGGCGCCAGCGAGGGCGAATCCGCTTCGTACCGCTGGAAGATCTGATCGCGTTCCTCGAACGACAGCGCCGTGAAACTGCGGCCGAACTGTGTCTGGCACGTCGTCTCGAACGCGGTGAGGCCGGTCAGGAACGTCTGTTGATCGGCTTCCGGCGTGAAGTCGCGCAACACCTGATCGATGAACCGCTCGACGAACACCTCCGAGGCGCTCGGCGTGGTGGTGGCCGGCAGCAGGTGATCGGCCATGGAGCGCACGGTAATCACCTGTTGAGCACTGAGCAGGCGCGGCGACCAGGCGGCCGACGGATCGATTTGACAGCCGCTGAGTACGGCAGCCGCCGACGAACCGGTGACCGCGTAGCCCAGGGCCACGGAAGCGCGCTTGAGAACTTCGCGTCGCGTCAGCATTACAGGTTGCCCTTCGTCATCTGATCGACGGCAAACGCGCAGGCGCGCGCTGTCAGCGCCATGTAGGTAATCGACGGATTGACGCACGATGACGACGTCATACAGGCGCCGTCGGTGACGAACACGTTCGGCACGCCGTGCAGCTGATTGTTGGCGTTGAGGACCGAGGTCTTCGGATCGCGGCCCATACGGGCCGTTCCCATCTCGTGGATGCCCTTGCCCATGCCCCCGATGTAGTCGAACGTGAGGATGTCGCGGACGCCGGCCGCTTCCAGCATCTCGACCGCATCGGTCAGCATCTGCTTGCGCATCGCCAGTTCGTTCTCGCCGAAGGTGCAGTCGAATGCCACGGTCGGCTGGCCCCACTGGTCGGTGACGTCGTGGTTCAGATACATGCGGTTGTCGTGATTGGGCAGGACCTCGCCGAAGCCGTTGAGCATCATGCTCCAGCCGCCCGGCTGGAACAGGCCGTCCTTGAACGCGGCACCGAACCCCGGCGCGTTGACGCCGTCGCCCCAACTGCCTCGGCCCGCGCCGCCCTGATACCCGTAGCCGCGCAGGAAGTTGCCGTCCCGGCGATCGCCGAGGTTGCGGTACCGCGGAATGTAGGCCCCGTTGGGGCGTCGTCCCTTGTAGTACTCGTCGTCGAAGCCGTCGTAGCTGCCCATCGCGCCGACGAAGTAGTGGTGGTCCATCATGTTGTGGCCGAGTTCACCGCTGTCGTTGCCCATGCCCGACGGGAACCGATCCGACGTGGAGTTCAACAGCAGGGCGGTGGTGGCCACCGTCGAGGCGTTGCAGAAGATCACGCGCGCGAAATACTCGGTTACCTGCTTCGTGGCCGCATCGATCACGCGCACGCCGGTGGCGCGGCCCGTTTCCTCGTCGTAGAGGATCGTCGTCGCGATGGCATCGGGCCGCAGGGTCATGCGGCCCGTGGCTTCCGCGGCCGGCAGCGTGACGGCGTTGCTGCTGAAGTAGGCGCCGTACGGACAACCACGACCACAGCGATTGCGCGACTGACAGACGCCCCGGCCGTTGATTGGCTCGGTCAGGTGCGCGACGCGTCCGATCGTCAGGTGGCGGCCCGGAAAGGCCTGTTCGATCCGCTCGCGCGCATGGCGTTCCAGGCAGTTCAGTTCCATCGGCTTCAGGAACTGGCCGTCGGGGAGGTGCGCCAGGCCCAGTTTCTCGCCGCTCACGCCGACGAAGCGCTCGACGTAGTCGTACCACGGGGCGACGTCCGCGTAACGCAGGGGCCAGTCGACGGCAATGCCCTCGCGCGCGTTCGCGGCGAAGTCGAGATCGCTCCAGCGGTAGCACTGCCGGCCCCAGGTCAGCGATCGGCCGCCGACCTGATAGCCGCGAATCCAGTCGAACCGCTGGACCTCGGTGTACGGGTGCAGGACGTCGTTGACGAAGAAGTGTGCGTTGGTCGCGTCGACGAAGCCTGTCCGCCGCTGGATGTGCTGCTCGCGCGCCTGTTGCGCCGTCAGCGCGCCGGCGCCCGGCAGATCCCACGGATCGGCGTGCATCGTCGGGTAATCGTCGACGTGCCGGACCATGCGCCCGCGCTCGAGCACCAGGGTCTCGAGGCCCTTTTCGCACAGTTCCTTGGCGGCCCAGCCCCCGCTGATCCCCGAGCCGATGACGATGGCGTCGTAGGTGTGCCGGGCCTGGCCCGTGATGTTGAGAAGACTCATGTGACGAACACCTCCCGGCCCCGGGCACTGACCTCCGGCCCCATGCGGCGCGTGACAGGTCCTGCGGGAGTCGGACTGTGGGAATCCCGGGGAAAACATACGAGCCGGTCGCGTGGTCTGTCAATTCACACACCTGGAATGTGGCGCTACACAGGTCGCGATCGGTCACGGGCTGCCGGTTACCCGCCAGGCTGTCCGCCATCAACCGCCGGTCGCCGGCTCGATGGCGCCAGTCGCCGCCAACCGAGCGCGCCGCGTCACGGGCTTGACAATGCGTGTTTGAACACATATATTCTTGGTCATGGCCGCGCGCCTCCAGGACGAGATTCGGCAGACGAGGCCCTGGGCCAGTCGGCAGGAAGAGGCAGCCCTGAACATCGCGCGCACCGCGGCCGTGCTCGACCATGCGCTGGCCCGCATGCTGAAGGCGTTCGACGTCACGCCCACGCAGTACAACGTCCTTCGCATCCTGCGCGGCGCGGGGGACGACGGGTTGTGCCGACACGAAGTATCGACGCGGCTCATCCGGCGGGTGCCCGACGTCACCCGCCTGCTCGACCGCCTCGAGGAACAGGGGTTGATCGTGCGTCGGCGCCGCGATGCGGATCGGCGCTACGTCACAACGGGCATCACGGCCGCCGGCCTCGCGCTGCTCGCGCGGATTGACGGCCCGATGGGCGACTTTCACAGGACCCGCCTCGCCTCGCTCGACGAGGGCGCCCTGACCACGCTGATTCACCTGCTCGAAACCGTCAGGAGCGCCGGCTGACGCCGGGACGGCCGGGCAGGCGAACACTATCGAGGATTCATCCATGACCACGACCCAGGGAACGACGCGCACCTACCAGATCGACAAGTCCCACTCCGAAGTGATGTTCCAAGTCCGGCACCTGCTCTCGAAGGTGCGCGGACGGTTCTCGGACTTCGAGGGCGCCATCCAGTTCAGCGCCGATGCACCGGAACTGTCATCGGTGCGCCTGACGATTCAGGCGGCCAGCATCGATACCAATCAGCCCGATCGCGACACGCACCTGCGGTCGGCCGACTTCTTCGACGTAGAGCAGTTTCCGACGTTGGCGTTCGAGAGCACGGGCATCACATCCGGGGGCGACGGCCGCTACAACGTGGCCGGGACGCTGACGATGCACGGTGTGTCGAAAGCCGTGGTGCTGCCGGTGAGCTATCTGGGCAGTGCGAAGGACCCGTGGGGCAACGAGAAGCTGGGCTTCGAACTCGAGACGACGATTGACAGGAAGGACTTCGGGCTGACGTGGAACGCGGCGCTCGAGGCCGGCGGATTCCTCGTGGGCGACGAGGTGACGATCAGCGTGTCGGCGCAGGCCTCGGCGGCCTGATCGGCGCGGGCGCGCCGGGGCGGTCCGTCCCCGTGACGGCGGACGGACCGTACGAAGCCGTCAGGCTTCGTCCGCTCCCTCGGCCTCGACCTTGACCGCCTTCTTGCGGCGGCCCTTGGCCGGCTTGTTCGGTGCCGGTTCGTCCGTCTTCCCGAGCGTCACCATGTCGGTGATGAAGACCCGGCGGCCGTGGTTGTCGAACTCGATGACGGTGTAGCGTTCGTCGGACGACACCACCGTTCCCGTGCCATAGGTGGCCTGGGACACGCGGTTGCCTTTGGTGAACAGCTTCACGAGGATCCTCCCTGATCGTCACCGGCCGGCGCGGGCATCGTGCCCGGAGCCGGCCGGATGCCGACCCGGGGTGATGACCCCGGGCCGGCTGTCTGCACCGTGACTACCAGCGCGGCTCGCGCCGACGGTTGCCGCCGCCACCGCCGCCGTAGCCACCGCGGCCGCCACCGCCACCAGGACGGCCACCGCCGCCGCCGAAGCCACGCGGCTCCTGCGGACGGGCCTCGTTGACCGTGAGACGGCGTCCCTCGAACTCGCGCTCGTGGAACTGATCGATGGCGGCACGCGCCGCCTCTTCGGTCTCCATCTCGACGAAGGCGAACCCGCGCGACTGGCCCGTGGCCCTGTCACGCACGAGGCTGACCGACTGGACCGGTCCAGCCCCGGCAAACAGGCTTTCGATGGCGTTCTCCTCGGTGGAGAACGCAAGATTTCCGACGTACAGTTTCTGACCCATAACACCCTCTTCTCGTCCGCAGTCACGGACGGATCGCCACGACGTGGCGTCCAGGAAATGAGCTGGTGGACCGTCCACCACAGACTGCTGCAAGGTCAAGAGGGAAGCGAGAGAGTGCTCGATCGTCTCAGGTCGTTGTCAGCGGCAGGTTAGCTCAAGCCCCTCCAGCATACCCGTTCCGGGTCACGATTCGCTACCGGCCGCTGGATCGACTACCATGCGAAGGCCTGCCGGGCAGTCAGGGTTCGGTCAGGGCACGTCGCAGTTGGAGGCCCCGTGCAGAAGTCTCGTCCCACGCAGAACAAGCGGGCGCGTGAGCGCGCGCGTCAGGAAAAGCGGCAGCAGAAGGAAGCGCGTCGCCTCGAGAATCGCGGTCGCCGCGACTCCGGGGTGCCGCTCGCGCCTGGAGAAGATCCGGATATCGCCGGGATCGTGCCCGGTCCCCAGCCCTCCCCCTGGGGTGACGACGACCTCGTCGACGACGCGGAAAGCGACGACAGCGAGGAAGACGAGGGCCGGTCGTAGCTCAGACGACGCCAGATGTCATCGTGCCGCCGGTGCCGGAGGGCCCGCGGCCGGGGCATCGCCCGCCCATTGCCGCGCCGCCCCCCTGAACAGCGCCCGCGCGGCGCGCCAGACCCAGCGCACGAGCAGGACCGTCAGCACGACGAGACCGATCACCACGCCGGCCGCGACGTACGGGTGTTCGACCGCGAACCACGTCAGCCCGACGGCGGCCACGTCGTCGACCAGGCTCAGGAACAGGTTCGAGAAAGGCTCGGGCGAGGCCGTGGCCGTGCTGCGAAGCGCGATTTTTCCGCTGTGTGCCGCGAGCGTCGCCCCGCCGCCCGCCAGGGCGGCCGTCAGTTGCAGGCCCGGTGACAGAGCGTCGGTGGCCGCGAACGCGAGCACCGCGCCCGCCGGCACCCGGATGAACGTGAGCAGCGCGTTCCACAGCAGATCGAACGCCGGAACCTTGTCCGCGAACGATTCGACAGCGAACAGCATGGCCGCCGTGCCGATGACCCACCATTCGCCCACGAGGGCGATGGGACCGGGCAGCGTCAGCAGGCCCGTCTGCGCGAGCAGGCCGAGCGTGACGATCACCGCCGACAGGTTCAACCCGGCCGCGAAGCTGATCGCGATCGCCAGGGCCAGCAGTTCGTTCGTCGAGACATCGGGCATCGATCATCCCTCCGGCGACCGGGGTGTGGCGGACGCTGCGCACGTCATGGCCGTCAACGCCGCCGCGCAGTCGGTGGCGGCATCGCCTGCCTGGACGGACCAGAACCAGCTGCCAGCATATCCGGCGGCGCGCGCGGCGTCGACAATCGCCTCGGGGCTGCGTCGCGACCCCCGCGTCGGGAACTCACCGAGCACGACCGGGCGATCGAGTGCCAGCGCCTCGACGGGCCGATCGAGTGGCCTGTCGTCGCTGTGCGTGTCGTACCAGTGCACCTGGTAGAAATCGAGCCCGAGACCGGCCACCAGGTCGAGCCCGCGTGCCTGCGCCAGACCGACGGTGACCGGCGACCTGCTGTGCGCCCTGACGACGGCCGCGGCCTCGGTGATGAAGCGCCGCATGACCGACCGGCGGATCGTCGTGAAAGGGTTCCAGCTGCCAAGGCCGAACGTCGCCCACTCCGGCTCGTTGATCAGATCCCAGGCACCCACGGCCCGGTGCCCGGCCACGTGCGCCGCGAGTGGGCTGACGACGCGATCGAGCAGGGCCCGGCGTCGTGCCGCGCGGGCGATGGCCGCGCGACGGCCGCCGGTCTGGACACCCTGCACGATCCGTCGCCGCGCGAACCAGTGGAAGTCGAACAGGACGGGCACGATCACCAGATCGAGCGCGTCGACGTACGCGAGGGCGGCGTCGAGATCGTGACGGACGTGCGCGTCGAGACCCAGCGGGAGGCCGTGCGCATCGAACCGGATGCCCGCACGGCCGTCGCAGAGCACGAACCAGCGCAGCCAGTGAACGCCGACGTCGCGAAGGCGCGTGAGCGTCTCGCGGATGTGGTCCGGTATCCCCCGCGTCGCCACACCGCCCGCCGGTGACCAGATATTGGCGCCGAAGTCCCCGCCGTACCGCACCCACGGCAGGTTCGCGCCGCGGAAGAACTGTCCGGGCAGGCCGGGGCACGCCGCCGGCACGTCAGCGCGCAGCGCCACTGTCGATCACGCCGCCGGCTTGACCGTGATGTTCCGGATCATGTCGGTCATCTTCAGTTTGTCCACCACGTCCATGCCCGACGTGACGCGGCCGATCACGACGTACTTCCCCGTCATCGCCGGCGCGTTCGCGCGCAGGATGAACAACTGACTGTCCGCGGCCTCGGGCCCTTCACCCCTGGGATAGCCGTACGCGACGATGCCGCGTGTGAAGGGGCGCTTGCCCACCTCGCTGAAGCCGAGCTGCTGATGGCTGCCGCCGTGGCCCCACGAGGACATGGTCTCCATGTTGCGCGTGGCCGGATCGCCGAACTGGATCAGGTTCGGCTGCGCCAGGTGGATTCGGAGGCCGCGATAGAAGTTGCGTTGAACCAGTTCCAGCACGCGTGCCACCGATCGCGGCGCATCCGGCAGGAGCTCGATTTCGACAACGCCCTGCACCGTGGTCATCACGAGCGTGGTGGGCGGTTGTGTGGGGGGCGCCTGTGGCGTGGCCTGAAGAAGACCGGTGGCCGCGAACAGGCCGACGAGCGCGAGGATCACGCGGGGCTGCAGCATCTGACACCTCCATGGGTGCCTGCGTATCCGAACCCGACACACGAAGAACTCCCCGAATGTCGGGCAGAGATCTCCGAATCCGCTGGCAGTTCGTCAGTCTACGCCCTTTCGGCCGTGACGATAAGCTGTCTGGCGAGGTGCGGTCATGACCAGAGCGATACTCGGGGCCGGAATCGGGATAGGCATCGCCATCGTGCTGTCGTCGGGCGTGCTGGCGCGGCAGGCGCCGCCGGCGGCAAACGTGCCGGGCATGCCGGTCGTGGGACGGAGCGTGATCGTGAATGGCCCGAATGAGCCGTTACCGGTCGTCGTGGCGGGTGGTAGCCAGACGCAGCCCGTGACCGTGGTCGGCACGTCGTCGGTGACCGTCGTGGGAGAGCCGGTGGTCATTGCCCGGGCAGGGCGGCAGGGCTGGGAGTATCGATCCGTGTCCGTCGCGACCGGCGAGGATCCGGCCGAGGCGCTGGTGGTCGCCGGCATCGAGGGCTGGGAAGCGGTGGGGGTGATCGCTGCCGCCAACGGCGGCACCCGTGTGTTGCTGAAACGACCCCGCTGACTGCTCGGGTACCAACGGCCGCGTGACGCCGACGATCGGGCAGGCGCCGCGGCGTCCCCGGGGTGGAGGAGGATCCCGGGGAATCGCCGCGGCCGTCCGAGGGAGCTACCAGCGCGGTTCGCGCCGCCCGCCGCGGCCGCCGCCGTGGTTGCCACCTCCACCACCGAACCCGCCGCCCCCGCCGAATCCGCGGCCACCACCGGCCGCCGGCGGTCGCGCCTCGTTCACCGCGATGCGCCGGCCGCCCAAATCCGTATCGTTGAACCGATCGATGGCCGCCTGGGCCGCCTCTTCCGTTCCCATCTCGACGAAGCCGAAGCCGCGCGAGCGTCCCGTGGCCTGATCGCGCATCACGCGGACCGAGTCAACGGGACCCGCCTCCGAAAACAAGTCCTGGAGCGTGCTTTCTTCGGTGGAGAAGGGCAGGTTTCCGACGAACAACTTGCGATTCATGCATCCTCTTTTCGTCCGCGTGAGCGGGCGTGCCGCGCGGGGCGGCGACCGGCGAACCCAGCCTGTGGACCATCCACGAACTGCAGCAGGAACGAACGAGGTCCGAGCGATGGTCGATCGGCTCCTGACGATACCAGCGGCGGCAAGCTACTTGGTTCCCCCGTTTGGCAGCATAGCGGACGTCCCGGGCCGGCGCAAACCGGGCGGAATCTCCGGCGACACGCGGCGGACGAACGCCGCCGGACGCTTGATCGATAATGAGCCATCGTGCTCGTCGAACGTGCATCTGGCCGTCGTCCCGTCCGCGTGACCCTGGCTGCTGTGTGCCTGGCGTCGGGCGTTCTGCTGGCGCAGGAACCGATGCCTGCCGGACCGCACGACGCGTCACGCGATCGCTTCGTCGGACTGTGGCGCTACGTCGCGGAGGACAGCCGGAACATGGCCACGGGGCGTCCCGAGCGCGGCGCGCGTGGGGCTGCGCCGCCGCGCGCGATCGTGTCGCCTCGGGCGCCTGAGCGTCCGGCCGACGCACCGGAAGCCGCCGATCGTACGTCGCCGTTCGCGCCCTCGCCTTACGCGCTGCGCGAAGCCCGCGAATTGACGCGCGATCTGCTCGAGATCGCGGAAACGCTCGAGTTCGCGATCACGGACGACGCGGTGACGATTACTGACGATCTCGAGCGCGCCCGCACGTATCCGGTCGACAACCGTCGTCAGCGATACCGTCTGGGGGCGTCGGAGTTCTTCGCGCGCGTGCGCTGGGACGACGATCGCCTGCGCCGCGAGATCGAGGGCTCGTTCGGCTTTCGGATGACCGAGACGTACTACCTGAGTGCCGACGCCAGCCGCCTCTTTCTCATCATCCGCGTGGGGAGCCCCGCGCGCGGGCGGCCGCCCGTGGGAGTCGACCGTGTGTACGAACGCCTGACAATCGAGGATCCATGACGTCGCCATCCGTCCGCCAGCCGTCGGTCAGCCGCTATTTCGCCATCGTCGCCGCGTTCGGCGTTGCCATCTATCAGGCCACGCGTCACAACTGGTTCGAAGTGGCCGGGCTCGTGGGACTCGGGGCGGGATTGATCCTGCTCATCCTGGCGCCGCGTCGTCCCGCGCTCCGCTGGGTCGCCTGGGCCTGCTTCGTCGTCACGCTCGCGGCCGTCGTCTACGTCGCCAGGCGCGACTATTGACGGCGGTGGCCGGCTGTCCGTCCGCCATAGAATGTCTCCCATGGCATTGCACGCACAGTTCGAGACATCGCTCGGGAATTTCACCGTAGAGCTGTTTGAAGACAAGACCCCGAAGACCGTGGCCAACTTCGTGGGCCTCGCCGAGGGGTCGAAGGAGTGGATCCATCCGGGTACCAAGGAAAAGAGTCGGAAGCCGTTCTATGACGGCATCATCTTTCACCGCATCATCAGCGGCTTCGTCATCCAGGGGGGCGATCCGCTCGGGCAGGGATATGGCGGTCCCGGCTATCAGTTCGAAGACGAGTTCCACCCGTCGCTGCGACACGATCGGGCCGGCCTCCTGTCGATGGCGAACGCCGGACCGAACACGAACGGCAGCCAGTTCTTCATCACGCTCGGCCCCACGCCGCACCTCGATCGGCGCCACTCGATCTTCGGCGCCGTGACAGAAGGCATGGATGTCATCGAGGCGATCGGCCGCGTACAGACGGGCCCGCAGGATCGGCCGAAGACGCCTGTCGTGATGCAGTCCGTGCGCATCGTCCGATCCTGAGCGTGGACGACCGGCTACCGACAGGCGGTAGCCGGTAGCCGGCGGCCGCCGATCAATCCTTCAGCTTGAGATTGGCGGGAATCGCCACGTCGGCGTCGGTCACCGTCGTATCGACGGACAGCATCTCGTGCGTCGTGGTCAGCACCTTGGTGCGGGCCTGTGGCTCGCCGCGGTTCCCCATGATGCGGCGACCCAGCATCCCGCCGATGCCGCCACCGCCCGAGTCCTGCTGACTCCCGGCCGCGGCCTTCATCTGCTCCTCGCTCTTTACCGCCTCGAACGTCATCGTCGTCGACAGCGACGTCCCGTCGAGCTTGTGGCCTTCTTCCTGCATCCGTGACGCCATGCCGGCAAAGGCCGGATACATGGCCATCACGCCGGCCATTTGCTGGACATCGCCGAGGATCGACTCGCCGTACACGGCCTTCACGTATCGCAGCTCGAACGCTGTCAGTTCGTCGAGGGCGGCGATGCGCGGCGCGAGCCAGAGCGTGTTGGTCAGTACGAAGCCGCCGCCCTGCTCGAGCGTGCGTCCCTTCTCGCGGCCCGTGATGGTGAGGATCACCTCGCGGGTCTGGTGCCCGAGGCGCGTCTGGCGTTCACCCGTCTCGCGGACGTCGACGTCGAACTCGAGTTCGCGCGACGCCTGCTCCATCTGCTCCTTGTCCTCGGGCTTGGCGTTCTCGGCCTGCTTTTCGGCATCGGCCTTCGCCTTCTCGAATTCGGCCCGCAGATCGGCGAAGGTCGTCACGCGGTATTCGCGACGACGGAGGTCGAGGTTGTAGACCTTCTCTGCGGACAGATCGACGATCTGACCGGTATTGCCGCTGATCGAGGCCTTGCGATCGCCCTTGACAGCGACCGTCGACTCGATGCCCTCGCGTGCCGCACGGCCGCCGAACACGCGGACCACGCCGCCCAGGAATCCTTCCAGCGTGAATGTCGTCTTCTCGCGGGTCTTGACGTCGGCGTGAACCGCGGGTGCGGCGATCGCCACGGCCAGCGCTGCGGCACACAGGCTGAATGCTCGCTTCATCGTGAGTCCTCCACGCGCACGAACCGTCCGGCCCCGTTGAGGACGGGACCGGGGCCAGCGCGTCCATACGATACCGCGTTCGCGCCGGATCCTGCGACGCACGGCCAGCGCGGCAGATCAGTGATGCCCGACGGGATCGGGCTGGCGATAGGTGCGTGCGACGTAGTCGTCGATGAGTTGCTGGAACGCGGTGGCCAATTCGTCGTACGTGCCGCGCAGCGTGGTGGTGTGCTGCCCGTCGATGAACACGGGACAATTCGGCGACTCGCCCGTTCCGGGCAGCGAGATCCCGATGTTGGCCGCCTTCGATTCTCCCGGACCGTTGACGACACACCCCATCACCGCGACCGTCATCGTCTCCACGCCGGGATGCGTTTCCTTCCACACCGGCATCATCGTCCGCACGTAGCCCTGAATCAGCTCGGCGAGTGCCTGGAAGGTGGTGGACGTGGTGCGCCCGCAGCCGGGACACGCCGTGATCGACGGGGAAAACGATCGGAGGCCGAGCGCCTGGAGGATCTCGCACGCGGCGTAGACCTCTTCGCGGCGATCGCCGCCCGGGCGTGGCGTGAGCGAAACGCGGATCGTGTCGCCGATGTGTTCGTTGAGCAGGATCGCCAGCGCCGAGGCGGACCAGACCAGGCCCTTGATACCCATGCCGGCCTCGGTGAGCCCGAGGTGCAGCGGCTGCGACGTCTTCTTCGAGAGATCGCGGTACACGGCAATGAGGTCGCGCGGACGAGACAGCTTGCACGAGATGATGATCTGGTTGCGCGTCAGCCCGGCCTCGAGGGCGAGATCCGTCGATTGCAGCGCCGAAAGCACCATGCACTCGTTGATGATCTCGTCGGATGTCAGGCCCTGCTCGCGATCGGTGTTCTCCTGCATGCGGGCCATGACCAGTTCCTGGTTGAGCGACCCGCCGTTGACGCCGATGCGCACCGGCTTGCCGTGATCGACGGCGACCTTGCAGATGGTGGTGAACTGCTCGTCGCGTCGCTTGCCCGTGCCGACGTTGCCGGGATTGATGCGGTACTTGTCGAGGGCGCGCGCGGCGTCGGGAAAGCGGGTGAGCAGGAGGTGTCCGTTGTAGTGGAAGTCGCCGATGAGCGGGGCACGGCAGCCGGCGTCGAGCATCCGTTGCTTGATCTCGGCCACCGCGGCGGCAGCTTCCGGCGTGTTCACCGTGACGCGCACCATCTCGGAGCCCGCCTCTGCCAACTCGATGCACTGCTGCGCCGTGGCGCGGGCATCGGCCGTGTCGGTCATGGTCATGCTCTGGACGACGACCGGAGCACCGCCGCCGACCTGCACGTGACCGACGAGGACCGGGACGGTTCGGTGGAAATGGAGCGGCTGGGACATGTCGATCATGATGCCACGGCGGCGCGCCGGCGGCGAGGGGGCGACGGCCCGTGGGCGGGCGGGGCAGTGCGCAGACGCATCCCGCCATTTTTCACGCCCCGCGCCTCGTGAGCCCGGGCGCCGCGCTCCGGAATATCTCCACCAATCCCTGAATCAGGCCACTAGAATAGATGGGTGGGAGGCACATTCATGCGTACGATCCGATACGGGTTCGTGACCGTTCTGGCTGTGGTCCTGGCGGCTGGCGGTGCGTTGGCCCAGTCGGCGGTGACGGCCGCCGACATCACGCGGCTGGAGTCGACCGCCGAGGAGATCGCGGGCCGGCTCGACACGCTGCGTCAGGCCGACGCCACGCTGGCAGCTGACATCTCGACGTCGCTCGACGACCTGCGCGACGAGGTGACGTACCTGCGCGTGAAACTGCGGCGCGAGGGGAGCGTGACGCGCGACGAGTACGCCTCGGTGCGCGACAAGCTCGAGACGTTGCGTGTGCGCGCCGAGGGCCCGACGGTATCGGCGCAACCTGTGCTCGGTGCGCCCGAGACGTCATCGATCGCGAACGTACCGGTCGGCACCGAGTTCGACGTGCGGCTGCAGACGTCGCTCAATTCGAGTACCGCCAAGGTCGAGCAGCGGTTCGAGGCGACGACGGTGCTCGATTACCAGGTGGACGGCACGGTCGTGGTGCCTGCCGGGTCGTTGATGCGCGGATTCGTGAGTTCGGTGCGGGCGGCCGGACGTGTGGATCGGCGCGGCAGCCTGACGCTCTCGTTCGACGAACTGCGGATCGGCGATCGCACGTATCGTGTGCGCGCGGCGGTGACCGAGGCCATTGACGCGAAGTTCGGAGAGGACACGCGACGCATCGGAGCCGGCGCCGTGGCCGGGGCCATTCTCGGCGGAATTATCGGTGGCGGGCGGGGAGCCCTGCTGGGCGTACTCGTCGGGGGCGGCGGGACCATCGCGGCGACCGATGGCACGGATGTCGATCTGCCTGCCGGAACCATTCTGCGCGTCCGGATCGATCAGAGCGTGGACCTGGTGGCACCAGCGGCGCCGTAGCACGGCGCCTCACGCATCGGCGACGTGTGGCTCGTCCGTTGGTGGGACGAGCCCACGTCGTCGGCGTTTGAGGAAGAGGCCTTTCCGCGACAGGCCCAGCATCTGGGCCGCGTCGGCGATGCGTCCGCCCGTCGCCCGGAGCGCGTGGCCGATGAACTGATCTTCGAGTGTGCTCATCGCCTGCGCGAGCGACTGATCGAGTCGCACGCGGATCTCCGGGAACCCCGTGTCCGGCACCGGTTCGGTGTCGGTCCGCGTGTGCCACGGCCGCGCGATGTCCGGGGCCAGATGGCGCGCCCCGAGCACCATCCCGTCGTCGGCCAGCGCCACGGCGCGCCGGATCTCGTTGGCGAGTTCGCGGATGTTGCCGGGCCAGTCGTAGAGCAGCAGGGCCGCGACGAAATCATCGGCGAGTCGGACGCCGGCGCGGCCGCACTCGGCGGCCGAGCGGGCGAGGAAGAATGAGGCCAGGGCCGGGATCTCGTCCTTGCGTTCGCGCAGCGGCGGCAGGACGATGACGGCCACGCCCAGGCGATAGAGCAGATCCTGGCGGAATCGCCCCTCGCGCGCGAGCGCTTCCAGGTTTGCGTTGGTCGCGGCGACGAGCCGGACGTTCACCTGTTGCGGTCGCGCTTCGCCCAGCGGCTGCACTTCGCCATTCTCGAGAAAGCGGAGCAGTTTCGGCTGCGCGGAGAGATCGAGATCGCCGACCTCGTCGAGGAAGAGCGTGCCGCGCTCCGCAGATCGGACGACGCCGCCGAACGTTTCGCTCGCGCCGGTGAAGGCGCCGCGACGATGGCCGAACAACTGGCTCTCGACGAGGTCGCGCGGCACTGTGGCGCAGTTGAAGGGGATGAACGGCCCACGCTTCACGCGGCTGTTGTCGTGGATGAGCCGCGCGAATATTTCCTTGCCGGTCCCGGTCTCGCCGGTGATCAGCACGGGCAGGTCGGTGCTGGCCAGGCGGACGGCGATGCGGATCAGTTCGATCATGCGCGGCGACCGGAACACGGCGTCGTCGGTGGAGGAGCCGGCCGTGAGCGGCCAGAGGTTCTGGTCGCTGTCTTCGTGTTCGGTTTCGACGGTGCGATGGACCGCGGCATGGACGAGATCCGTCAGGCTCTTGAGGAAGGAGAATTCCTCGATCGAGCGGACCTCGGCGACACGGATGTCGATACGGCGATCGGAGCCGCGTAGGCGGACCTGCAGGCTGCCGTCGGCGGCGGTCTCGCAGCAGGCCGAAGGATCCGGCTGATACTCGCAATCGCTTTCGCGTTCGATGGTGACGCGCGACCGCAGGCCCGTGCTCTCGAGCAGCGAAACGATGCGGTGGGCCATCAGGTCGAGCGAGTGCCCTGCGCCGAGGATGGTGGCCACGTCGTTCAGGACGAAGGCTGCCTCGGTGGTGTCGAGTTCCATGCGACGCGTGACGGCGACGCGATCGCGCGGCGTGGCCCCGGCACGGAGTTCTCCGATCCATTTCTCGTGATAGCGATGGCCGATGGCGCTGCAGCCGGCCGCGGCTCGCTCGAAGTGCAGGTCACCGTCTCGCGTCTGACCCCGCAGCGTGGCGCAGAGGCCCTTTGACGCCTCGAGCACGATGAGGGGATCGACGGCACTGCGCGGGCAGGCGCGGACGGCGCGGGCGAGATCGTCGTCGGCGTCCTGGTGCCGTCCCTGGTGAGCCCGCGCGCGTGCCCGCGCGCACAACACCGCCGTATGCAGCGCCCGGTACTGTCGTCGCGCTGCCTCCGGCGCAACCTCGTCGACGATGGCCACGATCTCGTCCCAGTCCCCAAGGCGCTCGTGATAGCTGCATCGCGTGATCTGGTGTTGCAGATCGTACCAGGATCTGGCGGGGAGGTGCTGGGACGCGTGGACTTCAGTGCACAAGTCGAGAAATCCAACTGATTCTGCTGGTCCACTCGTAAGAAGGCAGAGTTGGGCGATAGCATCCAGCGCGCACCCGCGGATCGTCGGGAACTCTTTGCACAGGTCCAAGGCGCGGTCTAGGACCGTTCTGGCTCGTTCGTGCCTTCCCGCCATCACCAGGATCGATCCGAGGTTCGTGAGGCACCCGGCCTCTATTGGCTTCAGATGGTGTACGTGCGCAAGTTCGAGTCCCTTTGATGCGGATAATCTCGCGCATCTGAGATTACCTGCGTAGGACTCCAGACCAGAGTCGATCTGGCATATGCCGCTCTGTATGCTTGCATTCGCACCGACCAACAGTCGTTTCGCGATCTCTAGATGACGCCTTGCGTTGACACAGAGACCTCGCGTCGCTTCGAGCCTCGCTACGACAAGGTGGACTGCCCCTAGCGCTTCAATTGTGCCTGTGGCGTGAGCGAGTTGGCGAACTTCAGAGAGGGGGCCGACGTTTGAGGCGGCAGGCGCGTACTGTGACGTTCTCGAAAAGAGCGCGATTCGACAACCAAAGAGTTGGTCGGGAACAGAGGCCTCAGCTAGGGAGGCAGCCCGAGTCAAGGCGTCGATCGATTTTGTAACAAAGCCTGCATCGAAGTCGGACATGCCTTGGACGACGAGAAGCGAGATGGCCTCTTCCGGTGGCAAGTCGCCCGAAAGTCGATCTTGGCAACTGGCCGACGCCTCGTGAAGGTGGCCTTGCCAATACAACGCTTCTTCGACGGAATCCCGACGTAGGACCATCAGACACGCTCCCTGAAAGAAGTGCGCCGACCAGAATCGTTCAGAGAGGCAAACGCTATCAGAACGGAGTCCGTAAGTCAGTTGTCGAAGTGTAACGTTGAACAGTAGGAAAATATTCGTTTGGGACCTGTCGATAGGTAGTCAGTGCGAGTGCCAGTTGTCTGAGATCGGTGACTTACGCTGATCGCGTAAGGGATCGCCTCGTTCGCCGTGTGGGGAAGGGACGTCCGTTCCAGCTCAGGATGTGGTGTCGTCGTGGCCTAGGACGCGTCGTGAAGTTTCACGCGCGATATCTTGGGATCCGTTCTAACGCTCAGAGTGTTGGCGCTGACCGAAAACTGACCATCTCTGCTCAGTGAAAATTGACCAGGGCACGACGCCGTCGGACCCAGCCCGGCGGCGGTGATTCTACTCTGGTCAGCTCGGGTCGGTGGCGTCCTCCTGTGCGTGGCGTCGGGCCTGTTCGCGGGCCTTGATGCGCGTCTTGGCCGTGTGGCTGCTGTGACGAAAGCGATAGGACTCGTTGCCCGTTTCCACGATGTGACAGTGATGCGTCAGGCGGTCGAGCAGCGCCGTGGTCATCTTGGGGTCGACGAAGACGCTGGCCCATTCGGCAAAGACCAGGTTCGTGGTGATGATCACGCTGGTGTGCTCGTACAGCTTCGAGAGTAGGTGAAAGAGGAGCGCCCCACCCGACTGGGAAAACGGGAAATACCCCAGTTCGTCGAGGATCACGAGGTCCAGGTGCGCGAGTTGATGGGCGAGGCGCCC
>MEDJ01000004.1:183485-230298 GCA_001724025.1 Acidobacteria bacterium SCN 69-37 | reverse complement strand
ACGAGCTGGGCTACCTGCCGTTTTCTCAGTCGGGCGGGGCGCTCCTTTTTCACCTGTTGTCGAAGCTGTACGAGCACACCAGCGTGATCATCACCACGAACCTGGTCTTTGCCGAATGGGCGAGCGTCTTCGGGGCTCCGAAAATGACCACGGCACTGCTCGACCGGCTCACGCATCACTGCCATATCGTGGAGACGGGCAACGAGTCCTATCGCTTCCGGCACAGCAGCCACACGGCCAAAGCCCGCATCAAATCGCGTGAGCAGGCCCGACGCAAAGCACAGGAGGACGCCACCGATCCCGAATGACCGGAGTAGAATCACCGCCGGCGGACTGACCCGCCGGCGTCGTGCCCTGGTCAATTTTCACCGAGCAGAGATGGTCAGTTTTCGGTGAGCGTCAACAGGCCAGGAGCGCACCCACGCCCTTCACGAGCGCGCAGTATACGCTGCCGAACTGATTCGGGCGTCCCTGGAGGAGGCAAGGATCGGGCGCACATTTGCCCGGGGTGGGAAAGCCTGGTCGCACCATCGCCGTTTCTTCGCCTGACAACACACGGTCCCGCGGCGAACGCGGCGGAATGCCGTGAGGTACACCGCTTGCAGTCCTTCCCTGAGTCGCTGAAGCAGTCAGCGGGGACAGCATGCGGAATCGGTCAGCAGAGGGATGGAGTCGGCAACGGGGGTCGCGCGTCGCCTGGGCGATGGCGGCCATCCTCGTTCTGGCGTCCGTCGCCTGCGGCGAGAAGTCCGCCTCACCCGTGGCGCCTTCTGCGCCGACACCACCAGTCGCCGCCACGTTCCGGGTGACAGGCACGGTGACAGACGCTCGCGACGCAACGCCGCTCGCAGGCGTACGCGTCGACATCGCCGAGGGCGCGACCACGCCCGCTCCCACCCAGACCGACGATGCCGGCCACTACACGATCGAGGCGCTCCCGACAGGCGCGTACACGATTCGCGCGGCCCTCGACGGCTTCGAAACCTTCACGACCGCGATCACGCTCGACGATGCCCGCACGGTGGATTTCCAGCTGACGCACGCGGAGACCGGGCCCGATCCGGATCCGCCGGTCTCCACTGAACGCTGGCGATTGTCGGGCGTGGTCATCGCCTCGGCCACACACGCGCCGCTCGCTGGCGCGCGTGTCGAGGTGATGCGGGACGCCGATCACATCGCGGACGCCACGACCGGTGCCGATGGACGTTTCGATCTGCCCGATCTGGTGCCGGGTCCGCTGACCGTGCGCGCCACCGCCGACGGGTTCGCCCCGGCCGAGTCGGCGCTCGTGCTCGAGACGGATACGACCATCGACCTCGCGCTCGACAGCCTCAGGCCCCCGGGCCCCGCCGTCGCAGGTCGCGTCCTCGACGTGCTGTCCGACAGGCCGCTGTCCGGCGTGCACGTCGCCATCGTCGACGGTGCGGAATCGGCCACGGACGATGACGGCGGCTTCACCGTGAACGGCGTGCCGGGCGACGTGCAGCACGTGCGTCTGACATCGCCGGGCACCATCGAACGGTACACGCAGCTGCGCACCGCCGGCGAGGCTGCGACGCTGACGCTGATGCCGCGGACGTTCAACCTGACGGCGTTCGATCAGATGCTGCGCGCACGCGGCGACCTGCACCGCTGGACGCAGGCACCGCGCGTCGTGATTCAGCGCCGCGTCCTCACTTTCACGACGACGACAGATGCGACGTATGTCGCAACCGCCGACGAGATGACCGAGGCCGAGGTCGAGGCGCTGATTGCCGATCTCACCTGGGCGCTGCCGCAGCTGACGGGCCAGACGTTCACCGGATTCGCCGGTATCGAGATCGAGACCGCGGCCCCTGACGACACGGTCGAGATCACGCGGTCCGGCACGATCGTCGTGGCGCGCGTCGCCGGGCTCGAGCCGGCCATCAATGCCTGGGGCTATGGCCGCTGGGCCTGGAACGGTGCCGGCGAAGTGCAGATGGGCGTCGTCATGCTCGACAGCGCCTTCGAGCAGTCGGACTCGCCGTACCGCCGGTCGCTGCGGGCGCACGAACTCGGTCATGCGCTCGGCTACGATCACGTCGCCGACGGCATCTCGGTGATGCACGCGTCGGGCCGGATCGAACCGACAGTCTTCGATCACGACGCGACGCGGATCGCGTTCCGCCGGACGCCACTGAACCAGTCGCCGGACATCGATCCGGATCCCATCACCGTCAACAGGCAATCGCGCGTCGGGGCTGTGCGCTGGGAAGGCGCACCGTAGCCGCGGCCCGTGCTGCCCCGCCGCCGTGCCAATCGGAGCCCCCGGGGAATCCCCCCGAGGCTGAAGCCTCGGGGCTCCGGTTCCCACCGGCCAGCCCGCCGCCCGCCGCCCGCCGCCGTGAGATCATGAGTGGAAATCCGATGACTCCCCTGCCGATGCCATCGCGCACCATCCGCCGTCGTCTGCTGCTCGTTGCCCTCGCCCTGATCGTCGCGACACCGCTCCAGACATTCGCGCAGACGGTCATCGTCGACGGCCACGTCTCGGCACCGCTGGTGATCGACGCCGCCCGGCTCGCCACGTTCCCGCGCCGGACGATGACCGTCGACGATCACGGCACGACGCACAGGTACGACGGCGTCCTCGTCGCCGACCTTCTCGCGCAGGCCGGTGTGCCGCTCGGCGAACAACTCCGCGGGCGGGCGTTGGCGACGTACGTGCTGGTCTCGGGACGCGATGGCTACCGCGTGGTGTTCTCGATCGGCGAAATGGATCCGGCGCTGTCGACGAAGACGATCATCCTGGCCGACACGATCGACGGTCAGCCGCTGGCCGCCGATCACGGCCCGTTCCGACTGATCGTCGGCGACGACACGCGGCCGGCGCGATCGGTGCGCATGGTGTCGGCCATCCGCATCGTGCGGATCGACGAATGACGCGGCGGATCGCGGCATGGGGCGTGGCGGCCCTTGTGGCCCTCGCTGCGCCCGTCCGCGAGGCCGCGGCCCAACGTCCGCCCGCCATTGCCGCCGCTGCCGATCTCAACGCCGCGCTCCCCGAGATCGCCGAGGCGTTCACGCGCGAGACGGGGCAGGCCGTCGATCTCGTCTTCGGATCGTCGGGCGTGCTGATGCGCCAGATCCGCGACGGCGCGCCCTTCGAGCTGTTCCTGTCGGCCGACGAGGCGTTCGTCTTCCAGCTGGCCGACGCCGGTCTCACGCGCGATCGTGGCGCGCTCTACGCCATCGGCCACATCGTGCTGTTCGCGCCCACGGGATCGCCGATCGTCCCGGCCAATGGCCTCGACGGCCTCGCGCACCTGCTCGCCGCCGGCCGCGTCACGCGGTTCGCCATTGCCAACCCCGAAGTCGCGCCGTACGGACGTGCCGCCGAGGCGGCGCTGCGCGCCCGCGGCCTGTGGGACGCGATCCGGCCGCGGCTCGTGATCGGGGAAAACGTGTCGCAGGCCGCACAGTTCGCCGCGAGCGGAAACGCTGTCGGCGGCATCATCGCCGGATCGCTCGCCTCGACCCCGGCCCTGCGCGCGCGCGGGTCGTCCGCAATCATTCCGGACACGCTGCACCCGCCGCTGCGCCAGCGCATGGTCCTGCTGACGCGCGCCAGCCCGGTGGCCGAGCGGTTCTTCGCGTTCGTGCAGGGCCCGACAGCCTCGGCGATCCTGGAATGGCACGGCTTCGGCCTGCCGGCACGCGAGACCGCGGCCCAGGCCCGCTAGAGCGGTTTCCAGTTCGGTGTAGACCTTAAGCGGCGGTTTTGTCCGAATGGAGCGCACAGGCTTCAGCCCGTGCGGCCGCGCCAGGGGCTGAAGCCCCTGGCCTCCATCCACGGAGAAACGAAAACCGCTCTAATCCCAGGCCAAAAGCCAGGCGTTACGATTCGCGGCGGCCGCCTGCCCAGCCGATCTCATGACGCAGGTCGTCGAGGTACCGGCGCAGTACCGCCGTGCGCCGCGCAGCCTCGGCCCGGCCGGCATCGGTGACAAACGAAGTATGGAGCCCCAACAGCTTTGTGTAGAAATGATCGATCGAAGACGCCATGTCGTCGGCGTCCCGATGCTCACAGAACGGATCGGCCGCCACGTAGAGCGGCCGGCCGAGCTGGGCGCCGAGCATGACGCAGCGCGCGATACCGATCGCCCCAATCGCATCGAGCCTGTCCGCGTCGCGCAGGACGCCGGCTTCGTGCGTCTGCGGCGGAATGCCGGCGCTGAAACTGTGGGCCTCGATGGCGTGCGCGATCGCCGGCAGCCGCGCCTCGGCGACGCCCCAGCCGCGCAGCAGCCGCGTGGCTGCGTCTGCGGCGATCCGCGACGCGCGCGGCCGGTCCGGGCTGTCCTTGGCCACGACGACGCAGTCGTGGAGCCAGGCGGCAGGGACGATCACGTCCAGGCGGGCCCCCTCGGCGTCGGCCAGGCGCCTGGCGTTGGCCACCACGCGTCTGACGTGGTCGATGTCGTGTGCCGCGTCGCCGTCGAGCGTCGCGAGATGCCGTTCGCAGAGCGCCTCGAGGCGCGCCAGGTCCGTCATGGGCCGCTGTCGCGAGCATATCAGCCGCTCGCGGCCGCACGGGCCGCGCGCGGGTTCCCCGTGCACGAGGGCCGGTTTCGGACCATCATGATTCGGATGACGGGCGCGCCGGTCGCCCACTCCCCATGCCGGCCAGGAGCCTGCTGACGCACGTGGGCTCCAAGCCAGAAGTTGAGGACTCATGCCGCAATCGCCGTCCCGTATCCTGATCCGCGCCACCGGCGCCGCTGTCGTTGCGGCCGCCGTCGCGCTCACCTCCACCAGTGTCCGATCCCAGGGAGTCGGTGCCCCGATGCTGAACCTCGAGTACGACTCCTTCACGCTCGACAATGGCCTGCGGGTCATCGTGCACGAGGATCGCAAGGCGCCCGTCGTGGCCGTCAGCATCTGGTACCACGTCGGATCGAAGAACGAGCCGCAGGGGCAGACCGGCTTCGCCCACCTGTTCGAGCACCTCATGTTCAACGGCTCCGAGCACTACGACGGCGAGTGGTTCGAACCGCTCCAGCGCGTGGGCGGCACGAGCCTGAACGGCAGCACGTGGCTCGATCGCACGAACTACTTCCAGACAGTCCCGACGCCGGCCCTCGATCTGGTCCTGTGGATGGAGTCCGATCGCATGGGCCACCTGCTCGGGGCCGTCACGCAGGAAAAGCTCGATAACCAGCGCGGCGTGGTGCAGAACGAGAAGCGGCAGGGGGACAACCGCCCGTACGGCCGCGTCAACTACAACCTCTACGAGGGCCTGTTCCCCGTGGGCCACCCGTACCATCATTCGACGATCGGATCGATGGCGGACCTCGATGCCGCGTCACTGGCCGACGTCCACCAGTGGTTCAGGGACTACTACGGTCCGAACAACGCGGTGCTCTCGCTGGCGGGCGACATTGATCTGGCCACGGCGCGCGAGAAGGTGCAGCGTTATTTCGGCGACATCCCGGCCGGCCCCGAGGTCGATGCCGTCAAGGCCTGGATTCCCGTGCGCGAGCACGATACGCACGAGATCCAGCACGATCAGGTGCCGGCCGTACTGGCCAACCGCGCCTGGGTGGCGCCGGGCCTCAACGACCGCGATCGCGCACTGCTCGATCTCGCGGCGGCCGCACTGGGGCAGGGGCGCAACTCACGCCTGTACGTCGACCTGATCCACGATCGCTCGCTGGCCACGCAGGTCAACGTGAGCGTCACCCCCTTCGAACTCGCCAGCGTCGTCGATCTGTCGGTGATCCTCAATCCGGGTCAGCCGGCGGAGGTGGCCTCGGAGGCCATCGACCGCGTGATCGCGAGGTTCCTGGAAACGGGCCCGACGGCCGGGGAACTTGCGCGGGCGGTGGCCGGCATCAACGCGCGCACCGTGCGCGGGCTCGAGGAAGTCGGCGGCTTCAGCGGCAAGGCCGTCGTCCTCGCGGAAGGCGAGCTGTACGCGGGCGATCCGCTGTTCATCGAGCGATACCTCGACTGGATCAACGCCGCGACGCCCACCGACGTCCGTGATGCCGCGCGCCGCTGGCTCTCGCGCGGCTGGCATCAGGTGGACGTGGTGCCTGCCGGCCGCTACGCGGCGGAGCCGCAGGGCGTCGATCGATCGGCCGGGCTGCCGCCGGTGCCCGACAATCTGCCGAAGCTGACGTTCCCCACGGTGCAGACCGGCACGCTCAGCAATGGCGTCCGCGTCGTGCTCGCCGAACGCCGGGAACTGCCGCTCGTCCAGGTCTCGATGCAGTTCGACGCGGGCTACGCGGCCGACGCCGGCGGCACGCTCGGCGTAGCCTCGTTCGCGATGGCGATGCTCGATCGCGGCACGACCACGCGCGACTCGCTCGCCATCTCGGCGGAAGCCGAACGGCTCGGCGCGCAGATCGCGGCCGGCTCGGTCCTCGACACCTCCTCCGTCACGCTCTCGGCCCTGGCCGGACAGCTCGAGCCGTCGCTCGCGCTCTGGGTCGACCTGATCCGCAATCCCACGTTTGCCGACGCGGAGATCGAGCGGCTGCGCGGCCAGTGGCTGGCGGTCATCGCGCAGGAGAAGGCGCAACCGGAATCGCTCGCGCTGCGCCTGCTGCCGCTGGCGCTCTACGGCCGCGACCACGCGTACGGGGTGCCGTTCACCGGATCGGGCACGGTCGAGTCGATTTCGTCGATCACGCGCGACGACCTGGTCGCGTTCAGGGACGCATGGCTCCGACCGGACAACGCGACCATCTTCATCGTCGGCGACACCACGCTGGCGGCCATCACGCCGCTGCTCGAAAGCGCGTTCCGCGGCTGGACCGCGCCGGCCGCTCCGCGCCCGACGAAGAACGTGGCCGACGTGCAGCGGCCCTCGTCGCCGCGCGTGATCCTGATCGACAAGCCCGGATCGCCGCAGTCGCTGATCCTGGCCGCGCACGTGATCCCCGGCCTCGGGACGGATCGCGACGTGGCGTACGACGCGATGAACGGCGTGCTCGGCGGATCGTTCACGGCGCGCATCAACATGAACCTGCGCGAGGACAAGGGCTGGTCGTACGGCGTGCGCACGACCCTGCAGGGCGCACGCGGGCCGCGGCCGTTCCTGCTGCAGGCGCCCGTGCAGACGGACCGGACCGGCGAGTCGCTGACCGAGCTCATCAGGGAGTTCGAGGCCATCCGCACGTCGAAACCGATCGAACAGGCCGAGATGGATCGCGTCATCGCCGGCCTCACGCGCGGGCTGCCCGGCAGCTTCGAGACCACGATGGCCGTACTCAACAGCCTGATGTCGTCCGCGCGCTACGGCCGGCCGCTCGACTACGCGGCCACGCTGACCGATCGCTACGAGGCGCTGCGGCTGGCCGACCTCCAGTCGGCCGCCACCGATATCGTCCACCCGGAGAGTCTCGTCTGGGTCATCGTCGGCGACCTCGGCACGATCCGCGATCAGGTCGAGAAGGCGAACATCGGCCCGATCGAGATCTGGAACGACGACGGCCAGCCGGTGCGATAAACGGCTGCACGGCTGCGGGCGGCTCGGCGGCCGGCGCGGTGGTTCCTCGGAGGCTGGTCGGCGCCCTGGAGACACTGGTCGGAGTCAGCGCGCTGGAGGACGCTGGGCGGGGTCGGAGCCCTGGGGCTTCAGCCCCAGGGAACGTTCACCGCACTTCTTCGGCGACGCGGGCCTCGAGACGCGTCCTGATGCCGTCCGCGTACGCGCGGCAGCCGTTGGCATCGACGAACGGATCGACGGCCGGCTTCGCGGCGCGGCGCTTCAGCTTCCCGTCGAGATCGGCCGCCTGCGGGTGCACGGCAATCACGATGTCGCAGGGCAGCGCGGCAACCGTGTCGAGACTGCGCCTGAACGCCTCGACCTGGCTCGGCCGCGCGCCATCGCCCGAGAAGCGGAATCCCGGGGCGGCGATCGGATTCAGGCTGTCGACATAGACGATGTCGGCACAGTGCGTGCCCTCGCACGATCGCCAGGTCCAGGTGACGGCCCCGGGCGTGTGGCCCGGCGTGTGGTGCGCGGTGATCGCGAGCGGCCCGACGTGCAGCGGCGCGCCGTCGCCTGCGGCGCGCAGATTGGCCACGCGCGGAAAGGCATTGACCGCGCGGCCGAAGCCAATCTGCGGGTCGTCGTCGGTCGGCAGCCCCTGCGCGAGCGCGCGGAGGCCGATGGGACTCATGGCCACGGGCGCGCCGGTGAAGCGCTGCAGTGCGGCCAGGCCGCCGACGTGATCGTAGTGTTCGTGCGACGCCCCGATGAGCCGCACGTCCTCCGTGCGGAAGCCGAGCTGGCGGATGTGCGCGTCGATGGCCGGGGCCGACTGCGTCAGCCCGCCGTCGAGCAGGATGTGCCCCGCGTCCGACGTAATCAACACCGACGACACGCCGGCCATGCCCACGTACCAGGTGTTGCCGAAAATGCGGAACGGTTCGTGCGGCGCGTTCCAGGCATCGCACGACCCGCAGACCATCGGCGGATCCGCCTTGAAGCTGGACGCCGCCTGTGGCACGAGGAGCAGAAAGGACAGTACGACGGCAGCGGGCAGCGACAATGACATGACAACTCCTCGGGTGCGCCGATCGTAGCCGATCCGGATCGTGGCACTCCCTGGGGCTGAAGCCCCAGGGCTCCGACAGCTCTGGTGTTCCCCCGGGGCTCCGACAGCCCGCGGCCCGCAGCCCGCAGCCGTGCCGCCCGCCGCCGCGTAGCCTGCGATTAGACTAGTGGCCGGATGTCGGCGACCCTCGTGTTCATCGCGGTGATGGTCGCAGCCAATGCGCTGTATGTCGCCGCGGAATTCGCGGCCGTCGGTGTACGGCGCAGCCGCGTGCGTCGCCTGGCGGAGGACGGCAGCTGGCTGGCCGCCCGGCTCCTGCCGTACGTCGAGGATCGCGTGGCGCTCGACAGGTACGTCGGCGCCTGCCAGATCGGCATTACCGTCACGAGCCTCGTGCTCGGCGCCTACTCGCAGGCAGCCATCACCCCGCACGTGGCCCCGGTGCTCGCCGGGTGGTTCACCATGACCGACCTCGGCGCCCTTTCGGCCGCGGCCGTGCTGGTGCTGATTGTGCTGACGGCGGTACAGCTCGTGCTCAGCGAGCTGATCCCGAAGACGCTGGCCCTCCAGTATCCGAGCGGCACCGCGCTCGCGACCGTGCTGCCGATGCAGTGGTCGCTCGTGATTTTCCGGCCGCTCAACGCCCTGCTCAATGGCGCGGCCCTGCTGGTGCTGCGACGTCTCGGCGCAGGCGATCACGCGCACCATCACCTGCACTCGCCCGAGGAACTCGATCTGCTGATTGCCGAGAGCCGCGACGGCGGCCTGCTCGAGCCCGAAGAACAGCTGCGGCTGCGGCGCGCGCTGCACCTGAACCGGCGCACCGCCGCCGACCTGATGGTGCCGCGCGATCGGCTCACCGCGATCGATCTCGCGTCGGCCTGGAACGACGTGCTGCAGACGGCCGTAGCCAGCCCGTTCAGTCGGCTGCCCGTGTTCCGCGGCACAAGGGCCACGATTGTCGGCGTCCTGCGCGTGAAGGATCTCGTCGAACGCTACGCCTCGTCGGGCCCGGTGCCGATCGAGACGCTGATGCGGCCGGTGATCCAGGTGGACGCGTCGCTGGCCGCCGATGCCGTGCTCGCCACGCTGCGCGAGCGGCGTGCGCACACGGCCGTGGTCGTCGACGGCCGCGGCGACGCGCTGGGCCTCGTCACGATCCAGGACGTGCTCAGCGAGCTGCTCGGGTTGCAGGATCGATCGCCGTCGCCCGCCAGGGGGGAGCCGTGACCCTGGCCGTCATCCTCGGCATCTGCCTCGCCATCGTGCTGGTCAACGGCCTGTTCGTGGCCGCGGAGTTCGCGCTCATCGGCGCCTCGCGTCCCACGCTCGAACGCCAGGCCGCGGCCGGCGACGATCTCGCGCGCCGCCTCCTCGAGACGGTCTCGACCACGACGCGGCAGGATCGCTACCTGGCCACGGCGCAACTCGGCATCACGATCGCCAGCCTGGGTCTCGGCATGTACGGCGAGCACGCGCTCGCGCTGTACCTGGCCGACCACATCCCGGCGCTCGGCGCCATTGGCGGCGCCACGGCAGCCACGCTCCTGGCCCTGTTCGTCCTGACCATCGCGCACATCGTCATCGGCGAGATGATCCCGAAGGCCATGGCACTGCAGGCGCCGATCCGCGTCGGCAAGTGGGCGCACTGGCCGATGTACGCGTCGCTCGTCCTGTTCTATCCCCTCGTCGTCTCGCTCAACGCACTCGCCAACGGCGCGCTGCGCCTCGTCGGCGTCCGGCGGCAGCAGAACGCTCACGAGCAGCTCTACACGCCCGAAGAACTGCAGATGATCGTCGAGGAGAGCGAGAAGGGCGGCACGCTGCTCGGTGCGTCCGGCAAGATCCTGCACGAGCTGTTCGAGTTCGGCGATCTGACGGCATCGCAGGCCATGGTGCCGCGCGTGCGGGTCATCGGCATTCCGCTCGGTGCCGATCCGGAAGCCCTGCGCCAGATCGCGCGCACGCACCGGCGCACGCGGTATCCGGTATACGACGGCGATCTCGATCACGTCGTGGGCATGGCGCACGCCAAGGATCTGCTGCAGTGCATGCTGCGCGGCGAGCCGCTGACGACGACACGGATGCGACGCATGCCCGTGGTGCCGGAGACGACCACGCTCGATCAGGTGCTCGCGACCATGCAGCAGGTCCGCGCGCACATGGCGCTGGTGATCGACGAACACGGCGGGACCGCCGGCATCATCAGCCTCGAGGATCTGTTCGAGGAGGTGGTGGGGGACATCGACGAGGGGCGACCGACCACGCCAGACATCGTGCGCAGCGACGACGGGTCGCTGCGCGTGGCCGGCACGGTCAGACTCGAGGAGATCGGCCAGCAGTTCGACATCGATCTCGAGCACGAGGACGTCGACAGCATCGGCGGGCTGGTGATGGCTCTGCTGGATCGGTTGCCGGCCGTGGGCGACGTCGTGGAGTACGGCCGCGTCCACGCGGAGGTGACGGCGATCGCCGGTCACAGCGTCCGGGAAGTCCGCGTCTGGCTGGAGTGAAGCAGGACCGGAGCCCCGGGGCTTCAGCCCCGGGGACTCTGATGATCGCTGACACGAGCGCGAGAGGCGATCCCCCGCACCTGTTGCTTACGAGTAGAACTCGATGACCAGCGGCAGTTCGACGGGGAACGGCACCGAGTCGATGTCGGGCAGACCCGCGACCCTGGCGCTGAGCGCCGAACCGTCGACTTCGAGCCAGGTCGGCGCCGACAGCACCGAACCGAGCTCCTGCTGCTTGCGCACCGCGGTCTCGCCGCGCGCGCCGGCCACGGTGATCACGTCACTCTGGTTGAGGCGGGCCGACGGATAGCTCAGCCGCTTGCCGTTGACGCTGATGTGGCCGTGCGCCACCAGCTGGCGCGCCGCCGGGATGGTCCGCGCGAACCCGGCACGGAACACCACGCTGTCGAGCCGTCGCTCGAGCAGTTGTACGAGCGACGCCATCGCGTTGCCCTTCGAGCGCGACGCCTGCCCCGCCACCTGGCGCAGCTGCCGCTCCGTGATCCCGTAGTGGGCGCGGAGCTTCTGCTTTTCCTTGAGACGCTTGCCGTAGTTCGAGATCGTCCGGCGCTTGCGCGCACCGTGCTGTCCGGGCGGGGTCGGACGCTTGTCGAGGGTCTTGGCGGACAGGCCTGGGAGGTTCACCCCCAGGGCGCGGAGCACACGAACACGCGGGCCAATGTAACGGGACATCTGCTGCTTCCTCGCTGATTGAAGCCGGGATTACCCACCGGCTCGAGACGGACATCGTCTCGGCAAGGGACGACGCTCTGGCGTGGGCAGGCCCGTCGTCATTGCGAAGACGGACACTGGGTCGTCCCAGGGGCACGTGCCCCGGGACCGTCCCGAGGCTCGCACCGAACTTGGGAGTATAGCAGGTGCGACAACGTGCCGCATTCCCCCCGGGGGGCCGGGCTCGTAGCATGGCCTCGAACGGGTCGTCAGACCCCTCCCTTATCCGGTCCCCCTGCATGATGCTGTCCCTTTCATTGACCCTGCTCCTCCTCGGCTCCCAGATTCCGGCCGCCGGCGTCACCATCCAGATCGTCGACACGACCGGCCTGCCGGTACCGGGCCTGACCGTGACCGTCGACGATTGCCTGCCCGCACCCGGTACGACGACCGTCTCCGACGGCCGCGGGCAGGCCACGTTCCCGGGCCTGCCCGTCGGCGGCGCGTGCCGGGCGACCGTCACCGGCCTGGCCGGCATGCGCCCGGCCACGACGACGTTCACGGTCTCTGCCGACCTGCCGCCGGTCCGGGTGACCGTCGAACCGACGTTCAGCGAACAGGTGACCGTGACCGAAAGCCGCGGGCCGCAGCTCGTCCGCGAGACACCGGCCGCGCTCGGCACGATCTCGCGCGAGACGATCGCCGAGCTGAAGCCGACGCACCCGGGCCAGTTGCTCGGCCAGGTGGCCGGCGTCTGGGTGAACACGACGGGCGGCGAAGGTCACCAGACGGCGATCCGCCAGCCCCTCACGACGAACCCGGTCTACCTGTATCTCGAGGACGGCGTCCCGACCCGTTCGACCGGCTTCTTCAACCACAACGCGCTTTACGAGGTGAACGTCCCGGCGGCCGCCGGCATCGAGGTCACGAAGGGACCGGGATCGGTGCTCTACGGCAGTGACGCCATCGGCGGCGTGGTGAACGTGCTGACGCGATCCGCCCTCGAGACACCGGCCTGGAACGCCGAGATCGAGGGGGGCCCGTACGGCTGGGTGCGGGTCCTGGGCGGCGGCAACGTGCGGCACGGCCGTCACGGCCTGCGCGTGGACGCCAACGTCACGCGCACCGACGGCTGGCGCGACGCGACCGGCTACAACCGGCAGAGCGGCACGCTCCGGTGGGATCGGGCAGGCAGGCACGACGGCCTGTTGAAGGCGCTGGTGACATTCAGCCGCATCGATCAGCAGACGGCCGGCAGTTCCTCGCTGCAGGAGCACGACTACCTCACCAACCCGCGGCGCAATCTGACGCCGATTTCCCGGCGGGACGTGGCGGCCTTTCGCGCCTCGCTCGACTACACGCGCGTGGCCGGGCGCACGGTGTGGAACGTGATCCCGTACATGCGCTACGACAGCATGGGCCTGCTGGCGAACTGGTCGCTGACGTACGACCCGACCGACTACACGACGGCGAACCGGTCATTTGGCGTGCTGGCCCGCGGCCAGCGCGACCTCGGCGCGCGCGTGTCGATCGCCGCCGGCGTCGACGTCGACGTCAGTCCCGGCTACCGCGATGAGCACGTCATCGTCCCCACGGTCGACGTCACCCCCGATGGTGCGCGCATCTTCGCCGCCTACACGGACGGCCCGACCGTCTACGACTACGACGTCACGTACGCGGGTGTCTCGCCGTATGCCCAGGTCGACGTGTCGATCACGCCACGGCTGCGGGCACAGGCGGGCGTGCGGCTCGACATGTCGCACTACACCTATGACGATCACCTCGAGACCGAGCCGACGGCGCGCCACCAGCGGCCGGACGATGCGACGCGGCGCTTCGCGCGCGCCACCCCGAAGCTGGGTCTGACCTGGGCGCTCTCGGAGCGGGTGAGCGTGTTCGCGAGTTATCGCGACGCCTTCCGGGCGCCATCCGAGGGCCAGCTGTTCCGTCAGGGATCGGCGCGCAACACCATCGATCTCGCGCCGGTGAAGGCCACGAACGTGGAGGGCGGCGTGCGGCTGGCGCACGGCCTGACCTGGAACGTCGACGCGTCGGTCTATCGCATGGTGAAGCGCGACGACATCCTGTCGTTCCGCGATCCGATCTCGGGCGCCACGCAGGCGGTCAACGCCGGGCAGACCCGCCACGCCGGCCTCGAAGTCTCGGGGGCCGCGCAGTTGCACCGGGCCGTACGCGTGTCGACCGCCTGGTCGTACGCGCGGCATCGGTATGTGGACTGGCTCGTCGATCCAGCGGCCGGGCTCGACTACAGCGGCCGCGAGATGGAGGTGGCGCCCCGGACGATCGGGAATGCGATGCTGACGCTCACGCCGCGCGACTGGCTGCAGGTGTCGGTCGAAGAGAGTGTGCTCGGGGCGTACTACATGGACGCGGCGAATACCGAGCGGTATGACGGGCACACGCTGACGAACCTGCGCCTGCGCGTGCGGCTCCACCGCGCCGTACAGCTCCACGTCCGCGCCCTGAACCTCGCGAACGCGCGGTATGCCGAGAGCGCCTCCTACACCGTCGCCCGCGGCCGCGAATTCGCCCCCGGCATGCCACGCACGATCTACGCAACGGTCGGCGTGGACTGGAAGTGATTGTCAGGTACGACGGGTACGACGGGCGAAGGGTGGGCCCTTCGGGCCAACGAACTCAGGTTCGACCGGTACGACGAGCGGCCCTCTCCGTCGTACCTGAAATGATCGGCCCGAAGGGCCCACCCTTCGCCCGTCGTACCCGTCGTACCTGATCTCTTACAACTCCTTGACCGCGATCGCCCGCCAGCGCCAGAAGCCGCCGGGGACCCAGCGCTGGTATTCCTGGCCGGGGGTCAGGCCGTTGCGGTGGACCTGGATGGCAATCATGCCGTCGGTCGCGCCGCCGGCCGCGTGGTTGGCACTGTCGGTGAAGTCGCGCACGAGCTGATCGTTGATCCACACCTGAATGCGCGGGACATCACCGGTGATGCGCGCGCGGACCTGGTTCCACTCCTCGCGTCGCCACGCCTGGTGCCACGGCGTCAGTCCCTCGACGTTCTTGCCAGACACGCCGGTCAGCCCCTCGCCGTAGATCCCGCCAATCGATCCGCCCGGCAGGTAGTCCATCGTGACCTGGTAGGCCTCGCCCGCCTCGTTCGACCGCAGGAACAGTCCGCTGTCATTGCCCCAGTCTGGCTTGACGTCGACGTAGACCTCGAAATTCCTGTATCGCTTGTCCGTCAGCAGGATGCCGCCTTCGTTCCACGGTTGCTGCGTGCCGACGATCACCCCGTGCAGCACGTGGTAGTCGGGCGTCGTGCCGTGATGGTTGGTCTTGCTGACGTGCCAGCCGGTCAGGTCCTTGCCGTTGAAAATCGGCGTGAACCCTTCCGGAATCGGTGGAGCCGCGATCATCTCGGTTTCCGACAGGGCGCGGTGCGGCTGGCCGAGTGCGGCGTTGTTCTGTGGGGCCTGCTGCGCCAGCGGCGCGGCCGGCCACAGCGCCGTGGCCAGTGCCACGGCCCCGATGATTGCCGCCGACGTCAGCGTCAGGCGATTCACGTGATGCGCGTTCATGGGCATGCTCCTGCTCCTGATGGTGGTGAACGAGCATGATAGGCCGTCGTCTCCCAGCCGGCTACCCTGCCGTTCCCGCTCGTTCTGCGACATCCCCGAGACGATCTCGTGATACTCCCGTCACCACGCTGTGGCACACTGGTAGACGTCGCGATGGTGCGCGGGACCCGGTGTCCCCCCGCATCGTTTTTCGGGCGACCTCCCGCGGTCAGGAAGGGATGCTCCACATCTCGTGTGGAACTCGACCGCGTCGTTCGATATCCGTACCGTCGATCACCGCCCCTTCCCCCGGGTCGGAACAGCATCGTGACGTCCTTCCCCGTCCGGGTACGGCAACTGTTGCACAGGAACGCCAATGAAGACTTCATCGACCACCCCACGCCCCTCCCGCAAGACCTCGTCCACCACCGCCGCCAAGGCGACGCCTGCCGAGAAGAAGGTGACAGCCCCGCGCACCCGCCGCACAGCCGCGAAGAAGGCGATCCCGGCCGTCGACGTGCTCGCCGCAGCGGGATCCGAACTGATCTCGATCGAGGCAGTCCGCGTGCGCGCGTACGAAATCTACCTGCGCCGCGACGGCCAGGGTGACGAACTGAGCGACTGGCTCCAGGCCGAGCAGGAACTGCTGGTGCAGGCGGGCTGATCGCCCACGGCGCGCCTCAGGCGTGCGTCGAGACGAAGACGCCGCGTACGGGGCGGATCCAGAGCGTCAGGAATTCGATGCCGGCAGACCAGGCGCCGGCGTCGCGCCCGGCCGCGCGCGCGTGACGCACCACGGCCACGGCCTCACAGAGGTCGCAGTCGATCTTGATGCGCTCGTTGGGCACGAGATCGAGCGCACACACCAGCCGCATGCCAACGGGCGAGATGTCCTCGGTCATCGCCTCGTACCCCGGGTGCTGCGGCCAGGACAGGAAGAAGCGAACCGGCATCTGCCGCGACGTCCGCTCGATGGCGCGACGTGTCGAGACCTCGTGCGCGTGGTGCGAGGCCGGATAGAGCGGGCTATTGCAGAAACTGCAACGCGCGTCGGGCCGCGCCATGTCCGCCGGCGCGAACGCGGTCCCGCAGAACGGGCACGCATACGGATCGACGACACCCGTCGTCGATTCCGCGTGGCGGCCGCCGGCGTCCCTGTGCGCGGGATCGGCCCGGTAGCCGGGCAGCGCCCGCTCGCGCGCCAGCGTCCTGTCATAGGCCGCACGCCGCGCGGGGTCGACGAGCGTGGCGAAGGCCTCGTTGATCAGCACGGCCCGCGCATGATCGCCGCCGAGATCCGGGTGCATCTTCAGTCGCCGCATGAGCGTGAGATAGCTCATCCGGATGACCTCGGTCGGAGCATCGGGCTGGACGTGCAGGATCCGGTAGTAGTTGCGGCGGTTGTCCATCAGGCGGTCGTCCTCGCGGTAATCGGCGCGACGAGGCCGGACGTGAGGGGGGCGCATGACGTAGGGGCGACGCATGCGTCGCCCCTACTCCGCGCGCAGCGCCACGACCGGATCGACGCGGCTGGCGCGCCAGGCGGGGACGCAGGCGGCCAGCACGCCGACGGTGATCATCACGCCGGCGACCGTCGCATACACACCCGCGTCGGTCGGGCGGATGTCGTAGAGGATCGACGCCAGGCCCTGCGACGCCCACCACGCCACGGCCAGTCCCACGACGAGCCCGGCGGCGAGATAGCGGCCGGCCTGCGCGATCACGCCGGCCACCATCCGCCCGGTCGTCGCGCCGAGCGCCACGCGCACGGCCATCTCGCGCGTCTGTTGCGCGACGATCGACGCCAGGACGCCGTAGACCCCGGCCGCGCCGATGACGACCGCCAGCACGCTGAAGATCGACATGAGACCCGCATTGAACCGGCGATCGGCCGTGATGTTCCGGAACGCGTCCTCGAGCGGGCGGATCTGCATCGCGGCAGGGCCGCTCGTCACTGCCGACGGAAACGCCGCGCGGATCGCGGGGATGACAGTGGCGGGTGGTGCGGACGTGCGGATGAGGAGGTCGAAGCGGCCACGATCGATTCGCACCGGCACGTAAACCTGGGGTCCTGACGTCTGCTCGGGGCCGCGCAGGTGGACGTGACGGACGACAGCGACGACGGTACGCGTGTTGCCGTCGCCGGTGATCACCTCGGCCCCCACAGCCTCGTCTGCCCCGAACAGTTGCGTCGCGATACGCTCGTCGATCGCGATCTCGCCGGTCGGCATCCGGTCGTCGAAGACCCGACCGGACACAATCGGAATGCCCGCCGCCGCAAAGTATCCCGACGAGACGCTGCGGATCTCGGCGATCAGAGCCTCGGGCCCCGGAGGTCGACCGGCGGGATTGATCGTTGTCGCTGACGCGCCTCCGGATCGGAACCCCGCTGAAACCAGCGGGGGCGATCCCAGGGCCATGGCTCCGACCGCTGCCACACCGGGCAGATGCTGCAGCCGCTCGACCGCTACGACCGTGTCGGCGGCCTCCACACCCGTCTCACCGCTGACGAACAGCAGGTTCGATCGATCGAACCCGAGATCGGCTGTCGTCACGCGCACGAAGCTGGAGATGATCAGCGTGGCGCCGACGAGCAACAGACTGACGAAGGCCACCTCGGCGATCACGAACACCGAGCGCCAGCGGCGACGGCCGATACCCAGCGTCATCGTGCCCTGCTTGAGCAGGCCGACGAGATCTTCACGCGACGCCTGCCAGGCCGGCACCACGCCGAACAGCAGCCCGGTGATGACCGCGGCCGAAATGGTGGCCGTCAGCACGCGAAGATCGAGCCCGATCTCGGTCACGCGTGCAAGATTCGCGGGCAACCCGGCCTTGGCCATCTGAATGCCCCAGGTCGCTGCGCCAATGGCCAACACGGCCGCGATGAGCGACAGCAGCAGGCTCTCGGCGATCAGCGACGCGATGAGCTGGCGGCGGGTCGCGCCGAGCGACGCGCGAATCGACAACTCACGCGTGCGGCGGGTGGCGCGGACGAGTTGGAGATTCGCAACGTTCACGCACGCGATGAGCATCACGACCGTCACCGCCCCGAGCACGAGCAGCATCCAGCCGCGAACTCTCTCGACGAGCGTGTCCTTCAACGCCACCACGTGAAACTGCCGCGTCCGAACGTCTTCCTGATCCCGGGCGTCCCAGGATGCCGCG
The DNA here is from genome assembly GCA_001724025.1 of Acidobacteria bacterium SCN 69-37. Taxonomy (GTDB): domain Bacteria; phylum Acidobacteriota; class Vicinamibacteria; order Vicinamibacterales; family SCN-69-37; genus SCN-69-37. Next base: position 211,872 of record MEDJ01000004.1, on the reverse strand, counting down.
ATCGATCGCGCCTCGAACTGCGCACGTTCGAGTGACGCTCCCGGACGAAGGCGGCCCACCACGTGGAGGTATTGACCTCGTCGCTCGCCTGTCCGTTCCTGCGGCGTCATGAGGTACGGCGTCCAGATGTCCGGCGCCGGGACCATCGCCATCGGATAGGTGAAACCACGGGGCATGACGCCGAGGACGGTCAGCGACTCATCCCTCTCCGCGCCTCCGGACGTCGCCCGTCTCGTAACCGTGACGGACCGGCCGACGATGCCCGGATCGCCGCCGAATCGTCGCTGCCAGAATGCGTGGCTGATGACGGCGACGCGGTCATTGCCCTCGACTTCGTGCTCGGCCGTGAACGTCTGGCCCATGAACGCCCGGACTCGAAGCGCCTCGAACAGACTGGCAGTCGCCTGCACGCTCTCGAGCCGCTCGGGCTCGTCGCCGGCATTCAATTTGATCTCGTTGACCGTCGTGACGGCGACGAGCGACTCGAGTGCTGTCAGATGATCACGAAGGGTCAGGTAGTGGTACGGACCGAGCGATCGCGACTGAAACGCCGACTCACTCGAGGTGAGGTGCAACTCGACGACCGCCAGCTCCTGGGCTGCTTCGAACGGCAGCGGCCGCAGCACCACGGTGTCGACGACCGAGAACGTGACCGTCGCTGCGGCGATCCCGAGCGTAAGGATGAGGACGATGCCCGCGCTCGCGCCTGGCGCCGCGCGCAGTGCCCGGGCCGCGTCGCGCACCACGTGCCAGCACACGCGGCCGCCGCGCTGCAGGGCCGCGGGTATGAGTGCGAGCACGTATCGCCACGCGCGCCATTCGAGCCCGACCGCAGACGGCGTGCCGGTGCGTACGCCGGCGTCCTCGTTGAGATCTCCCAGAACCGCGTCCGCTTCGTCGTTCGGCATGAGTGCGCGAATGCACCGTTGCACCAGACGCGAGGGCGGCGTGCGGGACGTCATTTCGCCTCCAGCATCGACGCAAGCCCGCGCGACATCGCCTGAATGCGCTCGAGCGCCTGCTTCACCGCGGCCTTCCCGAGCGGCTTGGCCGCGAAAATCCGCTTCGCCTTGCCGCCGCGCACGGGCGTCGGGTCGCTGTACCACGACGTCAACAGCCCCTTGTCCTCGAGCCGCTGCAGGGTGATCAGCACCGCCGGTCGCGACACCTTCCTGGCCGTCGTCGCCTCGATCTCATCGGCGATGGCCAGCGAATAGGCATCGCTTCCGAGCTTGAGCACGGCCAGCGACACGAGCAGTTCGAGCTCTCCGAGCTCCGGCGGTCTGATGGGCGACATAATTTGAAAACAATATTACTTTTATTGCCGGGCAGCAACCGGCGCCGAACGTGAGCACCGGCACGCGTCAGACGAGTTGACTCAGAAACGTTCGCGCCGGCACGACCGTCGGATCCGGGCGCACGAAACAGTCGGCATCGACGTACGGCAGGTCCATCACGACTTGAAGCGCGTGCCTGGCCCCCGTGGCCTTCTGAAAATGGGTCAGCGCATCGGACAAGGACGTCTCACGAGTCTTCACCTCGACGAGGCACCACGGCTTGCGATCGCGCACGATGAGAAAGTCGACTTCCCGCTTGAGTTTGTCGCGAAGGTAGCGCAACTCGAAGCGTCCGAATCCAAGGTCCGTCCATGCGTCCACGGCCTTGAGCAGGTGACACGCGACGAACGTCTCGGCGCGCGCGCCCTCATCGTCCACACCAGACCAATCGCGCAGGAACCACTTCGGTTCCTTGCGGAGAGCCTTGGTCACGTTGGTGAACCACGGCCGGATGCGGATACCGAAGTGCAGGTGCTCGAGCACGCCAATCCACCGGCGGACGGTATCGATCGCCACGCCGATATCCTGCGCCAGATTCGAGTACACGAGCTGCTATGACGACCGCTCCGCCAGGATCTGCGCGAGCACGTCCATCGCCGCCAGGCCCTGGACCTGCACCACCTCCCGAATGTCCTCGCGCGTCAACTGATCCTGACGAAGCGCGCGCCAGCGGCGGGTGAAGCGGATGTCGCGGCGGAGAAATGGCTCAGGGAAGCCGCCATGCTGCCAGAGCGCCTGCCACTCTTCGTCGGCCAGCGGCGAGGGAGGCCGTATGACATCGACGGGGATGTCGACACGCAGACTCTCGCCAACGCTGAACGGATGCATCCGATACAGGAGGTACCGGCCCATGAGGCTGTCACCGCCACGGCGAAACGCGAATTGCCCGTAACGATGACGCGAACGCGATCACCGTAGACGTCGAAGAACCCCTTCAGAAACGCGTTCCACCGCAGGTGTTTGTGAAGTTCGTCGAATACGACGATGGGCAACGTCTCGCGAAGCCGCTCGAGACCGAGATGCGCCGCCACGGCCGCCGGCCCACGCAGGATCACACGCCGATCGTCGGTATTGTCCCAGTTCAGCTAGTCGGTACCGTCCGTTCGGCACGTGGTCGTCTTGCCAACCTGACGCGGGCCGCTCACCAGGGCCATCTGCCGATGGCTGGCCAGGTGATCGCGCAGCACGTTGTCGTAGAAGCGGAGCCGATCGGCCATGGACTATTCTCGTGGCTATCGTAAAACGGTCCGGACCATTTACGATATATGCGAAAATGGCCCACGCCGACTGCCCCTCTGACCGAGATCGAAAAGCGTCGATCTCGGTCGACGCAATCAATCCTGTCTGGACACTCTTGGGGCGTCTGGCGGACGACCGCGGCAACGGGCCCTGCCGTCGAAACGTCTGCGGTAGCGCCCCGACCCGCGCGGTTTGAACATCGATCGCGGCGTGCGGAGCGAGTTGAACGATAATCCGCGCGTGTCCCCAGCGCGGCGGTTCCCTCCCACTGGCGCGGAGCGTGCATTTGCCACCGCCTTCCTCGTCCTGGCGGTCACGGCATGGTGTGCGTTCTCGCTGGCCGAACTCGGTCTGTTCACGCCGCGGCGATGGCTCGCCACGGCCGCGCCCCTCTTTGCGGCCGGGACATGGTGGATCTGGCGCGAACGCACCGCGTCGCGCGCCGACGGTTCCATCGCGGTGTGGCACGGCGCCGTGCTCTCGATCTGTCTCGTCGCGACGGCAGTCGTCGCCAGGCCGATCGACTACGTCATCGACGGCAGCGACGCCTCGGTGTACCTCAACATCGCCGCGATCATCGAGCAGCGTGGCGGTGCCCGGGTCCTCGATCCGCTGCTCACCGGGATGGACGACACGGCCCGCGAGGCGCTCTTCGAACGCGACACGATGGCGCCGCACCTGCTCAACTATTTCCCCGGCGGCATCCAGATCGGCGCCGATGGCACGCACCTCCAGCCGGGCTTCTTTCACCTGCTGCCGGCAACACTTGCGGGCTTCTCCGTCCTCACGGGCTCGCCGACCGGCGGCCTGCTCGTGCTGCCGTTCGCGGCCATGCTCACCATCGCGGCAGTCTGGCTGGTCGCCGCACGCTTGTCGTCGCCGGTGGCCGCCACCACGGCTGTCGTCCTGTTGACGCTGAACTTCGCGCACATCTGGTTCGCCAGGTTCCCGTCGTCCGAGGCACTGACCGCGTGCCTGCTCGTCTCCGGTCTGTTCTTCACGCTGCGCGCGGCCCAGGACGGATCGCGGCTGGCGGCATCGCTGGGCGGCGCCGCCTTCGGTCTCGCGGCGTGCGCGCGGCTCGAAGTACTGATCCTCGTATCGCCACTCATCGTCGGATACCTGATCGTGGTCGCGTGCCGGCGGGAATGGACGCCGGCCACCACGTGGCTGGCCGCGGCGTTCGGCGTGTTCACGTCCCAGGCACTGCTTCATGCCGGCATCACGGCCGCGCCGTACACCGAGCGCATTCTTCGAGTCGTTTTCGCGACTGACTGGTGGATCGGCCGCACGACGATGCTGCTCCCGGCTGCGATGGTCATCGGCGCAACGACCATCTGGCTTGCCTGGCGGCTGCGCCACACAATGGACCGCGTTGCACACGTACGAGGGTTCCTCGCCCTGATCCTCCTTGCCGCGATCGTCAGGTCGTGGCCTCAACTCTGGTCCGGCTCCGCCTCTGTGCTCCTCACGCCGTTCGGACTGATGGCCATGACGTGCGGCGCGGCGTGGCTCGCCCTGGGCGATGACCGTTCCCCCGAGGCCGTGCTCGTTGTCGCACTCTTCGTCCTGTCGGCCGTCGTGTACGTCGAGGCGCCGAGGGCAGGATCGTGGTATCCGCTCGAGTGGCGACGCTTCGTGCCCATCGTGCTGCCGCTGGGCTTCGTCCTCGTCGGGCACGCGGTCGCCGTCCTCTGGCGCCAGCACGCGCCGTGGCGCTGGAGTGCCGGCGTGCTCGCCGCGTTCCTGGTCGTGACGTCCGCTCGCGCCAGCCAGGCGCTCGTCACCATGACGCCGATGGCCGGTGTTCGCGATCGGATGGCTCGCATCGCCGGGTCGCTGCCCGACAATTCGGTGCTCATCACCGACGCCACCACGCCGAGTCACTTCGGACTCACGCTGCACTTCACCTTCGGTCGGCCCGTCGTCTGGCTCCGTCACTCGCCGGACACACGCGGGGCCATCGAGCGGTTCGCGGACGCGCTCGACGCGTCAGGACGTTCGCTCACGCTCGCCATCTCGCCCGACGACGCACCCGGGGCCCTGAAGCGGAGCGACTTCGCCCGTCGTGATTTGATTCCGAGGGATCACGTGCTGATGGCCTGGCAGGACATCCGGCTGTCGCGAGGGATCGCACCCCGCTACACGCGCTCTCCGGGCGTGCGAATCGAACAGTACGACGTCGTTCCCGCGCGGCCGCGCGCGTTGCCCGTGACGATCGACGTCGGATTCGACGACTTCAACTGGCGGGGTGACGGCTTCTACGGTCCTGAACTGGCGGGCGAGGCCGCGGTACGATGGACCGGCGGCCGGGCCGACATCCTCCTGCCGCAGATCGAGCCAGTGGCGCACGCGCGCCTGGTCGCGCGGATTGCCGCACCGCGACCAGCGGATCATGCACCGGTCACGGCCACGTTCCTGCTCGACGACCTCGTCATCGGGACGGCGCCGTCACTTCCGGGACACTTCGCCGAGGTGGCGTTCCAGCTCACCACACCAGTCATCGATCGTCTGGTCCGCGGCGTCACTCACCTGACGCTGCGCGCACCCGTTTTCGTACCCCGCGACAGTGGCATGGGCGACGACACGCGGGAACTCGGTGTCATGGTCGACTGGCTCCATCTCGACTTGCCGTAGGGCCGCGCCGGTCACGCCAGGCGGTGTGCACCCACGCGAGATCCGCGCGCGTCCATTCCCCGAGCAGCGCACACGTGACGGCCACGCCAGCGGCCAGCGCCGTCGCCTTGATGCCGAGCGCCAGGAGATCTGGTGCCGGCCACGCCTTCGCCAGCGCGTACACCGCGACCGACAGCACGAGACTGCGCACGCACGTGGCTACCGGGAGTCTGATGCGCAGCGCGGTGCGCATCACCACCGCCGACAGTGCGGCCCCCACCAACGCGGCCAGGCTCGTCGTGACTGCGGCGCCGGGCGCACCGTACCGCGGCACGCAGACGATGTAGCCGACGATCGCCAGCGGCAACACCGGCCACACCGTGCGCGCCGCCGCGCGCGCGTGACCTTCGGCCGTCAGCGCGGCACTCGCCACCGAGACATACGCGATGGCAAACGTGGCAACGAGCAGGGGCGCCGCGAGCATCGCGGCGGGATCGAACTGGTCGCCGTACACGATGCGGACAATCTCTGTGGCCGATCCGGCGACGATCGCGAGCAACGGCGCACTCAGCCAGACCACGCGCGTCGCCACGAATGCCTGTCGCCGAGCGGATGCGGTATCACCGCGTTCGACGAGCCGTGTCATCGTGGCCAGCAGCAGCGGCGAAAAGGCCATCGCGAACTGCGCCGGGGCAATCGACAGGCTCTGCACCGCCGCGTACAGGCCCGCGTCGGCCGTCGGTGCGCCAAGGACCTTGAGTGCCACGAGTCCCAGCTTGTCGAGCAGGCGCAGGCTCATCGCCAGAACGAATGTCGGGATCGCGACGTGCCAGAACACGGCTGGCGCCACCGGGACGTTGTCTCCGGGGGCGCGCCCCACGAGCACGCGGGCCACGATGAACGACACGAGCGCGCCGAGCACACTCCCGACCGCGGCGCCTTCGATCGGAAAGCCGAGGCTGACACACGTGCCGATGCCGATGAGCCGCGCGATCCACCGGACGGCGCCGGCCACCGCCCTCGCACCGAACCAGCCACGGCCCGTGAGAATACCGCGACAGCCCGTGGCGAGCGCCACGAACGGGGCCTCGAACGCGAGCAGGACGAGACACCACCGCACGCGCGGCTCGTCCATGACCGCCGCCAGCGGCATCGCCGCCAGGGTCAGAACAGCCGCGACGATGACACCACCGGCAAGGTGCCAGCGCAGCACGGCCCGGACCGGCTGCCGGTCGCTCGACGATCCGATGAGCGCGATGGTCGCGCGCGAGAACAGGGCCCCCAGCCCCCACTCGGCCGCAGCCACGAGGGACACGGCCAGCGCGAACACGCCGTAGCCCTCCGGACCGAACACGCGTGCCAGCAGCGCCGCAACGGCGACGCCTGTGGGCAGCGCCAGGCCCTCGGACATCAGCACCTGAACGGTGCCGGCGATCAGCCGAGGCCGGTGCGCCCCCGCGCGGTCAGGCCGCTCGTTCCCCGGTGTCATGCGCCAGGCGACTGCAGATGCAGCGACAGAATCTTGCCCGCCCGCGTGACCTGCGCCTCGCCGCGCTTGACGCGAACGACACCAGCCTCGCGCCACCGGTTCGCCATCATGCGCTGCGCCGGCCCTGATGCCGCCAGGCCGTCGAGCAACATGGCCACCGCCGTCGCCTCATCGACCGCGCCGACGCGTGGGTCGATCAGCAACGTGATCATCGTGGCGCCATCGTGCTCTTCTTCGATCACCTGATAGTCGGTCGGCCCGCCGCCGAATCGGGCGGGCAGGACGTGGTCGAGGATCGTCTCGAGATCGGCGCCGAGAAAGTGCATGCCCTCGGCCGTGAGCTTCTCGTAGCTGCGGATGCCGTGCAGGTGCCAGGCGAACCCGAGACGCGACCAGACGCACCCGCACGGTCGCTTCGTCAGCGTGCCGTAGTCCCCGAGTTCCACGTTGATCATCACCTTTGGCGTCGAGCGCGCCAGCGCCGTGGCCACGAAGGCCTGCACCGTGTGGCCGCCGGGAAGCCGCACGTCGCGTTGCAGCAGGGCGACCTTGTCGCTGAGGACGTGTACGTCGTCCAGTTCGTCCTGATCGGCACAGGCGATGCCGATGCGTCCAATCTCCGTCATCGAGTAGTTGCTGTACCCTCGGCACCCGGTGCGCGCCAGCACCGCGGCTTTGCCGGGCGAATACGGCTCGCCGCCGAGGCGAAAGATCGATCCGTCGATCGCCAGGCCGCGCGCCTCGGCCGCACGGCAGACGCGGACGGCAGCCGTCGTGTTCGTATCGACCAGGCCGGGCGCCCCCGACGTTCGACACCGGGCGAGCCATTGCGCGACCACGTCTGCCCGATCGACGGGAACATGCTCGGGCGACGCCAGCGGCTCTCCCGCCAGGCGGCTCGCCGTCACGAGACCGGCCGTGAACAAGGTGTGTCGCCAGTCGGCCGCCGACCGCACCGGACTCTGGGAAAACCAGCGATCGACGGGCGCGTCGATCTTCGAGAAGCGCAGCACACCGTTGAGGCCCGCCGCGCCCGGCGGCACGGGCCGCCACATGGCCTTCGGACGACGGAGATAGCCGAGCTGCGTCGCTGAATGGAACTCGTAGCACGCCTCGTGCGCAAGCAGGTCGAGATCGACGAGCATCCGACGGCCGCGGCTGCGCGACCCGCCCGTCTGCGCGACGAACTGCTGCGACGGCAGATGGTTGTCGAAGCTCGACGCACCGGCGGCAATCTCGACCGATCCCCTCCGGATGGCTCGCCGCCCCTTGAACTCGTCGAGCGTCAGGCGCACGCCGGCGTCGTGAAGCCGACCCAGCGTCCCTTCGACGCCCTCGGTGCGCACCAATCCCTCGACATCACCGAACTCGATGCCCGCGTGACGCGCGAGCGCGCCGTAAGGGCTCGTCCGATCGCCATACATCGCCGATCGGACAATCCGGAGAAACGACGCGTCACGATCGCGCAGGTGATCGACGATGCGCTGGCGGCACTCGTCGGGGGAAAGCCGGGTGCGCAGAAAGGGACCGACCGCCCGGAGGAATCGCGCGGACGTCCGGATGTCTCGGCACGTGGAAATCCACTGCGACATGGGGGACAGCCGGGTCATCTTAATCCCGAACGTGGTCCAGATCGTTTGACATCGTCCGCGCCGCATGTGAATCTCCGTCGGTCCTCGGACGTCCCCGGCGACATCGATACCGCGCACATGACACGTCTCGGACTCGTCGCCTCGGGCACGTTCTTCTTCGGGTACCTCGCGATCCAGCTGGTCGTGCCGGCCCGTGCGTGGTTCGATCCGGACGCGACGCGCCTGACGTGGCGGATGTACTCGGGACGTTCCGAGCATCCGCGGTTCGCCGTGGTGTTTGCCGACGGCACGACACGGGAACTCGGGCTGCTGATGCGCCGATCCAGCTCGATTCGCGTCCTCGGGCCGTCGGTCGATCAGGCACGATTCGCACCACCGTTTCTGTGCCAGCGGTGGCCCGACGTGCGCATCGTCCTCCTGCGGTATTCCGCTCCCGTTCGCGAGGAGATCGTCCCCTGTCCGGCAGCGGCGCGATAACCCGGCTGCTGACCGCGCACCGGCCAGCCCGCGCGCTCGCCCTGTGCCGCATCGGCGTCGGCGTGGCGGCGCTCGGGCGTGGCCTCAAGAGCACGAGAGATCTGTATCTGTTGCAGCACGATCCGGACGTCGTGCGCGCGCGCCTGTTCGACTGGGCGCCGCAGATGGACGCGACGTGGCAGATCGCGCTGTTCGGCGCGCTCTGGATCGCGGCCGCGGTCGCGCTCATCGCCGGCCATCGCGCGCGCCTCGGCGCGGCCGTCATCGTGGCGGCGGCACTCTTTCAGCAGGTCGTCGATCACACGTTCGCGGCGTTCCACATGGACTACATGGTCGTGGTCCTGCTGCTGACGGCCGTCAGCGACAGCGACGCCGATCTCTCGGTGCGCTGGCTGCGCGCCGGTCGTCCCGCGAACGTGACCGTTGTCGCGTGGCCGATGTGGCTGCAGCAACTGCAGCTGTCCATCGTCTACTTCTATACGGCGGTCGCGAAGCTGAACGACGCGTATCTGACCGGCCAGCTCCTGCGGGATCGCCTCGCGCTGCCGGCGTTCCTGCACGACCCGTCCGTCCTCCAGTGGTTTGCCGGCGGCACCGTTGCCCTCGAATTCTTCCTTGTCGTGGCGTTGTGGTCGCGCCGGCTCCGCCCCTTCGGATTCGCCTCCGGCATCGCGCTCCACGTACTGGTACCGATCCTGATGGGGCCGTACGTGGGGCTGCTGGCGTTCAGCCTGCTGACGCTGAGCGTCTACCTGCTCTTCGTCGACGACGCGACCATCGATCGCGTGATCGACGTCGTCGTCTCGAGACTCCATCTACGTCTCGTCCGATGATCCGTACACCGCCTGCGTCCGCGTATAGAACAGCCGATCCGCTTCGCCGTGTTCTGGCGGACCGAGGCCGGACTGCTTCCAGCCGCCGAACGGCAACGTCACGTCCACACCGGCCGTTGTCGCATTGATCTTGAGGATGCCGGCCTCCGCGCCGGCGACGAATCGATCCTGGAACTCGCGCGACCGGCTGAACAATGCGGCCGCGAGGCCGTGCCGCACGCCGTTGCACCGCGCCAGGGCCTGCTCGAACGTGGCGACGCGCTGCACGACGATCAGCGGACTCATCGTCTCTTCCTGCACGAGCACGTCCTGGTCGTCGTCGCACACGACAATGACGGGCTCGGCGTAGGCGCCGGGCAGCCGCTGCACGTCGCGCGCACGGTGCTCGAACGGCCGGATGACGCGGCCGGCGCGCGACACGAGCCTGTCGTGTTCGTCGCGCCTGGCAGCGTGAATCACGGGTCCGATGTCGGTGGCGGCATCCAGAGGATCGCCCCAGTTCAACGCCGTCGCCGCCGAAGCGAGTTCGCGCAGCCACACGTCGAAAATGGCGTCGGACACGACCACGCGGCGGTTCGCCGTACACCGTTGTCCAGCGAAGCCGAACGCGCCCCAGGCGATCTGTGCGGCCGCGTGCGGCAGGTCCGCGTCGTCCCACACGATGGCCGCGTTGTTGCCGCTCAGTTCGGCCTGCAGCGGCGTGAACCGGCGCGCGCAGATCTCCTGGACCGCGTGCCCTGCCGCCGCGGCACCGGTGAGCGTCACCGCACTCACGCCGTCGTCGGCAGCCAGGTGCTGCGCCGTCGTGTGATCGCCCGTGACGATCTGTACGACATCGGTCGGCACCCCGGCCTCGCGCAGCAACGCCAGCATCGCACGCGAGACGGGCGTTGCCGCAGGCGCGGGCTTCCACACGACCGTGTTGCCATAGGCGAGCGCCGGGGCGATCTTGCCCGCCGCGATGGCCACGGGATTGTTCCAGGGCGATATCAAGGCGATCACGCCCAGCGGCGCGTAGCGGATGCGGCCAGCCGTGCTGGTCGTCTCGAACGCGAACGCCCGCGCACGCAGGACGACATCGCGCACGCTGACGGCCGCGCGCCGGCTTTCTTCGAGGCCGTGCGACACGGGCTTTCCGAGTTCCTCGGCCATCTGCCGCGCAAGCGCCGGCGCCGCGGCCTCGAGGCCGGCCGCCACACGCTCGAGGATTGCCGCGCGCGTGTCCATCGGCGTCTGCCGCCAGTCGCGCCACGCGGCGCGTGCCGAAGCCGTGGCGTCGGCAATCGCGGCGCGATCGGCGATAGGCACCGTGAACAGCGCCCGGGTCACGTCGCGCGGTGAGGCGTGGACGAGGGGCGAGGGCGAACGATCAGACAGCCGCGACAGGATCTCGCCGGTCGGAAGGAACCGGACGCCGCGCGCTTCGAGCCAGCGTCGTGTGCCCGCCGCGAGCACGGGGTCGTTGGTCGCAATGGCGTCGGCGGCAACGAAGACACTCAGACCTCGCTCGAGCGATTCGACCGCGGCCGCCCGGACGCAGGCATGCGCGTGCAACCCGGCGAGAATCACCGTATCGCAGTGTCGATCGCGCAACACGTCGTCGAGTTCACCGCTGGTGAAGCCATTGAACCCGGACTTCTGGATGACGACGTCGGTGCCATGCGGCCGCAGCGCGGCCGGGGTGTCGTGGCCGGCTGTTCCCGCCTCGCACATCCAGCGATCCGACGTCTTCCAATGTGGCAGCCGCCGATCGTCGTGTCGGTGAACCGTTGTCCAGATGTGGATGACCGGGATCTGCCGCTCGCGACACGCCGACAGCAGCGCCGCGGCGCCGTCGACCAGGAGGCCTGCCGCAGGCTGGAGCTCAGGTGCGGTCAGGTAGTCATGCTGCAGATCGACGAGCAGCAACGCCGGGGTCATGCCACCGTCGCGATGACGCCGCGTACCGCTTCCACCACTTTCTGTGTCATCGCGGCCGTGCCAACGATCCGGCAGCCTGGTTCGGCGAGATCCGCCGTGCGCCAGCCCTCACGCCAGACGGCCTCCAGCGCGTGCTCGATGCGCAGCGCCTCGTCGGGCAGGTTGAAGGTCTCGCGCAGCATCATGGCCAGCGAATAGATCTGTCCGCAGGGATTGGCCACGTCTGCCCCGGCCAGGTCGTGCGCGCAGCCGTGGTTGGTCTGATAGACGCCGTGGCCCTGGGGCGTGAAGTTGCCGGAGAACGTGACGCCACGCGACGAGACGAGCACGCCACAGATGTCGGCCACGATGTCGCCGAACAGGTTCGGCGCGACGATGACGTCGAAGATGTGCGGATTCTGGATCAGCTCGTACGCGGCGAGATCGATGTTCATGAACCTCGGCTCGGCGCCGCTGCTGCGTCCGACCGCAAGGCCCACGTCGCGCCAGAGCGCCGTCACCGTCGGCACACCCCCTTCCTTCACAATCACGTGAAAGACGCCCGTGCGGGCCACCGCCGCGCGGGCCGCCACCTCCACGAGGCGGTGCACCTCGGTCTCGCTGTAGCTGAAGGCGTGCTCGGCCACGCGCCCGAGCGCCGTCGCGCGATCGCCCCACTGTCCCTGGTACACGCCGCCGGCGTTGTCGCGCACGACAAGGATGTCGATGTTCTCCACGAACGTCGGATCGAGCCGGCCGGCTCGCGCCAGAGCCTTCACCGGCTGGACCGGGACGAACTTGCAGAACAGGTCGAAGCGCCGGCGCAGGTCGTACACGTAGCGTCCGCCACCAGGGCCGCTGAGTATGGCGCCGCCGCGACGGAAGATGTCGGCGCAGAAGTCGGCAGTACTTTCCGGCAGCCATGCGCCGCACTCCTGAACGGCGTCTTCGCCGATCAGGCCACCGCGGCACACTTCGAATGTCAGTCCCGTCGTCTGCTCGACGGCGTGAAGCACCTGCAGGGCCGCGTCGATGACGGTCGGCCCTATGCCCGTGCCCTCCAGCACGCCGATGAGTAGCGGCGTGTTCCTGAGTGCAGCCGGCCCCGCAGGGTCGACAGACAACAGACTCGTCAGCCGCGCGGGTCTTCGCGACGCGGCGGGGACCGTCTCCAGTGCCATGGGTGACGGCGATTCTGTGTCAAATCGGAGCGCTCCGCAAGACGATTCGGCGTCGATGCAGCCGCCGCCGATCGGCGCGCCCCAGCGCCCCGTCGTCAGTGGCCTCCCTTGTCACCCCGCCCACCGCCAACCTGTCACTCTCCCCGCAACGCCACGACGGGATCGACGCTGGCCGCCCGACGGGCCGGGATGAGGCTCGCCGCGAGTGCGGCCGCGAGCAGTGTCGCCAGCGCGGCCGCGAACGCCCGCGGGTCGGTCGGTTCGAGGCCGAAGAGGAATGACCTGGCCAGCGCGCTCAGGTACCACGCCGCCACGCCGCCGAGTGCCAGCCCGATCGCGACGAGCATGCCCGTCTTCGCCAGCACCATCGCGACGACGTTCGATCGGGTGGCGCCGAGCGCGACGCGCACACCGATCTCGCGGGTGCGCTGCGACACGATCGCCGCGAGCACGCCGTAGATCCCGACGGCCGAAATCACCAGTCCCAGCACGCCGAACAGTCCGATCAGCAGCATGTTCAGACGACGCTGGGCGGTGTGTCGCGCGAAGACCTCGTCCATCGTCTGAATGTTGCGCACCGGGACTGTCGGCATGACGTCGAGCAGGACAGTGCGAATCGCGGGCAGCGCCTCGTGCGGATCCCCGACGGTTCGGACCACGAGTTCGCCGGTCGGCGATCCCGACTGCGCCATCGGCTCGTACACCTCGGGGACGGCAGGAGTCTCCAGGCGGTCCTGGCGAACGTTCCCCACGACGCCCACGACCGTGCATGCCTTCCCGAAGCGCACGGTACGTCCCACGGGATCTTCGCCGGGAAAGTACGCCGCGGCCGCAGCCTCGTTGATCAGGATCACGCGCGCGGCGCCATCTCGATCGCCCGGCTCGAACAGCCGCCCCTTCACGAGCGTGATTCCCATTGCGCGGTGATATCCAGGCGTTACCGTCCTGTAGTGCACCGGTACCTGGCGTGCCTCGGCGGGGTCTGGTGCGATGCCCGTGGTGAAGCCGAAGCCACTGAGCGGCGTTCCCCCCGCGACGATTGCGGCCGATACCACGCCGGGAGTCTGCTCGAGACGCTCGATGATTCGCTCGAAGAACACGGCGGGCGTTGTCGGCGGCGCGACAAATGCCGTGACGACGTGATTCGGGGTGAACCCCGGATCGATGCGCATCAGGGCGGCGAAGCTCCCGATGAAGAGCGCGGCACCGACGAGGAGCACGACCGCAAGCGCGACCTCGGCCACGACGAGCGCGGCACGAGCGAGCTGGCGCCGGCGCCCCGCGCTCGCACCTCCCGCAGCGTCTTTCAGTGCAATCGTGAGATCCGGTCGTGAAATTTGCAATGCGGGGATGATGCCCACGACCAGGCCGGTGACGAGCGAGAGTCCTGCGGCTACCGCAAGCACGCGCAGGTCCAACGCAATGGCCGACACACGTGGCACGTCGTCCGGCATCGCACCGCGCAGGATCTGCACGACCCACCACCCCACCACAACAGCGAGTGCGGTGCCGACGACGGACAGCAGGAGGCTTTCGATCAGGGACTGGCGAATCAGGCGCCAGCGTCCGGCGCCAAGCGCGGCCCGTATCGCGACGGCCCGCTCGCGGATGCCGGCACGCACGAGCAGCAGGCTGGCGACATTCGCACAGGCAATCAGCAGGACGACAGCGACGGCGCCGAGCAGCATCAGCATCCACGACGTCATCGGCGTGCCGACGAGATGATCGTGGAGTGGTCCGACGCCGATCCCCGCGCCTTCGAGCCATTTGATCCCCGGATTGGCCTGCACGATGGCCGCCGCGATCTGGTCCATCTGCGCCTGGGCCTGGCCGAGCGAAACGCCGGGCTTCAGCCGCGCGATGCTCTGCAGATAGAGGCTGTAGGACGCCGGCTTCCGGACTCGCTCGCTCTCCGGCACTACGAATGGCACCCAGAGTTCGGCCGGCCGCAACATGCCGACGAACGGCCGGGCGGCGCGCGTGACGTCCGCGACGCCTGGCGGCATGACACCGAGAATCTCGTAACGCTCCCCGTCGAGCGAGAGCACGCGTCCGACAATGTCCGGATCGGCGCCGAACCGCCGCTGCCACAGTCCGTCGCTCAGAATCGCCACGCGATCCTGCCCATCGATTTCATTGTCAGCGGTGAACGCGTGCCCTATCGCAGGCCACGTCCGGACGACGTCGAAGAATCCCGCTGTGACGCGAAGCGTCCGGAGGTCTTCCGGTGCGGTGTCGGGCTCCTGCAGCGTGAGCGAACTGTCGGCAATCGCCGCCATCGATTCGAAGACCTGCTGCCGGGCAGCCCAGTCCATGTAATTCTGCGGAGCAATGTGAGCGAGCCTGTCCGGTTCCTCGTCATCGGGAACGGAGCGGCGCTCCCCCACCGCGACCAGCCTGTCATGCTCATCGAACGGCAGTGCGCGCAACACGACCGCGTCGACGACCGAGAAGATGGCGGTGGTCGCGCCGATGCCGAGCGTCAGCACGACCAGCGCGACGGCCGTGAAGCCAGGCGTTCCCCGCAGCGAGCGAATCACGTCACGCAAGTCCGTCATGATGCCCTCCGGTCGAAGCGTCTTCGGTGTGCGGGGTGCGTGCACCGGGTCCCGTCGCGTGGCCCGTCGCCGCCGCAGGTTGGGTCCAATCGATCGCCACACCTGTTGCCGGTACCAGCGCCGCGCGGCACGCACGCCATCGCCAGCCACGCGCGTCCCGTACTCCTCGGCAAAGTCGCCAATCACGGCCTCGCGTTCACGGGGCGGCAGCGACCACGTCAACAGTCGCCTGGCCGTCCGCGGTGGTTGATTCATCACGATGCCTCGTTTGCCGTAGGGGCGACGCATGCCTCGCCCCTACACACTCGGCTCGAGCCCGTCCCACATCCGCAGCAGGCGCGCACGCGATCGCTGCATGGCCCGCACGCCGGCGGCCGTCACTGAGACGTAGCGCTTCGATCGGCCACCCCGTTCCGGCGTCGGATCCGACATCGTCGACCTGAGATAGCCCTTGCGCTCCAGGCGGTCGAGCGACGTGTACAACGCGCCAATGGCGACGTCACGGCCCGTGCGCTCGCCAATCGCGCGTCGAATCGTCACGCCGTAGGCCTCGTCGCCCAGGTGGAGGACGGCAGCCAGCACGCAGTGCTCGAACTCGCCGAGGCTTTCCTGTGTCATTGCGGTGCGCGGCCCCTGTCTATTAGAACTTCAGTGAAGTAGTAATAGGCCGATTGGTCGGCGATGTCAACGACGAATCAGGAGCTGAATGCCTGTCGATGGAGGTGACGAGCCGGTTGAAGGCCTTCTGCTTCCGGTCCAGCGGCCCCGTCGGATCGCCGCGCGGTCAGCGCGTGGCCGTCGGCCCGCGGCGCTCGTTGTGCCGTACCGCTCCCCTGCGCCGCCGCATCGTCATTTGCCGGCCCGACGACATCGGAAAGATCGACGTTCGTCGACGGCTGCGTCATTCCGGTCGAACGCGCCGCACGGCATCGTCGAGCCGGCGCTCAGCCGGAACGCTCGCAGAGGGCCGCCGTCCCCTTGTACGACGTCGGCACGCGGGACGGGCAGGATCGGGGGTACGAATCGAGGCGCATCCACGACGATCAGCGCCAGCCGAGCGCTGGCGCGACGTACCGGAGCAGCGACTCGAGCAGGTGCACGTTGTAGGCGACGCCGAGCTGACTCGGTACGGTCACGAGCAGCGTGTCGGCTTCGGCAATCGCCTCGTCCTTCGCGAGGTCCTCGATCAACACGTCGGGCTCGGCTGCGTAGCTCCGGCCAAAAATCGCACGGGTCTTCTCGTCGATGAAGCCGATCGAGTCGTGCTCACTGCCGCCGCGGCCGAACCACGCGCGATCGCGATCGTCAACGAGCGCGATGATGCTGCGGCTCACCGATATGCGTGGCGTCCGCGCGTGGCCCGCGGCCGTCCACGCGTCCCGGTACGCACGAATCTGCTCGGCCTGCTGCACGTGGAATGGCCGTCCGTTCTCGTCGTCCTTGAGCGTCGAACTCTGGAGGTTCATGCCGAGTTTCGCCGCCCAGATCGCCGTGGCGTTGGAACTGGCCCCCCACCAGATGCGTTCGCGCAGTCCCTCGGAGTGAGGCTCCACGCGCAGCAGGCCCGGTGGATTCTGAAACATCGGCTTCGGATTGGGCTGCGCGAACCCCTCGCCGCGCAGCACGTCGAGCAGCACCTCGGCATGACGGCGGGCCATGTCGGCATCGCTCTGGCCGTCTGGCGGCTGATAGCCGAAGTAGCGCCAGCCGTCGATGACCTGCTCGGGCGACCCGCGGCTGATACCCAACTGCAGACGCCCACCCGCGATCAGGTCGGCGGCGCCCGCATTTTCCGCCATGTAGAGCGGGTTCTCGTACCGCATGTCGATGACGGCCGTGCCGATCTCGATGCGGCTGGTCTTCGCGCCAATCGCCGCCAGCAGCGGAAACGGCGATCCGAGCTGGCGCGCAAAATGGTGGACGCGGAAGTACGCGCCATCGACTCCCAGGGCCTCGGCGGCCACCGCCAGATCGATTGACTGCAGCAGCGCATCGGCGGCTGAGCGCGTCTGCGATTGCGGCGACGCGGTCCAGTGGCCGAACGAGAGAAGCCCGAGGCTCTTCATTCGCGAGCCGCCGGCGGCTTCTCGTCCGTCGCGGGCACGCGCCGTGTTTCGTCGACGCCGAACGTCCATGATGGCGGATCGCTGGCCGGGAACGTGTCGTCGAGCGTTTCGTCCATTTCCTGTTCGTCAAGGAATTCATTGACGTTACGACCACCGGCGCGTGGCGGCCGTGCGGATGAATCGGTCGGCCTCGGCTTCTCGGGCACGGCGTGTCTCCTCATCCGAGGGTGCCATGTTCATCGTGATGGCGCAACCGGCGGAGCGGGCCGCCGCTTCCTGCCGATAGCACTCGAGTTCGATGAGGCGACGCGACCATCATGGTGCCGATCGGCCGGCATCCGATATCGGCCGCGTGCGGATGAACCCGCCGTTCACGCGCTTCGGCGGTGCGTGTTGCAGCGCGGGCCTTGCCGGCTCAGAACTGCTGCTGCAGGACCGCGCCGAGCACGCCGACCACGCAGATGATCAGCACGCTGACGATGATGCGGCGGCGCTCGGGGGCACCGGCGAGCAGGCGCATCACCAGCGGGATGTTCACGAACAGACTCGTGAGTGACGCGAACGTGGCGGCCGTGGCGGCGGTCGACGCCGGCACGTGCCCGCTGGCGAAGAGGGTCGCGGCCGAGGCCGTGGTGCTGGCACTCGAGATCAGGCCGCCGATGGCGCTGACCAGGTAGACGCCGGCATCGCCGATGGCCCGCTGCGCGAGCGTGGCGCACACGTGCAGAATCAGCAGGATCGCGCCGAACTGCAGCGCAGCCGTCAGCGAGAACGGCGATCGCAGCGCCGCGGTCTCTTCTCCCGTGACCGCCGGATCGCGCGGACTCTGCCCGCTTCGCGAACCGGACCGGGCGAGGAAGAAGGAGGTGAGCAGCATCAAGCCGAACGGCACGGCCGCGCGCACGAGGGCGGGCGGCGCGATCATGGCCACGATCGCGGCGTTGCGGACGATCATCGCAAACGACGCCAGGAGCACACCGCGATAGGCGAAGGCGCGCTCGGGTCCGGCGGCCGACTGTCCTGCGCGCCGCGCCAGTTCCGCCACCGTGGCGGTACTGTTGACGAGACCGCCGAGCAGGCTCGTGACGCCGAGCCCGCGCGTACCGTACACCTTCAGCAGCACGTAGTTCAGGAAGCCCAGTGCGGAGATGGCGATGACCGTCACCCACGCGTCGCGCACGTCGACCAGGTCACCGGGACCGATCGGTCCGGCCGGCAGGACCGGGTAGATGACGAATGCCATGATCGCGAACAGCACGGCCGACCGCAGTTCGGCTTCGGTCAACGCCGTCGTGAACGCCGCGAGCGGGGTCTTCCAGGCGAGCAGCGCGGCGGTCATGACGCCGAGCACCATGGGCGTGAACGTCTGCCCGTGCCCGGCCAGCACGCCGGTGAATGCCGTCAGCAGGAGCGCGGCGGACGTCGTGAGTTCGGCTCCGTCGCCGGTGCGCACCGCTTCGACGTTGAGCAGGACGACGAGGATGCCGACGAGGCCGAGGGCCATCAGCGCGAAGGTGTCGCCGAGCATGCCGCCGACGGCGCCGAGCAGGGCGGCGAACGCGAAGGTCCGGACGCCCGCTTCCTTGCGGCGCCGCTCGCGTTCCATGCCGATGAACAGCCCGATGGCGAGCGCCAGCAGGAGGCGCAGGAACGTGGGCAGATTCGGCGAATCACTGACGCTGGCGATCAGACTCTCGAACGGCATGGCGCTCGGGACACGTTACATGAGCGACATACCGGTGTCACCGGGTGGATCGTGGGACCCGCGCGGGCCGCCCGGCGCCGGTCGGCTGGGCCTGTGGACGATCGGCCACCATCGATCGACGGGCCACCGGCGCTGACGCGCCTGGTGCCGCCTCCTTGTATGTTCGTGCGCCATCGAAAAATATCTATTGCAATATCACACATATCCCCGTAAGGTAAGAAACGTCACGTCCCATGGATACTCCTCGCGATCCCGCATTTCTGAAGCGCCGGCAGCGGCGCCGATGGATCGTCGGCCTGCTGGCCGGGGCGGCCATCATGTCGATGAGCGTGGTGGTGTCGCGGCTCGAGCCGGCACTGCCCGGCGTCACCGAGAGCACGCTCTGGATCCGGACCGTGCAGCGAGGGGCTTTCACGCGCGAGGTGCGCGGCACCGGCACGCTGGTGCCGGAAGAGATTCGCTGGATCACGGCGACGTCGGCCGGGCGCGTCGAGCGCATCGTGCTCCGACCCGGCGCGGAGGTCGAGCCCGGGACGGTCATCCTGGAGATGAGCAACCCGGATCTCGATCAGGGCGTCCGGAGCGCAGAGCGCGACTGGCAGACGGCCGTGGCGCAGCTGGCCAACCAGAAGGCGTCGCTCGCCAGCACGCGTTTCGCCCAGCGCTCGGCGCTCGTCGATGCCGAGTCGACGTATCAGCTCGCGGTCACCGATCTCGACCTGAACAAGAACCTGGCCGAGAGCGGGCTCGTGGCCGAGTTCACGCTGAAGCAGAAGCAGGCGCTGGTCGACCAGGCGCGCAACCGGGCCGAACTGGCGCGGCAGCAGCTCGAGAGCACGATCGAGAACGAGGCACTGCAACTGGCGCCGGCCGAAGCGGCGGTCAGCCAGCGCCGCGCCGAGTACGAGCGGATGGTGCGCCAGCTCGACGATCTCAACGTGAAGTCGACGATGCGCGGACTGCTGCAGATGGTGAGCGTGGAAGTGGGGCAGCAGGTGGGCGCAGGCGTGAACCTCGTGCGCGTGTCGGATCCCACGCGCCTCATGGCCAAGGTCCGCGTGGCGGAAACCCAGACGCGCGACCTCGCCAGCGGCCAGTCCGCCAGCGTCAACACGCGCAACGGCTTCGTCGACGGCCGGGTCTCGCGCGTCGACCCGGCATCGGAGGGCGGCACAGTCGGCGTCGACATCACGCTCGACGGCCCGCTGCCGCCCGGCGCGCGGCCCGACCTGAACGTCGATGCCACGATCGAGTTGGAGCGGCTGGCCGACGTGCTGTTCGTCGAGAGTCCGGCCGCCGGCCAGGAGAACAGCACCATCAGCCTGTTCAAGGTCGTGGCACCTGGCCAGATTGCCCGCACGCCGGTGCGCATCGGCCGCCGGTCCGTGCAGTTCGTGGAAGTCGTCGAGGGACTCGTCGAGGGCGACCGCGTCGTCCTCTCGGACATGTCCCAGTACGACGCGTTCGATCGCCTTCGCCTGCAGTAGCCCGTCCAAGGAGCCCGTCATGACGCTCGATATGCCGCCGGTCATCGAACTCGATACGCTCTCGAAGGTCTTCTACACCGACGAGGTCGAAACGCACGCGCTCGCCGAGGTCACGCTGACGATCCAGCGCGGCGAGTTCGTCTCGATTGCCGGCCCCTCGGGCTGCGGCAAATCGACCCTGCTCTCGATTCTCGGCCTGCTCGACACGCCGACAACGGGACACTACCGGCTCAACAACCGCGCGGTCGAGGATCTGCCGATGGCGGAACGCGCACGCGTCCGCAATCGCGAGATCGGGTTCATCTTCCAGAGCTTCAACCTGATTGGCGACCTCTCGGTGTACGAGAACGTCGAACTGCCGCTCACCTATCGCGGCATGCCGGCCAGCGAACGGAAGGACCGGGTCATCGCCGCGCTCGAACGCGTGGAGATGAAGCACCGCGCCAAGCACCTGCCAAGTCAGCTCTCCGGCGGGCAGCAGCAGCGCGTAGCCGTGGCACGGGCCGTGGCCGGCTCGCCGTCGATCCTGCTGGCTGACGAGCCCACGGGCAACCTGGACTCGAAGAACGGCGGCCACGTCATGGAGCTGATGCGCGAACTCCACCGCGAGGGCGCCACGATCTGCATGGTCACGCACGACCCGCGCTACGCCCGGCACGCCGATCGCACCATCGCGCTCTTCGACGGCCGCGTCATCGACGAAGCGCAGCTGCCGATCATCATGGGCGCGAACGACTACGGCCACGGCGACGCGCACGGCATGCACTGACGCCCGCGCCGCGCCAGGCGCGGGTGGGGCGCGTTCGCGAGCGACGCAACCCCACCCCCAGCGGGCGGCCTGTATACGCGGGGTGCTCTCCCTGGGGCTGAAGCCCCAGGGCTCCGAAGCGGCTTCAGCCCCGGAAAGCTCGTCATTCGCCGATGACGTGGACGACGACCACGCGCTGGTGTGGCTCGAGACGGTGCTCCCACACGTAGATGCCCTGCCACGTGCCGAGCGTGAGCGCCGCCTGCTCCACGGGCACGCTCAGGTTCACCGTAGTCAGCGCCGTCCGGATGTGCGCCGGCATGTCGTCTTCGCCCTCGAGCGTGTGCGAGAACAGCGCGTCGCCATCGGGCACCAGGCGCGCGAAGAACCGTTCGAAATCGCGCCGCACGTCCGGATCCGCGTTCTCCTGGATGACGAGCGACGCGGACGTGTGCTGCAGGTGCAGCGTGCACAGCCCGGTCCGCACCGACGCCGCCTTCACCTGCTCCTGGACGCGCGCTGTGATGTCGTAGAACCCGCGCCCGCCGGTCCGCACCGTCACGCGGGTCAGTTGCTGTCGCATGCCCGTAGTCTCGCAGATCGGCGTCGTCCGGACTACGATGCTGGATACCGTGACGTCATCCTTCCGTAACGCTTACGATCAACCGATCGGCGCGCCGTTGCCCGGCTGGACGCCCCCGCCGATCCCGCCACGCGAGCCGATGACCGGACGCCACGTCGCGCTGGAGCCCCTGCACCTCGATCATGCCGACGCGCTGTTCGAGGCGTTCGCACGCGACCTCGACGATCGCGCGTGGACGTACCTGCCGTATGGCCCGTTCGCGTCGCGCGCGGCCTTCCACGACTGGGTCGCGGCCAACGCTGTCACCACGGACTTGGTGCTGTTCGCCATCTGCCCGGGCCCCGATCGTCGCCCAGCGGGGATCGCCGGGTATCTCAGGATGATGCCCGCGGGCGGATCGATCGAGGTCGGCCACCTGCGGTTCTCGGCGGACCTGCAGCAGACAGCGGCGGCGACCGAGGCGATGTACCTGATGATGCGTCGCGCCTTCGATCTCGGCTATCGCCGCTACGAGTGGAAGTGCGACGCGTTCAACACCCCGTCGTGGCGCGCTGCCGAGCGGCTCGGCTTCGCGTACGAGGGCACGTTCCGGCAGGCGACCGTCTACAAGGGGCGATCGCGCGACACCGCCTGGTTCTCGGTGATCGACAGCGAGTGGCCGTCCAGGCGCCTGGCGCTCGAATCCTGGCTGGATCCCGCGAACTTCGACGCCGCCGGCCGGCAAATCCGGTCGCTGGCGGCCATCCGGGCAGCGCAGCGGGAATAAACGCCGCGGTCCGGCAGTCCCACGATTCAGGAGACGTCGCACGTGGTACCGCCGGCCCGGCCGTCCGACACCGGGGAGCCCGATCCCGATGAGCCACTGGTCGCCCGCGCCAGGCGCGGCGACGAGGGGGCCGTGCGCCTGCTCGTCGATCGCTACCAGCGCCGGGTGATCGGGCTGGCGTGGGGCCTGGTCGGCGATCACGCCGACGCGGAGGACGTGGCGCAGGAGGCGTTCCTGCGGGCGTTTCGCAGCCTGCGCACGTTCAGGGGCCAGAGCCGCTTCCGCACGTGGCTGTTCCAGATCGCGATCAACACGGCGCGCACGCATCGTCGGACGCGCGCGCGGCGGCAGGAGGAGGCCGTGGGCGGATCGATCGACCTCGACACGACGGCCGGCGGCGGGTCGCTGGAGCAGGCGGTCATCGCGCGCGATCGCATCCACCGCGCGCTCGAGACGCTGCCCGCGGACCTGCGCGAGGCCGTGGTGCTCCGCGACGTGAACGGACTCGACTATCGCGAGATCGCCGCGGCACTCGGGGTACCGATTGGCACCGTCGAATCGCGCATTTTCCGCGGCCGCGCGCGGCTGCGGCAGGCACTCACCCACGAGCCGCACGACCAGGGAGCACGCCGATGACCGCACCACCCGATCTTCACCACGACGCCGATCCGTGCGAGGCCCTGATCGCCCTGCTCGTCCGCGCGGGCGACGGCAGCCTGGACGACGCCGGCGATCGGGCGCGACTCGATCGCCACCTGGCCTCGTGCGCGGCGTGCCGCGAGGCACTCGAGGCACAGCAGGCTGCGCACGTCGCGCTTGCGACGAGCTTCGATGTCGAACCGCCCCTCGGCTTCGCCACGCGGATCGCAGCGCAGGTCCAGGCGCCTGCCAGCTGGTTCGACCGTTTCGACTTCCGCCAGTGGACCTGGCGCGCGGGTCCCGTAGCCGCCGGGCTTGCACTGGCCGCGTGGCTGATCGCCGCGAGCAGCGAGACGACCATCGCGTCGGCGGGCGGAGATCTGGCGACTGTGGCCGACGCGGTCGTGGCGGCCGAAGCCGTGCTCTGGTCCGATGCCATGGACGAAGCCGATCTCGTGTCGCTGGCGTGGGACGACACGGTCCAGCCCGATACGACGGGTGGCGATGAAGCAGGTGCCCAATGATGACCTCGACTCGCTGGTGGTTCGCGGCCTTCGTGGTCGTGGTGTTCTTCGCCGGAACCTCGGTCGGCATCATCGTCGATCGCGCGTGGCTGCTCGCACGCCGCCCCGGGGCCGTCAGGCCGATTGCCGTCCTCGATGGCCGGCGGCCGATCCAGGCGGCCGGCGCCGATCGCCTCGTGGAAGCCAACCTCACGCGACTGGCCAACCAGCTCGATCTCACGGCGCCGCAGCGTGATGCGGCGCGGCCGCTGATCGAGGCCTGGATCGTGCGGATCGAGGATCTGCAGGTGACGACGCGCGACCGCCTGCTCGCGGAAACGCAGCGCTTCGAGCAGGACGTCTCGCCGCTGCTCACACCTGAACAGCGGGCACAGCTCACCGGCATCCGCAGCCTCCTGCTGGTGCCGACAGGTCGCGGCGCGCGGTTCGGCGGCCCACAGGAGGACGGACGCGGTCCGCGCCGGCCGCTGCGACCCGGCCCCGGACGCCCCGGCGGTCCCGGTGGACCGGGTCGGGAATAAATCGCGAGGCCTCGCGGTCTTCCTGATCAGTGCGTCGCATTCATCGGTCACGTACGCGACGCCTCGATACAGGAACTGGAGGTTCTCATGCGCAGGATCATCGTGTTTTCCACTGCCCTGGTCGTAGCCGCCGCGCTGGCGTCGGCCACACTCTCGGCCCAGCGCCCGGCGGGTCCGAACCGCGGCGACGATCGCTCGATGGGCCCGCGGGCCCGGATGGCCCAGGCGTGGCGAGGCGCGGGGCCCGGTGACGCGCGGGTGCCGCGGGGCGTGACGCTGACATCCGAACAGCGCACGAAGGTGCAGGATCTCGCGCGCGACGCCCGCACGAAGACCCAGCCGCTGGCTGGCGATCTGCGCGCGGCCGAGCAGGCGCTTCGCGCGGCCATCTTCGCCGACACGCAGGACGAAGCGGCGGTGAAGGCCGCGGCGGCCACTGTCGCTCAACTCCGGCAGCAGCTGGCCGATATTCGTCTCAACACCTCGACGGCGATTGCCGCGGTGCTGACCCCCGAGCAGCGTGAACAGGTGCGCGTCGGGGCCAGACGAGGGCCAGATGCCGAGCGCGGCGGCCCGGGACGAGGCCCCGCCCGGGGCGACCGACGCGGGTCGGCAACCGGCAGGAGCTGAGTCCCCACCATATCCGCTGACGGAAGATCCTCCGTCGCCGGCACACACCCGCCTCGGGAGGCATCGGGATAGGCCTCCCCTGGCGGGTGTCACGTTCATGGGGCGACAGGTTCCGTTGTGTGCCGGACGGTTTCGTCATCGCGTACGACGACATCCGGCCGCCACGGCCGGCACACGCACACCGCCCGCTCGAGACGCACTGGTACACGACTTGACGTCGCCCCACCCGCGCATGCGCCGCCCCATTCACGCCCACATCGTCATCGGGTGCCTCCTGGTGGCGCTGGCGTCTGCGTGCTCGAAGACACCGACGAGCCCGGACGACACGCCCGGCCGCACGCAGGTGGCGATCACGGCCCAGCCGCAGGATCAGGTGGTGACCGCCGGCACGAGTGCCACGCTCCGAGTTGCGGCCGCGGGGCCGGGCGGCCTGGGCTATCAGTGGTACGCCGGGGAGACCGGCGTCACCTCCTCACCCGTGGCGGGCGCTGTCGACGCCTCGTTCATCACCCCGCCGGTGACGACGCCGGCCCGCTATTGGGTGCGCGTCGCCTCCGGTGGTCAGACGGCAGACTCGGTCACGGCCACCGTGACGGTCGACGGCGCCGCCCCGTTCATCCGCGAGGAACCGGCCGACGCGACGATCGCGCGCGGCGAGACCGTGCACCTGGCCGTCGAGGTGATCGGATCGCCGCCACTGTCGTTCCAGTGGTATCGCCGCGGCCCGTCGGGCCGGACCACGGATCCGATCGCCGGCGCCACGGCCAGTCACTACACGACGCCCGCGCTGACGGACACGATGACGTACTGGGTGCGCGTTTCGAATCCCGCCGGATCGGTCGATTCCCGGACCGCGACGATCACCGTCGTCGCGCCGCCGGGCGAGCCCGATCCGCCGGCGCCGCCGCCTGCACCACCGTCACCGCCGCCAGCGCCGGACATCCCGACACCGCCGGCGCCACCGCCCCCGAACCCGGGACACCCGGCGCTCGAACACGAAGTGCTCGTGCTGATCAATCAGCAGCGTGCCACCGGAGCCTCGTGCGGGGGCGTGACGTATCCCGCCGTTGGTGCGCTGGCGATGAACGGGGCGCTGCAGGCGGCCGCGCGCGGCCACAGCCAGGACATGGGCACGCGGCGCTACTTCTCGCACACGAGTCCTGACGGTCAGACGTTCATGCAGCGGATCAGCGCCGCCGGCTTCAACGGATCCGGGCCGTACGGCGAGAACATCGGCGCGGGATACCCGTCGGCCGCCGCTGTCGTGGCCGGCTGGATGGCCAGTCCCGGCCATTGCCAGAACATCATGGCCAATGGATTCCGGCAGGCGGGTGTGGGCTACGCGTCCGTTGCCGGCGCGCCGTACGGCTCGTATTGGACGCTGGACTTCGCGGGGGGCTGATCGCGGGTCGGCGCTCAGCGCTTCACGGAAATGGACATGCCCTCGGATGCCGGCGACACGATGGCCGTCAGCACATCGGGGCTCGTCTCGATCGCATCGAGGAAATCGATCATCTCGTCGCGCTTGTTGACGACGTTGTGCGCAACGAAAAGGCCGCCGCGATCGAGCCGCGGCAGCGTCATCTCGAAGAACTTCAGGTAGTCGGGCTTCCAGGCGTCCAGGAACACGAAGTCGAACGTCCCCTCGATGGTCGGGATGGCCGCGAATGCATCACCGGCAATCACGCGCACCGTGTCGTCGAGGCCGGCGCGGTGGATGTTGGCCGCGAGCGCTGCGGCACGTTCCGCGTCGTACTCGATCGTGACGAGCGATCCGCCCGTCTCGCGCAGCCCCAGGCCGAGCCAGATGGCACTGTACCCGCTCGCCCCGCCGATCTCGAGGACGCGGTGGGCGTCGGACGCCACCACGAGGAACCGGAGGAAGCGGCCGTCAGCTTCGCTGATCGCCAGTTGTCCCGCGTCGGCGGTCCGGATCTCGTCGAGCACCTGGCGCAATTCGGGCGTCAGCATGGGACGAATCCCGTCCCTGGCCGGACCGGTGGACGGTGCCGGGGTCGTACACGCGCCGGCGGCCAGGCCGAGCACCAGAACGACCGCGGCCCATGAGCGCGACAGCGAGGGCAGCATCGGCGCATCATAGCTCGACGACGACCGGGTTCTACGAGAACATGGTCGCGTCGACGCCACGCCCGCGTCGTCACGTTCGCCAGAGACCCCCATGCCGTTCTCGCCGCACTACATCCGGCTCGTCCTGCAGGAGAACTTCGCTGACGCCCAGCGCCTGCTGCTCGACCCGCTGCTGGCCATTCACGACGCGCACCTCGTCATGCTCGTCGAGCAGGGGATCGTGCCGCGGACCGAGGCACGCACCATTCGCGAGGCGCTCGCGCGGCTCGATGTGGCGGCCATCCGACAGGCTGCGTTCGACGGCCGGCACGAAGATCTGTTCTTCCACGTCGATCACCTGCTGATCGAGGCGTGTGGCGCCGACACGGCCGGACGGCTGCACACGGCGCGATCGCGCAACGACATCGACATGACGATGTACCGCCTGCGGCTGCGGGAGTGTCTGCTGGACGTGGCCGGGGGCCTGCTGGCGCTGCGCCGCGTGCTCCTCGATCTCGCGACCGCCCACGTCGAGACGATCTACGCCGCGCACACGCACACGCAGCCCGCGCAGCCGACGACAGTGGCGCACTACCTGCTCGCGGTGATCGAACAGCTCGAGCGCGACACGCGGCGGGTCATGGCGGCCTACGTCACGACCAACGTGAGTCCGCTCGGCGCCTGCGCGATTACCGGCACGGGCTTCCCGATCGACAGGCGGCGCACCGCACACCTGCTCGGCTTCGACGACGTGACGGGCAATACGTACGGCAGCATCGCCACGGTCGACTACGTGCTGGAAGGTGCGTCGGCTGTTGCCACGATGCTGACGGGGATCGGGCGATTCGTGCAGGATCTGCTGCTCTGGTGCACGGTCGAGTTCGGGTACCTGCGGCTGTCCGACGGGTTCGTGCAGGGCAGCAGCATCATGCCGCAGAAGCGCAACCCGGTGGCGCTCGAGCACGCGCGTGCCCTCTCGTCGCGGGCACTGGCCCAGGCGGCCGCGATGCCAATCACCGTGCACAACACCCCGTTCGGCGACATCGTCGACACGGAGGATGATCTGCAGCCGCTCGTGGCGGCAATGTACGCCGACGCCACGCGCGCGCTGGCCCTGGTGGCCGCGGCCATGCGCGATGCGACGTTCGACGTGGCGCGGATGCGCGAGCGCGCATCCGCGCACGGCGTCACGGTCACGGAGCTGGCCGACACGCTGGCGCGCGAACGGCAGCTGCCGTTCGCGCACACGCACGCGATTGCCGCGCGGTTCGTGCAGCAGCGGCTGGCGCAGCCCGGCGGGCGCGCCAGCGCGCAGCTGGCCGAGGCGTCAGCCGCGGTCACGGGCGAGCCCGTGTACCTCGGCGACGCCGAGCTCGATCGGCTCCTGAGTCCCGAGTATTTCGTCGCCATCCGGCGGACGCACGGCGGGG
>MEDJ01000004.1:0-183465 GCA_001724025.1 Acidobacteria bacterium SCN 69-37 | reverse complement strand
ACGCACGGCGGGCCGGCGCCCGACGTCGTCCGCACGGCCATCGAGGACGGCCTGCGCGTCCTGGCCACGGACGCGCAGGCCGTCGACGCGCATCGCGCCTCGATCGCCGCCGCGGTCACGCGGCGGCGCGAGGCGCTCGACGCGATCTGAAGGAATGGTGGTTCCGGCGAGAACGCATCTCACTCGCCGGCCATGGCCAGCGAGCGATCCAACGAGGGGACAATAGCCAGGAGGGTTTGGGTATGGCAGGAATCCACCTTCGCTCCTACGGAGCTCTACGGTGGACAACCTTTGTGGTGCGCTCGCAGAACGCGGCCTGCCAACCGTAGCCGCGAGCGTCTGGCGAAGATTGGCGGAGAGAGAGGGATTCGAACCCCCGGTACCCTTCCGGGTACTGCGGTTTTCAAGACCGCTGCCTTCGACCGCTCGGCCATCTCTCCTTGTTAGATCGGCGGGGCCCCCTACACCCCGCCTCGCTCACTGCGCTTGCTTTCGCGCCGCTCCGTTCGCCTCTGGCGGTCGGTGGCGGGGCCCCCTGCACCCCGCCTCTCTCGCTGCGCTCGCTTTCGCACCGCGCCGTTCCGCGTGCGTCTGGCTCCGAAATCGAGGCAATCGGCTGCTTCAGGAGCCTTCCAGCCGGTCCATGCCGACGTACGGGCGAAGGGCCTCCGGGATGACGATCGAACCGTCTTCCTGCTGACCGTTCTCGAGAATCGCGATGAGCGTACGCCCGACGGCCAGGCCCGATCCGTTCAGTGTGTGCGCGAACTGGTTCTTGCCGCCACCCTCGGGCTTGTAGCGGATCTGCGCGCGCCGCGCCTGGAACGCCTCGGTGTTGCTGCACGACGAGATCTCGCGATACGTCTGCTGGCTCGGCAGCCACACCTCGATGTCGTACGTCTTCGCCGACGCGAACCCCATGTCGCCCGTGCACAGCAACACGGTCCGGTGCGGCAGTTCGAGCCGCTGCAGGATCGTTTCCGCGTTGCGCACGAGCGCCTCGAGTTCGTCGTACGACTGGTCGGCGGTCGTGAACTTCACCAACTCGACCTTGTCGAACTGGTGCTGGCGAATCAGCCCGCGCACGTCGGCGCCGTACGACCCGGCCTCGCTGCGGAAGCACGGCGTGTAGGCCGTGTAGCGGATCGGCAGCGCCTTGCCGTCGAGCACCTCTTCGCGGTGCAGGTTGGTCAGCGGCACTTCCGCCGTCGGAATCAGGAACAGATCCCAGTCGCCGGCGATCTTGAAGAGATCCTGCTCGAACTTCGGCAGGTTGCCCGTGCCCGTCAGTGCCGCCGCGTTGACGAGGAACGGCGGCTCGATCTCGCGGTACCCGTGCTCGCGCGTGTGCACATCGAGCATGAAGTTGATCAGCCCGCGCGCCAGCCGCGCACCGGCGCCCGAGAGCACCGAGAACCGCGCCCCGGACATCCGTGCGGCCCGCTCGAAGTCGAGAATCCCGAGCGCGGCGCCGAGATCCCAGTGCGGCTTCGGCTCGAATGCAAACGCCCGCGGCGTGCCCCAGCGCCGCACCTCGACGTTGTCGGCCGCCGATGCGCCGACAGGCACGCTCTCGTGCGGCAGGTTCGGCAGCGTCAGTAGCCGCGCGTCCCTGGCCGCCTCGATCTCGACGAGCGTCGCCTCGTGCGCGCGAATCTCCTGCGCACGCGCGCGGTTGGCCGCGAAGATCTCGCTCGGATCGCGCCCCTCGCGCTTGGCGCGCGCCACGGCCTCGGCCGAAGCGTTCGACTCGCGCTTCAACGTTTCGACGATCGGGATCAGCCGCCGACGCTCGGCGTCGAGCGACGACAGCTCGCCCAGCGCCGCCGACGGATCCATGCCACGCGCGCGCAGGCGCGCGTCGACGAACGGCAGACGATCGCGAATCAGGGAGGCGTCGAACATGACCCTTCATGCTATACCGCCTGCCTTGCGTTGCGATACGATGCCGCCACGATGGCCACTGTGAAGAATCGTGTAACCAAGGCGGTCTTTCCCGCCGCGGGCCTCGGCACGCGCTTCCTGCCCGCCACCAAGGCGCAGCCGAAGGAGATGCTGCCGCTGGTCGACAAACCGATCATCCAGTACGGCATCGAAGAAGCCATCTCGGCCGGCGTCGAGGACATCGTCATCGTGACCGGCCGCGGCAAGAATGCCATCGAGGATCACTTCGACGTGTCGGTCGAGCTCGAGACGTTTCTGGAGTCGCGCGGCAAGTCGGCCCTGGCCGCCGAAGTACGCGCCATCTCGCGCAGCCTGGCCTACGTCCGGCAGGGAGAGCCGCTCGGACTCGGACACGCGGTGCTCACGGCCCGGCCGCTCGTCGGCAACGAACCGTTTGCCGTCATCCTCGCCGACGACGTGATCGATGCCACACCCTCGGCCCTCGCACAGATGATTGCCGTGTCCGAGGAACTGGATGGCCCCGTGCTGCTCGTCGAGCGGGTGCCGAAGGCGCAGATTTCCGGATACGGCGTCATCGCGTACGAGCCCGTGCGCGAGGGGGTCTACCGCATCACCGACCTGGTCGAGAAACCCGAGGCCGCGGCCGCTCCGTCGGATCTCGCCATCATCGGGCGGTACGTGCTGACCCCGGACATCTTCGACTGCCTGGAGGACGAAGCGGCATCGGTGAAGTCCGGCGAGGTCCAGGGTGAGATCCAGCTGACCAACGGCCTGCGGCGTCTGTTGGCGCAGCGGCCGATCTACGCGTGCGAAGTGTCTGGTGTCCGGCACGACACCGGCAACAAACTCGGCTTTCTGAAGGCGGTCGTGTATTTTGCGCTGAAGCGCCCGGACCTGGCCGAACCGTTCCGCCAGTACCTCGACACGCTGCCGCGCGCGTGAGTCTGTCGCGCGGCGCCGTCGGCTACTTCGTGGTGTCGGACTTGGCCGCCGGGGCCGCAGCCGCTGGCGCGGCCTCACTCGACGACGAGGCGCTGCCGCCTGACGTCGTACTCGACGACGTTTTGCTGGTGCCGGCCGACGACGCACCGGAATCCTTCGCGCCACCGGACCTGGCATAGTCCGTGATGTACCAGCCGCTGCCCTTGAACTGAATCGCGGGCGACGACACCTGCTTGTCGACATGACCGCCGCAGGCAGGGCACTCGGTCAGTGGGGCATCCGAGAACTTCTGGATCCGCTCGAACCGATGACCACACGAACCGCAGAGATACTCATAGAGAGGCATCGCGACACTCCGTCCAACTTGTCATTATAGATAACCTGCTCATGCCCGGCTCTCTCTACGTCGTTGCCACGCCGATCGGAAATCTCGAAGATCTGACCGCGCGCGCCCGCCGGATCCTCGGCGAGGTCGACGTGATCGCGGCCGAGGACACGCGGCGCACGAGCCGGCTGCTCGCCCACGTCGGCATCAGCAAACCGCTCATCAGTCTCCACGCGCACAACGAACATCGCGAAGCGCCCCGCCTGGTGGAGCGCATCAGGGCCGGGGCGTCGGTGGCCGTCGTGTCGGACGCCGGCACGCCCGGCATCTCGGATCCGGGCGAGACGTTGGTCCGCCTGTGCCGGCAGGCCGGGCTGCCGGTCGTCGCCATTCCCGGGGCCAGCGCGGTGACGGCGGCCCTGTCCATCAGCGGACTGCCGGCAGTCCCGTTTACGTTTCTCGGATTTCCGCCGCCCGCCGGCGAGGCCCGGAATCGCTGGTTCGAGGCACTGGCCCATGTGCCGGGGGCCGCTGTTTTCTTCGAGGCCCCTCACAGGATCCGACGGACGCTCGACGACCTGTTGTTGGTCAAAAGACAGATAATTATCAACAGAGAGCTATCTAAAATATATGAAAATTCTATCGAATGGGATAATTCATCGCACTCTGTCCCTCCTGACGTGCCGGACCGCGGCGAATTCGTCGTCGTGGTTGGTCCGGCTCCGAAATCTGAGCCCGTTCCCATCGACGGCGAAGCGATGCTCGCGTTCGTGAATCACCTGGCAGACCTGCCTGGCCTCTCGGAAGACCGGATTCTTTCAGCTGCGGCCGCGGCCTTTCAGATTCCCGTCAATCGCGTCAGGACGACGATCAAGAAAACCAAAATATTGGTCAAACAGCACAACAAATAAATTAGGCCCTCTTGTAGATTGCAGCTCGACCCGGACACCCGCCATGGCCATGTCGAGCGCCCGCGCCACCCGGATCCCCCGTCGCGAGCCGCAACGTGCTCGCTCCGCGGATCAACCAGGCGCAGACAGACCTGCACACTCCCTGACATCCGGCCCGGTCAATCGCTCGCACTCCGGGCGATAATCATGCGGTTGCCTGCCGTCGCCGTTCGACGGCCGGCCGTCTCCATGAGCGAACTCCACGTCGTCATTCTTGCCGCCGGCAAGGGCACCCGGATGAAGTCCGCGGTGTCCAAGGTCGTCCACCCGTTGGCCGGTCGTCCCATCATCGAACACGTCGTCCGCACGACGGTCGGTCTCGACGTCGCCAGCACCACTGTCGTCGTCGGCCACGGCGCCGATGACGTACGCGCGGCGCTCGCGGCCTATCCCGCGGTCCGATTCGCGGTGCAGTCACCGCAGCTCGGCACGGGCCACGCGCTGTTGCAGGCCGAAGCCGAGCTGGCGGGACGCCGCGGTACCGTGCTGCTCCTCTACGGGGACGTGCCGCTGCTCACTGCCGGCACGCTGCGCGACCTGATCGCTCACCACCGCACGCACGATGCGGCGTTGACGGTGCTGACGGCCACGCTCGGCGACCCGTACGGCTACGGCCGCATCGTTCGCGACTCGGACGGCCGCATCACGCGTATCGTCGAGGAGCGCGACGCGTCGGCGGACGAACGGGCCATCCGAGAGATCAATAGTGGCATCTACGCGCTCGATCTCGACGGCCTGTTCGACGACCTGCGCCACCTCGCAACGGACAACGCCCAGGGCGAGTACTACCTCACCGACCTGGTCTCGGCACATCATCGCCGCGGCCGGCGGATCGAGACGCTCTGCATCGATGACGCCACAGAGCTGCGCGGCATCAACACGCGCGTCGATCTCGCCGAACTCGGCCGCGTCCTGCACGATCGCACGCGCCGGATGCAGATGCTGCACGGTGTCACGCTCGAGGATCCAGCCTCGACGTTCATCGACGCGGACGTGACGATTGGCGAAGACACGATCATCGCGCCGGGCGTGACGATCAGCGGACGCAGCGTCATCGGGACGCGCTGCCGGATTCACGCCGGCACGCGCATCACCGACTCGACGATTGGCGACGACGTGACGCTGCTCGATCACACGCTGGTGCTCGACTCCACTGTCGGTGACGGCGTGCACATCGGGCCGTTCGCGCACCTGCGGCCGGGATCGCAGGTCGGCCCGCGGGCGCACGTCGGCAACTTCGTCGAGCTGAAGAAGACGACGCTGGGTCCCGGGTCGAAGGCGAATCACCTGGCGTACCTCGGTGACGCGACGATCGGCGCGAACGTGAACGTCGGCGCCGGCGTGATCACCTGCAATTACGACGGCACCACCAAGCACCGCACGACGATCGAAGACGGCGTGTTCGTCGGCAGCGATTCGCAGCTCGTGGCCCCCGTCACGATCGGCGCCGGCGCCTACGTCGGTGCGGGATCGACGATCACGCACGACGTCCCGGCCGGCGCGCTGGCCGTGGCGCGATCGCATCAGACCAACAAGGACGGCTGGGCCGAACGACGCGCCGCAGACCGCCAGAAGGACAAGGCACGCTGAGCCATGTGCGGCATCGTCGGGTATCTCGGCAGCAAACCGCTGCTTCCCGTTCTCATCGAAGGCCTGCGGCGTCTCGAGTACCGCGGATACGACTCGGCCGGTGTCGCCGTCGTCCGCGACGGCACGGTCCAGGTCCGGCGGAGCCCGGGCAAGCTGTCGAAGCTCGAGGACGTGCTGGCCGTCGATCCGGTCGACGGCGACTTCGGCATCGGCCACACGCGCTGGGCCACGCACGGCCGGCCGTCCGAGGAGAATGCCCACCCGCATCGCGACTGCACCGGCCGCATCGTCGTCGTCCACAACGGTATCGTCGAGAACTACCTCGAACTGAAGCAGGAGCTGATCGCCGAGGGGCACCGTTTCGCCACGGAGACCGACACCGAGATCGTCGCGCACCTCGTCGAGCAGGCGTGGCGCAACGACGGCCTGGCGGCAGCCGTGCGCCGGGCGCTGAAGCGGCTGCGCGGCCTGTTCGCGCTCGTCCTGATCTCGGCTGACGATCCCGACACGATCGTGGCGGTCCGCAACGGCCCGCCCGTAGTCGTCGGCCTTGGCGACAACGAGTACTTCGTCGCGTCGGACATCCCGGCAATCCTCGCGCACACACGGACCATCGCGTTCCTCGACGATCAGGAGATGGCAGTGGTCACGCGCGGCGGCGTGACGTTCACGAACTTCGAGGGCGAGGCGCACGACAAGACGCCGCAGCACATTTCCTGGGATCCGGTGATGGCCGAGAAGGCCGGCTACCGCCACTTCATGCTCAAGGAGATTCACGAGCAGCCGTGGGCCGTGCGCGAGACGATCCTGGGCCGCACGTCGCTCGAGACGGGCCGCGTGTTCCTGGAGGAAATGCAGCTGTCGCAGGAGGTGCTTGCCGGCATCGAGCGCGTCGTCATCCTGGCGTGCGGGACGTCGTGGCACTCCGGGCTCGTCGGCAAGTTCCTGATCGAAGAGATCGCGCGCGTCCCCGTCGAGGTCGACTACGGATCGGAGTTCCGCTACCGTCAGCCGATCGTCAACGCGCGCACGCTGGCCGTGGCGATCACGCAGTCCGGCGAGACGGCCGATACGCTCGGCGCGATGCGCGAGGCGCGCCGGCTCGGGGCGCGCAGCGTCGCGATCTGCAACGTGGTCGGCAGCATGGCCACGCGCGAGGCCGACGGGACCGTCTACACACACGCCGGTCCGGAAATCGGCGTGGCCTCGACGAAGGCGTTCACGTCACAGCTCGTCGCGCTGCACCTGCTCGCGCTCGCCCTCGGCCAGGCGCGCGGCACGACGCCCGACGATCTCTCGATCGCGCTGGTACGCGAACTCGATCAGCTGCCGCTGCGCCTCGAGGAAGCACTCGCGGTCAATCCCACGATCGAAGACCTGTCGGCCTCGGTCCAGAACCGTCGCGACTGTCTCTATCTCGGTCGCGGGATCAACTACCCGATCGCCCTCGAAGGCGCACTGAAGCTGAAGGAGATCTCCTACATCCACGCCGAGGGCTATCCGGCCGGCGAGATGAAGCACGGTCCGATCGCGCTCATCGAGGAAGACCTGCCGGTCATCGTGCTCGCGGCCGACGACGGCCTGTTCGAGAAGGTCATCGGGAACATCCAGGAGGCCAAGGCGCGCGGCGGCCGCATCATTGCCGTCACCACGCGATCGCGGGTGCCCGCGCTCGAGCAGATCCTGACGAAGGATCGTGACGTCATCCTCGCGGTGCCGGACGTCCACCCGCTGATGGTGCCCGTGCTGCTGACGATCCCCGTGCAGTTGCTCGCGTATCACGTGGCCGTGCGGCGTGGGTGCGACGTCGATCAACCGAGGAACCTGGCCAAGAGCGTCACGGTCGAGTGATCGGCGCCACGTGCGCCGGATGACGTACAATCTGAGGATCGCTGCGTCGCCCCCAGGCGATCCTTCATCCACGGGCGCACAGTCGGACACCAGGTGACCGCGCGCTCAGCCCTCTCGGACACTCACGTCACACACGCCCGCTACGGCATGATCGGCGCGGTCAGCGTCGTCCACATGCTGAACGACATGATGCAGTCGGTGATCGTCACGATCTACCCGCTGCTCAAGGACGAGTTCACGCTGAGTTTCGTGCAGATCGGCCTCGTCACACTCACGTTCCAGATGACGGCGTCGCTCCTGCAGCCGCTCGTCGGCATCGTGACCGACAAGCGGCCGCTGCCGTACTCGCTGCCCGTCGGCATGTGCTTCACGCTCGTCGGCCTGCTGCTGCTCTCCGTGGCACCGACCTATGGCCTGCTGCTGGTGGCCGTGGCACTGATCGGCTGCGGATCGGCCACGTTCCACCCGGAATCCTCGCGCGTCGCACGCATGGCCTCGGGCGGCCGCTACGGTTTCGCGCAGTCGCTCTTCCAGATCGGCGGCAACCTGGGCCAGGCGATGGGACCGTTCTTCGCCGCGATGATCGTCCTGAAACTCGGGCGCCAGAGCGCCAGCTGGTTCGGCCTAGTCGCCGTGCTGTCGATCGTGATCCTGCTGCAGGTGAGCCGCTGGTACCAGCAGCGCGTGGCCGATCGCGGCGGACGACACGCCGCAGCCGGACCGCCGCGCTTTCCGCGGGCCGTCGTCAGGCGCACGGTCGGCATCCTGCTGCTGCTGATCTTCTCGAAGTTCTTCTACCTGGCGAGCTTCAGCAGCTACTACGAGTTCTACCTGATGCACCGCTTCGGCCTGTCGGCGCACGCGGCGGCGAACCTGCTGGCCGTCTTCCTGTTCGCCGTGGCCGCGGGCACGCTGCTCGGTGGACCGCTCGGCGACCGGATCGGTCGCAAGCGCGTGATCTGGTTCTCGATTCTCGGCTGTGCGCCCTTCGCGCTGATGCTGCCGTGGGTGGGCCTCGGCTGGACGGTGGCCCTGAGCGTGGTGATCGGGCTCGTCCTCGCCTCGGCCTTCCCCGCGATCATCGTCTACGCGCAGGACATGCTGACGCACCGCATCGGGATGGTGTCAGGGCTGTTCTACGGCTTCAGCTTCGGGCTGGGCGGCATCGGCGCGGCGGTGCTGGGATTGCTGGCCGACAGGGCCGGCATTGACTTCGTCTATCACGTCTGCGCGTTCCTGCCGCTGATCGGCCTGCTCGCCGCGTTCCTCCCCGACGTCCGTCCGCCACACGACGAACCGATCGCCGCACCGGACGGTGCCGTCGACGTCGCTCGATAGCCGCCGCCAGCCGACGCGGCTCAGCGCGCCGCCGATCGGGTATCTGCGAGGACCGCGTCCGTGATCGTGCGCAGGTCGTCGTCGGAGATGTGCTTCTGCTGATCGGCCAGCGCGGTCATGCGGCGATAGACCTCGTCGATATCGCGCCGGGCGAGATC
Source organism: Acidobacteria bacterium SCN 69-37 (assembly GCA_001724025.1). GTDB lineage: Bacteria > Acidobacteriota > Vicinamibacteria > Vicinamibacterales > SCN-69-37 > SCN-69-37. Next base: position 174,406 of record MEDJ01000004.1, on the reverse strand, counting down.
GAGACCGAGCCGCTCGCACGCCTTCTGCACCGCGTGCCGCCCCGAGTGCTTGCCGAGCACGAGCGAACTGGCCGGCGCACCGACGTCCTCGGGTCGCATGATTTCGTACGTGCGGCGATCCTTCAGCATCCCGTCCTGGTGGATGCCGGCCTCGTGCGCGAACGCGTTGCTCCCGACAATCGCCTTGTTCGACTGCACGCGCTGGCCGGTGATGTCGCTCAGCATCTGACTGCTCTCGAACAACTGCTCGGTGACCACACGTGACGTGACCGGCACGAGGTCGGGCCGGACGCGCGTGATCATCACGATCTCCTCGAGCGACGCATTGCCCGCACGCTCGCCGATGCCGTTGATCGTGCACTCCACCTGCCGCACGCCGGCGCTGATCGCCGCCATCGTGTTGGCCACGGCCAGGCCCAGGTCGTCGTGACAGTGCGCGCTGAAGATGGCCTTGTCGGCATTGGGGACGCGCTCGATCACCGTGCGGAAGAACGTCGCAATCTCGCCCGGCATCGAGTAGCCCACCGTGTCCGGCAGGTTGACCGTCGTCGCGCCGGCATCGATGACCGCCTCGACCACGCGGCACAGGAAGTCGATGTCGCTCCGCGTCGCATCCTCGGCCGAGAACTCCACGTCGTCGGTCGCGTTGCGCGCGCGGCGGACGGCCTCGACGGCGCGTTCAAGGCACGTCTCGCGCGTCATGCGGAGCTTGAATTCGAGGTGGAGGTCGGAGGTGGCAATGAAGGTGTGGATCCGGCCACGGCGCGCAGGGGCGATGGCTGTCGCGGCCTTGTCGACGTCGCCCGTCGCGCAGCGCGCCAGCGCTGCCACGACGGGCTCCGTAACCGATTGGGCGACCCGCCTCACCGATTCCGCGTCGTCCTCGGACGAAATCGGGAAGCCGGCCTCGATGATGTCGACGCCAAGCCGCTCGAGCTGTCGCGCCAGGCGGATTTTCTCCTCGATGCGCATCGAGAATCCCGGCGCCTGCTCGCCGTCCCGGAGGGTGGTGTCGAAAATGACGAGTCGGTCGGACATAGGATCGTCAGTGTCACGCGCCTGACGACCCTAAGTCAAGGTTATGATGTTTAAATTAACAGTCAGAATGCTTATCAACCAGAGGCTGCGGGCCGAGGACGTCCGGCGATGATGACCTTCGAAGATCTGCGCGTTTTCTGCACGGTCGCCGCCGAACGGAGCTTCTCGCGCGCGGCCCGCAAGCTGCGCCGGACCCAGCCGGCGGTGAGCCAGGCGATCCGTCGCCTGGAACAGACGGTCGGCGAGCGGCTCATCGACCGCTCGTCGCGCGACGGCACGCTGACCGACGCGGGCCAGCTGCTGCTCGAGTACGGCGGACGGCTGATGCACCTGGCCGAGGAAGCCACGCAGGCGGTCGGCGCGCTGCGCGAGGTCCGCCGCGGTCGGGTGCTTGTTGGCGCGAACGACGGTGCCGTCTACTCGGTGCTGCCGCTCGTCTCCGCCTTCCGAAAGCGCCATCCCGACGTCATCATCGACGTCCGCCGCGTGCCGTCCCGCCAGATGGCGCAGGAGATTCTGCTCCGCTCGATCGACGTCGGCGTCCTGACGTTCAAACCGCCCGAGCGCGAGCTGCAATCGGTCGTCATCGGGATGGACGAGCTCGTCGTCCTCGTCCGGCCCGACCACGAACTGGCCGGCCAGACCCAGGTCACGCTGGAGACGTTCGGCCAGCAGACGGTCGTGGCCCACAACGACCCGTCGCCGACGCGCGATCAGGTGCTGCGTCTGTACGAACAGCGTCACGCGCCGCTGAACATCAGGCTGTCGCTCTCGAGTCTCGATGGCGTGAAACGGGCGGTATCGATGGGCCTGGGCGTGGCACTGCTGCCGCGCCGATGCGCGCTGGACGAACTGGAGCGGGGAGAATTGATCGCGATTCGGGTGCCCGAACTGCGGACGCCGCGGCAGGTGCGGCTCGTGGCGCGCCAGGATGCGGCGCTCTCGCACGCGGCCCGGGCGTTTCTCGAGACGGCGCGACAGGCCAGCGGCGGGGAACCGCCGGTCGTCGATCGATCCGGTCGTCAGGCCGAGAGGCGATCCCAGCCGGAGACGTAGGGCAGCCGCGCCGCGAGCTGCTCGACCTCCTCGTACTTGTCGAGCAGGAGCGACGTCGCGTCCCATCCACCGGAGAGCAGGGCCGAACGCACGGACTCCGGCATCGTCACGGGGATGACGCGGTCGCCGGCCGTGAGCGTCGACGCCGCGATGTCGAGCCGGAAGTCGAGCGTCGGGTTGGCGTCGGCCAGGGCCATCAGGTCGGCCATCTGCTCGGGCGACACGGTCGCGCACGCCAGGCCGATCATCAGCGAATTGCCGAAGAAGATCTCGGCGAACGAAACCGCGACGACCGCGCCGATTCCCCACCGCTTGATGGCCTGCGGCGCATGTTCGCGTGACGATCCGCAGCCGAAGTTCGCTCCACCAAGCAGGATGGCCGCACCCTTGTGCGCGGGATCGTCGAACGGGTGCACCTTCCCGTGCGCCTGTGCCTCGAGCCGATCGTCCTCGAACACGTGGTCTTCGAGCCCGTCGAACGTGATGGTCTTCAGGAACCGTGCGGGGATGATGCGATCGGTGTCGATGTCGTCGCCGTGGACGGCAACCGCATGGCCCTGAGCTGATTCGATTTTCGACATACGTGTCTCCCCGGGTCTGAAGACCCGGGGCTCCGACTTTCGTTAGCCGGGTCCGCGACCCGGGGCTCCATCCTGAACTCGTTCTACGCGCCGACAGGCACGTGTGCGTCCCACGTGCGGATGTCGACGACTTCGCCGGCCACGGCGGCCGCGGCGACCATCGCCGGGCTCATCAACAGCGTCCGACCCGTGGGGCTGCCCTGCCGGCCCTTGAAATTGCGGTTCGACGACGAGGCGCAGATCTCGCGGCCCACGAGCTTGTCCGGATTCATCGCCAGACACATCGAACAACCGGCGCGACGCCACTCGAAGCCGGCATCGGCAAACACCTGGTCGAGCCCTTCCTTCTCGGCCGCCACCGCCACCTTCTGCGATCCCGGCACGACGATGGCACGCACGTGCGCGGCCACCTTCTGTCCCTTGACGATCTTCGCGGCCTCGCGCAGGTCCGACAGCCGGCCGTTGGTGCACGACCCGATGAACGCGACGTCGATCTTTGTCCCCTCGACGCGCTGGCCGCCCTCGAAGCTCATGAACTCGAGCGCCTCGCTGATCCCCGCGCGATCGCCCGGTGCCACGTCCTCGGGACGCGGCAGACGGCCGTTGACCCCCACGGACTGCCCGGGATTGATCCCCCACGTGACCGTCGGGGCGATGTCCGCCGCGTCGATTCGCACGACGTCGTCGTACGCCGCGTCGGGATCGGAGGCCATCGACGTCCACCAGGTGACAGCCGTGTCGAAGTCCGCCCCCTTCGGCGCGTACGGCCTGTCGCGCAGGAAGTCGAACGTCGTCTGGTCCGGATTGACGTAACCGATGCGCGCGCCGCCCTCGATCGACATGTTGCAGATCGTCATGCGCTCGTCCATCGTCATGCGATCGACGACGTCGCCGGCGTACTCGTACGCGTAGCCCGTCCCGCCCTTCACCCCGAGCAGGCCGATGATGTGGAGGATGACGTCCTTGGCGTAGACGCCCGGCCGCAACCGGCCGTTCACCTCGATACGCCGTACCTTCAGCGGCGAGAGCGACATCGTCTGCGTCGCCAGCACGTCGCGCACCTGCGACGTGCCGATACCGAAGGCGATGGCGCCGAACGCGCCGTGAGTGGACGTGTGGCTGTCGCCGCACGCGATGGTCATGCCCGGCTGCGTGAGGCCGTTCTCCGGACCGATGACGTGCACGATGCCCTGGCCGCCGCTGGCGAGGTCGAAGAACCGGACGCCGAAGTCGCGGCAATTGCGCTCGAGCGCCGACGTCATACTCTCGGCCATCAGGTCGGCGAACGGCCGGGCCTGCGCCGCCGTGGGCACGATGTGATCGATGGTCGCGAACGTCCGCTGCGGCGCCCGCACGGTCCAGCCGCGCTCGCGCAATTCGGCGAACGCCTGGGGGCTCGTCACTTCGTGGACGAGGTGCAGGCCGATGTAGAGCTGCGTCTGCCCGTTGGGCAGCGTGCGAACGGCGTGGGTGTCCCAGACTTTCTGAAAGAGGGTGCGGGCCATGACAGCTTCTCATCCTATCAGGCCGGACGCCGGACGGGCACGCCGGACACCAAAACGCGGGTGGTATCCTCGGAGACCCGTGAGCGCCTCGTCCCTCGATTTCGTCTCCTCCCTCAACCCCGCCCAGCAGGAAGCGGTGCTGCACACCGAGGGGCCGGTCCTGATTCTGGCCGGCGCCGGGTCCGGCAAGACCCGGGTCATCACCACGCGCATGGCCCACATCATCGCGACGGGCCTGGCCGACCCGGGCCAGGTCATGGCCGTGACCTTCACGAACAAGGCGGCCGAAGAGATGCGCCATCGCGTCGAGCAGCTGATCGGCGGCGACTGCCGGCAGATCTGGCTCTCGACCTTCCACTCGCTCTGCGCCCGGCTGCTGCGCCGCGAGGCCCCGGCGCTGGGCCTGTCGCGCGACTTCGTCATCTACGACTCGTCGGATCAGCTCGCCGTCGTCAAGCAGGCACTGAAGGCGCTCGACATCGACGACAAGATGATCCAGCCGCGCGCCGCGCTCAGCCGCATCAGCCAGGCGAAGAACCGGATGGAGACGCCCGAGACGATGAAGTCGTCGGGCTGGAGCATCCGCGACCAGCAGATGGGCCGGATCTACGAGGCCTACACGCGGACGCTCAGCGACGCGGGTGCCCTCGACTTCGACGACCTGCTGCTGAAGACCGTGGACCTGGTCGAGACGAACGAGCGCGTCCGCGAGATCTACAGCCGCAAGTTCAAATACATCCTGGTCGACGAGTACCAGGACACGAACCGCCCGCAGTACATCCTCGTCCGCCGGCTCGCGGAGGTCCACCGCAACCTGTGCGTGGTGGGTGATCCCGACCAGTCGATCTACAAGTGGCGCGGCGCCGATCTGCGCAACATCCTCGATTTCGAGGAGGACTTCCCCGACGCGTACGTCGTCAAGCTCGAGCAGAACTATCGATCGACGCAGGTCATTCTCGACGCGGCCTCGGCCGTCATCCGGCGCAACAGGAACCGGAAGGACAAGACGCTCTGGACCGACCATCAGGGCGGCGATCCGATTCTCTACGTGCGCGCCGGCGACGAAATCGAGGAAGCCGACTACATCGTCCGCGCGATTCATGAAACGCAGCAGGTGGACGTCAACAGGATGGTCGCCATCCTGTATCGGACGAACGCGCAGTCGCGCGCGATCGAGGACGCGCTGATGCGCGAGGGCGTGGGATACCGCATCATCGGAGGCGTCCGCTTCTACGAACGCAAGGAAGTGAAGGATACGCTCGCGTACCTGCGGCTGCTCATCAATCCGCACGACGATGTCAGCTTCCGGCGCGTGGTGAACGTGCCGACCCGCGGCGTCGGCAAGACGGTCATGGAGGCGCTCGAGGCGGTGGAACCCGACGCCGGCGACGCGGACATGCCGCTGCTCCTGGCCGGGATTCAGCCGACGGCCTCGCCGCGATCGCTCTGGGCACGCCTGCTGCTGGCGCTCGACCGCCGGCTGCTGGCGCCGCGTGCGGCCACGGCCCTCAAGGGCTTCAGGGACCTGGTGGCGTCCGTCGCTGCACAGGCGTCGACGGCCAGCGTCGCGGACGTCATCACGCTCGTGCTCGAACGTTCGGGCTACCTCTCCGGGCTCCGCGAGGAGAAGAGCGAGGATGCGGAAGCCCGCATCGAGAACCTGATGGAACTGGTGTCGGCCGCGCGCGAGTACGAGTCGCACGAGGTCGACGCGTCGCTCGGCGGATTCGTCGATCGCCTGTCGCTGCTTTCGGAGGCCGACGAGGGCAAGGGCGCGGCAAACGCGCGCGTCTGGATGATGTCCATGCACGCGGCCAAGGGCCTCGAGTTTCCCGTCGTCATCGTGGCCGGCATGGAAGAAGGTCTCTTCCCGCACGCTCGTTCGGTCGAAGACGAAGACGACGTCGAGGAGGAGCGGCGGATCTGCTACGTGTGCATCACCAGGGCACGCGAGCGACTGATCCTGACCGGCGCCTCGCGGCGACGGGTGTTCGGTGAATACCAGGCCACGACGCCCTCGCGGTTCCTCGACGAACTGCCGCCGGAACTGATGCACCGCATCGAACCGGCCCTGCAGCAGCCCCGCTGGCAGCAGTCGTCCGGCTACGAGCTGCGCAATCCCTACGCGCGGAGTGGCGGCGGCGGTCGCTGGCGTCAGGGCGGCGCGCCGAAGAAGGAGTCGTCGTTCTCGTACGAGAACGAGGATCAGTCAGCAAACGGCATCCGCGCGGGGATGCGCGTCAAGCACCGCCAGTTCGGGACCGGCACCGTCGTCGAGGTGGAAGAACACGGCGACGATTGGAAGGTCACCGTGCGGTTCGCCACGGTTGGCGTCAAGAAGGTGCTCGCGCGATTCGCGGGGCTGGAACCCGCGTAGCGCGGGCCGGCACAGGGGCCGGCCCCTGTGTCCGCCTGTCGTCCGCCCTCCGCGCGCCCCCTACCCCTTACGAGGCCGGGTCATCGGTCGGCCCCTCTGTCGCGTCTGTCGGCGGCTCCTCGGCGTCGGCTTCCGGCTCCACAAGAGTGGCAATCGATACGATCCGGTCGTCGGCCGCGAGATCCATCAGGCGGACGCCCTGCGTGTCGCGTCCGATCGGCCTGAGGTCGCCGGCGCTCGTCCGGATGATCTGCCCCTGCACGGTCACCAGCAGCAGTTCGTGCCGATCCGTCACGCCGGCCAGGCCGACGACGGGTCCGTTGCGATCCGTCGTCTGGACGTTCTTCAAGCCGATGCCACCGCGCGTCTGGCGGCGGTATTCGTCGGCGTCTGTCCGCTTGCCGTAGCCGTTCTCGCACACGGTCAACAGGCTGCCGCCCTCGGCAGCAATCACTTCCATCGCCACGACCTCGTCGCCCTCGCGCAGGTTCATGCCGCGAACGCCGTAGGCGCTTCGCCCCATCGCCCTGGCGTCGGCCTCGGCGAATCTGATGGCCATGCCGTTGCGCGACGCCAGCACGACGTCCTGTGCCCCGTCGGTTTCAGCCACACCAATCAGGGCATCGCCCTCGCCGATCTGGATCGCGATGATGCCGGCGGCCCGCGGATTCGAGAAGGCCTTGAGATCGGTCTTCTTCACCGTCCCGAACTTCGTCCCCATGATGATGAACCGCTCGCCCTCGGCTTCAGGGAACGCCTGGACGCGCAGGAGCGCGGCGATACGCTCGCCCTCCGCCATGTTCACGAGGTTCGCAATCGACTTGCCCCGGCTGCTTCGTCCCACCTCCGGCACGTCGTAGACGCGGAGCCAGTAGCACCGGCCGTGATCCGTGAAGATGAGGATGTAGGCGTGTGTGTTCGCCACGAAGAGGTGGCGGACCACGTCCTCCTCGCGCGTCTGCATGCCGATGAGACCCTTGCCGCCGCGTCGCTGCTGCCGGTACTCATCGAGGGCGGTCCGCTTGATGTACCCAGTGTCCGTCGCGGTGATGACGACGTCCTCGTCGGCGATGAGATCCTCGACGCGGAACTCGCCGCTCTCCTCGATGATGTCGGTGCGGCGCGCATCGCCGTATTTCTCGCGGATCTCCTTCAGCTCGTCGATGATGATGCCCATCAGCAGCCCATCGTTCGAGAGGATCTCGCGCAGCCGCGCGATCGTCGTCTTCAGCTCCTCGAGTTCGTCGAGGATCTTCTGACGCTCGAGCCCTGTCAGCTTCTGGAGCTGCATGTCGAGGATGGCCTGCGCCTGGATCTGCGTGAGCCCGAACGTGGTCATCAGGCCGGTGCGCGCCTCGGCCGGGTTCTTCGACGCCCGGATCAGCGCAATCACCGCGTCGAGGTGATCGAGCGCGATGCGCAGCCCGTCGAGAATGTGGGCGCGGGCCTCGGCCTTGCGCAACTCGAACTCGATCCGCCGACGCACCACCTCGCGACGGAAGTCGATGAAGAGTTCGATCACCTCGAGCAGCCCCAGCACGCGCGGCCGGCCGCTCACGATGGCCAGCAGCGTGATGCCGTAGCTCATCTGCAGACGCGTCTGCTTGTAGAGGTTGTTCAGGACGACGTCGGGCATCTCGCCGCGCTTGAGCTCGACGACGATTCGCATGCCCTCGCGGCTCGATTCGTCGCGCAGATCCGAGATGCCGTCGATCTTCTTCTCGCGGACCAGCGCCGCGATTTCCTCCACCAGGGCCTTCTTGTTGACCTGGTACGGAATCTCCGTGACGACGATCGAGACGCGATCGCTCTTCGGGTGCTCCTCGAACGTCGCCCTGCCGCGGACGATGACGCTGCCGCGTCCGTCCTTGTAGGCGCGATAAATGCCCTCGCGCCCGACGATCGTCCCGCCCGACGGGAAATCGGGCCCGGGAATTGCCTGCCACAGTGCCCGGAACCGATCCTCCGCCGTTTCCGATCGCCTGTCGATCACGGCCAGAACGCCGTCGATCACTTCGCGCATGTTGTGCGGCGGGATGTTCGTCGCCATGCCGACCGCGATCCCCGTCGACCCGTTCACGAGCAGGTTCGGGAACGGCGTCGGCAGCACCATCGGCTCTTCGGACGTCTCGTCGAAGGTCGGCCGGAAGTCGACCGTGTCCTTCTCGAGATCGGCCATCATCGTCTCGGCGAGCGCACGCAGACGGGCTTCCGTATAGCGATACGCCGCCGGCGCGTCGCCGTCGATCGATCCGAAATTGCCCTGGCCATCGACCAGGGGGTACCGCATGTTGAAGTCCTGGGCCAGGCGTACGAGCGTGTCGTAGGCGGGCGCGTCACCGTGCGGGTGATAGTTGCCGATGACCTCGCCGACGATCTTCGCGCACTTGCGGTAGGCCCGGTTCGAGGCCAGCCCCATCTGACGCATGGCGTAGAGCACGCGCCTGTTGGCCGGTTTCAGGCCGTCCCGGACGTCGGGCAGCGCCCGCCCGATGATCACGCTCATCGCGTAATCGAGGTACGAGCGCCTCATCTCGTCTTCGATATTGACGGGAAGCTTGGCCGAGAGATTCTGATCCATCAGATGTCCAGGTTCTTCACATCGAGGGCGTGCTCCTCGATGAACTTGCGTCGCGGTTCGACGTGATCACCCATCAGCGTGGTGAACATCAGGTCCGCTTCCGTGTGGTCCTCTGCGCGCACCTGGAGCAGCGTGCGGCGGGCGGGATCCATCGTGGTCTCCCACAACGTCTCCGGGTTCATCTCGCCGAGGCCCTTGTACCGGTTGACGGCGATCCCGCGCCGGCCGGCAGCCACGAAGTAATCGACGAGTTCGTCGAGATTCGAGGCGATCGAGACGTTGCGGTCCGCCGGCTTGCCCGGCTCGGCCGGGGCCGCCGACGTCGCGACCTTCACCACGTCGTCGATCCCCGTGATCGTCGTGGGTCGATCGTCGGGTGCGGCTTCGACGTCGACGTCCTCCCCCTCCAGCGCCTCGGCCTCGGTCTCAGCGGCCCCCGCCGGGACGACCGTGCGGATAGTCACCGGACCGGCGATCAGGTCGCGGACATCGGCATACGCAGCCGCGAGCGTCCGGAACTCGCCGCCGGTCACGAGATCGACACCGAGCCTGTAGTGCCGGCCGTATCCCGCGGATCGATCCTCGAGTTGAATCGTGAACGCCCGGTATTCCGCGTGTTCGACGACCGTGGCCAGCAGGCCGGGCGTCTGCAGATCTGCGGCCAGCGATTCGACGAGGTCGCGCCGGCTCCAGAACGTGAGGTCGCGCGCGCCGCGATCGAGCAGCGCCATCACGGCCTTCCGCACCGGCACGCGACGCTCGACCACCTGCAGCAGCTTGCGGAACGCGATCAGCTTCTCGAGCCCGCGTTCCAGTTCCTCGCCGGCCATCGTGCGGCCATCGGCCAGTTCGACGACACGGGATTCGGTCGCACGCCGCGTGAGATAGGCCTCGAGTTCGCGCTCGTCCTTGATGAAGGTCTCCTGCCGGCCGCGCTTGGCTCGGAACAGCGGTGGCTGCGCGATATAGATATGCCCCAGATCGACGAGCTGGCGCATCTGCCGGTAGAAGAACGTCAGCAGCAGCGTCCGGATGTGCGATCCGTCGACGTCGGCGTCCGTCATGATGATGATGCGGTGGTACCGCAGCTTCGTCGCGTCGAACTCGTCGGTACCGATGCCGCAGCCGAGCGCCGCGATGAGCGTGCGGATTTCCTCCGACCCCAGCATCTTGTCGAACCGCGCCTTCTCGACGTTGAGGATTTTCCCCTTGATCGGCAGCACGGCCTGGAACTTCCTGTCGCGGCCCTGCTTGGCCGACCCGCCGGCCGACTCGCCCTCCACGATGTAGATCTCGCTGGCGGCCGGATCGCGCTCCTGGCAGTCGGCGAGCTTCCCGGGCAGCGCCATGTTGTCGAGCGCGCCCTTCCGCCGCACCAGTTCACGCGCCTTGCGCGCCGCCTCGCGGGCCGTGGCCGCCTCGACGGCCTTGGCGACGATGCGCTTCGAAATCGCGGGGTTCTCCTCGAGGAACGCCCCGAGCCTGTCGTTGACGATGGCCTCGACGATCCCCTTGACATCGGTGTTGCCGAGCTTGGTCTTCGTCTGCCCCTCGAACTGCGGCTGCGGGATCTTCACGGAGATGATCGCCGCCAGCCCCTCGCGGATATCGTCGCCCGACACGCTCTCGATCAGCTTGTCGGCCAGGTTGTTGCGCGAGGCGTACGCGTTGATCGTGCGCGTCAGCGCCGCCCGGAACCCCGACAGGTGTGTGCCGCCTTCGTGCGTGTTGATGTTGTTGGCGAAGCAGAACGTCGTTTCGGCGTACGAGTCGTTCCACTGGAGCGCGATCTCCACCATGATGGCGTCACGCTCGCCGGACATGTAGATCGGCTTGTCGCTCAGGATCGTCTTGTTCTTGTTCAGGAACTCCACGAACTCGCGGATGCCGCCCTCGTACAGGAACTGGTGCGATCGGCCGTCGCGCTCGTCGGCAATCGTGATCGACACGCCTGCGTTCAGGAACGCGAGTTCGCGCAACCGCTGCGACAGCGTTTCGAAGACGAAGTCGGTCGTCTCGAAGATCTGCATGTCGGGCCTGAACGTGATCTTCGTGCCACGCCGCTCCGTCGGCCCCTTGACGTCGAGATCGCCCTGCGGTACCCCGCGCTCGTAGCGCTGCTGGTGCAGTTGACCGTTGCGCCAGATCTCGAGTTCGAGCCACTCCGAGAGCGCATTGACCACCGAGACGCCCACGCCGTGCAGGCCGCCGGACACCTTGTAGGCGGAGTTCTCGAACTTGCCGCCGGCGTGCAGCACCGTGAGGGCGACCTCGGCCGCCGATCGACCGCTCTCGTGCAGCCCCACCGGGATGCCGCGACCGTCGTCGACGACGGTCACCGAGCCGTCGATGTGAATCGTCACGTCGACCCGCGTGCAGTAGCCGGCGAGCGCTTCGTCGATCGAGTTGTCGACGATCTCGTAGACGAGATGGTGCAATCCCGGGAGACCCGTCGATCCGATGTACATCGCGGGCCGCTTGCGGACGGCCTCGAGGCCTTCGAGTACCTTGATTTTGTCAGCGCCGTAGTCGTCGGACACACCGGGCACGGGGCCGGACACCGGCCGGTCGGTCTTCAGCGGTTCAGTATTGGACATGCGGTTCCTGAGAACGGCGGGACGCCCCCTCGCGCCCCGCGTACCCGTCGCGGGCGGCCATCACACCCTCATCGGCATGATGACGTAGGTGTACTCGTAGCCGTCGGCACCGAGCGGTTTCATCACGGCCTGGCTCATCTCGTCCTTGAACTCGAGCTGCACCTGATCGGTCTCGACCACGCCCAGGAAGTTGTCGACGTAGTCGGCGTTGAAGCAGATCTGCATGGCTGCCGCGCTGTAGTCGACGGGCAGGACCTCGTGGGCCTCGCCGATCTCCGGCGTGCTCGACGTGATCTCGACCTGGTCGGTCCCCATCACGAACTTCACCGCCTTCGATCGCTCGTTCGAGAGCAGGCGGACGCGCTTGACGGCCGACGCCAGGCGCGTGCGATCGAAATCGATCCGCTTGTCGTTCGATTTCGGAATGACCCGCTCGTAGGCCGGAAAGTTCGCGTCGATCTTCCGGGAGATCAGCAGCCGATCGGCCGTCCGGAAGAACAGGTGATTCTCGCCCTGGGCAAACTCGATCGTCCCACCGTCCTCGATGAGACGGGCCACCTCGTTCAGGGTCTTGCGCGGCAGCAGCACGTCACCGGGCGTCGTCCCGAGTTCAGCAGCCACACGGACGAACGCGAGCCGGTGCCCGTCGGTGGCCACCATGCTCATCGAGTCCGGCTGCAGCACGAGTTGCGCGCCGTTGAGGAAGTACCGCGTGTCCTCACTCGTGATCGCGAAGCGCGTGTGCGTGATCATCCGCTTGAGCTCGGCCCCGGGCAGCGACACGAACGTCAGGCCGGACGCGTCGGGCGGCGTCGGAAACTCGCTCGATGGCAGCGTCTGCATCCGCGACTCGAAGCGATCGGCCGCAATGGTGACCGACTTGCCGCCCTTGTCCTCCGTGATGCGGATCTCGGTCTCGGGCAGCGCACCGACAATTTCGAAGAGCTTCTTCGCCGGCAGCGTCAGCGTGCCGGGCTTGACCACGGAGGCCGACGTCCGGCTGCGCAGGCCGACGTCGAGATCGGTGGCCAGCAGCGAAATCTGATCCGCTTCGGCGTCGATCAACACATTGGCGAGAATCGGAATGGTGTTCTTCCGTTCGACGATGCCTTGAAGGAGGGTCAGTTCTTTCAGCAGATCGCTCTTGCGGACAACGAGCTCCATGGGCAGGACGACCTCGAATGGTGCCCGCCTCACCGCGGGCCTGGCCGGACGTTGCCGACAGGCGGATCCCTATCCAGGCAACTGAGAAAGTAAGACAAAGAATTATAACAGGAATAGGGGCCTGTTGATAGCCCGAGCTATCCTCGTAACTTCCACGGAATCAGGCGGTTAAGTTGTGGACAATCAGGCGGGTTCCAGGGTGGGGTCCCCTGCCGTCGGCTGTGCGGATCCGGAGCGCGGCCGGCTGTCCACAACTCCCCACAGGATCCCCCTGTGGAAATCCTGCGGAGCGACACCGATCGAGCCACAAATCTTCAGCGAAACGACTCGATCAGGCTGTTGACGATGCTGTTGAAAGCCGTGTCTTTCTGTCGCATCTCCTCCACCTTCCGGATGGAGTGGATGACGGTCGAGTGGTGCTTCCCGCCGAAGCTCTTGCCGATCTCCGGCAGCGAGGCCGTCGTCAGGACCTTGCAGAGGTACATCGCCACCTGGCGCGGCAGGGCGATGGACGAGTTCTTGTTCTTCGACTTCAGTTCCGTCACCTTCAACTGGTAGTAGTCGGCGACGAACTTCTGGATCATGTCGATCGTGACCGCGCGCTCCTCGTGCCGGAGGACGTCGCGCAGCGCTTCCTGCACGAGCGGCATCGAGACGTCCTGCCCCTTGAGCGACGCGTAGGCGAGCAGCCGGATCAGCGATCCCTCCAGTTCGCGGATGTTGGACTTGCTGCGGTTCGCGATGTACAGCGCCACGTCGTCGGGCAGCGTGACGCCTTCGGCCTCGGCTTTTCGCTTCAGAATCGCGATTTTCGTCTCGAGATCCGGCGGCTGGATGTCGGCAATCAGGCCCCACTCGAAGCGGCTGCGCAGCCGTTCCTCGAGTTCGCTGATCTGGTGCGGCGGGCAGTCGCTGCTCAGCACGATCTGCTTCTGCGCATCGTGCAGCGCGTTGAACGTGTGGAAGAACTCGGTCTGCGTGCGTTCCTTGCCGACGATGAACTGGATGTCGTCGACGAGCAGGATATCGACGCTGCGGTATCGTTCGCGGAACTCCATGATGCGGTCGAAGCGGATCGCATTGACGACCTCGTTCATGAACCGCTCGGCCGAGATGTAGGTCAGCGACAGGTTGGGGCTCTGCGTGAGGACGTAGTGCCCGATCGCGTGCATCAGGTGCGTCTTGCCGAGACCCACGCCGCCGTACAGGAACAGCGGATTGTACGATCGCGACGGTGCCTCGGCCACCGCCCGGCACGCCGCGTGCGCGAACTGGTTCGAGGCCCCGACGATGAACGTGTCGAAGGAGTACCTGGGACTCAACCCGCCGATGCCGTGGATTTCCGATGCCGCCGGACCGTCGTCCGGATCGGGCGGCGATGGGCGCGTCTCCGGCCTGGGGGCCGCCTGGGGCCTCTGGGGCGCCGCCGCTGCCGTACCGTCGGGCTGGAACTGGAGGTGCGTACCTGCCCGTCCGACCTCCGCCAGAGCCTCGTCGATGATGACGGCGTAGTGCTTGGTCAGCCAGTCGACCACCATCGGGTCAGCCACCCGGATGACCAGCGTCTGACCCCGGTCCTCGAGGAGCGCGGTGTGCTGGAACCACTGGTAGTAGCTGTAACGGTTGACTTTGGTCTCGACGCGAGCCAGAACGTCGTCCCAAACCGTGGCAGCCATGCGGTAAACGTCCGAATTCCCCGGCCCGGATGCGCTACCCGATCGAGCCGGTCTGTTGTTGAAGCCAGGTCGGGAAAAACCGCGGAAAAATGAGCAGTTCCCGGGACTACCGCGACGGGTCTCTGGGGAGCAAGTTATGTGAAATCAGCCAGTTACGGATGACCAGCACCCATCCAGCAGATTTCCACAGATTTTTCCACAGGTGTGGAAAACTCGCCCCGTCGACGCGCCGTCTGACGGAAGGCTGGCGAATCTACCACAGCCGGCCGGTCGTGACAATCGATCGTCGGAAGTCGGCCGAAATCGCGCCGTCAGTCAGTGGCCGGCGGCCAGGATGCCGTCGACCCGACCCTGTCCCGGGTCCACGGAATCGTTGACAGGCCGGACCGTTGACCGCTACGATTCGAGTTTCTCCAGGGCGGATAGAGCTGCCTGGACGGGAGTGTCATGAAGCGCACGTATCAGCCCAACAAGCGTCATCGCCGGCGCACCCATGGATTTCTCGTTCGCATGTCGACGAAGAACGGCCGTCTCGTGCTGAAGCGTCGTCGCGCGAAGGGGCGCAAGCGCCTGACCGTGTCCTCACCGGCCTGAGACCACGGGAGTCCGGCCGCGCGGCGTGAACCACGCGGGCCGGGTCATCACCATGTCCCTGCGGCTCGCTCCGCGCGTTCGACTGCGTGCCCGCAGCGAGTTCACGCTCGTCCAGAAGCAGGGGCGGCGCGTGGCGACGACCTACATGACCGTTCTGGCGCTGCCCAACTCCCTCGATTGCGACAGGCTCGGCATCATCGCGTCGCGCCGATTCGGGGGCGCTGTGGCACGCAACCGGGCCAAGCGTCGTCTCCGCGAAATTTTCAGACATTTCGAACCGGACACTATCGGCGCGCGCGGCCTGCGGGCGCTCGATGTCGTGATCATCCCGAAACGCGAATTCACCCGCGCGCCGTACGACACGCTGGCGGCTGATCTGGCCGGTGCGCTCGCCCGTCTCGATCGGGCGCGACGCCGATGACGATCGCCTCGCGAGTCCTCCAGGCGGTCATCCACGGCTATCAACTGCTGCTGGGACCGTTTCTTGGCGGCGCCTGTCGTTTCGAGCCCTCGTGCTCGACCTACGCCATGGAGGCGATTGCCGTCCACGGCGTGTGGCACGGTCTCCTGCTGTCGGCGAAGCGGCTCGGTCGCTGTCATCCCCTGGCGGCCCCCGGCTTCGATCCCGTGCCGCCGCGCTGCGCGCACGATGCCCATCGATAACCACATTCCCACATGGAAAAGCGGGTCTTTCTAGCCATCCTCCTCTCGTTCGTCGTCCTGGCCGTGTACCAGGCGGTGTTTCCGACGGCACGCCCCGTCCCCGCGGAGCAGAGCGCCCAGGCGCCGGCTGGTGCTGCGGTCTCGACCCAGGTGCCTGCCGATCCGGTACCGACCGCAGCGCCCGTTGCGGGGGCCGATCCCGCAAGCGCCCCGCTCGTGGCCGATGCCGCCGCGCGCGACATCGTCGTCGAAACCGACGCGGTGCGCGCCGTGTTCAGCACGGCCGGCGCCACGCTGAAGAGCTGGCAGCTCAAGGGCTATCTGGACAACGGCGAGCCGCTCGGCCTGCTGCCGGCCAACGTGCCGGCCGACCTCACCCGCACCTTTACCGTGGCCACCGACGATGCGGCGCTCTCGCGCACGCTGGCAACGGCGCTGTATCGGCCGAGCGCCGATCAACTGGACCTCGGCAGTGCACCGGGACAGTTGACGTTCCAGTATCGCGATGCGTCGGGATTGAACGTCCGCAAAACCTTCCATTTCCAGCCCGAGGGCAAGCCGTACCTGCTGCGGCTCGAAGCGGCGGTCGATCAGGATGGGGTGTCGCGGCCGGTAACGGTCTCGTCGGGTCCGGGGATCGCCGAGGGCCTGGCCGAGGGCGGGTTCTATCACGTGCCCGTGCGCGCCGTGCACCATGTGGGCAGTGACGTCAAGCACCAGCGCGCCGCAGACCTGGCCGACCAGTCGCGTTTCGACCGCGACGTGCAGTTTGCCGGCGTGGACGATCAGTATTTCCTCTTCGCGGTCCTGCCCGGCAGCGAGCGTGCGTCAGTGGAATACCAGGCGCTGTCACTGCCGGCCTCGGGCGAGGGCGAGGCGCGCGCGCTGATGGCGTTCGACGTTTCGGTGCCCGGGCCGTTCGCGCTGTCGTACTACATCGGTCCGAAGGAATTCGACACCCTGCGGGCCGTCGACGATCGGCTGCAGCTGGTGCGCGCGATCGACTTCGGCTTCTTCTCGCCGATCGTCGTGCCGCTGCTGATTGCGTTGAAGTGGGTCCACGGCTTCGTCGGCAACTGGGGCTGGTCGATCATCCTGCTGACACTGCTGATCAACGCCCTCATCTTCCCGCTGCGTCACCGCAGCATGGTGTCGATGAAGAAGATGCAGGCGCTGCAGCCGGAAGTAAAGGCGATCCAGGAGCGCTACGCGAAGTACAAGCTGACGGATCCCGAGCGCCAGAAGATGAACCAGGAGATGATGGCGCTCTACAAGCAGAAGGGCGTCAACCCCGTCGCCGGCTGTGTCCCGATGCTGCTGACGCTGCCGGTGCTGTACGCGTTCTACTCGATGCTGTCGGCCGCGATCGAGCTGCGCGGCGCGCCATTCGTGGGCTGGATCGTCGACCTCTCGCGGCACGATCCCCTGTACATCACACCGGTGCTGATGGGCCTGTCGATGCTCTGGCAGCAGCGGATGATGCCGAGCACGGCCGATCCGATCCAGCAGAAGGTGTTCCTGCTGATGCCGATCATCTTCACGGTGTCGTTCCTGTGGGCACCCTCGGGCCTGGTGCTCTACTGGTTCACGAGTAACCTGCTCGCCATCGGCCAGCAGTACTTCACCAACAGGGTGACGGCCGTCCCGGCACCGGTGCCCGGCCGGTCGGCTGCGGCCAGGCGCGTGCGCGCGGGCCGCACCGGCGGCCCGAAGTCGTCATGAGGAAGCCACGATGAGTACGGATCTCGATACCCGCGTCACCGAGTTCATCCACCGCGTCATGGGCGCGATGGGATTGAGCCTGTCGACCGAACAGGAGGAGACGACGGATCACGTCCGCATCAACCTGACGGGCGACGGCGCCGAGGTGCTGCTCCGTCGCAAAGGCGAAGTGCTCGACGCCCTCCAGGTGATCGTCAACACGGTCTTCCGGCGTGATGCCCGCGGCGACCGGCACTACGTCATCGATGCGCTGGGGTATCGCCTCGGCAAGGACGCCGAGCTGCGCCAGATGGCGAAGTTCCTGATCGACAAGGTGAAGCTCAACGGCGCCGCGCAGGAGATCGGCCCGCTCAATCCGTACGCGCGCCGCCTCGTCCACCTGGTCGTGTCGGAAGACGAGGCCGTGACGTCCGAGAGCATCGGCGACGCCTTCCTGAAGACCATCGTGATTTCGCCGCGCTAGCACGGCCCGGCCGTGTTCAGTACGACAGATACGATCGTCGCCATTGCCACGCCGGCCGGCCGTGGTGGGGTCGGCATCGTCCGGCTGTCAGGGCCGGAGGCCGCGGCCATTGCGTCGCGGCTCACGCGCCGGACGACCGCGTTCGTTCCGCGTCGGGCCACACTCGCCACCCTTCACGATCCGTCCGCTCCCGCCTCCGCGCTCGACCACGTGGTCGTCACCTGGTTCAAGGGACCGGCGTCCTATACGGGGGAAGACGTCATCGAACTCGGCGCGCACGGTAGTCCTGTCGTGCTCGAGGCGATCGTGCGTCGCGCGATGGACGAGGGGGCGCGGCTCGCCGAGCCCGGAGAGTTCACGCTGCGGGCGTATCTGCACGGCCGCGTGGACCTGATCCAGGCCGAGGCCGTGGCCGATCTGATCGACGCGGTGACACCGCTGCAGGCGCGTGCGGCGGCCGATCAGCTCGATGGCACGCTCACGCGGACGATTGCCGCGATTGACGCGGACCTGTTCGATCTGGCCGCGAGGCTGGAAGCATCGCTTGATTTTCCCGAGGAGGGGTTTCATTTCATCACGCGCGATGACGCTGTCGCCGCCCTCGACTCGGTGTGGAGCCGCCTGGAGAGGCTCGCCCGCGATGGTCGTCGTGGGCGGATGATTCGCGAGGGCGCGACCGTCGTCATCGCTGGCCGCCCGAATGCGGGTAAGTCGACGCTGTTCAATGCGCTGGCAGGTGTCGATCGCGCCATCGTCACCGATGTGCCGGGCACGACGCGCGACCTGCTGACGGAGCGGATCGATCTCGACGGGATCGCGGTGACGATCGTCGACACGGCCGGCCTCCGCGAGGCGGGCGACGCGATCGAGGCCGAGGGCGTGCGTCGTGCGCGCGACGCGCAGGCCGCAGCGCGGCTGGTTGTCTTCGTGATCGACGGATCGACGGCGCTGTCGGATGACGATCGCGCCTGGCTCGATCCGCAGGGCCCCCACGGCGTGGTCGTGGTCAGCAAGGCAGACCTGACAGCGGCCTGGACGCCGCCCGCGGGGAGCGAGTCCCGGACGGTTCGCGTGTCGGTGTCGTCGGGCGAGGGCATCGACGCCGTACGGCGGCGGATCGTCGGCCTGCTCACGGGCGAGGCGCCGCGCACCGATCCCCCTGCCATCTCGAATGTGCGGCACCTCGCGCTCGTCGACGACGCGCGGGTGGCGATCGAACGCGCGAGCCTCGCGCTGGCCGACGGCAGCACCGAAGAGCTGGTGCTGGCCGAGATGGAGGCGGCGCGCACGGCGCTCGAGGCCATCGTCGGCCGTCGAGCGCCCGACGATCTGCTGCGGCACATCTTCGGAAAGTTCTGTGTAGGAAAATGAGCGGAGCGCAGCGCGCATGTCCCCTTCCTTCGATGTCATCGTGATCGGTGCCGGCCACGCCGGGTGCGAAGCCGCGTGGGCTGCCGCGCAACTCGGCTGTCACGTGGGGCTCTGCACGCTGGGACTCGAGACCGTGGCGCTGATGCCCTGCAATCCCGCGATCGGCGGCACGGCCAAGGGACACCTGGTCAGGGAGATCGATGCGCTCGGCGGATTGATGGGGCGCGCGATCGACGAGACCGGTATCCAGTTCAAGCTGCTCAATCGCAGTCGTGGCCCTGCGGTCTGGTCTCCGCGCGCGCAGGCCGACAAACGCGCCTATGCAGACTGGGTGCGCGCGGCGCTGCAGGCACACCCGCGCGTCGACTGGCTGATCGGCCGGGCCGGCCGGGTACTCGTCGAAGACGGTCGCGTCTCGGGCCTGGTGTTCGAAGACGCGCGCGAGTGCCGCTGCCGTACGCTGATCGTGACGACGGGGACGTTCCTGAACGGGCTCGTCCATGTCGGTGATGAGCAGCGGCCGGCGGGGCGGGCCGGCGAGCCGCCGAGTCATCACCTGGCCGAGTCGCTGCGATCGATCGGCTTCGCCATCGGGCGGCTCAAGACCGGCACGCCGCCGCGGCTCGATCGTCGATCGATCGATTTCTCGAAGTTCCCCGAGGAAGCCGGCGACGATCCGATCGTACCGTTCTCGTTCACGACGCGATCGCTCGGCCGCGATCAGGTGCCCTGCCACATCGTTCACACGACGCCCGAGGTGCACGAGGTCGTTCGTCGCAACATCGGTCGATCCCCGCTGTACAACGGGCAGATCCAGGGCGTCGGTCCTCGCTACTGTCCGTCGCTCGAGGATAAGGTGATGCGGTTCCCCGACAAGGCGCGGCACCAGATCTTCCTCGAACCCGAGGGCCGCGACGTCGACGAGATTTACGTGAATGGGCTGTCGATGAGTCTGCCGCGCGACGTGCAGGACGCCGTCGTCCATGCCCTGCCGGGACTCGAGACCGCACGCGTGCTCCGACACGGGTATGCGGTGGAATACGACTTCGTACAGCCGACCGAACTCCGTGCGTCGCTCGAGACCAAGCGGCTGCCCGGGCTGTTCCTGGCGGGCCAGATCAACGGCACCTCGGGATACGAGGAGGCGGCGGCGCAGGGACTGATGGCCGGCATCAACGCGGCCCGGGCGGTGCGGCGCGAGCCGGCGGTCGCGCTTCGACGCGATCAGGCCTATATCGGCGTGTTGATCGATGATCTGATCACCCGCGGGTGCCTGGAGCCGTACCGCATGTTCACGTCGCGGGCGGAACATCGGCTGCGCCTGAGGATCGACAACGCGGACGTGCGGTTGACGCCACTTGGTCGCGACATCGGCACGATCGACGACGATCGCTGGGCGGTGTTCGAGGCCAGGCGATCGCGGCTCGAGCGGAACCGGATGGTCGCGTCCGCGACGCGCGTGATGATCGATGGCGAGCGGATGAGTGCGGCCCAGGCTCTGGCGCGGCCGCCGGTGACGATGGCATCGATCGAGGCGCAGGGCGTGCCGTTCGAGGTCGATGCGGCGCGCGGCGATCTCGATCGCGCGACGATCGTGGCGGAGTTCAAGTACGGCGGGTACCTGACGCGCCAGGCCGCGCAATTGGCACGGAGCCGCGCGGACGAGGCGCGCCGGATCCCCGACGGGTTCGTCTACGCGGGCGTCCCTGGCCTGTCGCGCGAGGTCGTCGAACGATTGTCAGCGATTCGGCCGGCCACTGTCGGACAGGCCGCACGCGTGCCAGGCGTCACACCCGCGGCCGTGGCCGTCGTGGCCGCGCGTCTGGCCACGGGCCGCTGCGTGTCGTCGCGCCGCGAGGACGCCTGATGCCGCCCGGCGACCTCGCCGGCCGCGTCAGGGCGCGGACGGAGGC
Organism: Acidobacteria bacterium SCN 69-37; assembly: GCA_001724025.1. Taxonomy (GTDB): domain Bacteria; phylum Acidobacteriota; class Vicinamibacteria; order Vicinamibacterales; family SCN-69-37; genus SCN-69-37. The sequence goes on along the minus strand of MEDJ01000004.1, from coordinate 153,105 downwards.
GGCAGGGCTACACGTTGCACCGGCCGCGCTCGATCGGCTCGTGACCTATCTCGATCTGCTCGCCTTCTGGAACCGGCGGATCAACCTGACGGCTTTCGATCTCGCGCGTCCGGCGGATGAAGCCATCGACAGATTGCTCGTCGAGCCTGTCGCCGCGGCGCCACTGGTTCGTCCAGCGGATCGACTGGCGATCGACCTCGGTTCCGGCGGGGGATCACCGGCCATTCCGCTGGCCATTGCATCGCCGGCAATCGAGATGACGATGGTCGAGGTGCGGGCGAAGAAGGCGGCGTTCCTGCGTGAAGCGATCCGGACGCTGGCGTTGCACGCGACTGTCGAGGCGGTCCGCTTCGAGGACGTCGCGCCTGGCCGGGATCACGCATGCGATCTCGTGAGCTTTCGCGCTGTGCGCGCCGATCGTGCGCTGTGGCAGACTGTCGATCGACTGCTGGCGCATCGCGGACGCGTATTGTGGTTTGGCGGTGCCGGTCACGAGGTCCCGCCCGCGTATGCACCGACTGCCGTCATCGGCACGACGACGGCCGTCGAGCGAGGCGGGCCGGGCAAGGATCAGGGGTGAGCGAGCAGCGCACGCCAGGGGACGGTCACTGGCCGGACGGGACGATCTTCACCGTCGGTCACTCGACGCTGTCGATCGACGACTTCGTCAGCCTGCTGGGCGTCTACCGGATCGAGCAACTGGCGGACATCCGGTCGGTGCCGCGGTCGCGCCACAATCCGCAGTTCAACGCCGATACCATGCCCGCCAGCCTGGGCGCTGCGCAGGTGAAGTACATGCCGATGCCGGCGCTCGGGGGGCTGCGTCGCACGCGGGCCGATTCGCCGAACATGGGCTGGCGGAACGCGAGTTTCCGCGGGTACGCCGACTATATGCAGACGGCGGCGTTTCACGAGGCACTCGACGTCCTGATCGTGATGGGCCGTCGCTGCCGGACGGTGATCATGTGTGCAGAGGCGGTGCCGTGGCGCTGCCACCGGTCGCTTGTCGCTGACGCGCTCGTCGCGCGCGGGGTTGCCGTGATCGAGATCCTGTCAGCACATCAGTCCCGGGCGCACACGATGACGCCGTTCGCGCGTGTGGACGGGACGTCGATCACGTATCCGCCGGATCAGGCTGCGCTGTTCTGACGATGAGGGCGGGATAGAGACAATGGGAAAGCTGGCGGCACTGCTCGGGGACATTCGCGCGTGCCAGCTCTGCGCGGCCGACTTGCCGTATGGTCCGCGACCGATCGTGCAGGCCGGCCGGCAGGCCAGGCTCTGCATCGTCGGTCAGGCGCCGGGACGGAAGGTGCACGAGACGGGGATCCCGTGGAACGACGCGTCTGGCCGGCGGCTGCGGGAGTGGATCGGGTTGTCGCCGGCGCAGTTCTACGATCCCGAGAAGGTGGCGATCGTGCCGATGGCGTTCTGCTATCCGGGCAAGGCCGCGGCTGGTGACAAGCCGCCGCGTCCCGAGTGCGCCCCGCGGTGGCACGCGCGGCTGCTGGCCGAGTTGCCGCACGTCCAGCTCATGCTCCTCGTGGGACTCTATGCCCAGGTTTCCTATCTGGGAGCCGGGCGGAAGGCGACGTTGACGGACACCGTACGGGCGTGGAGAGAGTACCTGCCGATCGGGCGCCTGCCGCTGCCGCACCCCTCACCGCGCAACCAGTTGTGGCTGGTGCGGAATCCCTGGTTCGAGACGGATCTCGTCCCGACAATCCAGGCGGCTGTCCGGTCGCTGCGGTTGTAGAGGGGGACCGTGGCTGGTGCGGCGAGGTTGTCGTTGTGTGAGAGTATTACTGATACATATATTGTCGAAGTTTAAGACTTGTGAGGATCCCCCGATCGGTCGCGTTGCTCAGGGCTGTCTGCTTGCGAGATCTTGAACCGTGGAGGGACGGAGGACATGGAGATCTATTTGACCTGGCTCTCCCTGTCCCCCATGTCTCCATGGTCCTGAGCGCGAAAACGATCTGCCTCAAAGGTGCGGTGGTGGCTGGACGCGAACGAGGCGTCCGTGAGGAAGCTGAACCGTTTGAAAGCCTCCTTGTCCTCCTTATCTCCATGGTTTCAGGACTGTGGGAACCGTCGCGGCGTGGTGCGGTTTGTGGGCCGTTTGGGCTAAAGGCCTATTTATTGGCTCTGGCTGTTTAGGTCTTCTGATCCAACGCTCTGTCTCTACTCGTTCCAGGCCGTGAGTTCGCGCGTTCGCTGGAGACCCGTCTTGAGGCGACAAGGATGTTCCACGTGGAACATCTCGGGGATAGCCCGGAATCGGATGTAGAGCCGGAAGCTGGGCAAGGGCGCCTCAGAGTCGTCCGCATCTGTCTCGAAATTGCCGCGAGAGATTGAGGTCCTGGTTCTGGAACGCAAATTTCTCGAGATCGATCTTGAGTCCTTGGGGGAAAGCGTCTTGCCCGTGCTGCCGCTTTCGTGACGTCACTGGCGATCCGTCCGGTCGAGGTCTCGAGCGCGTGGATGGGCATGGGCGCGGACTGCACCGCTTCCGGCAGCGATCAGACCGTCTGAGTCAGATGCCCGCGGAATCATTCCGTGTGTGCAGCACGCGGCTGCCCGAATGCGAGGCAGAACGCTTCCTGTTGATGGCCTTCGAGGTCAATCCGAGTCTTTGACGCCTGCGTTGCCCCGTCATGCGGCGTGATCAACAGGATCCTGCCCCACCACGACACCTCGCCTGTCTCCTGTTCCTGTGGCATCGAAGCGTTCCGCCGCGACGCGGCGCCTCCTCTGTGGACGCGGCTGTTCGGTTTGGCGCCGGCCAGATTCGCACTGGCATGGGTGGCCGTCGGCCTCGCGCTGCTTCCGTCCTGCAGGATGTTCCACGTGGAACACCTGATTCTCCGCGGTCTTTGCTCCTGGTTGTCAGCCCATCGCTGCCTCGGAGAAGGTGTGGGCCAGCTGCCGGCCATCGGCTTCTCTGGCATCGAGGGCGACTTCAGGGACGGTGTGGTTACGACTAGCCCGTGTCCTGATACAGATATTTGCTGTCGAATCACCGCGCGTGTCACGACCCCGCTTGCTCCGCGCTCAGATTTCGTCAGTGTTCTCGATCGTCGCTGGCCGGGCGCCACACTCCTGAATTCGGCAGCAAAATCTCTGGGTCTTCCAGCAATCGTCCGGCTCAGAGCCAGGACCTTGTGCCGAGAGGCGAACCGTTCGCTTTCCGCTGCCGTCGCGCTCGTCCTGCATCGTCGTCCTTGTGAGACGACGGTCGGAGTCTCCCGAAGAGGCCGTCCGGTCACAACTCGGCGTTGGGTTGAGGCACACCATGCCCGCGCAATGTTCCACGTGGAACACCACTCCTCAAGGATGCATCGCCCTCATCGACCGACCTTCCCGCATCGACGCGATGACTCTGTATCAGGATCAGGCGGAGGCCGCGTGATCGTGCAGTTGATGGCCAACCTGGCCATACACCTCAGAAAGTGCGCGGGCGTCCGGGTTGCCGCCTCGTGCTTGCTCTACAATGAAGGTCTCCTGAGATGTCTTCTGTTGCGCGCATCATCGCTGTTGCCAATCAAAAAGGGGGCGTTGCCAAGACCACGACGACGATCAATCTTGGGGCGTCGCTGGCGTTGGCGAACCAGCGGATTCTGCTCGTCGATCTCGATCCCCAGGGCAATCTGACGAGTGGTCTGGGTCAGAAGGAGCAGCGCGGGTCAGCGGGCACGGCATACGAGGCGTTGACGACAGACGATGTCGATCCGCGGGGATTCGTCACGTCCACGGGCATCGATCACCTGTCGCTGATTCCTGCCGACCGCGATCTGACAGGGGCGGAAATCGAGCTCGTGGGAATCCCCGAGCGCGAACGACGCCTCTCCAGGCTGCTCGAGGCGCTCAGGACGGACTACGACTACATCTTCATCGACTCGCCGCCGTCGCTCGGCCTGCTGACGCTCAATGCCCTGGTGGCGGCCGATGCCGTGTTGATCCCGCTCAACTGCGAGTACTTTGCGCTCGAGGGGATCGCCGAGCTGACGGCGACCATCGAGCGGGTGCGTCAGGCCTTCAATCCGACGCTGGCCCTCGAGGGCGTGCTGCTCACGATGTACGACGACAGGACGAACCTCGGGCAGCAGGTCAGTGCCAATATCCGCGAGTTTTTCGGCGACCAGGTGTACCGGACCGTCATCCCGCGCAACGTGCGGCTCGGCGAGGCTCCGAGTCACGGCGTGCCGGTGATCCTCTACGACGCCCGATCGAGGGGCGCAGAGGCATATGTTGCACTGGCACACGAATTCATCCGCCGCCGGACCGCGGCCGCCGAGGGCGCCGTGTCCGGGCCGGCCGCCGGGGAGTAAGTCATGGCCGAGAAACGTCCGGCGCTCGGACGCGGGCTGAGCGCTCTGATCCCGCCCAGGCCTGCCGCGCCGCCGGCGCAGCCGCCCACGTCCGCGCCTCCCGCCAGGCCGTCGGGGCCGCCGTCGGAGCTCGACATCGACAGGCTCGCGCCCAATCCGCGGCAGCCGCGCACGGCGTTCGAGGAGCAGGCGCTCGAGGAACTCGCGCAATCGATCCGCGCCAACGGCGTCATCCAGCCGGTCGTCGTCCGCCCGACGGGGGACAGGTACGAGATCGTTGCCGGCGAGCGACGCTGGCGGGCGGCTCAGCGTGCCGGCCTGCTGAAAGTTCCGGTCGTGGTCCGGGAGATCGCCGATGACGCGCTGCTGCAGGTGGCGCTCATCGAGAACATCCAGCGCGAGAACCTGAATCCCATCGAGGAGGCGCAGGCCTACAGGCGACTGATCGACGAGGCCCACCTGTCGCAGGAGGCGATTGCGACCGCCGTCGGCAAGGAGCGCGCGACGGTGGCCAACTACGTCCGGCTGCTGCGATTGCCGTCCGACGTGCGCACCGACGTGGCCAACGGGACGGTGACGATGGGGCACGCGCGGGCGTTGCTCGGGCTGCCCGACGAGGCGGCGCAGCGGCGCGTGGCGCAGGCCGTGGTGGCGCGCGGTTTGTCGGTGCGCGAGACCGAGGCCCTGGTGCGGCGCGAGACGACACCCGCCGAACCGCCGGCGGAGCCGGAGCGCACGGATCCCAACACGCGCGCGGCGGAAGATCAGCTCAAGATCGCGCTCGGCACGCGCGTCCGCATCGTCCGGCGGCGGCGCGGTGGCCGGATCGAGGTCGAGTTCGCCTCCGAGGACGAGCTCCAGCGGCTGTTCGAGCAGTTGACGGGCGGCGCCTGAGGCGTCGGCTCATTTGCCCCGCGTCCACGCGGAATGGTATAAATCTACGTTTTTGGCCCCGGCCGTGAGTCCTGTCGGGACCGGTCCGATCGGCCGATACCCGACATGGACATGACGCTGTTCGTCTGCCCCGAATCATGACCGTGAAGTCCATCGCCCGCCAGTACGCCCTTGCCGCGTTCGACGTGGCGCGCACGACCCAGCAGATCGAGACGCTCGGTCAGCAGCTCCAGGCGTTTGCCGATCTCGTGTCGTCACACGCGGACCTGCAGCAGGCCCTCGCCGCAGTCGTCGTGCCGCGGGCCTCGAAGCGCGATCTCGTCATGGCGCTGATCGATCGGATCGAGCCCGTGCGCCCCGAGCTCCGGCGGCTGGTCGGCCTGCTCGCCGACAACGACCGCCTGTCGCTCCTCGGCGACGTCGCGGCGGCGTATCAGGCGCGGATGCGCGAGGACGCGGGTGTCGTGACGGCGGACATCGTCAGTGCGACGCCCATCGATCAGGCGCGGCAGTCGGCGCTGGCCGAGGCGCTCGGACGGGTGACCGGCCGGCGCGTCGAACTGACGGGCCGCGTCGACGAATCGATCATCGGCGGCGTGATCGCGACAGTGGGCGGGACGGTTTACGACGGCAGCGTCTCGCGCCAGCTCGCGCGCATGCGCCAGCGACTGGCCGCCGAGGCCTAGCGACATACGCCGCGAGGCACCGCCGGCGGTGGTGACGCTGGCGACTGGGGACGACGGCGGCAGGAACGGCCGCCCCTGAGGGAGCGATGCAGATCAAGGCCGACGAGATTTCGAAGATCATCCGCGAGCACATTGGCAACTTTGCCGTCGATGTCGACGTCGCCGAAGTCGGCACCGTCGTGTCGGTGGGCGACGGCATCGCGCGCGTCCACGGCGTGGAGCGCGCCATGGCCGGCGAGATGCTCGAGTTCCCGCACAGCCTGTACGGCATCGCGCTGAACCTCGAAGAGGACAGCGTCGGCGCCGTGCTGCTCGGGCACTCGACGGACATCAAGGAAGGTGATCAGGTCAAGCGTACGGGCCGCATCATCTCGGTGCCCGTGGGCGACCAGTTGATCGGCCGCGTCGTCAATGCGCTCGGCCAGCCGCTCGATGGCAAGGGGCCGATTGGCGCGACGTCGTTCATGCCGATCGAGCGCCTGGCACCGGGCGTCGTCGATCGGTCGCCGGTCAAGGAGCCGATGCAGACGGGGCTGAAGGCGATCGACGGCATGGTGCCGATCGGCCGTGGCCAGCGCGAGTTGATCATCGGGGACCGGCAGACGGGCAAGACCGCCGTGGCCGTCGACGCGATCATCAACCAGAAGGGCCTCGGCGTCATCTGCATCTACAACGCGATCGGGCAGAAGCAGTCGACGGTCGCGCAGGTCGTCAAGACGCTCGAGGACGCCGGCGCGATGGAATACACCGTCGTCGTCGCGGCCAGCGCGTCGGATCCGGCGCCCCTGCTCTACATCAGCCCGTACTCGGCGTGCACGATTGGCGAGTACTTCCGCGACAGCGGCCGTCACGCGCTGTGCGTGTACGACGACCTGTCGAAGCACGCGCAGTCGTACCGCGAGATCTCGCTGCTGCTGCGCCGGCCGCCGGGCCGCGAAGCGTATCCCGGCGACGTCTTCTACCTGCACTCGCGCCTGCTCGAGCGCGCGGCGAAGCTGAAGCCGGAACTCGGCGGCGGATCGCTGACGGCGCTGCCGATCATCGAAACGCAGGCCGGCGACCTGTCGGCCTACATCCCGACGAACGTCATCTCGATCACCGACGGGCAGATCTTCCTCGAGGCCGACCTGTTCAACCAGGGCGTGCGCCCGGCGATCAACGTCGGCAACTCGGTGTCGCGCGTCGGCGGATCGGCGCAGATCAAGGCGATGCGACAGGTGGCTGGCACGCTGCGCCTGGACCTGGCGCAGTATCGCGAGCTGGCGGCCTTCTCGCAGTTCGGCAGCGATCTCGACCCGGCCACGCAGCGCCAGCTCAACCGCGGCAAGCGGCTGACGGAAATCCTGAAGCAGGCGCAGTACCAGCCGCTGCCCGTCGAGCAGCAGGTGGCCATCATGTTCGCGGCGACGAACGGGTTCCTCGACGCGGTCGACGTGGACAAGCTGCGGCAGTACGAGGACGGGCTCTACCGGTTCTTCGAGGCGCGGCACCCGGAGGTCCTGGCGTCGGTCCGCGAGCGGAAGACGCTCGACGACGAGGTGAAGGCGGCGTTGACGGCGGCCCTCGAGGAATACGGGCGCGACTTCGCGGCTACGTCGGCCGCGGCCTGAGGACGGTCACAGGGGCAGGACGGAACCAAGGTGCCATCACTCATCGACATGCGCCGGCGCATCCGCGCCGTGAAGTCCACGCAGCAGATCACCAAGGCCATGAAGATGGTGGCGGCGTCGAAGCTGCGTCGCGCGCAGGAGCGCGTGATCGCGACGCGGCCCTTCGCCGGCCAGGCGCGGCAGGTGCTGGCGAGCATCGCGTCGCGCGTCGATCCGGCCGCGCACCCGCTGCTCGCGCGGCGCGCGGGGACCGAGACGGGGGCGACGCTGCTCATCGCGATCTCGGCCGATCGCGGGCTGTGCGGCAGCTTCAACACGAACGTCATCAAGACCGTGGGATCCGTGCTGCGCGAGAACACGGAGCGGCCGATTTCGCTCGGGCTCGTGGGCCGCAAGAGCCGTGATTTCCTCGGTCGCCGCGGCGTGCCCGTGCGCTTCGACTACGTGAACCTGCCGAAGGTGATCACGTACGCGGAGGCGGAGGCCATCGCGAACCCGGCGGTCTCGGACTTCATCGAGGGCAAGGTCGACAGCGTCCACCTCATCTACAACGAGTTCAAGTCGGTCATCGCGCAGAAGGTGGTCGTCGAGCAGCTCCTGCCGTTCGTGCCCGAGCCGGTGGCCGAGGGACAGGGCCCGCGGACGGCCGAGTACCTGTTCGAGCCGTCGCCCGAGCGCATCCTCGACGTGCTGCTGCAGCGGCTGGTCGTGGCGCAGGTGCTGCGCGCGCTGCTCGAATCGAACGCCGCGTTCTTCGCGGCGCAGATGACGGCGATGGACGCGGCCACGCGCAACTCGCGCGAGATGATGGACAGCCTGACGCTCTACATGAACAAGCTGCGCCAGGCGGCAATCACGCGCGAGATCATCGAGGTCGTGTCGGGGTCGCAGGTATCGTGACGTCGCCAGCGGCCCGGGCATCACGCAGTCCCCAGACAGAGAGAGACACACATGGCAGTTGCTGAAGCAGTCGCGACGAAGGTCGGCAGGGTGGTCCAGGTCATCGGACCGGTCGTCGACATCGAGTTCGAGGGTGGACACCTGCCGGCGATCTACAACGCCGTGCGCGTGAGCGGCAGGGCCGGCGACACCGACGTGGACATCATCGTCGAGGTCGAGCAGCACCTCGGCGAGAACCGCGTGCGCACCGTGGCGATGAAGCCGACCGACGGCCTGCAGCGCGGCATGGAGGCGACGGATCTCGGGGCGCCCATCTCGATGCCCGTCGGGCCCGGCACGCTCGGCCGCGTGATGAACGTGCTCGGCGAGCCGGTGGACTTCCCGGATCGGCCGGTGACGGCCACCGAGCACTGGCCGATTCACCGTGCCGCCCCGTCGCTCGAGGATCAGTCGACCGAGCTGAAGATGTTCGAGACCGGCATCAAGGTCATCGACCTGCTCGAGCCGTACCTGCAGGGTGGCAAGATCGGGCTGTTCGGCGGCGCGGGCGTCGGCAAGACGGTCATCATCCAGGAGCTCATCCACAACATCGCGATGAAGCACGGCGGTGTGTCGGTGTTCGCCGGCGTCGGCGAACGCACGCGCGAGGGCAACGACCTCTGGCTCGAGTTCCAGGAGAGCGGCGTCATCGACGTGAACGACGCCGCGAAGTCGCGCGCGGCGCTGGTCTACGGCCAGATGACGGAACCGCCGGGCGCGCGCCTGCGCGTCGCGCTGTCGGCCCTCACCGTGGCCGAGTACTTCCGCGACGCCGAGAACAAGGACGTGCTCCTGTTCGTCGACAACATCTTCCGCTTCACGCAGGCGGGGTCCGAGGTCTCGGCGCTGCTCGGCCGCATGCCGTCGGCCGTCGGGTACCAGCCGACGCTGCTGACGGAGATGGGCCAGCTCCAGGAGCGCATCACCTCGACACGGAGTGGATCGATCACGTCCGTGCAGGCGATTTACGTGCCGGCCGACGACTACACGGATCCGGCGCCGGCCACCGCGTTCGGTCACCTCGACGCGACCACGAACCTGTCGCGCGCGATTGCCGAGCTGGGCATCTACCCGGCCGTCGATCCGCTCGCGTCGACCTCGCGCATCCTCGATCCGCGGATCATCGGCGAGGAACACTACAATGTCGCGCGCGCCGTCAAGCAGATCCTGCAGCGCTACAAGGACCTGCAGGACATCATCGCGATCCTCGGCATCGACGAACTGTCGGAAGACGACAGGCTCACGGTCGCGCGGGCCCGCAAGATCCAGCGCTTCATGTCGCAGCCGTTCTTCGTCGCCGAGCAGTTCACCGGTGCGAAGGGCAAGTACGTGTCGATTGCCGACACGGTGCGCGGCTTCAAGGAGATCGTCGAGGGCAAGCACGACGAGATTCCGGAGCAGGCGTTCTACATGGCCGGCGCCATCGAGGACGTCGTCGAGCGCGCGAAGGCGCAGCGGTAAATCATGGCGCTGCCGACACATATCCGCCTGGAGTTCGTGACGCCCGAGCGTGCGATTGCGCACGACGAGGTCGACGAACTCCAGCTGCCTGGCGAGGAGGGCGCGTTCGGCGTCCTGCCCGGTCACGCCCCGCTGCTGGCGGCGCTGCGTACCGGGGAGATGTGGTACCGGAAGGGCGGTGACGTCCACTACGCGTTCATCGATGGCGGATTCGCCGAGGTCCTGCCCGACCGCGTCTCGATCATGGCGCAGGTGGCCGAGCGCGCCGAGGACATCGACCTCCAGCGTGCCGAGGCGGCGAAACTGCGTGCCGAGAACCGCCTGTCGCGACCCACGGCCGCCGATGCCGACGCCGAACGCACGCGCATCGCGATGCTGCGCGCCATCGCACGGCTGAGCGTGGCGCAACGCAGCCGGCAGCGGCATCACCACTGATCCCCGGCATGTGGCGCGTCTCCTCAGCCGTGGCGTCCCATCCGGGTTTGCGCCGGGAGGAGAACGAGGACGCGTTCTGCGTCCGCGGCGACCTCGGGCTGTACCTCGTGGCCGACGGGATGGGCGGACACGCGGCAGGTGAAGTCGCGTCGCGCCTGGCCGTCGACGCCGTCGAGGCGTTCATCGAGGACACGCGGCACGCCGACGTCGAACGAACGTGGCCGTTCCCCTACGATCCGAAACTGTCGCTCGACGGCAATCGGCTGAAGGCGGCCCTGCGGCTGGCCAATCGCCGCATCGCCGCCGCCGTGGTGCGCGATCAGGCGCTCAAGGGGATGGCCACGACAGCGGCCGCCGTCCTCGTCGATGCGGGCGCCGGCCGGATCACCGTGGCCCACGTCGGCGACAGCCGGATCTACCGCCGCCGCGCCGGACAGCTCGCGCAGGTGACGCACGATCATTCGTGGGTGGGCGAGCAGGTCCGTGCCGGCAGTCTCACGGAGGCCGACGCGAAGCGGCATCCCTGGCGTAACGTCGTCACGCGCGCACTGGCCGGCGGTGACGATCCGGAGGTCGACGTGGCACAGCTCGACGGACGGCAGGGCGACCTGCTCATGATCTGCTCGGACGGGCTGAGCGGCGTGGTGGGCGACGATACGTGCCAGGCGATCATCACCGCGGCAGCCTCGCTCGATCAGGCGTGTGCGGACCTGATCGCCGCCGCCAACGCCGGCGGCGGTCCCGACAACATCACGGTGGCCCTGATCAAGATCGATGTGGACTAACCTCGCCACGCTCGTCCGATACCGCGGCCTGATCCGCAGCCTGGTGGCGCGGGAACTGAAGGCCCGGTACCGCGGATCGATTCTCGGGTTCTTCTGGTCGTTCATCAACCCGATCCTGCTGCTCTCGATCTACACGTTCGTCTTCACCGAGATCCTCGAGAACCGCGATCCCGATCTGCAGCCCTATTCGCTGTTCATGTTCTGCGGCCTGCTGCCGTGGACCTGGTTCTCGTCGTCGCTCAACGAGGCCGCGGGATCGCTCATCTCGGGATCGAACCTGATCCGCAAGGTCCTGTTCCCCGCCGAGGTGCTGCCCATCGTCAGCGTGCTGGCGAACATGGTGCACTTCTTTTTCGGCCTGCTGATCCTCGCCGCGTTCTTCGTCGGTCTGCAGTACCGGCCCGACTGGCACGACCTGGTCTGGTTCCCGCTGGTCGTGCTCGTGCAACTCGTCTTCACGACGGGCCTGGCCCTGGCACTCGCGGCGCTGACGGTGCACTTCCGCGACATCCGCGATCTGCTGTCGAACCTGCTGACGTTCTGGTTCTTCGCGACGCCGATCATCTACGCGTATTACATGCCGAGCGTGCAGGGTTACCGCTGGCTGTTCAACGTCAACCCCTTCTTCCACCTGTCGGTGTCGTACCAGGAGATCCTGTTCTTCCGCGGGTCGTTCGTGCACGGGCATCTGAAACTGCTGCTGGAATTCGGCCTGGTCTCCATCGGCGTGTTCATCGCCGGGTACTGGCTCTTCGATCGCCTGCGGGATTCGTTCGCGGAGGCCGTGTGAGCACGCCGGCTATTTCGCTCCACCACGTCAGCAAGCGGTACCGTCGCTACGGCGGCCGGCAGTTCGCCACGCTCAAGAGCGCGCTGCTTTCCGGCGACCTCGTCCGCAAGCTGCGCCCCGACGAGACGTTCGAGGCGCTGAGCGACGTGTCGTTCGACGTGGCGGCCGGCCAGACGCTCGGCGTGATCGGACGGAACGGGTCAGGCAAGAGCACGGCGCTGAAGCTCGTGGCCGGCATCACGAAGCCCACCACCGGCACGGTCAAGGTGGAGGGCCGGATCTCGGCGCTGATCGAGCTCGGTGCCGGCTTCCACCCGGAGATCTCCGGCCGCGAGAACGTCTTCATCAACGGCATCATGCTCGGGCTCACGCGGCGCGAGATCCAGGCGCGCTTCGACGAGATCGTCGATTTCGCCGAACTGCGTCAGTTCATCGATGCCCCGGTCAAGACGTACTCGTCGGGCATGTACATGCGGCTCGGCTTTGCCGTGGCGATCCACGTGGATCCCGACGTGCTGCTCGTCGACGAGGTCCTGGCGGTGGGCGACGAGTCGTTCACGCACAAATGCCTCGACAAGTTCGCCGAGTTCAAGCGGCGGAACAAGACGATCCTGCTCGTGACGCACTCGCTCGGCCTGGTCGAGCGGTTCTGCGACGAGGCGCTGTGGCTCGATCACGGCCAGATGCGCGGCCAGGGAGATCCGACGCGCATCATCGGCGCGTACATGACCGACGTCGAGCGCCAGGAGGAACAGCTGCTGGCCGACGCCGACGCGCGCGTCAAGGCCTCGGCCTCCGACGCGCCGGTTGCCGACGGTCCGGGGCCGACCGACGCCGGCGCGGCCGCGGCCGACATGATGACGGCCTCCGAGGGGCGCTGGGGCTCGGGCGAGGTGCAGATCCGGGAAGTCACCCTGTTTGGTGAAGAGGGGCAGCCCACGCACATCTTCCACACGGGCGAGCGCGTGACGCTGCGCCTGGCGGTGTCGGCGGCCAGGCCCGTCGACGACTTCGTCTTCGGGATCGGGCTGTTCAGCGCCGAAGGCGTCTTCATCTACGGCACCAACACGTTCATCGAGGAATACGACCCCGACACGCTCGAGGGCGACGCCGAGATCGAGCTGGTACTCGACTCGCTCGATCTCGTCGAGGGGACCTACAAGCTCGACGTGGCCGTGCACCGTCGCGACGGCGCCGCCTACGATTACCACCGGCTGCTCTACACGTTCCGCGTGAAGTCGCGCGTGAAGGACGTCGGCATCTACAGGCCGAAGCACCACTGGACGTTCCCGCCCTCGGTCCGCTTCCGGATCAGGCCATGACCGGCGAGGCCCCGCCTCCGTTCGAGCCGCTCTCGATCGCGGCGTGCGCGGCCGTGGCCGCGCGCCTGCGCGCCGAGGGACGACGCGTGGTCTTCACCAACGGCGTGTTCGATCTGCTGCACCCGGGCCACGTGCGCTACCTGCAGGCGGCGCGCGCCGAGGGCGACGCGCTGATCGTCGCCGTCAACTCCGACCGATCGGTTCGTGGCAACAAGGGGCCCGATCGCCCCGTCACACCCGAGCGCGAGCGCGCCGAACTGATCGCGGCACTCGCGTGCGTCGACGCCGTCACCATCTTCGATGAGCCGACGCCGGCGGCGGTCATTGTGGCCGTGCAGCCGGACGTGCTCGTGAAGGGCGCCGATTGGGCGGCCGATGCGATCGTCGGCCGCGAGACGGTCGAAGCGCGCGGCGGCCGCGTCGTCCGCGTGACGATCGAGCCGGGCTGGTCGACCACCACCATTCTCGAGAGGATCCGCGGCGCGTCGTGATCGGATCGTCTTCGTCCCTGGCCTTTCGTTCGCTGCTCAAGTCGTCGGCCTCCCGCGCCGGCCTGACCCGGCCCGTCGCGCGCCTGTCGGGCCTGACGCCGGCGGCCATGGCGTTCCACGCCGCGGCGGTGGCGCAGGAGCGGCCCGTCGTGATCGTCGTGCCGACCGATGCCGACGTCGAGACCACGGCCGCCGACGCGCGGTTCTTCCTCGCGGCGCTGCTCGGCCTCACCGAGCGCGACGCGGCCGAGACGGTACTGGCGTGCCCGTCGCTCGAGGTCGATCCCTACCGGGCGCTGACGCCGCACCTGGCCGTGGCCTCGGCGCGTGCGCGGGCGCTGTCGGGGCTCGCCACGGGCACGGCGCGGATCGTCGTCGCGTCCGCGCGGGCGCTGCTGCCGCGCCTGAGCGATCCGGCACGGCTCGCGGCCATCAGCCTCGTCATTGCACCGGGGACGGAAATCGCGCCGCACGATCTCGGGGAGCGGCTGGCCGAGGCCGGCTTCGCACCGCAGGATCCGGTCGACGAGCACGCGGCCTACTGCGTGCGCGGCGGCGTCGTCGACTTCTACCCGGCCGGGGAAGCCTCGCCCGTCAGGCTCGAGTTCGTCGGTGACGTCGTCGAGTCCGTCCGGCGGTACGACAGCGCCACGCAGCGGTCGCAGACCGCCCTCGATCACGTGGCGATCACGCCGCAGCGGGAACTGCTCCACGATCCCGATGCGCCCGACGATCCCGATCGCCGTGACAGGTCGGCCAGCGTTGTCGACTACGTGCGCCGCGCCGGCGCCGAGGTCCTCGTCTTCGAGATCGACGACGTGGCTGATCGCGTGCGTGCGCTGGAACGTCAGTGGCGCGACTCGGCCGAGGTCCTGCTGGCCCGCGGCCGCCCTGCACCGCCGTTCGAGGTGATGGCAACGGGCTGGTCCGATCTGTCGCCGTGGCTCGACGCCGCGCACCAGGTCACGCAACTCGCCATCGACGACGACCGCGCGACGATGCACGTGCCCGCGACGCCGGCGCTCGAGTATCGTGGCCGCATCGGCGACTGGGCCGAGGAGATCAGGCGGATCCGCCAGCGAGGGGAGAGCGTCCTCTTCGTGGCGGCTGCGTCCGGCCGTGCCGATCGCACGATCGAGATCCTGAAGGACTACGACATCCGCGCGCGTCCGGTGGGCGAGGCCGACGATCTGGCCCGTGCCGGCGTGCTCGTGGCCACCGGCCAGCTCTCGCGCGGGTTCCACCTGCCGGCTGCCGGACTCGCCGTCTTCGCGGAATCCGATCTCTTCGAAGAGGATCGGCGGACCCACGAACGCCGCCGATCGGCGACCACCGCCTTCCTCTCGGACTTCCGCGACCTGAAGATCGGCGATCTCGTCGTCCACGTCGAGAACGGCATCGGCCGGTTCGTGGGGCTGAAGCGGCTCGCGATCGTGCCGGGTCAGTCGCCCCAGGATTTCATGGAGCTGCGCTATGCGGGCGAGGACAAGCTCTTCGTCCCGCTCGAGCGGCTCGATCTCGTCCAGAAGTACTCGGGCGGGGCCGCGCCCGCGCTCGACAGGCTCGGCGGGACGACCTGGGAGAAGGCCAAGACGCGCGTCAAGAAGGCGATGCGCGACATGGCCGAGGAGCTGCTGAAGCTCTACGCCGCGCGCAAGGCCGTGGCCGGGCACGCGTTCAGCCCGGAGTCGCACTGGCACCAGGAATTCGGCGACGCGTTCGCGTACGACCTGACCGTCGATCAGCAGAACGCCATCAACGACATCGCGCGCGACATGGAAGCGCCCACACCGATGGATCGCCTGCTCTGCGGCGACGTCGGCTACGGCAAGACCGAGGTCGCGATGCGCGCCGCGTTCAAGGCCGTGGTCGACGGCAAGCAGGTGGCGTTCCTCGCGCCGACCACGATCCTGGCCTTCCAGCACGAGCGGACGCTGCGCGAACGCTTCGCCGGCTTCCCTGTCCGCATCGAGATGGTCAGCCGGTTCCGCACGAAGGCGGAGCAGAAGACGACGCTCGACGCGCTGGCGGCCGGCCAGGTCGACATCATCGTCGGCACGCACCGGCTGCTGTCGAAGGACGCGAAGTTCCGCGACCTGGGGCTGCTGGTCGTCGACGAGGAGCAGCGCTTCGGCGTGGCGCACAAGGAGCGCATCAAGCAGATGCGCAAGCGCGTGGACGTGTTGACGATGACCGCGACGCCGATTCCGCGGACGCTGAACATGTCGCTCGTCGGCATCCGTGACATGTCGGTCATCGAGACCCCGCCACGCGACAGGCTCGCGATCCAGACGCAGGTCGTGAAGTTCGACACCGACGTCATCTCGCGGGCGATTCGCACCGAGATGGAGCGCGGCGGACAGGTGTACTTCGTCCACAACCGCGTCGAGTCGATCTTTTCGGTGGCCAACCTGGTCCAGCGGCTGGTGCCCGACGTGCGGCTGGCCGTTGGTCACGGGCAGATGAGTGAAGAGGCGCTCGAGAAGGTGATGATCGACTTCGTCGGACACCGCTTCGACGTGCTGGTCGCCACCACGATCGTCGAGAACGGCCTCGACATCTCGAACGCGAACACCATCATCGTCAACAGGGCCGATCGGTACGGGCTATCGCAGTTGTACCAGCTGCGCGGCCGCGTGGGTCGCGGCGATCGCCGCGCCTATGCGTATCTGTTGATTCCTGCCGAGCAGACGCTGACCCCCGTGGCGCGCAGGCGGCTGGCGGCCATCAAGGAATTCAGCGACCTCGGCAGCGGGTTCCGCATTGCGGCGCTCGATCTCGAGATCCGCGGTGCGGGCAACCTGCTCGGCGGACAACAGAGCGGACACATCGAGGCTGTCGGCTTCGACATGTACACGCGGCTGCTCGAGGACACGATCCGCGAGCTGAAGGGCGAGGAACTCGAGGACGACAGGCGCGCCGCCGTGAACCTGCGCCTCGACCTGCGGATCGATGACGAGTACGTGCCGGACATGAACCAGCGGCTCATGGTCTATCGGCGGCTCGCGAGCGTACGCAACTTCCCGGAGGTCGACGCGATCATGGCCGAGCTGCAGGACCGGTACGGTCCGCCGCCCGCGTCGGTCCGCAACCTCGCGGAGTTCGCCCGCATCCGTCTGCTGGCCGACGAGATCGGCCTCGAGAGTCTCGATCGAGACGGGACGGTCGTCCTCATCCGCTGCCGGCCGGACGCGCGGATCGATCCCGCGGCGCTGGCACGGCTGCTCCAGCAGCGTGGCGACCTCAGCCTGGTGCCGCCCGTCGTGCTGAAGCTGGATCTGGCCAGGCCGGTGGCCGCCCCCGCGCCCGTCCTCCGTCGTCCGCCGCCTCCGCCAGCGGGCCGGCCGGCCGAGCCGCGGCGGGCGGTGATCGGGCCCGGACAGACTGCCCGACTCGTCGTGCCGTCCAAACCGGGGACGCCAGCGGCACGCCCTGCCGAGGAACCGCCGGCCGAAACGTCCTGGTGGACTGCACGGGCGACGTCCGGCGTGGAAGCCGGCTTCACGCGCGACGAGATTCTGGCGGAAGTGCCGCCGGATCCGGCCGCCCCTGGCGGCCTCTTCGAGCGGCTGCGCGAGGTGCTCACCCAGTTGAGGAGCCCCACGCTTCCGGGCTAACATGCTGATTTGGCGTCGGTTGCGGCGCACGTCCCGCGGGTCTGTCACGATGAAACACGTAGTCGCTTCGCTCCTGTGTGCGGTGTCGGTCACGGCTGCGGCACCCCACGCGTGGGCCCAGGTCGCACCGCCCTCTCCTGCTCCGCCGCCCGCTGCGCCCTCGACGCCCCCGGCGTCGGCGGCCACCGACGGTCACTCGGCCATCATCGAGCGCGTCCTCGTGCGCGTGAACGGCGAGATCTTCACGCAGTCGCAGCTCACCAACAGGCAGATCGGCGTACTGCGCGAGCTGAAGGAATCGGCCGGCAGCACGACGAACCTGGAGGCGGAACTGTCGCGGCTGACCCCCGACATCCTCGTGCGCGCCATCGATCAGCTGTTGATCGCCCAGCACGGCCGCGAACTCGGCATCACGTTCACCGACGACCAGTTCAAGAGTGCCGTCGAGAACATCAAGAAGCAGAACAAGCTCGACGATGACGGCCTGCGCCGTGCCATGCAGCAGGAAGGCATGACGATGGACGAGCTGCGGCAGAACATCGAGTTCTCGTATCTCGAGCAGGGCGTGCAGCAGCGCGAGATCGGCCCGAGCATGACGATCACGCTCGAGGAGCAGCGGCAGTACTACAAGCGGCACGGCGACAGGTTCATGACACCGCTCACGGTCACGCTGCGCGAACTGTCGATCAGCGTGCCCACGCAGACGCAGAACGGCAAGGAAGTGTCGAGCGTGGCCGACGACAACGATGCCAGGACGCGCATCGACGGCCTGCGCACGCGGGCCCTGGGCGGCGAGGATTTCGCGGCGCTCGTGTCGGCCAACTCGGACTCGGCCACGAAGGCGAGCGGCGGGCTGATCGGGCCGGTCAACGTCTCCGACCTGAGCGACGCGTTGAAGGACGTCGTGTCGTCGCTCGAACCCGGCGGCGTCAGCGAGCCGATCCGGACGACGCGCGGGTACCAGATCTTCAAACTCGAAACGCGATCGGTTCCCGAACTGCACCCGTTCGATGACGTGCGTCGCGAGATCGAGAACGCCATCCGCAACGAGCGCCTCGAGCCCGAGACACAGAAGCTGCTGACGCGCCTGCGGTCGCAGGCCGTGATCGAATGGAAGGACGAGTCGCTGCGCCAGATCTACGAGAAGCGTGTGGCCGAAACGACGACGGCGGCGGCCGACCCGTCATGAAGATCGGCGCGCTCACGCTCGATCAGCCCGTCGCGCTCGCGCCCATGGCGGGCATGACCGACACGGCGTTCCGTCGTCTCGTGAAGCGCAAGGGCGGGTGCGGCCTCGTCGTCACCGAGATGGTGAGCTCGGAAGGGCTGGTCCGAGGCATCGATCGCACCCTCGAGTACGCCGAGTACACGGAAGAAGAGCGTCCGGTATCGATTCAGATCTTCGGCGGCGACCCCGCCGTGATGGCCGATGCTGCGCAGATCGTCGAGGGCATGGGCGCCGATGTGGTCGACATCAACATGGGGTGTCCGGTCCCGAAGATCGCGAAGCACCAGGCCGGGTGCAGCCTGATGCGCGAGCCGTCGCACGCGGCAGAGATCGTCCGCGCCATGGCCTCGGCGGTGAAGATTCCGGTGACGGTGAAGATGCGCGCCGGCTGGAACGAGAAGGAAATCAACGCCCCGCTGCTCGCGAAGATGGTGGAGGACGCGGGCGCTGCGGCCGTGGCCGTCCACGGCCGGACGGCGGCGCAGTCCTACACGGGCGAGTCGGATTGGTCGCTCATCGGCCGCGTGGCCGGGTCGGTCGCGATCCCGGTCTTCGGATCGGGCGACTGCGTGCTGCCCGATCAGGTGGTGTCGCGTCTGCGCGATACCGGGGCGCGCGGCGTGCTCGTGGGCCGCGGCGCGCTGCGTAACCCGTGGATCTTCAGCCAGGCGGCCACGCTGGCGGCCGGGCGCACGCTGACCCCCGACGTCGCGCTCGAGGACCGCGGTGCGTTCCTCCTCGACTACATCGATCTCCTGATGCGCGAGCGCGTTGGCGAGTCGGCCGGTTTCCGGCACACGGCGCCAGGCGTGACCGCGCCCGAGCCGGCTCGTGGCCGCGAGCGCTGGGTCATCAACAAGGTCCGTGCGCTCGGGGCCTGGTACACGAAGGGGCTCGACGGCGGCGCGCAGCTGCGGGTGGCCATCAACTCCACCGACTCGGTCGGGGCCCTGCGGCAGCTCATCCACGAGTTCTTCGGCGCGCCCGCGCTGGTCGGTGGCTGACGCCGCTCGCGGCGGACGAGCCACGGGGGCGTGACCGCCGCGGCCGGACACCGCCGATCGCAATCACGCGCGCAATCAGACGAGCGGGGCTGACAGATCGACCTCGCAGACCACGCAACTCTCGCAATATTCCCAGAACGCGTTGCCCAGCCGCGCGTGTGTCGGATCGTTGAGATACGCGATCAGCCGATCCCGGTCGTCGAATTCCAGGACCGCGGCGTACTCGTAGACCTTGTCACCTGCACTGCGCTGATATCCGGCGTCGATGTCGACCCGGCGGCCGACCGTGTAACGCGAGATGGCGGGCGACGCCGCGAGCGTGTCGGTGACGTGGCCGGCGAAAGCCTGGCGCGTCGCCGCCGGCAGGTCGGCCTTCGGCGTGAACAGGACGATGTGCTGGATCATTTGTCGGTCCGTCGCTTCGGGACGCTGCTGCGGCCGGCGGGTCGCCTGGTGGACGGGCCGCGTGACGATCCGCCGGCAGGCGGCCGGGACGATGGGCCGCGTGACGATCCGCCGGCAGGTGGCCGGGATGACGGGCCGCGCGACGATCCGCCGGCAGGCGGCCGGGACGACGGACCGCGCGATGATCCGCCGGTAGGCGGCCGCGACGATGGGCCGCGCGAACTGCCGGGTCCGCGTGTGCCGCCGCCGGGTTTCGCGAACGGCTTGAACGGCTTCGGTCCCCCGGGACGCGTGCCCGACGCCGGCGGCCCATTCCTGAACGGGCGGGCGCCGCGGGGGCCTGAGGGGTTCGGTGATCCCGGCGCGCGGGACGGCCCGGATGATCCTCCCGACGGTGGCCGGGATGACGGCCCGGTCTCCTCGTCGCGGATGCGGCCGGCAATCAGGCGCTTCTTGAACCGCGCGCGCTTCACGTCGCGCGGCACGTCGAACTTCGCCCGCGGATCCTTGTGATTGCCGCCGGGCCGCCAGTCGCGCCCGCGGCCTGTCGGCTGGCGGCGTCGTTCGAGCAGGGCGTGTCTCGCCTCGTCGGGCGATGGCCAGAGGCGGCCGCGCTCGAACCACATCAGCGACACGTCGGACTGCGTGCGCTGCAGTTGCCGCAGTGTCGGCACGAGATCCTCGGCGTCGCGCGCGCGGAACGCCGTGGGCTGCGTGCCGGCGACGATCACCCAGCAGCGGAAGAATTTGGCCATCAGTTCACCCGTTCCAGTCGCTTCAGTTTCTCGATGAGGGTCGTGCGCTTGACGTGCAGAAGATCGGCCGCCAGGCGCTTGTTGCCGCCCGTGCGTTCGAGCGCGCGGCGGATGAGCGTGTGCTCGAAGTCGTTGACCAGGCGATCCATCTCGATGCCGTGATCGGGAAAGACCACCTCGGCCGGATCGAGCAGCGTGCCCGTGTCGCGGATCTCGTCGGGGAGATCGATGCCGGTGAGCTGTGTGCGTCCGGGCGAGAGGGCGAACGTCCGCTCGATGACGTTCTCGAGCTGCCGCACGTTGCCCGGCCAGTCGAACGCCATCAGGGCCTGCTGTGCGTCCTGCGACAGCGTGACGCGCCCGCGCTCCGGCGTCTGCCGGCTGAACTGTTCGAGGAAGTGCTGGCCCAGCAGCGGGATGTCCGCGCGGCGTTCGCGCAGCGGCGGCAGACGCACGGGGATGACGTTGAGACGGTAGTACAGATCCTCGCGGAACGCACCGTCCTCGACCATCTTCTTCAGATCGGAGTTGGTCGCCGCAATGACGCGCACGTCGGCGCGGATCGTGTGGGAGTCCCCCACCCGCTCGAACTCGCGCGCCTGGAGCACGCGCAGCAGCTTGGCCTGCAGCGCCGGGCTCATCGTTCCGACCTCGTCGAGGAAGAGCGTGCCGCGGTGTGCCTGCTCGATACGGCCGACCCTGTTGGCGACCGCCCCCGTGAACGCACCGCGCACGTGGCCGAAGAGCTCGGCCTCGAGCAGCGTCTCGGGAATGGCGCTGCAGTTGATGGCGACGAACCGCTGCGCGCGCCGCGGACTCGCGTCGTGAATCGCACGCGCGGCCAGCTCCTTGCCCGTGCCCGTCTCGCCCGTGATCAACACGGTGCTCGCGGTGGCCGCCACCGTCCGCAGCAGGTCGAACAGCTCCTGCATGACCTTCGTCCGGCCGATGATGCCTTCGATCCCGAAGCGATCGTGGAGCTGCGCGCGCAGGTACGCGTTCTCGGCTTTCAGGCGGCGCTTTTCCGTCGCGGTGCTGATCTCGTGGAGGAGCTCCTCGAACTGGAACGGTTTGGTGATGAAGCCTTCGGCCCCGAGTCGCGTGATTTCGACGGCCTCGCGCACGGTCCCGAAGCCGGTGATGACGATGGCGATGATGTCGGGATAGCGGCCGAGGGCGTCGTCGAGTACCGCACGGCCGTCGATACCCGGCAGCCGCAGGTCGGTGACGATGACGTCGAAGGCGAACTGGTCGAGCCGATCGCGCGCCTCCTCGCCGGTCCCGGCCTGGGTCACGGCAAAGCCGCTGTCGTGCAGGCGCTCGGCAATGGCCTCCCGGAAGCCTGCTTCGTCGTCGACGAGGAGGAGATGTTGTGTTTGATTGTCGCTTGCCATTGTGGAGGGCGACGATATTTTGACATGAAGCGGCCGGGCGGTCGAGTGCAAGCACGATGTGTCGTTAAAGTCACGTGGAAAGGCAGCCGATAACGTCCTTGAAAACGCCTTCGGGCTTGCCGGCCAGGTACTTCAGGAGGCCGCGGGATGGGTGAAATGTTGCTTGAGCGAAAGACCGTGTCGATTCCACGCGCGTGTGAGCTGGTCGGCGTGAGCCGGCGAACCATCTACAACTGGCTGGCGGGCGGCAAGGTGCAGTACGTCCGCACGGCCGGCGGGTCGGTCCGGATTTTCGAGGACACGCTGTGGCGCGATCCCGAGGCCGCCCCCGAAGGTGAGGGCGACCGCGGAACGACCTGGACGCAGCAGCGGCTCAGCCGTGGCGCCTGAGGCTGGATCGCGTCCGCCCCAGGCCCCGCCCGACCTCGGCCCTGACCTCTCACAGGCCTTTCATCGGCTCAACAATCAGCTGGGCGTCATCCTGGCCAATGCCGAGTTGCTGGAGGCGCGGCTGAGCGACGACACGCAGCGGGCCCGGGCTGGACTCGTGGTCAGCGGGGCGCTCGACGCCATCTCGGCCGTCCAGGAGTTGCGTCGGCTCATCGTGATCAGTGTGCCGCCGGCACGCTGATGGCCGGGCCAGGCTGTCGGTGGACCGATCGCGGGATGTCGGATACATGACAACTCTGATCGCGAGTGTCAATGGTTCGACACCTGTCGTTGCCCCTTCTGCCTGGACCTTCACATGCCTTCACGATCTGGCCTTGTCGGTAAGCCGCGTAGAATCAATATTTTATAGCTGAAATTCGGATTGGGTCCGCCGGTGGCGGACGCGTGCCCGCTGTTGGCACCGCAGTTGCGATATGGAGCCCGCGAACCACTTCTGGTTCGACGGAGGTTTGACGCATGCGGGTGCCGTTGGAAATCAGCCAGCAGGAGCGGGTCGAGGCCGGCCTGCCGTTCGTGGAGTCGCTCGCGCGGCGCATGGCGTCGACGATGCCGCATTCGATCGACCTGGGCGATCTCGTGCAGGACGGGGTGCTCGGTTTGATCGACGCGGCTCACCGGTTCGACGAGGCCCGCGGCATCAAGTTCGAGACGTTTGCCGAGCGCCGCGTGCGGGGGGCGATTATCGACGCCCTGCGCCGCGATGCCTGGCCGCGCGGCGTGCGTCGTGCCCGCCGGGAGATTGAAGCGGCCCGCGAGCAGCTGCGTCGCGAACTTGGCGCCGAGCCGAGCACGGCGGACCTGGCGCGTCGCGTCGGTGTCGACGTCCCGCAGCTCGAGCGCACGATCGTCCGCATCACCACCATCGAACAGACATCGCCGCTCGCCAACCTCGACACGCTCGATCCGGCCACCCTGCCGCCCGTGCTCGTCCCGAGCGAGCCGGCTGCGCCAGACCGCCTCTTCGAAGACAACCAGACGCGCACGCGCGTGCGCCAGGCGCTGGCGCTGCTGCCATCGCGCGAGCGCCGGATTCTCTCGCTCTATTACTTCGGCGAAGCGACGATGAAGCAGATTGGCCAGCAGATCGGCGTCAACGAATCGCGTGTCTCGCAGCTGCACGCGCGCGCGATCCAGCGCCTGCGCCGCGTGCTGGCGACCCCGGCACCGGCGGCGGCGTCCGCACCGGCTCCGGCGGTCCGGCCCCGGCTGGTGGCCAGGACCACCCGTCCGGCGTTTGCGAAGGCCGCGTCACGCGTGCCGCGGCGCACGCGTGTGGCCGAAGCGCGCCAGGCCGTGGCCTGACGACGATCAGTTGAGCGTTTCCCGCGCGAGCCGCACGAGATCGCGCAGCCGGAATGGCTTGGGGACCCACCGGCATCGGCTCTCTTCGAGGAATCGTTCCGCATCCGTTCCGGCCACGTCGCCGGTCACGAAGATCAGCCGTTTGGCGATGTGCGGCATCTTGGCGGACACGGCACGGAAGAACGCCATGCCGTCGACCTTCGGCATCTTCAAGTCACAGATGATCACGTCGTAGTGGCGTTCGCGGATCCGCGCGAGCGCCTCTTCCCCGTTCTCCGCACGGTCGGGCCGGAAGCCCTCGTCGGCCAGCGCCGCGGCCACGGCATCGCCGAGCGCGGCCTCGTCTTCGATCACGAGCGCCCGTGTGCCCTTGGGGACGGGCGGCAGCGAGACGGTCGGCGCCGTGTCGGGCGCCTTCACCCGCGTGCCGCTGACGGGCAGTTCCAGCAGGAACGACGCGCCCCCGAGCGGCCCCGGCGATCCCACGCTGATCTGTCCGCCGTGTTCCTGGGCAATCGCGTACGCCACGCTCAAGCCGAGCCCCGTACCCTTGCCCACGGCCTTCGTCGTGAAAAACGGATCGAAGACGCGCGCCTGCATCTCGTCTGGCACACCCGGGCCGTCGTCGCTCACCTCGAGGACCACGGCGTCGCGGTCGGCGTCTTCCCAGGTGCGCACGAGCAGGCGGCCATGGCCGCGGGCTTCGAGCATGGCCTGCTCGGCGTTGATCAGCAGGTTGAGGACGATCTGCTGGATCTGGTGCGGATCGACGAACACCGGGGGCAGGGAGGACGCGAGATCTTCGCCGGCCACGATGCTGGTGGCGCGATGCTCGTAGGCGCGCAGCGCCAGCGTTTCGCGCGCCACCTGATTGAGATCGACGGTGGTCCGCGTGGTGTGGCGCTTGCGCGCGAACGTCTGCAGGTTGCGGACGATGCGCGCGGCCCGTTCGGCGGCGTTGTGGATGGCTTCGAGATCGCGGCGTGTCGAGTCGTCGAGCCGGCGGCCGTGCAGGCGTTCGGCGCAGGCGAGGATGGTGGCCAGCGGATTGTTCAGCTCGTGCGCCACGCCCGACATCGTCTGTCCGAGCGCGGCCAGCCGCTCGGACTGCGCGAGCTGCTGGTACAGATCGCGCGCCTGATCCTGGAGGCGCTTGCGATCGGTGACGTCGCGCATCATGGCCTCGATGCGCAGCGCGGCCGCGGGACCGGTCCTGGCGGCGCGCGCCGTCACCTCGATCCACATCGCGGTGCCGTCGACGTGCCGGAGTCGCAGCAGGCAGTCGCGCACCGCGCCGTCGTCGTGCAGCCGGGCGAGGAAGGCCTCACGGGCCTGATCGTCGACGAACCGATCGGGATCGAGCGGGCGGACGCCCGCGTCGGGCGTCTCGGGCGGCCAGCCGAAGATCGAGCGGATGTGCGGATTGGCGGCCAGGGTCATCGTCGTGTCCGGACCGGCGAGCCCGACGTACAGCCCTTCCTGCAGGCCGCGGAAGAGATCGACGAAGGCGCCGGGTGACAGGGAGGACGCCATCGGGAATGCGTCGGGATCGCGTGGAGCCACCGCGGGCGGATCTTACCATCCGGTTGTAGACTGGACGGGCGCGCGCCCGGCGACCGGTGCGCCCCTGATCGCCATGGCCCGCCTTCCCAACGCCCGCAGCATCGACGGCACCTCGGCCGGGACCGGCTTCTTCCTGTGCGCCCGCAAGGAGCGGCGGACCGGACGGACCGGGCCGTTCCTCGTGCTCGTCCTCCAGGACACGTCCGGCGAGATCGACGCGAAGGTCTTCCAGGACGTCGAGACGTTCAGCCCGCAGTTCGAGGCCGGTGAGTTCGTGGCCGTGCAGGGCAAGGGCAACGTCTTCAACGGTCGGACCGAACTCATCCTCGACCGCATCCGTCGCGTGCAGCCCTCGGACGCGGCGCTCGGGTTCCGCGAAGAGGACTGCATTCCGTGTTCGCCGCGTCCCGTCGACGAGATGTGGGCGGAACTCGAGCAGCGGATCGCCAGCGTCGAGTTCGCGCCGCTGCGGGCGCTGCTGACGGCGATGGTGTCACGCTACGCGGAAAAGCTGCGGATCTGGCCGGCCGCGCGCCAGGTCCATCATGCGTACCGCAGCGGCCTGCTCGAGCACGTGCTGCAGATCATGGGCGTGGCCGTGTTCCTGGCCGACAGCTACGGGCTGCGCCGCGACCTGGTCATCGCGGGCGCGTTGCTGCACGATCTCGGCAAGCTCGAGGAGTTGTCGTACGACGTGTCGATCGACTATTCGCTCGAGGGCAATCTGATCGGGCACATCGTGCTGGGCGTGTCGATGCTGCGCGAGGCGCTCGTCGACCATCCTGACGTGCCGCGCGAGATGGCGCTCGAGCTCGAGCACATGATCCTGTCGCACCACGGGGCGAAGGAGCTCGGATCGCCCGTCGCGCCGATGACCGCCGAGGCGTTCGTGCTGGCAGCCGCCGACGATCTCGACGCGAAGATGCAGCAGATCCGGCGGCACCTGGCCACGGATACGACGCCGGGCCGGTTCACGACGTACCACAGGTATCTGGAGCGCGCGCTCCTGAAGCCTGTCGGGACGTAGGCGTCGGCCGGCTATTCGGCGGCCGGCGTCCGGCCGGGCCCGTCGGCGCTCCCGCTCTTCGGCCCGAGCGCGAACGTCATCGTGCCGTCGCAGACGACCGTGCCGTTGACCCGGGCGGCCCCGCTCAGGACCCCCATGCGGCTGCGCAGGCGCTTGACGACGGCCTCGATCTCGACCGTGTCACCCGGGTGTACCGCGCGCCGGTACCGCACGCGTTCGATGCCCATGAAGAAGATGAGCTTCTCGCGGTTCTCGGGCTTGGCGAGGATGAGGATGGCTCCCACCTGTGCGATGGCTTCCGTCAGGATCGTGGGCGGCAGCACCGGGGGGCCCTGTTCGTCGTGCCAGAGATAGTGCTCGTTGAGCGAGACGTTCTTGATACCCACGATGCGGCGATCGGGCTCGAAATCGGTGACCCGGTCCACCAGGAGGAAGGGGTACCGATGGGGAAGAATCCGCTCGATCGCGGCGTAGTCCAGGGGCAGCTGCAGGCTCATCTCGCGCAGCAGTATAATTCCGCTGGTCCCCTCCTCGCTCGTTCATGAGTCTGCCACCCTCGCACAGTCCGCCGCCGACACTGTCGGGCAACGAGCGCGACATCCTGTTGACGCTCTTCGACCTCGGCCGCAAGGTCGCCTCGGTCATCGAGCTCGACGAGCTGCTGCACCGGATCCCGTCGCTCGTGCACCGCCTGGTCCCCTTCGACGCGTTCGGGGTCTATTTCGTGAACCAGAAGCGGGGCCTACTGAAGCTCGCCTACAGCGTCGGCTACCCCGACAGCGCGTCAGGGTTCGAGATGAGCGCCACGGCTGGCGTCCTGGGCCGCGTGATTGCCGCCCAGCAGCCGCTGGTCAGCGGCGACGTGGCCACCGAGCCGGCGTACGTCAGCATCGTCCCGGACATGCAGTCGACGCTCGTCGTGCCGCTGCTGCACAAGTCGCAGTCGATCGGCGCCCTGAACGTGCTCAGCCGCGACAGGGACCGGTACTCGGAACGTGACGTCGCCATCCTGCGGCAGTTCGCGGCGCACGTGGCCACGGCGCTGGTCAACGCGCAGCTGTTCGCCCAGCAGCGCAGCGACGCCGAGGCGTTCGAGACGCTGGCCGAGATCGGCCGCGAGATGGGCCAGCTGCTCGATCTCGACGCCCTGCTCGAGCGCATTGCCCAGCTCGCGACGCGCGTCGTCGACTATCGGACGTTCGGGATTCTCCTGCTGAACGAGGCGACCAGCGAACTCGAGATCCAGACCGCCGTGCAGTACGGATCGAAGGTCGAGCTGCCGCGCGTGCGGATGGGCGAGGGGCTCGTCGGCTACGCGGCCCTGCACCGTGAGGCCGTCCTGGCGCCCGACGTCTCGAAGGATCCCCGCTACATCAAGGTGGTCGATGACGTCCGGTCGGAGCTCGTCGTGCCGATGCTGATCAAGGATCGGTGCATCGGCGTGTTCGATCTCGAGAGTCCGGAGCTCGACGCCTTCTCCAAACGCGACGTCGAGATTCTCACGCTGCTGGCCAGCCAGGCGGCCGTGGCCATCGAGAATGCGCGCCTGTACGAGGAACTGTCGGCCAACGAAGCCCGGCTCGAACGCGAGCTGCGATTCGCCCAGCGTGTCCAGGCCGCGCTGCTGCCGACGCAGCTGCCCAAGAAGGTGCGCGGCGTCGACCTGGCCGTGTCGTTCGCCCCGGCGCGCGAGCTCGGCGGCGACTTCCACGACTTCCTCATCCCCGACTCGAATGCGCTGATCGTCGCTGTCGGCGACGTCTCGGGCAAGGGCGTGCCGGCCGCGCTGTACTCCGTGTTCGCCGGTGAGCTCGTCCGCGGCCGCACGTTCCGGCGCCGCTACCTGCCGGAGCGCTCGTCGCCCGCCAACGTGCTGATGTCGATCAACACGATCCTGCACGAGCGGCAGCTCGAGGAATATTTCTGTGCGCTCTGCTACGCGCTCTTCGACCTGAAGCGTCGGACCGTCACGCTGGCCAACTCCGGCGTGCCGTACCCGGTCCGCGTCAGCGGGGGCGTGTGCAGCCAGATCGAACTGCCCGGCGTCCCGCTGGGATCGTTCTTCGGCGTCAGCTACGACGAGGTGTCGTTCCCGCTGACCGTCGGCGATATCTACGTGTTCTATTCGGATGGCGTCACCGAGGCTGTCGATGCGGCCGGTGACGAGTTTTCCGTCCAGCGCCTGATGGACGTGGTCTCGTCCGCGGCCGATCAGCCGGCGAGCGAGATCGTCGCGCGCATCACCGCCGCTGTCGACTCCCACCGCGGCGGCACTGCCCCCAACGACGACTCGACGGTCGTCGTGTTGCGGATCACGAGCTGAGTCTCAGGTACGACGGGTACGACAGGCGACAGGTGGGGCTGCGCCGTCCGGGGGCGATACTTGGCGGTGACAGGACATTGGGGAACGAACCGGGAAGCGTGACGGGAAAATTTCGAGGGGAACAGCAGGTGCAACCGGGACATTGCGTCCGTTCGCACGGGAATCGCCGCCCCCCACCTGTCGTCTGTCGTACCCGTCGTACCTGAGATTCTATGAGCCGCCGCCGTCGTGAGTGGAACGCCGGAGTACGGCGATGCCAGCGCCTGCCTGTCGAAGGAACGCACCCCGGTGACGGCCGACGGCTCGATGCCCCTGTTGTTCAAGAGACGTGCCGTATCGGTCGCGCGCGGAAATGCACGATGTGCGCGCGGTGGGCGCGGCGTGTGTCTGTCGGAGAGGTCGATCTCCCGAAGGCTGACCTCTGTCCCGGGGGACAGTCGATCAGGCTTCGGCGGCTTTGCGCGCCGGCGGTTCGATGGGCGAGAGCATGGCGGCGAGTTGCGCCGCGAGAATGCGCGCCACGGCCACGCGCTCGTCCGCCGGTCGAGGGCCGGGAACCTCTGCGGCGAGCACACCGTTGCAGCCGTCGCTCGTGATCAGCGGCACAGCGATGGCGCTCGAGGCCCCGTCGCGCCCCGCGCCGGGCATCGTCTGCGGCCGCATGGACCGGAACGACAGCGAGGTCACGTTGTCGGCCTGCACGTCGATCGGCTTCAGCTTGGCGAGCACGCGTTCCGAGTAGCCGTGCGTCAACGCGGGCGCCAGCGTCTGCCCGGTCGTGTCGATCACCCAGACGATCATGCCGCTGGCGTCGAGCGTGCGCGCGGCCCGCTGGAGCAGCGACGGCATGTCGGCCGCGTCCAGCACCCGCGCGAGGTCGACACAGAGTTCGGCCGCGTCGGTCAGGCTCACGATGGACGCTGCCGGTGCTGGCGGGGCAGCCGGCACGGGATCGCCTGCGGCCGGCGTCGCCAGCGTGCGGGCAGGCGGCGTGGCGACCGGCGGCGTGATGACGGCCGTCACGCCCGGCGCCTTCACGGGCGGCGGCAGCTTGCGCAGCATCTCGGCCACTTCCTCGGCTTCGGACAGGGCCGGCGCCTTCGGACGGTTCGCGTGGCCGGCCGTCCAGGCGGACGCCAGAATCAGCAGCAGCGCTGCCGGGAACAGGGCGAACTGGATCAGGCCCTCGCGATCGAGTCGGGCCTCGATGGCGGACTGCTCGGCGGCCCGTGCGGCCTGGACGGCTTCGACGATCTGCTGCGCGCCCGTGACGGCATCGGTGAAGACCAGATCAGACGCGAGATATTTCTGATCGGCACTCACGGCCCGGCGCGCGCGCGTGTCGAGCTGAACCAGGCTGGCCAGCGTGGTCTCGGCGGACGTGAGGGCGGCCTGCGCGTCGGTCGTCTCGCTCGTCTCGCGCGCCCGCGCGAGCCCCGCCTGCAGCTGATCCGCCAGTTCGCTCGCGCGCCGCATCCAGAACTCGGGGCCCTGGCCGGCAGCCAGGTACGCCATCTGCGCGCCGCGCAGTTCGGTCAGCGTGGTCTCGAGCGCACCAGCCTCGCGCTCGATCGCGACGAGTCGCTGGCGGTCGGTGATGTGGGACTGGCTGAAGCGGAAGGACTGGAACACCGCGGCCGCGGCCAGCAGGCAGCTGACACCGAGAAGTATGCGCGCACCCGTTCTACTCACGTGTACTGCACCCTCATCGCCGAGTAACTATAGCAGCAGACGCGACAGTTGCCGTGCGAAAGTGTTGGTGCGGTGACGGGATCGTCACTGCGGTTGGAGGATCGCGTACGCCGGCAGGCCCGGGGCGCGCAGACGCTGGAGCATGTCGCGGACGGGCGACGCGTCGGGATCCTCGGCCTGCACCTTGATCTTCACGTACCCGTCGAGCGCCTCGACGACGGCCGACTCGACGAGCGTCGTGCGATCCATCACCAGGCAGTTCTTGCACCACGTTGCCCAGAAGTCCACGAGTACCGGCCGGCCATCGCGGCGGGCTTCCTCGAGACCGGCGGCGAGATCCGATCGCCAGCCGGCTTCGAGCTGTGCCTGCACGCTGGCCGAGACGCTGTCGGGATCGACGCGCAGGTTGTCGAAGCCGAGCCAGGCTACGTAGCCGTAGTACGCCGCGGTGCCGAGGATGAACACGCCCATCGCCTGCTTGACACGCACCATCCACGCCCCGGGTTTGGGCAGCGCGCTGATGCCTGCGCCGGCCAGTGGCCACGGCAGTGCCATGCCGACACCGAGCACGAACGGCAGCGCGAGCGCGGCCGGGGCCCCGGCCGCATAGCGATCGGCGGCAAACACGACGACCTGGATGACGACGGGCGCCACGCACGCGCCGGCCAGCAGCGCGGCCACGGCACCCATGCCGAAGGCGAGCATCGACGTCCCGCGGCTCCGATCGTTGAAGCGGATGCGGCTCGACCAGCGCGAGAAGTCGATGTTGATGATGTCGAACATCGCGAGCGCGAGCACGACGAACAGCGCGGCGATCCCGAGGTTGAACCAGGGCGAGGCGTTGATCGTGCCGAACGTTCCGGCGGTGAGGACGACCACCAGGCCGAGGATGCCGTAGGTCAGGGCCATCGCCGCTCCGTACACCGATCCCAGGACGAAGCCGCGTCGGCGGTTCCCGTTCTGCGCGCCGGCGCCGATGATCGCCAGGTTGATCGGGATCATCGGCAGGACGCACGGCGTGAGGTTGAGGGCGAGGCCGCCGACAAAGACGATCGCGATCATCGCCAGGATGCTGCGGCCCTCGAGCAGACCCTGCGGCCTGATGCCCGCCTCGGCGTTGCGGATGAACGTGAGGAACTCGTCCGCGTTCATGTATGCGCCCGTGCCGCGGATCTCGAACGTGTCGAACAGCGCGAGCGTGTCGGCCGATCCCGCTGGCGGTGCCTGCGTCGCACTCGACGCGATGACGGGCAGGGCCTCGACGATGGGCGGCCGCTCGCCCATTCCGTACTGGATGGCCGCCAGGCGCTCTTGATGCTGCGCCGGCGCGATCGGCGTACCGGCGGCGGCGATCGTCAGGTGCCAGGCGATGTCCAGATCGAGTGGACGAAAGCACTGGCGATCGTCGCAGGCCTGGTAGCGCAGTCGCGATGGGATGGTGACCGGTCCCGACGAGGCCGATCGGGCGACCGTGAGCACCACGCCGAGCCGCATCTCGTGTTCGAACACGGCCAGCGGCAGCGTGTAGCCCGGCAGGTCGAGATCGATCGAGGGCGGGAAGACCACCTCGGTCACATCGATCCCGGCCGGCGGGGCGAAGGTCAGGGCCGTGGCAATCAGGCCGGGTTCCCGCGGGGCGTTCGACTGCACGTGCAGGCCGTCGGGCAGCGGCACGCGGAGCATGCCGCGGACGGTCGTGCCTGGGGCGACGGTGTCGCGTTCGAGCAGCGTCTCGTACTCGGTCAGGACCTGCGCCGACGGCTGAGACGAGCACGCGACGACGAGACAGGCGGTGAGCAGAACGAGCAGGCGGCGCATGGCACCTCGGATCCGGGCGCGATCAACTCCGGAGGAACTCGGCCGTGTACGCGGCCATGTCGTCGAAGATCGCCTCCAGCTCGGCCGGCGAGGCGAGGAAGACGATCCGGAAGTAGCCGCCCTCGGGCGGCATGCCGAACCCCGCGCCGTACACACAGAGGATGCCCGTGGCACGCAGCAGGCCGAGGATGTAGTCCTCGTCGCGCCGGCCTGCCGGCAGATCGAGCTGCGGCATCGCGTAGAACGCGGCGCGTGGCGTCACACAGTGCATGCCGGGCATGGCATTGAGGCGACGCGAGGTGACCTCGGCGCGCTCGCGCAGGGCATCGGCGAAAGCCCGCTGGTGCGATCGATCGCCGTCGAGGGCGGGCGCCACCGCGTACTGCATCGGGCCGGCACTGCACAGTCGGCCGTCGGCCATCTTCCTGATGCCCGACAGCACCTCGTCGAGTCGCGGCGACCGGCCCACCACGAGCCAGCCCGTGCGCCAGCCCGGCGCGAGGTAGGCCTTCGAGAGCGACGAGAACGAGAGAATCGGGGCATCGGGCGCGAGCGATCCGAGCAGCGGCGTGGCGCCGTCGAACGACACGTCGCCGTACACCTCGTCGGCCAGGATCGTCAGCCCGGCGGTGTCCGCGAGATCGATCAGCGCCCGGCGCGTCGCTTCGGGATAGACCGCACCCGTCGGGTTGTTCGGATCGATGACGACGAGCGCGCGCGTGCGGGCGGTGATGC
Source organism: Acidobacteria bacterium SCN 69-37 (assembly GCA_001724025.1). Lineage (GTDB taxonomy): Bacteria > Acidobacteriota > Vicinamibacteria > Vicinamibacterales > SCN-69-37 > SCN-69-37. The sequence continues at coordinate 120,048 of MEDJ01000004.1, read as the reverse complement.
GGCCGCGGATGTCGTCCAGATCCGGCTGCCAGCCGCGATCCGGATCCGTCCTGTACGACACGGCCCTCGCGCCGAGCTTCGAGAGCAGGGCCGTGTACAGCGGATAGTTCGGCGTGGGGATCAGGACCTCGTCGCCCGGGTCGACGAGCACGCTGAGCGCCAGTTCGATGCCCTCGGACGTTCCCTGCGTGATGACGACGCGGTCGGGCGTAACGGACATGCCGCGACGCGTGTACTCGCCGGCCACGGCCGTGCGCGCCTGTTCGATGCCGGCCGACGGGACGTAGCCGTTCTGCCCGTCGCGCATCGCGCGCTCGACGGCCTCGATCAGGTGGGGCGGGGTGCGGAAGCCGAACTGCACGGGATCCCCGATGTTGAGGTACTGCACCTTCCGGCCGGCGGCCTCGACCTTCCGGGCCTCGGCGACGATGTTGCGGATCGCGTAGCTGAAGGCGTTGACGCGCGCAGAGACGTGGACGGAGGTGCCGGTCGGCATAGCCTCCTATCGTAGCGTAGGACGGTGCAGCCGGCAGACCGGCAGGCCGATAAGACGGCCGGGAACGCCGCCATGATCCAGTTGCCGCTCCGGACCGCCTGTGCCCTCCTTGCCCTCTGCGGCACGATCGCCCTTCTTCCCGCCGACGCCGCGGCCCAGGGGGTCGGCCTCGGGCCCCGGCTCAGCTTCGTGCGCGGGGACGTCCCGTCGCAGACCGCGTCGGCGCGGTACGTGGGCGGCATCCTGCGCATGCGGTCGTCGAAGCGCGTCGTACTCGAGGCCGCGGCCGACTTCCGGACCGAGCAGTCCGACGACGGGCGGTTCCGCGTGCGGGAGCGGCCGCTTCAGGGATCGCTCCTGCTGTTTCCCGTCCGATCGACGCTGGCGCCTTACGTCCTGGCGGGCTATGGCCTGTACTCGCGGACGACGGAGACAATCGATCTCACAGGCGTTCCGTCGGAGCCGGTGACCGAGCGCCGGAGCGGCGCGCACCTCGGATTCGGCGCCGAACTGTTCCTCGGTCGCCATGCAGCCGTCGTGGTCGACTACCGGTATCGGTTCGTCAGGTTCGGCAGCCCCGAGGCCGACGAGACGCCCGTCGGCGTGCCGGGTCTGCGGAGCCGGCTGTCACACCAGGGATCGATGTGGACCAGCGGGCTCGCGTTTTACTTCTGATTGCGACAGAATCATGACTACGGGTGGGGATGAGCCCCTCCCGGACCGGCGGGTTCCGCACGAACGTCCAACCGACGCGACTTTTCTGCGGTTGTCGTCGTCATGGGCCTTGACGCCGGGCCGAGAGCAACCTAGTTTCATTAAACATATGTCACCAGCAACCGGTCCCCGCGAACTGAAGAAGGGGAGCGCCGAGCTCCTCATCCTGTCCCTCGTCGACGACCAGGCCCGTCATGGCTACGACATCGCCCGCATGATTGAGGTGCGGTCGAAGGGAGCCCTGGCGTTCCACGCCGCCTCGATGTACCCGTTGCTCTATCGTCTCGAGCGCCGGGGACTCATCAAGGGCCGGTGGGTGGAAAAGGCCGGAGAGCGTCGTCGGCGGATGTATCGCATCACGGCCAAGGGCCGCGAAGTACTGGCTGCGCAGCGGAGCGGATGGCGGGAGTTCGTTGAAGCCGTCAATCGCGTGACCGCTGCCAGCCATGCCTGATTGGCGGGCGCTCGTCCGCGTCCGTCTCGCGACGGCCGGGCTCGACCCGGTGGACGAGCTCGATGTGGTCGAGGAACTGGCCCAGCACGTCGAGGACCGGTACGCCTATCTGTGTTCGCAGGGGTGGACCGGCGAGGAGGCCGAGAAGATGAGCCTCGCGGAACTCGACGATGCGGGGTTGATCGATGACCTCGGCAACGCCCTCGGCGGCTCGTAGTGTCTCTGCTGTCGTGCGGGATGTCTCGATCCCGTCGAACAGCTGAAGCCACGTCAGCAGTGATCCGTACGATCGAGACAGCCGGTCGGGCGTCTGACGTTCGCGCATGCGGACGAGGCGCCCGGCCGGACCTGCGTCCGGTCCTGCTGGCCTCACAATCACACGCGGCGGTTCCGCTGCGGAGACGGCAGATCCCAATTTGTCGCAATCGGTGACACAATCGGCAGCGATGGCGCCGGCTGGCCTGCTCGTGCTTCGTGTCACTGTGGCCCTCCTGCTCACCCTGCACGCCCTGCACTGGCTGGTCGGGGCCTTCGCGGGCGCGGCGCTCGGCCCCGGCGGCCTGACGGCCACGACCACCTACTTCAGCGGTGCCGGTGTCCCGGCGGCCTTCATGTTCGTGCTGATTGCTGCCAGCCTGCAGCTGGCCGGCAGTGTCCTGCTCGTGGCCGGCTGGTTCACGCGCATCGCCTCCATCACCCTGATTGCCGTCGAGATCGTCCGGATCTGGTTCGACTCGGCTCGCTGGGGCTTTTTCCTCAACTGGGCGCTCGATCCAACGAGGGGCCACGGCATGGAGCACGCCGTGCTGCTCGTGGCCGCGCTCGCCTGCCTCGCATTGGCCGGTGCCGGCGACTGGTCCGTCGACGGCATCCGCCTGCGCACCGATGCCTCGCGCGCCGCGGGGCTGGCGCGCATTCGTGATCACGCCTGATTTCCCATGACGGCGATGTCTCCCGTCGTGCTGCTGACCGGTGCCCGCCGCATGGGGCCCGCGATTGGCGAGCGTCTGGTCGCGCGCGGTGCCACGATCGTGGCGACCTATCGGGGATCGCGCACCGATGCCGATCGGCTCGTGGCCACGGTCACGGCGCGCGGAGGCCGGGCCCTGGCCGTGCAGGCCGACGTGACGGACGCGGCCTCCGTCGAGGCGCTCATCGCGCAGATCGACGAGACCTATGGCCGTCTCGATGTCGTGATCAACATGGCGTCGACGTACGACGCGGTGGCCCTCGACGACCTGACCGAGGCGGCGTGGCATCGCCAGCTCGACGTGGATCTGCACGGGACGTTCCGCGTCTGTCGCGCGGCCATTCCGCTGCTGCGACGGAGCGGCGGCGGCCGCATCATCAACTTCACCGACTGGGTCGCGGCGAGCAGCCGGCCGCGCTACGAGCGCTACGTTGCGTACTACGTCGCCAAGGCGGGCGTGAAGGCGCTCACCGAGGCGCTGGCCCTGGAACTGGCGCGCGACGGCATCCTGGTCAACGCCGTTGCTCCGGGGCCGATCCTGCCGCCGCCCGACACGTCCGCGGAGGAACAGCAGGCCGTGGCCGAATCCACGCCGCTGGGCCGCTGGGGGGGGCCGGATGCCATCGCCAGCACGATCGACGCGTTGATCGAAACCGACTTCATCACGGGCGAGACGATCCGCGTCGATGGCGGACGCCACGTCCGCTGAGCCCGCAGTTCGTCAGCTCAGGTCAACGCGAGAATCCGCTCGAACGTCGCCCGGGCCGTGGCGACGGGCAGGTTCGACACGTACACGTGCTTCACGCCCGCAGCCCTGAGCGCGGTGATCGTGCGCGCGCACACCAGCTCCGGTGAGGCGCCGCTCTCGAACTCGCGCGTCAGCGCCTCGGCCGGCACCGGCAGGAACTGCTGCAGCGTCTGCAGCGTCCTCGGGTTCGCGCTGCGGTAATAGAAGACGCCGAACACGCCCGGCAGCGTGACGCCCTGTCGCCCGCACTCGGCCAGGAACCGATCGACCTTCGGCATGTCGTGGTGCGATACGACCTGCGTCAGGAAGTATTCCCCGTAGAACTGACCGCCCGTGATGAAGCCCGTCTGGGTGGCCGCGTCGGCGTGCGGGTTGGCCCAGCCGCCGAGCGACAGGCCGGGTACGTGCTGGCGGATGAGCCTGCGCAGCTCCCACGCGTGGCCGACGCAGCGCGGCGCGCCCACGCTCCGGTCGCCGCCGAGGACCACGAGCGACCGGAACCCTTCCGTCCACGCGCGTTCGGCGTACGCCAGACAGAAATCGAGCGTGTGCTTCGTCGTCAGGAACGGGACGACGCGATCGCGCGGCACGTCGGTGCCGAGGTTGATGACCAGGTGGCGGAGGTTGTGTTCCTCGCGCGTGCCGACGGCGCTGTCGGTCAGGAAGACGAACGAGCCGTCGCGCACGAAGCCGCGCACGGCGTGGTGCGTGTCGATCCAGGCGTCGCGGCCCGCGGCGGCGTCGAGCTCGGCGCGCGGCGGACGCAACTCCACCGACAGGACGGCATGTTCGTGCAGGGTCTCGGCAAGCCCACTGGCCATCCGGCCAGTATACGGGACGTGCCCGGCCATGGCGGTGCGTGGCTGTCTCCCGTAACATGGGACGCACGCATGGCAACGGCGCTGGCCACATTGATGTCGAAGCCGGCCGTGGACCTGGCCCGGCATCGTACGCCTGTCGAGCGGCTCGCGCGGCTGGAACAGGCGCTCGGTCCCGACGCTCCCCGCCTCCTCGTCAAACGTGACGACCTGCTGGCGTTCGGCGGCGGCGGTAACAAGGTGCGCAAGCTGCAGCTGATCGCGGCCGAGGCCCGGCGCGCCGGCGCTGACACGCTCATCACCTGCGGCGCGGTGGGATCCAATCATGCGCGCGTGACGGCGGCGACGGGCGCTGCGCTCGGCTGGCGCGTCATCCTCGTCCTGAACGGCGTGGCTCCCGATCCTCCCACCGGCAACCTGCGACTCGATCACTTATTCGGCGCCGACGTCCGGATCGTGCCCCGTCGCGAGGATCGCGCCGCCGCGATGGAGGCGGCAGCCGACGAGGTCAGACGTGCCGATCATGTGCCGTTCGTGATTCCCGTCGGAGGATCGACGCCTGTCGGCGCCATGGGCATGGCCCGGGCCGTCCCCGAGCTCGGTATGGACCGCGTGACCCCCGACGTCATCATCCACGCCTCATCGTCGGGCGGCACGCAGGCGGGGCTCGTCGCCGGCTGTGCCCTGGTGGGGAGCCGGGCGCACGTCATCGGTGTCAGTGCCGACGAGCCGGCCGAGGCCCTCGCCACGCACGTCGAACAGTTGATCGACAGCATGGCGGTGGCGCTCGGTGGCCGCGCCGGTACGCTCCTGGGCCCGCACCCGATCACGACCGACGACAGCCAGGTGGGCGGCGGCTACGGCGTGTCGACGCCGGCGGCCACGGAGGCGACGACGCTGCTCGCGCGTACGGAGGGCATCGTGATCGACAGCGTCTACGGGGCCAAGGCGATGGCAGGCCTGATCGCGCGAGTGCGCGCGGGGACGTTCACGAAAGACCAGACGGTACTCTTCTGGCACACGGGAGGATTGATTGGCTGATTCGAGTCCGCAGGCATCCTTGACGTTCCTCGGCGCGGCGCGGACCGTGACCGGTTCGAAGCACCTCCTGCAGGTCGACGGGCACCGGGTGCTCATCGACTGCGGGTTGTTCCAGGGGCTGAAGTCGCTGCGCGAACGCAACTGGCAGGCCCTGCCAATCAAGGCCACCGACATCGAGGCGGTCGTCCTCACGCACGCGCACCTCGATCACGTCGGCTATCTCCCGCGACTCGTCGGCCAGGGTTTCAAGGGCCGCGTCTTCTGCACGCCGGCCACGGCCGAGCTGGCGCGCATCGTCCTGGCCGATGCCGCACGACTCCAGGAAGAAGATGCCGAACGCGCGAACCGGAAGCGCTACACGAAGCACTCGCCGGCGCTGCCGCTCTTCACGACGAAGGATGCGGATCGTGCCATGGCGCTGCTGCAGCCTGTCGGCTACGACCGCCCCATGCCGGTGGCGCCCGGCGTCGAGGCGGAGTTCGTCAATGCCGGGCACCTGCTCGGGTCCGCGTACGCGCGCGTTCGTCTCCAGTCGGCCGGCAAGACCGTGCTCTTCGGCGGCGATCTCGGTCGCTATGATCGGCCGGTTATGCCCGATCCCGATCCGGTCGACGAGGCCGACGTCCTGCTCGTCGAGTCGACGTACGGCAACCGCGTGCACGAAGCCGACGACAACGGCGCCCGCATGGCGCAGATCATCAACGAGACGGCCGATCGCCACGGCAAGGTGATCATCCCGGCGTTCGCCCTCGGGCGGATCGAGGAGGTGCTCTACTGGATCGGTCGCCTCGAGGCGGAGCAGCGGATTCCGGTGCTGCCCGTCTACGTCGACAGCCCGATGGCCCGGGAGGTGCTGGGGATCTACCGCAGCCGGCTGCAGGAGCTCGACGGTGACGTGGCCGGGCAGCGGTTCAACCACGGTCGCGAGCGCAACTACCTGAAGGTCTGCGCGTTCTGCACCGAGCAGCTGCGCGTCGTGTCGTCGGTGCCTGAATCGCGGGCCGTCCAGGAATCGACCGAGCCGGCCATCATCGTCTCCTCGAGCGGCATGGCTACGGGAGGGCGCGTGCTGCACCACCTGGTCCACACGCTGCCGGACGAGCGCAACACCGTGTTGTTCGTCGGCTACCAGGCCGCGGGCACACGCGGGCGGCAGATGCTCGAAGGCGTCGGGTTCACGCGTATCCACGGCGCGGATGTGCCGGTCAAGGCGCGGATCGAGGCGATCGATTCGATGTCCGCGCACGCCGACAGCAACGAGATTCTCCGGTGGCTGCGGCAGTTCAAGCGGCCGCCGGCGCTCACGTGCCTCGTGCACGGCGAGGCCGAACCCATGGACGCGCTCAAGGCCCGGATCGAGGCGGAGCTGGGGTGGCGCCTCGCCACGCCCGGGCACCAGGAGCGTATCGAGATCTGATGCGGTGGCGTCGCCTCGTGCGTGCCGCGACAGTCGCGGCGACCATCGCCCTCGCCGCGTGCGGGCCGGCGCGCGATGCCGGCTGGCTGGGCACGCCGGATCGGCTCGCTCCCGGGATCAACCTGTACCGCAACACCGACGAGACGCTGGTGGCCAACGCCGGCCCCGTCGCGATCTTCCTCGTGCGGATCGATCCGGCGCAGGCGCGCCTGGCCAGCGTGCTCTCGAACGGCCGCGTGCTCGATGCCGAGCTGGTGGGCGACATCGCCAGGCGGCACAACGCCCTCGTGGCCGTCAACGGGGGCTTCTTCAATCGCGCCAACGGCGAACCTACGGGCGTGTTGAAGGTCGACGGTCGTCTCGTCAGCGACAGCAGCCTGGCGCGCGGCGTCGTCATTATCCACTCGCCGCCGGGTGGGCCGGTGTCGCTCGTCTTCGATCGCCTCGCCGCGAAGATGTCCCTGTCGTTCGACGATGGGACCGACGTGCGGACTGTGCCGATCGACGGCGTCGACACGACGCGCGAGCGCGGCCGGCTGATGCTGTATACGCCTGGCTATCACGAGCATACCGACACGGCGCCGACGGGCGCCGAGTGGGTACTCGGCGGCGAACCGCTGCGGGTGCGCGAGGTGCGCGTCGGCTTCGGCCGCACGCGCATTCCCGACGACGGGGTCGTGTTGTCGTACGGCGGCACGCGGCTGCCGCCGGCCTTGATGGCTCTGACTGTCGGCGTCGAAGCTTCGCTCTCGACAGAGTGGCGCAGCGCCTTCGGCGTGCCGGACGAGGAACTCGAGCGGTCGCAGCACATCGTCAATGGCGCGGGCCTGCTCCGCCGCGGCGGCGAGATCCTCACGGATTGGAAGGACGAAGGCCTGCAGGCCGACGACTTCACCGAGGGGCGTCACCCGCGGACGTTGATTGGCCAGGATCGCGCCGGACGGATCTGGCTCATCGCCGTCGACGGGCGCGGTCCTGACTACAGCATCGGGATGAGCTTCGACGATCTCCAGCGCCTGTGCGATCGATTGGGGCTGACCGATGCCCTCAACCTCGATGGCGGCGGATCGACGACGATGGTGGTCCGGGGCCAGATCGTCAATCGTCCGTCCGATCCGATCGGAGCCCGGCCCGTGAGTGACGCGCTCATCGTCACGCCGCGATGACGTCTGCCGCGGACGATAGAATGTGCCACGCATGATCGACATGTACGCGGCGCTGATCCGCCATGACGCGGAGGCGTGGACGGGCGCCCTCGAGGCGATCGGGTCCGACATCCACCCTGTCGATCGTGAGGCCACGCGGATCTGGTTCGCGTTCTTTCCCCTCGTGCGGCACCTGCGCACGGAGCATGCGGACGAGGTCGCCGGGCAGGCCGACGCCGCCGGCGTGGCAGGAACCCCACGGCTGGCCGAGCAGGCGGGGACTTCTCACAGGTTTCTGTATGCGCACCGGTACTGGCCCCAGGTCAAGGCGGCGATCCAGGCGTGGAGAGGTCCCGCATCGGCAGACCTGGCCACGACGATCGGCGCGATTGCCGATGCGGCGGGAAGGACGGCGCGAGTCGATCGCGAGATGCTGCTCGGTATCGGCGCCGTGCTGTTGATGACGTTGCGCCAGGCCGGGCCCCGGGCATTCGAGGTCGAAGCCCCGACGATTCACCTGTCGCACAAGGCGCGGGCGATGTCGCCGCACCAGGTGCTGCGGGTGCGGGCACGGGACGACTCGCAAGGGCTTTTCGGGTTCGTGCGCGGTGCGCGCAGGCGCTGGTCCGTGACGTTCGACGAGGCCGACCCGTCGGCCCGGTTTTCCCTGATCGACGGCCAGACAATCGCGGAGGCCGCCCTGGCCGATGGGCGCGACTACCACAGTCTCGATCCACGCTGTGCACCCCACGCCGGCCCCCTCCCATCCGGATGCGGAACGGACGCGTGCGGCTGCTGGGTTGGCGTGCTCGGCGGCGCCGGGAAGCTGTCCCCTGTCGACGAGCGCGAGCGTACGCAGTTGCGCGCGTGCGGCTACCTGGATGCGCTGGAGGAACGGCCGCTCATCCGCCTGGCCTGTCAGGCCAGGGCCCACGGCGCAATCTCGATCGTCATCCCGCCGTGGAACGTCGTCGCCGCTACTGCCCCGACGAGGCCTTGAGTGCGGCCAGTTCGCGATCGATCCGATCGCGGATTTCCTGGATCTCCCGCTCGCTCTTCGCCTGCTGGATTTCCTCGAACGCACGCTTGACGAGCGTCTGGCCGAGCCAGTTGGTGAGGGCGAACTCGAGCGTCTCGCGCGCGGTGATGCCGACGGAGCTCTGCAGTTCCTTCGGCGTCACCATCGCGAGGAACTCGTTGTGGGTCATCGGATTGCCGCGACGCGTCGGGCCGTTCTTGAAGTCGTAGCCCTTGATGAACTCGGCGAACGTCGGGCGTTTGACGAGGATCTGCATGTAGAACCGCAGCTGGTCGTCGTCGATACGGACGGCCGGGTCCGCGTCGAGGGCTTTCCGGATGCGCGCCATGTCGCCCGGCGTGACGGGCACCGTGACCGCCGGTTGATCCGAGTCGGTCGCCGGCGCGGGCGCCGTCTCCTGCGCGGCGACCGGCGCGGCCACGCCCAGCAGGAATGTCAGCAGGCCGCCAAGAATCCACGAACGCCGGCGTCTGGTCATGGTGTGTGTCCCCCTGGGCTGAAGCCCCAGGGCTCCAACTGTCCCGGCGGAGCCCCTTCGGCGCCCTGAGGCTTCGGCTGTCCGGGATGCTCTTCGGAGCCCCGAGGCTTCAGCCTCGGGGGCCGGCTGTCCGGGGGACTCCCAGTGCAATGGCGAGGCCAGCGGTGACTGACGACGTCAGCTGGCGGAGTGGGCCAGGACGCCGTCGAGTGCCGCCCAGGTGTCCCCATCGAGCGTCGCCAGCGTCCTCAAGTACAGGTCCACTTCGGCCTGCGGAAAGGCGGTGCGGACGGCCTGCACGGCGGTCGCCAGCGCCTCGGCCGACGGTGCGGGCGTCTCGTCGGCCGTGATCAGGCCGTTCTCGTGCGCAATGCCCAGCGCATCGAGGAAGGCGGCCATCAGCGGCCGCTGGGCCTCGAAGTGATAGGCAATCAAGGCCCGCGTCGCGATCGGATCCGTCACGTCGGTGATCTGTGCGAGGTGCCGGGCCCGCTTCTCGACGGGCAGGGTCTGGAGACTGCGGACCCGGAAGTTCAGCCGACGCGCCAGCAGGCCGATGGCCTCGGCGTGCTGGACGCCGATCTCGGGGGACTCGGTATCGCGCCAGAAGGCGGCCGCGGCGGCCACGCGCGTGTCGGGCGGCATCGCGCGCCAGAGTTGGGACGGACGATCGGACATGCGGCCGATTCTATCGCGGCCCCGGGGCCGCGCGGGGCCGATCGTTATACTGCTGGCCGATGTCTCCCCGGTTATTCACCACGCGATTCTTCATCATGTTCGGCTACACCTTCACGGTGTTCGCGTCGGTGTTCCAACTGCTGCCGGTCGCGCCGTACCGCGTGCTGGCGCTGGGCGGATCGACGGCCGTGGCGGGCCTGTTCCATGGGTTCCTGACGTTCGCCTCCGCGCTGTCGGGGCCCATCACAGGCGCGATGAGCGACCGGATTGGCCACCGGCCGGTCCTGATCGGGGTGTCGCTCATCCTGGCGGCGTTCACGTTCAGCTACGCCTTCATCACGGACTATCACCTGCTGCTGGCCGTGGTCATCGTGCACGGCTGCGTATGGTCGGCGCTGCTGGCGGCGTCGGGGGCGTACATGACATCGACGATTCCCGAAGCCCGGCGGGCCGAAGGGCTCAGCTACTGGGGACTGGCGACCGTGTTCGCGATTGGCGTCGCGCCGATCGTCGGCTTCTGGGTCTATCGTCACGGCTGGTTTGCGCTGTGCATGGAGCTGGCGGCGCTCAACCTGCTGATGGCGGCGATCGCGTGGGCGCTGCCCGACGACCGTCGCGAAGCCGGGGCGACGGCGGTCGAGGCGCCGGCCGAGCCGGTGTCACCCGTGCCGCTGACCGTGGGATCGTTCGTGCGGTCACATATCGAGTGGCGGGTGTTCTGGCTGGCCGTGACCACGGCGCTCGTGTCGTTCGGGTACGGCGCTATCACGAGCTTCTCGGCGCTCTTTGCCGACGACCTCGGCGTCGAACCGCGCAGCCTGTTCCTGTCGGTGATGGCGGTGACGACGGTCCTCGGCCGGCTGCTGGTGGGACGCGCGATTGACGCGATCGGTCCTCGCCGCGTGCTGATTCCCTGTCTGATTGCCCCGGCCGTGGGCATGGTCTGCTTCGCGCTGGCGCAGGGGCGCGTCACGCTGGTGCTGTCGGCGCTCGTGTTCGGGGCGGGCTTCGGCCTGATGCACCCGGCGTTCACGACGTACGTGCTGGAGCACGTGCCCGTCCGTCGGCGCGGGGCCGCGTTCGGGGCGATGCTCGCGGCCTTCGACACCGGCATCGGCCTGGGGGCGTCGCTGCTCGGCCTCGTCATCCACCTGTATGGATTCCGGCCCGCGTTCCTGCTGGCCGCCGCACTTGCCGGCCTTTCGGTGCCCTACTTCACCTTCGTCGACCGCAGGCTGGGACTGTCAGAAGCCAGAAGGTAGAAGCTTCTACCTTCTGGCTTGTCTATACGGTTGCCGGTTCCGCGTCGTGTTCGGGCGCTGGTGCGGCTGGTGCCGGGGCCGGCCGGTGGCTCTTGTGCGGGTGGGCCGATCGGCCTGATCGATCGTGTCCCTGGAGCTTCCGGCACGCATCCCGGAAGCGGCTCTCGAGCTCGCGAGCCTCGGGCAGTGCCACGGGGGGCAGCCGCTGCCACGCCGCCTGGGCATCGCGCACGGCGTCGACGGTGGCGCGCTGCCTGGCCTCGTCGTGGTGCCGGCTGCCCATCGCGTTGCTCGCGAGGGCCTGCCGGAGCTTCGCGGCCATCAGTTCCGTGGGCGAGAGTCGGCGCTCGTCGGTCGCCTTCGGCGCCTCGCTGGCGAGCGCCTCGACGCGCGCGACGAGCTTCTGCATCCGCTGCACGACGCTCTGCGGATCGAGATCCGTCCCGGTGAACAGATCGGCGCGCGCCGAGACGAGCTGTCCGAGCGCGTGCTGCCACCGATCGGTCAGTGTCTTCATGCCCGGCAGCGGCACCGGCACGCTGCGATTCCACTGACCGCGGAGCCGCTGCACGTCTTCGGCGGCCGAGGCGGGCAGATCGGCCGCGGGCAGCGCCGCCAGTGTTTCGAGTTCGATGACGATCGCCTCGCGCTCGGCGAGCTTGGCCGCCAGGGCCACCTCGTGCCGGTTGTGGTAGCGCTCGAAGAAGGTGTCGGCGGCGGTGCGGAACCGCGCCCAGATGGCGTCGGACTTGTTCTTGCGCACGGGGCCAATCGTCTTCCAGTCGGCTTGGAGGCGCTTCATCTCGTTGACGGCCGTGTCCCACTCGGTCGACGAGGCCAGTTCTTCGGCACGCGCGCAAAGTGCTTCCTTGCGCTCGAGGTTCTCGGCCCAGATCTTCTTGCGATCCGCGAGATCCTCGCGGCGGCGGGCGAAGAACGCGTTGGCGGCCGCGCGGAAGCGCTGGAACAGCTGGCGGTCGCCGTCACCGGCCGGGCCGCCGAGGGCCTGCCACTCCGTCTGCATGGCCTGGAAGCGGGCCGCGGCCTTGGCCCAGTCGTTCGACGAGACGAGGGCTTCGGCTTCCTCGACGAGGGCCAGGCGGTGGGTGTGTGCCGCGCTGCGCTCTTCGCGCCGCTTGATGAAGAACGGTTCGCACCGGCTCCGGATGAGATCGGTGGCCGTGCGGAAGCGATCCCAGAGCCGCTGGGCGCTCTGTCGAGGCGCTTCGGCCACCTGCTGCCACTCGGCGTGCAGTTCGCGCAGGGCGCGGGCGGTGGCTGCCAGGTCGGTCTCCTTGCCGGCTTCCTCGTCCGTGCGCAGCGAGGCGACGATCGCCTCGGCCATCGTGATGAGCTGTTCCTGGCGCTGCGCGTTGGCGAACCGGCGCCAGTCGTCCATTTCCCGCAGTTCGCGGACGCGCGGCGCAACCTTGCCCTGCAGTTCGCGGAGTTCGCTGGCGGTGTCGTCGAGCGTCTTCGATGAACCTGCGCGGGTGGCGGTCTCGAGACCGGCCGCGATGTCGCGCATCAGGCGATCGCCTTCACGCAGGGTCATCGTTTCGGCGTCGGCGACGCGGCGGGCGCGGTCGATGAGCCGGCGCAGCAGCGTGGCCGCCGCTTCCCGTGCGGCTTCGGCGGCCGTCTCGCGTTCGGTCTGCCGGCCGACGAACACCTGATCGACGCCGCGCAGCCGTTCGATCAGATCGTCGGCGGGGCGTGCCGCGCGTTCGAGCAGGGTGACGAGGCCGCGTGCCTCCCGGCTGAGCGACACCCATCGCTGCTCGGCCGCGGCGGCATCGTCGTGCGACACCAGGCCTTCGGCCTCGACGACGCGCGCTTCCAGCGTGGTGCGCGCATCCTGCAGCTGGGCGCCCATCTCGTGCCGCTTGCGGCACGCGGCCACCGTCTGGGCGAAGCGCTCTGCCAGCCGGTCGGCCTCCGGGCCGTTTCCGACGAGCGGCAGGAGCGCTCGCCATTCCTCTTCGATCGGTACCAGTTGTTCGAGGACGTCGTCGCCCTCGAGCGTCTCGACGCGCTCGCAGAGTGCGATGCGCGTGGCAATCGCCTCGGCCCGCAGCCGCAGCCGGTCGGCGGCTTCGTCAGCCTCGTGATCGCGACGATGGATGGCCGCTTCGACAGCGGTCGTCGCCCGCGCGAAGCGATCGCGGGCCGTGGTCTCCGTGACGTCCAGCGCCTGCCACGCGTCGGTCAGACGCACCAGTTCGCCGCGCAGGACGGACACGTCGGCCACGCTGGCCAGCTGCTCCATCGCGTCACACAACATGCTCTCGCGCCGCTGACGTTCGAGGGCGGCGGTCTGGCGGGCGGCTTCGGCGGCTTCGATGTCCTGAATCATGGTGCGGGCTCGTCGGCTGACGGCTTTCTGGTGGGCGCGGACCTCGATGGAGCGGAGGTCGTTGAGGTCGAGCGTCTCGGGCGACAGGCGATCGAAGGCGGCCAGGGCGATGTCTTTGTGATCGCCGTGCATCGCCACCTCGAGGAACTCGGCCCTGTCGCCGAGCCGGGCCAGCGCGGCGGCCGCCGTGCCCTCGGACTTCGCGTGCCGCGCAATGCTGCCGAGGGCCCGTTCGTCGGTGATGCGCGCGAGCGCGTGTTCGCGGACGGCGTCGGCGGCCTGCCCCTTGGCGAGCGTGGACAGCCGGCGGACGTCGGCGATCGCACGCACGGCCTCGAGCGCGATCTGGGCTTCGGGGCCTGCCGGATCCTCGCCGGCCATCGCCTGCCGGCTGGCCAGCGCGACGAGCCGATCGGCCGCCTTGTCGCGCGCGTCCTCGTCGGGATCGGCGCCGGCGATGCGGCCCAGCACCGCCACGTCATCGACGCGCGCGGCCGCGGCCCGCCGGACCCGCACATCGGGGTCGTGCTCGGCGAGCTGGGCAAGGTCCTGAAGGTCGTCTACGTCTTTCACGGCGTCCAGGCGTACTGCCGGATCCGCGTGCTTCCAGCGTGGCTGCGGCATGAGCTTGTCGAGGAATCCCATAGCGTGTGCCCGGCCTTAAGGAAAGGCCGTGCCGTACGCCAGGCTGTCGGGGGCTGTTCGATCGGATGTTCGTAATCCGTTGCAGGTAAAGAAATTGTATCGAACGGTCCGATCCCGGGTGCCGGGCGACTCCCCCGCCGGATCCAGCGCTCCGGAGGGGGCAATCCAAGGGCCCGTTTCAGAACAGGGCTTCGAGCTGATCGACGAGGTGCCCGAGCTGATCGACCACGGCTTGGACGGTGGTCGGGTCCGCGAGGTCGGCGCCTCCCTGCTGCAGCAGGGTCATCGGGTGATCCGAGCCGCCGGCAGCCAGCATGTCGAGGTAGCGCTGCCGGGCCATTGATGGTTGACCGGCCGACAGGTGGTCGTCCTGGCGGATGGCGGCCAGAATCCGGGCTGCCGACGCGAAGCAGGTGGCGTACTGATAGACGTAGTACGGCGAATTGAAGAAGTGCGGGATCCGCGCCCACGTGATGGGCGTCAGCGCTTCCATGTCGACCGCCGGGCCGTAGTAGGCGGCGAACCGTTCGCGGTAGAGCGCGTTCAGGACGTCGGCCGTCAGCGGCCTGTCGTCTTCGACCAGCGCGTGCGCGGCCCGTTCGAAGTCCGCGAACATGACCTGCGTGTAGAACGTGCTGGTGATGTTGTCGATGGCGTGCTGCAGCAGCACGATGCGCTCGTCCCGATCCGTCGTACCGGCCAGCAGGTGATCGAGCAGCAGCATCTCGCTGAGCGTCGACGGGACCTCGGCCACGAAGATCGTGTAGTCCGCATAGACGAACGGCTGCCGCTCGTGCGCGAGCAGCGTGTGCATCGAATGTCCCATCTCGTGGGCCAGCGTGAACACGTCGTCGAGCGTGTCGGCCCAGTTGAGCAGCATGTACGGGTGGACGCCGTGGACCGCGGCGGAATACGCGCCGCTCCGCTTCCCGTCGTTCTCGTACACGTCGATCCAGCGATCGCGGAAGCCGCGCCGCATCCGGGCCTGGTACGCCTCGCCGAGCGGCGCCACGGACGCGACGATGGTGTCGAGGACGTCGTCGTAGCCGTAGCGCTTCGTCCAGCCGACGAGGGGAATCGAGAAGTCGTACGGGTAGTACCGATCGAGTCCGAGCGCGCGGCGGCGCAGGTCGTGGTAGCGCTGCAGCGGCTCGACACCGGCCCGCGTGGCCGCGATCAGGTTGTCGACGACCGACAGCGGGACGTTGTCGCCGAAGAGCGCGGCCTCGAGCGTCGTGGTGTAGCCCCGCGCGCGGGCGTGGAACCAGTCGCGCTGGCAGATGCCCTGGTAGAGCGCGGCAAACGTGTTGAGGTTCGCGGCAAACGTGCCGTAGTGGCCGAGGAACGTCGCGCGCCGATCCGCCTGCTGCCTGTTGGTCGCGAGGACCGCGCGATACTGGCCGTACGAGGCGACGACCCGCTCGCCGGTGCTGAGCGTGACCTCGGGAAATCGCGCGTCGGCCGTCGACAGCGCCTGGTAGGCCTCGCCGGGGGCGGCCGACGTCTGCGTCGCGAGCGAGAGCAGGTGTTCGCCCCGCTCGTCGAGGACGTGGGCCTGCTGCCGGTAGACTTCCTCGATCGCGAAGCGGTACACGGCCAGCGCCGGGTGCGTCGTCATCCACGCGCGCACGGTCGCGATCGGAATCGTGAGCAGCTCCGGATGCACCCACGACGCGGCCTGCTGCCAGCGGGCCAGCAGCGCCTGGACCTGCTGGCGCCGGGCGTTGACGTCGTTGTCGCGCTGATCCTCGTCGTGGCGCAGCGACGGATAGAAGAACACCTTGTAGGCGACCTGGCCGAGGCGATCGTTGAGCTGGTACGCGGCCAGCAGATCGTCGGCGCCGCGGCCGAGCGTGCCCTTCAGCGCCGCATAGTCGCCGATGCCGGCCTCGAGTACCGCGACGTCGGCGGCCCAGGCGTCCCAGTCCGGATAGATGTCGTCGAGCCGCCACGTGTAGGCGGCGTCGATGTCGCGGCGATTGCGGGAACGGGCGGGCGTGGGCGTCACCATCGTCCTGCGATTCTATGTCGGCGCGTCGGCCGGCGCGGCCGGCGGGACTTGCCCGCGGCGATGGGCGCCGCGTAGATTGCTGAACGTGCTGCCGATCGATGCCGCCCGCGCCAATGCGTTGAAGACCGACTGGGACAACCTCGCGATTCCGGTGCCGTGGTTCATCGGCCGTCGCTTCGCCAGGCCGACCATGGCGGATCTGCTCCCGCACCTCAACTGGGTGCCGTTCTTCGCCGCGCACGACCTGGCCGGACCCTTCCCGGCGCTTCTCGAACACCCGGTGCACGGCGCACGGGCGCGCGCCCTGCACGACCGCGCCCGGTGGGTACTGGCGGAGCTGGCCAAAACATCGGCCTTTGCGCCGCACGGCGCGTATGGCTTCTGGCCGGCCAACAGCGTGGACGACGACATCCTCGTCTACAAGGATGATGCCCGGGCGTCCGTGCTCGTGCGGCTCCATGCGCTGAGGCAGCAGCAGATCCCGGACGAGGGGCAGCCGAGTCTCTCGGTGGCGGACTTCGTGGCCCCGAAGGCGTCGTTCGCTCCGGACTACATCGGTGCGTACGCCCTATCGCTCGGCATCGACCTCGATGGTCGCGACGACGAGGGCCTGAGTGACGAGGACCGGCGGCTGGTGGCTGCCCTTGTTGCGCAGCTGACGGCGGCGTTCGCCCAGTTCGTGCACGCGCAGGTGCGTCGTGACTGGGCCGGGACCGACAAGGCCCCGCAGCCGCCCGACGATCGGCACCCCGCGCGGGATGTCGGACTGCGCGCGGCAACCGGCGGCCCCGTGTGTCCGGATCGCAGCGAACGCGAGGCGATCTGCCGCCTGCTGCACACGTCAGAGATCGGTCTCGCGGTGACCGACACGTTCGCGCTCGCGCCGGGCGCCTCGGAGGTCGGTCTTTTCTTCGCGCACCCGCAGGCGGCGCCGTTCACGCTCGGTCCGATTGGACCGGATCAGCTGGCGGATCTCGCCGCGCGCAAGGGCGTGTCCGTGGAACAGGCCGAGCGTTGGCTGGTCTGAGCCACAGTGGGCGTGTCGTGTGCCGGTCGGGGCTCAGCGTCGGCTGCGGGCCGGGGCGTCGGTGAACAGGTCGGCGACGGGGATGGCCAGGGCGCGGGCGATGCGCCCGATGTTCTGCAGGGCGGGGTTGCGTTCACCGCGTTCGATGCCGCCCAGGTAGGTGTAGTGCATGCCCGCGCGGTGGGCGAGTTCCTCCTGCGAGAATCCGCGCGCGTTCCGCAACTCGCGGACGCGTTGCCCGAACTTCTTCCGCAGGTCGGCCATCGACAAGCATCCTCGGGATCTTGACGATGGTCGACAAGAGACTATAAGTATTGACAACACTGCGCGGATCGCGCGTCGGCGTCCAGCCCTCTCACCCCCGCGGACGCAGCCAGCGCGTCTGCCACCAGTACGCGGTCGCCGCCAGGACCACGCGGCGCGCGTCGGCATCGACCCACGATCGGTGTCGCCGGTGCCGTTCCGCCAGGGCCCGCAGCGCCGGCCCGTCCCAGAGATCGCTCTGGACGAACCCCGGCTCGTGCACCAGATCGGCCAGCCAGCCGGCCAGCGATCCGTTCAGCCAGTCCGCCACCGGCGCGTTGTAGCCGAGCTTGCGGCGACGCCGCCGCACCCGCTCGGGCAGCATCCCGCTCATCGCATCGCGCAGCAGGCCCTTCGTGTAGCCGCCGCCCCGCCTTTCCGGCACCGAGAACGCGAAACAGACGACCCGCCAGTCGAGCAGCGGCATCCGGACCTCCACGCCGTGCCCCATCGCGTGCACGTCGAAGTTGCGGAGGATGCGCGGCAGCGACAGGTGATGGAAACTGCGATACAGCGCGCCCCGCATCGGCCCGAGCGCGTCGATGGCGCGCTCCTCCGCACGCACGCCCTCGTCGACCGCCGTCGTCGCCTCGAACGAGTGCTGCCGCGCCACGGTCGTCAGCCACCGCGTCCGACGCTCGACGAACGGCACCGTGCGCGCCGCCCGCAGGACGCCGGGAATCGTCAGGGCCGCGAGCAGGGGGCCGTTCGACACGCGCTCGCGCAGACGGGCCCCGTGCAGTCCGTGCCACGTCGCGATCAGATCGATCGTCCGGCGAGGCTCGGTCAGCAGCCCGCGACCGCGCAGGAGACCGGCCAGCAGATGGACGTCGTACCCGCCAAGCAGTTCGTCGCCGCCGTGGCCGTCGATCGAGATCGTCAGGCCCGCCCGCCGGATCTCGCGATACAGCGCCCACGCCGCCAGGCCGTAGAGCCCACCAATCTCCTCGAACTGATAGAGAAACGCATCGACGTCGGTGCGCAGATCCGCACTGGCAAACTGCCGGACGACGGCCGTGGCGCCGGCCCGCTCGGCCGTGAGCAGGGCGTCGGCGGTTTCGTCCTGCGACGTGCCCGCGAACCCGGCGATGAACGCGCGCTGCCAGGCCGGGGCCCGGCGGCTCGTCGCTCGGCCGGCCGCAGCCTCAGCCAGCGCGCAGATCACAGACGACGAGTCGAGACCGCCGCTGAGCGAGGTGGCCAACGGCACGTCGCTGCGCAGCCGGAGCCGGCACGCGTCGATCACCAGTGCGCGGAACGCCTCGGCCTGCGCCGCGCGTTCGCGCGGCACGTCGACGAGGTGCTCGATCGTGTGCCACCATCGGCGCCGCCGCGCGCCCGTCGGCGTCACTTCCAGACAGTGCCCGGGTGGCAGCATCTCGATGCCGTCGAGCAGCACGTGCCCGCTGACGTCGTCAGCCAGTCGTGCGGCCACGGCCGTCGGGTTCGCCGTGGGGACGAACTCGTCGAGGTGGAGGAACGCCTTCAACTCCGACGCGAAGGCGAACCGGTTGCCGGCCCGCGTGACATACAGCGGCTTCACCCCGAACCGATCGCGTGCGAGCCAGAGCCGGCGCTCGCGCGCGTCCCAGATCGCCAGGGCCCACATGCCGTTGCAGCGCAGCAGCCCGTCGGGCCCCCAGCGCTCGAAGGCCGCGAGCATCACCTCGGTGTCGCCGTCGCTCCGGAACCGGACGCCGTCCCGTGCGAGCTCGGTGCGCAGCTCGAGGAAGTTGTAGAGTTCGCCGTTGTAGGTGATGGCGTACCGGCCGCTGGCCGACCACATCGGCTGGGCGCTGGCGTCGCCGGGATCGAGAATCGCCAGGCGTCGATGCGCCAGGGCAAGGCGGTCCGCATCGCCGGCGACCACGTCCTCGCCATCGGGGCCGCGGTGCGCCAGCGCGCGGATGAAGCGCCGAATCGTGCCGGGATCGACGGGCGGACCGTCAGGCTGCCAGATGCCGGCGATGCCGCACATGGTGACCGGATCGTGCGCGACCCGGCATCTGCGTCAGCTCGCGGCCCTGGCCAGGCTGCGGACCGCCTGCACCAGCGACATCAGGCCCATGCCCTTCCCCATCGAGATGTTGTGCCGGAAGATGGACTCGACGAGTTCGGGGTTGACCTCGGCGATCTCGGCGGCCGGCAGGCCCGAGAGCGTTCCCTCGAGAATGGCGGCCAGCGCCTTCACCGAGATGCCCGACGGGTTCTCGACGGCGAAATGGAGCTTGAGCGTGCCGTCCGGCTGCTTCAGGGCCCAGACGTAGGCTTCCGATTCGCAGTGCGGCACCAGGTGGCCCGACCCGAAGGGGCGCGTGGCCACTTCGGGCGGGACTTCCCGGTACTTGTCGGCGTAGCTGAGCAGCAGGTTGGTCCGATCGGCCTGGTCGTCGAACGTCGCGAACAGATCGACGACGTCCTGCAGCTTTGCGGGCAGGGCCATGCGGACTACTTCTCGATGGGGAGGCCGACCGAGTTCCCCCACTCGGTCCACGAACCGTCGTAGTTCTTCACGTCCGTGAAGCCGAGCAGGTACCGCAGCGCGAACCACGAGTGGCTGCTGCGCTCGCCGATCCGGCAGTACGCGATCGTGGGCTTGGTGCTGTCGAGCTGGTTCGCCTTCGCGTAGATCTCGGTCAGCTCGGCCGCGGTCTTGAACGTCCCGTCTTCCGGGTTGACCGCGCGCGACCAGGGGACGCTCTTCGCGCCCGGGATGTGGCCGCCCCGCAGTGCGCCCTCGTTCGGGTAGTCGGGCATGTGCATGCGCGTGCCGGCGAATTCCTCGGGGCTCCGCACGTCGACGAGCTGGCCCTTGGCCTGCACCTGCTTCAGCACGTCGTCGCGGAACGCACGGACGGCCGCGTCGGACCGCTCGGGCGCGTCGTACTTCGTCGGCGTGGGCGTGGGCACGTCACGCGTGAGCGTGCGCTTCTCCTTCTCCCACTTCAGGCGGCCGCCGTCCATGACCTTGGCGTTCGTGTGACCGAACAGCTGGAACACCCAGAACGCGTAACACGCCCACCAGTTGCTCTTGTCGCCGTAGAACACCACCGTGGTCTCGCGCGTCGCGCCGATTCGCGACATCAGCGCCGAGAAACCTTCGCGCGTGATGTAGTCGCGTCGGAGCGGGTCGTTCAGGTCCGTCGTCCAGTCGACGTGCACGGCCCCGGGAAGGTGACCGGAGGAGTACAACAGCGTATCTTCGTTGGATTCGACGAGGCGGACGTTGGGGTCGTCGAGGTGCGCGGCGACCCAGTCGGTCGATACCAGCACCTCGGGGTGGGCATAACCACGGGCGGCAATGTCAGTCATCCTCCTATTATGCCGCAGCGCGCGGCGGCCGGCGCTAGAATGACCGGGATTTTTCGGAGGGAGCCAGATGCTGACCGTCGTCCTGCTGCTGTTGACGTCCCTTCAGGCCGGTCCGGGCCCGCGGACCCAGGCGCCCGCGCCCGACTTCTTCACGTCGCCCTTCACGCTCGAGGAGATGGCCGGCACGCAGGCCGTCGTCGAGACGACCCGCGGCACCATCGTGATGCAGCTGCTGCCCGAGACGGCGCCGAATCACGTGGCGCACTTCATCACGCTGGCGCGCGAGGGCGCGTACACCGGCACCATCTTCCATCGCGTCGTGCCCAACGGCATCATCCAGGGCGGCGATCCGTTCTCGGCGGATCCTGCCCGCGTCGCCGAGTACGGCAGCGGCGGCATGCGCCGGCTGCGGGCCGAGGGCCGCGAGGTCCATCACGCGGCCGGCGCCGTGACGGCCGTCACGTTTGCCGACGAACCCGACTCCGCCGGTTCGCAGTTCATCATCTGCATCGGCGAGCAGCCGGCGTTCGACGGTCTGTTCACCGTGTTCGCCCGCGTGGTCGACGGGATGGAGGTCGTGCAGGACATCGCCTCCGCCGAGGCCAGTGCCGACGGTCTGCCGAACGAGCGCATCGCCATCACCGGCATCACGATCCGCGACACGCCGCCCGATCCGTTCGTCGACGAATCGGTTGCCGACCTCGCCGCCTACCGCGCCATCCTCGAGACGACGATGGGGCGAATCGAGCTGGACCTGCTGCCCGACAAGGCCCCGGTAACCGTGCGCCGGTTCCTGCAGATGGTGGCCGGCGGCGTGTACGACGGCATGCTGATCCACCGCGTGGCCGCGAACTTCGTGATCCAGACGGGCTCGCCGTTCTACAGGCAGGAGCCGCTGCGCGCCTCGCAGCAGCGGTTCGTCGGCAATCTGCCACCCGAGTTCACCGACACGCCGAACGAGCCGGGCATCGTCTCGATGGCGCGCGGCGACGCCCCGGACAGCGGCTCGACGTCGTTCTTCATCTGTATCGGGGCGTGCGCGCCGCTGACGGGGCAATACACGGTCTTCGCGCGCGTCAGCGGCGGGCAGGACGTGGTGGACGCCATTGCGAAGGTGCCCGTCGAGGGCGAGATGCCCGTGACCCCGATCGTGCTCACGCGCGTGTACGCCGAGCGGCGCTGATCGCGCGGCGGCTACTCGGCCGTCTTCCAGTGCACGTCGTCGAACCGTACGGGCTCGACGCGGCCCCTGGCGATGTGCGCGGCAATCTGCCGCGCGTGGAACCGGCCGTTCTCGATGAACCATCGGCCCGTGTCGTAGCCACCGCACACGGTGCCGGCAATGTAGACGCCCGCCCGCGCGGTTTCGAACGTCGCCTCGTCGTGAATCGGCGCCCGCTGCGGTGTGCCGTCGCACGCCACGCCCAGCGCGTCGAGGAAGGCGAAGTCGGGCCGGTAGCCGGTCATCGCCAGCACCCAGTCGTTGGCGATCTCCCGGCGTCCCGCGGGCGTCCTGATCGCGATCGTCGTCTCGGCAATCGCCTCGATCGTCGAGTCGAAATACGCCGTGATGCTGCCTTCCTTGATGCGGTTCTCGATATCGGGACGAATCCAGTACTTGATCCGATCCGACAGTGACGACGATCGCACGATCAGCGTCACGTGCGCGCCGTGCCGATGGCAGTCGAGCGCGGCCTTCGCGGCCGAGTTGCGCGCGCCCACCACCGCGACCTGCTGGCCGACGTACCCGTACGGTTCCCTGTAATAGTGCGTGACCTTCGGCAGCGTCTCGCCCGGCACGTCGAGCATCGTCGCCTGATCGAAGAAGCCCGTGGCAATGACCACATGTCGGGCCCGGTGTTCCCCCTTCGACGTGACGACGGTGAAATCGCCGCGCGTGCCGCGCACCTCGAGGACGCGCTCGTAGAGCCGCACGTCGAGCGATTCGCGCGCGGCCACCTTCCGGTAGTACTCGATCGCATCCTCGCGCGTCGGCTTGTATCGGGGAATCGCGAACGGGTAGCCGCCGATCTCGATCAACTCCGGCGTCGAGAAGAACTCCATCATCGACGGGTAGCCGACAATCGAGTTGACGAGCGTTCCCTTGTCGAGGACGCGCGCGGACAGTCCTTCGCGCGTGGCGGCAATGGCGCACGCCAGGCCGACCGGGCCGGCGCCGATGATCAGGACATCACGCATCAGGCAGCCGTTGTATCACGACGTGCGCGCCACGAGCTGGTCCACGGTCGTCTCGGCGCGCGCGAGCAGCGTCGAGACGCCGATCTGGCCCAGGTAGTTGCCCGACAGCGCCAGCCAGGGCGGCAGTTCCTGGAGGTGCGGGGCGATTGCCAGCACATGCCGATCGTAAATGGGCAGGGCCGCGGGCCGGCGCGTGGCATAGACCGCCAGCGGTGGCGTGCGCCGGCCGACCAGGACCTCGCGATCGGCTGTGACGCGATCGGCCGCCGACGCCGCCGACGGCGTGCGATCGTCGACGGCATAGATCCAGGTCTCGGATCGATACGGTCCGCGCCCGCGGAAGATGCTCGAGTTGAACAGGACGCCGAGAGCCCCGACGCCGACCTCGCGCGGGAACAGGACGCCGAATCCCTGCAGATCGTCAGGACACGGATCGTAGAACGCCGTCGCGGTCTCGATGCCGGTCATGCCGATGCGGCCGATGGCCTCGGCCAGGCCCGGGGCGTGCGGGGCCACGAGCCGGGCGGCCGCCGGCGCATTCGTGCAGATGACCGTCGGGACGTGGCCGCCGACGAAGTCAGCGGCCGCGTTGAAGGAGAACGTCACGCCGCGCGTGCGCAGATCGTCGTAGAGGCGCTCGATGAACTGACCCATGCCGCCGCGCGGTGACGCACTCGGACCGCGCGATCGCCGGCGTGGGCCGAAGATGGCAGCGGCGGCCAGCTGATCGGCGGGCACGGCATAGACGCCCTGCATGGCCGGCGAGGCGAACCAGCGCGCCGCGGCCGGACCCGCGGCACGCGTGGCGAACGCGGCCACCGATTCGTCGGCGCGCGGCTTCAGCCGCCGTGTCGCGTACGTCCAGGCCAGTCGCGTCAGCAGGCCCGTCGTCTCGCCCCGCGTGAGCGGCCAGCGTCGCGGCCGGCCGTCGCGGTAGATGTAGCGGGCCCGCGCGGTGGGCAGCGGCAGTTCGGCGGTCAGCCCGAGCCGCGCGAACCACGCCTCGGTCGTCGGCGTCCAGACGAACGCGTTGGCCGCCCGCTCGGCGGGCCCGTGCGGCGTGGTCTGCGTGCCGATGAGGCCGCCGGGCCCGTCGGCGGCCTCGATGACCTCGACCTGGTGGCCCTTGTCGGCCAGGCACGCCGCCACGGCCAGCCCGCTCAGCCCGGCGCCGACCACGCGCGCCGTCTTCATGCCGATGTCGAATAGGTGGGACGCGAAAGGTCCTGGTGTACCAGGTGCGCGTCGAACACGGCGGCAACGTTCCGCAGGAACGGCCGCCCGAGATCCGAGACCACCACCATGCCGTTGTCGATCGTCATCAGGCCGTCGGCGACGAGCTGACGGACCATGGCCTCGTCGGCCGCAATGTCGCCGTCGCCGACCGGCACGCGGAACCGCGTCATCAGGCTGAAGATCAGGTCGCGCCGGCGCCGGTCCTCGTCGGAGAGGATGTGCCCGCGCAGCGTCGGGATTTCACCGGCGAGCACGCGCTTCTCGTACGTCGGCAGCACCTTCTCGTTCTGGTGATAGCAGCCGGGCGTCTCGGAAATCGCACTCACGCCCAGCCCGAGCAGCGTCGTCGTCCTGACCTCCGTGTAGCCCATGAAGTTCCGGTGCAGCCGTCCCTCGTCGGCCACCCGGGCGAGCGCATCGCCGGGCTTCGCGAAATGATCGAGCCCGATCTCGAGGTACCCGCCGGCCACCAGCGGCTCGCGGATCGCTTCGTACAGCGCGCGCTTGGCGGCACCCGCCGGAATCTGGTCGTCCTTGAACCGCCGCTGCTGCGGCTTGATCCACGGCACCTTCGCGAAGCTGTAGACCGCGAGGCGATCCGGCGACAGCCGCAGGATCTCGCGCGCCAGGGCGGCAATCGATTCCGTCGTCTGACCGGGCAGGCCGTAGATGAGGTCGATGTTGATCGACTCGTAGTCCAGCCGGCGCGCCTCGACACAGATCTGCTCGGTCATCTCCAGCGGCTGGATGCGGTTGACCAGGTGCTGGACGTGCGGGTCGATGTCCTGCACGCCGAGTGAGACGCGACGGAAGCCGAGCGCGCGCAGCGCCTCGAGCTGTGCCGTGTTCGTCACGCGCGGATCGACCTCGATCGATCCCTCGAACGCGCCGGTCCGCTGCGGCAGGTGCTCGTAGAGCCCGGTGACCAGCCGCGTGAGCGACTCGGCCGAGAGGAACGTCGGTGTGCCACCGCCCAGGTGCAGCTGCTGGAACGGCTGCCTGGCCAGCGACGGCACGCGCGCCAGATACGCGCGCAGTTCGGCCAGCACCAGGTCGATGTACGGCGCCTCGCGGCCGTGATCGCGCGTGATGACGTTGTTGCAGCCGCAGAACGAACACAGCGACTCGCAGAACGGCAGGTGCACGTACAGGGCGAGCGCCGCGTCGGGCGCCGCACTGGCGCGTTCGAGCGCCGCCACCCACTGATCGGTCGTGGGCGGCTCGGTCCACTGCGGCACCGTCGGATAGCTCGTGTACCGCGGGACGGGGACGTCGTACTTTTCGAGGAGGTCCGAGAGAGTCATGACAGGCGCCTCCGTACGACGCGAACGAAATCCCGGACGCTGGCCTCCGGGGTGCCCGGGAGTACGCCGTGCCCCAGGCCACACACCCAGCCGCGGCGCGCCGCGGCCGGCAGCGCCACGATTGGCGCCAGGTACTCATCGATGGCACGCCGCAGGGCCGTGCCCGTCAGGTGCAGCAGCGCCGGATCGAAGTTGCCCTGCACGAATCCCGTGCGGCCGCGCGCGGCCAGCACGTCGGTCAGATCCCACCGCCAGTCGACGCCCAGGCCGGCCCACGGCCCGATGCCGGCGCTCGTCGGACCGCCGAGGTGCGCGGCCTGGATGCCGCGCGCATAGTAGCCGAGGCGGCCGGGCTGCGTGGCGGCCAGCCGGCGCAGATCCGGCGCAATGTGCTGCTGGAACGCGGCTGGCGACAGCTCGCCCGCGGCCGTATCGAAAATCATCACCACGTCCGCGCCGGCCTCGAGCTGCTCGCGAATCGCGCGCGCGAGCAGCGGCACCAGGATCCGCGCGAACTTGCGGTACAGGCCCATCGACACCTTGGGCCGGACGAGCGCACCCGTGTGCGTGCCCTCCATCGCGTAGACGAACAGCGTCCACGGCCCGCCGACGAAGCCGATCAGGCCCGTCGACGGCGCCAGCGCGTAGCGCGTGAGCGCGACGGCCTCGGCCTGGAACGCCAGCGCGTCGCCGGCGCGATCGAGATCCCGCAGCCGGCCGAGTCCCGCCTCGTCGAGCCGGCGCCCGAGCTTCGGACCGCTGTCGTCGTACTTCAGCGGGAATCCCAGCGCGTTCAGCGGGAACAACAGATCGCTGAACAGGATCGCCGCGTCGAAATCGAACTCCTGCACCGCATCGAGCGCGACGGCCGCCGCCAGGTGCGGCTCGCGGCACAACTGCTCGAAGCGGTACTTGCGGCGCTTGGCCTGGTACGACTGCTGATACCGGCCCGCCTGCCGCATGAACCAGATTGGCGGCACGGCCTGTCGCGTGCCGGCCAGCGCATCCACGAAACGTCCCATTACGATTCCCCGGGCTCCAGTGTCCACTGGTAGCCAATACCGCGAACCGATCGGATCAGTTCGCCGCTGTCGTCCTGCAGAGCCTGTCTAATCCGCACGATTGCGTTGTCCACGGCGCGCGTCGTCGGATACTGATCGCGACCCCAGACCCGATCGAGGATCTCGGATCGATCGACGGCGCTCGGCGCCGACGCGATCAGCAGCTTCAGCACGCGCGCGTCGCGCACCTGCAGGAACACGCGGACGCCGTCGGATCCCACGACCGACAGCGCCGCCAGATCGATCTGCCGGCCCCGGGCGTGCAGCACCTCCGGCACGCGCTGCGTCGTCAGCACGTGCCGCACCCGCAGGATGAATTCCTTCAGGTGAAACGGCTTCGGCAGGTACTCGTCGGCGCCGATCTCGAATCCTTCGAGCCGGTTCTCGGCCGAATTCAGCGCCGTCATGAACATCACCGGCGTGAGCGACGATCGCTTGATCTGCCGCGCGAGGCCGAATCCCGATCCATCGGGCAGCTTCACGTCGACGATGGCGATGTCCCAGCGGCTCGATGCGAGCGCCGCGTCGGCGGCCGCGACCGTCTGCGCCCACGTCACCTCGTACTTCTCCTTCTGCAGCCGCTCGCACAGCGTGCGCCCGAGCGAGGGCTCGTCCTCGACCAGCAGGATGCGCGCCATCACCGGGCCTCCGGCAGCTCGATCGTCACCTGCAGACCGTCACCGGCCATGCCGAACCGCATCGCGCCGCCCATCCGCGCCACCAGCCGGCTGCTCACGTGCAGGCCCATGCCGGTGCCGCTCGTCTCGCTCGGCCGCGAAAAGGCCTCGCCGAGCTGCGCCAGGCTCGCCGCGTCGACACCCGATCCATTGTCCTCGATCGCGAGCCGGACGATGTCGCCGGGCACGCGATCGACGCGGATCTCGACCGCGGTTGCCGCACCGTGCAGGACGGCGTTCTGCAGCACGTTGCGCAGCACCGTGTCGAGCGCCCGCGCATCGGCCAGCACCGTGCCCGAGCCGTGGACGTCGACGCCCAGCCTCGGCCAGTCCTCGCGCTGCCGTTCAATCGCCGCGACCACGTCCAGGCGCTCCTGCAGCAGCCGGCCGTCGGGCTGCGCGACGAAGAGCGAATTCTCGAGCTGGATCTGCAGCCGCACGACATCCTGCAGCAACCGATCGATCGGCCGGCGCGTGGCCGGATCCGGCTGATCTTCCTGATCCGCCCGCAGCCCCTCGGCCTGCAACTGCACGCTCGCGAGCGAGGTCTTCAGGTCGTGCGTGAACGACATGAAGAACATCTCGAGCGCCTGGCGCCGCCGATCTTCACGACGGATGGCGATGAGAATCGCCACGCCGCCGCCCACCAGCACCAGGATGAACGTGGCGCCTTCCCACAGGAACATCCGGTGCCGCGTCGGCATCGACAGCCCGATGATCCACCACCACGACGCGAGCGAGACCGTGAACGTCAGCCACGCGACGGCCGCGATGTAGTGCATCCGGGTGCGCGACGCGGGCATCGCCGGCATGTCAGCCCACGTCTCCGGCCGCCGCGGTCAGGGCCTCGGCCGCCTCCGCGAGGACCGCGTCGTCGTGCGCGATCGAGAGGAAGCAGACTTCATACGCCGAGGGCGGCAGATAGACCCCGCGCGCCAGCGCCGCGTGGAAGAACCGTCGGTACCACTCGGCATGCGCCGACGGAATCCGCTGCGGCTGACGCACGGGCGCCGACGTCCGGCACAGCCAGAAGATCGACGCGTGCCTGACGATGATCAGATCCGGCACGATCGCGCGCAGCCGCGTGCCGAGAGCGTCGACGAAGGTGGCCGTGCGCGTCTCGAGTGCGGCCCACCCGTCGATCGCCTCCACGCGCTGCAGCGTGGCCAGGCCCGCGCGCATGCCCACGGGGTTCGCGCTGAGCGTCCCCGCCTGGTAGACAGGCCCTTCGGGCGCCACCATCCGCATCAGGTCCGCGCGCCCGGCATACGCGCCCACGGGAAAGCCGCCGCCGATCACCTTGCCGTAGCAGACGAGATCGGGCGTGATGCCGTAGACGTCCGCCGCACCGCGCACGCCGCTGCGGAACCCGGTGATGACTTCGTCGAGGATGAGCAGCGTGCCCGCCGCGCGGGCACGCGCCGCCAGGTGCGCGAGCCACGCGCGCCGCGGCGGCAGCAACCCGTAATTGGCCGGCACCGGTTCCACGATGACCGCGGCAATGTCGGCACCGTGCGCGTCGAAGATCGCATCGATCGCCGATTCGTCGTCGAGCGGCGCGACGAGCGTGCTGGCAATCATGTCGGCCGGCAGTCCCGCGCTGCTCGCCGCCACAGGGCCGGCCAGCCCGCTGCCGGCCTGCACGAGCAGGTTGTCGGCGTGGCCGTGATAGCAGCCCTCGAACTTCAGGATGCGCCCACGTCCGGTGGCCGCGCGCGCGACGCGCAGCGCCGACATGACCGCCTCGGTGCCCGACGACACGAAGCGGATCCGCTCCACCCACGGCACGCGCGCCAGGATCCATTCCGCCAACTCGAGCGAGTACGGTTCGCACGCCCCGTACGACCACCCGTCGTCGACTGCCGCGATGACCGCCGCGCGGACGGTCTCGTCACGGTGACCGAGGATGAGCGGCCCGAAGCTCTGGCAGAAGTCGATGTATCGGCGCCCCTCGACGTCCGTCAGTCGCGCGCCGGCGGCCGACTGGACGAAGACCGGCGTGCCGCCCACGCTCGTGAACGCGCGCACGGGGCTGTGCACGCCGCCGGGGGCGGTCTGGATCGCGCGGGCATAGAGGGCCGGATTCGTCATGACAGTCCCAGCGCCCGCGCGCGCCGCGCGCCATACGTGATGATGAACGCGGCGCCGGCCCGCCGCAGCACGTGCAGCGTTTCGAGCAGCGCGGCGTCGAACTCCGCGAAGCCCTTCTCGGCCAGCGCCACCAGGCTCGCGTACTCGCCGCTGACCTGATACGCCCCCACGCCGAGGCCGGTGATCTCGCCGATCGGCCCGATCAGGTCGAGCGACGTCATCGCCGGCTTCACCATCAGCAGATCCGCGCCCTCGTCAGCGCACCGGATCGACGAGGCAATGGCATCGCGACGGGCCCGGACGTCGATCTGGTAGTGCCGTCGGTTGCCGTGCTGCGGTGCCGAATCGGCCGCGCCGCGGAACGGACCGTAGAACTGGCTCGCGAACTTCGTGCTGTAGCTCATGATGGGCACCTGCCGGTGCCCGGCCGCATCGAGCGCCGCACGGATGTGCGCCACCCGCCCATCCATCATGTCGCTCGGGCTGACCCCGTCGGCGCCGGCCGAGGCTGCATCCACCGCGGCCTGCGCGAGCGCCTCGAGCGTCGCATCCAGATCGATCGCGCCCTCGTCGTCGAGAATCGCGCAGTGCCCGTGCGTGGTCGACGAGCACAGGCAGATGTCGACCCAGAGGTGCAGCGCGTCGCCGAACTCGCGCTTGATGGCCTCCACCGTCGAGGCCACGTGCGAGAACGACAACGCCCGCGTCCCCTTCGACGACGGGACGGGGAAGAGGATGAAGTGGCGGACGCCCGCGGCGAGATCGCGCGCCATCGATTCGAGGGCCGCGGCCCGTCCGTGCCGCGCGGTATCGCCCAGCCCCGGCACCGGCTCGCTGCCGATCAGGTCCTCGACGACGAAGACCGGCTGGATCAGCTGCGCGCTGCCGAACGTGGTCTCGGCCAGCAGGTCCCGCAGGTGTTCGGTGCGCCGCAGCCGCAGCCGCGACCACGGCGCGGCGGTGATCATCGACTCATGTGTTGATGCCATTGTTCGTAGTCCAGCCAGACGCTCAGGCGCGAGCCATCCGTGATGGTGTCGCGGACGACCCGCGACGTGTGCCCCGGGCCGAACCCGTGCCAGGCCCCGCGAATCTCCGGATGGCGTGCCAGCGCGTCGAGGAACAGCGTACCGCTGGTCCAGAAGAAGTGCGTCCGCGACGGCAGATCGTCGGGGAGCGGCGACTCCACCGTGTACGTGGCGAACGCGTCCGCCGCGCCGCTGCGGGCGTGCGTCAGACGATGCCAGGCGACCGTGCGGCCGGCAAGCGTATCGAGCGCCGGCGCCTCGCCGTCACCCAGGCCGTCCGAGCAGCCGTGGACCCAGACGCCGCGCGCGGCCAGTCGTCGCCAGGTGCGCGTGCCGGCAGCCCAGACGAGGCGGGACGGATCCGGCTGCACGCCGTTGGGGACCGCTTCCGCGCGGGCCACCCACCAGCCCCTGTCGTCCGACGGCAGGCGAACGTCGAGCGGCCGGCGGACGGCACCGTCCCGCTCGCCGGGACGGGGCCAGATGGCCGCCGCCGATTCGGCCGGTGGCGGCAGCGGACCGGCGGGATCGAGCGTCCAGCGGGTGAAGCGCTCGCCCGAGGCCGCACGGCCGCGCACGCTCGTGACCACGCCGTACTCGCGCACGAGCACCGTCGCCCCGATGGCCTCGTGACAGCCGCCGCCATAACCCGCCAGGATCTGGCGCTCGGCGTCCACCGCCCGGTGCGTGGCCTCGTGCGAGATGCGCGCGACGGCCGCCCGGATGTCCTGCCGCGCCGTGGCAACCTCGAGCGCCAGGGCTCCCTGCGCCGGCGCGGTCGGGAACTCCCGCAGCGGCAGGACGGTCCAGTGGAAGCCCGCGAGCAGGTGCCGGATCGTGTCGCGTGTGGCCGGCTCCGATGCCGGCGACAGCAGCCGGTCCAGTGCCGCCTTGGCGACGACGAGCGCGTGCCCCTGCCCCTCGGCCAGACGTTGAAGCCTCGTCGGGATGTTGCCGCGAACGGATTTTGGTTCAATGCCCGTAATCGGCCACGGCAGAAGGCCTGGCAGGCTCTCCGCCAGTTGGAAGGTGCGCCTCGGGGAGGATGTCAGGACGTCGAGAACCGCGGGGCGTGCGGCAAGCACGTCTGCGCGGACGAGCAGCACATCCCGGGGATCCGCCCGTTCGAGCGTGGCCGCAACGACAGTCCCCGCGAATCCTTCGACAGGCAGATCTTTCCACGAGTGAACCGCCACGTCGGCGTCGTCAGCCAGGAGAGCGCCGGACAGGTCGCTTGTGAATAGCCCTTTTTCGGTTGATTGCCAGAGTTCTATTCGACTGTCGCGATCGCCAAGGGACGAGCGGACGATCTTTTCGATGTCGAGCTGAGGATCAGAGGTGCGCAGGGCCTGCTCGACGAGCCGCGTTTGAAGTCGTGCAAGGTCGCTGCCCCTGCTGAGCAGCCTCACGCGCATACGTCGTCCCAACCGAAGGGACGGAATTCCTCGCGGCCGGCAAACGCGACAGCCAGGCTCCGGATATCGGTCCGCGCCGCGCGCACCCGCGGCGCGCCGCCCGTGTCGGACTTCGCGGCGTCCGCCAGCAGATCGCCCAGGCGGACGGTTGGCACGGGAGCGATGATTGGCGTCTGTTGGTCTGTCGATCGAAGGTCGACGACGTTGACGAGATCCTTATAGCACCTGATTACGCGATCTAGGTCTGCTGACCATACGGGTGCGGCAATGACGAGCGTCGTCGACTGTGTGCGGGTGCCGGCCTGCTGCCCGGCATCGGCCAGGAGCGAGAACGTCAATCCGGCGGGGCGGGTGGGCAGGACGCGTTCCGAACTGCGGCCCCAGACATCGACGACGGTCGTGTCGGGGGCGACCTGGACGACCTGCGACGCCAGTGCCCCGGTACCAATGACCGCCAGCCGCTGGCCCTGGAGGTACCGCGCGGCGAGCCTGCCATACGAGTGCGCCCCGAATCCCTGCAGGTACTTGTGTCGAATGTGCTTGGCGTCGCCGAGAATCCGCTGTCCCACCTGCCGCAGCCAGCGGTTCTCGCGGGCCGCCGCCGACGCCAGGAACTCCTTGAACTGCGCCTGGACCTCGGTCTCGCCGATCAACGGTGACCGCAGCCCACAGACGATTTCGAGCAGCAGGGCGTACGCATCCGCGTCCGTCAGGACTTCGTGCTCGTAGGGAATCCGGTGGCTGGGAACGAAATGGACTTCACGCAGGCAGGTCCGCCACGCCGTGGAGTCGACCGGTGGTGGATCCTCGCCTGGGGAACGGTGGATCAGGGCGAGTCGCACGCGGCCATTCTATCGGCCGCATCAGGTGAATTGTCACTGCTTTGTCTATTGAAAACCGTCTCACCAAGCGTCGGCGTGGTGCGATGATAGGCTAGCGTGATGCCTCAGTCCGCACGGTCGCGAACCGGCATTCTGCTGCTCCAGCTCGGCACCCCCGATGCCCCCACGACGCCCGCGTTGCGGCGGTATCTCCGTCAGTTCCTGTCGGACGTGCGCGTGGTCGACACGTTCCGCCCGCTCTGGTGGGCGATCCTCAATGGCGTCGTGCTCGTGACGCGGCCGGCCCGGTCGGCCCGGCTGTATGCATCGGTCTGGAGTCCCGAGGGCTCGCCGCTGCTCGTCACGTCCGAGGCCCAGGCGCGGGCCCTCGAGGCGCAGCTCGCCGACACGATGGGCGACGGCGCTCCCTGCGTGGCCGTGGCCATGCGATACGGCAATCCGTCGACCGAACGAGCGGTCGCCGACCTGCGCGCGCGCGGCTGCAATCGCTTCCTCGCTTTCCCGATGTACCCGCAATACGCCAGCGCCACCACCGGGTCGAGCCTCGAGGACGTCATGCGGGTCCTGATGCCCGAACGCGTGGTGTCGCCGCTCCGCGTGGTGCCGCCCTATCCCGACGACCCGGCCTACATCGACGCACTGGTCGACTCGGCGCGCCGGGCCTTCGTCGACTGGGTACCCGATCACATCGTCCTCAGCTTTCACGGCATTCCGAAGCGCTATGCCGAACTGGGCGATCCCTATCCCGAGCACTGCACGGCGACCACGCGCGCGTTTGCGGCGGCGCTCGACTGGCCGCCGGATCGATTGACGATGTCGTATCAGTCGCTTTTCGGCCGCGAGGAATGGCTGCGCCCGTACACCGACCAGACGCTGAAGCAACTGGCCGGGCGCGGATTCGAACGCCTGGCCGTGTTCTGCCCCGGATTCCTGGCCGACTGTCTCGAGACCCTCGAGGAGATCGGCATCACGGGGCGGGAGCAGTACCGTCACGCCGGCGGACGCGATTACCGGCTCATCCCCTGCCTCAACGTGAACGAGGCCTGGGTGGACGGGATGACCCGGATCGTCACGCGCGAACTGGCCGGGTGGGACTGACCGGGCGACGCATGCGTCGCCCCTACGGATCGGGTGCGTCGCCCCCCCGCGAATCGGGCGCGTCCGCCCCGTCCGCGGCGTCGCCCGAACGGCCCGTCGGCCTGTTTCCCGGCCGGGTAGGGGCGACGCATGCGTCGCCCTACCCGAACGGCAACCATCCGTCGTCGGACGACTCGCGCGTACACAGCCCATGAACACCTGCGCCGAGCAGTCGCACCGGACGACGGGCCGCATCCGTCCTGTCGAGCAGCGCCACCGCGCGCGCCGCAATCTGCGCGTCGTCGTCGGTGGGCACGCTCGAGTGGTTCCGCGTGACGGTCGTGAAATCCGCGTACCGAACCTTGATGGTGACGGTGCGCGCGAGCAGTTGCTTCTGCCGGAGCCACGCGGCGTTCTCGCGCGCCATGGCCGCGATCTCCTCGCGCATCTGCTGGATGTCGTCGATGTCTGCCGCGTAGGTGCACTCGCTCGAGGACGACTTCGCGGCCCGGTTGGGCTGGACCGCGCGGTCGTCTTCGCCACGCGCGAGCCGCAGCAGCCAGTCCGCCTGCGAGCCGACCGTCTCGCGCAGGACGCCCGGTTCGACCGTCCGGACGTCGGTCAGCGTGCGGATCCCGCGGTCGTGCAGCCGGCGCGCCGTGACGGGCCCTACGCCCCAGAGCGCGTCGACGGGCAGATCGCGCAGGAACGCCTCGACTCGGGCCGGGGCGATGACCGTCAACCCGTCGGGCTTCTGCCAGCCCGAGGCAATCTTTGCCAGGAACTTGTTCGGGGCGACGCCGGCCGACGCGGTCAGGCCCGTGCGCGTCCGGATCTCGGCCTTGATCCGTTTCGCGACGGTCGTGGCCAGCGGTTCGTCCCACGCGTTGACCGTCACGTCGAGGTACGCCTCGTCGAGCGATAGCGGCTCGACGAGCGGCGTGACGGATCGGAAGATCTCGAAGACCTGCTGCGAGACGGCCCGGTACTTCGCGAAGTCGGCGCGGACGATCTGCAGGTCGGGACAGAGCCGGATCGCACGTGACATCGGGATGGCCGAGCGCACGCCGAACGCGCGCGCTTCGTAGCTGGCGGCCGCGACGACCCCGCGCGACTGCGGCGATCCGCCCACGGCCACCGGCCTGCCGCGCAGATCCGGGCGATCGCGCTGCTCGACCGACGCATAGAACGCGTCCATGTCCACGTGAATGATGCGCCGCATGGCAGGCGGACGGCGTCGGCCATGGCCGACGCCTCGCCCTCACTCTACGCGAAAAGCCGGCCCGATCGGCGGCTGCGCGATCGGCCGGCCGGAACTGTCGATCGCCTTACGCCAGCGCGGCCATGACACGCTCGAGCTTCGCGCGAATCGTTCCCGCGAGGGCGCCGAGCTGCGCGTTGCCGGTTGCCCCGGCCACGCTGACGGGATCGCCCGCAATGACCGTCACCGTGCCGTCGTCCTCCTGGTAGACGATCACGTTGCACGGCATCATCAGGCCGGCCATCAGGTCGGATCCCAGCGCCTGGTGGGCAAAGGGCGGATTGCACGCCCCGAGAATCCGGTAGCGCCGGAACGACACCCCGAGCTTCTGTTCGAGTGTGCGTTGCACGTCGATCTCCGTCAGGACGCCGAAGCCCTCGGTCTTCAGTGCGGCCGTGACGCGATCGATCGCGTCGTCGAAATCACCCGACAGGGTCTTCTTCATGTTCATGGCGTCAGTCATGCGACCGGGTCCTTTCCCGGGATGCGCCGGAAAACAGGCGCTGAATCCACGAACGGCGTGGCGCTGCGGGGCTGCCGCCTGCTGAACGGCACCGGCATCGCTCGGACACCGGCACGCCTTCGAGTACCTGTTCGATGTGGCGGCCACAGCCGGCATAGGTCGGGCGCCCGCACGTCCGACATTCAATACGCCTGCACATCAGGCACCTGCCGCGAGCGTGTCGGCCTGCGCCCGCTGGTCGTCGTCGAGGCGCCGGCGGACCTCCTGCATGTCGAGCGCGCGGATCTGGCCGATCAGGTCGTCGATCGCCTCCGCGCGGATCACGCCGGGCTGCTGGAAGATCCGCACGCCGTCGCGCAGCGCCACGATCGTGGGAATGGCGCGGATGCCGAACGTGTCGGCCAGCCCGGACTCGGCTTCCGTGTCGACCTTGCCGAAGACGACATCGGGGTGGCGCTCGGACGCCGCCTCGAACACCGGCGCGAATGCCCGGCACGGACCGCACCAGCCTGCCCAGAAGTCGAGCAGGACAATGCCCTGGACCGTGGCCGTTGCGAATTCTCTTTCCGTGATCGTCACCGTTGCCATTTCGACCTCCTGCCCGGTAAGAGCCTCGTGCGGGCAAAAGGGTTCAGGACGACGGGACCAGGCCCGCGAGCGCGTGCCTGACGGCCGCGCGGACCGCCGGCGGCACCTCGGTCCCCTGCCCGGCCTCACGACACAGGGCCAGCGTCTGCCGGAGTGACGCGCAGGCCGCGCGGCAGTGCGCGCAGTCGTCGAGGTGGCGCTCCATCCGGGCGCAGGTGTCGGCGCTGATCTCCCCCTCGAGGTGTTTCGAGAACGTGGAGACGATGCGCGCACAGGGGGTGCCGGGATCGGCTCCCGACGGGAGTGCGCCCAGGTGCGGCGCAAGGTGCTGGCGCACGGACACCCGCGCCCGGTGCAGCCGGCTCTTGACCGCCTGCACGGTGATGCCGAGAACCCGGGCGACGTCAGCGGCGCTGAGCCCCTCGACGTCGCGGAGCACGAGCACCTCGCGATACATCGGGGGCAGCGCACGAATCGCCTGATCCAGCAGGTCGGCGACCTGCCGGCCGGCCAGGCGGGCCTCGGGCGTTGGTGACGGATCGTGGACGAGCGCGGCGTCGGTTTCCGCGGCCGGGGTGAACGCCGGGTTCCCGGCCGTGTCGCGGCCCCGCTGTCGTCGCTTGAGACAGAAGCGCCGGGCGATCGTGTACAGCCAGGTGGAGAGCGACGACTCGCCTCGGAAATCACGCACGCCCCGGGCCATGGCCAGCAGCGTGTCCTGCAGGACCTCCCGGGCATCGTCCGGATTCCGGCACATCTGGAGCCCGAAGCGGTAGATCTGTGCCTGGTGCTGCTCGAGGAGCGCCTCGAGCGCGGCGGCGTCGCCGGCGCGGGCGGCAGTGATGAGATCGGTCTCTGGCAGATTCGACATGCGTGTGGGCCGGGAAGGCCGGCCAGCCGGATCGCCGGCCCGGATCAGTGCGTCAGCCCGTACAGAATCGCATTGACCCCGAGCTTGTAGGCTTCGTTCGTCTCCTCGATCGAGCGGAACCCGCGTTCGGACCACTCCCAGTACTGCGAGATGTCGGTGTTGTAGAAGACCATCATGCGCAGCGGCCTGGCCGGGTCGTTGTCCTCGTGCAGGCCGATGAAGGAGGGCCGGCCCGCATTGTAGGCCTGCGGGATGATGTCGAACGACGGGATGTCGAAGAACTGGTGGAAGATCGGGTGCGAGGCGTCGAGATCGACGAAGCGTGCGTCGGGCAGCACGCGCTGCATGTTCGCGGCGAAGTGATCCCATCCGCCGCCGCCGATGCCGCCCGGCAGCTTGAAGTCGTCGACGATGACGAAGCCGCCCTTCTGGATGTAGGCGCGCAGGTTGGCCGCCTCCGTGTCGGTCATCATCCACCAGCCGACCTCGATGATGTAGAGCACCGGGTAGTCGAAGATGGCCGGATCCTCGAGCGAGAGCGTCTTGACCTCGTCGACGTGCGGCGCGAGCGTCGTCAGCGCATCCATGATGCGCATGAGATTGCGCTCGGCCGTGGGATAGCCGTGCATCCAGGCCGGCTGGCCGCGGTACCAATACCCACCGGGCGCTGTGTCGTACGTGAGGCGTACGAATGTGAACCGGCCGTCGTAGGCAATGCCGGGATCGGGCGTCACGGGACGCCGCAGCGCGTCGAACCCGCGGAATCGTCCGCCTTGCGCAAAGCCCAGCGTGGCGGCCAGCAGGACGACCGCCGTGACGAGTGCCGCGCGCGTGCGCATGCCACGAGCTTACGTGAGACCCGGCGCCGGACGAAACCGACGGCCCCGGACCCGGTGATCGCGACCTGCTGGCAATCTCGTGTGTTTGAGAAAAATAAAGTACCAGTTTAGGATTCTCATATGCGATATGCTCGCCGGTCCATCGAGCCCGGGGTGCTGGCGGCCCTGAAGCAGTTTCCGGCCGTGGTCCTGACGGGCCCGCGTCGCACGGGGAAGACATGGATGCTTCGCCGGTTGCTGCCGAAGGCGTCCTATGTGCTGCTCGAGGATCCGGATCTCGTCGCGCGTCTCCGCGCCGATCCGCAGGGGTTCCTCGACGGCCTCCGGCTGCCGGCGATTCTCGACGAGATCCAGCACGTGCCGGAGCTGTTCGCGTACGTCCGCGCCCGCATCGATCGCGAGCCCCGGCGGGTGGGACGGTGGGTACTGACCGGATCCCAGGAAGCCCCGCTCATGCAGGGCGTCAGCGAATCGATGGCGGGCAGGGCCGCCATCTTCCAGCTGCTGCCGCTGTCGACGCGCGAATCGCCGAAGGTGTCGCTGCGGCTGGGCGGTTTCCCCGAGGTCGTTGCCCGGCCATCGGCGGCCGGGCTCTGGTTCAGCTCGTACGTGCAGGCCTATCTGGAGCGTGATGTGCGGGCCGTGACGATGGTGCGGGATCTGGCGACGTTCCGCCGGTTCCTCGGCCTGCTCGCCACGCGGCACGGTCAGCTGCTCAATCGAACCGAGCTGGCCGCGCCGCTCGGCGTCAGCGTGCCGACGATTTCGCAATGGATGGGCGTCCTCGAGACGACCGGGCAGATTCTCGTCGTGCCGCCGTACTACGAGAACGCCGGCAAGCGCCTCGTGAAGTCGCCGAAGGTCTACATCACCGACAGTGGCCTGGCGTGTCACCTGCTCGGCATCGAATCCGCGCGCGATCTCGATCGGTCGCCGTTTCTGGGTGCGCTGTTCGAGGGCTTCGTGATTGCCGAGATCGTCAAGCGCCAGACAGCGGCCGGACGACGGCGCGCGGTGTACCACTTCAGGGACGAGCAGGGGCTCGAGGTCGACGTCGTGGTACCCGGAGTCGACCGCGTGTGGCTCGTCGAGTGCAAGGCAGGGCGGACCGTGACCCCGGCGATGGCCACGTCGCTGCAGCGCCTCGCGCGTGCGTTGCGCGCGACGGCAGCCCCGAGCCTGCCGGTCGAGGCCTGCCTCGTGCACCGGCCGCCACGCGCCGGCACGGTCACGACGGCGGTTGCCCCCGGTGTCTCGGCCCTCTCATGGGAAGCGTTTCTGACGCGGTTCGATCGTCACTGAGCGGCCGGGTGCGGTAGCCTGCCGGTCTATCCCGGGCGATCGATTCCCGCGGTCCCCGTCGACCGCTACAATCGATCCATGTCCACGATTCGTCTTGCCGCGATTGCGATCACTGCCGCACTCGGCGCCGCCGCCGTCGGCCTGTTGCCCACGATGTCCGCCGAGCAGAACGCGCCGGCCGTCGTCCCTGCGGATCTGCTGTATCCGGGCGAGAGCCGGCACCTGGCGAACGTGCGGCAGCTCACGTTCGCGGGCGAGAACGCCGAAGCCTATTTCTCGTTCGACGGTCAGCAGCTCAGCTTCCAGTCGAATCGCGCGCACGCCTGCGACCAGATCTACACGATGAAGACCGATGGATCGGACGTGCGGATGATCAGCACCGGTCTCGGTCGCACGACCTGCGCGCACTTCATGCCCGACGGGCAGTCGATCGTCTACGCGTCGACGCACCTCGGCGGGCCCGAGTGCCCGCCCGTGCCCGGCCGGGAGCAGGGCTACGTCTGGCCGATCTACGACACGTACGACATCTTCCGCGTGAACGTGGACGGCACGGGCCTGACGCGCCTGACCGACACGCCGGGCTACGACGCCGAAGCCACCGTCGCGAAGGACGGCCGCATCGTCTTCACGAGCGTGCGTGACGGGGACATGGAGATCTACTCGATGAACGGCGACGGATCGGACGTGCGTCGCCTGACGAACCGTCCCGGGCCCGACGGCGGGCCGTTCTTCTCGGCTGATGGATCGAAGATCGTCTGGCGCGGCCGTCCCCTCCAGCCGGGCCAGGAACTCGACGACTACTTCTCGCTCCTGAAGCAGGGCATCTGGCGGCCCACGTCGCTCGAGCTGTTCGTGATGGATCGCGACGGCAGCAACGTGCGCCAGGTGACGAACACGGGCGTCGGCGCCAACTGGGCGCCGTTCTTCACGCCCGACGGCACGCAGATCATCTACGGATCGAACGCGAAGAACCCGCGCGGCAACAACTTCGACATCTTCCTGGTGAACGTCGACGGGACGGGCCTCGAGCAGATCACGTTCTTCGATGGCTTCGACGGCTTCCCCATGTTCTCGCCCGACGGCACCCAGCTCGTCTTCGGCTCGAACCGCAACCAGGCCAACGACGGCGATACGAACGTGTTCGTGGCGGATTGGAAGAACTGATCGGCATCGCCCGATCCGCCCGTCGTCAGTGAGCCCCCGCAGCCTGCGCGCCACCAATCGAGGCGCGGACTGAACGTCGCGATCCCCGGGTCGGGCGCCACGCTCTCGCGCTCCACCCACGCGCCGCGCGCTCGGGCGCGCGCGTGCGGTGCCCGCGAACGTCACGACGATCATTCGCCACGCGTGACCGGATCGTTGCCTGGCTGCAACGGGACCGACACGTGAACCGCGCAAGATGCGTTCACGTTCGAGGTGCTCCCGATGCCAGACCTGATTCAGCGTTCCATGCGTTCGTCGATCCTCATGATGCTTCTGGTCGTGCTCCATCCTGCGTCGCTCGCCGCGCAGAGCAACGCCACCGACGGCGCGCTCGACGGATTCGTCCGCGACAGCGACGCCGGTTCCATCGCCACGGCGAAGGTCATCGCCGTCAACCTCGGCACCGGACAGGTGCGAGAGGCCGCAACCGATCGGAGCGGCTACTATCGCTTCCCGCTGCTGCAGGTCGGCGACTACGAAGTGCTCGTGTCGGCACCCGGCTTCGCCGACTATCGGCAGAGCGGCATCCGGCTCAACGTCGGACAGCAGACGCGTGTGGACGTCACGCTCGGCGTCGGCGGCACGACCGAAACCGTGACGGTGACCGCCGACGCGTCGATGGTGCTCTCGAGTCAGGCGGTGGCCGGTGAAGTCCTGCCGGAACTCGCGATCCGCACGCTGCCCATCACGTCACGCAACGTCTACAACTTCCACCTGATCGGGCCCGGCGTGAAGGGCCGCCCGAGCACCGGCTTCGGCACCACGCAGTTCGTCGTCGGCGCCGCGGATCGGATGCAGTGGTACATGGACGGCATCGACAACACGTCGCGCAACGGCAGCCGCCAGATCCGGCTGGTCATCACCACGCCGGAGAACGTCGAGCAGATGCAGTTGATGACCGGCGCGTACTCGGCGGAGTTCGGCCGCGCGGCCGGCGGTGTCGTGAACGTGATCACTCGATCGGGCAGCAATCAGGTGCGCGGATCGGCGATGGCGATGATCCGGCCGAGCGGGTGGATCGCAACGCCGCCGCTCGCGTCGACGCGGCCGAAGCAGACGTGGCACATGGTCCAGGGCAACGCCGGCGGGCCGATCGTCCGCGATCGCGTCTTCTGGTTCGCAAACTACGAGTTCAATCCGTACGAGAACGTGAACCCGGTCACCATCACCCTGGCGGCGGTGGCGGCGCTCGGGCTGCCGGCCTCCGAACTGGACGACACGAACGGCGAGATCTTCCACACGCCGAGCGTGAAGGTGAACTTCCGCCTGAACAACGCGAACAGCGGGTTCATCCGCTACAACCGCTTCACCAATCGCCAGCCGGGCGGCGGCAGCGGGTTGAATACGCTGAGCCGCGGCACCATCTACAAGGATCGGATGAACGGGATCGGTGGCCAGATCGCCACCGTGATCCGGCCCACGCTGCTCAACGAAGTGCGCGTGGGGTTCAACGTGCGGAACACGTGGAACACGCGTCCGTGCACGGGCAGCGACGACGGCGCGCAGATCAACATCAGCGGCGTCGCCAACTTCGGCTGCAATCCCGCGTCGGCGAGCACGTCGCACGAGGCGAGCCTCGAGTTCATCGACAACGTCACGGCCACCAGCGGTGCGCACACGTTCAAGGCAGGCCTCAACTATCAGACCACGGTCAACGAGCCGACGAGCGGCCTGGGCCGCGTGTTCACGTTCAGCGGCCTGGCGGCGTCCGGGCCGCGCGGTGCGGTGTCGTCGCTCGACCAGTACCTGCTCACGCGCCAGGGCGCGATCGATCCGGCAACGGGCCGGCCGTTCACCTACACGCAGCTGGCGCAGGACCTGGGGAATCCCAGAGTCTCGCTCAGCTTCCAGTTCCTGAACGTCTTCGTGCAGGACGAGTGGCGTGTCGGACCCGAGCTGACGCTGAGCGCCGGGCTGCGCTACGAGCTGATGTTCTTTCCGACGCTCGATCCGGATGCGCCGTACGAGCGCTCGCGGACGATCAATACCGACGGGAACAACCTCGCGCCGCGCGTGGGCGTGACGTGGACGCCCGGAAGCGAGAAGACCGTCGTGCGGGGCGGCTACGGCATCTACTACGACTCACCCGGACTGAACCTGGCGACCAACGCCGCGCAGCGCAGCACTCGCCTGCTGAGCTATCAGGTGCAGGGAACCGACCCCCGCGCACCCGTGTTCCCGAACCTGCTGGCCGCGGCCGATCCGTCCTTCTCGATCGTGCCGAGCATCGTGGCGTTCGACGAGGACTTCCAGATCATGTACGCGCACAACGCCGGCCTGCAGGTGTCGCGCGAACTGACGCGCGACCTGTCGCTCTCGGTCGGCTACAGCTACTGGGGGCACCGCAACGGGCCCTATACGCACGACGTCAACCTGCCGGCGCCCGTCGGACAGCTCGAGGACGGCCGTCCGATATATTCGGGCGCGGCCGGCCGGCCCGATACGCGCTTCCGCGCGATCAACCTCGTCGAGAGCGGCGCGCGCAGCAACTATCACGCGCTCGATCTCTCGGTGCGGCGTCGCTTCCGCGGCGGGCTGCAGTTCAGCCTGAACTACGGCTACTCGCGGTCGCGCGGCACGGGCGACCTGACGGGCGGCACGCTGATGGATCCAGGCGACATCGAACGTGACTGGGGGCCGAACAACCTCGATCAGCCGCACACGGTCTCGGCGCAGTGGTCGTTCGAGCCCGAGATCGAATCGTCCGGTCTGCGCTGGCTGAACGGCCTGCGGTTCTCGGGAACGACGTTCTACGGCAGCGGCTTTCCCTTCAGTCCGGGTGCGGGCGCGGACCTGAACAACGATCTGGTCCTCAACGATCGGCTGCCCGGCACGGGGCGCAACAGCGCGCGGCTGCCGGACTTCTTCCAGACAGACCTGCGCGTGTCGCGCCGGTTCGGCCTGGGCGGCGGTCGCGCCCTCGAAGTGATGATCGAGTCGGAAAACGCCTTCAACAGGACGAATGCGACCGGCGTCATCACCCAGCAGCGTGCGGCCGACTTCGGCCGCGTCACGGCGACGCGTCCCGGCCGCTACGTGCAGCTCGGCGCGCGATTCGCGTTCTGAGACGGAGGACCGCATGCGTATCGTCGTCATCCTGGCCGTCGTGTGTGTGCTGATCCTCGCTCCGGGCCTGGGAGCCTGGGGCGAGCGGGGACACCAGGCCGTCAATCGCGCCGCCGTTCGCGCCATCCCCGACGATGGCCCGACCTTCCTGCGCGCTCACGAAGAGTGGATCGTCTACCTGGCCATCATCCCGGACTCGTGGCGGTCGCCGGCCGAGCCGTTCCTCAAGATCCTCGAGGATCCCAATCACGGGTGGTTTCGCGAGCAGTTCGCGTTCATGACGGACGTGCCGCGATCGCGGTACGAGTTCGTACTGGCGCTCGACGCGGAGCATCGCCGACTCGCCGCTGCCGGTGATCCGGGCGCCGCGCTCACCAACGTGCGCTGGACGGGCACGCTGCCGTACGCGGCGGTCGAGAGCTACGAACGGATGGTCGCGGGCATGCGCCGCTACCGCGCGGCCCTCGCGAAGGGCGTCGACACGCGGCTCGTCGAACTCGAGATCGCGTCCTACCTCGGCCGGCTCGGCCACTACATCGCCGACGGTGCCCAGCCGCTGCACGACACGATTCATCACGACGGCTGGCAGGGACCGAACCCGGAGGGGTATGCGACCGATCCCCGCGTGCACGGGCGGTTCGAATCGCAGTTCGTGGAACTGATGCAGCTGACGTCCGACGACGTCCAGGCGGACATCCCGGCTGCGGTCGTGTTGCCGGATGCGTTCGACGCCGTCATCGCGCACCTGGACGATGCTGCCGCGCACGTGGAGCGGGTCTATCAGCTCGATCGGACAGGTGTGTTCACGACGGCGGGAACGGCGAAGGAATCGGCCGAGGCCGCCCGC
Organism: Acidobacteria bacterium SCN 69-37; assembly: GCA_001724025.1. GTDB lineage: Bacteria > Acidobacteriota > Vicinamibacteria > Vicinamibacterales > SCN-69-37 > SCN-69-37. Next base: position 75,764 of record MEDJ01000004.1, on the reverse strand, counting down.
GTGACGGCCGAGGCCCGCGCGTTGATGTTGCGGCAGATCTCGCGCGCCGCCACGCTCTTGCGCGACCTCGCACACACGGCCTGGGTCCGCAGTGCCGAGCCACCGAGGCCCGACCCGGCCGGGAACCCGATCCTCCAGACACACCCGCAGTACAACCCGGCGACCGGATCGGCTCCGGCGTCCAGGCAGCCCCTCGAAGCCCGCTGAAAGGACCACGTGATGGAGACGCGTGTGCTGATGAGAATGGCGATCGCTCTGATGGCCGTGCTGGTGCTGGCGTCCGCGGGCGTGCGGACGGCCGACGATCCGGGGTTCCAGCCGATCGCCTGGGCGGACGAGGTGAGCGGCAAGAATTTTCCCCTGTTCGCCATCATCGACGCCGACGACGCGGCCGGGAAGGCGATCGCGTCGTCACCCGGGTTGCGGACGGTACTCGAGGCGAAGCGCGAGGCGCTGGATCGCGCGGCGTCGGCGTGCGCGTTCGACGCGGCCTGCCACGTGGCGGCGCTCGCCTGGAGCGCCGACGACGTGACGCGAGTGTCCGATGCGCTGCGTGTACTGGCCAGGAGCGGCGCGCTCGCCTCGGCCATCGACCGCATGCGGCAGTCGGGCCTGTTCGCGCGCGACGCCGAACTCGGCGACGAAGCGTTCGTCGTGCGGGCGTGGGAGCGGGCGGCCGGCGGTCTGAACCGGATACTGGCCGTCTACGGCCGCGGCGAGCCGCCGCGGTATCCGGCGATCGACTCGGTCTCGCACGACGCGGCCTCGGCCGACTACCGACGGCTCGTGCACACGGCCATCGGTCTCATGCACGAGCGGGCCGATGCGTGGGAACGGTTCTATGAGCCCTCGCGCGCGCTGGCGCTGCGCCTGCTGGACCTGAACTGGCGCGACGAAGCCGCGCGGCACGAGCCGATGCACCTCGGCGAGAACGCCGAGGCCTACACACGCATCCCGACGATCGCCTGGGCGGACTATCCGTACACCGTTGCGCTGGTGCCGGGCGCCGGGCTGTCGGAGGCGATGGAGCGCGAGAACCACGCACTCAGCCCGATGGGCAAGTTGATCATCGAACTGGCGGCGCGTCGCTATCACGATCGGAAGGTGCCGCTCATCATCGTCTCGGGCGGGTACGTCCACCCGAAACATAGCCGGTTCGCCGAGGCCGTCGAGATGAAGCGCGTGCTGATGCGCGACTTCGACGTGCCGGCCAACGCGATCCTGATCGATCCGCACGCACGCCACACGACCACGAACGTGCGGAACGCCGCGCGGCTCATGTTCCGGTACGGCATTCCGACGGACCGGCCGGCGCTCATCACGACGCAGCAGTACCACCTGGACTCGATTGCCGCGATCGCCTTCGACGATCGCAACGACCGCGAGCTCGGGTACCGGCCGTACGTGTCGAAGCGGCGCCTTTCACGGTTCGAACTCGAGTGGCAGCCGAACGTACTGTCGCTGCACGCCGATCCGCTCGATCCCCTCGATCCGTAGCGGTCCTCGCGGGCGGGACGAGCGCCCTGCCCGCCGGGGCAGGGGCCTGGGAAACAGCACCGGCATGGCCAACCTGTCGCCCGTCGGACCTGCGCACCCGTGGTCTAATCCATCCATGCCCGCGCCGCTGCTGCACCGCGTCCCTGTGCTCTCTGCCGACGAAGCGGCGCGTGTCGCCGACCAGGTCCACGCGCTCCGGCCGCACTGGACACAGCGTCATGACACGCCGTTCTTCACGCTGGGCGCGGCCGCGTACATGGACGCGCGCGACGGGCAGTTCGCCGCGTACCAGGCACAGGCGGCCGAGTCGAACGCGATGCTGCGCGCGCACGTCGGCTGGCTGCTCGATCGCGTCCGCGAGCGCGTGTCGGAACAGGTGGGCGCCGACGTGATCTACCATCCGCGTCTCGCGCTGCCCGGCTTCCACATCTTCCTGTTCGACGAAGCCTTCCGGCAGTCTGGCGCGAGCGTGCACTACGACAAGCAGTTCGAGCACATCGACTGGACGACGATCGGCGCGCCGGACACCGACGCGCAGTTGTCGCTGACGCTGTCGATCAAGCTGCCGGCCGGCGGCGGAGGGCTGCTCGTCTGGAACATCAACCGGATCGAGATCGAGAAGATGCCGCGCGACGAGCGCATCGCCCACTCGCGCGTGAACCGCGTGGCCACGTTCGAGGCCTACGAGGTCGGGACACTCGCGATCCATTCCGGTCATCAACTGCACCAGATCGGTCCGGCCCCGCACCTCCAGCCCGGCGACGAGCGCATCACGCTGCAGGCGCACGCGTTGCCGGTGGACGGCAGGTGGATTCTCTATTGGTAGGAACGGGACGTTGGGTGCGTCGGGCACGTGAGGTGCGACAGGTACGACGTGGTGATTGCCACGCGCCGCGACCTGATTCGACTCGCGGCCCGGTATGCCGCTCGTCGCATCGAAGGCCAGGGGGCACCGTCGTCTTCGTCGGCCAAGCTGCCTGCGGCGGCACTCGAGACCGCGAGTCCACCCGCGGTCGAGGTGCCGAACGTCGGGGTGACCCCGCCCGTCCTTGTCGTTGACGAACGGCTGGGCAGGGCGTCGTAGGGTGTGCTCGCCGGCAACGCGATGCACCAGCAGCACGAAGGGGCGGGGCGCCCGGGCGCCTCGCCTCTTTTTTTGTACCCGGAGTCTGCGAGCCAGACTCCCGACCGTTTGCGCATTCCTTCCTGACAGCACCACGTCAGGGAGGCGCGTGCCATGGTCGCTCGATGGGTCCCACCGGTCGTCGTCATCGTGATCTTGCTGCAATGGTCGCTGCCGGCGTGGGCCGGGCAGGATGCGGGGAGTCCGGCGGTCGAGGTCGGTATCGATGCGGCCGCGGTGCGGGATTTCTACGACGGCGGCGGCCGTTCGTGGGGACCGCGCGTCACCTTCAACCTGTCGCCGGAAACCGCGCTCGTGCTGTTCGGCGAGAGCCAGGTCACGAAGGGACGTCCGCGCGAGGCGTCCTGGGACTCGCGGCTGTCGGGTGTGGAGATCCGTCAGGTCGTGTCGCAGGCCGATCCGATCTCATGGCACGTCATCGCCGGCGGAGGCGTGTCGTTTCGCCGCGACACGAGGACGCACGTCGGCACCGGACCGCTGCCCGCCGCGATCATCGGCGTCGGAGTCAGCGAACGCATCGGTCCGCACCTCAGCCTGCGCCAGGAGGTGCGCTTCGTGCTGGCCGGCGATGGATCGGAGCTTCGGGCCCAGGTCGGTTTCAGCGTCCCCATCGGCCGGTATCGGACCAGCGGCGCGATCGGATCGCGTCCGCTCGGGGCCGCGGTCGTGCGCACGGGGCAGTTCGTGTGGGTCACCGACGCGGCCGGGACCGAGGTCGCCGGGCACGTGACGCGGATCGATCCGGACGACATCGTACTCGCGACAGCGACGGGCCTGGCGATCGTGCCCGTGGCTGACGTGCGGCGGATCGAGCGTCCGGACGGCATCGGGAACGGGATCGGGTATGGCGCGCTGATTGGCGCGGGCCTGGGGGCGACGTTTCTGGCGGTCGCCACTGCCAGGTGTCAGGGCGACTGCATGAACATGGCGGGCGCGCTGATCCTCGGCGGCGGAGTCGGCAGCGGACTGGGCGCCGCGGGCGGGGCGGTCGTCGACGGATTGCGTCGCCACCGCGAAACCCTCGTCGAGATTCGTCCGGGCCGCGTCGGCATTGCGGCGCGTCTCGCCTGGTAGCGCGCGTCCCCGCGCGGAGCGATGCGGCACGCGCCAGATCGATCCTGTCGCAGCCCTGCGGCTTCGGCCCCAGGGGCGTCTCCCCGAGGCTGAAGCCTCGGGGCCCCGTACCTGTCGTACCTGAGGATCGGCCCCAGAGATTGCCGGGCCCACCACTCGCCCGTCGTACCTGTCGTACCTGAGATAACCCTGTCGTACCTGTAAACTCTCCCCCCGTGGCAAAACGCAAGTCCGACGATCCTTCCCTGTTCGACGCCGACGCCGGCGGCGCGCTTCCGCCGACCGGTGGTGAAGACGCGGTCGCGCTGCACGAAGCGGCCCAGACGAAATACCTGAATTACGCGCTGTCGGTCATCACGTCGCGGGCCCTGCCCGACGTGCGCGACGGCATGAAGCCCGTCCAGCGGCGCATCCTGCACACGATGTGGGAGCAGAACCTGACGGCCGACGCGAAGTTCCGCAAGTGCGCCAAGGTCGTCGGCGACGTGATGGGCAACTATCACCCGCACGGGGATTCGGCGCTGTACGAGACGCTCGTCCGCATGGCGCAGCCGTTCTCGCTGCGCTATCCGCTCGTCGACGGTTCGGGCAACTTCGGATCGCTCGATGGCGACAGCGCCGCGGCCATGCGCTACACCGAGTGCCGCCTGGCGCGCATCAGCGACGAGATGCTGTCCGAGATCGATCAGGACACGGTTCCGTTCCGCGCGAACTACGACGGGACGCGCGAAGAGCCCGTCGTGCTGCCGGCGCGCATCCCGAACCTGCTCGTCAACGGCGCCACGGGCATTGCCGTCGGCATGGCGACGAACATCCCGCCGCACAACCTGCACGAGATCTGCACGGCGCTCATCAAGATGATCGACGCGGATCTCGAGATGTCGCCGGCGCAGCTGTGCCGCTACGTCAAGGGCCCGGACTTCCCCACCGGCGGCCAGATCATCAACTCGCCCGACGAGCTGAAGGAGATCTACAGGACCGGCAGCGGCTCGGTGCGCATCCGCGCGACGTGGCAGGAGGGCCCGGAGACCCGCTCGACGAAGACGATCTACGTCACGAGCATCCCGTACACGCTCAACAAGGCCACGCTCGTCGAGCGCATTGCCGACGTGGTCCTCTCGCGCAAACTGCCCCACCTGCTCGACGTCCGCGACATTTCGACCGACGACGTCCGGATCGTGCTGGAGCTGAAGAAGGATGCGGATCCGAAGCTGGTGATGGCGTACCTGTTCAAGCACACGCCGCTCCAGTCGAACTTCCCCGTCAACCTGACCTGCCTGATCCCGACGGAGAACCCGCTCGTCTGCAAGCCCGAGCGGCTCGACCTGCACCAGATGCTGTGGCACTTCCTGGATTTCCGCTTCCAGGTGGTCACCCGGCGCCTCGAGCACGAACTGCGGGCGCTCCAGCGGCGCATCCACCTCCTGGAGGGATTCGAGAAGGTCTTCGACGCGCTCGACGAGATTCTCGCGATCATCCGCCGCTCCGAGGGCAAGGCCGACGCGGCAAAGCAGATCATGGCGCGGTTCGGTCTGGACGCGGAACAGACCGACGCGATCCTCGAGCTGAAGCTCTATCGCCTGGCGCGGCTCGAAATCCTGGTGATCCAGCAGGAACTGGAGGCGCGGCGGAAGCGCGCGGCCGAGATTGGCGCGCTGCTCGGCAGCCAGGTCGATCGCTGGGCCGTGATCAGGCGCGAGATCGAAGCCATCCGCAAGACGTACGGCGATCAGCGCCGTACCGAGATTGCCGGCGACGTCCCCGACGAGTCGTTCACCGAGGACGACTTCATCATCGACGAGGACAACGTCGTGATCGTCACGCACGACGGGTGGGTGAAGCGGCAGAAGGACGTGAAGGACCTGGCGTCGACGCGCGTGCGCGAGGGTGACCACGTGCTGGCGGCGCTCGCCGGCAGCACGCGTGCGACGGTGGTGTTCTTCACGAACTTCGGCACGGCCTACACGACGCGGATTGCCGACGTGCCGGCGTCGACCGGCTACGGCGAACCGATCCAGCGGCTGTTCAAGTTCAAGGACGGCGAGAAGATCGTCGCGGCCAGGAGTCTCGATCCCCGCCTGACAGGCACCATCACGTCGTCGGACCCGGAGGCGCCGCCGCCGGTGCACGGGCTGGCCGCGACCAGTGACGGCTACAGCCTGCGCTTCAGCCTGGCCCCGTTCGTCGAGCCGAGCACGCGCGCCGGCCGCCGCTTCGCGCGCGCGGCCGACGGCGCCGAGATTGTCGGGATCGTCGCGGTGACGGGCCGGGAAACGATCATCGCGGCCACGCGCCAGGCGCGCGCGATGCTGTGCCGCGTCGACGAGGTGAACTTCCTCAGCGGCCCGGGCCGCGGCGTCATCCTGATCAAGCTCCAGGCCGACGAGGACCGGCTGCTCGGGTTCATCGCCTCGACGGGCGATCGCGACCTGCTCACGGTGGAAACATCACGCGGCGCCGAGCAGACGGTCAGCACGGCGAAATACGAGATCACCGGCCGCGGGGGCAAGGGGCGTGAACTGCTGCAGCGCGGGCAGTTCGTGCGCGTCGTGCCGCCGCCTGTCGAACTCCAGGCGCTGCCGGAGTAGCCTGGAGCACGCGCCTCATGCCGATCCTGAAAGTGTTGTCGCTGTTCGTGTCGCTCGCCGGCGTCTGGCTGGCGTCGGTCGTTGTCGTGGGCCGGGAACAGGAGCCCGAGCCGGCCATGCGGCTCGAGGTGCTGCCGTCGACGTGGACGCGCGAGCAGGTGGACCTGGTGATGGAGTCGTTCAACACCAGTCTCGGCGTGGACTGCGCGTATTGCCACACCGAGGATCCCGAGGCGCCGCCCCGCGCGCCCGGCGAGGACCCCGTGCTCGACTACGCGGACGATTCGAAGGAGGAGAAGATCGCCAGCCGCTTCATGATCACGCTCACCAACGAGATCAACGCGAGCCTCGAGGACGAGATCGTCTCCTGTTACACGTGCCATCTGGGCAAGTCGACGCCCGCGTTCTCGCCGTCGGCCGGGTGGGGGCGAGCGCGCTTCACCCTGCGACCGGCGGGGCCAACCGTGCCGGCCAACTGAGACGGCGGCACGCGCCTGTCACAGATTTTTCTCGATCGGCACGACCTGGGGCCGAGTATCGCGATGACAAAACCCGGACAATTGCGTGTAGGATAGGCGCCACGGCTCGGTTGAGCGGGTCCCGGAGGATCGCATGAAGAAAAGGTCGTCGCTGTTCGTGATTGCCGGCGCTGTCTGGCTGGCTGGCGCCGTGCTGGTGGCCCAGGGCCCTCCCCCGGGAGGTCCGGGCGGCGCGCCGCAGGAGCCGATGCACCTCGAGGTGCTGCCGAAGACCTGGACGCGTCAGCAGGTTGGGGCACTGATGACGACCTTCAACGCCAGCCTCGGTGTGCAGTGCTCGCACTGCCACGCGGAGGATCCGAACGCCCCGCCGCCCAACCCCGGCCAGAATCCGCGCCTCGACTACTCGCTCGACACCAAGCCCGAGAAGGAAGTCGCGCGCGGCATGATCAAGATGACGATGAACCTGAACGCGGCCACGCGCGGACCGGCCGACGACGCGTCGGTGGAGAAGGTGTCGTGCTTCACGTGCCATCGCGGGGCCGAGACGCCCGACAAGCAGCCGGCTGAAGGCTGGGGACGCGGCAGCTTCGCGCTGACCGAGGCGGGGCCTGTCGTGCCGCAGCGCGGCGGTGGCGGACCGCGCGGTGGCGGGGCGCCGCAGAACTGAACCACGGACATCGGCACGCGCCGATCGACCGTGGGTCGACAGGGATGGATCGACAGCACCGGGACGATGCGCTCACGCGCACGTCCCGGTGCTGTCGTTTCCGGCGGTCGTGCGCGTCACGCCGCACGCGCCCACGTCGTCGATCGTGCGGAGGATCGCGGCCGCGACGTGCGCCGCGCGCGCGGACGCGTTAGCATTGTGCGGAGGAGAGTGACCTGCGTGAGTGCGCCGACGAAGACGCCTATCCGGATAGAAACCGACAGCATGGGGCCGATCGAGGTGGCTGCCGACAGGTACTGGGGCGCCCAGACCGAGCGATCGCTCCACCATTTCAGCATCGGGCGCGAGCACTTCCCGCGTCCCATGATCCGGGCGCTCGGCATCCTCAAGAAGGCGGCGGCGCTGACCAACGGCGAACTCGGCATGCTGCCGAAGGATCAGGTCGATCTCATTGTCGCCGCGGCCGACGAGGTCATCGTCGGGACCCTGGACGACCATTTTCCTCTCTTCGTCTGGCAGACCGGCAGCGGCACCCAGACGAACATGAACGTCAACGAGGTCATCTCGAACCGCGCGATCGAGATGGCCGGCGGCGTGCCGGGCAGCAAGGCACCGATTCACCCCAACGATCACGTCAACCGCGGCCAGTCGTCGAACGACACGTTCCCGACGGCGATGCACATCGCGGCGGCCGAGGAGACGGTGCACCACCTGCTGCCGAAGATCGCGCAGCTGCGGCAGACGCTGGACGCCAAGGCGCGCGCGTTCGCGGGCGTGGTGAAGGTGGGGCGCACGCACCTGCAGGATGCCACGCCGGTGACGCTCGGCCAGGAGGTCTCCGGCTGGGTGGCGCAGATCGACATGGCGCGCGCGGGCATCGAGACGACGCTGGGGGGCGTGTACGAGCTGGCGCTCGGCGGCACGGCCGTGGGCACCGGGCTCAACACGCACGTGGCATACGCCGAGCGGAGCGCGGCGCAGATCGCGACGCTGACCGGCCTGCCGTTCCGGAGTGCGCCGAACAAGTTCGCGGCGCTCGCCGGGCACGAGGCCCTGGTGGCGCTGCACGGGGCGCTCAGGACGCTGGCCACCGCGCTGATGAAGATTGCCAACGACGTGCGCTGGCTCGCATCGGGCCCGCGATCCGGTCTCGGGGAAATCACGATTCCCGAGAACGAGCCGGGCAGTTCGATCATGCCGGGCAAGGTGAATCCGACGCAGTCCGAGGCGCTCACGATGGTCTGCGCCCAGGTGATGGGCAACGACGTCGCCGTGGGAATTGGCGGCGCCTCGGGCAACTTCGAGCTGAATGTCTTCAAGCCGCTGATCATCCACAACGTGCTGCAGAGCCTGCGGCTGCTGGGGGACGCGGCGGCCAATTTCGAGCAGTTCTGTGCACGGGGGATCGAGCCGAACCTGCCGCGCATCACGGCGAACCTCGAGCAGAGCCTCATGCTGGTCACCGCGCTCAATCCGCACATCGGCTACGACAACGCGGCGAAGATTGCCAAGAAGGCGCACAAGGACGGCACGACGTTGCGCGAGGCGGCGACGGCGCTGGGGCTCGTATCGGCAGACGATTTCGACGCGTGGGTCGATCCGAAGAGGATGACCGAACCCGGCGACTGACCGATAAGAGGTCCGGGGTCTGTGCGGACGGCGATCGGACCGGAAGGCCCGACGGGGATCGGTGTGCGTATGTCATTGGATTTCGGTGATTTTCAGGGCGTCAACGAGGGATACGTCCTCGAGTTGTACGACAGGTACGTGGCCGACCCGCAGTCGGTCGATGCGCAGACGCGCGAGCGGTTCCGCACGTGGACCCCGTCGGGGGCGTCGCCCGTCAGCGGATCGCCGCGGCCGCCGACGCGGCTGGCCGGCGGTCTGGACGTCCGCATTGCCGTGGGCGCGATCAGCCTGGCCGAGTGCATCCGCCGGTATGGCCACCTGGCCGCCCGCATCGACCCGCTCGGCAGCCGCCCGCGCGGCAACCCGCTGCTCCTGCCCGCGGGGCACGGCATCACGGCCGATCAGCTCAAGCTCCTGCCGGCCGCGCTCATCAACGAGGCCGCGGCGGCCGACTGCGACACGATGTTCGACCTGGTGGAGAAGCTGCGCGGGATCTACTGCGGCACCACCGGCTACGACATCGCGCACATCTTCGTCCCCGAGGAGCGTCTCTGGCTGCGGGACGCGATCGAGACGGGCATGTACCGCGCGCCGAAGGATCCGATCGATCCGGTGGCGCTGCTCGATCGGCTGACCGACGTCGAGGTCTTCGAGAAGTTCCTGCACCGCACCTATCCGGGCAAGACGCGCTTCTCGATCGAGGGCGTGGACATGCTCGTGCCGATCCTCGACGAGGTCCTGTCGGAGTCGGCCGAGGCCGGCCTGCGGCAGGCGTTCATCGGCATGGCGCACCGCGGCCGGCTGAACGTCATGGCGCACGTGATGGGCAAGCCCTACGAGCAGATCCTGGCCGAGTTCCGGGATCCGGTCCGGAACCAGCTCGATCTCGAGGGTGTGCGGTGGGCCGGCGACGTGAAGTACCACCTCGGGGCCTCGCGCATGATCAGCGGCGGCGAGCGCGTCGAGCTCGTCGTGTCGATGCCGCCGAACCCGAGCCATCTCGAGTCGATCGACCCGGTGCTCGTCGGCATGGCACGCGCGGCCGGGACCGATGCCTCGAAGCCCGGCGCACCGACGTTCAATCCCGACGCGGTCCTGCCGATCCTCATCCACGGCGACGCGGCGTTCCCGGGGCAGGGCGTGGTTGCCGAGACCCTGAACCTGCACCAGCTCGACGGCTACTCGGCGGGCGGCACGATTCACATCATCACGAACAACCAGATCGGGTTCACGACCGATCCGTCCGACTCCTACAGCACGCTGTACGCGAGTGGCCTGGCGCGCGGCTACAAGATCCCGATCTTCCACGTCAACGCCGACGATCCCGAAGCGTGCGTCGAGGTGGCCCGCCTGGCGCTCGGCTACCGGATGAAGTTCCGCCGCGACGTGCTGATCGACCTGGTCGGGTATCGCCGCTACGGTCACAACGAGGGCGACGAGCCGGCCTTCACCCAGCCGAAGATGTACGGGCAGATCTCGCAGCACCCGACCGCACGCGAGATGTGGGCGCGGACGCTCGAGACCCGCGGGATGATCGAGGTCGGCCGGGCGCAGGGCATGGTGCAGGCCCGCATGGAGCGCCTGCAGAAGAAATACGACGCGCTCGACACCGATCGCGATTACATCGAGCCGACGCCGGAGATCGCCGCGCCGGGCACGGCGGCCCAGACGCGCACGGCGGTGCCGGCCGAGCGGCTGGCCGCGCTCGGGACGGCGCTGCTGGCCGTGCCGTCGGACTTCCACGTCCACCGCAAGCTCGAGCGTGTGCGCGAGCGTCGCCGCCAGGCCTTTGCGTCGCCCGACGAGCGGTCGATCGACTGGGCCACGGCCGAGGACCTGGCCTACGCGTCGATCCTCGAGGACGGGACGCCGATCCGGCTCACCGGCGAGGACGTGGGTCGCGGCACGTTCAGCCACAGGCACGCCGTGCTGCACGACGCGGTCACCGGGCAGCCGTACGTGCCGCTGCAGGCCGTCCCGCAGGCGCGGGCCTCGTTCGAGATCCACAACAGCCCGCTCACCGAACTGGCGACGATCGGCTTCGAGTACGGCTACGACATCCAGGCCCCCGAGCGGCTCGTCATCTGGGAAGCGCAGTACGGCGACTTCATCAACGGCGCGCAGCTGATGCTCGACGAGTTCGTCCTGTCCGCGCGCGCGAAGTGGGGGCAGGAGCCCGCGCTCGTCCTCCTGCTGCCGCACGGCCACGAAGGGCAGGGGCCCGACCACGCCAGCGGCCGGCCCGAGCGGTTCCTGCAGCTGGCCGCCGACATCAACATGCGCGTGGCCAACTGCACGACCGCCGCGCAGTTCTTCCACCTGCTCCGGCGTCAGGCCGCGCTGCTGATCAAGGATCCGCTGCCGCTCATCGTGATGACGCCGAAGAGCCTGCTGCGGCACCCCTTCACGGCCTCCACCCCGCGTGAGCTGGCCGAGGGCCGCTGGCAGGAGGTGATCGACGACGCCGACGCGCAGGCGCGGCGCCGGGACGTGCGGCGGTTGATCTTCTGCAGCGGGAAGGTGGCCGTGGATCTGTTCACCAGCCCGCACCGCGAGTCGTCGCCGGGCGTGGCCATCTGCCGCGTCGAGCAGCTGTATCCGCTGCCGGTCAACGAGATGGTCGGCGTGATCGAGAATTACCCCAACCTCGAAGACGTGCTCTGGGTCCAGGAAGAGCCCGAGAACATGGGGGCGTGGGAGTTCGTGCGGCCGCAGATCGAGGGACTCGTCGGCCGGCGCCGGCTGGCCGTGCTGGCCCGGCCGCGCAGTTCGAGTCCCGCCGAAGGATCGGCGGCCCGCCATGCGCAGAACCAGGAACGCCTGGTGACGCGCGCGTTCGAGATGCCCGTGGAGAGCGGCACGGGCGCGAAACGGGCGGCCAGCAAGCGCCAGTAGCATGTAGGGGCGACGCATGCGTCGCCCCTACGCACAGACATCGAAGGGTCGTTAGGGATGCCAGTCAATATCGTCGTGCCGGAGATGGGGGAGTCGATCGTCGACGCGCGGGTGGCGCGTTGGATCAAGAACGAGGGCGATGCGGTCGCCACGGGCGATCCGCTCGTCGAGCTCGAGACCGACAAGGTGGACGTCGAGGTGTCGGCCACCCAGAACGGCGTGCTGCAGAAGATCACGCAGCCGGTCGGGGCCGACGTGAAGATCGGCGAGGTGCTCGGCGTGATCGGCGACAGCGCCGCCGCGCCGGCGAAGAAGGCCGACGAGGCGCCTGCACCCGCGACCGCGAAGAGCGCCCCAGCCCCCGCGCCCGCCGCCACCGTCGCCGCCACGCCATCGGCGCGCAAGGCTGCCCGCGAGCAGAACGTCGATCTGTCGAGTGTCAAGGCCGACGGGCCCCGCGTGACGAAGGCCGACATCGACCGGCGTGTCGCGGCGCCCGCGCCCGCTGCTCCCCCAGCGCCTGCGCCCGCCGCCCCACCGCCCGCGGCGGCTGCTCCGCCGCCCGCCGCCCGTCCGCCCGCGGCCGCGTCCCCGCAGCCCGATCGCCGCGAGACGCGCGAACGCCTGTCCAAGCGCCGTGCCACCATCGCGCGTCGTCTCGTCGAGGCGCAGCACACGGCGGCCATGCTCACGACCTTCAACGAGGTCGACATGAGCGCCGTGACGGCGATCAGGGGGCGCCTCAAGGAGTCGTTCAAGGAGACGTACGGCGTCAACCTGGGCCTGACGTCGTTCTTCGTCAGGGCCACCGTGGCGGCCCTGCGCGAGTTCCCGCGTCTGAACGCCGAGATTCACGGCGAAGACATGGTGCTGAAGCACTACTACGACATCGGGATCGCCGTCGGCGTGCCCGAAGGCCTCGTGGTGCCGGTGCTGCGTGACGCCGATCGGCTGTCGTTCGCCGGGATCGAGGCCGGCGTCCGTGACTTCGCGAAGAAGGCGCGGGATGGCGCGCTCACGCTCGAGGACCTGCGCGGCGGCACGTTCAGCATCACCAACGGCGGCGTCTTCGGCTCGCTCATGAGCACGCCGATCCTCAATCCGCCGCAGGTCGGCATCCTGGGCCTGCACGCGATCAAAGAGCGGCCCGTCGGCGTGAACGGGCAGGTCGTCCTGCGGCCGATGATGTATATCGCGCTCACCTACGATCACCGGATCGTGGATGGCTCCGAGGCCGTGCGGTTCCTGGTGCGCATCAAGGAACTGGTCGAGGATCCCGGCGCGCTGCTCGTCCAGGCCTAGGCCCCCGTGCGCGCCCTCCCTCGCGCGGCCACCGCGGTGTGGCTCGTCGTCATGCTGATGGCGTGTACGGCGCGGCGGCCCGATCAGGATCGCCGGATCCTCGAGGCGTCGCCCGTCGAGCGCCTCTCGGCGGCGCTGCTGTGGCAGGATTTCCAGTCCGTCCGCGAGCAGGCCGAGCGGGCCTACGTCGGCAGGGCCCTCATCGTGGCCGGTGACGTGACGCGCGCCGGCACCGACGAGTCGGGCGAGGCGTATGTCTATTTCGGCCAGACCCCGACGGGCGGCGTCTACGCCATGCTGCTCGACGATCAGGCCGAAGCCATCATGGCCGCCGTCGAGCAGGAGACGCGCGTGCAGCTGAAGTGCTTCTGCGAGGGGCTGACGACCGACGTCGTCCTCAGGAGCTGCATCGCGGCGGAGTGAGCCGTCGTCTTCCCGGGAATCCGGGCCTGCTACCATACCGTCCCGTCGTGTCCAGCTATACCGCCAAAGACATCACCGTTCTCGAAGGTCTCGAACCCGTCCGTCGTCGTCCCGGCATGTACATCGGCGGCGTGGGGGCCGCGGGACTGCACCACCTGGTCTGGGAAGTCCTCGACAACGCCGTCGACGAGGCCATGAACGGCCACGCCTCGAACGTCGGGGTCGTCCTGCACGAGGACGGCGCGTCGATCACGATCCAGGATGACGGCCGCGGCATTCCCGTGGATCGGCACCCGCAGACAGGCACGAGCGCGCTCGAGGTCATCTTCACGACGCTCCACGCGGGCGGCAAGTTCGAGGGACAGAACTACAAGACGGCCGGAGGGCTGCACGGCGTCGGCGCCTCGGTCGTCAACGCGTTGTCGCGCGAACTGGTGGCGACGATCCGCCGCGACGGGTCGACGTGGGAACAGCGCTTCAGGCAGGGCGTGCCCCAGGGACCGCTGAAGAAGATCGGCCCGGCCCGCGGCACCGGGACGACCGTCTATTTCCGCCCCGATGCGACGATTTTCCCGAAGATCGAGTTCGACGTCGCGACGATCCGCGGCCGGCTCGAGGTGGCCAGCTACCTGCACAAGGGCCTGAAGATCGTCTTCGAGAACGAGCACGCCGGCGACGGGCGGGCCGAACGCACGGTCTTCCAGCACGCCGAGGGCATCGCCGACTACCTGCGGACGATCCTCGAGGAACGCAAGGCGCTGCCGGTCCACGACGCACCGTTCGCCCTGACGCGCGAGCACGAGGAGAGCGGCCTGAAGCTCGACGTCGTCCTGCGCTGGACCGAGGCGACCGAGGAGCACATCCGGAGCTACGTCAACGGCATCCCGACCGGATCCGGTGGCACGCACGAGAACGGCCTGCGCAGCGGCATCGGCAAGGCCATCCGCAACTACATCGAGACGCACAGCCTGTCGCCCAAGGGCGTCACGCTCACGGCCGACGACATCCGCGAGGGCGTCATCGGCGTGCTCAGCATCTTCATCCGCGAGCCGCAGTTCCAGGGACAGACGAAGGATCGGCTCAACAATCCCGAGGTCACGGCCATCGTCGACTCGATGGTGCGTCCGGCGCTCGAGCACTGGCTGAACCAGAACACGACGATGGCCAACGCCATCGTGGCGCGGATCATCCTGGCGGCGCGCGCGCGCGAGGCCAGTCGTGCGGCGCAGGCCGAGGTGACGCGCAAGAGCGCCACCTCGCACCGCGTGACGCTGCCCGGCAAACTGAGCGACTGCAGCATGACGGGCCGCGAGGAGAGCGAGCTGTTCATCGTCGAGGGCGACTCGGCCGGCGGATCGGCGAAGCAGGGGCGCGACCGCGCGCGCCAGGCGATCCTGCCGCTGCGCGGGAAGGTGCTCAACGCCGAGAGCGCGTCGCTCGCGAAGGTGCTCGAGAACAAGGAACTCGCGGACCTGGTGACGGCGCTCGGCTGCGGCATCGGGAAGAACTTCGACATCTCGCGCCTGCGTTACGGCCGCGTCATCATCCTGGCCGACGCCGATTCGGACGGTCATCACATCGCGACGCTGCTGTTGACGTTCATCTACCGCCACATGCCGGGCCTGATGACGGCCGGCCGCGTGTACCTTGCCCAGCCGCCGCTCTACCGCATCGATGCGGGCAAGGAGACGTTCTGGGCGACAGACGACAGGCATCGCGACGAGATCCTGAAGCGCATCGGCACGAAGGCGAAGATCGACATCACGCGCTTCAAGGGCCTGGGCGAGATGATGCCGAAGGTCTTGTGGGAAACGACGCTCAATCCGCGGACGCGGCGCCTGTTGAAGGTGCAGGTTACCGATCAGATCGTGACCGATCGCGTCATCAACGAGCTGATGGGGAAAGACCCGTCCGCGCGCTTCCGCTTCATCATGGATCGGGCGGAGGACGCGGAAGAGCTGGACGTGTAGGACGGCCGCGCGGCGGCGGGCTGCGCGGCTGCTGGCTGTGGGCGGCGCGGCTGCGGGCTGCGGGACGATGGGACTGCGGGGCGGCAGCCTTCCGGACCACAGAACGGAGCCCTGGGGCTTCAGCCCCAGGGGGCCTCGAGGCCGGGCAGAGACCGACGAGCGGAGTGTGCGTACATGACCAGTTGGAACTACCGCGTGCTCGTGCGCGGATTCGACAAGAAGGACAACTTCGTGTGGGTCGACGAGGACCCGCGCAGTGGTGAAGAACGGCTCAATGCGATGGGCGCCGACGGCTGGGAGCTCGTGCAGGTCCTGACGATCTCCCGCCCGGGGTCCAGTGGCTGGGCCGGGCTGACCACGGCCATGCACTACATCTTCAAACAGCCCGCGGCGTAGTGTGATGCGCAGAGCATGACACCGGCGAGCGACGGAGCCGGCGCGCCCGTTCCCGACGCCCCTCGCCCGCGCCAGGCTTCAGCCGCACGCTCGTGTGGCCTCCGCCAGATCGACGGTCGGCCACGCTGCGGCAAAGTCGCCCGGCTGCAGCCGACGGGCGCCGGGAACGGGCGGAGCCTGCGTCCACGTGCGTCGCCCGTTCCGGGGGCCCCTCGCCCGCGCCGGGCTCCAGCCGCACGCTCGCGCGGCCTCCGTCAGATCGACCGTCGGCCGCCCTGCAGCAAAAACGCCCGGCTGCAGCCGACGGGCGCCGGGAACGTGCGAGAGCCTGTGTCCTCTGTATGCACCGCTTCCAACGTACGCGGACAGCCCGCAGTCCCGCCGGCCTCGTCGCCTCCTGGCCGTGCCGCCGTGCCGCCGTCCTACGTCGTCCTACGTCGTCCAGCGGTTCGCTTCCGGATCGTCCATGTCGTGGCCGACGGTCTCGAGCGCTGGCCACAGGGCGTCCGGAATCGGCGTCGTCGCCAGTTCGATCGTCTGCGTCACGCGCTCGGGCCGCGTCATGCCGATGACCGTGGAGGTGACACGCGGGTCGCGCATGGAGAACTGCAGCGCCGCCGCGGCGAGCGGCACGTCGTGTTCGCGGCAGAGCGTCTGCAGGCGACGGGCGCGGTCGACGAGCGGCGCCGGGGCGTCCTGGTAGGCGTACCGCGCGAAGGCGTCGGGGCCCTTCGCCAGCAGGCCGCTGCCGTACGGGGCCGCGTTGATCACGGCCACGCCGCGCGCCGCGCACACGTCGAGCAGCGGCTGCGCGGACCGGTTCAGCAGCGTGAAGCGGTTGTGCGTTTCCACGGCGTCGAACGCACCGGTCTCGACGTAGCGGATCAGCATGTCGATCGGGCCGCCGGAAATCCCGAGCCCACCGATCACG
Organism: Acidobacteria bacterium SCN 69-37; assembly: GCA_001724025.1. Taxonomy (GTDB): domain Bacteria; phylum Acidobacteriota; class Vicinamibacteria; order Vicinamibacterales; family SCN-69-37; genus SCN-69-37. The sequence continues at coordinate 58,766 of MEDJ01000004.1, read as the reverse complement.
CCCTGGCGCTGCAGGTCCTGCATGGCCTCGAGCGCGCCGCCTCTGGACGTGATGTTCTCGAACGTCGAGTGTTCCGGATCGTGGATGTAGGCGAACTGCAGGCGATCGAGCCCCAGCCGCTGGAGGCTCTCCTCGATCGAGCGCTTCATGCGATCGCCGCTGAAGTCGCCTGTCGTCATATCGCGATCGGCTTTGGTGGCGAGCACGCGCGCCGCGCCGAGGCCGCCGATCTCCTGCAACACGATCCCGATGCGGCGTTCGGCGCGTCCGTCGCCATAGTTGTTCGACGTGTCGAAGAAGTCGATCGGGCTGGCGAACGCGGCGCGCAGCGTGACGAGCGCCTGTGCCTCGGAGACACGGACGCTGTAGGCGTCGGGCATGTCGCCGAGCGGTGCGGTGCCGATACAGAGCGGACCGACGACGAACGTCGTTCGGCCCAGCGGCCGGCGTGTCTGGATGTCGGGCAGCATCGTGCGGTCATCATTGCAGATGTGACGTCTCCTGTCGCCGGCGACCTCGTGCGCGTGGTGCGGCTGGTAGAGTCAGGGATGGTGCCGGCGGCGCGCGTTCAGGGCCTCGCGAGCCTCCCGGGCGGGTGGAGCGACGTGGCTCGTCGTCGCACCGGCACCGCCATGCGTGGTCCGAGAGAGGGAGAGTCGTGAACATCTGCGTGTTTGCCGGATCCAGCGCCGGCGTGAGGCCGACGTACGCCGTCGTGGCGGACGAGCTCGGTCGCCTGCTCGCGTCGCGCGGCATCGGGGTGGTGTACGGCGGCGCGAAGATCGGCCTGATGGGGGCCGTGGCGGATGCGGCGCTCGACGCCGGCGGACGGGTCATCGGTGTGATTCCGCAGGCGCTCGTCGAGCGGGAAGTGGCGCACGAGCACCTGAGCACACTGCACGTCGTCTCGTCGATGCACGAGCGCAAGGCACTGATGTCGAGCCTGGCCGACGCGTTCATCGCCCTGCCGGGCGGACTCGGCACGCTCGAAGAGCTCTTCGAGATTGCAACGTGGGGCCAGCTCGGCCTGCACCGCAAGCCGTGCGGGCTGTTGAACGTGCACGGGTACTTCGATCCGCTGCTGACGTTCATCGAACACACGGTCGCCGAGCGCTTCGTGCGGCGCGAACACGCGGCCATGCTCAGCGTGGCGTCCACGCCGGCCGACCTGCTCGATCTGTTCATCACCTGGACGCCGCCGACGATCGCCAAGTGGATCGATCGCGGGTCGGCGTAGCATGAGGGCGCGACGATGGCACGAGGCCATCGTGCGCGAGGAGGAGATCGAAGCATGCCGAAGGGATACTGGATCGTTCGCGTGGACGTTGCCGATCAGGAACGCTACAAGGAGTACGTGGCCGCCTCGGCGGAGCCGTACCGGAAGTACGGCGCCAGGCCGCTCGTGCGCGGCGGACGATTCGAGAATCCGGAAGGATCGAGCCGCACCCGCAACGTCGTCCTCGAGTTCCCGTCGTATGACGACGCGCTCGCGTGCTGGAAGTCCGAGGAATATCAGAAGGCGCGCACGTTCCGTGTGCCTGTCTCGACGATCGATCTGGTGATTGTCGAGGGATACGATCCGCCACAGGCGTAGCAGATCGCAGGGCGGGCACAGGGGCCCGCTCCACGGCGGATCGCGCAGGGCCGACCGCGTGTCGGCCCTGGCCATGCCTACGGAACGTCTGCCAGTCGCACCGACGTCCACAGCAGCTTCAGCGGCTTCAGCTCCGGCGGCGCTTTCGGCCAGCCGCCCGGCGGCGGTGGGGGCGTCGTGAAGTAGCCGCCGTAGCCCCAGGGATCGAGCCACGGATTGGTGTTCATCGGATCCGCGAGGCGCCGGCGCTCGCGCGATTGCCGAAGCGCGGGCGGCGTCTCGAGGCCGACCGAGACCGTCGATCCCGGCTGGGTGCCGACGGCGTACGGCCTGTCGTCCGTCTTCGCGAGCGGGATCTGCATCTCGTAGACGACCGTATCGTCCTCGACGCCCGACGCCAGCGCGAATCCCGCAGCGGCCGCGTCGTCGATCAGCCGCCGCTGCAGGCGGGCGGGACCCAGCAGATCGAATCGATCCAGCGGGTTGCGCACGCGGTCGGGCAGCGTCTCGGCCGGGGGCGCGCTCCCCGACAGCGGCCGCGGCGACAGCCCCTCGACGCGCAGGCCGAATATCTGCTGCCGCCGCGCGGTCCCGTCGATCCAGACGATGAGGCCCGTGGCCAGCTGGACGCGGACGGTCGGGTCGTTGCTGGCGACGGCCAGATACAGGTGCGTGGCATCGTTCATCGCGGCGACGGCCGGACCATCGCCGATGCGCGTGAGCACGGCCCAGTCGGCCATCGATCCGTCGATGACGATGTCGCTGGTTTTCCAGGTGGCGACGATCGCGGACGCCTGCGCCGCGGGGTGCGCGGGTGAGAGCGCCGCGGCTGTCGCTGTCAGCGCGGCGGCAACGGCAAGCGAACGGAAAGGAACGAGGGGCATGGGCGTCCTCGGAAACGGCGTCGGGTCCGTCGACAATTCTACAGACGCCCGGGCACATTACACTGGCCGCATGGCGATCAGAGAGTCGAAGCGATGGGCGGCGGTCGACGCGTATGTCGTCGACACGCTGTTTGAAGCGGACGATGTGCTCGAGCAGGCGCTGGCCGACGGCGAGGCAGCCGGTCTGCCGGCCATTGCCGTCTCGCCGAGTCAGGGCCGGTTCCTGCAGATCCTCGCGCGATCCGTCGGCGCGACACGCATCCTCGAACTCGGCACGCTCGCGGGGTACAGCGGCATCTGGCTGGCGCGTGCGCTGCCGCCGGATGGTCTGCTGGTGACCGTGGAGGTCGATCGTCGTCATGCCGACGTGGCGCGCCGGAGCTTCGAACGCGCGGGCGTGGCCGATCGCATCGATCTGCGCGTGGGACCGGCGATCGACGTGCTCGCCCTGATCGAGGCCGAGCATCAGGCACCGTTCGACTTCATCTTCATCGATGCCGACAAGCCGAACTATGCGGCGTATCTCGATTGGGCGGTGCGACTCGCGCGGCCCGGCACGCTGATCGTTGCCGACAACGTCGTGCGTGATGGCGCGGTCATCGATGCCGACTCGACCGACGCCGCCGTGCAGGGCGTTCGACGGTTCCTCGATCGTGTGGCCGCTCACCCTCGCGTGTCGGCCACCCTCATCCAGACAGTTGGCTCCAAGGGGTACGACGGGATGGCCATCGTGCTGGTCACGTCGTGACATCACACCGGAGGCGCTGCCCATGCCCGTGACCTACGAGCACACGCAGATCGGCCGCGTCACGATCGTCACCCTGATCGTGGCCATTCTCGTGACCCTCGTGATCGCGAGTACCGCGCGTCAGGCGCCGCTCGCGATTGTCGTCGCGCTCCTGGCGGTGCTGCTCACGCAGTTCGCCACGATGACGACGCGCGTGGCGGATGGGGTGCTGAGCGTGCGGATGGGCGCGGGGATCTTCAGGCGACGGATTGCGCTGACGAACGTCCGGCAGGTCGCCGTCATCAGCCATCTCTGGGTGTGGGGATGGGGAATTCGCTGGACGCCGAGAGGATGGCAATGGAACATATCAGGCACGCGCGGCGTCGAGCTGACCTACGGCAACGGCCACCGCTTCCGTGTCGGGTCCGACGAGCCCGAAGCGCTGGCCGCGGCCATCGCCTCCTGGCTCGACAAGGGTGCGAACGTGCACCTCTGACAGTCCGCCGCATCGTCACGACCGGGCGACCTGTCCGATAGCTCGGACGGCGACGGGCGCCCGTGGGGACCGACCGGTGACTACCTATCGTCGTGGTGCTCGTGCCGCGCGGGTAGAATGGCACGGCTTCCACGCCTGCCCTGAGGTGACGTCATGCGTGTCCTGCTCCTGCTCACAGCCGCGATCGCGTCGTGCGTCGTCGGCGGCGTCGTTGCGTCACAGGGCCGCGCGCCCGAGAATCTGCAACTGTTCCTGCTGGCCGGCCAGTCGAACATGGCGGGCCGGGGCGAGGTGGCGCCCGAAGATCGCGTGGCGCACTCGCGCGTGTGGATGTTCGATCGCGGGCGACAGTGGGTGCCGGCGATCGAGCCGATGCACTTCGACAAGCCGATCGCGGGTGCCGGCCCTGGCCGCGCCTTCGGTCTCGCGGTGGCCGAGGCGCTGCCCGACGCGGCAATCGGCCTGATTCCCACGGCTGTCGGCGGATCGCCGATCACGGCGTGGGAAGCTGGCGTGGTGTATCAGGAGACGGGCGCGTTGCCGTGGGATGAGGCGATCGCGCGGACGAAGGCCGCGATGACCCAGGGGCGGCTGCGCGGGATCCTGTGGCATCAGGGTGAGTCCGACGGGACCGACACCGCCGGCCCGCTGTACGAACAGCGGCTGCGATCGCTCATCGCGCGTTTCCGCGCCGAGTTCGGCGATCCCGACCTGCCGTTCCTCATCGGGCAACTCGGCCGGTTCGATGGCAAGCCCTGGTCGCACGGCTACGAGCTCGTCGACGCGGCGCATCGTCGCGTGGCGGCCGAGGTGCCGTTCGTCGCGTTCGTTTCGTCCGAGGGGCTGCGGGACAAGGGCGATCAGCTGCACTTTTCCGCGGAGTCGGCGCGCACGCTCGGACGGCGCTACGCGGAGGCCTGGCTGCGGATGGCCACACATTGAATGCCGACAGCCGCGGCCCGGCGGGAGCGTGTGTGCAGCAGGATCGCAGCGCGATATACTGGCGCCCCCCTCCCGGAGCCCCGGCGACGTCGTACGCGAAGGACTTCACTGACTGCTGATGCCTGAGACGACAGCTGATTCCGACCGCCGCGATCGCCCGATCGCCCATCTCCGCCGCTGTGCCGTCGTCGACGCCGACGCACTCTTCGAGGCGGCTCGAGAGTCCACTCCCCTGATGTATCCCTGGATGCCCTGGTGTCATCCCGGCTATGTGATCGACGAATCGCGGATCTGGCTGGCCGAGCAGGTGGCCGCGTTCGACGCGCGTGAGGCCTTCTCGTTTGCCGTCGTCGGCCACGACGGCCGGTACCTGGGAGGATGCGGCCTGAATCGGATCGATACGGTCAACAGGCGGGCGAATCTCGGCTACTGGATTCGATCGACGGCCACGGGCCGGGGCGCGGCCACCCAGGCCGTGCAGCTGGCGCGCGACTGGGCCTTCGCGCACACGGACTTGATCCGGCTCGAGATCGTCGTGGCCACCGGCAACCTGCCGAGCCTGCGCGTGGCCGAGAAGTCCGGGGCGCTGCGCGAGGGCGTGCTGCGGCGCCGGATCCTGCTGCACGGCGTGGCGCACGACGCCGCGATTTTCTCGTTCACGCGCGAGCCTTGACCGTGGCCGGCGGCCGGCCGGCGCGGCGCGCGATCGATTCTGTGCTCGACTCCGACCCCCGGCCTGTGGGAACCTGCCCGCATCACCCGGATTGATGTCTGCCTTCCTGTCCCCGAGCGGATGGCGTCTTGCCGTGATCGTGCTGGCCTGGCTGGCCACGGCGGCGTGTACCGATGTCTCGACCGTGCCGCGCTGGGGCCAGTTCGAGACGGCGTTCGCCAGCACCGCGTCCACCGACAATCCCTTCCAGGATCAGAGCCTGCTGGTGACGTTCACGTCGCCCTCGAAGCGCGCGGTGACCGTCAGGGGATTCTGGGACGGCGGCCGCATCTGGCGCGTCCGGTTCTCGCCGGACGAGCCCGGCGTGTGGACCTTCCTGACGCACGCCGTGCCCGATGACGACAGCGGCCTGCAGGGCCGCACCGGCCGGTTCACGGTCGCCGATCGCGATCCCGACGACGAGGGCACGGTGTTCGAGCGGCACGGCCCCGTGCGCGTGGCCGCGTCGGGCACGTATCTCGAGCACGCGGACGGCACACCGTTTTTCTGGCTGGCCGATACGGGCTGGAACGCGGCGCTCAAGGCCACGCCCGACGAGTGGCAGCACTATCTCGACACGCGCCGGGAGCAGGGATTCACGGCCATCCAGTGGGTGGCCACCCAGTGGCGCGCGGCGCCCACCGGCGATCGCCAGGACCTGCCGGCGTTCTCCGGCCACGATCGCATCGTCATCGAGCCCGTGTTCTTCCAGCGGCTCGATGCGCGCGTGCGGGCGCTCGATCGCGCGGGGCTGCTGAACGTGCCGGTGCTGCTGTGGGCGATCGGCAGTGGAAGCGATCCCGCGATCAACCCCGGCTATGCGCTGCCCGAGGATCAGGCCATCAAGCTCGCGCAATACATGGTGGCGCGGTGGCAGGGGCACAGCAGCGCGTGGCTGCTGGCGGGTGATGGTGACTATCGCGGTCAGCGGGCCGATCGCTGGACGCGCATCGGTCGCGCGGTGTTCGATCACGACACCCCCGCACCCGTGGGCATGCACCCGGGCGGCATGCAGTGGGTGCTCGACGAGTTCGCGGACGAAGCGTGGCTCGGCTTCAACGGCTATCAGAGCGGGCATGGCGACGATGATCGTGCGCTGCGGTGGCTGACGAGCGGGCCGCCGGCGCGTGACTGGGCGAAGGCCCCGATCCGGCCGTTCATCAACCTCGAGCCGCCGTACGAGCATCACCGCGCGTATCAGTCACGCGAGCCGATCCCGGCGCAGGCCGTTCGTCGCGCCATCTACTGGAGCCTGCTCGACACGCCGACCGCCGGCGTCTCGTACGGCGGTCACGGCGTCTGGGGCTGGGACGACGGATCGGGACCGCCCGTCGATCACCCGGACACCGGTACGCCGCTGCCCTGGCGCGAGGCGCTCGAGATGCCGGCCGCCACCGAGATGGGCCATCTCGTCGACGTCTTCACCGCGATCGGATTCGAACGGCTGCGGCCCGCGCCAGACCTGCTCGTCGAACAGCCGGGCACCGATCGCGCGTCGGCCTTCATCAGCGTGTCCGCATCGGCCGAGCGCGACCTGCTCGTGGCTTATACGCCGGAGGTGCCCACCGTGCGGCTGCGCGCCGACGCCATTGCTGCCGGCACGCCGGTCACCTGGATCAATCCCCGCACGGGCGAGCGCACAGCGGCCACGGCCCTTGTCGAGAAGAACGTCATGCGATTCACGGCACCCGGCGACGAGGACTGGCTGCTCGTCGCCTCCGCGCAACTGGCTCCCTGAAGAGTTCTTGCGTTGCCGGCCTGCGCGGGCGGCCAGCGCGAACGGACGCGCCGGCCGTGTAGGCTACGGGGGATGCACCCGCGCGCGACTCATCTGATCTCGACCCTCCAGCTGCGCCCTCATCCGGAGGGCGGATATTTCCGCGAGATTCATCGCTCGCCGCGCCAGGTCGCACCCGACGATGGCCGGCAGGCGCGCAGCGCGATCACGGTCATCTACTTCCTGCTCGCCGATGGCGATCGGAGCCGGTGGCATCGCGTGGCCTCGGATGAGATCTGGCATTACCACGAGGGCGATCCGCTCGCGCTGACGCTGGCCGACGCGCCTGATGCGCCGGACGCGACGACACAGCCACTCGGGCCCGTCGACGGCGAGGCGGTGCCGGTGCTGGTGGTTCCAGCCGGTCGATGGCAGGCGGCCAGGTCCGCGGGTGCGTATACGCTCGTGAGCTGCAGCGTGGGACCGGGCTTCGAGTTCGCCGATTTCGAGCTCGACGATCGATGACCACCGGCAACGACCGCGTGACGCGCGACCATGCCGCGATGGGCCGGACGGCGCTCATCGTCGGCGCCGGGATTGGCGGACTGTCGGCCGGCATCACGCTGCGGCGCGCGGGCTGGCGCGTCCGTCTCTTCGAGCAGGCGGCTGCGCCCCGCGAGCTCGGGTTCGCGCTGAACCTGGCGGCCAACGCGATGGTGGCGCTCGAGGAACTCGGCGTGAGTGCGCGCGTGCGTAGCGGCGGACACCGCACACAGCGTGCCGAGATCCGGCGTGCCGACGGCCGGCCGCTCAAGCGCGTCGTCCTGCCAGATGCGATCGACGATGCGGTGGCCATCGTGGCCACGCGTCCGGTGCTGCACGGTGCGCTGCTCGACGCCGTCGGCTCGGATGTGGTGGTCACGAGCAGTCAGGTGACGGGCTTCGACGCTGATGGGTCTGGCGTGGTCGTGCAGCTCGCTGATGGACGGTGCGAGCGTGGCGATCTGCTGGTGGGGGCCGACGGCGTGGCGTCCGCCATCCGCCGGCAACTGCACCCGGACGAAGGGCCACCGCGCACCAGCGGCTACGGGGCACTGCGCGGCGTGGCGATCGACGCGGCGCGCGAGATGGGCGGCGTCAGCGCGGCCACGTATCTCGGGTCCGGCATCGAGGCCTCGATCGCGCAGGCCGGATCGGACGCGGTCTACTGGTACATGTCGATGCCGGCACGTGACGTGCCGGCGGGCGTCGATCCGCCGGCGATGGCCGAGCGATTCGGGGCGCGGCTCGATGACACCTTCCGCGCGATCGTGCGCGCCACGCGCGTCGAGGACATGCGATTCGATGTTCTCTTTGATCGCGATCCGCTCGACCGGTGGGGGCGTGGGCCGGTGACCCTGCTCGGGGACGCCGCGCATCCGATGCTGCCGCACACGGGCCAGGGCGCGGCGCAGGCCATGGAGGACGCCATCGCGCTCGGTCTCGCGCTGTCGCACGCACGCGACGACGTCCCCGCCGCGCTCCGGCGTTACGAGCAGGTCCGCGCAGCGCGCACCGCGGCGCTCGTGCAGCGCGGCCGCCGGGCGGCCCGCGTCACGACCACGCACAATCCGCTGCTCGCCGCGCTGCGGACGCTCTTGATCCGGCTGGTGCCGGCCGAGCGCATGGCGAAGATGTTCATGCTCGCCGGTGAAGCCGATCCCCACCGCACCCTCAGGTGACGACCATGCAGGACACGTCGAACTATTCGCGCGCGTTCTACGAGACGTTCGCCGCCGCCATTCCCGCCGGCCACACGGCCCTCGAAGCGGATGCGACAGCGCGGCTGGCGCCGCCCGAGGCGTTTCCCCGGCTCCTCGAGGTGGCGTGCGGCACCGGTCGCGTCATCGCGGCGCTCGCGGCACGGGGGTTCGACGTCACGGGCATCGACGCGAACGTCGAGGCGCTGCGCGCGGCGCGCCTGTCGACGCCACGCGGCCGATTCGTCGGCCTGGACTTCCGACACATCGGGCACATGCGGTGGACGTTCGACGTGGTGGTCAGCTACTGGAACAGCATCGGCTTCAGCACGCGCGCCGATGACGAAGACGTCCTGCGGGCGATGGCGACGATCCTGCGGCCCGGCGGACGGCTGCTGCTCGACCTTTATCACCCGGACTGGCTCGCGGCCCACCAGATGCGCGGGGTCCGCGATCCGCGTGGCGCGCTCGTCGATCGCTGGCTCGAGGATGGACGCAGCTGTCATCGATTCGAGTACGCGGACGGCAGCGTCGATGACATCCGGTTCAACGTGTACCGGCCCGGGGAGATGACCGATCTGCTCGCGCGCACGGGCTATGTCGTCGACGCGCCGCTGGTCTGGTGGGCGCACGACGACGTACCGTCGGCGGCGTACGCCCGCTATCAGCTCGCGGCCCGGACCGGCGCGTCGCGGCCGACGTCGGCTCGATCGGCGTGAAGGCGCGGTGAAGTCGCGGATCCTCGTGCATACTGGATCCTCATCGAGGAGGGACGACCCGGACATGCGAAGGATTACCTCGGCGCTGCTGGTTATCACGCTGTCGTGCCCCGTTGCGGGCCTGGCACAGACCGTCATCGAGTCGAACACGGCGCAGCGGCCGCGCGACGTCATCTTCGTCCCGACGCGCGAGGCGGTGGCTTCGGCCATGATGACGCTGGCCGGCGTCACGAAGGACGACGTGGTCTACGACCTGGGCTGTGGTGACGGTGCGCTCGTCATTGCGGCCGCGCGGCTCGGCGCGCGTGTCGTGGGCGTGGACATCGATCCGACGCGCATCAAGGAAGCCACGGAGAACGTGCGCGCCGCCGGCGTGCAGGATCGCGTGACGCTGATTCGCGGCGACATCTTCGATCCGGCCCTGAAGATCGACGAGGCCAGCGTGGTGACGTTGTACCTGCTCCAGAGCCTCAACGAGAAGCTGATGCCGCGGTTGCAGGGTGAGTTGAAGCCCGGCACGCGCGTGGCCTCGCACGCGTTCTCGATGGGGGCCTCGTGGCCGGCCGAGAAGTCCGAGCTCGTCGACGGCACACGCATCTATCTCTGGACCATCAAGTAACCGCGACAGCCGGCCGAGGCCACGGACAACGCCTGCGTCACCGCCGGAGCGACGACGAATGCCGCGAGCCCGCCCACGATACGCGTTGCTGCTGCGCGGCGTGAACGTCGGTGGCCACAAGCGCGTGCCGATGGCCGATCTGCGTCAGCTCCTCGAGGGCCTCGGATACGACCGCGTGCGCACGCTGCTCAACAGCGGCAACGCGGTCTTCGACACGGCCCGGGCCATGCCGGCGACGCGGCTGGCGGCCGTCATCGACAGCGCGATCGAGGCGCGGTTCGGTTTCACGGCACGTGCGTTCGTGCTGACCGCGTCCGACGTCGACCTGGTGGTGGCGGAGAACACGCTCCCGACCCCGGACAATCCCTCCCGTTCGATGGTGGCGTTTCTGGCCGCGGCCGCCGACAGGGAGAAGCTCCTGCCGCTGACGCGCCAGTCCTGGAACGTCGAGGCCATCGTTGTCGGATCCCGGGCGGTCTACGTCTCGTGTCCGGCCGGCATCCTCGAGAGCCCGCTCTTCGATGCGGTCGGACGTGCGCTCGGGGCCGCCGTGACCACCAGGAACTGGGCGACCACGCTGAAGCTGCAGGCCCTCTGCCGGCAGGCGTGACAGCCACCGCGGACGTCCGTCCGCGCCGGGTCTGTTACCATGGGCCCCTCGACAGTCAGGCAATCTGCCAGTGGGAGGTTCTCCGTGGTGATGAACGTCCTTCTCGTTCTGGTCGCGGCCGTGGCCGTCTTCCTGGTCTACGCGGCCATGAGGCCCGACACGTTCCGTGTCGAGCGGCATGTCGTCATCGACAGGCCCGCCGAGGAGATCTTTCCGCTCATCGACGATTTCCACGCATGGCGCCGCTGGTCGCCGTGGGAGGATCTCGATCCCGCGCTGCGCCGGACGTATGGCGGGGCCGAGCGCGGCAAGGGCGCCGTCTATGAGTGGGGCGGCAACAGCAGGGCCGGCACCGGTCGGATGGAGATCGTCAGGAGTGACGCGCCGACGCACGTCACGATCGAGCTGGCCTTCATCAAGCCGTTCCGCGCCGAGAACGCGTCGGCGTTCGATCTCGAGGCTCAGGGTTCCCGCACGGCCGTGTCGTGGGCCATCTACGGGCCGTTGCCGTTCATCAGCAAGGTGATGGGTGTGTTCGTCAGCATGGACAGGCTGATGGGGAAGGACTTCGAGAGAGGGCTGGCGCGACTGAAGGCGGTCGCAGAAGCACCACCAGCCGGTCTCCCGCAGTGAGGAGGGGCGTATGTTCGGAATTCTCGGCTGGATCGTCTTTGGATTGATCGTGGGCGTGATTGCGAAATTGATCATGCCGGGCAAGGATCCCGGCGGCATGATCGTCACCGTGATTCTCGGGATCGCGGGTGCGGTCGTCGGTGGCTATCTCGGACGGATGCTCGGCTGGTACGGCCCGGATCAGGCGGCCGGGTTCATCGTGGCCACGCTCGGCGCGATCCTGCTGCTCGTCGTCTATCGCGTGGTGGTCGGCAGGCGATAGCGCGCGCAAACGGACGTCGCGCGAATTCGCCGCATCGAGTCGTCGTCACCGCGGGAAGTCGCGGTGACGACGGATGCGTCTGGCCTGTTCGATGTGGCGTCGGTTGTGCGCGAGGATCACGAGCACGCCCGTGACCACGTCGAACAGGCGGAGATCGCCGATCAGCGGGTTCCGGTAACGGATGCGTGCGGCGTCGACGCGGAGGGCGTGTGCGGCCAGCGCCGACAGGTAGTCGAGGCTGTCGCTGAACGCGCGTCTCACCACGGCGGGCTCGAGCGTCGCCGGCGGCCGCAGCGACGCCTTCGTCGGCACACGGATGCGGCTTGGTGGCTCGATCGACCAGATCAGCAGCCGGCCCGCCAGGCCCGGGTGGGCTTCCGGGCGCTCCGGGAGTTCCGGGGCCGCGTCGATGGCCTCCTCGACGCGCTGGCCGTACTCGACGGTCGTTTTCGCCAGGTGATCCAGGCACTGCGCGATACTCCAGCGTCGCCCGCCCTCGGGGCGCCAGTTCATCTGTTGCGCATCGAGTCCGGCGCACACTTCGGTGACGCGCGCGTGGATGGCGTCGAGTTGTGTCGCCACCTCTCCACGGGTCAGCACGTACGGCATGACGATGATCCTCGGGAACCCAGCGCGACACAGCATACACGCGCCGGCCGACGAGCGTACGTCGCGCGTGGTTTGTCGGTAGAGTGTCAGGGTGTGTTCCCCCGTCGAAGAGCCCGGCATCGTCAGCGTTCCCGTGGACGCGGCGTCGCCCGAACCGTGCCTGCCGCCGCCGGCGCCCACGCGGCGGTTCGATAGATCGATCGTCGAGGGCCCGCTCCCGGCGGCCGTCTGGAAGCTCGCGTGGCCGACGATGCTGACCAACGCCATCGGCGGCCTGCAGGGCATCGTCGATCACGCGATGGTCGGCCATTTCGTCGGCTACACGGGCAACGCCGGCATCGGCGTGGCTCTGCAGATCCACATCGTGATGATCGTGTTCACGACGTCGCTGTTCACCGGCATGAGCATTCTCGTGGCGCGGTGCGTCGGCGCCGCCGACGCCGTCATGGCGGACCGCGTGGTCTATCAGGCGTTCCTGACGACCACGGTACTCGCGATCCTCGTCGTGGCGCCGGCCGGGTACCTGGCCTCGCCGTGGCTGCTCCAGTTCGTCAACGCCACGCCGGCGGTGCAGGCCGAGGCGCTGCCGTACCTGCGGATCTCGTTCGTCTACAGCCTGGGCATGCTGCTGTTCTTCCTCGTTGGCGGTGCGCTGCGCGCGGCCGGCGATGCGAGGACGCCGATGATCCTCGGGATCGCCATGACGGCGATCAACGTCGTGCTGAACGTAATCCTCATACCCGGTCTGGGGCCCATTCCTGCCTTCGGCACGGCCGGTGCGGCCATCGGGACGGTCACGGCCGCCGGCGTCGTGTCCGCGTACAGCCTGTGGAAGCTGTGGCGTGGCGGGTGGGTGGTCTCGTTCCCGGCCGGGCTCGGGTACCGGCCGGACTGGGCGATCATCAGGGCGTTGCTCCACTTCGGGCTGCCGACGGGCGTGCAGGGCGTCGTGATGAACATCGGCGGCGTCCTGTTGCTCGCCTTCATCGGGTCGCTGGCGCAGAGTGCCGAGGCGCAGGCGGCGTTCGCGATTGCCTACTCACAGCTGTTCTCGCTGGTGACCTGGACGGCCGTTGGCGTGATGGGCGCGGCCGCGACGACCGCCGGCCAGAACCTCGGGGCGGGCCACTACGATCGCGCGGAGCAGGCCGTGCACGTGGCTGCGCGGATCGGGCTCTGGGTGGCCTTCGTGCTCGGCATCGGCTTCTTCTTCCTGCCCGGGCCGCTGCTGGCCGTGTTCGGCATGACGCAGCCGGCCGTCGTCGACCTGGGGACGCACCTGCTGCGCGTCCTGAGCGTGTCGGGCCTGTTCGTCGTGATTGCGCTGGCGTACACGGGCGGCCTGCAGGGGACGGGCGACACGCGCAGCCCGATGTACATCTCGCTCGTCTCGCAGATCGCCATTCCGCTCGGCTACTGCTTCGTCGTCCAGCGGCTCGGGCGGCTGGATCCGATGGACATCTGGCTGGCCATCCTGGCCGGACACGTGACCCGCTGCGTGCTGAGCGTCGTCCGTTTCAACCAGGGGCAGTGGCGATCGATCACGGTGCGCGTCGACGATCGCAGACGACGGTGAGCGCCGAGCCGGCCCGGCTGGAGGCGGTCGTCAGGGCGGTGCCGCGGGGGTGAAGGTCTCGGTCCGCGCCTGGCTCGCGATGGCCACCACCGCCGGGTGCGTGATGCGCCGCTCCGGCGAAATCGCGTAAAAGCGCTCCCGCACGCCGGCCACGCGGCCGATGCTGACCACGCCATGTGCGCGTCGCAGGTCCGCCGCGAGCACCGTGGGCGCGGCAAACGCGCCCGCCGCGTGTTCGCCGAACACCGTGATCAACGCCGAATCGGCGAACTCGCCGATGATCGTGGGGCTCAGCCGCTCGCGCTGGACCCACTCGTCGAGCTGCCGGCGCAGCACCGTGCCTTCTCCGGGCCACAGCACCGGTGCGCCGGTGAGCGAGGCGGGGAAGCGTCGGCGGAGCTGCGCCGCCAGGGCCGGAGCGGCGAAGAATCCCACCTCGGATTCCCCCAGCAGGTGGCTGTAGGCCTGCACGCGGACGGTCGGCGGCACCGGCGTGTCGGACAGGACGAGATCGACCTCGTGGATGGCCAGCGCCGCCAGCAGGCGTTCCACGCTGTTCTCGCGGCAGACGACGCGGATGGGATCGGGGAGTCGCAGGGCCGGGGTGATCAGGCGATAGGCGATGAGCTTGCTCATCACGTCCGTCACCCCGACGACGAACCGCCGCGGCCGCCCGGGGCCACCACCCTCGACAGTGGCCACGAGTTCCCTGCCGATCGTGAAGATCTCGTCGGCGTAGCGGAAGACGACCTGACCGGTCTCGGTCGGGACCAGCCGCCGGCCGACGCGCGTGAACAGCGGCTGGCCGAGCCGGCCCTCGAGGGCGCGGATCTGGCTGCTGATCGTCGGCTGCGAAAGGCGCAGCGACTCGGCGGCTTTGACGATGCTGCCCTCGCGGACGACCGTCCAGAAGTAGAAGAGGTGATGGTAGTTGAGCCAGTCCACTGTCGTTCGGTGCTAAGCCTTTCTCTAACTATTACCGTTGATATTCGTCATTGTCTATGGGTCAGGTCCGTTCGTAGACTCGCCGGTGACTCGGATGGACCACCATGCTGTTCCCATTTGCTGACTACTGGACCTGGTATCTCGCCTTCGTGGCCGGCGTGCTCGCCGTGCTCGCGCTCGACCTCGGCGTCTTCCACCGCCGTGCGCACGTCGTCTCGTTCCGCGAGTCGGTGGCCTGGTCGGCCGTCTGGGTGGCGCTGGCGCTGATCTTCAACTACGCGCTCTATCGGTATGCGCTGGGGCAGTTTCCGCCCGACGTGGCCCGGCAGATCGGGCTCGAGTTCCTGACGGGCTATCTCGTCGAGAAGTCGCTGGCCGTCGACAACATCTTCGTGTTCGTCCTCGTCTTCAGCTACTTCGCGGTGCCGCTGCAGTACCAGCACCGGATCCTCTTCTACGGCATCATCGGCGCGCTCGTGTTCCGCGGCCTGTTCATCGCACTGGGGTCGGTGCTGATGCAGTACGCGGCCGTGGTCGTCCTGTTCGGCGTGGTGCTCGTCGTCTCCGGCGTGAAGATGATGGTCAAGCCGCAGGCGCAGGTCGATCCCGGGCACAACCCGATCGTGCGGCTGTTCACCCGGTTCGTGCCGGTGACGCCCGCGATGCACGGGCAGTCCTTCCTCGTCCGGATCGGCGGCCGCTGGCACGCGACGCCGCTGCTGGTGGCGCTGCTGTTCCTCGAGATGTCCGACATCATCTTCGCCGTCGACTCGGTGCCGGCCATCTTCGCGCTGACGAACGAGCCGTTCCTCGTTTTCACGTCGAACGTCTGCGCGATCCTCGGCCTGCGGGCGATGTACTTCATGCTGGCGAATGCCATCACGCGCTTCCACCTGCTGCACTACGGGCTGGCGCTGATCCTGGTGTTCGTCGGCCTGAAGATGCTGTGGCTCAACGACGCCTTCGGGGGCAAGTTTCCGATCGGCTGGTCGCTCGGCATCATTGCCGCGCTCCTGGCGGGATCGGTCGCCGCCTCGCTCATCGTGCCGGCCCCCCGCGAGGCGGAGGCCTCCACCGACACGTCGTCGACGTAGGCCGGGCCGCCCGCCGCCCGCCGCCCGCTGCCCGATCGCCGTGCCTGTGGCCCGCGTCTGCGATTCGTGGAAAGATGCCGGACGACGATGGCGGGCGTGAGAACGGGCACCGACGGGAAGGGGCGGGCGTGAGGGTGGGCGCGTGGGCACGGGGCGCCGCGCTGATCGTGGCTGTCTGTCTGGCGGCCTGCGGCCAGTCGCCGCCGGCACCGTCCACGCCGTCCACGCCGCCGCCTGCCGAACGGCCCGATCCGCCGCCGGTGCCGGGTGATCGTGTGCGCGTCTCGTCGGCGGCCGAACTGCAGGCCGCTCTCCGCGAACTCCGGTCGGATCGCACCATCGAGCTGGCGGCCGGCACGTACGTCGTGCCCGGCGAGGCGTTCTTCGTGCCGGAGTCGATCGCGCGTGTCGCGATCGTCGGCGCCAGCGGCTCGCCCGCGGACGTCGTCATCCGCGGCGGCCGTTTCGGGTTCTGGGTGAACGACGTGCATGGCTTCCAGGTGCGCGACCTCACGATCGAGGGCGCGTCCGATCACGGCGTCATCCTCAACTGCCGCGCGCAGGCACCCGTCATCCATCACGTCGTGCTGCGCGATATCGGCGATCAGTTCGTCAAGGCCAACCCGGGCCCCGATGGCTGCGGCGTGAACGACGGCGTGGTCGAGGACTCGCTCTTCGAGTACACCGACGCGGCGCCCGACAGCTACACCAACGGCGTGGACGTCCACTTCGGCCGCGGCTGGGTGATTCGCCGCAATACCTTCCGCAACTTCCGCGTGGCCGACGGATCGCTGGCCGGGCCGGCCATCCTGACGTGGAACGGATCGGCCGACACGATCGTGGAGGCGAACACGTTCGTCGACAATGCGCGGGAGGTGGCCTTCGGTCTCGGGCCGGGCAAGACGGCCGAGGCTCCGGTCAGCAACGGAGCGCTGACCGATCATCGTGGCGGATCGATCGTGCGCAACACGATGACGCGGCGTCCGGGCCTGCGGGGAACCGACGTCGCGATCCTGGTGGCCGATTCGCCAGGCACGCGCGTCGAACAGAACACGGTGACGCTGGCCGGTACCTACGCCAATGCGATCGAGTATCGCTTCCCGCGCACCACGGGTGTGGAGATCGTCGGCAACGACGTCGACGGCCGGATTCTGGGCCGCGATGGCGCTACCGCCACGCTGAACGGCAACACCGTGCGGTGACGAGGATCGTCGGCCGGCCCGGGCGCAGGTCTCGTCATCGCGGTGTCGAGAGGAAGCGCCCGAGACTGCCCGCGTAGCCCGTCATTTCCAGGAAGCCGCGTCCGCCGATCGTCGCACCGTTGCGGCCGGTGCCGTGCACGTCGACGAGGCCTTCCCAGTAGGCGACGCCCGTTGTTCGGCTGAAGTCGAGCTCCTGGGCGGGCAGCGGCGTCGACACCGTCAGCGCGATCGCCTCGCGCGGGACCTCTACGCGCCAGCCGATCGGATAGGTCGCACCGCTGGTCGGCGATCGATACGTCGTCCCCGTGGGGGTGAGGCTGAAGTCGCTCGATGACAGGTGCCGCACCTGGCCGTCGGCGTCCGTCAGCGTCCCGCTCGAGTGGACGTCGGCCGATCCGGCGCGCCGCCGGAGCTGGTAGATCATCAGGTCGCGGCCATCCGAGAGCTGCAGCGCCAGCCAGTCCCAGCCCACCTGATCCGCTTCCAGGAAGCTGGTGCCGAACTCGCGATCCATCCAGCTCTCGCCCGTCACCGCGATCTCTTCGTCGTCGAGCGCGATGGTGCCGCGCGTGGGCATGCGCGTGAGCGAGTAGTAGTGCGACGCGTTGCCCTGCTCGTTGCCCTTGCGGCTGATGCCGTCGGACCCGTTGATCGTGGGTGGCCGGCCCTCGTCGATCTGGAGATCGACGCCGAGATCGGCAGCGACGACGTGAATCGTGTGTCGGCCGTCGGTATCGCGGCTGGCGCTCCAGTCGTCGTTCCACACGTGATACCGATCCGTGGCCGCGCCCGCGATGCCGGGACCGGCTCTGTTGATCCGTTCGGCGGCGCGATACCGGCGGCCCGAGGGATCGCCAATCGCCACGTGCGTCATGTAGATGTCGCGAACGGCCCAGCGCGACGGGTTCTCGGGCGCGGGATCGATGCCGACGCGGAAGAAGGTGACCTGGTATCCGAAGCGGCGCCCGTCGGCCGCGTCGAGGTTGCCCGTGTAGTACCACCACTCCACGCGGTAGTCGGGGTGCGACGCGTGATCGCGGGGGAACGCGAACGTGTAGCCCGGCTGCGCCTCGCGCCATGCCGGCGCCTGCGCGGTCGGCGTGGCCACGATCCCGAGGGCCGCGATCATGATCACGAAGCAGCGAATCGCCGGGATCCTCATCATCAGACAGACCCGTCGTCGCGTCCGGCGGCGGCCAGGCGCGCGGGATAGGTGCCGGCCAGGGCCGTGGCGACGATCACGGCGAGACTGGCCTGCGCGAGGAACAGCCACGGCAGGTGAAACTGGATGGTCCAGCCGAAACTCTGCACGTTGATGACATAGATCAGGATCAGCGACAGGGCCAGGCCCATGACGAGGCCGATGGCCTGACTCACGGCGCCCATCAACGCGGCCTCGATCACCACCATGCGTCGGACCTGGCGCGGCTCGGCGCCCACGAGGCGCAGCAGCCACAGATCGCGGCGGCGTTCGATCGCCAGCGTCAGCAGCGTGGCCGCCACGCCCAGCATGGCGACGACGATGGCGATCAGCTCGAGGGCGTAGGTGATGGCAAAGGTGCTGTCGAAGATGCGGAGAATCTCGTCGCGCAGGCTGCGGTTCGTGTAGATGAAGATGCGTCGCGCCTCGGGCAGATCCGCGAGGATGGCGCGACGCGTGGTCTCCGGATCGGCCCCGGGCCGGACGTAGGCCGAGAGCCCGGTCGGCGCCAGGTCGCCGAAGTGACGCGTGAACGTGGCGCGGTCCATCATGATCACGCCGCGCTCCGTCGCATAGTCGTAATAGACGGCCGTCACGGCAAAAGGGCGCGGTCCGGCCGGGGTGTCGAGCGTGATGGTGTCGCCCGGATGGACGTGGAATTTCGTCGAGAAGGCTTCGGACACGATCACCGCGTCGCGTCCGATGGCGGCCCGCAGTGCGGCCAGGCCATCGGCGGGACTCTTGAACAGCAACGAGCCGTGCGCGGCGACCACGGTGAACGTGCCGGAGCCCAGCACCACGCGTTCACCGGCGTACGTGATGTCCATGTTGCGGAACGTGTCGGTGGCCACCACGTCGGGATGCGCGGCGATGGCGGCCGTGACGTCGGGCGAGAGCGTTTGTTCGGTACCCGGGACCGCGCGCACGCCGGGACTCACGAACAGGTCGGCCTGCAGCGTCTGGCCGACCCAGTAGCGCACGGTCTCGCGGAAGCTGCCGATCATCACCGCGATCGCGACGAGCATCGACAGGGCCACGGCCAGGGCCGCGATCGAGATGGATGCTCGCGGGATGGCGGTGGACAGGTTCGCGTGAGCGAGCAGCCCCTCGACGCCGAAGCCTCGTCGCAGCGGGGTCCGCGAGACGCGCGCAAGCCCGCGCATCACGGCCGGTACCAGCCGCGCCGCGCCGGCGACGATCGCGAGCGCCGCCAGGTAGCCGAACACGGGCACGCGGCCGACGGGGCCGCGCGTCGACAGCCAGCCGGCCAGGGCGAGCAGGGCGGCGGACCAGGCAAGGGATCGCCAGGTGGCGGCCGCACGCGGGGCGATTCTGTCGGCCCCGCCGATGGCCGCTGTCGGCGGCACGCGCGCGGCTTCGCGCGCCGGAATGGCTGCGGCGACGAGCGAGAGCGGCACACCGATGCCGGCGGCCAGCGCGAGGTGCCAGCCGCCGATGGCTGGCGCGACAGCGGCCGTGGCGACATACAGCGTGCTCACCGTCGACGACGTCAGCGCGATCGCGGCGTCGGCGAGCACGCGTGCGAGCCCGATGCCGAGCGCCGCACCGGCCACGCCGAAGACCATCGCCTCGCCCAGGAACAGGGCGACTACCTGCGTCCGGGTTGCGCCCACCGCGCGCAGCACGCCGATCTCGCGGCGTCGTGCGACCACCGAGGTCGTCACCGTGTTGTAGACGAGGAACAGGCCGACCACCAGCGCGATCCACGACAGCGCCGTGAGGTTCATGTGGAAGGCGGCCAGCATGCGTTCGACCTGCTCGCCGCGCCGCGCGGGCCGCTGGGCCTCGAATCCCGCGGGCAGTCGCGCGGTGATGGCCGCCAGCGCGTCGCTCACCTCGATGCCGTCCGCCAGCCGCACGTCGAGGCGATCGAGGCGGCCGAGTCGATCGAACGCCAGCTGAGCCGCCGCAATGTCCATCAGCACGAAGTTGCCGTCGAGCACGCGTGCCGGTCCCTCGTCGGCGAGGATGGCAGTCACGGTGAATGGCACGACGCGATCGCCGCTCGCGAGCCGCAGCGCGTCGCCGGGCCGGAGGCCGTGGCGATCCGCGAACGTGGCGGCAATGACGACGGCCCGCGGGCTGGTCAGCAGTTCGAGCAGGCGCGCGACGGATGCTTCGGCCGTGGGCGTGCCGCCGGCGTCGGCCACCACCCGGTAGTCGCGGATCGACGTGTCGCGCAGGACATCGACGCCGAGGACGCGCATGGCCTCTGCGCGACCGTCGGGGAAGACCGCGGCCATCTCGCCCTCGATGACGGGTGAAACGACCCCGAACGCCCGCAGCCAGCCGAGGGCGGGCACCTGCATTTCGTCGAGACCGGCCCCCGCGCCGACGATCTCGATCGACGTCCGGCCGCTCATCGCGTCGAGCGCCGTCTCGAATCCTCGCACCGCACTGGCGTTGGCCAGCTGGATGGCGAGAATGACGGCCACGCCCAGCGCGACCCCGACGATGGTGGTCGCGGTCCGGAGGCGCTCGGTTGCGAGCGTTCGGAGGACGAAGGCAAGGAACAGGCGCGTCATGCGGACCGCGTCACCGTGTCGTCGATCAGCTGGCCATCGCGCATGCGCAGGAGGCGCCCGGCCGCCGCGGCCACGTCGGTCGCGTGCGTGGCCAGCAGGATCGTGACGCCGAGATCGCGGTTCAGGTCGGACAGCAGCGAGACGATCGTGGCGCCGCTGGCCGAATCGAGGTTGCCTGTCGGTTCGTCGGCGATGAGCAGCGACGGTTCGTGGACGAGCGCGCGGGCGATCGCGGCCCGCTGCATCTCGCCGCCGGAGACCTGCGAGGGATAGTGCGACAGGCGATGGGCGATCCCGACGCGGGTGGCCAGCGCGCGCACGCGGGCGTCGGTCTCGCGCGCGGGCCGGCGGGCCAGCAGGCAGGGCAGGGCGATGTTGTCGGCAAGCGTCAGCGTGGACAGCAGGTTGAAGGCCTGGAAGACGAAGCCGATCCGATCGCGTCGCAGCCGCGTACGCGCCGCGTCGTCGAGCGTGGCGAGATCGTGGCCATCGAGCAGGATGCGTCCGGCGGTGGGGCGATCCATGGCCCCGCAGAGGTGGAGCAGCGTCGACTTGCCGCAGCCCGAGGGGCCCATCAAGGCGACGAAATCGCCGGGGGCGACGGTGAACGAAACCGACCGCAGCGCCTCGACGGGCGCCTCGCCGGCAGCGTAGCGCTTCGACAGGCCGTCGGCCACGACGAGTGCCATCGCCCGATCGTACGACGACAGGTCATTCTCTGCACGCGAGATGTAGGAAGGAGCAGGCCGCGAGACCTCTGTCGGCCGTCTCGCGCGGAGGCGGCGTGCGTTCCGCGCCCCCGCGGGCCGGCGCCCGTCTTGCACAGGACTCCTGCGCTCCCGTTCGCCGACGCATGAAAGATCTCCTCGTTCGGGGGCTTCCCCTGATCCTCGCCGGCACGATCGGCATCACGGGCATCGTGTACGCCACCACGGCCGCCAGCGGTGCAGATGCGCACGGGTACCTGGCGCAGGCGGACACGCTGATCCACGGGCACGTCCGGATCGAGCAACCGTGGGCCGCGGCGGTGCCGTGGCCCGCGGCGTCGTGGACGTTCTCGCCGCTGGGCTACAGGCCGAGCAGCCTCGGGGAGGAGCCCTGGACGATCGTGCCCATCTATCCCCCGGGCCTGCCGATGTTGTTCGCGCTGGCCAGGGTCGTCGGTGGTCAGGAGGCGGTGTTCTGGGTGGTGCCGCTGGCCGGGGCGATGTTCGTGCTTGCCACGGCGTCGATTGCCCGTCGGCTGATTTCCCCGGCGGGCGGGATCGTGGCCGCGTGGCTGGTGGCCACGAGTCCGGCGTTCCTGTTCATGCTCGTGGCGCCGATGAGCGACGTGCCCGTGGCGGCGGCATGGGCCGTGGCGTTCGCCTGCCTGCTGGAACGCCAGCGGCGCCGGGCGACGCTGGCGGGCGGTGCGATCGGGATGGCGATCCTGATCCGGCCGAATCTCGCACCCCTCGCGGCCGTCCCCGCGCTCTGGTATCTGGTCCCGGCGCTGACTGGTCGCATGGCGGTGCGGCGCGAGGCCAGGGTGCAGGGCGCGCTGTTCAGTGCCGGCGTGGCCGCCGGCGGTGCGGCCATCGCGACGTTCTTCACGGTCGTGAACGGATCGCCGCTCACGACCGGCTACGGATCGATGACCGGTGCGTTTGCTGTCGAGCACGTGGCGCCGAACGCCGCGCTCTACCTCCGGTGGCTCGTCGAGTCGCACACGCCCGTCGTCCTGTTCGGAATGCTGGCGCTGGTCCTGCCGTTGCGCTGGCTGTGGCCCGCGGCGCGCGAGCGACTGGCGTTCATCGTCATCGGTCTCTTCGTCGCGGCGCTGTGGATCTTCTACTGGTGCTATCTCGTGTTCGACGCGTGGTGGTACCTGCGCTTCCTGCTGCCGTCGTGGCCGTTCCTGATGGCTGGCGTGGCGGCGGCCGCATTGGCGATCGCGCGACGGGGCGGTCGGCCTGCCGCAATCGTGATGGGCGGAGCGATCATCGCGCTGGGCGTGTGGCAGGTCGCGGTGGCCGCCGACAGGCACGTCTTCGATCTGTGGAAGAACGAGCGGCGCTACGTCACCGTCGCGCGTGAGGTCCGTCGGACGATCGGCAGGGCGAGCGTCGTGTATGCCATGCAGCACAGCGGCAGCGTGCGGTACTACGGCGGCCGGCTGTCGGTGCGGTACGACACGATGGCCGACCCGTGGATCGATCGATCCGTCGACTGGCTGTCGGCGCGGGGCATTCGATCGTACCTGCTCGTCGACGACTGGGAGGTGCCGCTGCTGCGCGAGCGCTTCGCGGGCCGGCGCCTGGTCGAGCGGCTCGACGACCCGCCGCTGCTGCACTACATCGGGACCTCGGAGGTCTTTCTCTACGACCTGAGCGAGCCGCGGGATCCATTGATCCCCGTCGTCACGGTGCGCGACACGTACGAGGACACACGAAGCGTGGCCCCGGTGCGGCTGCCACCGATCCAGTTCGACGCGTCGTCGACGCTGCCGTGACCGCGCGCCTGCGGGCGTGCGGCCTGCTACCATACGCGGCACACCCGGGATGTTCGGCAGGAGGTTGCTCATGGGAGCCCCACGTCCGGTCCGTCGTGTCCGCCAGGCCATCGTCGTCCTCGCGCTGCCGGCCGCGTGCGCAGTCTGGACGATAGGCGTCAGCGCGCGGGTCGAGCCCGCATCGCGGGTCCAGGCAGACACGCCGGTGCGCTTCGAGACGCGCCAGCTCGACGATCACTTCTGGGCCGAAGGTGCCACGGTGGCCGACATCAATCGCGACGGCGCCCAGGACCTGATCTCCGGCCCGTTCTGGTACGAAGGCCCGGCGTTCACGCGGCGGCACGAGTTCATGCCCGCCACCGAGACGTTCCAGCGCACGCGTGCCGACGGCACGACCGAGACGATTCCGGGATTCGAGGGCGGGCTCGGCACGCGCAACACCTACTCCGAGAATTTCCTCGCCTTCACCGACGACCTCGATCGCGATGGCTGGACCGATGTCGTGATCGTCGGCCACCCGGGTCGTGCCACGCACTGGTACGAGAATCCCGGCGGCACCGGCGACGATCGGCACTGGACGCGGCACCTGCTGCACGAGCAGGTGGCAAACGAGTCGCCCGCGTTCGTCGACATCACGGGCGATGGCCGGCCCGAGATCGTCTGCAACTCGGACAGCTTCTTCGGCTACATGGAGCGGGCGCCCGATGATCCCACGGCACCGTGGACGTTCCATCCGATCTCACCGAAGGGCACGTGGGGGCAGTACACGCACGGGCTCGGCGTGGGCGACGTGAACGGCGACGGCCGCCTCGACGTGATCGAGGCCGACGGCTGGTGGGAGCAGCCGCCGTCGCTCGACGGCCACCCGGTCTGGACGCGCCACGCGGCCGAATTCGGACCCGGCGCGCAGTTCTTCGTCGATGACGTGAACGGTGATGGCCTGAACGATGTCATCGGCAGCCTGAACGCGCACGAGTGGGGCCTGGCCTGGCACGAGCAGGTGCGCGAGGGCGGGACGATCGCGTTCCGGCGCCACCTGATCATGGGCGCACGCGCGAACGAGATGCCGCATGGCGTCGCGTTCTCGCAGCCGCACGCTCTGGCGTTCGTCGATATCGACGGCGATGGCCTGCGTGACATCGTGACGGGCAAGCGCTTCTGGGCGCACGGCCGCGACGGTGATCCCGAACCGAATGCCCCGGCCGTCCTGTACTGGTTCCAGCGCGTGCGGCAGGGATCGAAGGTGGATTGGGTGCCGCACCTGATCGACGACAACTCCGGCGTCGGCACGCAGGTCTGGGTGGCCGACGTCACCGGCGATGGCCGGCCGGACGTCGTCGTCGGCAACAAGAAAGGTGTGTTCGTGCACACGCAGCAGCGCACGGAGGCCAGGTGACGCGATAAGGTATCGCGACACATGGAGTGGCTGCTGCTGGCCCGGGCGGAACTGACCGCCCATCCCCTCCTGGCGGCTGTCCCGGCGCTGGCGCTCGTGGCGATCATCGAGCGCCTTCGGCCGGGAACACACGTACGCCGGCTGTGGCTGGCCATTCCGTTCGTTGCCTACGGCGGGCTGGTCGCGGCCGCCGTGGCCGTGGGCGCCTACAGCGATCACATCGAGCCCGCCATCGTCTCGGGGGGCGCCGCACTGGCCAGGGGTGACGTGCTGTACGGCGACCCGCTGCGGGCCCTGCCGTACGGCCCGGCCACGTACATGGCCACGGGTCTCTGGAGCACGCTGTTCGGCGCCACGGCGCAGTCGATGCGTCTGCTGGCCGTGCTCGCCACACTGGCGGGCGTGGGCGTCGTGGCGCTGCACCAGCGACGCCGCGGCGAACGATGGCCGGCGGCCGTGGGCGTGCTGCTGGTGCTGTACCTGGCGTTCGGTGCGGCCAGCCTGTGGATTCGCGCCGAGCCGTTCCTGCTGCTGTGCGTGCCGCTGGCGATCGGCGGGATCGGTATGGCGAGTCTCGCGGGGGCCGTACTCGCTGGCGCGGCCGCCGGCGTCGTCTTGAACCTGAAGCTCAGCGCAGCCCTCTGTCTTCTGCCTATCGCCGCGTACGCGCTGCACCAGCGACACCGGGCGTGGCTGCTGACGGCGATGCTGACGGCCGTGGCTGTGGGACTTGTGCCGTTCGTGCACCCGCTCGTCTCGTTGTCTGGCTACATCGACGTGCTGGCCGTGACCTCGACGCACGACATCGTTCCCAGGCGTCTCGTCACCCAGGTGCAGTGGGCGCTCCTGCTGCTGATGGTGGCCGGGCCGACGTTCCAGCGGCGTGCCTGGCGCGAGGGCGCGGCGGTCGACGCGGCGCTGGTCGCGGCCATCGCGGGAACGGCTGTCGTGGCCGCGAAGATCGGTGCCGGGGCGTACCACTTCCTGCCCTTCGCGCCCATCATTGCCGCTCGCGCGATCGCGCCAGGCACACGCCGAGTGACGATGCGCGACGTCGCGATCGTCACAATCGGCCTCGTCGCTGTCGTGCAGACCGCGTATACGGCGCGGTTCGGATGGAGTCCCATCGATCGCGCGGCCGAAGCCGACGTCCGCGCCATCACGGCAGACGACGGGCGTGACATCGCGATCGGATACAGCGACCACTATCGCGGATCGTTTGCGAGACCCGTGGCCATCGAACGTGGCAGCCCCTATCTCTTCGATGCCGCCACGTTGATGGATCGCCAGGCCGCCGGCCTGCCGTTTCCGGCGACACTGGTCGACGAGATCGGGCGTTGTCCAGTGGATCGCTGGGCGCTGCCCGGTGGCGATCCGTTCGGGTTGCGGAACGCGTACTCCGGGCAGCGGCTGTTTCCCGAGGCGTTCACGCAGGCGTTTCGCGCGAGCTACGTGCGCACCGGGACCGGCGGGATGTTCGACATCTGGGTGTGTCGATCGCGTGTCGTCGAGCCGGCTCGCCGAGGCCGGCGTCGTGCCTCACGCGTACATCGGCCGACCCGCGGCCAGCCGCAGCCAGCCCCGCACGATCCGGTACACGAACCACAGCGCGACGATGGCGGCCGGCAGCCAGACGATGAGGATGCCGATGCCGAGCGTGAACACGACGAACAGGAGGCAGAGGCTCACCCACAGCAGGCCGTACCAGAACGTGCGGATCTGCCAGCGGAAGTGCGAGTCGAGCCAGGTGCCGCGCACGTCGCCGCGCTTCACGTAGTTCAGCACGACGGCCAGGAGCGACGGCAGGCCCAGCAGGAACGAACCGATGATCGTCGCCGTCGTCACGATCCCGACCACCAGGCTGAACGCGTGCAGCGCGTAGATCGCCGTCGTCCAGTTCACGAGCGTCGTCGAGGTGGGTGCCTGGACAGGCGACGGGGTGTGCACATCGGTCATGAAAGCCTCCGGGAACGGAATCGGGTGCCGTTCCCCGGAAGGGACGAGCACGCGGGGCCATGGGTTCCCGCCGCCGCGTCGGTGCGCCGGCGACATCGGGTACGCTGTAGCCGCTCATGTCGTCCCCGACGCCCCCGCCTCCCGTGTTCGTGGCCACGGCCGATGCGCTCGATCGGCTCGTCGGTCTGCTGGCCGACAGCCCGACCGTGGCCGTCGACACCGAATCGAACAGCCTGCACGCGTATCGCGAGCGCGTGTGCCTGATCCAGTTCTCGATCCCGGCCGGCGACTTCATCGTCGATCCGATCGCGCTGCCCGATCTGCACGCACTCGCGCCCGTGTTCGCCAGCCCGTCGCAGGAGAAGATTCTCCACGCGGCCGAGAACGATCTCCTGTCGTTGTCACGCGACTTCGGTTTCTCGTTCGCGAACATCTTCGACACGATGACCGCGGCCCGCACGCTCGGCTGGCCGCAGGTCGGACTGGCCGCGATCCTCGAGACCCAGTTCGCGGTGACGCTCGACAAGAAGTTCCAGCGCGCCGACTGGGGCCGACGGCCGCTCACCGCCGAGATGCTCGACTACGCGCGGTTCGACACGCGCTACCTCGCCGCGCTGCGCGCGAAGCAGTTCGAGGCGCTCGACCAGTCGGGCTACTGGCCCGAGGCGCACGAGGAGTTTGCGCGTCTCGCGCGCGTGCGTGTCGAGCGCAACGGGACCGGACCGGATCCGATGGCGTTCTGGCGCGTGAAGGGCGCGCTCGATCTCACGCCGTCACGCGCGGCCGTGCTCCAGGCGCTGTTTGCCTGGCGTGAGGCGCAGGCCGAACGGGGCGATCGCCCGCCGTTCAAGGTGATGAGCGAGGCGTCGCTGCTCGCGCTGGCGCGCCACGCGCCGGTGAAGGCCAGCGACCTGGCGCGCATCGGCGGCCTCTCGCCCATCCAGGTGCAGCGCCACGGTCGTCATCTGCTCCGGGTCATGCAGGACGCTGCGCAGGCGCCGCCGCCCGAACGCCCCGCGCTCGATCGGGAACCCGACGACGTCATGGAACGGTACGAGAAGCTGCACGCGTGGCGAAAGGCGCGGGCACGGCAGCGGGGCGTCGAGTCTGACGTGATCGTGCCGCGGGCCGCGCTGCGCGCCATGGCGCGCCGGCCGCCGCGCACGGTCGACGATCTCGCCGAGGTCGTCGATCTCGGGCCGTGGCGACGTCAGGCATACGGCGAGGAGTTGATCGCGCTGCTCGCCGCCAGTGACGCGGGTCCGTCGTGAGACGCAGGCACCTGCCGCGCACTTTCGTGTAGCATCCGCCGGTGACATCTCCGCAGGCCGCCGCCGGCCGGACCCCTGACGGCAGCACGCGCCACGCGCTGGGCGTCTACCTCGAACGCCCGACGCTCATCATGATGGTGCTCGGGTTCGCCGCCGGCCTGCCCTTCCTGCTGATCTTCGACACGTTGTCGGCGTGGCTCCGCAGCGAGGGGCTGACGCTCGAGGTCATCGGGTTCTTCAGTCTCACCACACTCGTCTATTCGCTCAAGTTCCTGTGGGCGCCGCTCGTCGATCGGACCCGCGTGCCGTGGCTCACCGCCGCCCTCGGGCATCGCCGGTCGTGGATGCTCGTCTGCCAGCTGTTCATCACGGCCGGGTTGTGGATGGTGGCCGGGCGCGATCCGTCGACGGAGCTCGCGGCGATGGCGGCGCTGGCCGTGTGTGTCGGCTTCGCGTCGGCCACGCAGGACATCGCGATCGATGCGTGGCGCATCGAGGTCGTCGGCGAATCGCGCCAGGGCGCGATGGCCGCGGCATACCAGTGGGGGTATCGCGTGGCCACGCTCGTGGCCGGCGCGCTGCCGCTGCTGCTGGCCGGGCCGTATGGATGGAACGTCTCGTACGGCGTCATGGCCGCCCTGATGGCGGTGGCCGTCCTCGCGACGCTCGGCGCCCCGCGCGAGGCCGAGCACCGCGTGCGCGAACTCCAGCTCGAAGGCGTGCCGTCGGCCCCGGCCCGCGATGCGATCGAGTGGACGGTGCGGATCGGCGTCCTGGCGGCCGCGGCCGTCGTGCTCGGATCGGGACTGGCCGCCAACGTCACGGCGCTGGCCGCCGTGGCCGGGGCGATCGGGCTCGACGATCTGGCGGCGTGGCTGCCGACGCTCTGGCGCGGACCGGCGGGCGTCTGGGTCCAGATGGGCGCGGTCATCGTCGGCTTCGTGATCGTGGGCGTGGCGATCAGCCCCGTGCCCGGCCTGCGCACCCGTCCTGGCGTGTATCTCGCCAGCGCACTCGTCGAGCCGCTGGCCGACTTCACGCGCCGCTACGGCCGGCGGGCGATGCCGATTCTGGCGCTGCTCTGCCTGTACCGGCTCAGCGATTTCCTGCTCAACATCATGAACCCGTTCTACCTCGACGTCGGCTTCACGCTGGCCGAGGTGGCGGAGGTGCGCAAGGTGTTCGGCGTGGTGGCGCTGATGGCCGGGGTGTTCGCCGGAGGCTACGGCATCGCGCGGTTCGGGATGGCCCGCGCGCTGGTGACGGGCGCCATCGTCGGGCCGCTGAGCAATCTGGTGTTCGTGTGGCTGGCCACGACTGGACCGGACGTCGGTGCGCTGTACGCGGCCATCGGTATCGAGAACGTGCTGAGCGGGTTCGCGGGCACCTGCCTCATCGCCTACATGTCGAGCCTGACCGCCGCGGGCTTCACCGCCACGCAGTACGCCCTGTTTTCGTCGCTCTACGCGCTGCCGGGGAAGCTCCTGGCCTCGCAGTCGGGGCGCCTCGTCGAAGCCGGCGCCCGATCGGCCGACGCCGGCGGCATCGTCGGGTGGCTGAACCCGCTGTTCGCGAATGTGGGGACCTCGAGCTTTACCCAGGCGATGGAACGATCGGGCGTCAGCCCGGAGGCACTCGGGGCCGGCTATGCCGCCTTCTTCATCTACACGGCGATTGTCGGGATTGCCGCGATCGTACTCGCCATCCTCGTCACGACACGTACGCCCGCCGAGCCAGCCGACGGTTGAGCGGTCACGGTGCGGCGGCGTCGAAGTGATCGTTCTGTAATTCCGACGTCAGACTCGCACGTCCGGCACCCACGCTCCCGGGCGGAGCGGCGGGAATTGCGCCGACATTCCGGCAGGACGAGTCCGCACGGATCTTGCCTGTTCCACCCCCCGTGCACGTCCGGACGCTGCGGTGTCTCGTTGCCTGCCTGACGGCCATCCTGCTGGCCGGCGCGGCGCCGCACGCCCGTGAGGCCCTGCGCACCGCCTGGACATCGTCCGACGACGCCGCGCTGCGCGAGATGATCGAGGGCGGCAAGGGCCGTCGCGAGGCGTGGCAGCGGGCCCCGGACCTCGTGATTCTCGAAGCCGTGATGGATTTCACCGACAACATCGCCGCCGGGGCCGTCGCCACCGACGCCATGCTCGGCCAGGACGACGTGACACAGCTCGAGGCCGACATGACCGAGGCACTCGCGACCCTCACCGACGGACGGACGCCGTCGTTCGCGTCGGTGACCGTCGAGCCGGTGGCCGCGGGGCAGTCCGTGCGGCTGTTCAGGCGCGGCACGGTCGTGGTGGGCCGGTTTGCCGGCGTGCAGGAGCGGTCGGGCACGCTCGGGTTCGGTGGACGGACCGCCAGGGACGGGGTGATTACCTCCGGGCTGGTCGTGCTCGATCACGAGTTCGACAGCCACTCGAGCCGTCGTCGCGTCCTCCGCATGCACGAGCTCGGACACGCGCTCGGCTACAACCATGTCGAGTCGCGGCCGTCGGTCATGAACCCGCGCGTGGGATCGGATCTGACCGACTTCGATCGGGCGGCCATTGCATTCGCGAATGAGCAGACAGCAGTTCTGAACGCGCGTCTCCTGCAATAGGGTCAATGCGATTTCGCAACTGAAATCGAACAACATTTTTGTGATCGATCCGGGTGTCGTCACGAGCCAGGTGATGCGGCGCTGGTGTGGATCCGTGCAGTTGCGTGAACGCGCTGGCGGGTACGGACGTTGCGAGGCGGGGTCTCGTGAATTCCGACGTGCCTCCTTCGCAGCCCAGACCCGCGTCATCTCCACGTTCACCCCGATCGGTGGCCCGATCCCGCGCGATTGCGCTCGGGGCCGTGGCCTGTGTGGCAGCCCTCGTTCTGGCTGCCTTCTTCTGGTCGGCCGCGCCGGGGCGCCGGACATCGCCGCCTGACCCTGCCGGCTCGCACGGGCCGGCCGCTGATATCGGCGGAGAGCACACGGGCGCAGCCACGGATGTCGCTGGCGAGCGTCGCCTCGTCTATCGCCATTCGGTCATTCCCGGCGGTGCGCAGACGCCGGGTGAGCTGGCGCGCTGGATGGAAGCCGACGCCGTCGTGGCGGCACACTACGCCGGGCTCGACACCGGCCGGATGCGCGTCGAATATCTGCATGAGCCGATCCAGGCGCACGTGTCGTATCGCATCGGCAACGACATCTACTGGACGAAGAAGCCGGTGACGCTGCGCGTGGGTGAGCGGGTGTTGACCGATGGCACGACGATGGTGCGCGCGCGGTGCGGAAACAACGTGTCGATTGCGCCAATGACGCCCGTCTCCGATCGCGAGCCGCCGGCGCACGAACTGGACTCGCTCGGCGAGCCGAGCCTGATGGCGGCCCTGCCGCCGATTGACGATCCGTCCGCTGTGGGCACGAGCGTGGCGCAGTCGTCCGCGCCGCTGCCGGTGCCCCAGTCGCAGTCGACAGCGGTGCTCCCGCCATCGACCAGCGGTCCCGGATCGTTCGTGGTCGTACCGCCCGGCCGCAACCCGCGTACGGAGCCAGTTGTTGACCCGTCGGTCGACGATCCCGGCACGAGCCCCGATGCCAATCCCGATCCGGACCCGGCGCCCGATCCGAATCCCACGCCGAACCCCGATCCGGACCCGAATCCGAATCCCGGCCCGAACCCGGATCCTGGCCCAACGCCTGATCCCGGCCCGAACCCGACGCCGGATCCGGGCCCGAAGCCCAATCCCGGCCCCGGTCCCGGTCCCGGTCCGAACCCTGATCCCGGCCCTGGTCCTGGTCCGGGTCCCGGTCCTGGCCCGGATCCGTGGGATCCCGAGACGCCGCCGGTGCCCGTGCCCGAACCCAGCACGCTGATTCTCGTGGGACTTGGCGCGACAGGCCTGGCGCGGTACCTGCGGAAGCGCACACCCAAGCCGTAGAATCGCCTGCAGGTTTCTCCATGCGTGCCTGCGACGGGGCGATCTCCGGCGGCGACGGGCCGGTCGATCCGGTTCGCCGCTGGCCGTGCGTAGTGTTCGTGATCGGGCTGCTGGGGCTCTACGGCCCCACGCTCGTCGGTCTGGCCTCGGACTGGATCACTGACGACAACTACGCTCACGGCATCCTCGTGCCGCCGTTCGTGGCCTGGCTCGTCTGGCAGCGTCGCGATCGCCTGCGGGACCTGCCGGTCCGCCCGTCGGCGTTCGGCGCCTGGATGGTCGCCGCCGGTCTGCTGCTCTACCTGCTCGGGCAGACGGCGTTCGAGTTCTTCCTCACGCGTGTGTCGCTGCTGGTCGTGATGGCCGGCGCCCTCGTCTACCTGTTCGGCTGGCGTCACCTGCGCGCGTGCGCGTTCCCGTTCGTGCTCGTCGCGCTGGCCATTCCGCTGCCGGCTCTCATCTTCAACGAGATCGCGCTGCCGCTGCAGTTGGTGGCCAGCCGTCTCGGTGTCGGCCTGCTCGATCTTGCGCAGGTGCCGGCGATTCGCGAGGGGAACGTCATCTACCTGCCGCAGGCCACGCTCGAGGTGGCCGAGGCGTGCAGCGGCGTCAGGTCCCTGATGTCGCTCGGCACACTGGCGCTCGTGTACGGCTATCTTGCGCGACCGTCCCTGGCGGCGCGATCGCTGGTGCTGATATCCGTCTTGCCGGCGGTCATCGTGGCCAATGGCCTCCGCGTGGCCGCCTCGGGACTGGTGGCGCACCGGTTCGGCGCAGACGCGGCGCTGGGGCCGCTGCACGCGGTGGCCGGCTGGATCTTCTTCGGCACGGCACTGCTGTTGATTGCGGCTGTCGATCGCGCCTCGTCGGCGTGGCCCGGCGGGCGGGCCGGGGCAGTCGCCGGGGAGCCGGTGTGACCCGCCGATTGCTGGTGCTCATCGGACTGGTGGCGATTGCCGGGCTCGTCCGGTGGCAGACCGAGGCCACGCCCGTCATCGAGGTGGCTCCGCTCGAGGACGTGCCATTCACTGTCGGGGCCTGGCACGGCCGCCCGGGCGCGGCCTTCACGTCCGACGTGGTGTCAGCACTCGGCGTCGACGACTACATCAACAGGGCCTATGCCCTCGACGCAGCGCGCCAGGCGAACGTGTACGTCGGCTATCACCGGTCGCAGCACCAGGGCGCCGCGATTCATTCGCCGCTCAACTGCATGCCCGGCTCCGGCTGGACGATGGATCTCGTCGAGCGCGTCGCGTTCGGCGACGGATACGTGCGCCGCGTGATCATCCGCAAAGGTCGCGAACGGCTGCTGGTCGTGTATTGGTATCAGACACAGGCGCGAATCGAGGGCGAGGAATACCGCGCCCGTCTGCACGCCGTGATCGATACGCTGCGCGCACGTCGCAACGACGCCGCACTCGTGCGCGTGACCGTCCCGATCGCGCGGGATCCCGAGGGTGAGGTGCGCGCGGCCGCCCAGGCATTCGAACTGGCCGCGCTGATCGAACCGCAGGTGCAGCGCCTGCTCTTCATGTCGGATCGGTCCGCGGCCGTCGCCCGCGTCGACTGACGCGCGGGCCGCGTCCGCACCCGCACCGGCCCGACCCCGTCGTCAGGTCGTGGCGCGTGCCGCCTGCGCGCCTGCGGTGCGTGTCGTCTGGCGATGGACGTACGCCTGGCGGCGACGCCACGCCTCCCACGCGTTTCCGATGAGCACACCAGACAACAGGTAGTGCACGGCACCGGTCAACTCGAACACGGCAAAACTCGCCAGGGCGACGATGACGCCGCACGCGATCTGGTCGCGGGCCTTCACCGGCGACGTCGGCGGATCGGTCAGGATGAAGCACGCGAAGAACAGCACCGCGTTCACGTCGGGCGCGCGGAAGATCTCCGCCACGCGACGCGGTTCGTCCACGAACGCCATCACGGTGAACAGCAGGAAGTAGCTGGCGAGGAACGCGAGCACCAGCGGCATCTTGTTCACCCGATCGGCGATGAAGATGCCGGTGGCGAACAGCGCGACGAGGCCGACGACGCCCGCGTCGGCCAGCGCACCCCACCAGTCGTGGCCGGTGCCGATGGCGTAGTAGGTGACGACGAGGCCGAGCGCCGCCGGGTTGAAGACGTTGGCCGTGCGTCCGCGAGCCAGGTGCTTGCCGAGAATGCCCACGGCCGCCGTCGTGGCCGCCACGTACCAGGGCTCGAACGGACTGAGCACCATCGCCACGAACAGGCCCGTGAGGATGGCGCCGTCGGGGAACTGCCAGCGGCCGTGCCGCGCGCGCAGCAGCGGCGCATCGATGGCCGCGGCCGCCAGCGCCGCCGCGACGAGGGGCGGCCA
Organism: Acidobacteria bacterium SCN 69-37; assembly: GCA_001724025.1. GTDB lineage: Bacteria > Acidobacteriota > Vicinamibacteria > Vicinamibacterales > SCN-69-37 > SCN-69-37. Next base: position 24,554 of record MEDJ01000004.1, on the reverse strand, counting down.
GAGGCGGGCGGGATCGAGGTACGCGGCCGCCACGGCAATCAGCAGTACGAGGCCGAGGGTCATCAGGCCCTTCGGGGTCCGCACGAAGCGGCGAACGGCGCGGCTGCCGCTACGGGATCGAGATTCGGTCACTGCCACATCCTTGCGTCACGATGCAGTCGAGGGTCGAGGTACAGAGCACGCCGCAGAGCCCCATGCGGTCGAGCAGCTGCCGGCCGGCGATCGGGCCGAGGACGAAGACCGCCGTGGCCAGCGCATCGGCGAGCATCGCCGTGGGGGCGATGACCGTGACGCTGACCAGGCTGTCGCACGTCCCCGCGCCGCGCGGATCGACGATGTGCGGCCGGCCGTGGTGATCGCGTTGCCTTTCGTACTGCCCCGACGTGCACACGGCCTCGCTGGTGGCCCGTACGGTCCCGAGCAGGACGTCATCGCGATACGGGTGCCTGATGCCGACCGACCAGTCGCGGCCGTCGGGCCGGTGGCCGCCGAGGAAGAGATCGCCGCCGGCGTCGATCCCGAAATCCACGAGCGGCCGCAGTTCGCGCGCCGCGAGATCGATCGCCAAGCCCTTCGCCACGCTGCCCAGATCGAGCACGAGCGGCTTTCGAAGCGTGATGGTGCCGTCGGTCGGATCGAGATCGACGTCGCGCCAGGTAGCTGTCGTGTCTGCCGTAAGCGTCGTGACGGTCTGGCCGGATCGATACGCGCGATCGAAGCCCATCCGTTCCAGCCGGTACCCGACGGTCGGATCGAACGCGCCGTCGGTGTCGGCCGCGACGGCCAGCGCGAATCGCACGGCTTCGAACAGCAGCGGGCTGACGTGACGGCGCTCTCCGGGACGCCGGCAGAGCGCGAGCAGTTCGCTGGCGGGATCGAAGCGCGAGCAGGCCTGTTCGACTTCGCGGAACCAGGCGAAGGCGCGATCGACGTGCGCCGCCTCGAGTGTGTCGTCGTCTGGACGCGCAGGCGTGACCGGCACGTCGATCGTCACGATCGTGCCCATCATCGCCTCGGATCGGCGGATCACGGCAGGGCGGCTTTGCCCAGCGCCTGGACGACGGCGTAGTAGAAGGCGTTCGTGCTCTGCGTGGCGCCGGAGACGAAGTCGGTTTCCGCGCTCTGGCGCTCCACGACCTGCGGCGGCAGCTTCTCGATCCACGAGCACGGCCAGCGCATGAAGCACTGCGCGATCGTGGCCGACGTGATGCGGCCGTCGGCAATGATGACCTCGGCCTCGATGTCGCCGTGTCGGCTCGTGCCCCAGCCCGTGTAAGTGCCGTCCTTGTAGGCCGGTCCGGCAGGCGTCGCAGCCTCGAGTGCTGCAGGCGTCGGCGTCGTCAGCGCGGCTGTCGTTGTCGATGCGGCGACCGTCGTTGTCGGGGTCGCAGGCGAGGCCACGGCGGAATCGAGGACGACGGACGGCGCCGTTGCGACGTTCGCGATGGGGGCCGGGGCCGCCGAAGCGCGCGGCGTGTCCGGGGACGTGGCTGCGGCCGGCACCATGGCCGTGGCGCCGGTAGACGTCGCCGCTGGTGGCAGGGCTGCCGTCACCGGCGGTGCCGCGTGTGGCGGTGCGGGTGCCGCCGATGCGGGAGCCGGTGCGGTGTCAGCCGGCGCGACGGGCGGTGCCGGTGCCGCGCCGGACACGGCCGGGGCTGCCGGGACGCGGGCCTCGATGGCCGCCGGTGCGACCTGTCGCCGCTGATCGGTGTCGGCAGCGAACCGATCGGCAGCCGCCTGCGTGCGGAGGTAGCCGGTTGAATACACGGCCAGCACGACGGCGGAACTCAGGGCGACGAGCCCGTTCGACATGCGGCTTCCCGCACTCGACGCGCTCGATTTGGACTTCGACGGATCTCCGACGCTGCTCACGATGAACTCGATGCGATGGTGGTACACACTTTACGCCATGTCGGCCCCGGCGTTTCAGTCTTCTCGGCACGGGCGCGGGAATCTGCCCGACATGCGGATGGCGAGCACAGGCTTCGGCCCAGGTGCACGGGGCCGCGGTGGCGTCTCGGGACGTGTCGGGACATCCAGTGCCGAGGCGTCGGTGTCCAACCTGATCGTGACTGACGATGCGAGGGGCAGCAGGCCCTGATGACTTCGAGGCGGCGCGGTGTCGTGACGATGGTACTGACGGCGCTGCTGGGCGGCAGTGTCGTCGTGTCGCCGGCCGCGCAGGCGGCGGCCCCGAGCGACGAGGCGGTCTTCGTCAACGTCCACACCCTCACGTTCAACGACGCGCTCGTCAGGCCCGATCAGGTCGTCATCGTGCGTCACGGCCGGATCGTGGCCATGGGCAGCCGCACGCAGGTGCCCGTGCCCGAACAGGCGCGCGTGATCGACGGACGGGGCGGATACCTGCTGCCGGGACTCGTCGACGGCCACGTGCACCTCGACGGCGACGGCACGCGCGTCGGGACGTCACGCAGCGACTTCGGTGACGGGCCGCTGTACCTCGCGCACGGCGTCACGTCGGTCATCAACATGCACGGGCTGCCCGAGCACCTGGACTGGCGTGCGCGTGTCGAGCGGGGCGATCTCGTCGGGCCCACCATCTACACCGCGGGCGAGTTCGTCAACGAACCGCGCGTCATCACGCCCGACGACGTGGAGCGCGAGATCGAGGCGCAGCGTGCCGCCGGCTACGACCTGATCAAGTTCCGCGAGGTGTACTCGCGCGAACTGGGATCGCTGACGACCACCGGCCTGTCGCTCGAGACCTACCTGCACATGAACGACGTGGCCCGGCGGCTCGGCATGCCGCTCGTCGGCCACGAGCCGGCGAATCTCGGACTCGAGCCCGTGCTCCAGGCTGGACAGGCACTCGCGCACCTCGGCGGCCTGTCGTCGATCTACTTCCTGCCGATGCTGAACTACCCGGTGTGGCTCGTGGTCACGGCACTCGCGGTCTGCGCCCTGACGGCCATCGCCATCGCCAACGGCCTGATGGCCATCGTCCATCGCTGGCGCGTCCTGCCGTCACCGCCGCGCGCCGTGTCGCGCGTGCGCGAACTGGCCGGCCTCCAGCTGCTGGCGGCCGCAATTGCCGCGGCCAGCGCGATCCTGTTCCTGCCGGGCGGCCCGGCGTTCGAGAGCGCCGCGTTGCGGTGGGTGTTCACCGTCATGCTCATCTGCGTGGCGGGCGCGACAACAGCCCTCGTCTATACGATGGTGCGCATCTGGTCGGAGCCCGACACGTCGCGGGCCGCGCGCGTGCAGGCGGTCGTCGCGTCGGTTGCCGGCGTGGCGCTGGCCTGGGCGGCCTTCGCATTCTGGGTGCCGGTCATCTGGCGCAGCAGCGATCGCGGCATGGCGATCGTTGCCGACAGGTTGCGCGACGCCGGCGTGATCGTCGAGACGACGCTGGTCGCCTACGACGCGCTCGGCGGCGTCGGCCGGCGTGAGCTGCTGGCCGATCCGGCCATCGACTACCTGCACCCGGAGGTCCAGGCGCGCTGGCGGCGCCTGCGTGGCACGGCGCCGCGGATGCGCTACAGGCACTTCATGCAGAAGCTCGCGCGAGTGCTGCACGAACACGGCGTGACGCTGCTGGTCGGTACCGATGCCATGGGATATCCGCTCGTGGCGCCGGGCGCCTCGCTGCAGCGCGAACTCGAGCTGCTCGTCGGCAGCGGACTCACGCCCTACGACGTGCTGTACGCGGCCACCGTCGAGCCCGCCCGGTTCCTGCAGCGTCCGCACGAGTTCGGCCGGCTGGCCCCGGGCCTGCGCGCCGATCTGCTGCTCGTCGAGGCCAATCCCCTCGACGACATCACGTACCTGCGCGATCCCGTGGGCGTGATGGCGCGCGGCCGCTGGTTTCCGCGCGAGGAACTGCACCGGATGCTCGGCCAGCTGGCCTCCACCGTCGAGTGAGACGGGACGGCCCTGCGCGGGCCGCGATCGTTACACAGCCGGTGTGGGGAGACGGCCGTCGACGAGGAAGTCCTCGCGGGGGAACGTGAAGGCGATGGCGTCGAAGAAGTCGCGCCGTACGCACTCGACACGCGATCGCGTGGCCGTGCAGTGCCACGCTTCCAGGTCGCGCGGGCGGGCGGCACCGAACACGGCTGGCGTGAAGATGCCGATGTTCACGCCACCCTGGCGATCGCGCGCCGAGGGATAGCGGAACGCCTCCACCGCGCGCTCCCGCATCACCTGCCCGAGCGCCTGCGTCGCCGCATAGTCGGTGGGCGAGGCGAGGATCTGCCTGTGAGGCCTGAACGGTCCCGTCGTCAGGTCGAGCCCGCGATCGGTCCGGGCCCGCACCGTGAACGCGGTGTGCCACGTGGCCACGCCGTCGAGAACGGCGCGTGTGCCCTCGAGGAAGACCAGCCGATAGTAGGCAAGCTCGGCGAACGCCGTGCGCAACTCGTCCGCCCCGTACCACAGGCTGCGTTCCCGTCGCGTGCCGAAGCGCGATCCGTGCGGCAGCGGCGGATAACGGAAGGGCGTGGAGAGCAGCACGTGCAGCCGGCCCGCCCGCGGATCGGGTGGCTTGGCGGTCTCGATGAGCTGTTCGAGCACGGCCTGTTCTTCGAGCGAATCGACAAGCTTGCGCGTCGACACGTGGTGCTGCGATTCGACCACGCGCCAGGGCGACAGCCGGAGTGTGCGGAGCTTCGTGCGCTGGAGGTCGTCAATCAGCGGCGTCGACATGGCAAGGGGGAGCCGTCCGCAGATTGCCCCGCGTCGGGTGTTACAGCTTCCCGCGCATGCCGTCCAGGTATTGGACGACATCCACCAGGCCCTGCACGGTGACCAGGCGTTCGGCCGGCACGCCGCCCAGGTGTTCGTTGGGCGCCTCGAGCCATGCCCGCGCCCGGCCGTCGTCGCCACCGACGAGCGTGTCGAGGCTGCGGTACAGGCGCAGGAACAGCAGCGCCAGCTCTCCTTCCTTGCTCGCGGGATCGATTCCGCGTCCCCGTGTCAGCCGCGAGACTGACGCTTCACTGGCGCCGAGAATCGCGGCGAGGGCGCGCTGGCGCAACCCGAGGCGCGCGGCCGCGTTCAGTACCGCCTTGGCCAGCACGGCGTCGGGCACCACGTCGATCCGAGAAGCTGTCAGTGGCATCAATTGAAATTATAGCACGATATAATTTCATTCAAAGCTTGGACGACACGCGGCTGGAACGCGCGCGCCACTCGGCCCTGGTCTGGCCGTAGATGTCGACGCGCACGTTGAACGGCGGGGGCAGCGGCACGTCTTCGCGCTGGCGACGCGATCCGAGCCGATCGGCCACGCGGATCGACGGCGTGTTGTCCTTGTGGATGCAGTGAATCACGCTGTCCCAGCCGAGCGTGTCGAAGGCCCAGTCGATGGCGGCGGTGGCGCCCTCCGTGGCGTAGCCCTTGCCGTGCGCGCTCGCCCGCAGGCCCCAGCCAACCTCGTCGCCCGGCCACCCGCCGGCCTCGCCGCCGGGCCGCCAGGGGCCGAGCCGGCCGACCCAGCGCCCCGTCTCCTTCTCGATCACCGAGAACATCGAGTAGCCGAGCAGGGCCCAGGCGCCCGTGAGAATGGCCATGTAGCGCCACGCGCTGTCGCGGACCGCCACGCCGCCGACGAAGCGCATCGTCTCGACTTCCTGGGCCATCGCGGCGAAGTCGTCGAAGTCCGCCTGCACGGGTGGGCGGAGGATGAGGCGGGCGGTCTCGAGTGTCGGTCCGATCATGGCGGCGGTCCCAGGGGCTCCATCTGCGATCCGCGCACGCCGACGAGCAGCGCGTCACCGCTGGGCGCTACGCGGAACTCGCCGTAGCGCGCGTGTTCATAGTAGGCCGCGTGGCCCTCCTGGAAGAAGAACGCGTTGGTCGCGAACGTCGGCTGGTTCGCCCTGATGCGGTAACGCATCGCCACCTCGTCGGGTGCGAGCGCCGATCCCGTGTCGAAGCGCCGGAACGTGCCGACGCCGGCCGCATCGAGACCGAGTACCAGACGGCCGTCGCGCCGGGTTTCGTCGGGCCGTCCACCGAACGCCGCGTCGGCCACACGAAAGCGCAATGCCATGTAGTCGCCCTGCATCAGCGATCGGGGATCGACGGGCGCGAGTTCGAGCAGGACCGTGCGTCCCGTCGCGAGCAGTTGTTCGCGCTGATGGATGCCGACGTTGGCCACGACGAGCACGAGCACGGCACCGGCGGCGATGATCAGCCTACGCATGCTCGTCCTCCCGATCGGCATCGCCGGCAATCGCGCGAAGGCCGGCCCACGCGACAATCAGCACCATCCCTGTCGTCATCAGCACCACCGACTTGGTCAGCAGCGTGGCGTGCAGCGAATAGTAGAACCAGCACAGGTAGCCGAGCAGGGACGCGACGCCGAGGCCCGAGAGCGTCCGGTGTCCGCCGGCGAACCCGACGACGAGGATCAACAGCGAGACGGCCACGCCGGGCGCACCGATCGTGAGGACGGCCACGACGCCTGTCGCCGCGAGGATCGCGAGTCTCGTGCGATTCGAGACGGCGAGGCTGGATGGCGCGAGCAGTCGGGAGACGGCGTAGACGAGCACGACGCCGGCCATCGCGCGGCCCAGCCACGCCAGGACCGCCGGGACGGCCACCCGATCGCTGAACGACGATATGGCCTGTGTGGCCAGTGTGAAGCCGTCGAACCAGATCAGGGCGATCGCCACGCCGTAGCCGATGGGACGCCACAGCGCGCCGCGCGTGATCCAGCGCGGCTCGTTCAGCCAGATGCCCGCGAACGTCGCAGCGGCCAGACCGGACGCCAGCCCGTGCGCGCCGTACGCACCCAGTTCGTTGAGCGCCAGGCTCATCGCCACGGTCGCGGCCACCGTGGACCAGGCACGATGGATGCCGTGCGCGACGATTGCGACGAGTCCGATCTCGAACGCTGCGATCAGCAGGTACAGCGTGGCGGTGAGATGCTCGCCCAGCAGATTGAACAGGCCGGCGACGACAAGAATCTGTCCCGCCAGGCTGACGGCCAGGCCGAACTGCGGCACGACGTCGCCGTCGTGCGTCGTCCTGAACACGACGGCCGCGCCGGCGCAGCAGAGCGCGCCGATGCCGAGTGTCGCGAGACCGCTGCGGAACACCAGCGCGAGGATCGTCCCGAGGAAGCCGATGAAGAACCAGGCGCCGATCCAGCCGGCGAGGCCGAGCATCAGCCGGACGTACCACGGCGTGGCGATCGTCGAGGCGGCCGGCATGTCGCCCCCGGCGAGACCGGCGTCGCACAGACGCTGCCACAACTGCGCGCGATCCGCCGTCGTCATTCGGCTTCCTCCGCGGCCACCCGGCGCAGCCACATCGCGCCCGCGGCCGACAGGCCGACCACGACGAGTCCGATCAGCAGGAACCCGCCACCGTCGCCGATGACGATCACCAGCCGGCCGAGCGCAACGGCCGCGATGACGATGGCGCTGGAGACACCGCCGGCGAGCATGAAGAGATCGAGCGGGGCTCGCCGGTAACAGACGTACATCGTGGCCAGCCACGCGCCGTACGCCAGCAGCCGCAGCAGACCGGTCCCGGGATCGCCAATCACCGCGATGATGGCCAGGCTGGTGATGGCCACTCCGACGGCCACCGCGAGGATCCGTGCAGGCCAGCGCGCGGCCATCCACGGCACGCCCCGCCGCGCACACGTCTCCCAGGCGATGAGACCAGCTGCCTCGATCGCGCAGATCGCCCAGATCGGCGCTTCGCCGGAGAAGGCGAGACCGAACACACCGTGAGACGTCTGGAACCAGAGTGCCACCGAGAGATTGACGAGCGCCGCGAGCACCAGCCAGAGCACGGGCATGCGCGAGACGACGACCCACGGCACGATCACCAGCGCCCACACGGCAAAGAGCTGCCAGGGGTCGGCGCCGGTCTGATACGTCTGGCCGATGAGGGCGAACAGGGCGCCGGTGAGCAGCGTGGCCAGCAGCAACGCGGCCTGTCCGACCATGCGTGACGGCCCGTACCACCAGGCCACGGCCGCCGCAGCAGCCAGGAGTCCCTGCACGAGGGCGAACCTCTGGAAACGACCGAGGGCCTGCCAGTTGTAGGCGACGAAGAAGATGGCGCCGGCGGCCAGGAGCAGGACGCCGAGTCCCAGCAGCAGTGTGGCGAGGAAGCGACGCCATGCCTGCCGATCCGGCGTGACGCCGGCCACGGCGAGCGCCTGCGGCAGTGCGCCCGGGGCGAGACGGCCCTGCTCGGCCCAGTCGACGACGACGTCCCTGCGCGAGGCCATGGCGGCCGCTACTCTACCGCAGCACCGCCAGCGGCCGCACACCGCAGGGGCGATGCAGGCGTCGTCCCTACGAGTTGAAGAGTGCGATGTACGGCGCGTATCGGAAACGCCGGTTCCTGGCGTATCCAGTCATCTCCTCCAGCACGCCGATCGTCGTCAGCCTGGCAACGAGGGTGTTGGCCGCCGCGTAGGTGGTGCCCGTCATGTCTTTCACGTCCTTGACGGAGAGCATCGGTCTGTCGAACAGCGAGTCGAGCACCTTGTGTCCGTTTCCCGCTGCACGCCCGAGCGTGGTCGTGATGCTCGATCGATGCGCCTCGCGCAGCAGGAGAATACGGCGCGCCGTCTCGGTCGCCTCACCAGCCACCTCGATGACACCTCGCAGGAAGAACGCGAGCCAGGCTTCCCAGGCGCCATGCTCGCGCACCGCTTGGAGGTGGTCGTAGTACGCCTGCCGGTGCTGCTTGAAGTAGTGCGACAGATACAGCACGGGCTTGTGGAGAATGTCGCGTTCCGTGAGCAGGAAGGTGACGAGCAGGCGCCCGACACGGCCGTTGCCGTCGAGGAAGGGGTGAATCGTCTCGAATTGCACGTGGACCAGTGCGATCTTGACGAGTGGAGGCAGATCGTCCTGCGCGTGCAGGAAGATTTCCAACTGACCCAGCGCTGCCGGTACGTCGTGAGGTGGCGGCGGCACGAAGCTGGCCGTGGTGAGCGTGCTGCCGCCTGGGCCAATCCAGTTCTGACTCGTGCGAAGCTGGCCCGGATGAAGACGGTTGCCGCGCACACCGCGCATCAGCTCCTCGTGGATCTCCCGGATGAGCCGCACCGACACCGGTAGGTCGCGCAGGCGCGCCAGTCCCGTGTTCATGGCGTGCACGTAGTTGACGACCTCGTCGACGTCGCGCGGCAGATCGGCGTCGAAGAGCCGAGCCTCGGCTGCCAGCAAATCATGGAGCGAGCTCTGTGTGCCTTCGATCTGACTCGAGAGCACGGCTTCCTTGCGGACGTACATGAAGACGAACAGATCCGGATTCGGCAGCGTCAACACCGCTCCGTCGAGTCGGCCGAGAGCGCGGTCTGCCGTTGAGAGCAGCGACGGCAGCTCGCCTGTCAGGGCCAGCGGCGGTTCGGTCGGCGGCAGGGGCGCCGGCACGAACGCCCGATACCCTGCGGGCTGGCTGATGTATCGACCTGCGCGCGACGACCACTCCTGGCTGTCAGGCATGCTGAGGATTCCCTATCGCATGGACCATAACGGCACCCATGTGATAGGTAGATTTTATCATGGCCGTCGTTCGGTTCCTTATTAAAGGCTGACGAACATCCGCAGGGGCGACGCAGGCGTCGTCCTTACGATCCGCCCTCGTGCTCCGGCAGGAACCCGCCGGCCTGCATGCCCCACAGCCGCGCGTAGTGTCCGCCGCGCGCAAGCAGGTCCGCGTGCGTGCCGTCCTCGACCACCTCGCCCCGATCGAACACCACGATGCGATCGAGGTGCGCGATGGTCGACAGCCTGTGGGCGATGACGATGGCGGTGCGGCCGCGCATCAGCGTTTCGATGCTGTCCTGGATGTGCCGCTCGGTGACCGAGTCGAGGCTCGACGTGGCCTCGTCCATGAAGAACATCGGTGCGTTCTTCAGGATGGCCCGCGCGATGGCGATGCGCTGGCGCTGCCCGCCCGACAGCCGGACGCCGCGTTCGCCCACGAGCGACTCGTAGCCCTCGGGCAGCGACGCGATGAACTCGTGCGCGTGGGCCTGATGCGCGGCCTCCTGGACCTCCAGGTCCGTGGCGTCGAGCCGGCCGTACCGCACGTTCTCGAGCAGCGAGCGATGGAACAGCATCGGATCCTGCGAAATCATCGCGATGGCGCGACGGAGCGAATCCTGGGTCACCGTGCGGATGTCCTGATCGTCGATCAGGATGCGTCCGCCCTGGATGTCGTAGAGCCGCAGGATGAGGTTCACGAACGTCGACTTGCCCGACCCCGAGAATCCGACCAGCCCCACACGTTCCCCGGGGCGGATCGTCAGCGACAGATCGCGGAACACCTGCATGCCACCCGGATACCGGAAGTCCACGTGTTCGAACCGGATCTCGCCGCGGGTGACGACCAGGTCGCGCGCGTCGGCCTCGTCGGTCACCTCGTGCGGCCTGATGATGACGCCGACGCCGTCGGTGATATTGCCGATGTACTCGAAGAACTCGAGGAAGCGCCGGCTCAGGTTGCGCACGTCGTTGATGACGAGGAGCAGCAGGCTCGCCACCATCGCGAACGATCCGACACTGATGCCGCCGCGCAGCCAGAGATCGGCGGCGTAGCCGATCATCCCGACCTGGAGCGACAGCGTCGCCACGAACTGGAACCAGCGCATCCGCTCCATGAACCAGAACGTGCGTCGCGCCGCGTCGACTTCCCGATCGAGGTAGTGGTTCAGGTACGACCGTTCGTGGGCCGTCCGCGCGAAGAGCTTCGAGCTCATCACGTTGGTGACCGCGTCGACGATCTTGCCGCTCACCGCGCTGCGCGCCGCGGCAAACGTCTTCGCGTACTCGCGACAGCGCATCGCCAGCGCGTACGACACGACCACGTATCCGCACGTCCAGATGCCGAGCACGAGGGCCAGCCAGGCGTTGACCTGGACGAGCAGCACCAGGGAAACCAGGAGCGTGACCGACACCGGCCAGAAGTCGAAGAGCGTGGTCCACAGCGAGTGGTTGACGCCCATCGAGACCTCGGAGATGCGGTTGGCCAGCGATCCCGCGAAGTTGCCCATGAAGTACCGCTGCGAGTGGAACTGCAGGTAGCTGTACAGGCTGTTGCGCACGCGCCGCCGCAGCGACGGGCCGACCATGACGAGCACGGCGCCGCTCGCACGGCTGAAGACGAGGATGCCGAGGTTGAGCAGGACGAAGAACTGCATCGGCCCGGCCAGCGCGGTCCACACCGATCCCCGCGCCGTCCCCTCGAGCGCGACGGCCGCGTCAATCAACTGCTGCACGGCCTTGGGGATCAGGATCTGGCAGGCGGCCTGCCCGAGCTCCAGGCACGCCATCAGCATCAGCGGCCACCGGTAGTACCCGAGGAAGTGGCGCACGAAGCGGAGGGGCTGGGTCGGCAGCGGCTCGGGCTGCCGCAGCGTCTCGTCTGCGGCGGGGATGCCGGTCTCGCGGAGCTCGCGCTCGATGTCCTGGATGAACGCGTCCCCGGGCTCCGGCGGCGTGAGGCCCGGTGCTGACGAGGCGGGCGTGGACATGATCCGTCAAGGATAGCGCGCGGCCGGGGTATCATTCCGGGCGTCCCCTGCTCACGCCGCGTGCACGTGTACATCGAACGGTCCTGACCACGGCGGACGCGAGGTCCGTCCCTGCGTGCCGGAGGAGTGCTCATGATGCCGACCCGTCGCTCGAGTCTCGTTGTCGTTGCGTGTGGATTGTTCGTCGCGGCCGGCCTGGCCTCGGCGCAGCGGGGGCCTGCGGCCAATCCCGTGGTGAAGGCGAACGCGACGACGAAGATCGCCGATCACACGTGGATGATCGCGGACGACAACGTCTCGTTCGTCCCGAACGTCGGCATCGTTGTCGGGGCGAACGCCACGCTCGTGATCGATCCGGGGCTCGGCCGCGCCAATGGCGAGGTCGTGCGGCGCGAGATGGAGAAGATCAGCCGGAACCAGCGGGTCTATCTCGCGACCACGCACTTCCACCCGGAACACACCACCGGCTACCTGGCGTTTCCGCCGGAGGCGCAGTACATCAACTCGACCACGCAGGAAGCCGAGTGGGCCGACAGCGGGATGCAGATGGTCCAGAGCTTCTCGAAGATCTCGCCCGCGATGCAGGAAATGCTGGCCGACGCCCATCGACGCGTGGCCGACGTCACGTTCGACCGCGAGTACACGCTCGATCTGGGTGGCGTGACCGTCCGGATGCTGATGGTCGGGCCCACGCACACGCGCGGCGACACGGCGTTCTTCGTCGAGCAGGATCGCGTGCTCTTTGCCGGGGACGTCGTCATGAACCACTCGTTCCTGGCGGCCGGCGCCAATGCGAGCATGAAGGCGTGGATGTCGGCATTCGACGCGTTCGAGGCGTGGAAGCCGACGATCGTCGTGCCGGCACACGGCGCCACGGGCACTGGCGATCTGATTGGCGTGAACCGCGGCTTCATGACCGAGATTCAGACGCGCGCTCGCGCGCTCAAGGCCGAGGGGCGATCGATCGACGAGGTGGCGAAGACCGTGACGGCCGAGTTGACGGCGAAGCACCCGGATTGGCCTCGGGCCAGCGGCATCGCGAACGCCGCTCGTTCGGCCTATACCGAGGCGCCCTAGCGCTCGTCGGATCACGTCGTCACGTTCCACCATGACCGAGCAGTCGCCAGCAGGTCCGGCCGCGCCGCGGCCACGTCGTATCGACGCGCACCAGCACTTCTGGCGCTACGACGCGTCCCACTTTCCGTGGATCGATGAAGCAAAGGCACGCCTGAAGCGCGACTATCTGCCGTCCGATCTGGAGCCGCTGCTCCAGGCCGCCGGGTTCGAGGCGTGCATCGCCGTGCAGGCCCGACACGACATCGACGAGACGCGCTTCCTGCTCGAACTGGCCGCCGCACACCCGTTCATAGCCGGTGTCGTGGCGTGGATCGATCTGCAGGCCGACGATCTGCACGCCCAGCTCGAGTACTGGGCTGCCGATCCCGGGCTCGTCGGGATTCGCCACATCGTGCACGACGAGCCAGACGATCGGTTCATGCTGCGGCCGACGTTCCTGCGGGGGCTCGGCCAGCTGGCCGCGTTCGGCCTGACCTACGACCTGCTGCTGTTTCCCCGGCATCTGCCCGTGGCGATCGACGTGGTCTCGCGGTTCCCCGATCAGCGCTTCGTGCTCGATCATCTGGCCAAGCCGCCGATCAAGGCGCGTGACATCGATGCGTGGGCAGACGATCTCGCACGGCTTGCGGCGCACCCGAACGTGTACGCGAAGCTGTCGGGCCTGGTGACCGAGGCCGACTGGCAGGCGTGGAGGCGGGCCGACCTGCGTCCGTACCTCGATGTGGCGATCGAGTGCTTTGGTGCGCAGCGGTTGATGATCGGGTCGGATTGGCCCGTGTGCACGCTGGCCGGCGAGTACGACCGGGTGATGGCAGTGGTGCAGGCATTTGCCGAAGAACGATCGCCGGACGAACGTGATGCGATCCTCGGCGGGACGGCCGCGAGATGCTGGCGGCTCGATGAACGGAACGGAGTCAGGGCGTGACGATGGTGACGAGGCGAGGCGCGATGTTGATGGGGCTGGCGATGCTCGCCACCGCCTGCGGGGCCGGTAATGGTGGCGGCGAGGGCCGGCTCACCATCGCGGTGATCCCCAAGGGCACCGCCCACATCTTCTGGCAGAGCATTCACGCCGGGGCGGATCGCGCGGCGCGCGAGCTCGGCGTCGACATCATCTGGCGCGGGCCGTTGCGTGAAGACGATCGGTCCGCCCAGATTGCGGAGGTCGAGGGCTTCGTTTCGCGCGGCGTCGACGGCATCGTCCTCGCGCCACTCGACGATACGGCGCTCGTCGGGCCGGTCGCCGACGCCAGGCGGCGCAATATTCCTGTCGTCGTCATCGACTCGGGACTGAAGGGGAGCGATCACGTCAGCTTCGTGGCCACGGACAATCGTGCGAGCGGCAGGCTGGCCGGTGAAGGACTGAAGACGGCGCTGCCTGGCGGCGGGAACGTTGTGCTGCTGCGCTATCAGGAAGGATCGGACAGCACGACCGAGCGCGAGGAGGGATTCCTCGAGGCGGTTCGTACCGCGTCGAACCTGCGGATCCTCAGCGACAACCAGTACGGGGGCACGGACGTGGAGTCCGCGTATCGTCGCAGCGAGACACTGCTCAGCCGGTTCAAGACACCGGATGGACGGCTCGACGTGCAGGGCATCTTCACGCCGAACGAGTCGACGACGCTGGCGATGTTGCGGGTGCTGCAGGACAACGGCTGGACCGATCAGGTGACGTTCATCGGGTTCGACGCGTCGGACACCCTCGTGAAGGGACTCGAGGCGGGACAGATTCACGGCCTGGTGCTCCAGGATCCCGTGCGCATCGGCTATCTCGGCGTGCAGACGATGGTGGCGCACCTGCGCGGGCAGCCGGTGGAGGCGCGCATCGACACGGGCGTGCGGCTGGTGACGCAGGCGGACCTCGACGATCCCGCAGCGCGCGAACTCCTGCACCCGCCGCTCGAACCAGAGGCCGCGCGATGACCCCCGCGCCGCGCTTCGAGATGCGCGGCGTCCGCAAGACCTTCGGATCGACAATCGCGCTCGATGGCGTCGATTTCTCGGTGCGCGATGGCGAGGTGTGTGCGCTGGTCGGTCAGAACGGCGCGGGCAAGAGCACGCTGATGAGCATCCTGTCGGGCGCCGTGGCGCCCGACGCGGGCGAGATGCGGATCGACGGCGTGCCCTACACGCCGCGATCGCCGATCGATGCGCGTCGGCAGGGCGTCGCGATGATCTACCAGGGGCTGTCGCTGGCGCCGGATCTCTCGGTGATGGAGAACATCGCGCTCGGTGACGAACCCGCGCGGTGGGGCGTGGTCAAGCGCGAGGCGATGCGCGCCCGTGCCGCCGCGGCGCTGGCCGATCTCGGCCACGGCGACATCGTCCCTGATCGACTGGCCGGGGACCTGTCGCCGGCCGAGCAGCAGCTCGTCGAGATTGCGCGGGCCCTGGCGTCGGGGTGTCGCGTGCTCGTGCTCGACGAACCGACGAGCAGCCTGGCTCACGCCGATGTGCATCGACTGTTCGAGATCGTCGCGCGACTCCGACAGCAGGGGCAAGCCGTCGTTTATATCTCGCACTTCCTCGAAGAGGTGCAGGCCGTCTCCGATCGGTTCGTCGTGCTGCGCGATGGTCGCGTGGCCGGCGAAGGGCGGACCACCGACGCGCCTGCATCGGCCATCGTCGAGTTGATGGTGGGACGCGCGGTCGATGCCCTCTATCCACGAAGCGCCCGCACTGTGGGCGAAGTGGTTCTGGACCTGACCGGGGTCATGCCCGGTGCGGCCACGTTGCAGCTGAGACGAGGCGAGATCGTGGGGATTGCCGGTCTGCTCGGCGCCGGACGGACGCGGTTGTTGCGCACGATTTTCGGTCTGGAGCCGGTGATCAGTGGCCGCATACGCGTGGGCACGTGGGAGGGGCCGGCATCGCCGGCGGACCGGTGGCGGCAGGGCATGGGCATGGTGAGTGAGGATCGCGGCGCGGAAGGACTGGCGATGGATTTGAGCGTGGCCGACAATCTGACCCTCTCCAGGCTCGATGGCCTCGGCCCCGGACCGTTCGTCAGACCCGAGGCACAGGCTGCGGCTGCGCGTCGCTGGATCGATCGCCTGCAGGTCCGCTGCGCGGGACCGCGCCAGCCGATCGCGGCGTTGTCGGGTGGCAATCAGCAGAAGATCGCCGTGGCGCGGTTGCTCTACCACGACGTCGACGTACTGCTGCTCGACGAACCGACGCGCGGCATCGACGTGGCGAGCAAGGCGCAGATCTATCAGGTCCTCGACGACGTGGTCTCCAATGCTGCGAGGCCTCGCGCCGCGCTGCTGGTCAGTTCGTACCTGCCCGAACTGCTCGGCGTGTGCGATCGCATTGCGGTGATGGCGCGCGGGCGGCTTGACGCGGCCCGTCCCGTCGAGGCGTGGAGCGAGCATGCGCTGCTGATGGCGGCGGCCGCGGGGCAGGCGTCGTGAAGGCGCGTCGCTGGCTGGACGAGGGCGGCGTCTTCATCGCCCTGGCGGTCATCCTGCTGCTCTTCGGCCTGCTGATCGGTCCGCGGTTCGTGTCGGGAGCCAACCTCGAGCTGATGGCGCGTCATGCGGCGGTCGTCTGCGTGGCCGCGCTCGGTATGACGATGGTGATCGCGTCGGGCGGTATCGATCTGTCCGTCGGATCGGTCGTGGCGCTCAGCACGGTCGTCACGGCGCTACTGCTCGGCGGTGGGGCGTCGCCGATCGTGGCGCTCGGCGGGGCCGTGATCGCGTGCGCGGCGTTCGGTGCGGTCAACGGCCTGCTCATTACGAGGCTGCACGTGGTGCCGTTCATCGTGACGCTCGGCACCATGCTGCTGATCCGCGGCGCGGCGAAGGGGCTGGCCAGCGAACGCCGGGTCGAGGCGCCGGCGTCGTGGCTCAACGACCTGATGCGATCGGTGGGCGGCACTGGCGCGCTGCTGCCGCTGGGCGTCTGGATGACGCTGGGCCTCGCGGTGATCGTGGCCGCGGTGCTGCACTACACGAAGTTCGGCCGACACCTGTTCGCGATGGGATCGAACGAGCGGACCGCGCGGCTGTGCGGCGTGCGCGTCGACCGCGCGAAGGTGGCGGTCTATACGCTGGCCGGTGCGCTCGCGGGACTGGCGGGCGTCATGGAGTTCGCGAAGCTGTCGGTGGGCGATCCCACGGTGAGTGTCGGCCTCGAACTCAGTGTGATCGCGGCGGTGATCATCGGCGGCGGCAGTCTGTCCGGCGGTCGCGGGACGGTGACGGGCACGCTCGCGGGGGCCGCGCTGATGACGGCGATTCAGGTCGGCTGCTCGCAGCAGGGGCTGCCGAACTGGGTGCAGGAAATCGTCACTGGCACGATCATCGTCGGCGCCGTCGGCCTCGACCGCTGGCGCCGCCGCGTCAGCGGGTGACGACGTGTCCTGGTCGTCGTAGCACAGCGCGCGTCTGAGTCCGGGAGCTCTCCGTCGGAGCCGCGAGGCTTCAGCCTCGGGGAATAGCATCGTGCCGTCGTCATGTATCCTCCAGCTTCCCTGGATCGGCGACGGATCAGATCGGTGAAACGTTTCTTGGCCAGCGCAATCTCTGATTGAGGCGTCTGGCGCGTTCGTTTATCGAGGCACTCCATGCGTCTCAACATCAGCAGTCAGTCCGCGATTCTTGCCGTCCTTGTGCTGCTGATGCCGCCTGCCGTGCAGGCTCAGTCTCCGCTCAAGGTATTCATCTCTGCGGACATGGAGGGAGTGGCCGGTGTCGTCACGGGTGACCAACTCAGTCCGACGGGCTTCGAGTACGAACGTTTTCGCGGCTTCATGATCGCCGAGGTGCTGGCGGCGATACAGGGAGCCCGCGACGCGGGTGCGACCACGGTCGTCGTCGCCGATGCGCATGGAAATGGGGAGAATCTGCTCATCGAACTCCTCCCGGACGACGTGACCATTGTCCGATCCTGGCCACGTCCGCACGGCATGATGGAGGGCATCGATTCGACCTTCGATGCCGCGGTCCTTATCGGCTATCACGCAGCGACGACCAGCACGGCCGGCGTCAGGGCCCATACCCTATCGAGCGCCACCCTCACCTTCGTGGCTCTCAACGACATCGCGATGCCGGAAGCGGGAATCAGCGCCGCCATCGCAGGCCACTTTGGCGTGCCGGTCGTCGCGATCTCCGGCGACGATGTTGCCGTCGCTGAAGTCGAGGCGCTGCTCGGCAAGATTGAGGGCGCCGTGGTGAAGACGGCGATCGGCTTCCACGCCGCTGTAACCATGACGCCGGCGGCTGCCCAGTCGCTCATCCGGGCACGCGTGAAGACAGGCGTTGAACGCCGTCGCGAACTGAGGCCGGACGTCCTTCAGGAGCCGGTTCGACTGGATGTCAGCTTCAAACACTACCGGCCAAGCGAAATCCTGAGCTATCTGTCGATAGTTGAACGCACGGGCTCGCACTCAATCCGCTTTGTGGGGCGCGATATCGTCGAGGTCTCCAGGTTCCTCGAGTTCCTGAGCGAGTACTCGGCCGAGCTTGCGCCGTAGAGGCCTCGTCGGTCCGTCTTGCAGGATCATCCGGACAGTTCGGCACCCGGCACGATGATCGGAGCGATCGATGATGACGAGATGGATGGTGATTCTCGCGATACTCGTGGTGCCCGGCGTCGTGTGCGCTCAAGGGACGATGCAGAGTTGGCCGGAGCTCGATGTCACGGCGCTGCCGACCGTGTATGTGCGTGATGATGCGGGCGGCGAAACCGTTGGCAGGCTTCTGCGCATCGATTCGGACGCGCTCGTTCTGCAGGTTGACGGTTCGGAGCGTCGTTTTGAAGCGGCCCGCGTGACGCGTATCCAGAAGCGTGGCGACTCACTGCGCAACGGCGCGATCATCGGCGCACTCGTCGGGATTGGCGTGTTCGCCGCGGGCATCGCAGACTGCCCTGGCAGCCATCGCGGTGGTGAGTGTCCGGGCGCCCGGGTGGCTGGCTTTCTTGGGGCGACCGCCGTGTACGCGGGGATCGGGGCCGGAATCGACGCGCTCGTCGTCGGACGAACGACGGTGTACGAGGTGCCGGCGGCACAGACACGGTCGACGCGAGGCCCGTCTCGAAGTGGCGCTGCGCTCAATCTGAGTTTTCAGTGGTAACACTTCGACATTCGTCCGAAGTCGTCGCCTGATAGCATCCCGGCACGACCACAACGGAGGCGTCGCATGCGCTCACTCCTGCTGTACCTTGGCCTGATCCTCGGTCTCTTCTCGTCTCTCCCGGTTGCGTCGGCGCAGACACCTGCTCGCGATCGGCACGTCATCGTGATCAGCCTGGACGGATTCGCCGCGTATGCGCTGCACGATCCGGCTATCCCGCTGCCGAACCTGCGGGCGCTCGCCAGCCAGGGCGTGGTGGCCGAGGCGATGATTCCGATCAATCCGACAGTGACCTGGCCCAACCACACGACCTTGGTCACCGGTGTTTCGCCCGAACGCCATGGCCTGCTCTACAACGGGCTGCCGGTGCGGGCCGATGCGGGATCGACGACGGCGCCGGTACGGATCGAGCCGCACGTCGACAAGTCCGAACTGGTGCTCGCGCCCACCGTCTACGATCTGGCGCACGCCGCGGGCCTCACCACGGCGGAAGTCGACTGGGTGGCGATCGAGAACGCGCCAACGATCACGTGGGCCTTTCCGGAATTCAGCCGGCCGCAGGCACCGCTGGCGCGCGAGATGGTGCAGACCGGCGCGATCGCCGAAGACGAACTGCAGACGTTTGCCAAGGCACCGATCACCTTCCGAGACGACGTCTGGACGCGCGCGGCGGAGCACATCATCACCGCGCACAAGCCGAACCTGCTGCTGTTCCACCTGCTCACCACCGATACGGTGCAGCATCAGTACGGGGCGCGCACGCTTGGCGCACAGACGGCGCTGGTGCTGGCCGATGCGCGTGTAGGGCAACTGGTCGACGCCGTTCGCCGCGCCGGCATTCTGGAGACCACGACGTTCCTGGTCGTGTCCGATCACGGCTTCAAGACCTACAAGCGTCGCATCCGGCCCAATGTGATCCTGAAGGCTCATGGGCTTGGTGATCGCGCCTGGGCCGTGGTGGCGGGCGGCACCGCGAACATCTACGTGACCGCTGGCGACAAGGCGCAGACAATTGGTGATGTGAAGTCGGCCTTCGTGGGCATCGAAGGCGTGAGCATGGTGCTGACGCCCACGGAGTTCCCGCAGTATGGTTATCCCTCGCCGGACAGGTTGCCGCGGATGGGCGAGGTCGTGATTGCCGCGCAGGACGGCTTCGCATTCGACGGGGCGACCGAGGGCGAGCCGGTCAGCGACGTGGCCGCTGGCTCGAGCCCGGGAACGCACGGCTACCTGAACACGGATCCGGACATGCACGCGATTTTCATCGCGTCGGGCGCCGGCGTGAAGCGGGGGGCGACGCTCGGCGTGATTCGCAATCTCGACGTCGCGCCGACCATCGCGACATGGCTCGGCCTGACGATGCCGGACGTCGAGGGCCGGCCGCTCATGGCGATCCTGCCGTAACCGCGACCGCCAGCGCGATCAGCGCGCCATGTTGAGCGCGGCGGTCAGATCGCCGGGCGGCACGTGGCCGTTCGCGAGGAACGCGTCATCGCGCATCGCGATGCCGGGAAGTGTCGGCAGATCGAAGCGGCGCGTGAGGAACCGCAGGATCGACGCAGTGTCGTAGATCGTGTGATCGACATGGCCCCGCCGCGCGTACGGCGAGATGATGATGGCCGGAATCCGCGTACCGGGCCCCCAGCGATCGCCCTTCGGTGGCGCCACGTGATCCCACTCCCCGCCGTTCTCGTCGTAGGTCACGACGATGAGCATGTGCTCCCACTGCGGCCCGCGCCGCAGGTGATCGATGATCTCCGCCGCGTGCGTGTCGCCCGACAGCACGTCGGTGTTGCCCGGGTGTTCGTTCAGCGAGCTCTGCGGCTTGTAGAAGGCGACCTGCGGAAGCCTGCCCGCGTCGATGTCCTCGAGGAACTTCTGACCAGCCACGCCGCCATCGCGCAGGTGCTCGTCCCGTGCGGCCGTACCGGGTGCCAGCGAGGAAAAGTAGTTGAACGGCTGATGGTGATATGTGAACTCCACCTCGAGCGGCTCGTGGTGCCGATCGAGTGTGGCCTGCCACGCGCCGCCGTACCAAGCCCAGCTCACCCCCTTCTCGCTGAGCAGATCGCCGATGGTCCGGGCCGTCTGCGGCGGCAGTGTCGTCGGCTTCGATGGATCCGCGAAGGCCGGATCGCCATCCGGCGCCGGGGCGTTGCGGCTGGGCTGATAGGGAGGCTCCATCGTGTTGACGGCGTAGAAGTCCGGTGTGAGATTACCGTCGCGTACGTACTTCGGCGGACCGTCGAGCGCCGACGCCGGTGACGTCGGCGCAAGCGTCAACGACACGCCATCCGGATCGACGACGGCAATCGACGGCGAGGCCGGGTTCGTATCGGCGTTCGGATAGTACGGGACGCAGGCGCAGATCAGATAGATGTGATTGAGGAACGAGCCGCCGAACGCGCCCATGAAGAAGTGATCGGCCAGCGTGAACTCGCGCGCGAGTGCCCGCATCGGCAGGTTCGATCCGTCATAGTGGCCCATCGCCAGGGCGCCCGCGTCGCTGTAGGCGGCGAACCGATCGTTGCGGCCGCTGTTGATCTGCATCTGGTTCTGGTAAAACCGGTGCACCAGATCGCGAGTCGGCACACTCAGCGCGGCGTTGAAGCCGTCAGGATCGTCGATCGTGAACGGCGCGTTGGCCAGGTGGGCGGTCTCGGCTTCCGCGATCGCGGGCTCGATGCTGCGACTCGTCAGGCCGTTCCAGACAGGCGGCAGCTCACGCAGTACCGATCCATCGCGATCGACCTGCGGGAGGATCCGGTCGGCCGGTGGGATGCCCTCGGCTCCAGGAAAGGATCCGTACAGCATGTCGAAGCTGCGGTTCTCCATGTAGAGCACGACGACAGTCCGGATGTCCGAGAGATCGTGCAGGACGCTGGCATCGGTCCGGGCCGGAAGGGCGGCTGGCGGTGCGCTGGCGCACTGGGCCGTCACGAGCAGTACCGCACCGAGTCCGGCCGCGAGCCAGAATCGCAGATCGAGATGACGCATGGCGCATATCTTAACGAACAACAGGAGTGGCCACCGGGATGGGGGATATGGCGACCGCCAGTGAGCGCGCGGCACGCGTCGTCGTCGCAATCGGCCTTGTGATTCTGACAATGGCGGTCGGGTCCGCGCAGTCCACCGGCTCCGCGGTACTCACGTCGTCGGCACCAGGACAGACACTGGTCCTGTCGCGTGCCGAGGCTGCCGCACGGGCTCGGATGCTGGCGTCCATCGGCCGGCGCATGTTCGTCGATCCGGCGCTCTCGGCCTCCGGGCGCATGTCGTGCGCCACCTGTCACAGCGCGACCCGGGCATTCGGTCCGCCAAACGACCGGCCCGTGCAATTCGGCGGCGTGGCCCTCGATCAGCCGGGCGTGCGCGCCGTGCCGTCGCTGCGGTACCTGCAGACGGCGCCGGCCTTCATCGAGCACTACTTCGAGTCACCGGAGGAGGGCGACGAGAGCACGGACGCGGGGCCCACTGGCGGGCTCAACTGGGACGGCCGCGTCGATCGCGGACGCGATCAGGTACTCGTGCCGCTGTTCTCGCCGTTCGAGATGGCGAACGCCGACGCGGCGACGCTGGCCCGTAGCGTCGCGCGGGCGCCGTACGCCGCCGATCTGCGCGCGGCGTTCGGGGACGACCTGTTTGCCAATCCGGACGCGGTGGTGCGGGCGATTGGCGAAGCGTTCGAGGCCTACGAGCAGACGCCGGCGGAGTTCTTTCCGTACACGAGCAAGTTCGACGCGGTCATGCGGGGCCAGGCGGCCTTCACGCCACGGGAACGGCGCGGCTTCGCGCTGTTCGAGGATCCGGCGAAGGGCGATTGCGCCCGCTGTCATTTCAGCGTGATGGGACGCAACTTCGAGCTGCCGCAGTTCACCGATTTCAGCCTCATTGCCCTGGGCGTGCCACGTAATCCCGCGATTCCGGCCAATGGCGATCCGGGTTACTACGATCTCGGGATGTGCGGACCCTTGCGGACGGATCTGGCGACTCGTCCGGAGTATTGCGGCCTGTTCATGACGCCCACGCTGCGCAACGCGGCCACGCGCGAGGCCTTCTTTCACAACGGCGTCTTTCACACGCTGCGCGAGGTCGTGCAGTTCTACGCCGAGCGTGACACGAATCCGGAGAAGTGGTATCCCGTCGACGCCGATGGCCGCGTGAAGAAGTTCGACGACCTGCCGGCGGCCTATCGCGCCAATGTCGAGATGGAGACGCCGTTCGGCGGCCAGCCCGGCGATTCCCCACCACTCACGTCCGACGACATCGACGACATCGTCGCGTTCATCGAGACGTTGACCGATGGCTGGCGGGGCGAGTGATGGCGCCGCTGGATCAGAATGAAGTCGTCCTACGCAGTGACCGTCGACTGGGCACGAGCCGGTGCGTCGTTCTCGGACGGTCGATACAGTCGGGCGCACCCTTGGCAGTTCGATGGCGGAACAGACGTGTCCGACGCATTTTCCCCACATATCGTACCGCTGCCGTTCTCGGTTGAAGCGGCCGTCGATCCCGAGGAAGCGGTCGTCGCGGCGTTGGCGAGTTGTCACATGCTCTGGTTTCTGTCGGTCGCGGCCAGGAAGGGCTTCGTCGCGGATAGCTATCGCGATGAAGCCACGGGGACGCTGGCCGTCGATCCCGAGGGCAGGCTGGCCATGACCGAGGTCGTACTGCGACCCTGCGTCGCGTTCTCAGGGGAGAAGCGGCCAACCGCCACCGAGCACGACGCGATGCATCACGAGGCGCACGCGCAGTGCTTCATTGCCAATTCGGTCAGGACGACGGTGCGGTGCGACGCGCGTGTCGTGGCGAGGGAAGACGCATCGGCTGACTGACAGGCGTCTGAATCGGTGTCTCGACGGCCGCGCAGCGCGTCCCGACTCATGGCAGCATGATTTCGTGTTGGCCAATCTCTCGCTCGAACAGGAGGTCCGTATGTACGGGCTGATCGGAAAGATTCAGGTGACTCCCGGCCAGCGTGCCGTCGTCGTTCAGGCGCTCCTCGAGGGGCCGGGTGCCATGTCGATGGCGGGCGCGGAGTTGATCCTTCTTTGTCGCCTCCCGCGCGCGCACCAGATCGCGCAGCGCTCCATGCGCGGCCACGCGGGCGGCGCGCCCTCGATGCTGCGCCGTTGGGGCATTGGGACGCGTGCACGATTCTCGGGGCGTTGCGCGTAGATGGCTTCACCGCGCCGGAGGTCTTCTCTGGGGCGATCGACGCCGACAGCTTCACGGCCTACGTCCGCGACGTCCTGGCCCCGACGCTCCGGACCGGCGACATCGTCGTGCTCGACAACCTCTCCGTCCACAAAGTCCCCGCCGCACGCGCGGCGGTCGAAGCGGTCGGCGCGACGTTCCGCTTTCTCCCGCTCTACTCGCCCGACTGGAATCCCATCGAGCAACTCTTCGCGAAACTCAAAGCCTGGTTTCGGGCCCGGCGCCCGCGCTCGTTCGATGCGGTCTGCACCGCCTCCGCCGAAACCTTCCCGTTGATCACCGCCGACGAATGCGCCGCCTATCTGCGGTACTGCCGATACGGCGTGCCTACACGCTCATGAAAAACGCTCTAGGAGTCTGCGCGGCAGAAACGGCGCGCCCCGCTGGGTCGAGGGTTCGGCGGGGCGCGCCGGCAGGACCTCTGTTCGACGCAGCGGAGCGGTCTGGAGCGGCGGCGCGGCCGGGATGCGCGTGGGTGACGCGCCCCCCGGCGACAGGCGGCCGATCGATTACGCAGTCTGAAGGCGATGGAGACGTTTGAGATTGACGGCCAGGCACACCAGCGTCCACTCGCCTCGCGCGTTCGCCCCGCCCCGAACATTGAATTGGCGAACCCCCAGCACGTGTTTGATCCAGCCGATCACCGGCTCGACGATCGCCTTGCGTCGGCGATAGATCGCGCGGCCCGCGTCGCTCGCTAAGCG
>MEDJ01000003.1:90000-181001 GCA_001724025.1 Acidobacteria bacterium SCN 69-37 | reverse complement strand
GCGTGAGGACGTTGTTGAACGGATCCCGCACCTCCGTGAGATACGCACCGGCGCTGCTTGGTTCGTGCCCGTAGGTGAGCACCAGGCCGTTCGGCATCTCGAGCGTGCGCGTGGCCTTGGTGAAGACCCCGAAGCCCTGCGTCAGCGTCGTCGCGCCGAGGCCGGCGGCGTTGTGCTTCGCGCCGTCCGCGGTGAGGAAGTCGACGTCATCCAGGCTGCCGTTGAAGATCACGCGCAGCGGCAGGCCGCCGAGGCCGATCCGCCAGCGTCCCTCGCGGCTGTTGTACGTCCGTACCACGCTCAGCCCCAGCCCGCCATTGCCGGGGAGCGACAGATCGGTGAACGAGAGGAACACATTACCCGTGACCACGTCGATATGCTCGAAGGGAAGGGGCGCGAAAAAGCCGCGGCCGTACTGCGCCCCGCTCGCGTCGTAGACCGGATCCTGCGCCCGCGCCAGACCGGGCACGAGCGCCATTGTCAACAGACACACCACGACCGTTCGGAGCCGCATCGGTTTCTCCGCGCCTGACCGTCCACCGGCGACGTCAGGGATGATTCATCTAACCCGTGCGCGAAGCATGCGCCCGAACTATGTCGGTGTCAAGCAGCTTCAGTCCGAACGTACAGAAAATTTACAGATGGCAGAAAATTGACAGGACTTTAACGGACTCTAACGGACTCTTTGGACACGCGCGGCTTGGTACCATACGCGGATGGCCTCGCTCGGCTCGCTCCGCATCGGCTCGCCCCACGCGTCACGGCACCTGCTCATGCTCCACGGCATCTACGGCTGGGGCCGGAACTGGGCGGCGATTGCCAGGCGGCTCGCGGCCGCGCGTCCCGACTATGCGTGCGTGCTCCTCGATCTGCCGCACCACGGCGAATCGGGCCCCGGCGCGCACGGCGACACGGTCCGCGGGCAGGCCGACGACGTGGCCGCGTGGGTGGAGGCAGAGGGCCTGACCATCGATGCGGTGCTGGGCCACTCGTTCGGCGGCAAGGTCGCACTGGCCCTGGCCGATCGCTGGCGGGACCGCGAACTCCGCGTCTGGATCGTCGACTCGACGCCCGGCACACGCGATCCGTCCGGGAGCGCCTGGAGCCTGCTGCACATCGTCCGCGAACTGCCCACCGCCTTCCCGTCGCGCGAGGCCTTCGTGACGACACTCACGAACCGGGGCTGGGCCACGGGCATCGCGCAGTGGATGGCCACGAACCTCGAGCGGCGCGGCGAGACGTTCGCCTGGCGCCTCGACTTCGACGTCATGGAACGGCTGATGCGCGATTTCTATGCGACGGATCTCTGGACGGTCATCGAGCCGCCCGCGCCCGGCCACACGTTCCACTTCATCAAGGCCAGCGATTCGGCGGTGATGTCCGACGACGCGGTTCGGCGCGTGGAGGCAGCGGCGACAGGACGCGTGGTCCTGCACCACCTCGACGGCAGCCACTGGATTCACGCCGAGAAGCCCGACGAGGTGGCGGCACTGCTGGCGCAGGATCTGTAGTACCCGTCGCGCCTGGCGATCCCGGCGCCTCGCCGCCCTCAGTGCCACGCCGGGGTTGATGAGACGGACTCTGGGAATCGGCCGGCGCGCCGCGGTCCGGAACGCGGTAAGATGCGACCTGAATGCATACAATCCGACTCCTCGCCGCCACAGGTCTGTCGCTCGTCCTCTGCGCCTCCGCCGCCGCCCAGACCGCGCCGGCGCAGGCTTCGGGCCCCTTCACCGTGACCCTCGTGCCGCCCACGCACGGCCGCGTCACGCTCACACCCGCGCTGCCCGCCGACGGCAAGTACCCGGCCGGCACCGTGGTCACCGTCACGACGACGCCCGACGCGGGCTATGCGCTCGACTCGGCGTGGTACTCCGTGCCTGGACGCTTCGGGCAGATGTACACGGAAGGCATGACGCAGGACTGGAAGGTCACGATCGATCGCGACAAGCGCATCGGCGCGTCCTTCGTCGAGCAGTCGGTCGTCGATCACCTCACCGTGACGCACGACGTCGTCTTCGCCAAGCCGGGCGTGAAGGCGCTGAAGTACGACGTCTACTCGCCGAAGGGCGCGCGCAACCTGCCGGTGATCGTGATCGTGCACGGCGGCGGCTGGACGGCCAACGACGAGGACATCATGCGCGGCCTGGCGCGCGAGCTCACCCGCGGCGGCCGGTTCGTCGTCGCCAGCCTGGACTATCGGTGGGCCGGGACCGAAGACGGGGACGCCACGCCCAACACGATGGCGAACCTGATCGAGGACGTGTTCGGCGGCATCGCACACATCGTCGAGCACGCGGCGCAGTACGGCGGCGATCCGACGCGCATCGGGATCACGGGCGACAGCGCGGGCGGACACCTGTCGGCGGCCGCCTCGCTGATGCCGAACATGATCGGATCGCGCGGCTTCGGCACGACGCCCGGCGTGTTCGAGTTCACGCCGAGCTACATCCCGCAGGGCCGGACCGTCGAGCAGGTCCGCGATCAGCTGACGGCCGCCATCAAGGCCGCGGCCCCGAGCTACGGCGTGTTCAGCGCCGCGCGGCTCAACCCGTACTCTGAGGCGCACGCGAAGGATCAGGCGTGGAAGGACGCCATCGCGCCGCTCAGCCACATCCCGAAGGCCAGCGAGCGGGCCGTGCCGCAGTTCCTGACGCGCGGGACGAACGACAAGCTCATCACCAACGCGGACGTGACGGAGTTCCTCGACGCCCTCGTGCAGGCCGGCCAGCGCGCGGAGTACATCCAGGTGGGCGGCGCGGGCCACGCGTTCTTCGACTGGAAACCCGACGAGCAGACCAAGGCGACGTTCCAGCGCTACGGCGTGTACTACGCCGAGGCGATGAAGAATTTCTTCATCTCGACGCTGTATTAAGAGGCGGGGAGGCGGCAGGCGGGGAGTAGACGGGAAGGCTACAAGGCCACGAGGCTACCAGGCGACGACGGGCGGCGACGCTACTGGGCGGCGGGCTGCAGGCTGCAAGGCGACTGGGCTACGCGGGCGACGGGTCACGGGGCCACGACGTTGGTTGTCGTCCGGCTCCGTGACCTCGTAGCCCACGTGGCCTCGTAGCCGTTTCTTCCTGCAGCCGCGCCGCCCCGCCGCCCGCAGCCCGAAAGCTGTAGCCTTGTCCCATGTCCATCCACGTGGGGACGTCGGGCTGGCACTATCCCGGGGGACGCGGGACGTGGAACGGGGTGTTCTACCCGGCCCGGCGGCCGCGCGGGTTCGATGAGCTGACGTACTACGCGGCACACTTCGATTCCGTCGAGGTGAACACCACCTTCTATCGCCAGCCCGATCCGGCACACGCGGCGGCGTGGCTCCAGCGCACGCCGCCCGCGTTCACCTTTGCCGTCAAGCTCTACCAGAAGTTCACGCACCCGGCGATGTACGTCGAGAAGCACGGCACGGCCGAGTGGGACGTGACGCGCGGCGATCTCGACGTCTTCCGTCTCGGGATCGCACCGCTGGCCAACGCCGGCCGCCTGCTCGCCCTGCTGCTGCAGTTCCCCCCGAGCTTCCGCGCCGAAACCGTCACGCGCGACTACCTGGCGTGGCTGCTCGACGCGCTCCGCGAGTACCCCCTCGCCGTCGAGCTCCGACACCGTTCCTGGAGCGACGACGAGGCGGCAACGCGCGCGGTCCTGGATCATCACCGCGCCGCCTGGGTCCTGATCGATGAGCCGAAGTTCCATGGCTCGATCCGGCAGGATCTGCACGGCCCCACGACACGGCTCGTCGACGCGCTGCTCCCCGCGCACGCCAGGCCGGCCTCGTCGATCTGCTACATCCGCCTGCACGGCCGCAACGCCGCGCAGTGGTGGAGCCACGCCCAGGCCGAGGATCGGTACGACTATCTCTACGCCGCGACGGAGCTCGCGCCGTTCGCCGAGGCCGCGCGCGAAGCCGAAGCCGACGGCCGGAAAGTCGCGATGTACCTCAACAACCATTTCTCGTCGAAGGCGGTGGCCAACGCCGCGATCCTGCGGCACCAGCTCGCCCAGGACGTACCGGGCGAGTACCCGCGCGAGATGGTCGATCGCTATCCCGAACTGGCAGGCATCGTGTCAACGGCGGGATTGCCGCTGTAGGCGTGGCTCCCTGGGGCTGAAGCCCCAGGGCTCCGAAAGCCCGGGGCTCCGAAGAACGTTGCGGCCCCGTGGCCTCGGAGCCTCGTAGCCTTCTATTCGATCCGCACCTGCTTGAGCACGTCGCCGACCGCCAGCTGATCGACGACGTCCATGCCGCTCGCGACCTGGCCGACGATGACGTGCTTGCCGTTGTAGGCCGGCACGGCCGTTTTGAGGATGAACATCTGGCTGTCGGCGTTGGCGGGATTGCCGCTGTGCGCCATCGACACCGTCCCGCGTACGTGCGACCGCTTGCTGAACTCGGCCACGCCAATGATGTTGCCGCTGCCCGATCGGCCCCACCAGTCGCGGCGCGAGACGTCGCGCGAGACCGGATCGCCGAACTGCACGAGCGTCCGCTCGACCCGGTGGAACCGCTGGCCCCTGTAGAAGTTCCGTTTCGCCAGCGACAGGATCTGCTCCACCGTCTTCGGCGCGTCGGCCTGGAAGAGCCTGATCGTGATGACGCCCTTGACCGTCTCGATGACGAGCCTCGGGCCGTCGGCAGGTCCGCTCGATCGCTGCGCGCCGGCCACCACAGCCGCCGCCAGCAGGCACGTCGTCATCAGCAGGATGAGCTTGCGCATGATCACCGTCCTTGTTTCGTGACCCCGATCTTAGGACAAACGTCGGCGATCACGCAGGCCGCGCACCGCGGATAGACGGGCTTGCACACGTTCTGGCCCCAGGTGACGAGGCGCAGGTTCACGTCGGCCCAGTAGCGCTTCGGCACAACGCGGTACAGCGCGAACTCCGTCTCCTCGGGGGTTCTCGTCGCCACCCAGCCCAGGCGGTTCGCGATCCGGTGCACGTGCGTGTCGACGCAGATGTTGTTGCGGCTCGCGTGCGACAGGATCAGCACGAGGTTCGCGGTCTTGCGTCCCACGCCCGGAAGCGTCAGCAGCGCCTCCATCGTGTCCGGCACCTGTCCGCCGTACGCGTCGATCAGCCGGCGGCAGCACGCGCGCACGTGTACGGCCTTGTTGCGATAGAAGCTGACGGGATAGATGAGCTTCTCGATCCGGGCCGGCGTGAGCGCGACGATGGCCTCGGGCGTACGGGCCACGGCGAACAGGCGCGTCGACGCGGCATGCGTCACGGCGTCTTTCGTCTGCGCCGAGAGCAGGGTAGAGATCAGGACGCGGAACGGATCCCGGCGCGATGCCGTGCTGATCTTCTCGACCGCCAGTTCGTTCATCCCGCGCATGGCGCGCGCAATGCGGCGCAGGACGAGAGCCGGGTCGCTCACACCGGCGTCACTGGCGGCCGGCCGGCGAGCACGGCCGCGACATTGCGCGCCGCCAGTTCGGCCATGGCCGTACGGGTTTCCACCGTGGCACTGCCGATGTGCGGCAACAGGACGACGTTGTCGAGCCCGATCAGACCCGGATGAACGACAGGCTCGCGCTCGAAGACATCGAGCCCGGCGCCGGCAATGCGCCGCGTCCTCAGCGCCTCGACGAGCGCGGCCTCGTCGACGACGATCCCGCGCGCGGTGTTGATCAGGTACGCCGTCGGCTTCATCAGGTCGAGCGCGCGCGCATCGATCAGGTGTCGCGTGTCCGGACGCCCCGGCACGTGCAGCGACACGACGTCGGCCATCGCCAGCACGTCATCGATCGCGAACACCGGGTGTCCGTCGACCTCGCCCCCGGCTTCGCGGCCGCCGAACACGACGCGCATGTCGAACGCCGCGGCGCGCCTGGCCACGTCACGCCCGATGCGTCCCTTGCCGATGATGCCGAGCGTCTTGCCGGCCAGTTCCATGCCGGTCATGAAATCGAACGCCCAGCCGTGCCAGTCGCCGCGGCGCACGAGCCGGTCGCTTTCGCCGATGCGGCGCGCGATCGCGAAGATCAGGCCCCACGTCAGTTCGGCGACCGCGCCGTTGAGCACGTCGGGTGTGTTCGTCACGACGATCCCGTGCGGCCTGGTCGCCGAGACGTCGATGTTGTCGAAGCCGACAGCCACGTTGGCCACAATCTTCAGCGCGGGCCCCGCCGCGTCCAGCAGCGCCGCATCGACCGTGTCGGTGACGAACGTCATCATCGCGTCGACACCGCGCGCGGCCTCGAGGAACGCCTGACGATTCGTCGTCCCGTCCACCGTCCGCACGTCGACGTCGCCGAGCAGAGCGAGGGCCGAAGACGGCAGCTGGCCCGTCACGAGGACCGTCGCACGATCAGTGGCCATGGCTCCTGCAGTAGCCGCAGTGATCGCACGCCACCGACGGCTCGATCACGCACGCGCCATCGACATTGACGAGCGACACATAGAGCTGATGACTGGCGTGCTGGCGCCAGGCGGGCGTGTTCCCCGGGGCTGAAGCCCCGGGGCTCCGTTCTGACAGATGGAGCCCCGGACTTTCTGCTGAACGGAGCCCCGGACCTTCAGGTCCGGGGAATACCGGGACCGGCGCCCCAGCCCGTCCCAGGTGACGCGCGACCGCGTCGCGGACGATCGTCCGGAGTTCCTCGTCGTTCATCGCGTGTGCGTCCCGCGCGCCGCAACGGGCGCACCTGCGGCCTCGGACGCGGTCCCCGGGGCTGAAGCCCCGGGGCTCCCTTCTGCGAAGCGGAGCCCCGGACCTTCAGGTCCGGGGGACGCGCCTGCGGCCTCGGCCATGGTGACCGCGTCGATGATCCCGATGATGGCCGCGTCGACAGGCGCGGCCTTGCGGCGCAGCGCCTCACCGGCCGCGCGTCCCTCGACCACGATCAGCACGCGCTCGCCAACACCCGCGCCCACCGAATCAATCGTCAGCAGCGGCACGCCCCTGTCGGCGCCGTCCGGGTCGGTCGGCTGCACGAGCAGCAGCTTTGCCCCCTCGAGCTTCGCGTGCTTCTGCGTCGCCACGACGGTCCCGACGACACGGCCAATCTGCATGAACGATTCCCTCACTCACGAACGCGGTGGCCCGCTCTGTGCGTCCTCATCCACGTGCCACGCATCGACGATGCCCACGACGCACGCGTCGACAGGCGGCGCTGCGGGCAGGAACGGGAACGAGGCTTCCCTGCCGCGCACGAAGAACACGTACTCCCCGACACCCGCGCCCGTGGCGTCCACGGCAACGAGTCGGCGTCCCACGGGTGACGCATCGGGCAGGATGGGCTGGAGCACCAGGAGCCGGTGTCCGTGCAGCTCCGGGTCCTTGATCGTGGCCACCACGTCGCCCACCACGCGTGCGAGGTGCACGACGCGCTACCCCTTCACCTCGACCTGATCGACCACGCCGACGATGGCCGCGTCCACGGGCGAGTCCTTCAACCCGGCGGCCATGCGCGCGGAACTGCCGCTGACGACGAGCACGGTCTCGCCCACGCCGGCATCCACGGTGTCGACAGCCACGAGATGGTTCCCCTCCGGCGTGCCGGCCGGATCGACGGGCCTGACGATGAGGAACTTGCTGCTGACGAGCCGATCGTCCTTGCGCGTGGCGACGACCGTGCCGACGATTCTGGCGAGGAGCATGGAACGACGCCGAACGCGTTCAGCCCTTGGCGGCCTTGCCGATCGGCAGCACGTCCTCGAGATTGGCGTGCGGCCGCGGGATGACGTGGACGGAGACGAGTTCGCCGACGCGGCGCGCGGCGGCGGCACCGGCATCGGTGGCGGCCTTGACGGCCGCGACGTCACCGCGGACGATCGCGGTCACGTAGCCGGCTCCGATCTTCTCCCACCCGACCAACGTGACCTTTGCGGCCTTGACCATGGCGTCGGCCGCTTCGATCATCGCGACCAGCCCCTTCGTCTCGACCATTCCGAGCGCCTCGCCCATCTGACCCTCCAGGAGGAACCGGATCTACCGCTTGAGTCCCAGTCCTTCAGCAACCTGCGCAACGGCGTCGTCGATGAGCGCCGTCAACTGCGCGTATGTTAGCCGAATCCCGCCGTTCGTACCTACCGAACCGGCCTCGACCGCGGGGACCGTTCCGGGATCGGGCACGAGTCGCTCGCCGCTCGTGGCCGGCGCGTAGACCGCCTGACAGTTCACGGCCTCGTCAGGCCCGCGACGCGCGCCCGGCGTCTCGTCCACGCACACGGGCGCGGGCGACGCGATCCCGTATCGCGTGCGGAGTCCCTGGAGCCGATCGACCTCGTCGCGCGAGAGGAGGTTCTCGCGACCGAGCTGCCGCGCCACCAGGCTGATGCGCGCAAAGTGCTCGATCGTCTCCATCTTGTAGTACGCGCCGAACAGGTCGGCCCCGAGCGCGAGCGCCCCGTGATTGGCGAGCAGCAGGCCGTCGTGCGCGCCGACATACGGCTTCACCGCGTCCGGCAGTTCCTGCGTCGACGGCGTGGCGTACTCCGCAATCGGGATGCTGCCGAGCGTCGTCACGACCTCGGCGAGCACGGCGCGGTCGAGGGGAATGCCGGCGACCGCGAACCCTGTCGCGAGCGGCGGGTGCGCATGGACGACGGCCTTCACGTCCGGCCGTTGCCTGTACGCGACCAGGTGCATCTTGATCTCGGACGAGGGCTTGCGCCCGGGCGCGCCGGAGACGAGCGTGCCGTCCATGTCGGTGATGACCATCATGTCGGGCGTCATGAAGCCCTTCGACACAGCGGTCGGCGTCATCAGCACACGGTCGTCGGCAACGCGCACGCTGATGTTGCCGTCGTTGGACGCGACGAACCCGCGCAGCCAGAGACGACGGCCAATCTCGACGATGTCTTCACGGAGTTGGGAGTCAGACATGGGTGGCTGGAAGAAGACGGCGACAGGGCGACAAGACTACGAGGCTACGAGGCGACCGGGCGGCAGCGGGACATGAACCATGGAGGGCATGAAGGACATGGAGACGGCGCGTGCTGATTGCGCGACGAGCGCGGCCGACTCGACGAGTCGGCCGGCGGCCATTCGGCCGCTGGCCGGGAGACGTGACGCGTGAAAACGAAAGGGCACGCAAACGATTCGCCCTTTCGTTTTCACGCGCCGCGTCTCCCGGCCCGTCGCTCGTCGCATCGTCTCCCTGCCTCCATGGCCTCCACGGTTTCACGATCGGGCCCGTGACTCCGCGGTTCCCTGCATCCACGCATCCCGGCACGTCGTCGAGCAGAAGTAGGTCGTTGCTCCACCGGACGTGTGCGCAATCGCGCGGTCCTGCGGAATGTACGTGCCGCACTGCGGATCCTGCACGAGCGTCCCGCCAATCCGCTCGGGCTTCCTCCCGCGTGCCGGATTCGGCGAGGACGACGAGCCCCCGGCGTATCGGATCGCCTGCCGCACCATCGTCACGAGGAACCGGGCAATCAGCAGCAGGACGAGGACGCGCAGGATCCAGAGCAGCAGGGCCACGAATCACCTACTGCACGGCAGCAGCGCCCTGACCCGGCGCCTGGCTCGAACGGATCCCCTCGAGCCCCATTCTGGCCAGCCGTGCCTCTTCGCTGTCGGGAGCCAGCGTCACGACCCTCTCCCACGACTCGGCCGCACCCGCGAAGTCCTGCTTCCCCATGCTCCTGACGATGCCCTGGTTGAGCAGCGCCTTGACGTGGCCGGGATCGACGGCCAGGGCCCTGTCGAACGTCGCGAGCGCGCGATCGAACTGCCGCTGGTAGAAGTAGACGATGCCGAGATCGGTCGTCGCATCCACGTTCCGCGGATCGATCTCGAGGGCCGCCTCGTACCAGGGCGCCGCGTCGGCGAACTGTTCCGAGTCGAAATAGAGATTGCCGAGCGCAATGCGCACGGCCGCATTGCCGGGCTCGGCCTTGGCCTGCTGCTCGAGGGCCGAGACGCGGGCCTGATCGAGCGGCGGCGGCGCGGCGGCCGGCTGCTGGCCCGGCGCGGCCTGCGCCACGGGCGCGGCCGCCGGCGCAGCAGGCTGCGGCGCGTGCTGCGTGCCGATCATCCAGCCCATCAACAGCCCGAACACGACACCGGACAGCGCGAACGCAAGGGAATCTTTCCGCATCAGAGATCTCGACCGTCGATCATACAGTCGGAGGCGTGTCGTTCACGCTCCGATCGCCAGGTGGGGCCAGCACGGCCAGGTAGTCGCGCACAGACCGATCGAGTCCGACGAACAGCGCGTGCGACATGAGCGCGTGACCGATCGACACCTCGTCCAGGTGCGGCAACGAGCGGAACAGCGGCAGGTTGCGCAGATCGAGATCGTGCCCGGCGTTCACACCGAGGCCCAGATCGTGCGCCAGGCGCGCGGCCGCAGCGTACTGCTCGAAGCGGGCCGCCCCCTCGCCCTGCTCCCAGGCACGCGCGAACGGTTCCGTATAGAGCTCGACCCTGTCGGCCTCGAGCGCCGCCGCCCAGCGGACGGCCGCCGGATCCGGATCGACGAACAGCGATACGCGGATCCCCGCGTGCCGCAGGTCCCTGACGATGGCGCCCATCCAGGCCGCGTCCGTCTCGACGGGCCACCCGGCCTGGCTCGTGATCTCGCCGGGCCTGACGGGGACCAGCGTGCACTGGGTGGGCCGCACCTCGTGCACGAGCGCGAGCAGATCCGGGCGCGGATCGCCCTCGATATTGAACTCCGGTGTGCCGCCGTCCGCGCGCACCTGCGCCAGCCGTGCGGCGATGTCGAGGACGTCGCCGCGCCGGATGTGCCGTTCGTCGGCCCGATGGTGCACGGTGATGCCCGGCGCGCCGGCCTCGAGACACACGTCCACGGCCTGGAGCACACCGGGCTCCCGGCCGCCGCGCGAATTGCGCAGCGTCGCCACCTTGTTCACGTTGACCGACAGCCGTACCATGCCCGCCTCAGCAGAGGTGCGTGCGCACCGAGACCGCAATCTGCTCGGCCCACCCGTCGACGGCCGACTGCGTCGGTCCCTCGATCATGATGCGCAGCAGCGGCTCGGTCCCCGAGTACCGGACCAGCACCCGGCCCTGTCCGTCGAGCGCCGCTTCCACCTGCCTGATGGCATCGGCCACGGCCGGGACGGAGGCCACCGGCACCTTCTCGCGCACGCGCACGTTCACCAGCGTCTGGGGATAGGTCACCAGCTCGGCGGCGAGCTCCGCGAGCGACTGGCCGGTTTCCTCGAGCACGCTCAGGATGGCAAGTGCCGTAGCCACGCCGTCGCCGGTGGCCAGGTGCTCGGCCAGGATGATGTGTCCCGACTGCTCGCCGCCCAGGACGAAGCCGCCGCGCACCATCTCCTCCATCACGTACTTGTCGCCCACGCCCGTGCGGACGAGCCGGATGCCGTGCCGGCGCAGCGCGATCTCCAGCCCGATGTTGCTCATCACCGTGGCGACGACCGTCTCGTGCGCCAGCCGTCCCTCGCGCTGCCGCGCGCGGGCGAGCATCAGCAGCACGGCGTCACCATCGACGATGCGCCCCGTGTGATCGACGAAGATGGCGCGGTCGCCGTCACCGTCGAAGGCGATGCCGAGCAGGCACCTCGACTCGACCACGGCCCGTGCCAGCCCCTGCGGGTGCGTCGATCCGCACTCGAGGTTGATGTTCCGGCCGTCGGGCCGGTCGCCCGTCGTCACCAGCTCGAAGCCGAGGTGATCGAGGACGCGCGCCGCCGTGGCCGTGGTGGCCCCGTTGGCCATGTCGATGGCCAGCCGCGCCCCGCGCAGACGCGACACGGACGGGAGCAGTTGGCTGACGTGCGCCAGGTACGCGTCGACGAGCGGCTGCTGCACGATGGTCGCCGCGGCCGACTCCGGCACGGTCCACGACGGGTCGGCGACAATCGCCTCGACGGCGCGCTCGGCCGCTTCGCCGAACTTCTGGCCGTGCCCCGAGAACACCTTGATGCCGTTGTCGGCATACGGATTGTGCGAGGCGGACAGGACGACGCCGAGATCGAAATCCAGCGCTCCGGCCAGGTACGCGACGGCCGGCGTGGGCACGACACCGGCGCTGGTCACGTGCGCGCCCGCCCAGACGGCGCCGTTGGCCAGCGCCCGCTCGATCCACTCGCCGGACTCGCGCGTGTCGCGGCCGACGATCAGGCGCGGCCCCTGGGGGACCGCGAGGGTCCGGACGAGCGCGGCCCCGAGCCGCGTCACCGTCCGCGCGTCGAGCGGCCACTCACCGGCCACGCCTCGAACGCCATCGGTTCCAAACAACTTGTCACTCACGGGTCAGACGATACTCCAGGCGACGGGGACTCGGGCGCGACGACGGCCTCGCCGGACGCGCCGCCGGCGTCCGGCGTCACCGGCTCAATCGTCACCGTGACGCGCACGGTGCGCGGCGATTGCACGCGCAGCCGGGGATTGTTCACGCCGACGGCCACTTCCTGCGTGAAGCGGCCGTTGCGCCCTTCCACCATGATGCGCTCGGTGACGACGTCGATGCGCCCGACGAGACGACTCTCGGGACCGGCAATCGTCACGCGTTCCGGATCGGCCGTGACCTGCGTGACGGCGAATCCCGGCGCCGGACGCCCCTCGAGCGTCGGCCGCACCGGCACCATGATCTGCCCGGCCCGCTCCATCATCACGGTGACGGTGCCGGGATCGATCTGCAGCACGTCGACACGCGGCGGTGTGGCCACCTGATCGGTCCGCAGCGGGATCGTGTTGGCGCCCGGCTGGCTGCCCTCGAGATCGACGACCACGCGAATGGCGCCCTCGGTCAGTGCGCTCACGACGTTGTCGTCCCCGCGCACCTGCACGGTCACTCGATCGGTCTGCTCGCCCGTCATCTCGAACGACGCCGGCACATTGCGGTACGACACGGGCACCGAGATGCGGCGCTCGATCTCGTAGCCGCTGATCGTGAACCACAGCAGTCCGCCGAGCGAGAACGCCAGGACCTTCAGCCCGAAGTTGCGGAACGGATGCCAGGCCATCAGCGTCGCGCTCCCGCCGTGCCCGGCCGGTTCGGTCCACGCTGCAACACGTGCATCTGCAGGCGCTGACGGAGGTCGTCGGGCGACAGCCGTCGTTCGATCTCGCCCTGCCGCGCCACCGAGATCTCGCCGCGCTCCTCGGAGACGATGACGGCCAGCGCGTCACATTCCTCCGTCAGCCCGATGGCCGCCCGGTGCCGCGTCCCGAGATCCTTGTCGAACTGCGTCCCGACACTGATCGGCAGGAAGCAGGCCGCCGCCGCGATGCGCTCCTCCGACAGGATGACGGCGCCGTCGTGCAGCGGCGTCGAGGGCTGGAAGATGGTGATCAGCAGATCGTAGCTGACGGCCGCGTCGAGCGGAATCCCGCTCTCGACGTAGTTGCGCAGCCCGATCTCGCGCTCGAACACGATCAGGGCGCCCACCCGCGCCTTGGCGAGCATGCTGGCCGCCGTGACGACTTCCTCCACCGTGTCGGCCGCCCGTTCCGATCGCCCGAGGTAGCGGAAGAACCGCGCACGGCCGAGGTGCGAGAGCGCCCGCCTGATGTCTGACTGAAACAGCACGATGGCCGCGAACCCGGCATAGGCGAGCAGGTTCTGCATCAGCCAGCCGAGCGTCCGGAGCGGGAAGGCCTGCGAGAGGTACACGAGCAACAGGACGAAGACGGACCCGATTGCCATCTGCATGGCACGGGTGCCGCGAATGAGCTTCAGCGCCTCGTAAATCAGCAGCGAGACGACCAGGATGTCGACGACATCCCATGCGGACACCTGTGGCGGGGTCAGCCATGAAGTGATCTGGCGCATGGGCAGAAATAGCGTATCAGAGGAGGCTGGGAGGCGGCAGGCGGGAAGGAGGCTGGAAGCCTTTCGGAGCCCCGAGGCTTCAGCCTCGGGGGCCTCGGGGGAATGCTGCGGGGCCGTGGGGCTCGGAGGCCGCCGTCAGGATCGCATCCGCGGTCCGCGCCACCTGCACCATGGCCTCGACGTCGTGGACGCGCACGATGTGGGCACCGGCGAGGATCGAAGCAGTGACGGCGGCCGCGGTCCCCCAGACGCGATCGGCGGGCGGCACGTCGCCAAGCGCGGCGGTCAGGAACGATTTGCGCGAAGGCCCCGAGACCAGCGGCGCGCCGAGCACGTGCAGCCGCGCGAGCCCGGCCAGGATCGCCAGCGAATGCCGGGCCTGCTTGGCAAACCCGAAGCCGGGATCGTAGAGGATGGCCTCGCGCGCAATACCGGCCGCGCGCGCCACAGTCCCGCGCGCTTCCAGTTCGCGCGTCACCTCCTCCACCACGTCATCGCCATACCGGGCCTCGGCCGCCATCGTCTGCGGGCGGCCGCGCGTGTGCATCAGCACGACGGCCGCGCGCGTCCGCGCCACGACCGCCGCAAGCGCGGGGTCGAACGCCAGCGCGCTGATGTCGTTGACGATGACCGCGCCCGCGTCGATCGCGCGTTCGGCCACGACGGCCTTCGACGTATCGATGGACATCGGGACAGACACGCCGGCCGCGCGCAGGCCCTGCAGCACGGGCCCCACGCGCCGCCACTCCTCGTCCGCGTCGACGGGCGCGGCGCCCGGCCTGGTGGATTCGCCGCCGACATCGAGGATGTCCGCGCCGTCAGCGACCATCCGCACCGCGTCGGCCACGGCGCGGCCCGCATCGAAGCGCAGGCCGCCATCGGAAAAGGAATCAGGGGTGACGTTGACGATGCCCATGACGAGCGTCCGACGGCCGAGTGCGAGCACACGGCCGTCGGGCAGGGGCACCGAGTAGACGGGTCGAGCGATCGAGGCTTACTCCTGCACGACCGGCTTGCCGAGCGACGGCACGATCGGCGGCCGCTCCGGCGTTTCGCGTCGTGACTCGCCGTCGGCCGGCGGACCGCTGGCGGCCGGCGCCGGTGCCGGCGGCGCTTCGGGCAGCGGCTGTCCGCTGGCCAGCAGACGGATCTGCTCGGCGTCGAGCACCTCGCGCGCCAGCAGCTCGTCGGCAATCTTCAGGAGCTGCGACTTGTTGGTGACGAGGAGATCCTTCGCGCGGTTGTAGTTGTCCTTCACGAGCCGCGAGACTTCCTCGTCGATCCGGATGGCCGTTTCCGTGCTGTAGTCGTGCGTCTTCGCGATTTCGCGGCCGAGGAAGATCTGCTCCTCGCGCTTGCCGAACGTGAGCGGCCCGAGCGTCTCGCTCATGCCCCACTCGCACACCATCTTGCGCGCCAGGTCGGTGACGCGCTCGAGGTCGTTACCCGCGCCGGTCGTTTGATCGCCAGTGGTGATCTCCTCGGCAATCCGGCCACCGAGCAGGATGGCCAGCTGATCGAGCAGGTAGTCGCGCGAGTAGTTGTGCTTGTCGTCGAGCGGCAGCTGCATCGTCAGGCCGAGCGCCATGCCACGCGGCACGATCGTCACCTTGTGGACCGGATCGGCGTGCGGCAGCAGGGCCGCGACCAGCGCGTGACCGGCCTCGTGGACCGCCGTCACCTTCTTCTCCTGGTCGCTGATGGCCATCGAGCGACGCTCGGAGCCCATCATGACCTTGTCCTTGGCGTACTCGAAGTCCGACATGCGGACGACCTTCTGGTTGAAGCGCGCCGCGTTGAGCGCCGCCTCGTTCACCAGGTTCGCCAGGTCGGCGCCGCTGAAGCCCACGGTGCCGCGCGCCACCACCTTGATGTCGACGTCGTCGGCCACCGGAATCTTCTTGGTGTGGACCGCGAGAATCCCCTCGCGCCCCTTCACGTCGGGCCGGCTGACCATGATGCGCCTGTCGAACCGGCCGGGCCGCAGCAGCGCCGGGTCGAGCACATCGGGGCGGTTGGTCGCGGCAATCAGGATGACGCCCTCGTTCGATTCGAAGCCGTCCATCTCGACGAGCAGCTGGTTGAGCGTCTGCTCGCGCTCGTCGTGCCCGCCGCCCAGGCCCGCGCCCCGATGCCGGCCGACCGCGTCGATCTCGTCGATGAACACGATGCACGGGGCATTCTTCTTGCCCTGCTCGAACAGGTCGCGCACGCGCGAGGCGCCCACGCCGACGAACATCTCGACGAAGTCCGACCCGCTGATCGAGAAGAACGGCACGTTGGCCTCGCCGGCCACCGCGCGTGCGAGCAGCGTCTTGCCCGTGCCTGGCGATCCCATCAGCAGCACGCCCTTCGGGATGCGCCCGCCGAGCTTCTGGAACTTCTGCGGTTCGCGCAGGAACTCGATGATTTCCTGCAGTTCGTCCTTGGCCTCGTCGGCCCCGGCCACGTCGCGGAACGTCACCTTCTTCTGCGAGTTCGACGACAGTTTCGCGCGACTCTTGCCGAACGACAGGGCCTTGTTCCCGCCGCTCTGCATCTGCCGCATCATGAAAATCCAGAACGCGATGATCAGCAGGATCGGCGCCCACGAGAGCAGGATCGTGGTCCACGCCCCGGCCGACTCGGGCTCAGCCGAGATCAGCACGCCCATGCTCGCGAGCCGGTTGGGCAGCCCCTCGTAGGAGGGCGGCATGTGGGTGGTGAAGTTCTTCGCCGCCCCGTCGGTCGCCAGTCCTACATACTTGCCACGGATCTCGTAGCCCTTGAAAGTGACTTCCTGGACTTCCTTCTGATCGACCTTGGTCAGGAACTCGGAGAACGAGATCCGCGTACCGCTCGTCTGCAGCGCACCGGCAAACTGCCAGATCAGCGCCAGCACGACGACGAGCGTCATCCAGAACAGGAGACTCTTGAGGGTTGAACTCACGGGATTCCCTTCTTGAACTCCAAGATTACCATGCCCCCCTCGGGCACCCGGACCCGGCAGGACTCGGCCACGGCCACACCCGGCACCCAGACAATCTGTCCCGTGGCGTCGACCACCACCGGCCACCGCGCCCGCCAGACGCGCGGCACCTTCCTGTCGACGAACAGGTCCTGCAACCGCCGACGCCCCGGTGCCCCGATCGGCCGCATCCGATCGCCGGGCTGCCGGCAGCGGACGGTCAGCGGCCAGGTCACCGACGATGCCTGGAGGGCGGCGGTGGCGTCCCATCCGGGCGACACGCCCGGCCGCGCGACGGCTGTCAGAAAAGACGCCCTGACCTCCGCGCCGGTTTCAGTCACCTGCACCGTGGCGCCCGGATCGAGCCGGCAGGCATAGGTCGCGCCGCGCCCCGCGGGGCGATGCCCCCGCAGCACCACGCCCTCCGGTGTGCACTCGACGCGCAGTCCGTGCAGATCGAGTCCCCCGCCCGGCCGCCCGCGCCGGACGGTCCGGTACACGTCCGCAATCTCGCGCCTGATCGGCGTCCCGCCCGCCAGCTCGACGGCGCGGCGGATGACCCGACGCGCCACGGGCGCCGGCAGGGCGTCGAGCGGCTGCCTGATCAGTTCGACCCCGTCGGAGCCGGGACGGATCACGTCGGCCGCGGCCGAGGCGGCCTGCGCGGTGAGCAGCCGCTCGTCCTCGGCGGTCAACGCCGCGAACCGGGCCAGCGCCGGGACGGCCCCCGGCCAGTCGCGCTCGATGACCGGCATCAAGTGCTGGCGCAGGCGGTTACGCGGGATCGACACGTCCGCGTTCGAGGCGTCCTCGCGCCACGGCTGCCCGATCGCCTCGAGATGCGCGCGGAGGTCGGCCCGCCGCACGCCGAGCAGGGGCCGCGCGTAGGGGCCGCGCCGGGCCCGAATGCCTGACGCGCCGCGCACCGACGCCCCGCGCAGCAGCCGCAACAGCACGGTCTCGGCCTGGTCGTCGGCCGTGTGTCCCGTGGCCACGACCGTCGCGCCCAGCGCACGCGCGGCCCGTTCGAACGCCGCGTAGCGCAGCGCCCGAGCCGTCACCTCGATCGAGCGCCCGCCGGCCGCCATGGCCGCCGGCACGTCGACGTGCACGATTTCGATGGGCAGATGCTGGCGGTCGGCCAGGTCGCGACAGAACGCCGCGTCAGCGTCGGCCTCGGCCCCGCGCAGGCCGTGATGGACGTGCATGAGCCCGGCCAGTGTCCAGGCGACGTGCGGCACGATCCCGCCGAGGATCCGGACGAGCGCCACCGAATCCGCGCCGCCGGAGATCGCGACGGCGACGCGGTCCTCGTCATGCCAGAGGGGACCGTCAGTGATGGCCTCGAGAACGCGATGCGCGAGGCGAGACATGGGAGGCTGGAAGCCTGCAGGCTGGGAGGAGGCTGGGAGCCTTCCGGCCTCCTTCCAGCCCGTCGCCTCCCAGCCTCTGATTGGTGCCGGTGCAGGGACTTGAACCCCGGACCCTGCGGATATGAGCCGCATGCTCTAACCAACTGAGCTACACCGGCGTAACCCGAGGATGATAGCAGAAGGCTGGGAGGCTGCAGGCGGGGAGGAGGCCGGAAGGCCTTCCAGACTCCTTCCCGCCTGTCGCCTCCCGGCCTGCTGATGTTGATCCGGTAGCGGCGCGGGCTTCATGCCCGCGCCGCTACCGGATCAACATCGCGTCGCCATAGCTGTAGAACCGGAACTGCTCGGCCACCGCGTACCGGTACGCGTCCAGGATCAGGTCGCGGCCGGCGAAGGCCGACACGAGCATGAGCAGCGACGACTTCGGCAGGTGGAAATTCGTCATCAGCGCATCGACGACCGTGAACCGGTGGCCGGGATGAATGAACAGGTCCGTCGTCCCCGGCCCCGGCCTGACGCGCCCGTCCGCGCGCCCCGCACTCTCCAGCGCCCGCGTGGTCGTCGTGCCCACGGCCACGATACGACCGCCGGCGCGCCTGGTGGCGGTGATGGCGTCGGCCGCATCGACCGCGATGTCGAACGACTCGGGATCGACCGCGTGCGCCTCCACCGTCTCGACGCGCACCGGCTTGAACGTGCCGTACCCGACGTGGTGCGTGACCGTGGTCCAGCCGATCCCGCGCTGGCGCGCCGCGTCGATGATGGCGTCCGTCAGGTGCAGCCCCGCCGTCGGTGCCGCCACGGATCCGCGGGCGCGTGCGAACACCGTCTGGTAGCGTTCACGGTCCGCCGGATCGTCGAGACGATTGATGTAGGGCGGCAGCGGCACGTGCCCCAGCCGATCGATCGCGTCGTCGACGTCGCCCCACGCGTCTCCTGCCGCCGCGCCGCCGGGCAGCCGTGCCGCCCGCGGCCCATCTCTTTCGACTTCCAACTCCACGAGCCGGCGCCCCACGCCCGTGCGCTCGCGCACCACGGCCCGGATCCGGATTCCCGGTGCACGTGCCGCGTCCTCGAACAGGATGCGCGCGCCGGGCTTGAGCTTCTGTCCCGGGTGGACGAGCGCCAGCCACTCGCGCGCGCTGCGGCGCTCGAGCAGGAAGCATTCGGCCGCGCCCCCTGTCGGATCGCGGCGTCCGATCAGCCGCGCGGGAAAGACGCGGGTGTCGTTGGCCACGAGCCGATCGCCCGGGACGAGTAACGCGGGAAGCTCCGCGACCGTGTGTTCGTGCCACGACGCCGACGCGCGGTCGACGACGAGCAGACGGGACGTGCCGCGCGGGCGCGCGTCCTGCGCAATCAGGCGATCGGGCAGATCGAAATCGAAGTCGGCAACAGACGTCATCGGCGAGACAGGGACTGCCCGTCACGGTGCGATCGCGTTCCAGACGAGGAACGTGAGCCACACGGCCAGCACGACGGGCACGAGGATGACGACCCCGAAGAGGCCGGCCGCCACCAGTACGAAAATCCGATCGCCCCGCGTCGGCGCGACGCCGGGGGTCGCGTGGCGCTCGAGCAGCGCCAGGTTGCGCAGATTGGCGCGATAGAAGATGTCGGCGACCGGCCCGGCGAACGGGACCGCACCGAGGAGCGCATCGATCAGCGCGTTGAGCAGCATCCGCACCATGACGAGGCGAGGGACGCCCTGGTAGAGGGCCTGCACGAGCAGGGCCACGGCGAACGCCGGGCTGGCGAGATCGCCAATCCCCGGCAGCAGCGAGAGAATCGGATCGAGCCCGAACCTGATGTTCGTGCCCGGAATCCGGAACCGCGCGTCGAGGAGCGTCGCCAACTGCCGGAACCACGCGAGAGAACGCACAGAGGACAGGGTAATTCATGAATCTCAGGCACGACGGGTACGACAGGCGATTGGGGGGCCCTTTCGGGCCGTTCGATTCAGGTACGACTGGTACGACAGGCGAGCGGTGGGCTCTTTCGGGCCGTTCAATTCGGGTACGACCGGTACGACGGGCGAGCAGTGGGGTCCCTTTCGGGGTCATCTGATTCAGGTGCGGTGTGGAGAGGGCAGCCAGGTGCCGTCGCGGTCATCCCCGCCCGTCGTACCTGAATGAACGGCCCGAAAGGGCCCACCGCTCGCCTGTCGTACCGGTCGTACCTGAATGAATGGCCCAAAGGGCCCACCAATCGCCCGTCGTACCTGTCGTACCTGCCGCACCTGGATCCTCACCTGAATTACTCTTTCCCCGTGCGTGCGTGGCCTGGCTCTCCGTTTCCCCTTGGCGCAACGTG
Source organism: Acidobacteria bacterium SCN 69-37 (assembly GCA_001724025.1). Taxonomy (GTDB): domain Bacteria; phylum Acidobacteriota; class Vicinamibacteria; order Vicinamibacterales; family SCN-69-37; genus SCN-69-37. The sequence continues at coordinate 160,644 of MEDJ01000003.1, read as the reverse complement.
GAATGGCGAAGGGGTGAACTTCGCGATCTACTCCGAACACGCGACGCGTATCGATCTGTGCCTCTTCGATGATGCCGGGTCGCAGGTCGAGCGCATCCGCGTGCCGCTCGTCGACAGGACCGACATGGTCTGGCACGCCTACCTCCCCGATGTACGACCGGGCCAGCTCTACGGGTACCGCGTGGACGGCCGGTGGAGCCCGGCCGAGGGGCACCGCTTCAATCCGGCGAAGGTGCTGCTCGATCCGTACGCGCGATCGATCGGCCGGCCGATGCGCTGGCATCCGTCGCTGTTCGGCTACCGGGCGGGCGATGTCGACGGTCCGGCCGACACGGCCGACAGCGCCGGCTACGCGCCGCTCGGCCGGGTCGTCGCCGACACCTTCGACTGGGGCGACGATGCCCCGCCGCGCCGGCCGTGGCACGAGACGGTCATCTACGAGCTCCACGTGAAGGGCTTCACCGCCCTCGACGTCCGGGTTCCGGAAGAACTGCGCGGCACGTACCTCGGCGTAGCCTCGCCCACGGCGATCGCGCACCTGAAGGGGCTGGGCGTGACCGCCGTGGAGCTGATGCCGATCCACGCGTACGTCGACGAGTGGCGCCTCGTCCAGCAGGGGCACACGAACTACTGGGGCTACAACACGCTGTCCTATTTCGCGCCCGACCACCGCTACGCGCGCCGCGAGGCTCCCGATCGGGTCGTCGACGACGTCAAGGCGATGGTGAAGACGCTGCACGCGTCCGGCCTCGAGGTCATCCTCGACGTGGTCTACAACCACACGGCCGAGGGCGATCATCTCGGCCCCGCGCTGTCGTTCCGCGGCATCGACAACCGGGTCTACTACCGCCTGCAGCCGGGCCAGCCCTCGCGCTACCAGGATTTCACCGGCACCGGCAACACGCTCAACATGCAGTCGCCGGCCGTCCTGCGGCTGATGATGGACAGCCTGCGCTACTGGGTCGAGGACGTGCACGTCGACGGATTCCGCTTCGACCTGGCCTCGGCCCTCGCGCGCGAACTGCACGCGGTCGACAGGCTGTCGGCGTTCTTCGACGTCATCGCGCAGGACCCGGTGATCTCGCGCGTGAAGCTGATCGCCGAGCCCTGGGACGTGGGCGAAGGCGGCTACCAGGTGGGCAATTTTCCGCCGGGCTGGACCGAGTGGAACGGCCGCTACCGCGACACGATCCGGCGATTCTGGCGCGGCGAGGCCGGCGTGCTGCCCGAACTGACGACGCGCTTCTCGGGCAGCAGCGATCTCTACGGATCGTCGGGCCGACAGCCGCACGCGAGCATCAACTTCGTCACCAGCCACGACGGCTTCACGCTGGCCGACCTCGTCAGCTACAACGACAAGCACAACGACGCGAACGGGGAACAGAACCGCGACGGCGACTCGCACAACTTCAGCTGGAACTGCGGCGTCGAAGGCCCGACCGGCGACCAGGCCGTCCGCGCACTGCGCGCGAAGCAGCAGCGCAACTTCATCCTGACGCTGCTCACGTCGATCGGCGTGCCGATGCTTTCCGGCGGGGACGAGGTGGGCCGGACGCAGCAGGGCAACAACAACGCCTACTGCCACGACTCGCCGCTCTCGTGGACCGCGTGGCCTGACGACGATCAGGGCGAGGCGTCGGCGCTGCTGGCGTTCGTGCAGCGCGCGGTGGCGCTGCGCGCGTCACAGCCGGTCCTCCGCCGCCGGACGTTCCTCAACGGCCGCCAGTCCGACAGCGCGGACGTGCTGTGGCTGCGGACCGACGGCACCGAACTGACAGCGGCGGACTGGCGCGATCCGGAGCGGCGGACGATTGGCGTCCTGCTCGACGGCGACCACATTCGCGAGCGCAACGCGCAGGGCGAGCCGGTCAGCGGCGACACGCTGTTGATCCTGTTACACGCCGCGCCGGTCGACGTCATGTTCACGCTGCCGCCCCGCGCGGGGGGCCTGTGGGCCTGTACGCTCGACACGAGCGGTCGGCCCCCGGTCCCGCCACTCGCCCCCGGCGCCACGTGGCTCCTGGAGCGATATTCGTCGGCGGTGTTCAGGTTCGTGCGGGCGTGATCGCGTGGACGTGGGCCGACGCAGGGGTCGGCCCTTCCGCGCCCGCATCCGCACGGACCGACCTGTCTCCCTGGGGCTGAAGCCCCAGGGCTCCGGATTTTTCTCGCGGCGACCGTTCGCATCGCCCCCTCGCGACCCGTCGCCTCCCCCTGGGGCTGAAGCCCCAGGGCTCCGGATTTTCTCGCAGCGACCGTTCGCATTTCGGAGCCCCGGGGCTTCAGCCCCGGGGAACACGCCCTCGGCACCTGCTCCCTGCCCGGACGCAGAGCCCCGGGACGCCGGGTTCCGGATGGCGATCGGTATCCGGGCACCTTCAGCTATCCTGTTGCTCTCCCATGCAGGCACGAGGAGCCTTCTCACTCGGGCTGATCTGTCTCGCGCTCCTCGCCATCGTCGCAGGCGCGCCGACGTTGGCGACGGCGCAGACAACGCCGCAGATCTGGGGATCGATCCCGCTGCCCGGCGGTACGGCCGCCGCACGGGATGCGCTCGACCTCGGCGATCCCCGCGAGCGGCTCGGCGAGACGGTGCTCCTCGATTTCGTCAGACGCTACGCCAACACGGATCTGCGATCAGCCGGCGACCGCTTCACGCACCACCTGCGCGAGGTCACAACGACCAGCACCGCGCCGTCAGACGCGCTGCCACTGCCGCTGCCCACATTCTGGGCGCGTACGTATGGCGACACGACTCTCCTGCTCGCCAGGTTGATTCGCAACCGCGGGGCGCTGCTCACCTACCACGGCCTCATGGGCCTCGATGAGGACACGCTCGCGATCCTGGCCACTCGCCCCGCGCTGCTGCGCACGATATCTGCCAACGACACGGCCGCCGGCGCGTTCGCCACATTCGGATCCAGCCTCCGCCTCGGTCCGAGAGGCGAGATCACGCCGGGAGACGATGCGGACGTCCTCTGGCGGCGGCTCGTCGGCACGTCTCCGACGGACATCGACGCGTTCACGCGCGCGCTGTTCGGCCGCGACGAGGGGCGGCTCGCCTGGTTCTACGACACGGTTGCCGGCCTGCCGCCGGCCACGCAGCGGTTCGTCCTCGCGTCACACCTGGCGCCTGACGCGCGGCTCGCGGCCGTGCGTGCCATCTACGCACGCTTCACCGCGGCCGATCCCGGCTGGCGCATCGCCACGCGGCCGTTCTACCGTCCGGTCTTCGATGCCGCGATCGCGCTGCTGGTCCTCGATCCGGAGGATGACGGCACCGTGGGACCGGCATGGTGGCCGGCCGCCTTCGACGCGGCGGCGGGAACCTCGCGCGACAACACGCGCGCGACCGCCAGCGATCGCGCGGCCGACGCCAGGTGGTTCTTCGACTGGGTCTTCGCGGTGCCGGATGCCGCGCAGACGCGCTTTGCGGCGATTCGCTTTGCCCGTCGCCTGTTCGCCGACACGCCGCGCGAGGCGGCGCCGCACATGCAGGCCGCCATCGCGGGCGTGCTCGAGACACCGCTGGTGATGATGACCGCGGAACGGATGGGCGTGCGCGATCCTGCGATGCTCGGTGCGGTTGCGCACGCGGCGTCGGCCGCGCGATCGCCGCGCCAGTCGCCGGCCCTCGCGCGCTGGCAGGCTGCACTGGGCCTGCTCGAACAAGTGCAGCGCCGGGTCACACTGCCCGAAGCGCGGCTGGCTCCGCTCCTGCAGACGCTCCTCGCCATTGCCCCAGGAACACCCGGGGCCTCGGACGGATCCGTGGCGGCCTGGATCGACGACCACCTCCTGCCCGCCTTGATCCCGGCATCGACGCCGCCGGCCGCCATCGAGGAAGCGTTCCTGCGCGCGGCCACGACGTCACCCGACGCACCTCCGGCCTCCATCATCTGGGAAGGCCAGACGTATCGGCTCGATACCGCAGAGGCGGCGCGAGTATCGGCCACGACGATCCGGCAGGCGTTCGCGGGTCCGCGACTGCAGGATCTCCTCGAGATCTCACGCGTGCGCCGGGCGATCGACGACGCGAAGGCCCCGACGACGACACGGCCGTTGATCATCAGGCTGGAGCGGATTGCCCCGGCGATCGCGCGGATCGATCACCGCGATGACCGGCGCATCCGCGACTACGCCCAGATGATCCGGGCCATCGGCGGCAGCCTGGGCAATCGCCTGGGCGAGTACCTGTCGACGATCGATGACGCCGTCGATGCGGTGACCGAGACGGTAACGGCGTCGCTGCTCTACGCGCTCGCCGCGTCGCCCGCAGCCGAGCCGATCCTCTACGCCGAGGCGTGGTCGCGCCACAGCCTGGACGCGCCGACGGGCCTGTCGTCCACGAACGGTCGATCCTGGCGCGATGTCGCCTGGCAGTTTCCGACCGATTACGGCCTCGGTGGAGGCACGCAGCTGATCGGCGCGTTCCTGGCCGTCGATGTGGCGCTGGCCGACGCACGCCTGATCCGCGTCGCGCCGGACACGCCGAACGTACCGGGCGTCATCGACGATCCAATCCGCCGAGGGCTCGTCGAGCGGCTGGTCTTCGACACCCCACACACGTCGCAGGACGACATCCCGGTCACGCTTGGCGAGGACGTGATCCGTGGCCGGGCGATGGTATCGAGCTGGACGACGACGCGGCCGGACAGCGGCGACGTGCGCGCGCGCCTGCGTGCGGCCGGCACCGACGCGTGGCGCGCCAACGTGCTCGCCTGGATCGCCGGGCAGGATCGCTCCGACTGGATCGCCAGCCTGACGGCGACCGAAGCGGCGGGGCTTGGTGCCCGGGCGTCCGGGCGCGAGGGGCCTCTCCTGCGCTGGTCGGGATCGAGCCGGCCGATCGACGGGTGCCTCTGCGCGATCGACGTCCGCTCCGTGACGTCCGAACAGCTGCGCGGCCGGCGGCGCGGCGTGCAGGCACTTCGCCCGCACGACGTCACTGTGCGACTGGTCGAAGCACTCGCGACCATCGACCTCGACGCCTCGCTGGCGCCGATCCTGCTGCCGATGGCGTTCCAGGACTGGCTCGGTGCGTCGCGGCCGGCGTGGCCCGACGACAGCGACGCGTTCGTGCACTGGCCGCGCGAATTGTCGATCGATCGCGTGGAGGCGTACCTGATGCACCTGATCTCGACCGGCGTCCTCGCCGTGCCGTCCGGCGAGGAGACGCGGCCATGATGCAGGCCTCGGCCGTGTCCGCCCTGTGCCTGCCGCTCGCGGTTGTCGCGATGGCCGGTCAGGCGCCCGAGCCCGCGCTGGTCATCGTGCACCCCGGGCCGGACATGCCGCTGGCCGGACCCGCGCGGCTCGAAGTCGAGATCGCGCCGGCATCGGTCATGGTCCGGCGCGTCACCTTCTTCGTCGACGGCCAGCAGGCGTGTCAGGTGGAGACGCGGCCGTTTCAGTGTGAGTGGGACGCCGGCAGCCGGACCGATCCGCGCATCGTTCGCGTGGTGGCCGACCTGGGCGAGGGACGCCTCGTGGCCACGCGTCGGACGAGCCCGGGTGGCCTGACGTTCAGCACGTCGACGAGCGCGGTACTCGTACCCGTGCGCGTCACCGACGCGCGCGGCGCGTTCGTTCGCGGACTCGATGCCACGCGCTTCCGGATCTACGAGGACGGCCGGTCCCAACACATCGCCTCCGTCGTCAACGAGGACGTGCCGGCCAGCATCCTGCTGGCGCTCGACACGAGCGCGAGCATGCGCGCGAAACTGCCGGACCTGCAACGCGCAGCCGCGCTGTTCCTCGACGCAGTCCGCGACCAGGACACGGTGTCGCTGGCCGGGTTCAGCGAACGTCTCTTCACGCTGACACCGCAGACCGACGACCGCGGGGCACAGCGGCGCGCGCTCGATCAATTGCAGGCCGGGGGTGAGACCGCACTCTACGACAGCCTGATCCGCGCGGCCGGGCTCGTGCGGACCCAGCCCTCCCCGCGGGCCATCGTCGCCTTCACCGACGGGGGCGATGTCGTCAGTCGCGCCGCCGTGCAGACCGTGCGATCGGCACTGCAGGCAGCCGACGTCGTCCTGTATCTGATCGTGGGTGCCGACGCGCCGGCCGCGGGCAGTCCGCTCGCGCAGCTCGCGCGGATTGCGTCGGAGACGGGCGGCGACGCCTGGTTCGCGCCGCGCATGGACACGCTCGGCCGCCATTTCACGGACATCGCGCGCGATCTGTCAGGCGGCTACCTGCTGAGTTACCTGCCCGATCGCTCGACCGGCGACGGCACGTGGCGCGAACTGCGCGTCGAGCTCGTCGATGCGGGCCGGGGGCATCGGGTCAGGGCACGACAGGGTTACATCGCGACCGGACGATAACCCCGGGCCGACACTGCCGCATGCGCGCGGACCCAGCTGTCTCCCTGGGGCTGAAGCCCCAGGGCTCCGGATTCTTCTCGCGGCAGCCAGCCGCATCGCCGCGGCGCGACCCGTCGCCTCCCCCTGGGGCTGAAGCCCCAGGGCTCCGGATTTTTCTCGCGGCGACCGTTCGCATTTCGGAGCCCCGGGGCTTCAGCCCCGGGAGACACGCCCTCGAGCGATCCCGGCGGCCAGTGCGCCGGCGGCCCAGGCGGCCAGCGGTACGGCGATCAGCGCAGCGCGCGCGAACCAGATCGGGTGGGGAATCGAGCTCAGGTGCGACGCCGAGGCCACGAACACGACCAGCCCGATGAACCCGGCAACGACGTAAGGATACGTGCGGGCCACGAGTGCCGCCACGAGTCCGCCGGCGAACGTCGACGTCACCCACGCGGTGAGGATGACGAGGAACGCACCGAGCGGCAGTGTCTCCACATAGCGCCGCAACTGCTCGCTGTCGGTGAGATCGAGGTCCGCCGGCGTCGGGTACATCACGTCGCCCACGCTCTCGATCCCGGTGACGAGCCCCAGGACCACGACCAGCCCAATCAGCGCGGCCACCGGTACCCGCACGCTCATCGTCGTTCCCTCCGGTCCGCGCGCGACGATGCCGCCCGCACGCGTCCGCTACCGCACTTCCAGCAACAGGCCCTGCAATTCGGCCCCCAGCGCCAGATCGTCGACAGCGCCGAACGCCTGGCGCCGCAGCCGACCCTCGGCATCGATCAGCACGAGCGTCGGCGTCCCCTGCATCGCGTACGCCTGCATCGTCAGCGGAATGGGTCCCCCCTCGGGATCGGGCGCATCGACGCCCACGGGAAACCCCACGCGGTACTCGTGCAGGAACGCGCGCAGCGAGGTGACGGTCATCGCGTCGTGGTGTTCGAACACCGTGTGCAATCCGACGACCGTCAGCGGGGCATCGGCAAACACCGCGGCCACGCGCTGCGCCTGCGGAATCGCTTTCGCCACGCACCCGGGACAGAGCATCTGGAAGGCGTGCAGCATGACCACGCGTCCGCGCAGACGCTCGAGCGTCAGTGGCTCCGGCGTATTGATCCAGTCTGTCGTCTGCCACTCGGGCGCCAGCGTTGGTGCCATCGCGCTCCTCCCCCCGTCAAGCGGCCCGGTGGCCTCGTGGCCTTGTAGCCTTTATCTACAAGCTCCACCGCAGCAGCACGCTGCCGGCCGTGAACCCCGCACCGACCGATGCGAGCATGACCAGATCGCCCCTCTTCAGCCGGCCCTCCGCACGCGCGTCGGCGAGAGCGAGCGGGATCGTGGCCGCTGTCGTGTTGCCGTAGCGATCGAGATTGAGGATGAACTTGTCCGGCCCCAGCCCCAGGCGCGCCGCCGTGGCCTCGATGATGCGGCGATTGGCCTGGTGCGAGCAGTAGAGATCCAGATCCGTTCCGCTGAGCTGGTTGCGCTCGAGCATCCGCAGCGCCATTTCCTCGTTCTTCTTCACGGCGAACTTGAAGACGGTCTGGCCGTCCTGCTTCACGTAGTGCAGCCGCTGATCCACGGTCTCGTGCGACGCGGGCTTCCGGCTGCCGCCGGCCGGCATGCACAGCGCGTCGCCGCCGTTGCCGTCGATCTCGTGCATGAAGTCGATGACTCCCGGCTCATCGTCGCCCGCCGGCGACAGGACGACGGCACCGGCGCCGTCGCCGAACAGGATGCACGTGGCGCGATCGGTGTAGTCGATGATGCTCGACATCACGTCGGCGCCGACGACGAGCGCGTGCTCGACAGCGCCTGTCGCGACCATCGACCAGCCGGCGGTGAGGGAATAGGTGAAGCCCGAGCAGGCCGCACCCAGGTCATAGCCCCAGGCCCGCGTGGCCCCGATCTTGGCCTGCAGCCGGCACGCGGTGCTCGGGAAGATCGTATCGGGCGTGGTCGTGCCGACGACGATGAAGCCGATATCGGCGGGGGCGAGTCCGGCCTCGGCCAGCGCGGCGCGCGCGGCCGGCTCGGCGATGTCCGAGGCTCCCTGGCCGGGCTCGACGATGTGCCGCTCGCGGATTCCCGTGCGCTGGAGGATCCACTCGTCCGTCGTCTCGACCATCTTCTCCAGGTCGGCGTTGGTCAGCACGTGGGGCGGTACGTGCGTGCCGAGCCCCGAGATCTTCACCCGCCTGAGTGCCTTCACCACAACTGATCCTTTCGCGGGGCCATCAGCCCGAAGTAATCATAGGCGCGCGCCGTGGCCACACGGCCGCGCGGCGTGCGATCGAGGAAGCCGATCTGGATGAGAAACGGCTCGTAGATGTCCTCGATGGCGTCCTTTTCTTCCCCGATGGCCGCCGCCAGGCTGCCGAGACCGACGGGCCCGCCGCCGAACTTGTCGATGATCGTCCGCAGCAGCCGCCGATCCGCCTCGTCGAACCCGTGCGCATCCACCTCCATCAGCGCCAGCGCGTCGTGACAGACAGGCGTCGTGATCTGTCCGTCCGCCCGTACCTCGGCGAAATCGCGCACGCGGCGCAGGAGCCTGTTGGCGATGCGGGGCGTACCGCGCGATCGCCGCGCGATCTCGACGGCCGCGTCGTCGGCGATGCCGACACCGAGGATGCCGGCCGATCGCCTGACGATCGTCGTCAGGTCGGCTTCGCCGTAGAACTCGAGGCGGTGCACGATCCCGAACCGCGCGCGCAGCGGCGACGTCAACAACCCTGCGCGCGTCGTCGCGCCCACGAGCGTGAACGGGTTCAGCGGCATGCGCACGGATCGCGCGCCCGGTCCCTGGCCGATCATGATGTCGATCTCGTAGTCCTCCATCGCCGGGTACAGCGTCTCCTCGACGACGGCGCTCATGCGGTGGACTTCGTCGATGAAGAGGACGTCGCGCGGCTGGAGGCTGCTGAGAATCGCGGCCAGGTCGCCCTTGGTCTCGAGGACAGGGCCCGACGTCGTGCGCAGCGGCGCGCCCAGTTCATTGGCGATGACGTTGGCCAGCGTGGTCTTGCCGAGGCCCGGCGGGCCGTAGAGCAGGACGTGGTCGAGTGCCTCGCCACGCTGGCGCGCGGCCTCGATCGACACGATCAGGTTCTCGCGCAGGCGTTCCTGGCCGATGTAGTCGCGCAGCGTGCGCGGCCGCAGGCCGGACTCGAACTGCGCGTCATCGTCGACGCGCGACGCGGCCACGAGGCGGGGATCGGTCATGAGCGCGCCAGCTCCCTCAGAATCTGCCGCAGCACGGTCTCGAAGTCCGCCGAGCCGTCGCGTGTCAGCACGGCATCGACGGTCTTCTCGACGGCGTGCCGCTGGTACCCGAGATTGACGAGCGCCGACAGCACGTCGTCGCGCATGGACGCCGGCGCGTCGGCCGTCAGGGACTCGCCCTCGTCGATGGCGGCCGGCAGCCGGTCCTTGAGTTCCACGATGAGCCGCTCGGCGGTCTTGCGGCCGACACCGGGCGTGCGTGTCAGCCGCGCGACATCGCCGGCGCGGATCGCCCGGACCAGGTCGCCGCTCTCGATCCCCGAGAGGACGGCCAGGGCGAGCTTCGGCCCGATGCCGCTCACGGTGATCAGGCGCTCGAACAGATCCTGCTCGAGCGGGGTCGCGAACCCGAACAGCAGGATCGCATCCTCGCGGACGTGCGTGTGGATGCGCAGGACGACGCGGGCGCCGACGTCACCGACGGCGGCGAACGTCGAGAGCGGCACGGACACCTCGTAGCCGACGCCCGACACGTCGATGACGAGCCGCGGGAGGTGCTTGTCGAGCAGCGTCCCCTGGAGCCGCGCGATCACGGGACCTGGCGCCTGCCGAGTTGATCGATTTTCGCGTGACGCCAGCTGCGGAGGTGTTTCGGCGCGCGGGCCTGGACCACGGCCAGCCCGTGCGTGAGGTGCGCGTGACAGAGCGCCACGGCCAGCGCGTCGGACGCGTCGTACGGCGTCGGCGGCGTGTCGAGCCCGAGCAGCAGCGCGATCATGTGCTGCACCTGCGCCTTCTCGGCGCGCCCGTAGCCGACGACCGACATCTTGATCTCCGCCGGGGTGTACTCGACGACGGGCAGCCCCTGCTGCACGGCCGCCAGCATCGCCACGCCGCGCGCGTGACCGAGCGTCAGCGCGCTGCGCGCGTTGCGCGCGTGGAACAGGTTCTCGATCGCCACGCAGTCGGGTGCGGCGTCGACGAGGGCCTGGGTGAGACCGGCGTGAATGGCCAGCAGGCGTTCGGGAAGCGGATGCCCGGCCGGCGTCGACAGGGCCCCGCAGGCGACGAACCGGTGGCGTCCGCCCGCGGTGTCGACACAGCCGTAGCCCGTCCGCACGGAACCGGGATCGATCCCGAAAATCCTCACGCCAGCGAGGCCTCGATCTCCTGCTCCTCGACGTCGAAGTTCGACCACACGTTCTTCGTGTCGTCGTGTTCCTCGAGCAGATCCATCAGCTTCAGCATCTGCTGCGCGGTCTTCCCCTCGAGCATGATGTAGTTCTGCGGCAGCATCGCAATCTGCGCCGAATCGGGCTCCACGCCGAGCGCCTTCACCGCGTCGAGCACGGTCTGGTGCGCGTCGATCGGCGACACGATCTCCCAGGTGTCATCCTCGTCCTTCAGGTCATCGGCGCCGGCGTTGAGCACGGCGTCCATGAGCGTGTCTTCCGAAGTCTTGTCCTTCGCGAGCGCGATGAGGCTCCGGCGATCGAACATCCAGGCCACGCTGTTGGCCTCGCCGAGGTTGCCGCCGTACTTCGAGAGCATGTGGCGCAGTTCGCCCACCGTCCGGTTCCGGTTGTCGGTCATCGTCTCGATGATGACGGCGGCGCCACCCGGACCGTAGCCCTCGTACGTGACCTCCTCGTAGGACACGCCTTCTTCCTCGCCCGTGCCGCGCCTGATGGCCCGTTTGATGTTGTCGGCGGGCATGTTGACCGCCTTGGCGTCCGCGATGATCGTGCGAAGCCGGGGGTTGGAATCGGGATCGCCTCCGCCGTTACGCGCGGCAATCGAGAGTTCTTTGATGATGCGCGTGAAGATCTTCCCGCGCTTGGCGTCGGCGGCGCCCTTCTTGTGCTTGATGGTGTGCCACTTGGAATGCCCGGACATGCTCGTTCTCCATCGCGAAAGATCGTCGAAACCGCCTGATTCTAGTGTCCGGGACCGACTCGGCGCAACCGGATTGACGCCCTGACGGCCCCTGCCGCCGCGGGCCGGCCGCCGGTCAGGGGGCCGGTGCCGCCGCCGCGTCCAGGGCCTCGAACGCCGTCGTCGTCCGTTCGTCGAAGCGGCCGTCGGGCCGCCGAATCAGGAACAGGGCCGGCAGCCCGTGCTGCTCGGCAAACGCCGGCCCCTCGTCGGGGCCGAGCACCAGCAGTGCCGTGGCGAGGCCGTCGGCGCGGACCGCCAGATCGTCGAACACCGTGACCGACGCCAGATCGTGACGCGCGGGCCTGCCGGTCCGCGGATCGAGGACGTGCGAGAGCCGTTGCCCGTCCACCTCGCGGAAGTTGCGGTAGTCGCCCGACGTCGCCATCGCGCGATTCTGCAGCGGCACGACGTGCGCCACCGCGATCCCCTCGGCCTGCGGACGCTCCACGCCCACCTGCCAGATCCGGCCGTCGGCATTGCGGCCGCGGGCGACGAGTTCCCCGCTGACATCAATCAGATAGTCGGTCAGGCCACGCGCCGTCAGATGATCGGCCACGCGATCGGCGCCATAGCCCGGGGCGAACGCGGAGAAGTCGACGCGCACGCCGGGCCGGCGCTTGCGCACCCAGTGCCCGGCGGGATCGAGTTCGATGAGCGCCATCCCGACCGTCTGGCGCAGTCGCGCGATCGTGGCCTCGTCGGGCAGCTGTCGATCGCGGCTCGCCGGGCCGAAGCCCCAGGCCTCGACGAGCGGAGCCACCGACGCATCGAGCGTCCCGCCCGTCTCGTCCGACAGGCGCTGCGCCCACTGGAACATGTCGAACGTCTCCGGCGCCACGGGGAACGGCAGGAGATCGTCCGACGCATTGAACCGCGACAGTTCCGACGCCGGCTGCCACGTCGACATCAGCGTGTCGATGCGTCCGAGCGTCGCGGCGATCTCGTCGTCGATGGCGCGATGCTCGTCGCCCGACAGCCCCTCGGGCCCCGTGACGACCGTCACCGTCCATCCCGTGCCCATCGAGACGCCGGAGAACGATGTGGCCCGCCGCGCGGGCTCCCCGGCACCGCACGCTGACGCCATCACGATCGACGCGACCACGGCCGCGACGAGGGCCCCGCGTACGGCCACGCGCCACGCGCCGCCGACAGGGGGCACGCCGCGCGTGACGATGCGCCGCTGCCAGGCGGCGCGCACACGCACGAAGACATCAGGAGCCAGACTGCGCAATCGGGCCAGTGTGTGCCGCCGCGTCGCCATCGTCAAGCCGCCGGAGCGTGCGCGGATGCCGTGCGCACGCGACCGGCGTCGTGGCGGGCGCTGGCCTGATCAGCCCAGAGCCTGTCATAATTGCGTGTTCCACCGATGCGGCATCCCGACGCACTTCCCGACGTTCCGATCGCCACGCCTGATGACGCGGTCGCGGACGTCAGCCGCGCCGCCCTCGACGCGATCGATCACCGCCTGACCTCGCTCACGGCACCGGCGCCCGGCGATCTGCCCTTCACCGACGTCCCGCTGCTCTACGTGGTCGACGTGCCGGCATCGATCGCGGCCGGCGACACGCTGCTGACCGTCATGCACCAGCGCCGCATCAAGGGCGGCGGCGTCACCAAGCCGCGGACGATCGACATCTCGATCGATGACGTCGCGTGGGCGTCGGGCGTCGATCGACGATGGCTCGCGATCCTGCTCGGGGGCACGCGCGCAGCGCCTGACGCCTCGGGCACGCGGGACGAGGACGCCGGCCTGCGCCGGCCGGCGACGTTCCTCCTGCCGCCCGCGCTCGCGCAGGAACTGCTCCCGCAGATCGCGCGCCTGGCGCGCGCCTGGGTGCGGACGACGACGAGTGCCGATCCGCAGCCGCTGACGTGGGACGACGGCGGCGCGTGGCGGATCGACGTGCGCGTCACGGAACAGCCGGACAGCTTCGACGTCGACGCGGCGTTCGTGCGCGAGTCCGCGCGCGTGTCGATCGACGAGCCGCACGTCCTCGTCGGATCGACGCTGGTGATCCTGCGGCGATCGATCGCGCGGTTCGAGGCCGATCCGCAGGTCGCCTTCGCCGCGGCACTGCGCTGCGCGCGGCCGCTGCGCGTGCCGGCACGCGATGCGGCGCGGCTGGCCTGGCTGCTCGCGCGCAGCGGCGTGGCCGCCGAGGCGCTGCCGGCGGCGCTCCATGCCATCGACGTCAGGGAGCCACCCGTCCCGTGCCTGCTGCTCGAGCGCACGGCGGATCCGCAGGCGCTCGTCGGCGACATCACGTTCGACTACGCGGGCACGCGTGTCCGGCCCGGCCCGGACGCCGCCATCGTCTTCGACCGCGAGCACGGCCGGGTGATCCATCGCGATCCCGAGGCGGAAGAGGGTGCGGTCCAGCGCCTGCTCGCGCTCGGACTGGCGCTGACGGACGACACGCGTACGGCGGTCCACGTCCACGTCGACGACATCCCGACGGTGACGCAGGCGCTTTCGGCCGATGGCTGGATCGTGCAGGTCGACGGCCTGCGGTACCGGCTGCCCGGCACCGTTCACCTGTCGGTCACGTCCGGGGTCGACTGGTTCGACCTGACGGCCACCGTCTCGTATGCGGCCGATCGCGTCCCGCTCACGGCCATCCTCGACGCCATCCGCGACGGCGCGCAGGCGATCACGCTCGACGACGGCACGATGGGCCTGCTGCCCGAGGAATGGCTGCGGCAGTACTCGGCGCTGGCGGCAACGGGGACGGTCATCGACGATCGCATCAGGTTCTCGCGCGCGCAGGGCGCCCTTGTCGACGCGCTGCTGGCCGAACGCGAGGCAGACGCCGCGGTGCAGGTCGATGCCGCGTTCGCGCGCGTGCGTCGCGAACTCGCGTCGTTCACCCACATCGCGCCCTTCGATCCGGAGCCGTCGTTCACCGGCGCGCTGCGGCCATATCAGCGCGAAGGCCTCGGCTGGTTCGCGTTCCTGCGTCAGTTCGGCTTCGGCGGCTGCCTGGCCGACGACATGGGCCTCGGCAAGACGATCATGGTCCTGGCGCTGCTCGACTCGCGGCGGGTGCGGCCCGACACGCCGGCCGAGACGCATCGCCCGTCGCTCGTCGTGGTGCCGCGATCGCTCGTCGGCAACTGGATCGACGAAGCCGCGCGGTTCACACCGCAGTTGCGCGTGCTCGACGCGGCGCACGCCCGCCGCTCGATCGACGAAACGACCATGGCCGGCCACGATGTCGTGCTGGTGACGTACGGCACGCTGCGGCGCGACGTCGAGGCGCTGGCCGAGATCACGTTCGACTACATCGTGCTCGACGAGGCGCAGGCCATCAAGAACGCCGGCACGGCCGCGGCCCGCGCCGCACGCCTGCTGCGGGGCCGCCACCGCCTGGCGCTCTCGGGCACGCCGATCGAGAACCATCTCGGCGAGCTCTGGAGCCTGTTCGAGTTCCTCAATCCCGGCGTGCTGGGCCGCGCTCGGATGTTCGAGCGCGCCGCGGCCGCCTCGGGTCACGACGCGGCAGCGCTGCTCTCGCGCGGACTGCGGCCGTTCATCCTGCGCCGGACGAAAGCCCAGGTGGCCACGGAACTGCCGCCGCGGACCGAACAGACGATCCTCTGCGAACTCGACGCACGCGAGCGCGCCCTCTACGACGGCCTGCGGCGCCACTACCGCCAGACGCTCCTCGCCCGCGTCAATCGCGAGGGGATCGCGAAGTCCAGGATGCACGTGCTCGAGGCCCTGCTGCGGCTGCGCCAGGCCGCGTGTCACGTCGGGCTGGTCGACACCGCGCAACGGACGGCCAGTTCGGCGAAATTCGACGTCCTCATCCCCCGGCTCCAGGAACTGGTCGACGAAGGACACAAGGCCATCGTCTTCTCGCAGTTCACGAGCCTGCTGGCGCTGCTGCGCGATCAGCTCGATGCCGCGACGCTGCCGTACGAGTACCTCGACGGCCGGACGCGCAACCGCGACGCGCGCGTGGAGCGGTTCCAGACCGATCCCGCGGTCCCACTTTTCCTGATCAGCCTGAAGGCCGGCGGCCTCGGCCTCAACCTGACGTCGGCCGCGTACGTGTTCCTGCTCGATCCCTGGTGGAACCCGGCGGTCGAGGCCCAGGCCATCGACCGCGCGCACCGCATCGGCCAGGAGCGCGAGGTATTCGCCTACCGCCTGATCGCACGCGACACGGTGGAAGAGAAAGTCCTCGCCCTGCAGCAGTCGAAGCGCGAGCTGGCTGACGCGGTCCTCTCGGCCGATGCCGTCGGCCTGCGCCATCTCGAGCGCGACGATCTGGAAATGTTGCTGTCCTGACGGGGACGGTGGGCTACGCGGCCGCGGGCCGCGGGCGGCTCGGCAGCGGGCTACGCGGGCGGCGGGCTTGTCGCCTCGTCACGCGGTCGCCGTCGCCTCCTGGCCGTCCCCTGGGGCTGAAGCCCCAGGGCTCCGGATTGTTTTCGTTGACCGACGACGCGCCTCTTCTTCGGAGCCCCGGGGCTTCCGCCTCAGGAGGATTCGCTCTCGCTACGTCGGAATCTCGCAGGCGGGGAAACTCGGAAACACGAGCGTGCCCGTGGATCCGAGGTCGCGCAGGCCGGCCTCCGAGCTGAAGTGCACGTCGGCGACGAGCCCCTTGATGTGATCGAAATAGTCGCGCAGATTGATCGGCTCGGGCGGCGGTTGCGGCGCACCAATCGGATCGCCGGTGCGCCATGACGCCACGGTCGTACCCGGCGCCATGGTCGAGGCCTCGGTGAGGATGGCCGTCTGATCGGCCGGCGCGAGATCCTTGAATGCCCGTCCGTGTGCGCGCATGGCCGCACCGTCGAACGCGCCGAGCGCACTGATGAACTGCCGCCGGGCGTCGACCGGCTCCACCGCCAGCCACTTGTCGAGGAACTCGGGCGTGCCGCTCGCCTGCGCACCAGGCACGATCAGTCCCGCCAGCACCTGCAGCGTGGCGAACTGGTGCGCGCTGAAAAAGTCACGCGTCGTCGACGCCGTGGCGCTGCCCTGGATGCCGGCCTCGGCCGTCGCGTGCTCGTGCGTGGCGTGATCCGCGGCGGCCAATGGCACGGCGACACCGGCACCGATGCCGGTGGCAATCGTCCGCAGCGCAACGCGACGTGACAGGCGTGACGTCATGGGATCCCTCTCGAACCCGGAGCTTACCAGAAGCCCTGCAGCCACGACGATGGCTTTACGCGCGTGCGACTTTGTGACTACTCTGAACGCCACCCCCAACGAGAGGATCGACGACGTGATGCAGCAGGCGACGCCCGGGACCCATGAACAGGTGGATGTGCTCGTCGTCGGATCCGGGGCCTCGGGCGGCTGGGCGGCGAAGCGGCTCACCGAGGCCGGCATCCGCGTCACGATGCTCGAGGCCGGACGCGCGCTGTCGCCGGGCGACTATCGCGAACACCTTGCGCCCTATCACCTGCCGTACCGCAATCGCGCGGCGGCGATCGTGCGCGCCACGCGTCCCCGCCAGAGCGACTGCTACGCGTTGAGCGAATTCAACTACGAGTGGTTCGCCAACGATCTCGACGAGCCGTACACGACGCCCACCGGCCGCCCCTTCTCGTGGCAGGGGCGCATGCGCGTCGTCGGCGGCCGGACGAACGTGTGGGGCCGGCAGAGCTACAGGTTCGGGCCGCACGACTTCCAGGCCGCAAGCCTCGACGGCTTCGGCATGGACTGGCCACTGGCATACGAGGATCTGGTTCCCTACTACGAACTGGTCGAAGACTACGTCGGCATCACGGGCATGGTCGAGAACGATCCGATGTTGCCCGACAGCCGGTATCACCCACCGATGGGCCTCACGTGCGCCGAGGTCCACGTGCGCGGCGTCCTGAAGCAGCAGTTCAACCGCACACTCACGCAGGGCCGCGCAGCCAACATCACGCGCGCCCAGAACGGCCGCCAGCCGTGCCACTACTGCGGCCCGTGCGAGCGAGGCTGCGTCACGCGGTCGTACTTCAACGCGGCGAACACGACCGTCGCCGACGCGCTGGCCACGGGCCGCTGCACGCTGATCCAGAACGCGATGGTCTATCAGGTGCTGATGGATCCGGACGGCCGGACAGCGCGCGGCGTCACCTACATCGACAGGGACACGCGCGAGGTCCACGAAGTGCGCGCGCGCGTCGTCGTCCTGGCCGCGCAGTCGCTGGAATCGGTCCGCATCCTCTTCAACAGCCGCAACCGCCAGTACGAGGGTGGACTCGCGAACTCGAGCGGGGTCCTCGGCAAGTATCTGATGGATCACACGTGGGTGGCCGGCGGCGCGAGCGCCGAGTTCCCCGATCATCCCGGTCCGCTCGGCATCGACGGGCCGAACCGGCCCACCGGTCTGTACGTCGTCCGGTTCCGCAACCGCCCCGGCGAGCCGGCGCACAAGGACTTCATCCGCGGCTACGGCTACCAGGGTGGCGGCACCACGGCGCACACGCTTGCGTTTCCCGGATTCGGCGAGGCGTACAAGCGGGCCGTCGTGCAGCAGACGGGCGTCACGACGGTCCAGTTCGTCGGCTTCGGCGAAGTGCTGCCGTACGAGGACAACCACGTGTCGATCGATCCCGCCGTCGTCGACGCGTGGGGCATCCCGGTGCTGCGTATTTCGATGGCGTGGAAAGAGAACGAGCTGAAGATGATTCCGGACATGGGCGTGGCCGCCGCCGAGATGCTCGAGGCGGCCGGCGGACGGAACGTGCAGCCGTTCCAGTACATCGATCGCGTGCCGGGATTCGGCATCCACGAGATGGGCATCGCGCGGATGGGCCGCGACCCGAAGACATCGGTACTGAACCAGTTCCAGCAGACGCACGACGTCCCGAACCTGTTCGTGACCGACGCGTCGTGCTTCGTCTCCGGCGGCTGCCAGAACCCGACACTCACCATCATGGCGCTCACGGTCCGCTCGATGGACTATCTGATGGAGCAGATGAAACAGGGCTCGGTCTAGCGATATCATCGCACCCCATCGCACTGCCGGTTCTCACACGAGGAGTCCATCCATGGCTCGATCTGCCCTGACGCACGTGACTGCCGCCGCGATCCTCTCGTCGATCGTGGCGGGATGCGGACAACCGCCGGCTCCGCCCGTCGAGCCTCCCGGTCCGGCCGACGCCTCGCGCTTCCTCACGCAACCGCTCGTCAGCGAGATCTTCACGGCCGATCCGTCCGCCCACGTGTTCGATGGACGCATCTACATCTATCCGTCGCACGACTTCGACGCGGGCGTGCCTGCCGACGATCTCGGCAGCCACTTCGCCATGCGCGACTATCACGTGTTCTCGATGCCGGCCATTGGCGGTGACGTGACCGACCACGGTGTGGCGCTCGACATCGCCGACGTACCGTGGGCCGGCCGCCAGATGTGGGCGCCCGATGCTGCGGAGAAGGACGGCCGCTACTATTTCTACTTCCCGGCCAAGGACAAGGACGACGTCTTCCGCATCGGCGTGGCTGTCGGCGATTCCCCGGCGGGTCCCTTCAAGGCGGCGCCGCAGCCGATTGCCGGCAGCTTCAGCATCGATCCGGCCGTCTTCAAGGACGACGACGGCCAGTTCTACATGTATTTCGGTGGCATCTGGGGCGGGCAACTCCAGCGATGGACGAACGGCACCTACCAGCCGGACGACGTCTATCCGGCCGACGATCAGCCGGCCATCGCGCCGAAAGTCGCGCGCCTGGCGAACGACATGCTGAGCTTCGCGGAAACGCCGACGAACGTCGTCATTCTCGACGAACACGGAGCGCCGCTCACGGCCGGCGACAACGACCGCCGCTTCTTCGAGGCCTCCTGGCTGCACAAGTACAACGGGACGTACTACTTCTCGTACTCGACGGGGGATACGCACTACATCGCGTACGCCACCGGTTCGTCACCCTACGGGCCGTTCATGTACCGCGGCCGCATACTCGAGCCGGTCCTCGGCTGGACGAGCCACCACTCGATCGTCGACATCGGCGGGCAGTGGTACCTCTTCTACCACGACACGCAGAGCTCCGGTGGCCAGACGCACCTGCGCAACATCAAAGTGACCCCGCTCACGCATCGCGTCGACGGATCGATCAAGACGATCGATCCCTATGCCGAGTAACGCCTCCGCCTACCGATCTTTCCCGGGCGTGACACCCGGTCTTTGGAGCCCTGGGCTTCTTCAGTGTTCGGAACGCTGGGGCTTCAGTCTTCGGAGCCCTGGGGCTTCAGCCCCAGGGAAACACCGACACCCGCACGACACGTGTCCCCCGAGGCTGAAGCCTCGGGGCTCCGACGTGTAGGGGCCGCGCGCACGCTACCGCTTCCTCGCGAGCACCACCCACACGTCCGCGTCGTCCGTCCACGCGCCGCCACGGTAGTCGCCAATCAGCTGCTCGACGGCGAAGCCGGCAGCGGCCAGGCGCTCGACGACCTCGGGGACGGTGAGGGTGCGGAACGTGAGCGAGAACGTGTGGCGCGTGGTCGATCGGCCGATGCGCTCGACGAACGTCTCGTCGAAGATCGTCAGACGGCGACGCTGGTCCTGACGTACGGATTCGACGAGCGTCAACTCCCCACCGCGAGGACCGCGGCCGCGCATGCTGACCTGTTCGTGATATTCGCGCCACTTCGGCAGGTCGGGCACGAGATCGATCCCGAACAGTCCGCGCCGGCGCAGCACGCGGTGCGCGTCGGCGAGCAGCATCGCGAGATCGGACTCGCGCACCAGTGACTGGAACATGCCATACGGCGCCATCACGGCGCCGAAGGATCGATCGGGGAACGGCAGCGTGCGGATGTCCCCGCGCACGAGGGCGGGACGGGCCGCGCGCGGCAGCCGTCGCGCGCGTGTCCGTGCACGCGCGAGCATCTCCGCCGATCGATCGAGACCGACCATCGACACACCCGCGCGCGCCATCGGAACCAAGAGCCGGCCCGTGCCGCAGCCGAGTTCGAGCGTCCGCGCGCCTTCACCCGTCAGCGTGCGCCGCCAGAACGGCACGTCGCGACGGCCGAGCGTGCGCGCGTTCTCCCAGTCGTAGAACGCGGCATAGGTATCCCAGCCGTGCCAGCCTTCGCGTCTGGTCATCGTGCTCGTCCTCAATCCGAGATGGCGAGTTCGCCGGGGAGGATCGGACGCGTGCGCGGCAGCAATCCGCGCCGCGCCCGATCGCCGACCCAGACGAGGATGCCGACGAACACCGCCAGCTTCAGCGCGTCGAAGCCGCGCGTCTGCGGCAGGACCTTCCAGAGCAGCCACAGCACCGGCTGCGCGATGCAGACCGCCCAGACCGATCCGTAGAAGTAGCGCCGCTCGTGTCCTTCGTTCTTCGTGGACCGGCCCACGCGCGGCAGCCAGCCGATTCCGCCCAGCGTCCAGATGGTGATCACGATGGGGAAATAGCCGGCATCGTAGATGGCGCGCGCGCGCCACTGACCGTTGACGATCGCGTCGACGAGCCCTGCGATGTTCAGGACCGCGTAGGCCACCACCTCGCTCCACGCCAGCGTGTAGCAGACGCGACGATAGAGCGGGTTCGGACGATCCTCGTAGAACCGGAGGATATACGGCGCTGGCTCGACGCCCGGCAGCCGTCCGCGCAGCCCGGCGATGCCGGTGCCGACGAGGACGATGCCAAGCCAGGCGAGCGTCATCACGCTGCCGCCGCTCGCGAAGAGATCGAAGGTGATGGGCCCCGGGGCGATGAAGAAGACCCAGATCCAGATGGGCCAGTGAGCCAGGCGATACGACACCTTGTTCCGCACGCGAAACACGCGGTCGGCCGCCAGTTCGACGCGTTCGGCGTGACCATGTTGCAGCTTGTAGGACGGGGGCAGGATCGAACGCACGAAGGGACATTAGAACTCAGCGGCTGCGAGGCGACAAGGCTGTGGCGGCAGGCAGTGGGCGGCGCGGCCGCGGGCGGCGGGCGGCAGGCGGCGGCTGTTTGCATTCGGAGCCCCGAGGCTTCAGCCTCGGGGAACGTAATGCGATCGCCCTTGCTCCCCGGGGCCGACCATCTTCCTTCGCCCGAGGCGGCGGTGGTCCGCTGAAGCCCTGGCGGAGGCGGGTGCCCCGCGCCCGCCGGGGCGTCCGACATCCTCGATCGCGCGTGTTCCCTGCTGGCGCGTGCGCACGTGCGTGACGACGTCGACGCGGATGGGATCTACGGCAGTGGCGTCCACGTCAGGCCTCCGTCCGTCGTCGAGAACTCACGGCCATCAGCCGCGACGACGCGCACACGCGCGGCGTCGGTCGCCTCGATCGCGACAATGGCTGCCGTCGTCGGGGTGGGACGCGGATCGAAGGTGACGAGATCGGTCGAGCGCAACACGGCGCCGCCGCGGCCGCCGAGCCAGACCACGTGCGCCAGCGGTGCCGATCCTGCCGTGACGACGATGGGCCCCGGCAGGGGGACGGCCAGCCACAGCTGGCCGTCCCCCGCGGCGCGCTCGAGCCTGCCGTCCGGCGTGATGCGCCAGCGCACCACGCCGGCGCCAGGCGCGGGCTGCGGCGCGCCGAAGACCGCGGGCACCGTCGGCGACACCGCCGCGTGTCGCGGCACCTCGCCAGGTACTTCGGTGCGCATGGCCGTCGAGTACGCGCGCTCGAGGGCGCGGTCCGCGCCGCCGACGCGCGGCGGCGCCGTCGCCTGTGGCGGTGGCGTCATCGCCTGCGCCGTCGGCACCGCGATAGCGGCATCGGCGCCGGACGCGGCGTCAGTCCGCGAACCCGGAGCCGCCCGCGCGGCGCGGCCGGCCCCGGGCGACGCGAGAGCGGACGGCCGCCGCACCGCCTGCGCCGCGTCCGAGGCGGATGCCAGCCGCGTCGATTCCTCCGCAGCCTTCGCGCGCGCGGCGCCAATCGCCTGATCCGACGCGGCTGGCGCGGCCGCGTCAGCCGCGTCGCGCCCACGCGCCGGCGCGGGCGCCACAGACGCAGTCCTGTCCGCCGCTGGCGCCGGAGCGGACGCTTCGGCGCCAGCGCCCGGCGGCTCGGGTACGGACGATGACGGGCTCGACGATGGCGCGGCCGCCATCGTCCGCGACGGCGCGGACGAGGCGATCGGCGCCGAGGGCGCGGACGCGGGGGGAGCCGGAGACGCTGGCGCCGAAGACTCCGGCGCGGGGGGCGTCGGTGGAGCCGGCGCCGGCGGCGCCGGCTCCCCCGCCTGCTGCTCGACCCGCGCCATCGTCGTGACGTCGGGGGCGGCCACGCGATCGCGCGGGGCCGCCAGCCAGACCAGCACGACGAGACTCGCGGCCGCCAGGGGCGCCAGCCACGGCAGGCGCCACCGGCTCCAGAACGGCGCGGCCGCAGGGACCTCCGCCATCGCGACCGACGACTCGGCCTCGGCAAATACCGCGAGCATGGCCTGGCACGACGCGCAGTCAGCCAGGTGACGCTCTGCCGCCTCGGCTTCGTCCGCACGCAGCCCGCCGGCCACCCACGCAGCCAGTTGCTCCGCGTCGAGACAGGCCGATGACGAGGACGTCCCCTCGGGCCATGCCTGCCGGAGCCACGGCTCCACCTGGCGATCGCGTGCGTTCCGATCAGCCACTCGTCCCCCTTTCCTCAGAACGTGCAGCCACGGGAATCTTGCGGTCCCCGTCGACGGATGCCGGCTGCGTGTCGAACAACACGGCCAGGTCGAGCGGGCCGCTGTCGACAGCCACGGCGCGAAAACACTCGTCCACGCCCGCGGTGTCGTACCCGGCCTGCGCCCGCAGGTGCGCCTCGATGGCCGCACGCACCTCGCGCCGCGCCCGGGCCAGGCGCCGGGACACGGACGCCTCGTGCTCGCCGAGCATCCGGCCGATGGCGGCCAGTTTCATGTCGCGGGCGTAGTAGCAGGCCAGCCGCAGGCGATCGCGCGGCGCGATCGCGGCCAGAGCCGCGGCCAGCGCGGCGTGCATCGCCACGTGATGACGCGAGGGCGCGGCCGGCGCCGCCGCAGGCGGTGACGGCAGCGCGCCCGGCGCATCGTCATCGGGGAGCGGATCGAGACGACGCGCCGCACGCACGCGATCGACATGTCGCTGCGCGAGTACGGCGCGGACCCAGGATCCGAGACTGCTCCGCCCGTGGAAGTACCGGAAGAGCGACTGCCGGGCGCCGTCGCGATCGCGCAGGCCGAACAGCTCCGCGTAGAGCGAATCGGCGAGATCGCGGCCACCGCCCGTGCGATCGATCGCAGCCGCCGCGCGATACAGGGCCGGACGCATCTCGCGGACGAAGTGCTCCCAGGCCGGCTCACGTCCCTCGGCACAGGCCGTGGCCAGCGCGAGATCCTCGAGGTGCAGGCCCCCGCAGTACCGCTCGACGTCCGCCGGCGAGGATGTCGCCAGCGCCAGGCCGAGCGCGTGGCGCACGCTGCGATCGAGCGCCGCTGCAAAGACCGCGTGCGGCAGCGCCCATGCCGCCGCGCCCGCGCGGTCGTAGAGCCGCGCGGCGATCGCCGGCGGCACCAGGCCGCCAGCCCCGCCTACTTCGCCACGTCTCCCGTCGTCCACTGGAGATCGATTCGCCGCCACATCGTGCCCGTCGGGTTCCTGTCACCGAGTTCCGGCGGCAGCCGATGCGGCCGGACGTTGTCGAACGACTGCAGCGCCGCGAACCGCAGCAGCGACGCAGGGATTCCGACGGCCGTGAAGCCCGGGTGCCCGGTGGCCGGGTACGGTCCGCCGTGGTTCATCGCCGGCGAGACGGCCACGCCCGTCGGCATCTTGTCGTTCAGCAGCCGGCCCACGCGGCGACGCAGTACCGGCGCGATGACGTCGTACGCCGAATCGTCTTCCCCACCCGTGGCACTGTAGATCGTGCCCGTGAGGTTGCCCTCGAGGCTGTCGGCGATCGCGGCCATCTGCGTCACGTCACGCGCGACGACCACGGTGTTGACCGTGGCGAACGCCTCGGTCTGCAGGGCGTGTGCGTGCGTGAGGAATGTCTCGCCCGACACGCGCAGCAGCGTGTTGGCGAAACTGATGCGTGGCCCGTCGACGGGCGCGCCCCCGACCAGCACCTCGGCGCCGTGCTGCTTGAGGACCTCGATGCCCTCGATCACCGACGACAGGCCGGCACGACCGAGGAGCGTGCCCGGCGCCCCCTGGGCGAACAGCAGCGCGACTTCCGAGAGGAACGCATCGCCGGCCGCGCCCTGCGGTACGACGGTGAGGCCGGGACGCGTGCAGAACTGACCCGAACCGAGCGCGCACGAATCGAAGAGCTCCCGCGCGACGGCCGCACCGCGCTCGGCCAGCACGCCGGGCAGCGCGAATACCGGATTGACGCTCGACATCTCGAGATAGATCGGCTTGCCCGCCCGCTCGGCCGCTGCCTTCAGCGCCACACCCGCGGCCTTGCTGCCGGTGAAGCCGGTGGCGGCCACGAGCGGGTGCGACACGAGCCGGAAACCGGCGTCCGATGGCAGGCGATAGATCAGCTGCACCATGGCCGCCGGTAACCCGGCCTCGACGGCCGCCGCGTGCGCGAGTTCGGCGAACAGCCGCGACGTCCCCGGGTGGCTGGTGTTCGCCTTGGCGATCACCGGGTGGCCCGCCGCGACAGCCGCGGCAAAGTCCCCGCCAGCGACCGAGTTGAACGCGTACGGAAAGTTGTTCGGCCCGAACACGACGACGGGCCCGCCGAGGGCCGCGTAGTACGACCGGATGTTCGTGGCCGTATCGATCGTGGCCATCGTCCACGATCGATCGCGGGCGGCCGCAGCGGCCTGGCGCAACTGATTCGTGGTCCGCGGCAGTTCCGACGACCGCAGGCGCGGCGTCTCGGGATACGCCGTTTCGTCGTGCGCCATCGCGACCAGCGCATCGGCAGCCCCCTCGATCCGTGTCGCATATGCCTCGAGAAAGGCCGCGAGGCGATCGACGCGATCCGGCAGCGCGCCGAGCGCGACGGCCGCGTCGTACCCCGCCCGGCACGCGGCCTCGACGTCATCGATCCCCGAGACCGGGTATCGGTCGGCCAGTGACTCCCCCGTCGCGGGATTGATCGCCGTGAACGTATCCGAAGCGCTGGCAGACGCGCGCCACGCGCCGCCGATGAGAACAGGTTTCAAGGACAAGGTCTCCACTCCCGTGATGCTGGCCCCCTGGTCTGAAGACCGGGGATCCGTCTTCCGCGCCGCTCGTCGCCGTGCCAACCGCGGCCATCCCGCCAGCGGCCGTGCCGCCTACGCCATCGCCGTGCGGTTCTCGAGCGTCAGATCGCCAATCGTGATCCGCGCCGTATCACCGCGCTGCAGCGAGAACGCCATCGGAGGAATGATACCGGTGCCCGTCATGAGGAACGCGCCCCCGGAGAACGACGACTCGCGGCAGAGATACGCCACCAGCTCTTCGAAGGGCCGCTTGATCTGCGACGTCCGCGTCTCGCCCTCGAAGACCGTCGCGCCGTCGCGCGACAGGTGCAGACGGATCGGCAGATCGCGCATCGACGCCGCCGGACACAGCTGGATGCCCGGGCCCACGGCGCACGCCCCGTCGTACACCTTGGCCTGCGGCAGGTACAGCGGGTTTTCGCCCTCGATGTCACGCGACGAGACATCGTTCCCGACGGTGTAGCCCGCGATCTCACCGCCGGCCGTGACGACGAGCGTCAGTTCGGGTTCGGGAACGTTCCAGGTGCTGTCGTCGCGCACGCGAATCTCGCCGCCGTGACCCACGACGCGCGATCCCACGGACTTGAAGAACAGCTCGGGCCGCTCGGCATCGTAGACGCGCGCGTAGACGTCGCGCACCGTCGACTCGGCCTCGCGCGCCTCGCGGCTGCGCAGGTACGTGACGCCGCACGCCCAGACTTCGTGCCCGGGCTCGACCGGTGCGAGCAGCGGCCCTTCAGCGACGACCTCGGTCGCCAGCGCCGCCAGGAGTGCATCGATGGACGCCACCGGCTGCTGGAGCAGCAGTTCGAGCCTGAACGCGGCGGGCAGCCAGCGGCCATCGACCGCCCAGCGCGGTCCCGCGGTCGTGTGATGTCTCGTCAGGTATCGGCCTCGATCACTCATCGCGTCCACACACTCCTCACTACCGCTCAACGCCCGCGGGCCCCGGTCTCTGATGTCCCCTGGGGCTGAAGCCCCAAGGCTCCGGCCGCATGAGATCTTCGGAGCCCCGGGGCTTCAGCCCCGGGGGACACGCCCCATCCCACAAATCTCCCTGGGGCTGAAGCCCCAGGGCTCCGGCTGTCGGCAGCCCGCCGCCAATCCGCCGACGCCTGTCGGAAAGGGCCAGCGTACACCAACGTCATCGACGGCGGACCGTCCGGTGCGTCGCCTGCGCCGTCCACGGGTCCTCGGGCCACGGATGCCGGGGATAGCGCGCCCGCAGTTCCTTCCTCACATCCTGATACGTCGTCGTCCAGAAACTGCGAAGATCGGACGTCACCTGCACGGGCCTGCCGTTCGGGGCGAGCAGTTCGAACGTCACCGGCACGCGCCCGCCGCCGAGACGCGGCGTCTCGGCCAGGCCGAACAGCTCCTGCAGCTTCACCGCCGCCATCACGCGGCCATCATCGCGATACTCGAGCCGCGCACGACGGCCGCTCGGCAGCGCGAGATCGACCGGCGCCTCGCGCGCGAGCCGCTGCGTCACACCAGCCGGAAGATGATCGGCCAGCGCGAACGCCTCGAGACGCGACAGGAACGGCCCCGCCTCGCGCGCCGCGGCCTCGAACGCGACGTCGATCCCGGCCATCGCACAGCGCGCCAGCAGCCGGCGATCGCCCTCGTCGGGCCCGCGTGCGACGAGGGCCTCGGTCATCAGTCGCCCGGCCTCGGTCGGATCGACCATCGTCTCCGTGGACGACAACACGAGCGCGTCGTATCGCGCGATCCGATGCGCCCTGACGATGCCTGCCGATCGATCGAACACATGCTCGACGACGGACGACGTCGGCGTGAGCCAGTCGCGCTCGATCCCGCACGCCATGTGCACGATCGCCTCACCGGAGGGATCGCCACTGCTGCCACTCACGTCGATCGCCACCACGAACTCGTGAGACACGACGCCACTCTCACGACCGAGCCGCGCACCAGTGCCGGACGCCAGCTGGATGCGGTCGCTCCCGACCCCGCGCCGACGTCCCACGCGATCCGGATATGCCGCGAGCACGGCGCGCCTGAACGTCTCCTCGTCGATCGAGTTGCGCAAAGCCCCGTCACGCCGCGCCTGAAGCGCCTGGCGCACGTCGCGCGCGATGCGGGCCACGTGCGGCGGCACGTGCGCGTCGTGCGCGGCCGACCAGAGATCGCACGCCGTGGCCGCCGGAGACGCCGCAGGCCGCACACGCTCGGACAGCAGCGCGACGGCGCGCGCGGCCGCCGGTGCGCCCCCGGCCACATCCAGCAGGCGTGCGAGACGTGGGTGCAGCGGCAGCCGGTGCAGCCGGCGTCCCACGTCGGTCAGGCGCCCCGCGTCGTCGACGGCGCCGATCCGGACGAGCAGGGCGATCGCCGCGTCGAGCCGATCGGCGCGCGGTGGCTCGAACCACGCGAACGTGCGCGGATCGGCGCCCCAGGCCAGCACCTCGAGGGCGGGCGACGCGAGGTCGACACGCGCGATGTCCGGCGACCGGTGCGGCGCCAGACGCAGATGGGCCTCCCACAGCCTGAACGCGCGCCCGGGCCCGAGGCGCCCGGCGCGGCCGGCGCGCTGATCGGCCGCGTCGCGCGACACACGCTCGGTCTCGAGCCGATCGATCCCGCGCCCGGCGTCATAGCGCGCCACCTTCTGCCAGCCCGCGTCCACCACACGCGTGACGTCAGGCACCGTCAGTGTCGTCTCCGCGATGTTCGTCGCCACGATCACGCGCGGCCGGCCGGTGGGCGTGAGTGCCGCGTCCTGCGCGTCGGCGTCGAGTCCGCCGTGCAGTTCGCACACGTCCACGCGGGGGCCCACGCGCGCGGCAATCCGGGCCGCCGCCTGCGCGATTTCACGCGCGCCGGGCAGGAACGCGAGCACCGCCCCGGTGTCCGCCGTGTCGATCGCCTCCGCAACAACGTCTTCGACAGCCGCCCCCGGACGATAGGCCACGTCGATCGGGAACGATCGGCCTGGCACATCGACGACCGGACATCCGTCGAGGAACGCGGCCACCGGCGCGGCATCGATCGTTGCCGACATCACGACGATGCGCAGGTCGTCGCGCGCGATCCAGGCCTGCTTCACGAGCGCAAGGCCGAGGTCCGTGTGCACGCTGCGCTCGTGGAACTCGTCGAGCACGACCGTGCGCACATCCGACAGCAGCGGATCGTGCTGCAGCCTGGCCGTCAGGATCCCCTCGGTGACGACGAGCAGCCGGGTCTCCGCGGAGTCGCGGCGATCGAATCGCACGTGCCAGCCGACTTCGCGTCCCACACTCCAGCCCTGCTCGTCCGCGATGCGCCTCGCGATGGCGCGCGCCGCCACACGTCGTGGCTGCAACAGCAGCACACGCCCGTCTTCAGCCAGCACCGGCGGTACCCGCGTCGTCTTGCCA
This sequence comes from Acidobacteria bacterium SCN 69-37, assembly GCA_001724025.1. Lineage (GTDB taxonomy): Bacteria > Acidobacteriota > Vicinamibacteria > Vicinamibacterales > SCN-69-37 > SCN-69-37. The sequence continues at coordinate 131,701 of MEDJ01000003.1, read as the reverse complement.
GCCCCCGGTGTAGCCGTGACGACCACCGCCCGGCGGGTGCGGACCAGGTCGACGATGGCCTCGAGATACCCGTCGATCGGCAGCAATGCGATTGAACCTTTGTCCATACGGTGCGTATACTCCGGCGTTCCATTCTGAACGCTGTTCCCTGCACCTGTCCCGGAGGATTCTGCCCATGCCCCGCATCACCCTGACCGCCGCCTGCCTGGCGATGGCGCTTGCCGCCGCGCCTGGCTTCGCCCTCGCCCAGGCATCCGCGCCGGCCGCTGCCGCCCCGGCCGGCATCACGGCGGCTGACGCCGCTCCGTTCCTGGGAGACTGGTCCATCGTCGGCGAGAGCCCGATGGGCCCCTTTACCACCGCACTGTCGATCAAGGTCGAAAACGGCCAGGTCGGCGCGGTTCTCAGCTCGGACATCCAGCCGGCCACGCCGATCGCCAACGCGAACATCAGGAAGACCGGCAACAACCTGGTGCTCTACTACTCGTTCGACTACGAGGGCAACTCGATTCCGGCCGTGCTGACCCTGACGCCGGACGCCGACAAGGTCAACGCCGGCTTCAGCTTTGCCGACGGCGCGTTCGAGATGGGCGGAGTCGGCACGAAGACGCCCGCCGCCCCGGCCGCGAACTGACACGCACACCCGGGGCGGGCACGCGCCCGCCCCGCCTCCCGCCGCCCTGAGCGGCTAAGATCGCTCCCCATGTCGTTCGTCTCGTCCCTGCCCGGCGCACTCGTCCTGGCCCCGATGACCAAGGGGTCGAACCTCCCGTTCCGTCAGCTGTGCGTCGAACTCGGCGCCACGGTGCTCGTGAGTGAAATGGTGGTGGCGCGGCGCCTGAAGCAGCGACGCCGGAGCGAGTTCGCGCTCATCCGCCGCGCGCCGGGCGAGCCGTGCTTCGGCGTCCAACTGGCCGGCAACAAGCCCGACGAGATGGCGTGGGCCGCCGCGCTCGTCGAAGCCCGCGGCGCGGACTTCGTCGATCTCAATCTGGGCTGCCCCATCGATCACTTCACGCGCATGGGGCTTGGCGCCGCGCTCGGGCGCCAGGTCACCCGCGTCCGGCGCATCGTCGAAGCGATGCGCGCCGTCGTGCAGGTGCCGGTGACGGTGAAGATCCGGCTCGGCTGGAACGCCTCGACGCACAACTACCTCGAACTGGCGCAGGCCATTGCCGACGGCGGCGGCGCCGCGCTCACCGTCCACGGCCGCACGCGCGAAGCGCGGTACCGGCAGCCGGCCGACTGGGACGCCATCGCCGAGGTGGCGGCCGCCGTGCCGATCCCCGTGATCGGCAACGGTGACCTGCTCTTTCCACACGAGGCCGCCGAGCGCCTCGCTGCGTCCGGGTGCACCGCCCTGATGACGGCGCGTGGCGCGCTCATCAAGCCGTGGCTCTTCCGCGAGGTGGCCGAGGGCCGCTACTGGGACATCACGGCCGACGAGCGGATCGCGCTGTATCGGCGCTACGTCGAACTGGCCACCCGGCACTGGGGCCGGCGCCCGGACGCCGCCACGGCGCACGACAGGGCTGATGATCCCGTCACGCCGCTCGCCGACGCCGCCGACGATGCGCCGCGCGTACTCGACGACCACGCCCGCGAGCGCGTGCGTGACTTCCTGCGCTGGCACGTCGGCTTCTGGGTCCGCTACGCCCCGCAGCGCCCGGACGGCACGTGGCCGACGATGCAGCAACGCGAGTCCGCCTTCGTCCCGCGCTCCCCGCTCGAAGCCCTGCTTGCCAGGCACGACGACGCGGCGATCGACTACATCACCGAGCGGCTGCTCGACGGCAATGACCTCACCGATCCGCCGCCGGCTGGCGAAACGACGAGCGAACCGACGGTCGTGGCTGCTGGATAAGAGTCGTACCTGTCGTACCCGAAAAAGCCGGCCCCGGGTCCACAGGGGCCCACGACTTGCCCGTCGTACCCGTCGTACCTGAAGTCCGTGCCTTCTTACTCCAGACACCAGGCGGCCACGCGTCGTCCGCCGCCGCAGGGCTGACGGACCAGCGTCACGGCTTCGGACTCGTGGGCGTCGACGAGCGCCTGGTAGGACGAGATGCGCACCTGCTCGGTCGACGCGACAATCACGCGCTCGCGTGCGAGGAACGTGACCACATACGCGTCCCAGTAGCCGCCGCGCGCGTAGTGGATGCCGTGCGCGACGAGGTCATCCGCCAGTTCGCGGTGCGGATTGTCTGGCGGCGCCGTGACGAACTCGCGCGCGACGCGCGTCGCATCGACAGCCGTGGCCGCGGCCCACACGCAGACACAGGCGACGACAACAGCCCTGATGCGCGCGCGCGTCTCGTGACGCAGGAACATCATCAGGATGGCCACCGGCACGAACAGCACGAACAGCGCGTAGCGGACGACAGGCATCGCCTGCGTGTCGAGACCGCCATTCAAGCCGTACCCGAACACGGCCGCGACCCCAATCGTGCCGAGGTACCAGCCCAGCGCGTCGCCCGCGTCACCCGTCCGCAGGCCGCGGGTACGCAGCGGCGTCACCAGCCTGACGATCGCGAGCACGAGCGCAGTCCCCAGTGCGACGCCGGCCAGGTGCGATCCGACGGTCAGCGCGCTGAACAGGCCGTGATAGCTGTCGAGCACGTAGGGACGCAGGCCGAACATGTCCGGCAGTCCGTGGCTCACCAGGTGCCACACGCGCGCGCCGTACGCGTCGAGCGTGACCCACATCGCGATCTGCTGCGACTGCAGGAACAGTGCGCCCGACTCGAAGGTCCCGCCTGCCGGACCGTAGACGTTCACCGATCGCTTCAGGAGATCGATGCACACCCACGCGCCAGCGAAACCCGCAACGGCCATGAGTGCGTCGCGTCGCGACCACCAGGCACGCTCGATCGCCTGCGCCACGAGCATCGCGGGCGCCGCATAGACGACGAATTCGCGGTGCAGGAAGCCGACGCAGAACACCAGGCCGAACCAGAGCGGCCGACGACGCAGCGCCCAGAGCGCCAGTACCCAGGCAAACGGTTCGACAGCGGCACCGAGCGGCCGCAGCAGCGCGTCGGACATGACCGGTGTCGTGATCGCCAACGGCAGCGCGGCCACCAGCCCGAACGCGGGACGCAGGCCGAGGCGACGGAACGTGGCGATCAGCCCCCAGACCACGCCGACGTTCACGAGCAGCAGCGGCAGCCGCAGCATCGTCACCGTCGGGCCGCCAATCCAGAAGAACGGTGCAGCCAGCCAGGCCTGCACGCCCAGCATGTAGTTCTGTCCGTAGAAGAACAGCGGAAACGCGCGAAATTCGCTCAGGTGCGTGGCCATCAACCCGACGATGGCCTGATCGGAGTCGAGCGACCGTTCGTTGACGAGCTGCACGGCCGATCGCAGCACCACCAGCGCCACCGCCACGGTCACGGCCGCGCGATATTCGTTGCGATCACTCACCGCGCCATTATCGGGGATCGCTAATCACGCGTCGCGGGTGTTCCCCTGGGGCCGAAGCCCTGGGCTCCGGATGATGGCCTCTCAGTCCTGTCGCAGGGCAGCAATCGGATCCATGCGCGCGGCGCGCAGGGCGGGGACAAATGCGCTGACGAGGCCGACGATCATCAGGATGGCGCTGCTGATGGCCACGAGCTCGAACGACAGCCGCAGGTGGATGTCGGCCGCGCCCGTCGAGTCGTCGAGCAGTTCGGACAGGAACGGCCTCGGGCTGAGCAGCCAGACCAGCGCGAACGACAGCAGGATCCCGGCGCTGCCGCCGGCCACGGTGGTGACGAGCCCCTCGGTCAGGAACTGCAGCAGGATCAGGCCGCGCCGCGCACCGAGCGCCTTGCGCAGCCCGATCTCCGCCGTGCGCTCGGTCACCGACACGAACATGATGTTCATCACGCCGATGCCGCCAATCGCCAGCGTCAGGACGCCGATGAACCCGAGCACGATCTTCAGACCCGTGACGATGCCGGCCGTGATCGCCACCGATTCGGCATAGCCCCAGGCGTCGATCGCCCGCTCATCGGCCGGATCGAACCGCAGGCGCCGCGCGAGCACCTCGCGCATCTGCGTGTCGATACGCGTCCCCAGGCCGGGATCCATCGCCTGGTAGACGAACGTGGTGAGGAACTCGGTGTTCCAGAGCTGGCCGGCCGTCGTGTGCGGAATGAAGACGCTCTCACTGTCGGGCCTGTTGTAGTTCGACAGCTGCACTTTCTCTTTCTGCACACCAATCACGTCGAACGACATGCCCATGATGCGGACGGACTCGCCCACGGGATCGACCTGACCGAACAGCTTGCGCGCAACCTCGGATCCGAGGAACACGACGCGACGTTGGAGGCGCACGTCCTCGGCATCGAGGAAGCGGCCGGCGGCCGCGGGCTGCGCGCGCATCGATGCGTATGCCGGCGCCACACCGCGCACGGCATAGTCGGCCTGCTTCGTGCCCCACGTCACCGTGCCGCCGCGGATGTACTCCGGACTCCACGCCTTCACCAGCGGCAGTTCGCCGACCGCCTCGGCATCGGCCAGCCGCATCCGCACCGGACGACCGGCACGCTCCCCGCCGGCCTGCATGCTCGTCTGTCCGCCGAACACGACAGAGACGCCGTCGCCGAACGCCCCCTGAAAGCCGCGGAGCAGCGCCTGATCGAACCCGTCCCCGTACGCCAGCAGGCCCACGACCGCGACGATGCCCCACGAGATGCCGAGCATCGACAGCAGTGTGCGCGTGCGGTTGCGCCAGAGTCCGACAACGGCCTCGCGAAGGATGTCGGTCACCCGTCGTACCTCAGCGCCTCGACAGGCGGGAGGCGTGCAGCACGTCTCGCCGGGAACGTCGACGTGGCCACGCCGATCAGGACGAGCACCGCAATGGCCCAGACACTGGCCTGCCAGGTGATCGTCATGCCCTGGAACCGCGTCGGCATCGGCAGCGTGTTGATGGCCGCGCAGATCCCGGCGGCCAGCACGAACCCGATCGTGCCGCTGAGCAGCGTCAACAGGAAGCCTTCGAGGAAGAACTGGCGCTGCACCTGCGCCGTCGTCGCGCCGAGCGCCTTGCGGACGCCAATCTCGCGCGTGCGCTCCTGCACGGCGACGAGCATGATGTTCATCACGCCCAGCCCGCCGAGCGCCAGCGTGACGAAGCCGACCAGGCTGAAGAAGTCCTTCATGGTCTGCACCATGCGGCCGAACATCATCGACTCCAACGCCGTGTCCCACATCGCGATGGCGTTGCGGTCGGCGGGATCGAAGCCGTGCCTGATCGCCAGCACGCGCCGGATCTCGCGTTCGAGCGGCCAGTCGATGTCCTCGATCCGGCCCGGACGTGCGGCGAGGATACGCGGCATGTCCCGCACCACCCAGTCATGCGGCGCGACGATGATCTGGGATACGGCGCCTGGCGGCGCATCGGTCCGCGGGAAGTCGCGCGCCATGGTCGAGAACGGGATGAAGACCTTGTCGTTGTCGGGTCCGCTGTAGCTGCTGTTCTGATCCTTCTTCACCAACCGGCCGATGACGATGAACGGCAGCCCGTTGAGCTGCACCTGCTGGCCGACGGCCTCGCGCGCGCCGAACAACTGGCGGGCCGCGTCGGCGCCGACGAGTGCCACGCGCAGGCGTCCATCGTTGTCGCCATCGCGCAGGCCGCGACCGTGCGCAATTTCCACGGTCCGAATCGCCTGGTACTGCGGCTCGACGCCATGAACCGTCAGCGCCGCGGCGTTGTGGCGACTCCGTACGGTAACGCCGCCGCACTGGATTTCAGGACTGACGACCGCGAGGTAGCTCGACTCCCGCGCGAGCGCCCGCGCATCGTCGGCCGTGAGGAACACGCGGCGGCCGGCGCGCTCGCCGCCGGCGTGCGCGGATGTGCGGCCGCCCCAGACGATGCCGACGTTCTTCCCGAGCGTCTCGAGCACGGCCTGGTTGCCGCGCTGGAATCCCTCGCCGGTCGCGCCGAGCACGACCACGGACACCACACCCCACAGGATCCCGAACATCGTCAGGATCGATCGGAGCCTGTTGGCGCGCAGGTTCTGGACGACCTGATCGAGGACCTCACGCACGCGTCACCCCGGCAGCACGACCTGGTCGCCCTCGCGCAGGCCGTCGAGGATCTGCGTGCGCGAGCCGTTCCCGACGCCGACGGTCACGGGCACGCGTCGTCGCCCGTTGGCCGCCGCGCGATCGAACACATCCACGAACGCGCGCCGCTGGGCGTCGTAGATGATGGCCGTTTCCGGGAGCAGCAGCGAGTCGGGCAGCGACTCGAGCACGATTTCCGCGTTGGCCGTCATGTTGGCCTTCAGAATCTTGGCCGGGTTGTCGATCGACACTTCGACGGCGAACGTCGTGACGTTGTCGCGCTCGACCCCGATCGGCGAAATGCGCGTGACGCGGCCGTCGAACACGCGATCGCGGAACGTTTCGGTCGTGATCCGCGCCGCCTGCCCCACCTGCACGCGGCCGATGTCCGCCTCGTCGACGCGGCCCTTCACGTGGACCCTGTCGATGTCGCCGAGCGTCATCACGAGTGTCGCGTTCGCGCCCATGTTGAGGATCGACGACACGGGGCTGCCCACCTCGACGTCGCGCGTGAGCACCGTGGCATGGATGGGCGCGCGGATGGTGGCACTGGCCAGTTCCTCGGCCGCACGCTCGACCGCCGCCTGCGCCTGTGCCACGTTCGCCTCGGCTTCGACGACGCGCGCGCGGGCGATCGCGAGTTGCCCGACAGCGGCACGCTGGCGGTTCCGCGCCTGGTCGAGCGCCGTACGCGATTCATCGAGCTGCGAGGCCGAGAGCAGCCGGCCGTCGGCAAGCTGCTCGGCACGCTGGAAGTTGCGCGCGGCCAGTTCCACCTCCGGCGACTCGGCTTCGATCTCGCTCTTCTTCACCTGCGCCAGCGCCCCGTCGCGCGCGGCCTCGGCCGCCTGCAGGTTCGCGCGCGCCTCGCGCAGGCGTGCCGTCAGGTTCTCGCGGTCGAGTTCCGCGAGGATCTGGCCCGGCTCGACCACCTGATCAATGTCGGTCAGCAGGCGCTCGATGATGCCGTTGGCCTTCGACTTGATCTCGACCTTTGTGATCGGTTCGACCTTGCCCGTGGCCACCACGGAGACGACCATCGTGCCCTTCTCGACGGCGACGATGGCGGAAGGATCGGGGCCTTCGGCGGCGCGGCCCGGGCCGGCGAGCAGCCAGGCGATCAGGACCACGGTGAACACGATGGGAATGGCCACGACGGGCCGACGGAGCAGGCGCATGACGATCTCCAGGCGGGCAGGCGGCATCGAGGCCCCGTCGCCTGCCGTGGAGAACCCTCGGGCACGGGTGAAGTTTCAGCCGATCGTCAGCGGTGCAGCGATTCGATGACCGCGAGCACCGGCGCGGGATACGTGCCGAGGATCAGCACGGCCACCGCCAGCACGGCCAGCACGGCCGTGGGTGCGGCCGGCACCGAGGGACGTTCGAGGGCCGACTCGCCATCGGGTGTCGAGCAGACGGCCACGACGACGCGCAGGTAGTACCACGCGCCGGCCACGCTGCTGAGCGCCAGCGCCAGGAGCACGAACCAGTGCCCGTCCTGCGCGCCGGCCAGTACGACGTAGACCTTGCCGAGGAAACCGGCAGTAAGCGGGATGCCCGCGAACGAGAGCAGCCCGGCAATGAGCACCGCGCCGAGCACCGGCCGCGTGCGTAGCAGGCCCTTGTAGTCCGCGATGTGATCGAGATCGCTCGTGCGGCCCGGCTCGGTCGACAGCACGGCAATCACGCCGAAGACCGCGATTGACGCCAGCGTGTAGCCCAGCACGTAGAACGTCACCGTCTCGGCGGCCACCGGCCCGTGCGCCAGGAAGGCGACGGCGATGTAGCCCATGTGCGCGATCGAAGAATAGGCGAGCAGGCGCTTGAGGTTCGTCTGCAGCAGCGCCAGCAGGTTGCCGACCAGCATCGAGGCCACGGCCGTCACCACGAGATACGTCGTCAGGCCGCTGGTGACGGCGCCGACGGGCAGCAGGAAGTAGCGCACGATCACGGCGAACACACCGAGCTTGCCGGCCGTCGACGCGAAGGCCACGACCGAGGCCGGGGCGCCGTCGTAGATGTCTGGCGTCCAGTAGTGGAACGGGACGATCGACAGCTTGAAGCCGATGCTCGCGCACAGCATGGCCAGGCCGAGCAGCACGACCGCGTTGCTCATCTGCTCGGGCGAGGCCGCCACGAGGCCCGCGAAGGTCATCGTGCCGAGTTCCGCGTAGATGAGCGCCATCCCGAACAGCAGGAATGCCGCCGACGCCGACGCGAGCACGAGATACTTCATGCCGGCCTCGGTGCCCCACCGATCGCGGCGGAAGTAGGCCATCAGGCCGTACAGGGACACGCTCAGGATCTCGAGACCGAGATAGAACGACACGAAGTGCGTGCTGAACGCCATGGCGACGATCCCGGCCGTCGCGATGAGCAGCAGGACGTAGTACTCCTCGGGATTCGCCTCGCGCGCCCCGACGTACCGGTAGCCGATCACCACCAGACACGCCGCCGCGACGATCGCGAGCGCCGCGTAGGCGAGCCCCGACGCGTCCACGCGCAGCAGGACCGTGACGTCGCGCGGGGCCTGGGCCGCCGCCGTCGGCAGCGCCAGCAGCGCACCGACCAGGCCGGTGAGGGCCAGACCGGCCGTGAGAGCGTGGCGACGCTCGGTCGAGATCGTCAGCAGCAGGACGATGGGCGTGGCGGCCAGGATGACGAGCGGCAGCAGCGCCAGCATGTCGGCGGCGCTCACGGCTGGACTCCCTGTGCCGTCTGCTCCAGGGCCGCCGACGGCGACGGCGCGATCAGCGTGACGATCGACTGCGGGTGGAACCCGGTCCACACCAGCCCGACCAGGAGCCCGGCGCAGACGACGAGCGAACCGACGGGCAGCGCCGCGGCGCGACGCGACGCGTGCGGTGGCCCGAAGAACGTCAACTGGAACATCCGCAGCGCGTAGGCGGCGCTCAGCACCGCGCCAATCGCCCCGAGCGCGGCCGCCAGCGGAAACCGCTGGAAGGCCCCGGCCAGCGTCATGAACTCACCCACGAAATTGCCGAGTCCCGGCAGGCCCAGCGTCGCGAACGCGAACGCCACGCCGATCATCCCGAGCGCCGGCGCGGTCTTCCACAGGCCGCCGAGATCGCGCAGTTCGCGGGCCCCGGCAGTGCGGGCCACGTGCGCGTAGACCAGGAACAGCCCCGTCACGCTCAGGCCGTGGCTGATCATCTGCACGACCGCACCCGTCCGCCCCAGTTCGTTCATGGCGAACGCGCCGAGCACGACGTAGCCGAGATGGCTGGCACTCGAATAGGCGATCACGCGGACGAGATCCTGCTGGCCGTACGCCAGCCACGCGGCATAGAGAATCGTGAGGACGCCGAGCGCCATCATCCAGGGCGCGAGTTCCACCGCCGCTGTCGGAAACAGCGGCAGCGCGAACCGCAGCAGGCCGTAGCCCGCGGTCTTCGCCATGAGCGCGGCGAGCAGCACCGCCCCTTCGGTCGGCGCCGCGGCATAGGCCGGCGCCTGCCAGGTGTGGAACGGCACGATGGGCAGCTTCACGGCAAACGCGGCGAGGAAGCCGATCAGGAACAGCCGCGCCAGGCCGTCGTCGAGCGGCGTGGCGAGCAGGGCCGTGTAGTCGAACGTGCGGACACCGGTCGCGGCGTGATGGACGACGTGCAGTCCGACGATCGAGACAAGCATCAGCAACCCGCCCGTCTGGGTGAACACGAAGAACCGCAGGGCCACGCGCCGCGTATCGCCCTGGCCCCACCGCACGATCAGCGCCACCACCGGCAGCAGCATGACCTCGAAGCACACGAAGAACAGCGCGAGGTCCGTGGCCAGGAAGACGCCGAGCACTCCGGCGACACCGGTCAGGAACCACGCGCAGAACGCGCCGTCCTCGTGGCCGCGGCCCGGTGTCGCCGCCAGCGTGGCGAACGCGACGACGCACGCCATCAGCGAAAGCGCCAGCGCGAACCCGTCGAGACCGAACGCGAAACGGATGCCGAGCTGCGGCACCCAGTCGGCCGACCAGGTGGCGATCCAGGGCGATGCGGCCGACACGTCGGCCTGGCGCCAGAGCTGCACGAGCAGCAGCGCGTCGACAGCCAGCACGGCCATCGCCGCGGTCCGTGCCGCGCGGCCGATCCACGGCGCGATCGCCGCGCCAATCAGCGGGAGCAGGAAAATCCAGAGGACGCTCATGTATAGACGACCAGATAGATGGCCACGACGGTACCGGCGCCGATCGCCGCCGCATACCAGCGCAGGCGTCCGTTCTGCGTGAGCCGCAGCAGGGCGGCCAGCACGTAGCTGACGACCGACACGGCGCGCCACACGCCATCGATCGCGTCAGCGGCATTCGCCGTTGCGAACGCGGTGTAGGGGCGCGTGACGACCGCGCCGTACAGCCGATCGAACCCGAGGCCCGAGGCCGCCCAGGCCGTGGCGGGCGACACGGCCGATCCGCGGTCCGCAAAGGCCCCGCGCTTCCAGAGCGTCCAGCCGACGCCCAGGCCGACAAGGACGACCACGGCCGAGACGGCCTGCAACAGCAGTTCGACCGAGACGGTCGTCTCGCGCAGCGGCGCGTGCGGGAGGACCGACTCGAGGAAGTGCGAGAACAGCGGCAGGTTCCCGAGCGTGCGCGGCAGTTCGAGCAGACCGGCACACGTCGCGGCCACGGCCAGCACCACCAGCGGCACGGCCATCACGGCCGGCGTCGGGTGTTCGACGTCCGGTCCTGTCTCGCCGAAGAACGTCAGGCACATCATCCGGCTGGTGTAGAGCGCCGTGATGAACGCGCCGACCACGCCGGCGAACCAGAGCACCGGGCCGCCGGCCGTCGAGGAGAAGACCTCGAACAGGATCAGGTCCTTGCTGAAGAAGCCGGCCCCGACGAGCGGCAGCGCGCAGAGCGAAATCGCCCCGGCGAGGAACGTCCAGAACACCACCGGCATCCGCCGCCGCAGGCCGCCCATGCGGTACATGTCCTGCTCGTGGTGCAGCGCGACGATGATCGCGCCGGCCGCCATGAAGAGCAGCGCCTTGAAGATCGCGTGCGTGAAGAAGTGAAACAGCGCCGCCGACCAGGCCCCCACGCCGAGCGCGAGGAACATGTAGCCGATCTGGCTGATGGTCGAATACGCCAGCACACGCTTGATGTCGCGCTGCGCCAGCGCGGCCACGCCCGCCAGCAGGAGCGTGAGCGCGCCGATGACCGCGACGGCCGTCATCACGGCGGGCGCGAGCAGGAACAGGCCGTGCATCCGGGCAATCAGGTACACACCCGCAGTGACCATCGTCGCCGCGTGAATGAGTGCGCTGACGGGTGTGGGGCCGGCCATCGCGTCGGGCAGCCAGACCTGCAGCGGCAACTGCCCGGACTTGCCGATGGCGGCGCCGAGCAGCAGTGCAGCCGCCAGCGTGGCCACAGCCGCCCCCGGTCCCCACAGGGCGGGCGCGCGCTCGAGCAGCGTGGCGATGTGCAGGGTGCCGAACTGCGCGATCAGCAGGAACATCGCCACCGTGAGGCAGACATCGCCGATCCGCGTGACGAGGAACGCCTTGGCCGCCGCACGCCCGTTCGCCGGGTCGTCGAACCAGAAGCCGATCAGCAGGAAGCTGCAGATGCCGACGCCCTCCCACCCGACGAACAGGAAGAACACGTCGTCGGCGAGCACGAGCGTGAGCATCGAGGCGACGAACAGGTTCATGCAGGCGAAGAACCTGGCGTACCCGGCGTCGCCGTGCATGTAGCCGATCGAATACAGGTGGATGAGCGCGCCGACGATCGTCACGACCAGCGTCATGACGAGCGAGAGCGCGTCGAGCCGCAGGGCCGCGTCGACGCGCAGGCCGCCGAGATCGAAAAACGTCCAGAGCGGCTGCTCGAACGCGCCGCCCGGGGGCGGCATGGCCAGGAAATCGCGGGCGAGCAGCAGAGCCACGACGGCCGCCGCTGTCACGCTGCCGACGCCGATGGCCGCCACGAGCGGTCGCGGCAGGCGGCCGCCGGCCAGCAGCAGGACGAGGAACCCCGCCAGGGGCAGCGCCGGGACGGTCCAGAGCAGTGCTTCCATGTTCAGGCCTGCTCCCGCAGCCGATCGGCCGCATCGACGTCGAGCGTCTGGTACTGGCGATAGAAGCGCAGCACGATCGCGAGTGCCACCGCCACCTCGGCCGCGGCCATCGTCAAGATGACGAGGAACATCACCTGACCGTCGGCCTGCTCCCAGCGCGACCCGGCCACGACGAACGCGAGTCCGGCCGCGTTGAGCATGATCTCCACGCTCAGGAGCACGAACATGATGTTGCGGCGCACGATCAGGCCCGCAAAGCCGAGCGCGAACAGGGTGGCGGCCAGCAGCAGGCCGTGTTCGAGCGGAATCTGCGCCATCACCGTCCCCCCGCGCCGTGCGACGTGTCGACTTCGCGCCGGCCGAGGTGGTAGGCGGCAATCAGCCCGGCGAGCAGCAGCAGCGACGCGAGTTCGACGACCAGGATGTAGGGCCCGAACAGTGCCAGGCTGACTTCCTTCGGCCCGATGACGCGCTGGCCCGGCAGCCATGCGGGATCGCCGCGCAACAGGAGTACCATCTCGACGAAGAGCACGCCGGCCAGGATCGAGGGGCCGACCCAGGTCTGTGGCGACAGCCACTGGCGTTCCACGGCCACCGCCTGCGGCCCCTGGTTGAGCAGCATGATGACGAACACGAACAGGACCATGATGGCGCCGGCATAGACGATCGCCTGCAGCGCCGCGAGATACGGGGCCCCGAGCACGAAGAAGATCAGCGCCACCGACAGCAGCGACACGACCATGTAGAGCAGCGAGTGCACCGCGTTGAGCCGCGTGAGCGCCATGAGGGTCGCAACCACGGCGACGCCGGATGCCAGATAGAAGAACAGGTCCATCGCCGCCTCAGGGAACCAGACTCCGCACGTCGACAGGGGGCGCCTCGTTCTCGGCCTCGCCCTTGCCCTTGCCGCCGATGGCCAGCCCGGCCACGCGGTAGAAGTTGTACCCGGGATACTTGCCCTGCCCGTTCACCAGCAGGTCCTCCTTCTCGTACACCAGGTTCTGCCGCTTGTATTCCGACATCTCGAAGTCCGGCGTGAGCTGGATCGCGTAGGTCGGACACGCCTCTTCGCAGTAGCCGCAGAAGATGCAGCGCGAGAAGTTGATGCGGAAGAACTCCGGGTAGCGGCGGCCGGTCTCGTCCTCGGTCGCCTGCAGCGCGATGCACGACACGGGACAGGCCACCGCGCACAGGTTGCACGCCACGCAGCGCTCCTGGCCGTCGGGATCGAGCGTGAGCACGATCCGGCCACGCCAGCGCGGCGCCAGCGCCGGCTTCTCCTCCGGGTACTGCACGGTCACGCGCTTGGCGAACGCGTGCTTGAAGACGAGCCAGATCGTGCGCAGGTTGCTCAACATCCGTCACTGCCTCATCAGGATGACCGCCCCGGTCACCAGCAGGTTCGCCAGTGACAGCGGCAGCATGATCTTCCAGCCGAACGTCATGAGCTGGTCGTACCGCAGCCGCGGCAGCGAGGCGCGCAGCAGCACGAAGATCGAGATGAAGGAGAAAGTCTTGATCACGAACCAGACCACCGGCGGCAGCAGCGGCCCCTGCCAGCCGCCGAAGAACAGCGTGGCCGTCAGCGCCGAAATCAGCGTGATCCCGATGTACTCGCCGACGAAGAACGCGCCGAACTTCATCCCCGAGTACTCGCTGTGGAAGCCAGCGCCCAGCTCGCTCTCGGCCTCGGGCAGGTCGAACGGGATGCGGTGCGTCTCGGCCACGCCGGCGATGAAGAAGACGACGAAGCCGAGGAACTGCGGCACGACGAACCACATCCCCTGCTGTGCGAGCACGATGTCGCGGAGGTTGAACGACCCGGCCATCGCCACGACCCCCATCAGCGACAGGCCCATGAACACTTCGTAGGCCAGCATCTGCGCCGAGGCCCGCAGGCCACCGAGCAGCGAATATTTGCTGTTCGACGACCAGCCGGCGAGCGCCACACTGTAGACGCCGATCGACGACAGCGCGAGCACGAACAGGATGCCGACGTTCAGGTCGACCACGCTGATGCCCGGGGCGAACGGCATCACCGCGAACGACATCAGCGCCGTGGTCATGATGATCGCCGGCGCCAGCACGAACACGGCCTTGTCGGCGAACGGCGGGATCCAGTCTTCCTTGAACGAGATCTTGATGACGTCGGCCACCACGTGCCCGAGCCCGAACGGCCCGACGCGGTTCGGGCCGTACCGGTCCTGCCACAACGCGAGAAGGCGACGCTCGATCCAGATGTTGAGGCTGGCCGTCAGCACGAGGCAGCCGAGCACGCCAACGATGATCAGGAGCGGACGAAGCGTCTCGAAGTCGATCGCCATCACGCCACCGGTGCCTTTCTGACGGTCCCCGATGCCGGCAGTGAGACGAACGGCAGTCCGCTCAGTCCACGCGGCAGCGCCAGGACGCCGCGGGCGATCGCCGGGGCGCAGACGACCGGCAGCCGCACGGGCAGCTGATCGGTCAGGAGCACCTCGGCCATCTCACCCTCCGCCAACCCGACCGCGGCCGCGTCCTCGGGGTGCAGCAGCACGTACGGTGTCGGGGCGAGCGTGGCGATGCCCGGCGCACGGGCGCTCAGTTCCTCGCTGCCGAAGATGTGCAGGCGCTCGATGGCGAGCAGGGTGCCCGTCGCCGCCGACGCAACGGGCGCCGGCGCGTAGTACGGCCGGCCGTCGCCGGCCGCCGGTTCGATCAGCCGGATCCCGGGATCGCCGCCCTCGAGCGGCCCGTTCACTTCTTCCTGGAAGCGGGTGATCGACTGCGCGGAGTTCCAGCCGGGCGTCCAGAACGACGCCATCAGCTTCGCAGGCGTCATGCGCGGGAAGCCTTCCATCGTGAACGCCAGCGGCGAGTCGAGATCCTGCGCCACGGCGCCCTCGCTCACGGCGATGTTGGCATTCATGGCGGTCCGCCCGCTGTAGCGGTGCGACTGCCTCGGAATCTTCCGGCCGCCGACGCGGAACGACGCGGGCGGAGCCACGTTGACGATGCGCGCGAAGACCGGCAGCTCGCCGACCAGCTCGCGCAGGAAGGAGTCGAGATCGACCCACTGCGTGACGGTGCTGCGGCCGGCCGCCGTGTTGATGCGGCGCAGCCAGCGCCAGCTCTCGGTAATCTCGCCGGCGGGACGCAGGACCTCGATGAAGCGCTGCGCGCTGCCGACGTTGTTGACCAGCGTGCCCGCGCCCTCGGCGAACGTCGCGGCCGGCAGCACGATGTCGGCGCGGATGCCCGTGGGCGTCATCAGGTGATCGATGACCACGAGCGTGCCGGCCTTCTCGATCATCGCGTCGACCAGCCGCGCGTCGGCGCGGCGGTAGAGATCGTTCTCGAGCACGATGACGGCGCGTGCGCGGCCTTCGAGCACCGCGGCCGCCGCGTCCTCGAGGTGGCCGCCGCCCATCATCTCGAGCCCGACCGAGTTGGCCTCGTGCGCCGTGTAGAACAGGCCGGCCGTCGTCCGGCCGCGGCGGCAGAGCGCCCAGGCCACGTTGGCGGCGGCGCGAATCACCTCGACGCTGTCGCACGACGGGCCGGCCACGACCAGCGGCCGCTCGGCCTCGAGCAGGTCGGCGGCAATGCGCGCGGCCAGCGCGCGCGTCTCCTCCGGCAGCGGTCCCGGATCGGGTGCATCGGTCGCGATCGCGTGCGCCACGGCGAACCCGAGCTGCGCGATCGCGTCCGGCGTCGCCCGGAACGTCGAGGCCGCGATATCGTCGAGCTTGCCGCCGTAGGGCGTGGCGATGTGGACCGGGCCGCGTTCCGTGTCGATCACGCGCGAGACCGGCAGGACGTTCCAGTCCGGGATGCCGAGCGCCCGCGCCCGCGCGCGCGGCTTGTTGCGCACGGTCTGCCGCACGTGCAGCGCGGCCAGCGGCGCGACGTTGGTCAGATCCTCGCCGAGGATGAACACCGCGTCGTGCTTGGGGATCTCTCCCAGGCTCGGCTGCCGCGCCGGCCCCTCCAGCACCGCCTCGAGCGTGGCGGCCATCAGCGCGTTCTCGTCCTTCGACAGGCCCAGGTAGAAGTTCTCGGCACCGACGAGCAGACGCAGCGCGAAGTTCGCCTCGACCGACGCGCGCGGCGACCCGATCCCGATCACGGGTCCGCCGTCCCTGACGAGCGCGCCGAGTGCGCCCATCGCCTCCTCGCGCGTCACCTCGCGGAACTGGTTGCCGGCCGCCTCGGGCACCCGCCGCATCGGACGCTTCGGGCGCCGCGGCTCGTTGACGAACTCGTAGCCGTACCGGCCGCGGTCGCACAGGAAGTAGCCGTTGACGTCGCGGTTGTACCGGTTGCGGATCCGCCGCAGTTCGCCGTAGCGCTCACCCGGGGTGATATTGCAGCCGAGCGAGCAGTGCGTGCAGACCGAGGGCGCGGTCGTGTAGTCCCACCGGCGCGTGAAGTGCTTCTTCAGCGTCTTGTCGGTGAACACGCCCGTCGGGCACACCTCGACGAGGTTGCCGCTGAACTCGCTCTCGAGCGTGCCGTCCTCGTGTCGCCCGAAGTAGACGTGGTTGTGGCTCGAGAACACGTCGAGGTCGGTGCCGCCGGCGAAATCCTTGTAGAACCGCACGCACCGGTAGCACTCGATGCAGCGGTTCATCTCGTGGTTGACCAGCGGCCCGAGATCCTGGTTCCTGTGAGTCCGCTTGTCGAAACGGTACCGGCGATAGCTGTGGCCGGTCATCACCGTCATGTCCTGCAGATGGCACTCGCCCCCTTCGTCACACACGGGGCAATCGTGCGGATGATAGGTCATCATCCACTCGATGATGCTGGCGCGGAACTCCTTCGACGCGGCATCGTCGACCGAGATGCGCAGACCCTCGACGGCCGGCGTCATGCAGCTCATGACGATGCGGCCGCGCGTGTCCTGTTCGTCCTTGTACTGCGTCACCGCGCATTGCCGGCACGCCCCGGCCGATCCGAGCGCCGGATGCCAGCAGAAGTACGGCACGTTCAGGCCGAGTTCGATCAGCGCTTCGAGCAGGTTCTCGTTGCCTTGAATCTCGACCGGTTTGCCGTCAATGAAGATGGTAGGCATCGCTCAGTTCCACGCGCACCGCTGGTCGCGGATGTGGCGCTCGAAGTCGTCCTTGAACCGCACGAGTGCGCTGCCGAGCGGCGCGGTGGCCCCGGGGGCCAGGGCGCAGAACGTCAGGCCGGGGCCGAGCAGGCGCGCATGGCGACGCAGCACGTCCAGGTCGTCCTCGCGTCCCTGGCCCGCCTCGATCGCACCGACCACTTTCTGCACCCACGGCAGACCGTCGCGACACGGCGTGCACCAGCCGCACGATTCCTGCGCGAAGAACTGCATCAGGTTGTGCACCATGCCCACCGGACACGTCCGGTCGTCGAGCAGGATCATCGTGCCCGTGCCCATGCGGCTGCCCACCTTCGGCACCGTGTCGAAGTCCATCTGCACGTCGAGGTGCTCGGGGCCGAGGAAGTCGGTCGATGCGCCACCCGGGATGATCCCGCGCAGCGTGAGCCCGTCGCGCATGCCGCCGGCCAGGTCGAGGATCTCGCCGATCGTCGTGCCGAGCGGCCGTTCCCACAGGCCCGGCCGCTTCGCCTTGCCGCTGACGCCGAACATCTTCGTGCCGCCGTTGGGCGTCCGGCTCAGGCCCTTGAACCACTCGGCCCCGCGCGCCACGATCGGCGGCACGTTGCAGAGCGTCTCGACGTTGTTGACGATCGTCGGCTTGCCCCACAGCCCGCTGATCTGCGGAAACGGCGGCTTCGTCCGCGGCGTCGCGCGCTTGCCCTCGAGCGCGTTGAGCAGCGCCGTCTCCTCGCCGCAGATGTAACGGCCGATGCTCATGTGCAGGTGGAGACCGAGGCTCCACGGCCCGCCGAGGATGTGCCGGCCGAGGTACCCGGCCTCGTACGCCTCGTGCAGCGCGTGGTGCAGGCGGTCCTCGGCGACCGTGTACTCCCCGCGCAGGAAGATGTAGGCGATGTCGGCCTGGATGGCGTACGCCGCCAGGATCACGCCCTCGATCAACTGGTGCGGATTGCCCTCGAGCAGCAGCCGATCCTTGAACGTGCCCGGCTCCATCTCGTCGGCGTTGACCACGAGATACTTCGGGTGCGGGGCGTCGTCGCCCATCGGCACGAGCGCCCACTTGATGCCCGTCGGGAATCCGGCACCGCCGCGGCCGCGCAGCCCGGCGTCCTTGACGCGCGCCGTCACGTCGGCCGGCGCCAGCCCCGACAGCGCGGCGCGCACGGCCGCGTAGCCGCCGATCGCCTCGTACTCGCGCAGCGAGAGCGGCGTGCCGTCGGTCTTGATCGCGCCGGTCAGCGGCAGATCGTGCGTCGGATCGCTCATCGGTACGGCTCCAGGATCGCCTCGAGGGCGTCCGGGTTCACGTCGCGGTAGAGATCGCGGCCGATCATCAGCGCCGGGGCCCTGTCGCAGCAGCCGAGGCACTGGTTCGGCACCACCGTGAACCGGCCGTCGGCGGTCGTCTCGCCCATCTCGACCCCGAGGTGCGCGAGCAGCTTCTCGCGCAGCCCCTCGTAGCCCATCACCCAGCAGCTCACGCTGGCGCACACGCGGATCACGTGACGCCCCACGGGGCGGCGATGGATCAGGTTGAAGAACGTCGCCACCCCATCGAGCTCGTGCGGGCTCATGCCGAGGAACTCGGCGACCTCCGCCAGGCTTTCGTCGTCGATCCAGCCGCGCTCGCGCTGGACGATGCGCAACGCTTCGGTGCAGGCGGCGGCGCGGTGCTCCGGCTCGTGGATGTGGGATTCGATTTCCTGCTTGATCGCGTCGCTCAACATCGCGTCACCGGTCCACGTCGGCCAGCACGTAGTCCATGCTCCCGAGAATCGCCAGCAGATCGGACACCGTCACGCCGCGGCTGAGCCGCGGGAGCATCTGCAGGTGCGGAAAGGACGGCGTGCGGATGCGGGTGCGGTACGACATCGTGTTGCCGTCGCTGATCAGGAAGTAGCCGTAGGCGCCCTTGCTGCCCTCGATGCCCGAGAACGCCTCCCCGCGCGGGATGACCGGTCCCCAGCTCACGTTCAGGAAATGCGTGATGAGGGTCTCGATGTCGTGCATCGTCCGATCCTTGCGCGGCGGCGTGGCCAGCGGGTGATCGGACTTGACGAACCCCTCGGGCATGTTGCGCAGGCACTGCTCGATGATGCGCAGGCTCTGGCGCATCTCCTCGATGCGCACCTCGGCGCGCGCGTAGCAGTCGCCCTTCGTCGCCGTCGGCACGTCGAACTCGAACTGCTCGAAGCCTGAATAGGGCCGGGCCTTGCGCAGATCCCAGGCCATGCCGCAGGCGCGCAGGCCGGGCCCGGTCACGCCCCAGTCGATCGCCTCCTGCAGCGTATAGGCGCCGATGCCGATCGTCCGCTTGCGGAAGATCGTGTTCTTCATCAGCGCCACTTCGTATTCGCGCAGCCGCGGCGGGAAGTAGTCGATGAAGCTCCGGACCAGGCCGTCCCAGCCGTTCGGCAGATCGTGGGCCACGCCGCCGATGCGGAACCAGCTCGGGTGCATGCGGCCGCCGCACACCGCCTCCACGATCTGGAGGATGCGCTCGCGGTCGTTGAACATGAAGAACGTCGGCGAGAGCGCGCCCAAGTCCTGCGCGAACGTCCCGAACCACACCAGGTGACTCGCGATGCGGAAGAACTCCGACATCATCACGCGGATCATCTGCGCGCGGGGCGGGACCGTGATGCCGGCGAGCGTCTCGACCGCCATCAGGTACGGCAGGTTGTTCATCACCCCGCTCAGGTAGTCGATCCGATCGGTGTACGGGATGAACGTGTGCCAGGTCTGCCGCTCGCCCATCTTCTCGGCGCCGCGGTGGTGATACCCGATGTCGGGAATCGCGTTGACGATCTCCTCGCCGTCGAGCTGCAGGATGATGCGCAGCAGGCCGTGCGTGCCCGGGTGGTGCGGGCCCAGGTTCAGGAACAGGTAGTCGAACTCGTCGGTGCCGCGATCGAGCCCCCACTCTTCGGGCCGGAACGCCATCGCCTCCTGCTCGCGCTGCAGCTTCTCGTCGGGCAGCTGGAACGGCTCGATCTCGGTGGCGCGCGCCGGGTGATCCTTGCGCAGCGGGTGCCCGATCCAGGTGTTCGGCATCAGGATCCGGCGCAGGTGCGGATGACCGCGGAAGGTCACGCCGAACATGTCCCAGGCCTCGCGCTCGTACCAGTTCGCCGACGGCCACAGGTCGACGATCGAGTCGACGCCCCCCGTCTCGGCGCTGACGATGGCCTTGATCCGGATGTCCTCGTTCCTGTCGAACGAGAGCAGGTGATAGACGACCGTGTACTCGCTCGTGGCGTCGGGCGAGGTCCGCTCCACGCGCGTCCGCTCGTCGACGACGAACAGGTCGTAGAGCACCGGGTAGGGCCGCTCGACCTCGGTCTTCAGGAACCGCAGCACGCGCGGCGCCAGGCCGGCGTCGACCCAGAACGTCGGCACGTTGTCCCGTCGCTCGCCGTCGGGGAACAGTCCCGCCGGGAACCGGGCCTCGAGTTCGGCGTGGATGGGGGAAGACACGGGAGAGAGGGAATCGGGCGACACGCGACGGGTCAGATGGAATCGATCGGGCGCAACGTTCCGCGCTGCCGGCGTTCGTCGCGTTTGAGATCGCGCATGATCGGATTCTCGGGCTTGATGATGTCCTGCGGCCCGACGGTCCAGCTGAGCGGCCGGCGCTCGCGACCGATCTGGTCCTGCAGCAGCGTCAGGGCCTCGAGGAACGCCTCGGGCCTGGGCGGACACCCGGGCACGTACACGTCGACGGGCAGGAACTTGTCGACGCCCTGCACGACGCTGTAGATGTCGTACATCCCGCCGGAATTCGCGCACGACCCCATGGAAATCACCCAGCGCGGCTCCATCATCTGGTCGTAGAGCTGCTTGACGACGGGCGCGACCTTGATGAAGACGGTGCCGGCCACGACCATTACGTCGGCCTCGCGCGGCGTGGCCCGGATGACCTCGGACCCGAACCGGGCCAGGTCGTACTTGCTCGTCAGGCTGGTCGCCATCTCGACGAAACAGCAGGAGAGGCCGAAGTTGAACGGCCACACCGAGTGCTTCCGTCCCCAGCCGATCAGATCCTGCAGCCGCGTCAGCACGACGCTCTCGCGTACCGCATCAATCAGCGGCGTGACGGGCCCGTTGGCAGGCTCCCCCGGTTTCGTGAGCGACCAGTCCATCAGAGGCCTACCGCGACGAATCCAGCGCCCCGAGGCGCCAGAGATACACGAGCGCCGCCGCCAGCGACGCCACAAAGACCGACACGGAGACGAACCCCGCCCAGCCCACTTCGCGGACGGCGATGGCCCACGTGTAGAGGAAGACCGACTCGAGGTCGAACACCACGAAAAACACGGCAAACAGGTAGAAATGCGCCGACAGGCGCACGCGGGCCGACCCGGTCGAGACGATGCCCGACTCGTACGGCTGGAGGTTCTTCCTCTGGGATGTCCGGCCGCCCAGCAGGTACGTCGACCCGAGCATCCCGAGCAGGAGCACGAGAATGCCGAGGAAGTAGACCCCGAGCGGCCACATTGCGGGAGCTGTATCTGTCGCCACGCTTACAGAGGGGGAAACCCACCGGGGTTACCGGAGGGAGCCAGAACTCAGGAGGGGATTCAAAGTCCCTCGCCAGTGGTTCCAGGCAGCCTTCACTACCCGGAACTGTCTGAGAATTGTAGTGGTACGGCAGGTCGTCCTGCAACTCGCCCCACCCCGCGACGCCGGCACGCTCAGGCATGCACCCCGGGGGCCTCACGGCCGGTCCGCTGGACGTACTCGACGTACGACCCGGGATAGACGACCGGCGTCGGGCTCGTGCCACTCTCGCCGCCGAGTTCGAGCACCCTGTTGCTCAGGCCGCGCAGGAACGCGCGATCGTGCGAGACGAAGATCATCGTGCCCTCGAAGTCCCGCAGGGCCTCGATCAGCATCGCCTTGGTGGCCAGGTCCAGGTGGTTGGTCGGTTCGTCGAGCACGAGGAAGTTCGGCGGCTCGAGCAGCATCCGCGCCAGGACCAGGCGCGACCGCTCGCCGCCCGACAGCGACCGAACCTTCTTGTCGACCTCGTCCCCCGAGAACTGGAACGCGCCGAGCAGGTTGCGCAGCGCGCCGACGCTCTCGCGCGGGAAGTCGGCCTGGATCTGTTCCCACACCGTCCGGTCCGCCTCGAGCAGCTGCAGCGACTGCTGGGCGAAATACCCCATCCGCAGGCTGGCGCCGAGCCGGACGTCGCCGGTATCGGGCGCCATCGCCCCGGCAATCAGGCGCAACAGCGTCGTCTTGCCCGCCCCGTTGCGGCCCATCACGCACCATCGCTCGCCGCGCTGGATCGACAGGCTGAAGCCGTCGTAGATGACCCGGTCGCCGTACCGCTTGCCCACGCCGTCGATGGTCACCACGTCGTCGCCCGACCGCGGCGGCTGGCGGAAGTCGAAGTGCACGACGGGCCGCTTCTTCGGCAGTTCGATCTTCTCGATTTTCTCGAGCGCCTTGACGCGGCTCTGCACCTGCGCCGCCTTGGCCGCGTGCGCGGCGAACCGCTCGATGAACCGCTGCTCCTTGGCCAGCTTCGCCTGCTGCCGCTGGAACGCGGCCTCGCGGTTGGCCTCGCGCAGCGCCCGCTCGCGCTCGTAGAAGTCGTAGGTACCCGAGTAACTGACGATTTCCCCGTCGTCGATCTCGACCACGCGCGAGACGACCCGGTTCATGAAGTCGCGGTCGTGCGACGTCATCAGCAGCGTGCCTGGCAGCGACGTCAGGAACGCCTCGAGCCAGACGATCGACTCGATGTCGAGGTGGTTCGTCGGCTCGTCCATCAGAAGGACGTCCGGGCGGGCCAGCAGCACGCGCGCCATGGCCACGCGCATCTTCCAGCCGCCCGACAGCGCGCCGACGTCGCCATCGATGGTGCGGTCCTCGAAACCGAGCCCGTGCAGCACCTCGCGCGCCTGACTCTCGAGCGCGTATCCGCCCAGGTGCTCGTATTCCTCCTGGACGACGCCGAAACGCTCGAGGATCCGGTCCAGGTCATCGGCCTGGCCGGGATCGGCCATCGCCTGCTGCAGCTGCTCGAGTTCGTGGTGCAGCACGCCGAGACGGCCGCTGCCCGCGATGACCACGTCGATGACCGGGCGGCCCGCCATCTCCTCGATGTCCTGGCGGAAGTAGCCGACGGTGGTCTTCTTCGGCACCGAGATCTCGCCTTCCTCGGGCGTCTCCTCGCCGGTGATCAGGCGGAACAGCGTGGTCTTGCCCGAGCCGTTCGGCCCGACCAGGCCGATCCGCTCGCCCGGGTTCATCTGGAACGAGGCGTCGACGAACAGGAGCTGCCGGCCGTACTGCTTGCTGACGCGCGTGAGCGAGATCATCAACCGACCATCGTATCGCGGGTGACTGCCGTGACCCGCAGCTCCG
Source organism: Acidobacteria bacterium SCN 69-37 (assembly GCA_001724025.1). Classification (GTDB taxonomy): domain Bacteria; phylum Acidobacteriota; class Vicinamibacteria; order Vicinamibacterales; family SCN-69-37; genus SCN-69-37. Next base: position 108,142 of record MEDJ01000003.1, on the reverse strand, counting down.
ACGGGTCTGCCTGTCACCCCGAGGCTGAAGACTCGGGGCTCCGAAATTGGTCGTCGGTGGTCGATCGTTGGTCGTCGGTGGTCGATCGTCGATCTTCGGAGCCCTGGGGCTTCAGCCCCAGGGAGACACAGACACGCTCACTGCGCCGTGGCTACGGCGTCGCCACCGCCGGCCGCGATGCGACGTACGCCCAGAGCGCGTGCATCTCGTCGTCGGTCATCGCCGTGCTGTACGGCATGACGAGTGTCATCGGGGCGCGCAGCGCGGTACCGTCCGGCCGGGTGCCCGTCCGCAGGGTCGAGGCGAACTGCTCGTAGGTCCAGCCAGCGAGCCCGTCGGCGTACGGCGTGAGGTTGGCGGCCGGTGGCCACGAGGGATCGCCACCCTGGATCGGCCCGCCGGCCAACTCGGCCCCGTGGCAGCCCATGCACGTCGCAGCCAGATGGGCCCCGAACGCCGGATCGGAGACCGGCGGCGGCTCGACCAGGTGCGCGTGGTGGTGATCGGCAATCATGTCGGCGGCCGGCGTCAGTTGATGGGTGGCCAGCAGGACCTGGCCGAGCGGCCCGTATGACGACGGTGGCACCTCGTTGTCGACGGGTGGGAGCGACTGGATGTAGGCGACGATGTCCGAGAGTTCCTGATCCGACATCTGCTGGAAATCCTGCGCGGGCATCGCCGAGGACCGGCCGTCATGACGCACCCCGTGCCGCACCGCGCGATCCCAGTCGGCGGCCGTGAATCCTGCCACGACGCTGCCGCGCCCCGTGGTCAGGTTGGGACCGAGCAGCCGGCCCATCGGGAACGCGTCGAGCATGACGCCACCACCGTAATTGGCTCCGTGGCAGTCGGCGCAGGCATATCGCGCCGAGACGAGGTGCCGCCCGCGCTCGCGCGCCCGGTCGAGCGCCACGCGCCCGTCGGGGTCGGCCGTCACGCCCGCAGCAGCCAGATCCTCAGCACTGGCAGGAAATGGCATGGGAAACGTCACGACGTGGGTGTCGACAACCGACGTCAGTTGCCTGTCGGCCTCATGGCTGGCCCACAGGTAGAACGCGGCCGCGCCGGCGACGAGCACGGCCACGACGACTCCGAGCAGCAAGAGCAGGGTTTTCATGGAAGGAGGCGCTCCAGGCGCGCCCGATATTCTGCGCGCCGGACGTTCCCTGGCGCAAGCGGACCGGCATCGGTGTGCTATCGTGCGACCCCAGCGAGGTTACGCCATGCAGTGGACGTCACGGGGCAGGAGCCGGGATCTCGAGGATCGCCGGGGACAGAGCGGGCTCCGACGTGCGGCGCCGTTCGGGATCGGGGGCGTGCTGCTCCTGCTCGTCCTCTCACTCGTCACCGGGCAGGATTTCCTGTCACTGGCCGATCCCGGCGGCGGCACGCTCGACACCTCGTCATCGTCATCGGAACCGTATACGGCCAGTCCCGAGGAAGAACGGCTCGTCGACTTCGTCTCGTTCGTGCTCGACGACAGCCAGGATGTCTGGACGCAGGTGCTCGGTCCGCGGTACCAGCGCGCACGCCTGGTGCTGTTCACCGATACCGTCGAGTCGGCGTGCGGCCTCGCGCAGTCGGCCACCGGACCGTTCTACTGCCCGGGCGATCAGCGGGTCTACATCGACCTGGGCTTTTATCGCGAACTGCAGCAGCGTTTCGGTGCGGCCGGGGACTTCGCACAGGCCTATGTGCTCGCACACGAGATCGGGCACCACGTGCAGACGCTGCTCGGCACCGAGAACCAGGTGCGCCAGGCGCAGCGCTCGAACCCGTCGCGCGCCAACGAACTGTCGGTGCGGATGGAACTGCAGGCCGACTGCTACGCCGGGATCTGGGGCCACACGACGTCGCAACGCAACATGCTCGATGCCGATGACGTCGACGAGGCGCTCAACGCCGCCGCCGCCATCGGCGATGACCGCATCCAGCGCATGGGCGGTGGCCGCGTGGCGCCGGAGCGGTTCACGCACGGTTCGTCCGCACAGCGCGTCGAGTGGTTCCGCCGCGGGTTCGACGAAGGCCGCCTCGAGGCCTGCGATACGTTCGGCGGACGGTGAGATCGGGCGGTAGGCGGTAGGCGGTAGGCGGTAGGCGGTAGGCGGTAGGCGGTAGGCGGTAGGCGGTAGGCGGTAGGCGGTAAAGGCTACGCGGTGACGCGGTTGCTCGATCAGCGGCATGCGGTGCGGTCGCGGATCACGCGCAGTTGCCGCCCCTTGTGTCGGCCCGGGGCCGTCGTCAGGCAGTTCTTGACGCGTCGGGGCCACCGGCCGGCTCCACGTGCACCAGCACGCCGGCCACCCACGACAGCCGCGCACAGAGGGCATGCTGCACGTCGTGCGCGATGCGGTGGGATTCGCGGACCGTCATCTCGGGATCGACTTCCACGTGCAGGTCGATGTGATAGCGCAGGCCGGTCTTGCGCGCGTACTGTTTCTCGACCGCCTCGACACCGGGCACGGCCAGCGCCACGCGCCGCACCTCGGCCAGCATCGCGGCTTCGGGCATCGTGTCCGCCAGATCGAGCGTGGCCGCACGCGCCACGCGGGTGCCCGTGAACACGACGATCGCGCCGACGACGGCCGCCCCGTAATGATCGGCGGCGGCAAACCGCTCGGGCGACCACCACGTCAGCAGCACCGCCACGAACGCCGCCACGGCCGACAGAATATCGACGGCGTCGTTCCAGGCGTCCGATCGCAGGGCCAGGCTCCCAATCTGCCGCGCCACGCGGAACTTGCGCGCCGCCATCACTCCGCGCACGGCCATCGTCACCACCAGCACGGCCACAGCGCCCAGGCCGGGCAGTACGGTCCTGGGCCCCATCTCCGTCATCGCGCGCCAGACAATGCCGGCTCCGCCGGCCATCAGCACGAACCCGACGAACAGTCCCGCGACGATCTCGAGACGGCCATGGCCATACGGATGGTTCGCATCCGGCGGTCGCGCGGCCATGATCAGGCCCACGAGCACGACCGACGACGCCAGGACGTCACCGGCGAGTTCGAGGCCAATGGCCACTACCGATGTCGCGTGCGACGCCACGCCCGTCGTCACGTTCAGCACGGCGAGCAGCGCGCTGGCGACCACGCCTGCAACCGCAAGGCGCCGGCCTCGACCGACATCGGCCATCGACGACATGAGGCAGGCTCAGCGGCAGACGGTCACGCGCATGCCACGCCCGTTCCGCCGAGCCCGCAGTAGCCGGCGGGATTCTTGGCGAGGTATTGCTGATGGTACGCCTCGGCGTAATAGAACGGCGGTGCGGCGGCGACATCGGTCGTGATGGGCGGATAGCCGTGCGCGGCCAGCGCCTGCTGGTACACGACCTTCGAGGCTTCGGCCGCCTGTCGCTGCCGCTCGGAAAACGTCTGGATCACCGATCGATACTGCGTACCGACATCGTTGCCCTGCCGCATCCCCTGCGTCGGATCGTGGTTCTCCCAGAACACGCGCAGCAGCTGCGCGTAGCTGACCACTGCCGGATCGAACACGACGAGGACCACCTCGGCATGTCCGGTCATGCCGGAACAGACTTCCTCGTACGTCGGGTGCGGCGTGTGGCCGCCGGCGTACCCGACAGCGGTCGTGTAGACGCCGGGAATCTGCCAGAACTTCCGCTCGGCTCCCCAGAAGCACCCGACGCCGAACACGGCCTGCTCCAGGTGCGCGGGGAACGGCGGCTGCAACGGCGTCCCGAGCACGGCGTGCCGCTCGGGCACGACCATGGGCTGATCGCGTCCGGCCAGAGCCTCGTCGACGCCCGGGAGCATCGACTTACGCGTGTGGAAAATCATGGGCTGTCACTCCTGATCATCGTCGTCGACGGGCACGAACCGCAGCGCGTCGCCGTTCGTGCAGTACCTCAGGCCCGTCGGCAGCGGACCGTCTTCGAAGACGTGGCCGAGATGGCCGCCACAGTGGCTGCAGTGCACTTCCGTCCGGGGCATGCCGAGGGAACGATCGACGCTGGTCGCCACGGCTCCCTCCTCGATCGGCGTGAAGAAGCTCGGCCAGCCGGTGCCGCTCTCGAACTTCGCCGCCGACGTAAACAGCGCCTGCCCGCACCCGGCACAGTGGAAATAGCCGGTCCGCTTCTCGAAGTTCAGCGGGCTGGTGCCCGGGTGTTCGGTGCCGTGGCAGCGCAGGACCCGGTATTGCGCGGGCGACAGGCGCGCCTGCCACTCGTCGTCGGTGGCCGGCAGTGTTGATGGTCGTTCGATCGTGGACATGAAACCTCCCTCCGTCGTCTCTCTCTTCCCTATTGTGCGCCCGACTGCGCAGGATTCGCGATCACCCCCGGGATCCGGGCGTCTGCGCCGGGAAACCGCGCTAGAATGCCCGGGCGATGTTCAGCCCTGGCCGGCTGCTCACTCTCGGCGCGTTCGCGCTGCTCATCTACATGGGCTTCTACGCGGTGCCCGGCCATGCCCCGCAACCAGCCGACTTCGATCCCGAAGCCGTCGCCCGGCACGAGGCGGCCATCTGGCAGTCCGTGACGGCGCGCAGCGAGTTCGCCACCGCCATCAGCTGCATCCTGTATCAGCGCGAACTCCATCGTATGTCCTGGTTCCGTGCGGTCGAGAGCGGCATGGCGCTGTCGCAGGCCGTCGGGCAGTTCTGGCTGATGACGGGACGGTACGATCGTGCGGCCCCGCGATTCGAACAGGTGGCCGGCGTCGAGCGGGCGTGGAAGGCCGCGGCGTTCGATCCGATGGTCGTCGCCCGGCACCAGGTCACGTGGATGGCGCTGGTGCGCGATACGAAGCGCGGCGACGGGACGTCACAGGCCGTCGGGGAGATGTCCGAGGAGATGGGCCTGCGCTTCGGCCTGCCTGCCGTGGCCGCGATGGACGCGGCCGCCAACAGGGCCCCGGCGCTCCATGTCGCCTTCTCCCGGGGCACCGCGGCCGACTGGGATCAGGTCGCGCTGCAGTTGACACACGCCTACACCTCGCTGCAGGTCTCGCTCGCCAGGGCCGCCGGCGCGTCGGCCGGACGCTGATCACGGCACCGCGGCACGCCGACCGACCCGCAGCGATCGCGCGGGTCACGCGTCGCGGCCACCAAGCATGCCGAGCTGCCACATGACGAAGATCCGCTCGTCGACCGCGTCGCGCAGCCGCAGGCTCAGCGGTTTGCCCTGACCGTGGCCGGCCTCGCGATCGACCCACAGCAGCACGGGCTGCTCGGCCGGATCCGACGCGGTCCTCTCCTGGAGTGCAGCGGCCATCTTTCGCGCGTGCAGGGCGTGGACCCTGGTGTCGTGCTCGCCGGCCGTGAGCAGGACCGCCGGATACCGCGTCCCGGCAACGACGTGGTGATAGGGCGAGTACGCCGCAAGCACGTCGACCTGCGCGGGATCGCCGGCCGATCCATACTCGGGCACCCAGTACTTCGCCATGAGGAAGTGGTGATAGCGCAGCATGTCGAGCAGCGGGACGCCGACGATGGCGGCGCGGCACAGATCCGGCCGCTGCGTGATCAACGCGCCCGTCAGCAGTCCGCCGTTCGATCCGCCGGCCACCACGAGCCGATCGGGCGACGTATAGCCGCTGGCCACCAGCCACTCGGCCGCCGCCGCGAAATCGTCGAACACGTTCTGCTTCCTGTCGAGCATCCCGGCCGCGTGCCAGTCGTCGCCGTACTCGCCACCGCCGCGCAGGTTCGGGATCGCCAGCACGCCGCCGTCCTCGAACCACGAGAACCGTACGGCCGAGAAGGTGGGCGTGAGCGAGATGTTGAAGCCGCCGTAGCCGTACAACCACGCGGGATGATCGCCGGAGCGCGCCAGCCCCGTGCGATGCACGAGGAACATGCTGATGCGCGTGCCATCGCGTGACGGATACCAGACCTGCTCGACCTCCACCGTTGCCGGATCCACGGGCACCGGCGGCCGCGCCCAGATTTCGAGGTCGGCCGACGGCGCTCGCACGTCGAACCGGAAAATCGTGGTCGGATGATTGAAGCTGGTGAACGAGAGGAACGCCTCCGTACGATCCTCCTCCACCGCCACGCCCGCCGTCCCGATGCCGGGCTGCCTGACGACCCCCAGCGACACGCCGGCAAGATCGAAGACCTCCACCACGCTCGACGCGCGGCTCAACCACGTGACGACGATGTGGCCGTCGGCGAGATCGACGCTTTCGATGACGGCGTCCTCCCGCTCGGGCACGACGTCGCGCCAGAACGCTTCACCAGGCGTGTCGACAGGCGCAGCCACCAGGCGGCCCCTCGGTGCACCTTTGGTGGTGCGCAGATAGAGCGTGCCGTCGATGACGGTGCCCGCGCCGAAGCCAGGCGTCCCGACCGAGACCTCGCGTCGCTCGAGCCGCCCCGTGCGCAGGTACGTCTCGAAGTCGGCTACCCAGAGATCGACGGATCGCGTGTCGGTCCAGTAGCCGAGCACCAGCCAGCGACCGTCGCGTGAAAGCGTCGCCGTCGGTCCCCAGGTGGTGGCGAGCACCGCGTCCTCGTCGCTGGTGAACTGACGGAACAGCACGGGATTGTGCTCGGGGTTCGTGCCGAGGCGGTGGAACAGGATCTGGCCGCTGTACGGATCGGCCGCGTGCCGGAGGTTCTGGTACACGAAGCCCGTATCGTCGGGGAGCCATTGGGCGGCGTGCACCTTGTTCGGAATCACCAGGTCGAGATCCGCGCCGCTGTCCACGACACGCAGCCGCAGCGTCGTATTCTCGTCGCCGGCCCTGTACGTGCCGTACGCGAGCCGGCGTCCGTCGTTCGAGGGGGAAATCCACTCGACGGTCGTCAACCCGGTCGGGTCGATCGCGGCCGGATCGATGAGCACACGATCGATGCCCTGGTATCCGTCGCGCCAGAAGATGATGGGCTGGTTCTGGCTGCCGTCCCGGCGGGCGTAGAAATACCGGCCGCCGCGCACGATGGGGGCAGATACGCTGCCCACCTCCATCAACGGCCGCAGCCGTTGCTCGAGGGCCCGTCGCCCCGGCAGGGTATCGAGCACCGCCCGCGTGTAGGCGTTCTGCGCGTCGGTCCACGCCGCCACCTCCGTCGTCACCGCGCCCATGGCCGCCGGATCCGTGTTGTCGCCCTCGAGCCAGCGATAGTCGTCGACCACCTCGATCGCGGGCGGCGCTGCATCTGCCGCGCGACGATAGATGTCAGTCACCGGTACGACGCGCGTGGCCGGCGGGCGCGCGGATGTGCGATGACGAGCAGCGGAAGCTGGCGACATCGCGCCAGCATACCGCGACGATGGCGGCGCCCGGGCGTGTTAGGCTGCGGCTTCGATGACATCGCCCTCACACAGTGCCGGAGCCGCCAGACGCACGGGTCGCAGGTCGCTGGCGACAGTGGTCAGCCTCGTCCTCATCGCCGCCGGCGGCGGTGCGTGGTTCCTCGCGCGTCCCGACGGTCCCTCGTCGCGGGCCGCCAGCACGACCGCTTCGGCTCCCGCGCCCGCGCGCTGGTCATTCACCGTCGTCAACACCTATCCGCACGATCCGGAGGCGTTCACGCAGGGCCTGCTCTATCGCGACGGCTTCCTGTACGAGAGCACCGGACTGAACGGCCGATCGAGCCTGCGCAAGGTGGAGATCGAAACCGGCCGCGTGGTGCAGCGCCGCGCTGTCGACGCGGAGCATTTCGCGGAAGGACTCGTCGACTGGGGGAGCCGGCTGATCCAGTTGACCTGGCAGTCGAACGTCGGATTCGTCTATGCGCTCGACTCGTTCGAGCCGCAGGGGACGTTCTCGTACACGGGCGAAGGCTGGGGCCTGGCGCGCGACGCCCGGCGGATCATCATGAGTGACGGCACGTCGACGCTGCGGTTCCTCGATCCGCAGACGCTCGGCGAAACCGGCCGGCTCGCGGTGACCGAGCGAGGCCTGCCTGTCGGCAATCTCAACGAACTCGAGATGGTTCGCGGCGATCTGTTCGCCAACATCTGGCAGAGTGACGACGTCGTCGTGATCGCGCCGGACACGGGGCACGTGATCGCACGGATCGACTTCAGCCCCCTGCGGGCGCAGCTGCACGCGACACAGCCGATCGACGTCTTCAACGGCATCGCCTGGGACGAGACCGGCGATCGCCTGTTCGTCACCGGCAAGCTCTGGCCGCAGTTGTTCGAGGTGCGCGTCAGGAGACCCGACGCCGTCACCCCTGGAGGGGCGCCATGATTGCTGCAGTCCGCACGGAGTTCCTGCGCTACAAGGCCCTGGCCGAAGGCGCGATCGGCCAGATGTCGGACGCCGACCTGACGACCGCGCCCGGCGACGATGGCAATTCGGTGGCCGTCATCTGCCAGCACGTGGCCGGCAACCTGGTTTCGCGATTCACCGACTTCCTCTCGACCGACGGCGAGAAGCCCTGGCGCGATCGCGACACGGAGTTTGCCCAGACGCTCGTCACGCGCGACGCGATCCTGCAACGCTGGTCGGAGGGCTGGCAGGTTCTGCGGCACACGCTCGATGGCCTGACCGACGCGGACCTGACGCGCACGGTCACGATCCGCCAGCACCTGTTGAGCGTCACGGAAGCGCTCCTGCGGTCACTCGCGCACGTGAGCTATCACGTGGGACAGATCGTGCTCATCGCAAAGACCGCACGCGGATCGGCATGGGTGTCGCTGAGCATTCCCCGGGGACAGTCAGCGGCGTACAACGCGGCACCCAATCGCGAGAAATCACCAAACACGACGCGCTGACACGAGTTCTTCGGAGCCCCGGGGCTTCAGCCTCGGGGGAACGGCCGGAAGGGGACGCTCAGCGCGATCGGCCGACGATCCGCTCGATCGCGCCTGGCGCCTTCGGGACCGCAGCCGAGAGCGCCTCGGGACCTGTCGGCGTCATGAGGAACGTATCCTCGATCCGGATGCCCATGTCGCGATAGCGGTCGACAGCTGGTCTGATGGTGCGAACCGCGTCGGCCTGCGCGGCATCGCGCGCCAGGCGATCGAGCACGTCGGGTCGCACGTAGATGCCCGGTTCGATCGTGAACGCGACGCCGGGCACGAGCGGCCCGAGCGACTCGTGCACGTCCACGCCGATCCCGTGATAAGGACTGTGGGGAAACCACAGGTCGATTTGCGGACTGCGGCCGCTGGCGGCGTCGGGATCGGTCACCAGGCCGAGGCGTAGCAGTCCCCTGCCGACGACCTGACGCACGGCGAGATTGACCGCGTCGATCGACCCGCCTGGCCGCGCGGCCGCGGCCCCGGCCTCGAGCGCCTCGAGCACGACGTCGTACACCTGGCGCTGCGCCGTCGTGAATCGTCCGTTCACCGGCCACGTCCGCGTCACGTCGGCCGTGAGCCCCTGGAAATTCGCCCCCGCGTCCACGAGCAGCAGATCGCCGGCTTCCATCCGCCTCGTCGATCGCACGTAGTGCAGGATCGTGGCGTTCGGTCCGCTGCCGACGATCGACGGATACGCCCACGACATCGCGCCTTCCGCCAGGAACCGGTGCTCGATGGCCGCCTCGACCTGGTACTCCCATCGTCCGGGCCGCGTCGCGCGCATGCCATCGATGTGCGCCTGCGCCGAGATGTCGGCCGCGCGACGCATGATCTGCTGTTCGTACGCGGTCTTCACGCGCCGCTGGCGCTCGATCACGCCCGAGGCCGGGACGACCGTCGTGTCCGGCCGTGTGGCAGCAGCTTCGCGTGCCCAGGCGATCTGCCGGACGGTATCCGGGTCGATCGTCCTGGCCGATGGGTTGGCCAGGATCATGATCCGGAACGCACCGGCCGCGGGCGCGACGGCACGCCCCGCGGCCTCGGCGCCGCTCACCTCGGCCGGAGATCCGCCAGTGAGGAGGCCGCGCACGAACGCGTCGAACGCCTCGGTCTCGCGCTGCGGGAACACCTGCGCGATGCCCGTGCGCGCCGTCACCTCGTCTGGCGGCGGAATCCGGCCATACCAGAGTTCGACAAACGGATCGCGCGCGCGGACGAACAGGAACTCGCGCGGCCCCGTCGCGCCTGGCACGAGGACGAGCGTCGCGGCCTGCTCGTCGAACCCGGTCAGATAGAGCAGATTGCTCTCCTGCCGGTACTCGTAGTCCGTGTCCGTGGAATAGACGCGTGAGGGCGCGCTCCACAGGACGAGCGCGGTGCCGGGCCCGATCGTCTCCATCAACGCCGCACGCCTGGCCTGCAGGTCGGCCGCGTACTCGCGCGCGCCGCCGTACGGCGGCAGCTGGCCGAAGACCGGCACCAGTGCCACGACAACGAGCAGGACGCTCACGAAGATCGGCCGCAGTCGCATCACCACCGGGAGAATCCGGGTTCAGCTTACTCGATGGCAGATGCCGGCCGCTGACGCGGCAGACGGATCGCGAACCGCGCGCCGCCCGACGACGCATTCGACGCCGTGATCGTGCCGCCGTGGCGGTGCACGATGGCCTGCACGATCGAGAGGCCGAGCCCGCTGCCGGACGGCACCTCGGTGCCCGTTCGCGATTCGTCGGCCTTGTAGAACCGATCGAACACGCGCTCGAGGTGTTCGTCGGCAATCCCGGGACCCGTATCCTCCACCGTCAGCACGCACGAGTCGCCGTCGACCGTCGCGGCGACCGTCACCTGGCCGCCGGGCGGCGTGTGACGGATGGCATTGGCCACCAGGTTCTGCAGCACCTGCTCGAGCCGATAGGGGTCGCCGGGTATCGTGGCGATATCGTCCTGGCCCGCGGTCACCAGCGTCACCCTGTGATCGGCCAGCACGTGCTCGTGACGATGGCGGAGACGCTCGAACAACTGGGCCACCGACACGTCTTCGTCCCTGAACGTTCCGGCACCGCCCTCGAGCCGCGCCAGGTCGAGCAGGTCCCCGATGATCTGCTCGAGCCGTTCGGTCTCGTCGTTCACGATCCGCAGGTATCGCAGTCGCGACTGCTCGTCGATCTCGAGCCGGGGCATCTGAAGCGTTTCGACGTACCCGCGGATGGCGGCCAGCGGCGTCATCAGCTCGTGCGACACGTCGGCGAGCAGTTGCCGGCGCGTGCGGTCGGCCGCCTCGAGCGCACTCGTCCGCTGCTCGAGCCGGACGGCCATCTCGTTGAACGCCATCGACAAGGCCATGACCTCGTCGCCACCGGTCTCCGGCGCGCGCACGCCCGTCTGGCCCGCGCCCAGGGCCCGTGCCGCTTCCTGCAACTGGCCGAGCCGCCGCCGAGTCGGCCGGAAGATCACCAGCGCGGCCACGGCCGTGCCGACGGCCAGCAGGACGAGCGCGATCGCGGCCAGCGTCGGGCCGAGCGCGCGCAGTGCCACGGACATGGGCGGCGCCTGGCGCGGCACCGCCACCATGCCCATGACGACGCCGTCCTGCAGCACGCGCGCGTATTCGATGCCCCCCGGGATACTGTCGCTGCCGCCCCGCAGGAACGGTCCACGGCCGAACTCGCGTCCGTCGTCCATCTCGCCCGGCCCGGGCCCGCGCAGGCCACGCGGCCTGGTGTCGCGCGGCCCGGCCCCAAACCCGGCACCGGACGCCCCATCGCGTCCGCGATCGCCGCGCCCGCGTCCGTCCCACCCGCGCCCTCCGTGACCGTCGAACGGCTCCTCGCCGCGCTCGACGAGCAGGCGCGTCCGTGCCGATCGCACCAGCGGCTGCGGCGGCGGCACGCGCTCGCTGACGATCATCCGGCCATCGGCAAGCGCCACGGCATAGCTGCGGAACGAGCTCGAATAGTTGCGCAGCACGTACGCGCGCAGATCCACGTCCGGCTGCGTCGCGAGCACGGCGCCGACGTCACCGGCCAGCGCAAAGGCGTACTGCGCCGGCGACCGCGCCGGAAAGATGTCGGTCCGCTGTCCGCTCAGCCACAGGAACACGAGTCCCTGCACCGCGAGCAGCGTCGCGACAACGGCGACGAAGCCGAAGGCCACGCGCCAGTAGAGACTGCGATACCAGGTGACGTCAGGCATCGGTGAACTTGTAGCCGGTTCCCCACACGGTCAGGATGAGGCGCGGCTCGCGCGTATCGGCCTCGATCTTCTGCCTGAGGCGCTTGATCAACGTGTCGACGCTCCGTTCCGTGACGTGCGTGTCGTTCGTCCACACCTGCTCGAGCAGCATTTCGCGCGTGAACACGATGCCCGGCCGGGAGGCCAGCAGGTAGAGCACGTCGAACTCGTGCGGCGTGAGCTCGATCACGTTCGTATCCACGACGGCCTGCCGGCGCGCGGGATCGAGCTTCAGCGGCCCGGCCACGACGGGGGCCTCGGCGCGGATCTGGAGGGTGGACTGCGAGGCGCGCGGCCGGCGCAGCAGCGCCCGGACGCGTGCCACCAGTTCGCGCACGCCGAACGGCTTGGTCAGGTAATCGTCGGCGCCGCTCTCGAGCCCCAGCACCTTGTCGGACTCTTCGCGCCTCGCGGTGAGCATGAGGATCGGCACGTCGCCATTGACCCGCTGCCGGCGAATCGCCCGGCAGACGGTCATCCCGTCCACGCGCGGCAGCATCAGATCCAGGATGACGAGATCGAACGGCTCCGCCTCCGCAATCCGGATCGCATCGTCACCGCTGCCCGCCTCGACGACGTGCAGCCCCTCGAGACGCAGGTGCAGCGCCACCAGTTCCCTGATGTGCGGCTCGTCCTCGACGACCAGCGCCTTGCGTGGTCGTCCGCCGGCGTCCCCGGGTTCCTGTACTGTCGCCATCGTCCTCCTCCATTGGAAAACCCACACGGCCGGACGTTGTGACGAATCGATGGCAAAGCCGTGAAGAGACAGTGATTCGCGTCCAACGATACACGTGAGGACGAACGTCCCCGGACGTCCGCCGTATCCTCTTCATGTAACGGCCATGTTACAGGGAACCCACGCTCGCGAAACTCGTGATGGTGCCAGGGAAGTGAAGTTCCTGGTCCCGGCGGCCACGGCCGCCCGCATCCTCGCCTGGGCCCGCACCCGGCTCATCGCCGATCCGCACGCCGGCGGGCCCACGGGTGACGAGTACCACACGACGACGATCTACCTCGACACCGACGATCGCGCGGTCTACCAGCGGCGCGGCTCCTACGGACGGAGCAAGTACCGTATCCGCCGGTACGGCACGGCGCACCTGGCCTGGATCGAGCGAAAGCTCCGGACGAACACGCTGCTCAGCAAGCGGCGCACCGTGGTGGGCGATACCGACCTGGGCGATCTGATCGTCCCCCGCACCACCGGCGGGCCCACGGCATGGTTCGTCGAGCGCGTGCAGGCGCGGCGGCTGCGGCCCGTCTGCCAGGTGAGCTACAGACGCCATGCGCTCGTCGGCGCCGGATCCCACGGGCCCATGCGGCTGACCTTCGACGACGCGATCCGGGCGCAATGGAACGAGACGACCATCTTCGCTCCCGACGACGGCCTCCCGATTCTGGCGGACCACGTGATCGTCGAGATGAAGTACTGCGTCGTCATGCCGGCGATCTTCAAGGAGATCGTCGAGCGGTTCGTCCTGTCGCCCTCGCCGATCTCGAAATATCGGCTCTCGCTTGCGGCACTCGCGGCGCCGCGGACGTCGGCGGCGGCCGTTGCATCGCCCACGGTGGCGGCGGATCCGGCAGACTTCGCGGGAGCTGCGGGTGGCTGAACTGCTGACGTCCGCCGTCGGGGCCTCGGCGGCGATCTCGCCGGCCAGCGTACTGGGTCGGCTGGTGGTGGCGGTGCTGCTCGGTGCGGTGGTCGCGTGGATCTACAGAAAGACCCGCGCCGAACACGTCGCGACGTTCCCGGCCACGCTCGTCCTGCTGGCCGTGCTCATCGCGATGGTGACGCAGGTGATTGGCGACAGCGTGGCGCGCGCGTTCAGCCTCGTCGGCGCCCTCTCGATCGTCCGGTTCCGCACCGTCGTGCGGGACACGCAGGACACGGCGTTCGTGATCTTCGCGGTGGTCGTGGGCATGGCCTGCGGGGCGAGCGATCCGCGCGTCGCGCTGATCGGCATCGTGGTGGTCGGCGTGGCGGCGTTTGCGATGAAGCCGCGGGGCGGCGACCACGGGGGCCAGCAATACACGCTCGAGTTGCGTGTCTCGAGCGGCCAGGTTCTGGACGGCGAGATTGCCGCAGTGATCGATACGTTCGTCACCGGGCGCCGCCTGCTGACGATCGGCACGGCCCGCCAGGGCATCGCACTCGATGGCACGTACAGCGTCCAGTTGCGCGCAGGACAGCGTCCGGAAGATCTGGTGAGGGCGCTCAATCGACTCGAGGGGATCCAGAACGTGACGCTGGCCGCACGGCCGGTCGACGAACCCCAGGGGTAAGGGAGGCAATCATGACCCGACGATCCATCACCCACCTCGTCGTGATCGCGACCGCGTGCACGGCCGTTGGCCTGACCGCGCAGCAGTTTCCGTTTCCGGGTGGGCCCGGCGGCCCCGGAGGCCGGGGCCCCGGAGGACCGGGCGGACCGGGCTTCGGCGCCCGGCAGGATCTGGCGGTCGTCAAGCAGTTCGACAAGGACGGCAACGGTTGGCTCGATGCCGCCGAACGTGGACCGGCGCGCGAATATGTCACAGCGCAGGGTGGGGGCATGCGTGGCGGGGGCGGCCGCGGATTCGGTCGCGGCGGTGCGATGATCAGCGGATCGCCGGGGCCGCGGGTCGCACCTTCCGACGTGAAGGCCGTCCCCGCGTCCGTGCCGCTCTACGATCCAAGCACGCTTCGGACGATCTTCTTCGAGTTCGAGCACGACGACTGGGAAGACGAGCTGGCAATCTTCAAGGACACCGACGTCGAGGTGCCGGCGAGGATGACCGTCGACGGCCGTCGCTATGAGAACGTCGGCGTCAGCTTCCGCGGCAACTCGTCCTTTTCGATGGTACCGGCCGGGCTCAAGCGCTCGTTCAACGTCACTGTCGATCTGGCGGTCAAGGACCAGAACCTGCTTGGCTTCCGCACGCTCAACCTGCTGAACGGCGTGAACGATCCGACGCAGATGCGCGGCGTACTCTTCCAGCAGATTGCCGGGCACTACGTGCCGGCCGCGCGCGGAAACTTCGTCCGGGTCGTGGTCAATGGCGAATCGTGGGGCGTGTATTCGAACATCGAACAGATCAACCGCGACTTCGTGGCCGATCGCTTCGAGGGCGAAAACGGCGTGCGCTGGAAGGTGCCCGGCAGTCCCGGCAGTCGCGCGGGCCTCGAGTACACGGGTGACGATCCGGAGGCCTACAAGCGCCTGTTCGAAATCAAGAACAAGGACAACCGCCGCTCGTGGGATGCGCTCGTCACCCTGACCAAGGTGCTCAATACGACGCCGCCCGACCGGCTCGAAGCCGCGCTCGCACCGATCCTCGACATCGATGGCGCGCTGAAGTTCCTCGCGCTCGACAACGTCCTGGTCAACAGCGACGGCTACTGGACGCGCGGCAGTGACTATTACCTCTACCTCGACGAGGCCGGACGCTTCCATGTGCTGCCCGGCGACACGAACGAGACGTTCTCCAGCAGCGAGGGTCGGGGCGGCGGCCGGCGGGGCGGCATGGGTGACTTCGGCGGCGGAGGCGGTGGCGCCACGCTCGATCTCCTCGTCGGACTCCAGGATCCGACAAAACCGCTCCGCTCGAAGTTGTTTGCCGTGCCGGCACTGCGCGACCGTTACCTGGCATACTGCCGCGAGCTTGCCGAGACCTGGCTCGACTGGAAGACGCTGGGCCCCATCGCCACTCGGTACCACGTACTGATCGCGCCAATTGCCGAGACCGACACACGCAAGCACGTCTCCACCGAGGAATTGACCGGTAGCCTCGAGCGCCTGCGCACGTTCACCGACGCCAGGCGCCAGTACGTGCTGAACTACAAAGTCGCGGAATAGGCGCCGCAGCGGTTGGCGTCGGGCGCCGGGCGGGCGGTTCCTCCCGGTCAGGGCTCTGACGACGCCTGACCGGTGCGTCCGAGGTGCGAAAGCGCAATCGCGGCAGAGACGTGGGCGTTGAGCGAGTCTGTGCCGGGCCGCATCGGGACCCGGACGCAGACGTCGGAGGCCGCCAGGGCGTTCGCGCTCAACCCCACCCCTTCGTTCCCGACCATCAGGGCGACCGGCGCATCCTGCCGCAGCGCCCCGACAAATCCCGCGATCGGCACGGCCATCGGCGCCGGCGTGAGCGCAGCAATCGTGACGCCGGCCTCCCGCAGTCGCCTCGCGAGGGCGCCAACGTCGTCGTATCGTCCCCACGGCAGGTGGAACACCGCCCCCATCGACGTCCGGATCGCCTTCCGATACAGCGGGTCAGCGCACCTCGTCCCCAGGAGCAGGGCGTCGACGCCCAGGGCGCGGCCCGATCGGAACAGGCTGCCGACGTTGTCCGGGTCCGTCACGGACTCGAGCACCAGCAGTGTCGACGGGCGCAGCGTCAGCACGGTTTCGGCGTCGAGGACCGCGCCGCGCGATCCGAGTGCCAGGCAGCCTCTGTGGATGCGGAATCCCGCGACCGCGGCCATCTGTGCCGCGTCAACGACATAGACTGGCGTGTCGGCTGGCAGACGTTCAAGGGAGCCGCGCATCGCCTCGAGCCTGGCCGGCGTCGTCAGGACGGACAGTACCGGATAGCGGCCGGACGCGACCAACTGATCGAGCACCAGTCGACTCTCGGCGACGAAGGTTCCGCTTCGCGCCGTCCTGTCGGGATCGCGCAGGTCTCGGTAGCCCTCGAGTCGAGGGTCATCGATGTCGGTGATGGTGACGAGCGTGGGCATGCGCGCAGGCCCGAACGCCGGACTGACTGGCGGCCCGTCTGCGCCCGGAAACGACAAAGGCCCGACAGGTGTGAACCTGACGGGCCCTCTTGAGAATAATCCCGGCGGCGACCTACTCTCCCACACAGTTACCCATGCAGTACCATCGGCGGTAGCAGGCTTAACTTCCGTGTTCGGAATGGGAACGGGTGTGACCCTGCTCCTATGACCACCGGGAAACACGACCGGGCTGCTACACCCGGGGGCGGCGCCATACGCGCCGGCCCGATTCAACGTGTGGCGGCGGAACATACGCCCGCCGGCACCTGCGCTCGGGGTCGGATTGACCAACGGCCTCTGCGCACACTCACTCGTCCAGTCTGAGCCGCGCCAGAGACGCGGCGACAGCGGACGGACAACTGAATACCCTGCAAACGGTAGTTTGATCTCACCACGCCACATCGTGTTCGCGATGGGTGCCGGGTGCATATCCCGGCGGGAAAGAATCAATGGTCAAGCCTCACGGCAGATTAGTATCGGTCAGCTTCACACCTCACGATGCGTCCACATCCGACCTATCAACCTGGTCATCTTCCAGGTGCCTTCAGGGGTCTCGCGACCCAGGGAGATCTCATCTCGTGGAGGGTTTCACGCTTAGATGCTTTCAGCGTTTCTCCCGTCCGCACGTAGCTACCGAGCACTACCGCTGGCGCGATAACTCGTACACTAGAGGTGCGTCCAACCCGGTCCTCTCGTACTAAGGTCAGCCCCACTCAAATCTCCTGCGCCCATGACAGATAGAGACCGAACTGTCTCGCGACGTTCTAAACCCAGCTCACGTACCGCTTTAACCGGCGAACAGCCGGACCCTTGGAACCTGCTACAGCTCCAGGATGCGATGAGCCGACATCGAGGTGCCAAACCTGAGCGTCGATGTGAACTCTTGGCTCAGATCAGCCTGTTATCCCCGGCGTACCTTTTATCCGTTGAGCGATGGCCCTTCCACGCGGAACCACCGGATCACTAAAGCCTGGTTTCCCACCTGCTCGACTTGTGAGTCTCGCAGTCAAGCTCGCTTCTGCTTTTGCACTCTATGGCTGATTTCCAAACAGCCTGAGCGAACCTTCGCGCGCCTCCGTTACAATTTAGGAGGCGACCGCCCCAGTCAAACTACCCACCTAGCAATGTCCCGGCCCTGGATGACAGGGCGCGGTTAGAACGCCGCAGCAGTCAGGGTAGTATCTCACCGTCGACTCCCCCGAGTCCGAAAACCCGGGTTCAACGTCTCCTACCTATCCTGCGCAGACTGCGGCAGCATTCACTACTAAGATGCAGTAAAGGTGCACGGGGTCTTTTCGTCTAGTCACGGGCAACCGGCGTCTTCACCGGTACCACAAATTCGCAGTGCCCCTCGTTGAGACAGCGCCCAAATCGTTACTCCATTCGTGCAGGTCGGAACTTACCCGACAAGGAATTTCGCTACCTTAGGA
>MEDJ01000003.1:0-85000 GCA_001724025.1 Acidobacteria bacterium SCN 69-37 | reverse complement strand
CCGCGAGAGCGCCACACCGCCATCGCCGATCGTCACCGGCACCTGCGGCAGGTCCTCGATCGCCAGCTCGCCGCGCGCAAAGCGCGCCTCGAACGCCGCCGCCGCCGCGTCGGCCGCGGCCGCACCGTGAAAGTCCGTCACGATCCGCCTCGCCAGCTCGACCTTGGCCTGCTTCGGATGCTGACGCCCGGCGGCCACGTCCTCGCGCAGCACCGCAATCTCCGCCTCGCTCATATCCGTCAGCAGCAGATAGTAACGCCACATGAGTGCATCACTGACCGACATCAGCTTGCCGAACATCTCGGTCGGCGGCTCGGTGATGCCAACATAGTTGTTCAGGCTCTTCGACATCTTGTCCGTGCCGTCGAGCCCCTCGAGCAGCGGCACCGTCATGACGACCTGCGCCTCAAGGTCATAGCCAGGCATGATGTCGCGCCCCACGTTGAGGTTGAACAGCTGGTCGGTCCCGCCGAGCTCGACGTCCGCCTGCAGATGGACCGAGTCGTACGCCTGCGCGAGCGGATAGAGGAACTCGTGGACCGCAATCGGCCGCCCCGCGTCGAAGCGCTGCCTGAAGTCGCGCCGCTCCAGCATCTGCGCCACGTTGTACCGCGCAGCCAGCCGGATCAGTCCGTCGCTGCCCAGTGCCTGGAGCCACTCGGCATTGAACGCCACGACCGTGCGGGCCGGATCGAGGAGCGTGAACACCTGCGCCCGATACGTGTCGGCGTTGCGCGCAATGTCCTCGCGCGACAGCGGCGGACGCGTTTTCGATCGCCCCGTCGGATCCCCGATCAGGCCCGTGAAGTCACCAATCAGGAACACCACCCGGTGCCCGAGATCCTGGAAGTGCTTCATCTTGCGGATGAGCACCGTGTGGCCGAGGTGCAGATCGGGCGCCGTGGGATCGAATCCGACCTTCACCGTGAGCGGCCGCCCGGTCGCCGCCGACCGGTCGAGCTTCGCCTTCAGTTCCGGCAGCCGGACGATGTCGACACAGCCCTTGGTCAGCAGGGCCAACTGTTCGTCGAGAGACATGGGGAAGAGATCTTAGCAGGCGAAGGAGGCTGGGAGGCGGCAGGCTGGGAGGAGGCCGGAAGGCGGGAAGACTGGAGCGCCGAGACTTCAGCCTCGGGGGGGGACGACAAGGCTACGAGGCCACCAGGCTACGGGGAGGACGCGGACGGGGCGACCGGCGACGAGACGAGAAAGGCACAAGGCGCCGCGGCGCACATGGCCATCGATCGAGCAAATCGAGCCGCCCAGGGCCCGCGGGCTGCCGGCCCACCGGAAGCTCGCAACTCGTTGGCCTTCTACCCGAAGCCCGCGGCCGACAGCCGTCGCCTCATCGCTGCGGACTCCGTCGCCTGCGCAACCTTGTACCTTTGTGGTCTCGTAGCCTCGTGGCCCCTGCCGTTCTTTGGCCCGGCGCCCTCAGCCAACCACCCGGCGGCCCTCGATGCGCCAGCCGCCAGACAGCACGCGCGACACGGCTTCGGGATAGATCCGGTGCTCCACCTCGAGGATCCGCGCCGCCAGCGTCTCCTCCGTGTCGTCGTCGAGCACGGGCACCGTGCCCTGGATGACGATCGGGCCGGCGTCGAGTTCGGGCGTGACGAAGTGCACGGTGGCGCCGCTCACCCTCACACCGTGCGCCAACGCCTGCCGCGGCGCGTGGGTCCCGGGAAACGCCGGCAGCAGCGACGGATGGATATTGAGCACCGCGTGCGGAAACGCGGCGCAGAATCCGGCGCCGAGCACGCGCATGAAGCCCGCCAGGCACACGAGCGACACGCCGCGGGCGCGCAGCGCGTCGACCAGGGACACGTCGTACTCGGCGCGACCGGCGGCTGTCTGATGCGGCAGCACGAGCGTCTCGATCCCCGCCGCTTCGGCCCTGGCCAGGCCGGCGGCTTCGGGCACGTTCGAAATCACCACGCCAATCCGCGCGGCCAGACGCCCGTCACGCGCCGCGTCGATCAGCGCCTGCAGGTTCGACCCCCGCCCCGAGATCAACACGCCAATCACCGGCACGCCATGCCCGCTCATCGACCGCCTCGCCACCCTGCAACATCGTCCCGGCACCCCTGGTACCGCGATTGCCTCCACTCACGACACAAGGAGACAGACCGATGCCACAACCGCACTCGTCGCCCCGCTACTTCCACATCGTCGGTGCCCTGCTGACGCCGGAAACCCGCCTGCGCCACTCGGGCCACTATCGTCTGTTGTTGCGAACCGTCGACCGGTACCTCGAGGCGCCGCACGTGCAACTGATCGCGTTCTGCCTGCTGCCGAACGCCTGGCACCTCGTCATCGGGGCACGGGGAACCCGCCATCTCGATGGGCTCGTGAGCCGGGTCCGCGATACCCACCTGCGCGCCGCGCGGGCCGAACGCCACCCGATGCCGGTGGCCATCACGCCGTTGTCGACGGGTGGCGCGCTCATTGGCCGCTGCGTGATGGTGGAGCGGCGTCCGGTCGCCACGGGCCTGGTCACGCAGGTCCAGGACTGGCCCTGGGGCAGCGCCGCGGAACGATTCCGCCTGCGGACCCGCGTGTCGCTGCTGTCGCCGCGCGTCCTGCTGTCGCAGGCCTGGTTCGATCACCTGAACGCCCCGCGCCGCGGCGACGTCTCACGCATGACCGTCAGCCCCGATGACCTCGCCGAGATGCCAGGCCTGCTCGCCGCCCGCCCGCACGTCGGCGATCACCCCGTCGGCGTCGCCGGGCGCGCACACGAGAATCATGCCCACGCCCATGTTGAAGGCGCGGAACATCTCGGCATCGGGCACGCCGCCGGCGGCCTGCAGCCACGCGAAAACCGGCGGTATGGTCCAACTGCGGCGATCAAGTGAGAACGACAGCCCATCGGGCAGCACGCGCGGCAGGTTCTCGGTGATGCCGCCGCCGGTGATGTGCGCCATCCCCTTGATCCGGCCGCTGGCGAGCAGCGGCTCGACCGCGCGGAGATAGGACTTGTGTGGCCAGAGCAGCGCGTCGCCGACCGTCGTGCCGATCTCTGCCACGTGACTCCGCACGTCCAGGCCGAGCACGTCGAACGCGATGTGCCGCGCCAGCGAATAGCCGTTCGTGTGCAGCCCGGACGACGGCAGCGCGACGAGTCGATCGCCCGGCGTGATGGCGCGCCCGTCGACAATCCCGCCGCGCGACACGAGCCCGACGATGAATCCGGCGACATCGTATTCGCCCGCCGCGTAGAACCCCGGCATTTCCGCCGTCTCACCGCCGAGCAGCGCGCACCCGTTGGCCGTGCACGCCCGCGCCACGCCCGTCACGATCTGCTCGACGACCTCGGGCGCCAGCGCCCCCGTGGCGAGGTAATCGAGGAAGAACAGCGGCCGTGCCCCCTGCACGAGGATGTCGTTGACGCAGTGATTGACCAGGTCCGCCCCGACCGTGTCGTGGACGCCGGCCAGGAATGCCACCTTCAGCTTCGTCCCCACGCCATCGGCGCTGGCGACGAGCACCGGGTCGGACACCGACGTATCGAGTCCGAACAGGCCGCCGAACGATCCGACGCCAGACAGTACGCCCGACGTGTACGTCTGCCGTGCCAGTGCCTTGATGCGGCGTACCGCCTCGTTGCCGGCATCGATGTCGACGCCCGCCTGCCGATAATCCACTCCGCTCACCTGGTGTCCTGATTCAGAGATTCGTTGTCATCTTCCGGACGGGGCATCCCGCCTGGCGGCGTTGCTCGTTGCTCGAATATCGCCAATATTCTCACGCGCCGGAGTTCGTCGACTTCCGGCTTCGACCTTCTGGCTCGAGAGCCCGCGTTCCAAACCCTTAGAACTCCAACGCGTCGAGCAGGGACGCAGCAGCCGTACGGCGTGCCGATCCTTCGGCCGCCGCCCAGAAGGCCCGGCGCACGTCGGCGCCGAGCTGCTCCTCGTCGAAGTCCTCGGACAGCATGTCGAAGCTGTCCTGGAACAGTGCGGCCACGTCGGGTGCCTGCCGCCGGGCCTCGAAGGTCTGCAGCGCCAGCGCGGGCTGCCGGAGGACGATACTGCCGAGTCCCAGCGTCAGCGCATCGCGCACCGCGCCGGTCGAGGCCAGGGCCGTGTCGATGACCGCCTCGAACGCCTCGGTGTGTCCAGCCGACGCGAGGACGCCGGCCGCGTGGACGGCGCCGCGCAGCAGCGGAATCTGACGGTCGGACGAGACCGCAAAGCGCAGCGTCTCGATCACGAAGCGGATGCGCGCCTCGCAGTCCACCTGCAGCAGGCAGAGTGCGGCCGACACGCCCGGCTGGATCTCGCGCGATCCGGCCGCCTGCAGACCGGCAATCACGTTGCGCGTCGACACATCGCCGATGCGGCCGATGGCGGTGACCGTATCGTCCTGCAGCGGCCCGTCGAGCGGCACCACCTGCAGCAGTTCGGGCAGCGCATAGGCCGCGCGGTGATCGCCAATCGCCGCGATCACGGTGCCGCGGAACAGATCCTCGCCCCGGAGCACGAGCGACCGCACGGTCTCGCGCGCCTCGGCGTTGTCGACCGCCGCAACGACGAGCGCCCGCGTCAACGCGGGGCGCACGAACTCCGACGTCTCGGAAGGCAGCGACGCGAGCAGGCGCGGTACGAGCGCGGGCTGCGGATGGCGCTCGAGCCACTGGTACGCCACCGTCCGCACACGATCGTTGCGATCGGCGATCAGGTCGGTCGTCACGCGGCTCGTGGTCGCCGCGTCGATCCCCGAGAGCAGCACGAGCGCGCGGAACCTGACGTATTGATCGGCGTGGGTCCGGGCCGCGGCCTCGAGCGCCGGCACGACCTCGGCGGCCGGCGCCCGGCGCACCGCGCGCGCGGCGGCGGTCCGCGTGGCGAAATCGAACGATCCCAGCGCGTCGATCGACGCCGACAGCGTCGCGGGCGCCTGCGACGAAGACAGGACCAGCAGGCCCAGCAGCAGCGTCAGCGGGAACATCGCCATGGTGCCGGTCTCCTCACTCGTTCAACTTGAGAGCCAGCTGGAGATAGGCGGCCTCGTCACGTGGAAACGCCACGGGGTACCTGCCCGTGTAGCACGACGTGCAGTACGCCGTCTTCGTCGGCCCGACCGCATCGAGCAGCCCCTCCACGCTGATGTACCCGAGCGAATCCGCCCCGATGTACCGGCGGATCTCGTCGATCGTGTGTGTGGCGGCAATGAGCTCAGACCGGCGCGGGGTGTCGACGCCGTAGAAACACGGGGAAATCGTGGGCGGACAACTGATGCGCATGTGCACCTCCGTCGCCCCGGCCGCGCGCACCATCTTCACGATCTTGCGGCTGGTCGTCCCGCGGACGATCGAATCGTCGACCAGCACCACGCGACGGCCCTGCAGGATGCTGCGCACCGGGTTCAGCTTCACGCGTACACCGAAGTGGCGAATCGACTGGTGCGGCTCGATGAACGTCCGGCCGACGTAGTGGTTGCGGATGAGCCCCATCTGCAGCGGCAGCCCGGACTCGGCCGAAAACCCGGTCGCCGCGCACACGCCGGAGTCGGGAATCGGCACGACGACATCGGCGATGGCCGGCTGCTCGCGCGCCAGGCGCCGGCCGAACGCGGTCCGTACCTCGTTGACGCTCTGGCCGAACACGTACGAATCCGGCCTGGCGAAGTACACGTGCTCGAAGACACAGTGCGCCGACGGCGCGGGCGGAAACGGGTGGAACGTCTGGATACCGTCCGGACCGACGACAATCATCTCGCCAGGCTCGACGTCGCGTACCCACGTGGCATCGATCAGGTCGAGCGCACACGTCTCCGAACAGACGACGTACGCGCTGCCGAGCCGGCCGAGCGTGAGCGGCCGGAAACCGTGCGGGTCGCGCACGGCAATCAACTTGTCCTTCGTGAGCAGCACGAGCGAGAACGCGCCCTGCGCCTGCGTCACGGACTCGATGAGCGCCTGCTCGACGCTCTCGGCCTGCGATCGCGCGTACAGGTGCAGCAGGACCTCGGTGTCGCTGGTGCTCTGGAAGATCGATCCCTGTGAGACGAGCCGGTCGCGCAGCTCCTGCGCGTTGACCAGATTACCGTTGTGCGCGATGGCGATCTCGCCGTGCGCGCAGTCGATCAGGAACGGCTGGGCATTGACGAGGCCGCTCGCGCCGGCCGTCGAGTAGCGGACGTGCCCGATGGCGCTCGTGCCAGCCAGCCGCGCGAGCGTCCCCTCGTCGAACCCGTCGGCCACGTGCCCCATCGTCCGGTGCGCGTGCAGACGCTCGCCATCCGACGTGACGATGCCGCCGCTCTCCTGGCCGCGATGCTGCAGCGCATAGAGACCCAGGTAGGTGTGATTGGCGGCCTCGGCGTGTCCGTAGATCCCGAAGACGCCGCACTCTTCACGGAGCTCGTCCATGGCTGTGTCCTTGATTCGACTGCCGGTGGCCGATTGTCGACTACCGACTACCGGAAGACCCTCTCGAAGATCGTCCGCGCGTGCCCGAGCTGCGTCCCCAGATCGAACGCCTCGTCGATCACCTCGCGCCCCACCACCGCGGCCACGTCCGGATCGTCGAGCAGCAGCTGCTTGAAGTCGCGCTGCTCGTGGAACGACCGCATCGCATTCCGCTGGACCCACTCGTACGCCTGCTCGCGCGAAATCCCCCGCCGCGCCAGCTCGAGCAGCACGCTGCCGGAAAACACCACACCGCGCGATCGCCCGAGGTTCTCGCGCATCCGTTCCGGATACACCACCATGCCGCTGACGATGCGGGTAAAGCGGCGCAGCATGTGATCGACGGCGATGAAACTGTCGGGCAGGATGACGCGCTCGACCGACGAGTGCGAGATGTCGCGCTCGTGCCAGAGCGCCACGTTCTCCATGGCGGCCATCGCGTTGCCGCGGATCAGCCGCGCCAGCCCGACGATCTGCTCGCAGCCAATCGGGTTGCGCTTGTGCGGCATGGCCGACGACCCCTTCTGGCCACGGCCGAACGGCTCCTCGACTTCGCCGATCTCGGTCTTCTGCAACCCGCGGATCTCGAGCGCGCACTTCTCGAGCGTGGCCGCCAGGATGGCCAGCGCCGACAGCAGTTCGGCGTGCCGATCGCGCTGGATGACCTGCGACGACACCGGCGCGGGCTCGAGCCCGAGCGTGCGGCAGACGGCCTCTTCGATCGACGGATCGAGATGCGCGAACATCCCGACCGCGCCGGAGATCTTGCCGACCGCCACCGCTTCGCGGGCGCGCACGACCCGCGTCCGGCCCCGCTGCAGCTCGGCGTACCAGAGCGCCAGCTTCACCCCGAACGTCATCGGCTCGGCGTGCACGCCGTGCGTGCGGCCGATCATCGGCGTGTCGCGGTGCTCCTGGGCGCGCGTGCGCACGGCGGCGAGCAGGTCGTCGACGCGCGAGAGAATCAAATCGCACGCCGCGCGCATCTGCAGCGCCAGCGCGGTGTCGAGCACGTCCGAGGACGTCAGCCCGAAGTGCAGCCACCGGGCCGACGGCCCCGCCTTCTCGGCCACGGCGGTCGTGAACGCGATCACGTCGTGCTGCGTCGTCTGCTCGATCTCCTCGATGCGCGCCACGTCGAACGCCGCGCGCTCACGCAGCGTGCGCGCGTCGCCGGCCGGCACCACACCGGCGTCGGCCAGCGCATCGGTCACCGCCAGCTCGACCTCGAGCCACGCTTCGTACCGGCGCGTCTCGGTCCAGATCGCGCCCATCTCCTTGCCCGTATACCGCGGAATCATCGGCTACACCTTCAAATCGTCCATCGTCAGGGCCCGCGGCAGGGCGGGACCGACGACAGTGGCAACGGCGGCGCCGTCGCGGAACAGATCGCGCGAGACACGCAGCACGTCGTCGGCCGTCACGGCCTCGATCGCCCGGAGCATCTCGTCGAGCGAGAACTGCCGCCCGAACGTCAGCTCCTGCCGGGCCAGCTGCGTCATGCGACTCGACGTGTTCTCGAGGCTGAGCATCAGGTTGCCCTTCAGGTGATCCTTGGCGCGCTGCAGTTCGTCGGCGTCGACAGGCACGTCGCGCAGCGTCGCCAGTTCGGCGAGCGTCAGGTCGATCACTTCGTGCACGCGGTCCACCGCGCAGCCGGCATAAATCGTCAGCGCCCCGGCGTCGCTGTACGTGATCAGGCTGCTCCAGACCGCGTAGGCCAGCCCGCGATCCTCGCGGATGTGCTGGAACAGGCGCGAACTCATCGATCCACCGAGCATCGTGTTCAGCACGAACGTCGCGTGCCTGTCGGCGTGCGCCTGCGGATAGGCCGCCGTGCCGAGACAGACGTGGCTCTGCTCGATGTCCTTCTCGCGCACGATCAGCCCGGGACGCACCGCCGGCGGCACCTCGTCGACCCGACCCGCCACGGTGGACAGATCCGCGAACGCCCGCGCGGCGAGATCGCGCACCCGATCGTGGTCGAGGTGCCCGGCCGCCGTGATCACCAGGTTCGGGGCGAGGTACGTGCGTTCGAAATAGTCGCGCAGGATCGGCGCGGTGAGCGACCTGACGGTGTCGGGGGTGCCGAGAATCGGCCGGCCGAGCGGATGCCGATGCCAGAACTGCTGCACGAATTCCTCGTGCACCAGATCGTCGGGCGCGTCCTCGACCATCTTGATCTCTTCGAGGATGACGCCCTGCTCGCGCTCGATGTCGGGCGGCGCGAGCGCCGGCCGCATCACCATGTCGGCGAGCAGATCGAGCGCCAGCGGCAGGTGCTCGTCGAGCACCTTGATGTAGTAGCCGGCATACTCCTTCGCGGTGAACGCGTCGAGCTGGCCGCCGACCGAGTCGATCGTCTCGGCAATCGCCCTGGCCGACCGGCTCGTGGTGCCCTTGAAGAGCATGTGTTCGACGAAGTGCGCCACGCCGGCCTGCGCGTCCGACTCGTGCCGCGATCCGCGCGTGAGCCACACGCCGACCGTCACCGACCGGACGTGCGACATGGACTCGGTGACCAGGCGCAGGCCCGATGGCAGGGTCTCAGCGACGACCACGGGAGATCCCCGAAACGGCGCGCGCGGGCCGCACGCCGCGTGTATCTTGTAACTGATTCACAGGATTGACTTTACAGACATCCAGCCAAGCAACGATGTTACCATGCTCGCCTGTCCCTTTTCCACTGCTGACAGAAACGCCGCCATGGATCGCCCCCAGACGAATCTCGCCGAGCTCACGGCCGCCGAACTCGAAGCTGCCGTCGCCGCCCTTGGCGCGCCCGCCTTCCATGGACGGCAGATCCTCACGTGGATGTATGCCCGCGGGGTCACGCGGTTCGCGGACATGACCGATCTGCCCGCCGCGCTGCGCGCGCGCCTGGCCGATTGCTGCACCATCGCGACGCCCGCCCTCGACAGCCGGCAGACGTCGTCGGACGGCACGACCAAGTTCCTGCTGCGCCTGGCCGACGGCCGGCAGATCGAGGCGGTCTACATTCCCGACACGCCGGCGCAGACGTTCTGCATCTCGACGCAGGTCGGCTGCGCGATGGCCTGTGCCTTCTGCCTGACGGGCAAGATGGGGCTCGTCCGCCACCTGACGGCCGGCGAGATCGCCGGTCAGGTCCGCGTGCTCGCGCACGAAACCGGCCTGGCGGCGGCCACCTTCAACATCGTCCTCATGGGCATGGGCGAGCCGCTGCACAACTACGACGCAACGATGAAGGCGCTCGGCATCCTGGCGGATTCGCGCGGCCTGGGCCTGCACCCGAAGCGCGTGACGCTCTCGACCGTCGGCCTGCTGCCGGCGATCGAGAAACTGGCGACCGAGCCGCTGATGCCGAACCTGGCGATCTCGCTGCACGCGACGACAGACGAGGCGCGATCGGCACTGGTGCCGATCAACAAGCGGTACGACCTGACGGCGCTGCTCGACGCCTGCCGGCGGTTCCCCGTGAGCCGGCGCGCGCGCATCACGTTCGAGTACGTGATGCTCGCCGGCGTCAACGACTCACGCGACGACGCGCGTCGCCTGGTGCGGCTGCTCCACGGCATCCGCGGGAAGGTCAACCTGCTGCCGCTCAACGAGGCCCCAGGCATCCCGTTCCGACGGCCCGACGAGGCGCGCGTCGACGCGTTCGCGCGGGTCCTTGCCGAACACGGCGTACGGGTGTCGGTGCGCAAGAGCCGGGGCCGCGACATCCGCGCCGCCTGCGGCCAGCTCATCGTCGAGGGCGGACGCAAGTCGCCGGGACAGAGGCTCGCGGATCAGCTCCACAGTTCGCGGGCGTAGGGGCGACGCATGCGTCGCCCCTACGATTCGGCCGCGAGGCGACTCGCGGCCGCTTCCACCTTCTCGGCGAGCCGCTGCTTGTAGGTCACCACGCGTTCGGCGAGCGCCGGATCGGCCAGAGCGATCATCTGGGCCGCGAGCACGCCGGCGTTCGTGGCGCCGGGCTTGCCGATGGCCACCGTGGCCACGGGCACGCCGGGCGGCATCTGCACGGTCGACAACAGGGCGTCGAGCCCCTTGAGGGCCGATGAATCGATCGGCACGCCGATCACGGGCAGGCTCGTGTGCGCGGCCACCACGCCGGCCAGGTGCGCGGCCGCGCCGGCACCGACGATGAACACGCGTACGCCGCGCGCGGGCGCGTCGCTCACGAGACGCGTGACGCGCGCCGGCGACCGGTGCGCCGAGGCCACCGTCATCTCCCAGGTCACACCCAGTTCGTTCAATACGTCACCGGCCGCGCGCATCACGGGCGCGTCCGAATCAGACCCCATCAGAATCAGGACTTGTGTCATCTCGTCTGTGTTCACCGGGCCTGAGGCCGCGGTGCTCCATTCACTGCATTGATCACTCACGTGACCCGTGTGAGCGCCTTGCGACCGATGTCGCGGCGGTACTGCATCCCCTCGAACCGCACCCGATCGACGGCCGCGTAGGCTCTCGCCATCGCGTCGGCAAACGTCGGCGCCCGACCGACCACCGTCAGCACACGCCCCCCGGCGGTCACGACCTGCCCGTCGCGCTCGCGCGTGCCGGCATGGAACACGAGCGCGCCCGGCGCCTGGCCCGCGGCCTCGAGCCCCTCGATCGCGCGGCCGGGATCGAACGACGCCGGGTACCCGCGCGAGGCCAGGACCACGCCCACGCAGCAATCGGGCGCACTCGTGAGCGCGTCGTCCTCGAGTCGTCCCTCGGCCGCCGCCAGCAGCGTGCGCGCGAACGGACCGTCGAGGCGCGGCAGCACGACCTGCGCCTCCGGATCGCCGAAGCGGACGTTGAACTCGATCACCTGCGGCCCCGTCTCCGTCAGCATCAGGCTCACGTAGAGGAACCCGATATACGGTTCCCCGGCCTCGCGCATGCCCGCCAGCACGGGCTCGACGACGCGCGCCCGGGTGAAGGCCGCCAGGTCGGGCGTGACCAGCGGGCTGGGCGAGAAGGCGCCCATCCCGCCCGTATTGGGCCCGCGGTCGTCATCGAAGATGCGCTTGTGATCCTGGGCCGTCGACAGGTCGATGGCGCGGTGGCCGTCGCAGAGATAGAACGCCGAGACTTCCGGCCCGGTCAGGCACGCCTCGATGACCAGGCGGCTGCCTGCGGTTCCGAAGGCCCCGTCGACCATGGCCGCGCGCACGGCCGCCTCGGCTGCCTCGCGGGTGTCGGCAATGACCACGCCCTTGCCCGCTGCCAGGCCGTCGGCCTTGATGACCAGGGGCGCATCAAAGGGGTGGGCCGCCACCTCGGCCAGGGCCGCGTCGAGGGTGTCGCACACGGCAAATCTGGCCGTCGGAATCCCCTGCCGGGCCATGAACCGCTTGGAGTGGACCTTCGAGCACTCGAGGGCCGCCCCGAGCCGCCCGGGCCCGACGATCGGCAGGCCCTCCTGGCGGAAGACGTCCGCAAGTCCAAGTTCCAGAGGGGCTTCCGGGCCGACGACGGTCAGATCGACGGCCTCTGATCGAGCCAGGGCCAGGACCTCGGCCGGCCTGGTCAGGTCCACGGGCCGCGTCCGGGCCTGTCCGGCGATGCCGGGGTTGCCGGGGGCGGCCACGACGGCCGTCACGTCGGGATCGGCGGCCAGTCGCCAGACCAGGGCGTGTTCTCGCGCCCCTGCACCAAGCACCAGGATTTTCACGCGGACGATTCTATACGTGAGGTCCGGACGACGTGTTACGCTACCTTGCTGGCCGCTGGCCCTCCGGGCCGCCGGCCGGACTCCGACCAGAGAGGGGGTGTTCACCGTGGCCGAAGTCAAGATTCAGGAAGGCGAGTCGATCGAGAGCGCGCTTCGCCGCTTCAAGCGGAAAGTGCAGCAGGAAGACATCATCAAGGACATCAAGAAACACTCGTTCTACCTCAAGCCCGGCGACAAGCGTCGCGCCAAGCAGGCGCTGGCGCGCAAGCGCTCCCGCAAGAAGCAGCGTCGGGAAACAGACTGATCGTCGTCTACCGGCTACCGACTTCCGGGAGACGGAAGCCGGCAGACAGGAGTCGCCCCCAGGCCACGAGGTGCGCGGGAACGCGTGCCTCGTGGCTTTTTCATGAAGCCCTTGTGGAAAATCCCGCGACCTCCTAGACTTGTGGCGATTTTCCCGTGTTCAACGACGCGGTCTCGTGGTGTCCGGATCGCTGGATACGGCACCGGGACCGGGGACACGATTCGGCAGGACCGCCGGAAGGCCGTCCCGCAAGGAGTTCCGCATGCAGATCGAGGAACGAGTCGTCGGTGATGTGACGATTCTCGACCTGAAGGGCAAGATCACGCTCGGCGAAGGTGACGAAGCCCTCAAGGACAAGATCAACTCCCTCACGCTCCAGAACCGCCGGCAGATCCTGCTGAACCTCGAGGGCGTGCCCTACATCGACAGCGCCGGTCTCGGCGAGGTCGTCCGGACCTATACGACCGTCAGCCGTCAGGGCGGCCAGCTCAAGCTGGTGAACCTGACCAAGCGCATCGAGGATCTGCTCTCGATCACCAAGCTGCTGACCGTCTTCGAGACGTTCGACACCGAAGACGAAGCGTTGAAGAGCTTCACGCGGTAGGCGGTCCTGGGCGGCCAGGTCCGCCCGACGTGGCTCGATATCCGTGCCGTCCACCCCCACGGCGTATCCGAACCCGGATGGCAGTCGCCTCACACGCCCGCTGGCGTGGTCGCTGGTGCTCGCCCTGCGACCGCGCCAGTGGACCAAGAACCTGATCGTATTCGCCGGCCTGATCTTCGGCGAACGCCTGCTCGATCCCACGGCGGTCGCGCACGCGCTGATCGCGTTCGGGGTCTTCTGTTTGCTGTCGGGCGTGGTCTATCTCGTCAACGACATCCGCGATCGGGACGCCGACAGACATCACCCGACCAAGTCGCACCGGCCCATTGCCTCGGGAGCGGTGTCCATTCCACAGGCGCTGGCGCTGGCAGCCGGCCTGAGCGTCGTCTCGCTCGGCGCCGCGTTCGGGGTGTCTCCCGCCTTCGGGCTGGCGGGCATCAGCTATCTCGGCCTGCTGGTGCTCTACTCGGTCTGGCTCAAGCACCAGGTGATCCTCGACGTGCTCACCCTGTCGCTCGGGTTCGTCCTGCGCGCGTGGGGCGGCGCCGTGGCCGTCGACGTCCGGATGAGCCCGTGGCTGCTGCTGCTCGCCCTGCTGCTCGCCCTCTTCCTGGCGCTCAGCAAGCGACGGGCGGAACTGACGAGCCTGGCCGACGGCGCCCGGCACCACCGGCCCAGCCTGGCCGAGTACTCGCCGCACCTGCTCGATCAGATGATCGGCGTCGTCACGGCGTCGACGCTGATCGCCTATGCGCTCTACACGATTGACGATGAAACGGTGACACGATTCGGGACGGACCGGCTGGTCTGGACGCTGCCGTTTCCGCTGTACGGCATTTTTCGATATCTGTATCTGGTACACCGGCGCGACGGTGGCGGCAATCCCTCGGAGATGCTGCTGGCGGACCGTCCGCTGCTGGTCTGTGTGGCCCTCTGGGGACTCGCGGTGATCGCGCTGGTCTACGGACCGCGCCTGTTTCCGGGCGGCTGATCCTGTCTGTCGCCGGGCCGTCCCATTGCCGGACCGGCCGGCGTCGAGAGTAACTTCGTATGTCCGACATCAACGTACGTGCCGAATCGGTGGACGTCGACCAGATCATGCGGCAGATCCGCGCGCGGATCCGCGAGAAGCGTGGCGCCGACTACACCGAGGCCGAACTGCAGCAGCTGGCCACGGTGAAGCTCGAGCAGTTCCTCGATCCGAAGGGGCTGCGCTCCGACCTGGTGCAGCATTTCCGGCGCAAGGTCGAAGAGAGCCCGGCGCCCCCCAACTACGAGTTCGAAGCCGACACGGTCTTCGAGACGCACAGGGGACCGCTGCGGACGATCCGGAACCTGTTCCGGCCGCTGCTGAAGCTCTTCGTCAACATCGATCGCATCACGACCGCACTGCACCTGCAATCGCGCATCAATTCGCAGGCCGAGCACCGGCTGCGGCAGGTCGAGCAGCGCGAGATGCTGGCCTACGAACTGCTGCACAACATGACGCTCGAGGTGACGCGCCTCGGCATCGAAGTGCACAACCTGCGGATGCGCGTCGAGTCGCTCTCGAGCCGGGTCGACTTCGACGAGCGCCGCGCGAAGGCGCTCGAGGGCGTGGTGCAGTACCGCACGCCCGTCGTCCGGCAGGCGCCGGCCGCGGCCGGTGCGGGACAGCCGACACTCGACGGAACGGCCTCGGGCGAGGGAGCCGACGGCGATGCCGGCACCGGGGCGCGTCGTCGCCGACGGCGTCGTCGCAGGCGGCCGGGGGGGACGGCGGCCGACGCCCAGGGACAGACCTGGGCCGAACGTCCCGGCGACAGTGACGAGGGCGGCAGTGACGACGGCGAGGCGGGCGGTGACGAGCGCGGCGCCGACGACACCACCGACGACCGGGGCCCCGCGGACCAGTGAAGATCGCGATCGTTGTGCAGCGGTACGGCGTCGACATCAACGGCGGCGCCGAACTGCACGCGCGGTACATCGCCGAGCGGCTCGCGAAGCACGCCACTGTCGAAGTGCTGACGACGTGCGCCCGCGACTACGTGACGTGGCGGAACGAGCTGCCACCCGGTGAGGACACGGTCAACTCGGTACGCGTGCGCCGGTTCCCCGTTGCGCACCCGAGGAGTCCCGACGCGTTCGGCCGGCTGTCGCACCTGGTCTTCGACACCAGGCACTCGGTGGCCGACGAACTGCGCTGGCTCGACAGCGAGGGACCGACGAGCCCGGACCTGGTGCGCTACGTCCGCGCGCAGGCCGGGGCGTTCGACTTCTTCGTCTTCTTCAGCTACCGCTACTACCACGCGTGGCACGGTTGCCGCGCGGTCGCGGACAAGGCGATCCTGGTGCCGACCGCCGAGCGCGATGCGGCACTGGGCGTGTCGATCTTCGGTCCGGTGTTCCGCATGGCGCGCGCGCTGATGTACAACTCGCCGGAGGAACGCGCGTTGATCGAACACCTCAGCGGCCGCACGGGCCCCGGCGTGGTCGTGGGCGTGGGCTCGGCCATTCCGGATCACCCGCAGCCGTCGCGGTTCCGCCGCAAGTTCCAGGCGCGCCGGCCGTTCGCGATCTACATCGGCCGCATCGACGAGAACAAGGGCTGCCCGGAACTGTTCACGTATTTCACGCGCTACGCGGCGAAGCGGCCGCACGGACTCGATCTGCTGCTGGTGGGCTCGAACGTCATCGAGATCCCCGCGCACCCGCGCATCCGGCACCTGGGCTTCCTGTCCGACGAGGACAAGTTCGACGCGCTGGCGGCCGCCGACGTGCTCATCATGCCGTCGCAGTACGAGAGCCTGTCGATGGTGGCGCTCGAGGCTTGGGCACTCGGGAAACCGGTGCTGGCCAACGGCCGGTGCGACGTGCTGAAGGGCCAGTGCCTGCGCAGCAACGCGGGCCTGTTCTACGAGTCGTTCGACGAGTTCGACCAGGCCCTGTTCCACCTGGAGGCCTCGGGTCCGATCGGGGCCCCGCTCGGCCGCAACGGCCGCGAGTTCTTCCGGAAGCACTACAGCTGGCCGGTCATCGAGCAGAAATACCTCGACATGTTCCGCCGCCTGGCCAGGGAGCCGGTGCCGGCCGTCGAGCCGATGCCCGGCTTCTTCGCCAGGCGCGCGCGGACGCTGCCGCCGGCCGCCGACGTGGTGGCCGCCGCGCCGGCGGGAGCCGTGCGATCGTGAGCCGCGTGGCGCCGCGCGTCCATCAGATCCTCGCCACGCTCGGCTACGGCGACGCGATCGGCAACGAGGTGCTCGGCATCACCCGCGCCCTGCGCGCGGCC
The DNA here is from genome assembly GCA_001724025.1 of Acidobacteria bacterium SCN 69-37. Taxonomy (GTDB): domain Bacteria; phylum Acidobacteriota; class Vicinamibacteria; order Vicinamibacterales; family SCN-69-37; genus SCN-69-37. Next base: position 68,756 of record MEDJ01000003.1, on the reverse strand, counting down.
GGCTACACCTCCGAGATCATCGTCGAGACCGCCGATCCGCGGCTGGAGGATCTGACGATCGATTACCGCGACGTCGTCGACGAGCTGACGGCCGACGATCTGCTCATCCACCACTTCTCGCTCGGGTCGCGCGCCTCGCGCACGGCCTTTGCGCTGCCGTGCCGGATGATGCTCGTCTACCACAACATCACACCGCCCGAGTACTTCCTCGGCGTCCACGATCAGCTCGTGCGGCAGTGCTACCACGGCCGGCGCGAGCTGCTGCCGTACCGATCGCGCTGCGATCTGGCGCTCGGCGACTCGGAGTTCAACCGGCAGGAACTGGAGGCGCTGGGGTTTCCGCGCACCGACGTGCTGCCCGTGGTGCCCGACTTCAGCCACCTCGAGACAACGCCGGACCCGCGCATCGCCGCGGCGTTCGACGACGAGTGGACGAACATCCTGTTCGTCGGCCGGCTCATCCCGAACAAGCGGCCCGACAACGTCATCCGCTACGTGCACGCGTACCAGGCGCTCTACCAGCGGAAGACGCGGCTGATCCTCGCCGGGTCGTACGGCGGGTTCGACACGTACCTCGCACAACTGCACCGCCTCATCGCGGACCTCGGCGTACACGACGTGCACATCCTGGGACAGGTGAGCAACGAGGAGCTGACGGCCCTCTACGACGTGGCTGACCTGTTCCTGTGCGCGAGCGAGCACGAGGGCTTCTGCGTGCCGCTCATCGAGGCGTTCCACAAGCGCGTGCCCGTGATGGCGTACGCGGCCACGGCCGTGCCGGCCACAATGGATGGCGGCGGCGTGCTGTACGACACGACCGATCCGCGCCGGGTCGCGGCGCTGATGCACGCCACGCTGGCGAGCGTCTCGCGCGAGAACACGATCCTCGCCAGCCAGGACGCGGCACTGGACCGGCTGCTGGCGCGCGACTTCCCGAAGCTCGTGCGCGACTTCGTGGCCGGGGTCCTGGCCAGCCCGCGGCTGCCGGCACCGGCCGTGGCGCCTGATTTCTGGCAGCAGTTCCGGCTCGCCGACGAACTCGAGGCCGTGCGGCAGACGCGGCCGGCGGCCTTCCGCGCATTGCCGCTGCCGCCCGATGCCGGCACGGTCGCCGACCTGGGGCATCGCCGATGATCGTCAACCAGTGGGTGCCGGCCGCCCACGTCGGCGACGCCGTGGGCGACAACGCGCGCGCGATCCGCGACGTCATCCGCCGTGCCGGCCACACGTCCGACATCTACGCGCTGACGATCGACGACGCCCTCGCGGGCGATGTGAAGCCGTGGGGCCACGTCGACTCGCGCGCCGGAGACGTCACGATCCTGCACTTCGCCATGCCGTCGCCGATGACGGCCGCGATCGCCACGCTGCCGGGCACGCGCGTGCTCTGCTATCACAACGTGACGCCGCCCTCGTTCTTCGCACCGTTCGACGCCGGTCTCACGGCGCTGACCTCGCGCGGCCGCGCCGAACTCGAGACGCTGGTGGACCGCGTGGACCTGGCGCTCGGCGTGTCCGAGTACAACCGCCGCGAACTCGAAGACCTCGGATTCGATCCGACAGGTGTCCTGCCGCTGCTCGTCGACACGGCGCGACTGACGGACGCGCCGCCCGTGCCGGCACTCGAGCGGCTGCTGCAGGACGGACTCGTCAACATCCTGTTCGTCGGCCGCATCGCGCCCAACAAGAAGATCGAGGATCACATCCGGCTGGCCGAACAGTACAAGCGGTATGTCGACGTGTACTACCGCTTCATCTTCGTCGGCCGATACGACGCCGTGCCGCGCTACTACGACGCGGTGCGCGGACTGATCGCCGAGTACCGCATGCTGTCCGATCGGTTCTGGTTCCCGGGCCCGGTCACGACCGCCGAACTCGGTGCGTATTACAGGAACGCGCACGCGTACGTCTCGCTCAGCGAACACGAGGGCTTCTGCGTGCCGCTGGTGGAGGCCATGAGCCTGGACGTGCCGGTGCTCGCCTACGGCGCCGCCGCCGTCCCCGAAACACTCGGCGGCGCGGGCGTGTGCTTTACGCCGAAGGATCTGGAGTTCGCGGCCGAACTGCTCGGCGCGCTCGTCTACGATCAGCCGTTCCGCCAGCAGATCATCGCCGGTCAGCGTCGTCGTCGCCACGCGTTTTCGCCGGCGGTGATCGAGCCGCGGATCCGCGAGGCCCTGGCCGCGGTGGGGGTGTGATCAAGAGGCGGCGGGCGGTGCGGCAGCGGGCCGCACGGCAGCGGGCGGCGGCCGGCACGGCGGTTCCCACGGAGCCCCGAGGCTTCAGCCTCGGGGGGCAGACGACGCGGGCAACGTCAATGAATGACCGCAGGGGCCGACCCCCGTGTCGGCCCTGGCGGAGAGAACGGCAAAGGGAAGAGGATCACACGTGAAGATCGCATTCATCGTCCAGCGCTACGGCACCGAGATCCTGGGCGGATCCGAGTATCACTGCCGGCTCATCGCCGAGCGCCTCGCCGAACGTCACCAGGTGGACGTCCTGACGAGCTGTGCCCGCGACTACATCACCTGGCAGAACGAATACCCGGAAGGATCCGACCGCGTGCGCGGCGTGACCGTGCGTCGCTTTCCCACGACGCAGACGCGCGACCTCGAGAGCTTCAACCAGTTCTCGGATCGGATCTTCCACGCCCCGCACAGCCGGGCGGACGAGATGGAGTGGCTGCGCCGCCAGGGCCCGTGGATGCCGGCCCTCACCGAGCATCTCGAACGCCACCACCAGCAGTACGACATCCTGATCTTCTTCACGTACCTGTACGCGCCCACGGTCACCGGCATCCGCGTCGCGCCACACAAGAGTCTGCTCGTCCCCACGGCACACGACGAGCCGGCCATCCGCCTGGGCATCTACGAGGACGTGTTCTCGGCAGCCGCCGGGATCGTCTGGAACACCGAGGTGGAACGGCGGTTCGTGTCGTCACAGTTCGAACTGCGCACGCTCGTCGAGGACGTTGTCGGCTGCGGGGTCGATCTGCCCGAGGGCGAAGCCATCACGGATCGCGAGGACCGTGAGAAGGTGGCGCCGCCGAGCCGCGAGGCGATCGCCTCTCACCTCGAGGGTCCGGCCAACACATTCCGTCGACGCCACCGGATTCACACGCCGTTCGTGCTCTACGGCGGCCGGATCGATCGCGGCAAGGGCTGCGAGGAGTTGCTCGAATACTTCCAGCACTACCTCGGGGACGGCGGCGACGCGACCCTCGCCCTGATGGGCACGAAGCTGATGCCGCTGCCCGAAGATCCACACGTCCGGTTTGCCGGCCTGCTCCCCGACGACGAGCGGCTCCACGCGCTGGAAGCCGCCACGGTCGTCGTCGTGCCCTCGCCGTACGAGAGCCTGTCGCTGCTCGCGCTCGAGGCATTCGCGGTCGGCACGCCCGTGCTGGCCAATGCGCGATCGGAGGTCCTCGTCGAGCACTGCCGCCAGAGCCACGCGGGACTGTTCTACGAGGATCGGTGGGAGTTCACGGAAGCGCTGAAGCTCCTGATGCAGGATGCGGCGCTGCGCGACGCGATGGGTCGCAACGGCAAGGCCTACGTCAACCGCCACTACAAGTGGAGCACGATCCTCGGCAAGTACGAGCGCCTGTTCGCGCGCCTGCGCCCCGAGGGTCGCGAACCCGAGCGGCGTGAGGGCCGCGACCGCGATCGCGACAAGCCGCGCGAGGGCGGACGCGAACGGACCGGCGAGCCGCGCCGCGAGGGCCGCGACCCGCGCGCACGCGGCGGCCGTTCGGACCGCAGCCGCGGCGACAGACGCGGGCGCTCGCGAAAAGCGTAGCGCTACTGTCCGCCCTGCATGGTGCCGATACGTCGAGTGCCGGTCCTGTGGTTGGGGGCCGGTGCTCTACCGGACGTGCACGTGACTCGAGCTCTTCGTCTGCCCTGCCTCTTCACCCTGATCGTCAGCGCGGCAGCCGCCGCATGCGATCGCGACAAGAGCCGAAATCCGCTGAGCCCCGGCATCCGGGGGCCGATCGCCGGCGTGGAAATCGGCTCGCCGCGTCCCCTGTCGCCCGCCGCGGCCACGACCATCCGCCACGACGCCACGACGGTCACACTGACCGTCGAGAACGCGTCAACGAACGGCGCGCGGCCATTGACCTATGTCTTCGAGATGGCCACCGACGCCTCGATGGCGCCTGTCGTCCACACACGCGCCAACGTCGAGCCGGGCGCGGACGGCCGCACGAGCATCGAGGTCCCCGGTCCGCTCACCGCCGGACGGACCTACTACTGGCGCGCGCGAGCGACCGACGGCGCCAACACGGGTCCGAATTCATCGGTCTCGCACTTCACGGTCGTCGAGCCGGTCGTCTACTCGGCGCCGCAACTGCTCTCGCCGGTCGGCGGCGCAACCTTGACCACGGCCCAACCGGAACTGCGAGCGGCCAACGCCGCGCGTACGGGACCTGCCGAAGACACGCGCTACACGTTCGATGTCTCGCTGACCGGCGACTTCACCGACCTGGCGACATCCATCGCGGTTGCCGAACAGCCGGGACAAACTGCGACGACGGCAGGTCCGCTCCAGCCTGGGACACTGCACTTCTGGCGCGTGCGCGCCTTCTCGGCGTCGGCCACAGGCCCCTGGTCGGAGATCGGTTCGTTCCGCACGCCATCGTCGGGGCCAGTCGTGCCGCCGCCAGGCACGTTGCCGCCGTCGCTGCCGGGCGGCCGGCCCGCGCCGGCGGAGGGCCGGGCAATGGTCGACGCCGTCATCGCGAACCTGAGACGACGCGGTGTCTCGATGGCTGGCGATTGCGGCGCGTTCGAGATCACACGACGTGTCGCCTGGGCCTTCGCCAACCGTGGCGCCGGGCTCGAGCGCAAGCCTGGTGGCCGCAACTGTCAGGGACACTCGATCGATATCGTCCTGTTCACCGACGGTCAGAGTGTGGACATGCTGGTCGGTGCGGGCGTCGACAACGGGGCGACGTGGCAGGAACACGGCGTGCTGCCCGACTGGCGCGACTGGTGGATCGCCCCGACTGATCCGGACTGAGCCCCTCGCCTCCGAAGACGGAGACGACGTCGCATCAGTCGATCTCGTCGCCGCCGCCGTCCGTGTCGCCGGTTTTCCGGCGCCGCGGCAGGATGTCGTAGCGCTTGATCATCTCGTTGAGCGTGGTGGCCTTGATGTGCAGGAGTTCGGCGGCGCGCTTCTGGACGCCGCCGGCAGCCTCGAGCGCGGCCTCGATGTAGCGACGCTCGTGCCCGATCATCACCTCGCGGAAGTGGATCCCGTCAGCCGGAATGACCACATCAGGCACCTCGACGACCTCGCCGGCGCCCACGTGATCCGGAATCAGGTCGACGTCGATCTCCCGCTCGCCGCACAACACGACCGCACGTTCGATCACGTTCTCCAGTTCGCGGATGTTGCCGGGCCAGTCATACGCCATCAGGCGGTCCATCGCCTCAGGCGTCACAATCATCGACAGCTTGCGGCTCTCCTCGGTGAACTTGTCGAGGAAATGCTGCACCAGCAGCGAGATGTCGTCCTTGCGATCGCGCAGCGGCGGCAGCGGGACGAGGATGACGTTCAGGCGATAGAACAGATCCTCGCGGAACCGGCCCTCCTTCACGAGCGCCTTCAGATCCGCGTTGGTGGCCGCGATGATCCGCACGTCCACCTTGATCGTGTCGACGCCGCCGAGCCGCATGAACTCGCGTTCCTGGATGACGCGCAGCAGCTTGGCCTGCGTATCGAGCGGCACGTTGCCGATCTCGTCGAAGAAGATCGTCCCCTTGTCGGCAATCTCGAACAGCCCCTTCTTCGGGAACACGGCACCGGTGAACGCGCCCTTCACGTGCCCGAACAGGTTCGACTCGAGCAGATCGGGCGGCAGGTTGCCGGAATTGACCGTGACGAACGGCTTGTCCGCACGCGCCGATCGACGATGGAACGCGCGCGCCACCAGTTCCTTGCCCGTGCCGCTCTCGCCCTGGATCAGGACCGTGGCGCGGCTCGGCGCCGCCCTGGCGATCAGGTCGTACACGGCGCGGATGGGACGGCTGCCGCCGATCAGATCATCGAAGCGGTGCGAGTCGGACAGCAACTGATCGCGCAGCGCGCGATTCTCGCGCACCAGGCGACGCCGCTCCACCGCGTTGCGCAGCACGACCAGGACGTCGTCGTTCTTGAACGGCTTCGTGAAGTAGTGGAATGCGCCCTGCTTCGTCGCGGCAATCGCACTCTCGATGGTGCCGAACGCGGTGATCATCACGACCGGCAGTTCCTCGTCGACGCGCCTGATGTCGTCGAGCACGTCCAGGCCGTTGCGATCCGGCAGCATCAGGTCGAGCAGGACGACGTCGACGTCGACAGGCGCCTGCCCGAGCCCGGCCAAGCCCTCGGCCGCCGTCGCGGCGGTGCGCACGCCATAGCCGTCGGCCGTGAGCAGCGCCTCGAGCGCCTCACGGATGATTTCCTCGTCGTCGATGATGAGAACGGTGACCTGGGTGTCGGACATCGGCACTGTCTGCGTGCGCACGCGGACGGCTCAGGCGCCGGTCGCGCTGGGGACGTCGTGTTCGTGCACCTCGGCCGGCTCGGCAAGCGGCAGGACGAGGCGGAAGCGCGTTCCCTGCTGGGAGTCGCTCTCGCAGGTCAGCGTACCACCATGCTCCTGCACGATGCCGTACGTGACAGACAGGCCGAGCCCGGTTCCGCGCCCCTCGACCTTGGTGGTGAAGAACGGATCGTAGATGCGCGCCAGGTTCTCGGTCGGGATCCCGATGCCCGTGTCGGCCACTTCCACCAGCGCCTGATTGTCGCTGACGGCCGTGGTAACCGACAGCCAGCCGCCGCGCGGCATGGCATCGCGCGCGTTGAGGAACAGGTTGAGGAACACCTGCTGGAGCTTGTACTCGACGCCGTGGACCAGCACGGACGGCCCCTCGAGGTGTCGCCGCACCTGCACGCGCTGGGTGCGGAACTGGTGCTCGAGCAGCGCCAGTACATCGGCAATGGCCCCGTTCAGGTCGATCACACGCATCTCGCCGCCCGACGGACGTGACAGGTTCAGCAGGCTGTTGACGATCTTCGCCGCACGGAACGTCTGTTGTTCGATCTTCTCCAGCAGCGGCGTGGCCGCATCCTCGGGCGCGGCACGATCGAGCAGCATCTGCGTGAAGCTCGAGATTCCCGTCAGCGGCGTGTTCACCTCGTGCGCCACGCCGGCGGCCAGCAGTCCGATCGCGGCCATCTTCTCCGACAGCCGCAGCTGTTCCTCGAGATTCGCGCGATCGGTCACGTCCTCGATGACGATGATCCAGCCGGCCTGCACGCCCTCGGCGGTCTGGAACGGCGCGATGGCGGTGTTCACCAGCAGTTGCCGCCGGTCGGCCCCGGCCCCGATATCGAGCGGCACGCGATACATGGTGGCGTCCGAGGGCGACTCGCGTCGCGCGGCCTGCAGGCCCTCGACGAAGGACCGGCTGAACAGATCGGCCAGGTCGCGGCCGATCACGTGCGGACGATCGGCGCCGACGAGCGCTTCCATCCGCCGGTTCCACCGCAGCACGCGATCGTCGAGATCGACGACCACCAGCCCGTCGCTGAGCGATTCGACGACGCTGTCGCTGAACTGCCGGAGCCGCTCGATCTCGCTCGCCTTCGCGCTGAGCTCGTTGTAGAGGCGCGCGTTCTCGAGCGCGGTGGCGGCCTGCGCGGCCACGGCGCCGAGCAGCGCGATGTCCTCGCTGTTGAGCGGTTCGCCGTGCGGCCGGTGGCCGAACGCGATCGCCGCAATCGTCACTTCGCTCGACACACACGGGACGAAGCCGTTCAGCCCGGCTTCGCGCCACGCGGCAATCTCGTGTGGCGGCAGCCGGCGCGTGGCCGCCGGATCTCCCAGGACGACGGTCTGGCCGAGCGACAGCCGGGCCCCGAGCGTCGACGACGGCTCGACCACGCGCCCGGAGGGCGTCTCGGAGCCTGACGTCGTGAACGGCCGGAAGCGCTGCGCCGTCGCCGGGCCCGACGACAGGAACAGCGTGATGCGATCGACGCCCAGCGTCTCGCGCACACGCTCGACGAGCCGCCGGCTCAGACGATCGAGATCCAGATCGCTGTTGAGTTCGCGCGCGAACGCGACCAGCGCACGGCGATAGTCGTAGCGGTCGCGATAGTAGAGGCGATCGAGGGCGTTCTGGATCGACGTCCACAGCGTGGGCGCCACCAGCGCGACGATGAGCGTGGCGAGCAGGGCCCAGAAGCTGCCCGAGTCGTTGTCGGTCCCGAGCAGAGCGCCCACGAGAATGAGCGTGCCGTTGTAGATGGCCGCCAGCAGCAGCACGACCGCAGCCACGACGAGGCCCTTCTTGATGATGACCTCGATGTCCATCAGCCTGTAGCGCACGAGCGCCGACGCGAACGCCAGCGGCACGCAGCCGAGCAGCACCGCCGTGTAATCGCCGTACGGCACGGACGCCCCGACCAGCAGGGGCAGGACGTAGAAGAGCACGAAGGGCACGGCGCCGACCGCCGATCCCCACACGATCCAGCGCAGCTGCCGCTTGGCCGTTACGGATCGCAGGCGGCGCAGGGCCGTGGTCATCAACGCCAGGCCGGCCAGCAGGCACACGCCGAGATACGCGTAGGCCGTCGTCTCGGTCCAGCCGAGCACGCCGGTGACCAGCGCGTCGTCGACGAGCCCGCGGACGGCGGCGACGCGCGTCAGCCCGATGATGGCCGCCGGGGCGTACATCAGCACGAGGCACGTCTTGCCCGCGAGGGTACGGACCCACGCGTTGGGCCGATCCGGAAAGACCAGTGCGAAGTGCAGGAAGAGCGGCGGCAGCAGCAGCCGCGCAACGACGTCCGCCCAGTCGAAGACGTAGTCGACGCGGTCGTACCGGCCGCTCGCCGTGAACGCCAGCGCGCCGAAGAACGCCACCGTCAACCAGAAGAAGTGCAGCGTCGCCTGGTCGTGCGGCCGCCGCAGCCTGACGGACGCGCCGACGATGACCGCGAGAATCCCGACGAGCGCGAGCGAATAGTAGAGCGCCTGGTTGACGGCCGGCGGCGCCTCGAGCGTGATCACCACCGGCACGTCGGCCGAGGCGCGACCGAGGACGTACGTGCGCGCCCGCCCGACAGGGGCCTCGCCATCGCGGCGCCAGACATCGGCGACGCTCGTCACCTCGGCGCCGTCGATGGTCAGCAGCACGTCGCGCGGCTCGATGCCGGCGCGGGCCCCGGCGTGTCCGGCCGCCACCTCGACGGCCACGACATTGGTGCCCTCCTGGCGCCACAGGACGCCGTCCTCGACCTCGCCTTCCCACGTCTTGACGAGCGCGATGTTGATGACGGCCAGCGACACGAGGGCCGCGGCCACCATGACCGGCAGCGCAACGCGGAGCAGCGACCGAAGACGTTTGGGCGCGGGAGTCAGCACGTCGTCCGGATCCCGTCGATCAGAAACGCATCTGCAGGCCGCACGTCAGCCTGACCGGCGGGGCCACGGTGAGCAGTTCGTCGTAGAAGCCGCCCGCGGTCTCGAACTCGTGCATCAGCGTGCGCGCCGACCACAGCAGGTTCAATTCGCTGCCGCCGAACGGCCGCCCGGGCAACTGCTGCCGGATCTCCAGGGCGAACCGGGCGCCGGATCCCGGCGTGAGCCGATCCTGGCGGCTGAACGCCGAATTGATGCGCACGGCCAGGCTCACGCGCGTGGCCGTCGACGGCACCGTGGCCTCGACGGTGGCCGTCACGTCGTGCAGCTGCTCCGCCTCGGTGCGCGCGGCCGAGGGCGCGACGCGCCGCAGCGGGAGACGACCGACGCCCGGCGTCCAGGCGGCGGCGGCCGTGCGATAGTCCACGGCCGCGTGGACGTACGGCGTCAGGTCCCCGGCCAGCCCGATCAGCCAGCCGTCGAGGGCCACGTCGCCGGGCGATGACATGTAGTAGTGCCCCACCTGGCTGACGTCGTCGAGGCCGAAGATCGTCGCGAGCTGGTTGATCGACTGCTCGCGGATGCGACGCACGCGCAGCACGACGTCAGTCGTGGCACCGGCCACACGGCCGAGGACGGCGTCGACGCCGGCGTCGTACGCGTTGACGCGCTCGGGACGCAGGACGTCGCCGCGGAGCGACGAAAAGGTCCGCTCGGGCGGCAGCCAGACCCCGGCCGAAGCGGGGGGCGTGAACTGATCGGCCCCCGGGGCCACCATGTGCGGCGAGGCCGTGGCCACCAGCACGAACCGGGCACCGACCTGCTGGCGGACGCCGAGACGGCCGCTGAACACCATGGGATCGGCGAGGTACTCGTACCGCTCCACGCGGAGGCGCGAATCGATCTCGAGCCCGCGCCCGACGGTCCAGACATCGGCCGCGTGGACGCCGCCCACGTGGCGCACGGTGTCGATGGCCGCCAGCGAGTGCCGCAGCGTGGGATCGGAGAATGTCTGGGCGCTGTGCGACACACCGGCGCGGAAGGCATGCCGCTGATCGGTGCGCGACGCGTACTCGGCCGCCAGCGTCCAGGCCGCGGTTTCGCCACCGGCCAGCGAGGCGCGCACGCTCCAGTCGCCGTGCGTCCCCACCGGCGCGCCCAGCACGACGTAGGCCACGCCGCGCGGCCAGTCGACGGCCGGCAGTTCGCCGGACGCGGCCAGGGCGCTGGTCGTGATCAACTCCACGCGGCCGGTGATGTCGGGCAGCGGCGACAACGCGTCCAGGCGACGCGCAGCGCGGCGCTCCTCACGCCCCCACGCCGACGGCGTCTCGTCGCGGAGCACCGTCCGCGGCAGGTGCCGCAGGCGCCAGGCCGTATCGCTCGGCACGATCGGATCGGCATCAGCCGGCGCGTCGACATCCACGTGCTCGATCGGCCGCGTGACCGATGCCAGGACCACGTCGCCGTCGTCGGACGACCGCAGCAGGGTGATGGTCCGCACGAGCGGGGCATCGGTCCGGACGTGGACGGCCTCGCGATAGGTCGAGACGTAGCCATCGCGCGTCGCGCGCAGGATGTAGGGGCCTGGTGTCAGCTCGAGACGGAAGTAACCGGCGTCGTCGGTCCGGACCACGGCAAGCGTGGCGCCCATGGCGAGGATGCTGGCGCCGCCGATGCCGGTTCCGGCCTCGTCGGTCACGACGCCGATCACGCCGGACACGAGGCCGGCCGACGCCTGGACGCGGACCGGTGGCGCCGGGGTCGACACCTGCGCGGTGGCGTCATCGGACAACGCGACAGCACAGACGAGCGCGGCGAGGACGGGAACGCAGCGGGGCATAAACCCTCTCGGCAAATGCGCGTGGGGAATCAGAACCTCACGTCAACGGCGGCACGCGGGATCTGTATGGTAGCAGGGTGAATCGGCTACCGGCTACCGGCTACCGGCGGTTCCCGCGGAGCCCCGAGGCTTCAGCCTCGGGGGACGCCGGAGCCCAGCCTCTTCAGGCCCCCGGGAATCAGCGCCACGACCGCCGCAGCGGCCTCCGGCCGACGCCAAACCCGCGTGATATCATGCCCGTTTCCGGGGGGTCCGATCCCGCCCAATCCAGGCCTTTTTCTGCCCATCCCCGGACTTCCCGGGTTCTCAGGAGAATTCACGTGACGATCCGCAGCATTCAGGGACGCGAGATCCTCGACTCGCGCGGCAACCCGACCGTTGAAGTGGATGTGACCCTCGACTCCGGCGCCAGCGGCCGTGCGGCCGTGCCGTCTGGCGCCTCGACCGGGACACGCGAGGCGCTCGAGCTGCGCGACGGCGACAAGGGGCGGTACCTCGGCAAGGGCGTGCTGAAGGCGGTGGCACACGTCAACGGCGAGATCGCGCAGGCCCTCGTCGGTCAGCCGGCCGATCAGCAGGCGATCGACGCGAAGATGCTGGCGCTCGACGGCACGCCGAACCTGGGCCGGCTCGGGGCCAATGCCATCCTCGGCGTCTCGATGGCGCTGGCGCGCGCGATTGCCGCGGGCCAGGGTGTGCCGGTGTACGAGTCGCTCGCCGCGCTCGTCCCGGAGTCGGCCCGCGCCGGCGGCCCGACGTTGCCCGTGCCGATGATGAACATCCTCAACGGCGGCGCGCACGCCGACAGCAACGTCGACTTCCAGGAATTCATGGTGATGCCCGTCGGCGCGTCGACGTTCGCCGACGCGCTGCGGTCCGGCGTCGAGACGTTCCACGCGCTGCGCGGCCTCCTCAAGAAGCGCGGCCTCAGCACGGGCGTCGGCGACGAGGGCGGCTTCGCGCCGAACCTGAAGTCGAACCAGGAGGCCGTCGAGGTCGTGCTCGAGGCCATCACGGCGGCCGGCTACACGCCGGGCAAGGACATGTACATCGCCCTCGACGTGGCCTCGAGCGAATTCTTCGACGAGGGGCAGAAGCACTACCACCTGAAGAAGTCGGGCGAAGGCATCAAGTCGAGCGACGAGATGATCGCGCTCTACGAAGCGTGGACGCGGCAGTACCCGATCATCTCGATCGAGGACGGCCTGGCCGAGGGCGACTGGCCCGGCTGGCAGCGGCTGACCACGGCGCTCGGCGCGCGCGTGCAGCTCGTCGGCGACGACATCTTCGTGACCAACCCGCGGATTCTCGAGGAAGGCATCGCGAAGAAGGTCGGCAACGCCCTGCTCGTGAAGCTCAACCAGATTGGCTCGGTCAGCGAGACGCTCGCGGCCGTCGAGATGGCGCGCCAGGCCGGCTACGCCAGCGTGATCTCGCACCGCTCGGGCGAAACCGAGGATACGACGATTGCCGACCTGGCCGTGGCCACCTGCGCCGGCCAGATCAAGACCGGCTCGGCCAGCCGCTCGGATCGCACGGCCAAGTACAACCAGCTGCTCCGCATCGAAGCCGCACTCGGCTCGTCGGCGAAGTACGCCGGCCGGGCCGCGATCAAACAACTGGCGTAGGGGCGACGCATGCGTCGCCCCTACAAATCGCGACGTCAACCATCGTGAATTCGCCGGGGCGACGCACGCGTCGCCCTGACAGACATCACACGGGAACATCACCATGTACAAAGTCGTCCTGCTCCGTCACGGCGAAAGCACCTGGAACCACGAGAACCGGTTCACCGGCTGGACCGACGTCGATCTGAGCGAGAAGGGGCTCGGCGAAGCGAAGGCGGCCGGCGAACTGCTGCGCCAGGAGGGCTACGTCTTCGACGTGGCCTTCACCTCAGTGCTCAAGCGCGCCATCCGCACCTGCTGGCTGGCGCTCGATGCCCTGGATCAGCTGTGGATTCCCGTCACCAGGAACTGGCGGCTCAACGAGCGGCATTACGGCGCGCTGCAGGGCCTGAACAAGGCCGAGACCGCCGCGCAGCACGGTGAGGCCCAGACGAAGATCTGGCGCCGCAGCTTCGACACGCCACCCCCGCCGCTCGACCGCGCCGATCCGCGCCACCCGGCCCACGACCCGCGCTACGCCGGGCTGACGGATGCCGAACTGCCGGCCACCGAATCGCTCAAGGAGACGATCGCGCGGTTCGTCCCGTACTGGGAGTCGACGATTGCCCCCGAGGTCAGGGCCGGCAAGCGCGTGCTCATCGCTGCGCACGGCAACAGCCTGCGCGCGCTGGTGAAGTACCTCGACGGGATCTCGGACGCCGACATCGTCGACCTGAACATCCCGACGGCGATTCCGCTGGTGTACGAACTCGACGACAACCTGAAGCCGATCCGCCACTACTACCTGGGCGATCCGGAGGCCGCGAAGCGCGCGGCCGACGCCGTCGCCAATCAGGCAAAAAAGTAGGGGCGACGCGCCCCTACTCGACTTCCTTTTCGGTCGCCTGATCGGAGGCAATCCGGAGGGACTTGAGGAACCGTTTGTCGTTCGCGCTGATCTCGAAGGTCGTGCGCGGCGACTGGCGGGTCCGGGTCCCGGCCTTGCCGGCCGAGGCCCGATCCGCGAAGCCGATCACGGTCTCGAGCGACACGCGCATGTCGAGACCAGCGGCCCGCGCCTTCTCCCGGCACGCTTCGATGGCCGGATCGTTCGCCACGACCGCGGCGATCGCGTCCGTCATCTCTCGAGCCAACTGGTTCATGAGCGCATCCATGAGAACCTCACTGTCGAAGCGTGGGGCCGGAAAACGTGCGGGGCAGGCAGTGGGTGTCGGCCACGGGCGTGAACTGCGCGCATTGTAGAAACACGTCGCGCGGAGTGTCAAACGCCGACGCGCCGATCCGCGTCACGTACAATGCCGGCGTGTCGGATCCGATCGCCAAACCGGGCACCGGCGTGCGCACCTGGGAACCGGGCGACGTCTATCCCGGCGTCTTCCCTTTCACGCGCGGCATCCAGCCGACGATGTACCGCAGCCGGCTCTGGACGATGCGCCAGTACGCGGGCTTCGGCACGGCCGATGAATCCAACGCACGCTACCGCTACCTGCTGTCGCAGGGCGTGACGGGCCTGAGCGTGGCCTTCGATCTGCCCACGCAGATGGGCTACGACTCGGATCACGACCTCGCGGCCGGCGAAGTGGGCCGCGTGGGCGTGGCGATCGACTCGATCGACGACATGGACCGGCTGTTCGCCGACATCCCGCTCGATCGCGTCTCGACGTCGATGACGATCAACGCGACGGCCATCATCCTGCTGGCGATGTACGTCGCCCTGGCCAGGCGCCGCGGCGTCGCGCTGGCCGGCCTGTCGGGCACGGTGCAGAACGACGTGCTCAAGGAGTACATCGCCCGCGGCACCTACATCTTCCCGCCGCGCCCGTCGCTGCGCATCGTCACCGACATCTTCGCGTGGTGCGATCGCGAACTGCCGAACTGGAACACGATCTCGATCAGCGGCTACCACATCCGCGAGGCCGGCGCGACGGCGGCGCAGGAGGTGGCCTTCACGATGGCCAACGCGATCGCGTACGTGGACGAGGCGCAACGCGCCGGGCTCGACGTCGATCGGCTCGGACAGCGCCTGTCGTTCTTCTTCGCCGCCGACAGCGACTTCGTCGAGGAAATCGCCAAGTTCCGCGCGGCCCGCCGGCTCTGGGCGCACCTGATGCGCGACAGGTTCCGCGCCACCAGCCCGCGCGCCATGCAGCTGCGCTTCCATACGCAGACGGCCGGCAGCACGCTCACGGCACAGCAGCCGGGGACGAATGTCGTGCGCGTGGCCGTGCAGGCCATGGCCGCCGTACTCGGCGGCACGCAGTCGCTGCACTGCAACGGCCGCGACGAGGCGCTGGCGCTGCCGACCGAAGAGGCCGCGCGCATCGCGCTGCGGACGCAGCAGATCATCGCCGCCGGGACCGGGGTGGCCGACACCGTGGATCCGGCGGCCGGCTCGCGGGCGATCGAGGCGGCCACCGATCGCATCGAGCACGAGGCGCGCGAGCTGATTGCGACGATCGACGCAGCCGGTGGGACGCTCGCGGCCATCGAGCGCGGCTGGATCCAGCGGCAGATCCAGGACGCGGCCTACGACATCCAGCGGGCGATCGACAGCGGCGATCGCGTCATCGTCGGGGTCAACCGGTTCACGTCGGATGCCCAGGTGTCGGTGCCCCTGCTCGAGATGTCCCCGGACGTGGAAGCGAACCAGCGCGCGGCCGTGGCTGCGACACGTACCTCGCGCGACGATGCGGTGTGCCGCGCCGCGCTGGCAGCCGTGCGCGATATCGCACGGGGGACGGATAACCTCGTGCCCGCGGTGCTGGCCGCCGTCGAGGCGCGCGCCACGCTCGGCGAGATCAGCGACGCCATGCGCGACGTGTTTGGAACGTACGAGAGCAACTGAGAAGTGAGAAGCCAGAAGACAGAAGCCAGAAGTTCGGGAGAGTGAGAAGTCAGAAGTCAGAAGTTCGACCTGAGACGATCGGATCCCCGAGGCGGACGGACGGCCGGAGCCCCGAGGCTTCAGCCTCGGGGACCGACGCGTACCGCTCGCCTGCCATGAGGCTGCCTGCGTGATGCGCGCTGGCGGAACGCGGAGATGTGGCCCCTATGGCCGCACCGGACACGACTCACCCGGCAGGCTCCCGGCCACGATGAACACCTTCTCCATCCAGCCCCTCCCTCCGAACGTCGGACACGGAAATCCGCCGGGAGCGACGTGCCAGTCAACCGAGATCCCGTTGCCCAGACGGGCAACGGTCGACGACGAGTTGCCTGCCTGGCTGAACTCGAACACATGATGCCAGCAATAGTTGTAGCCGGCAGGAAGCAACATCTGCTCACTACCGCCGAGACTGTCGCAGCTGGGCCCCTGGTCCACCCGGAAATCAATGAGGGTGGTCGGCTGAGCGGAATCTGAACCGCAGTCAAGCCGGAAGTTGAGGTACTCCCGGCTGGCCGCGGTCATGGTTCTCGAGCCGCAACGGTAGGTCACACTGAGAGACTTCACGACTCTGCGCCCGCTCGGCAGAGGCAACGAGAGCGAGTTCACGGGCGCGGTGCAGGCCGTGAGGCCGTCACAGGCTTGTGCGACCTGCTGACGAACGTCGACGGCGGCCGTGCCGTCGGACCATGACGCCTGCAGCACCTGAATCTTGGAGCCCTGCTCAGCAACACCGACGACCGCGCCGAACGCCACGATCACCGTCAGACTGACGAGAAGTCCCCTGCGCATTTGTGATCTCCCTCAGCAGGCGATGTACGGGGCGCATACCAGCACGGGGCTGTCGTAGAGATCGACACTGACAAGGTCGGGGCGACACTGCTTGCCCTTTTGATAAGCCGCACTGACGTCGGACCAGTTGCCGCGGATCACCAGCGTGTTCTGATGCGCAGGAGCATTGATCAGACCGATTGCCTTGGCCCACTCTCCTGCGCAACCGCCCGCGGCCGCGTGCAAGCCGGCAGTTCCCGGCAGAATCGCCTCGCCGCCACCAGCCGCAGGCGACTGAACATCAGAGTGGGTTGTGACCGTGACGTTTGCCGGAACGTGAATGCGAGCCATTGGACACCTCCAAATCGATCCATGCGATCAAGGAGGCGGCGCGAGGACGACGACGCCTCCGGTAGACAGGAACCGTCGCGAAGATTAGCCGCTCGTTTTCCGGCAATCACCTCCCACATGGGAGGCATCAGCGGACTCGCGACTCCTGGAAGGCCGTCGTCCCTGGCTGATACCTGGTCGGGCCTCGACCAAGCGCGAATGGTGTGGGCGCCTGACTCAGGTTTGGCCGCAGTCGCGATACCCCGAGGGAACCTCCAGCACGGGGGAAGGGCGCGCTCGGCTACGGCGCGACGGACTGCATCACCCGCATGAGCTGCGCCTGCGTGGAGGCGCCCACCTTGGCGCAGATCTGCTTGACATACCAGCGAACGGTGTTGCGCGTGAGACCGAGGACGTCCGCTACCTCGTTCGGCGTGAGCCCCTCGGCGAGTCTTGTCGCCACGCGCACTTCAGCCGGCGTCAACTGAAAGAACATCCGCAGCGCCTCCGCGCGAACGGCTGCCGTTTCCGCGCCGGGATCGGTCACGAACAGGCACGCGACGGCGGCGTCCGGAACAGGCAGGGCACTCACGCGGCGGGAGGCGTCGATCGGCACGATACGCACGTGGAGCGGCCGGCAGTCCGACCGCCGTGGCAAGGTCAGGTAGCTGACTGTCGCCAGCCGGCCGTCGCGGGCCAGGGCGCGCGCATCGGCGATGGCCGTGCGGAGCTGACGCGTCGCGTCGGCGGTCTCGGCCCGCAGTTCGCCATCGTTGAACTGCAGGCCGTTCCGCGCGGCCACCAGGTGCTCGCCAGATCGATTCATCAGCGCGACGCGGCCGTCGCCATTCACGAAGAACACGGCCATCGACAATTGGTCGAGCGCTTCAGCTGCCGCGGTCATGCGTGATACCAGTCCGGTCAGCCGGTTGTGCACGCGCAGCGCCTGCGCCACGTGCGGCAGCAGCGCCCGCATGAACGCCCCGCTCCCATCCTCGAACGACGCGTCTCGCTCGCCACGATAGACCGACAGACACGAGATCAGCTCGGCATCCCGGTTCGCCATCGAGACCATCACCCGCGCCATCTCGTTCCGTTCGACAAAGCCGAAAAACTCGGTTCGCTTCAGCTCGGTACGCGACAGCAGGGCCTCGTCGGGCAGCACCGAGCCCGCGACCGCCCGCCGCCGCGCGTGTTCACTGGTCGCCCACGGGTCGATCTGGTGGAAGTACGCCTGATAGCGCCCGAGTTCGTCCGGCTCGAGATTGGACGACCAGTTGACCTGCCCCCGCCCGATCATGTCGTGCTGCAGCAGCAACGCAGCCGTCCCGCCGAAGACGTCAGGAAGCGCGTTGAGGAACTCCGGCCATTGCCGCTCATCCAACGCTGCGGCGTAGGCCAGGCGAATGAGTTCGAGCAGCCGGGCGTCCGTGAAGTCGGTATGGCGAGGCATGGCCTGGGACAGCAGTGGACGGTCGCGCAGTTCGGGACGTCAGCCGCCGGCGGCGCGCGGTTCCCTCACCCCTGCGGGGCCCCGCAGCACGATGATGAGCGCCGTCCGCTTCTCATCGGTTTCGATGGCGCCAAACAGCGACTGCGCCGATCCGATGTATCTGCCGAAGTCCGCGTAGTACTCGCTGCGCCGCACATCGGCAGGCGCGACGATCTCGCAGCCCTCGACGACACGCCCGGCCGACAGGTCGATATGGCGCAACGCCTGCCCCCATGGATCCACTTGGTGATAGTAGTCGCGATAGCGCACGAAGCTCTGCTCGTCGAAGCCCTCGTGCGCAACGACACTCCGCTGCTGGAACTCGGCGTCGTGATGCATCAGCGAGATACCCGTACCGTCGAGCGCACCGCGGATGCGATCCAGACAATCCTTCCAGGCCGAGGGGGACTCGGCAGCTCGATAGATCGCGAACACGAGTTCGTCGAATGACGAGCCAGCAGGAGCTGCCATAGATTGCCGTGGGCTGACGGATTATATCCACGGAGGACTCGGCGAGGCCCGAAAAAGAAGCAACGGACGGAAACACCTGAGAACTGAGACGATCGGAGCCCCGGGGCTTCAGCCTCGGGGACCGACGCGTCTTCACGACCCCGGCACGATGCCGGGGAACACGTAGGCCTGCAGCAGGACGAGCACGCCGACGAGCGCGGCCAGCGTCAGGCTGTGCCAGAAGACGCGACGCAGAATCGCGCCTTCCTGCCCCTGCGTGCCGGTGGCCACGCCGGCCACGACGATCGACTGCGCGTCGATCATCTTGCCCATCACGCCGCCGGAACTGTTGGCCGCGGCCGCGAGCACGGGAGAAACGCCAACCTGCGCCGCCGTCACCTGCTGCAGATTGCCGAACAGGACGTTCGACGACGTATCGCTGCCCGTGAGGGCGACGCCGAGCCAACCGAGCAGCGGGGAGAAGAACGGGAACAGCGGCCCGGTGCTGGCGAACGCCAGCCCCATCGAGGCGTCGAGCCCGCCGTAGCGCGTGGTGAAACCGAGCGCGAGCATCGCCGCAATCGTCAACACCGACCAGCGCACGCGCCACAGGGTCCACCCGAAGATCCGGCCGATCCGCAGCGGCGAGAGTCCGAGCCCGATTCCCGACACGACTCCGGCCAGCAGCAGGCTGGTGCCGGTGGCGCTCAGCCAGTTCAGGACGAACATCGCCTTCTCGGCCCGCGGGGCCGGCACGACGGGCGGCGCCCGCAGCACCAGCAGGTGCAGACCGGGCACCGCCCAGCGCGGGGCCGACAGGCCATCGAGCCAGGCGCGAAACGATGGCAGTCCCCAGACGAACACCAGGATCGACAGAATCACCCACGGCATCCACGCGCGCAGGACCTCGGACCGCATGGCCGTCGCCGTCGTCCGCCTCTCGGCCACATCGTCGGCGCCGAACCGCCAGACGGATGCCGGCTGCCACACGCGCAGCAGCAGCACGAGCGCGAGAATCGAGGCGATGGCCGCGACGATGTCGACGAGCCAGGGACCGTGGTGGTTGCTGACCAGCCACTGGAAGAACGCGAACGTGGCGCCGGAGGTCAGGCAGGCGGGCCAGACGTTGCGCATCGATCGCCATCCAGCCATCGCCCACACGAGCCAGAACGGCACCACCAGCGAGAAGATCGGCAGCTGCCGGCCGACCATCGCGCTCAGATCCTCGATCGGCAGCCCCGTCACCCGCGCCAGCGCGATGATCGGCGTGCCCAGAGCGCCGAATGCCACGGGCGCCGTGTTGCCGATGAGCGCGAGTGACGCGGCCTTCAGCGGCCGGAATCCCAGGCCGATCAGCATGGCTGCGGTGATGGCCACCGGCGTCCCGAAGCCCGCGGTCCCCTCGATGAACGCCCCGAAGCTGAACGCGATGAACAGCAGCTGGATGCGCCTGTCGCTGGCGAGATCGGCAATCGAGGTCTTCAGGATCTCGAACTGTCCTGTCTCGACGGTGATGTCGTACACGAAGATCGCGCCGATGACGATCCAGCCGATGGGGAACAGGCCGTACGCGGCGCCGTTGGCCGCGGCCGCCAGCGCCGTGGATCCCGGCATACCGTACGTCCAGAGGACGATGCCGATGGCCGACGCCAGACCGGCCAGCGCGGCCACGTGCGCGCGGACGCGCGTGAACGCGAGCAGCCCCAGCAGCACCACCACAGGCACCGCCGCCACCAACGCCGAGAGGAAGATCCCGCCAAGCGGGTCGTACTGCTGGGTCCAGGTCACAAGGCCGCCGGAAACTGTGGTTCAGAAACCGCGCGGATCATACAGCGTGCCGCCCTGGCCGCCGTCCGGCGAACCGCATCTACGCCTGCGTGGCCAGGTGCGCGAGCATGCGCCGACGATGCGCCAGGGCGCGGGGAGACGGCAGCCGCAGCGCGATCAGCCGCCGGCCTGTCGAATCGCCGGTCCCCGCCGGATCGCGCCGTGCCGCACGATAGATCGCCAGGTTCACGATGATCGTGGTGGTCCGTCCTGTGGTCGCGTGTTTCGCCATGCCCCCAGCATCGTTCCGGGGTGTGACAGGAAAGGACAGGCCGTTACTGGAAGAGCAGGTGGACGTCCTGACGTCCGAGCAGGATGTCGGTGGCCTCGAGCACGTCGAGGATCAGGTACGGGTTCTCCATCGCGAGCACGGTCACGGCCACCCCGACCGCCACCTCCGACCGCGGCACGCCCACGCCGTCGCGCGTGATCGACGTCGCCTGGCTGATTGCGACCTCTTCCGACCGCGTCTCGCCGTCAATGGTCCAGGTGATGGTCATCCGCGTGAACTCGTCGTCGATCTTCGTGACGGTCCCCACGAGAATCTCGACGTCGTCGGCCGCGGCCGCAGGCGGTGCGGCCGCAATCACCGCGCACAGGAGAAGGGCCACCAGCAGTCCACGCACGCGTCCGATTCTATCGATTTTTTCATACCGCGCGCTCTGGCGCTGCCCGCATTACACTGCTCCCGGCGCGCCCTTTCCGCCCCAGGGGACACGACGCGCCGGGAGGACACCTGATGCGCAGATCGCTCGTCCTGACCGTGATCGCCGACGACAGGCCGCGAATCGTCGAGGCCCTGGCCGAACAGGTCCGCGCCGCCGGCGCCAACTGGGAAGAGAGCCGGATGGCACGGCTGGCCGGCAAGTTCGCGGGCCTGCTGCGCGTGAGCGTCGAGATCGGACGCGCCGACGACCTGGCGACGCGGCTGCGCGCGATTGGCGACGGCCTGACGGTGGTCGTGGAACAGGCCGCCGATCCCGAGACCCGCGCCGGCCAGACCCTGCGCGTCGATCTCGTCGGCCACGATCACCCGGGCATCGTCCACGACATTTCGCGGGCCCTGGCGGCACAGCACGTCAACATCGAGGAGCTCGAGACCGATGTCACCAGTGCGCCGATGACCGGCGAACTGCTCTTCCGGGCGCGGGCGCACGTACGCGTGCCGGCCGGCGTCAGCCTGGACACGCTGCGCGCCGACCTCGAAGCCCTGGCCGGCGAACTGATGGTGGACCTCGACGTCGATCACCTCGACGAGGACTGACGCCCGCGACACGGACAGCGTCGACGCGCCGCGCGTCGTCAGCTGTCCCGCCTGTCGTGCAGCAGCAGATCGAGCGCACGGGCCATGGATCCGGCCCGCGTGAGCGTGCCGCCGTTGACGAAGAAGATCTCGTCGGCGTTCTCGATCGTGTTGAGCCGGTGCGCGATGATGATCTTCGTCGTCGACGCCGGCAGCGACTCGAGGATCTGCTCGAGCAGCTGCTCGGTCACGGTGTCGATGTTCGCCGTGGCCTCGTCGAGAATCAGCACGTCGGGATCGCGCAGCACGGCGCGCATGAACGCCACGAGCTGCTTCTGCCCCAGGCTCACGCCGTCACCCGCCGTGGTGACGGGCGTCTCGAGTCCCTGCTCGAATCGCGCCAGCAGCCCCTGCAGCCGCCGCGCCTCGAGGCGCGCCTCGAGTCCGGCGTCGTCGAGGGCCATGAGGTCGTCGCTGCCGTACACGATGTTGTCGCGAACGGTTCCGGTGAAGAGGAATGGTTCCTGGAGGATGAACCCGATGCGCCGCGTGCGCTCGTCAGGCGCATACGAACGGATATCGCGGCCATCGAGCAGCACGCGCCCGGCGTCCGGATCGTAGAGCCGCGCCATCAGCGACGCGGTGGTGGTCTTGCCGCCGCCCGTCGGCCCGACGAACGCATAGGTGCGGCCGCGCTCGAGCGCGAACGTCACGTCTTCGAGCACCGGCGCCCCGCCGGCATACGCGAACGACACGTGATCGAAGGCGAGCACGGCGTCCGCCGGCCCTGACGGTACGGGCTCGGGCGGCAATTGCGGCAGGTTGGACTCGAGCGCGAGCACCTCGGAGATACGATCGATGCTGGCCATGGCCATCTGGAACGACGACCAGATCACGGCCAGCTGACGCAGCGGCATGTAGAAGTTGTTGACGTAGATCAGGAAGCCGATCAGCAGGCCCACCGACGCGGCGCCGCCGGAGACCAGGGCGAACCCGAACGCCAGTACGACGATTTGCGCCGCGTTCAGCGCCAGCCCGTAGATCGGGATGAACACGCTCGACGCCAGTCCGGCGCGGACGGCCGCCGTGCAGTTGCGGTCGTTGACGACGGCGAACTGATCGCGGAAGTGATCGACACGATCGAACGCCAGGATCACGCGGAAATTGCTGATGCTCTCCTGCACCTCGCCGCTGAGATCGCCGAGGGCGTCGAGGCTGGCGCGGTTGCGGCGTCGCACCCACCCGCCTGCCGCGCGCGTCAGCAGCAGCACCCCGACGGCGGGCACGAGCGCGGCGGCGCCCAGCCTGACGTTGAGCGAGACCATCGCGATGGCCGCGCCGGTCATCATGATCAGGTTGCCGGCCAGCTGCACGAGGGCCTGGGAAAAGAACTGGTTCAGCTTGTCGGTGTCGTTGTTGATGCGCGAGATCAGGTCGCCCGCGCGGTTCTGGTGGAAGAAGTCGACGGGCAGCGCCTGCAGCCTGGTGAACAGGGCGTTGCGCAGGTTGAAGAGCACCTGGCGGCCGACGGTGCCCATCTGCTGCGTCTGCACGTACGACGCGACGAGTCCCACGAGATACGCGGCCAACAGCACGCCCGCCAGCCGCAGCACGCCGCCGAAATCGCCGGCGCTCATGGCCGTGTCGACGGCGCGCGCAATCACGATCGGTGTCAGCAGCGTGGTCGCCGACGAGACGATCGTCGCACCGAACGCGACGACGACGCGGCGACGCTCGCCGGCCATCAGGGGCCAGAGCCGGCGGACGGCGCCCGCCAGGCTGACGGCCGGTTCGGCGCCCGTCCGCCTACCGAGTGCGTACGGATTCGTAGTGGCTGGTGCTGCGCTGGGAGTCATGGATCTGGGCGTATTCGGGGCTGGTGGCGAGCAGGTGGGCGTGCGTCCCCGTCGCGAGGACTTCGCCTTCCATGAGCAGGACGATTTGATCGTAGTCCTCGACGGGCGCGATCTTCTGCGTCACGGAAATCAGGGTCAGTCCCGGGTAGTGGCGGCGGACGTTCTCGAGGATGGCGCGTTCGGTCGTCGGATCGACGCGCGCGGTGAAGTCGTCGAGCAGGAGCACGCGCGGCTCGAGTGCCAGGGCGCGCGCCAGCATGATGCGCTGCTTCTGCCCGCCAGACAGGCTCGTGCCGCGCTCCGAGACGATCGTGTCGAGCCCCTGCGGCAGCCGATCGATGAACGCGGTCAATTCCGCCGTCTCGATGGCCCGCATGAGCGCCGCCTCGCTCACCGCCCGGCTGAAGGCGATGTTCTCGCGCAGCGTCAGGTTGAACAGCGTCGGGTCCTGGAAGACCAGGCCGATCTGCCGGTGCAGGGCCGCGGTGTCGTACTCGCGCAGATCGCGGCCGTCGTAGCTGATGTGGCCGGCCGTCGGGTCGAGCAGTCCGGCGAGCAGGTAGAGCATCTGCGTCTTGCCCGCCGCGGTGGGACCGATGATCGCGGTGCGGGTGCCGGCTGCGGCGTTCACCGACACGCCCTTCAACACGGGCCGGCCCCCGAGCGTCAGGTCGACGTTCTCGAGCCGCACGTCACCCCGCAGGTCCACGGCCACCTGGCCCGCATGGCCCGGCACCGACGCGGAGAGCACGGCGCCGATGCGCGCGTAGGCGACCGACGCCTGCGCGATGACGTTGCTCATGAAGCCGATCACGATCACCGGGAAGATCAGGATCGCGAGGTACGCGTTGAAGGCCGTGAAGTCGCCGAGCGTCATCTCGCCGCCGATGACGAACCGGCCGCCCAGCACGAGAATCGCGAGCGTCGCCAGGTTGGTCAGGAAGACCACGGCCGGGATCAGCCCGGAGAACAGGCGGAGGATGCCGAGGCTGATCCGGCGCGCGTCGTCGTTGGCCGCGACGAACTTGCGATACTCGACCGCCTGCGAGTCGACCAGCCGCACCAGCGCCGCGCCGAGGACGCTCTCGTTGATGACGCGGTTCAGGCGATCGATCGCCCGCTGTGCCTGACCGAACAGCCGCCGGACCCGGGCCAGCACCACCTGGAACGTCACGCCGATCACGGGCAGCACGGCCAGCACGACCAGGCCGAGCTTCCAGTCGATCGCCAGCAGCAGCCCGCTGGCGCCGACGATGAGGAACACGGACGAGATGAGTGCGCCCACGGCCTGCGAGACGAACAGCTTCACGGCGTCCACGTCGGCCGTGAGGTTGGTCAGCAGCGTCGCGGTGGTAACGCGCTGGACGTAGGCCAGGCTCTGCGTCGACAGCCGGTCGACCACGCGCGACCGCAGGTCACGCGCGACCCGCTCCGACGCGTGGACCTGCGCGGCGTTCTGCAGGTACGTGAACGCGAACACGCCGGCGGCAATCGCCCCGAGCTCGAGGGCGAGCGACACCGGCGCGATCTGCCCGGCGCCGAAGTCGTCGATCGCCCGCGCGATGATGCGCGGCACGATCAGGCTCAGCGCGTTGGCCACCGCCGTCGCCCCGATGATGAGGCCGACGAGCGGGAGGTAGGGCCGGAGCAACGCAATCAGGCCGGGCCCGGCGCGATGCGAGGTTGGCGTGGGAGCAGCGGAAGGCGGCACGGCGACATGGTATTCTCCGCCATTCCGGGTCGCCGTGGGATGCTCCCGCCGCTGGCGACGTCCCCGGGGGCCGGTCCCGGGGGGATCGACGGTCCATCGCGGACGGGTTTATCGTGGGGCACAGGAGACATCCATGACGATCGATCGTCGGCAGTTCCTGGGACAGGTAGGGGCGGGCGTGGTCCTCGCCTCGGGCATGGCGCAGGCGAGCCAGTCGCGCCGGCTCGACCGCATCGGCGTGCAGCTCTACACGGTCCGCGACGCGATGGCGAAGGACGTCGACGGGACCGTGGCGCGCGTGGCGGCGCTGGGCTTCCGCGAGGTCGAATTCGCAGGCTACTTCGATCGCACGCCGCAGCAGATTCGCGCGCTGCTCGATCGCCACGGCCTCACGTCGCCGTCGACGCACATCGATCTCGCCACCATCACGGATCGGCTGCCGCAGGTGATCGAGGCCAGCCGCGTCATCGGTCATCAGTACATCGTCCTGCCGTGGCTCGACGATGCGGCACGCAGCCAGCCGGACATCTGGGCGCGCGTGGCCGACACGCTCAATCGCGCGGGCGAGACGGCCAAGGCCGCCGGACTCCGCATGGCGTACCACAACCACCACTTCGAGTTCGCGCCCACCGCGTCGGGGCAGCTGCCGTTCGACCTGCTGCTCGAGCGCTGCGATCCCGCGCTCGTCGCCTTCGAACTGGACCTCGCCTGGATCACGGCCGCCGGCCAGGATCCGCTCGCATACTTTGCGAAGTACCCGGGCCGGTTCCCGATGGTGCACGTCAAGGGCCTGCGCAAGCGGTCCGGGCAGGGCGCGTCGGTCCCGATCGATCAGATGATGTCCGACATCGCCGACGTCGGCGGCGACAGCGTCGAGTGGGCGCGCATCTTCGCGCAGTCGGGCCAGGCCGGCATCACGCACTACTTCGTCGAACACGACGCCGCGGCCTCGCCGTTCGACAGCCTGAAGGCCAGCATCACGTACCTCCAGGGCCTGCGATTCTAGGTTCCTGCCGGCTTCGAACTCGAGGTGGCCGGCTCTGCCCGCCACCTCCCTGAACATGAGGATTGAAATGAAGACGTCCACGATCTCTCGCGCGCTGATCGTCGCCACCGCCGTCATGCTCGGCGCGTCGTTCGTGCAGGCCACGCCCCAGCGGGGCAACCGCCAGGCAACCACGACGCCGCAGGCCCGCGACAGCTATTCGCGCGAGGAAGCTCAGACGATTGCCACGCGCCTGTACCGGGCGGTGCTCGATCGCGACGGCACGGCCGCCGAGATCAGCCGCACCACGGCCGACATCCAGCGCGGCAACCTCGCCACCCAGGTCAACGGCCTGGTCTCCGGCGTGGAGTTCCGCCGGGGGCAGGAGCGCCTGGACGCGGCACAACTGCTCGAGCGGTTCTACCAGCGGCTGCTCGACCGCGCGCCCGACAGCGGCGGCGTCGAGGGCTTCCTCCCGCTCGTCGAGCAGCGCCGGTACGCCGACGTCATCCTGGGGATCACGCGGTCGGCCGAGTTCCGCGAGCGGACGCTCGGAACCAGTGCGCAGGCGCAGCCCGCGGCGCCCGTGACGCCGGCGGCCCCGTCGCGGCTCACCCGATCGCTCGACTGCCAGGCTCGCGCGCTCGACGCAGCGCGCGGCGACGCGAATGGCCTCGTGTTCTGGAGCTTCGATCGCCTGCCCGAAACGCCGGGCGACACCGTGGTCTCGGGTCCCGGCGTCGATCGCTTCGACAACGATCGTCATCTCACCTATCGCTGTGACGGCAGCGCCGTGACGTACGTGTACGACGATCGCGGCCGCGTGGCTGGCGCGGATCGCCGGCTGGAGTTTCCGTCGGGCGCGGTCCGCGCCTGCGTCGGAGCCGCACGCGACGACCGCGGCCGTCAGGTCACGTTCGATGCCGCGTCGCTCAGCGCGACGGACACGCGCACCGAGTACGTCATCGGGCTGGCGGCCAACACCGACGTGCGCTACGTCTGCGAAATGGACGGGACGCGGGTCGTCCGGGTCGACCGTCGTCCCTGAGACCGGCCGCGCCTGGGTGTGGCGGTGTGTCTACCAGGCGTGGTAGAGATCGCCGCGCCTGACGACCTCGATGGGCATCTCGAACAGGTCCGTCAGCCGCGCCGAGGTGAGCAGTGCGTCCTTCGGCCCGTCATCGACGACACGCCCGCGCTTGATCAGGATGACGCGCGCGATCTCCGGGATGATGTCGGCCAGGTGATGCGTCACCATCACCACGCTGAGTCCGGACTGCGCGATGGTGCGCACGGCGCCGCGCAGGTCGCGCATGGCGCGCAGGTCCAGGCTGTTGGTCGGCTCGTCGAGCACCAGCGACGACGGGTCGTGCACGAGGGCGCGGGCAATGACCACGCGCCTGACCTCGCCTGACGACATCTGCGTCAGGAGCCGATCGGCCAGGTGCGCCACGCCGAGCCGCGCGAGCAGCGCATCGGCCGTCTCCCGCATCGCCGGCGTCACGTCGTGGTGCGCCCACACGCCGATGCTCGAGAAGAAGCCGGAGATGACCGTGTCGCGCGCCGTGACGCGCCGCGGCAGTTCGGCGAAATCGCTCGACATGCCGCGTGTGCACTGATCGACCAGGTCGTTGGTGACGATCCCGAGCATGCGGCGCAGTTCGTTGACGTCCCACGCCTGCCGGCCGAGGATGCGCAGGGACGACTCGCCCCGGCCCGACGCCGGATAGCACTCGCGCGTGAACGTCTTGATGAGCGTCGACTTGCCGCAGCCGTTCGGGCCGAGGATGGCCACGTGTTCGCCGACGGCCACGCGCAGCGACACGCCGTCGAGCGCGAGCGTGTCGCCCCGATAGACCGACACGTTCTGGTAGTCGAGCAGAGGGGCGCTCACGCGCACGGTCCGGTCATCCTCGTGGCCTTGCAGCCGCGTCGCCCCGAGCTCACTTCGTCAGCGCCCGCAGACTGGCGAGCTGCACGCAGACAGCCACGACCTCCATCGCCAGCGCCACCTGATCGGCCGGCGGCAGCGACGGCGCCATGCGCAGGTTGCGGTCGCGCGGATCCTTCTGCCGCGGATAGGTGGCCCCGGCGCCCGTCAGCTTCACGCCGGCCGCATCGGCCAGGCGGACCACGTCGGCGGCGCAGCCGTCGAGCGTGTCGAGGCTCACGAAGTACCCGCCGCGCGGCTTCGTCCACGTCGCGATGCCCTTGCCGCCGAGTTCCTGCGTGAACACGCGATCGACGGCCTCGAACTTGGGTCGCAGCAGGGCCGCGTGTCGCGCCATGTGCGCGCGGATGCCGGCCAGGTCCTTGAAGAAACGGATGTGGCGCAGCTGGTTGACCTTGTCGGGCCCGATCGTCTGGATGCCGATGTGCCGCCTGGCGTCGGCCACATTGGCGGAACTGGCCGCCATGGCCGCGATGCCCGCGCCGGCGAGCGAAATCTTCGACGTGGACGCGAACACGAGCGGGCGGTTCGGGTGGCCGGCCTCGGCCGCCACGCGCAGGATGTTGAGCAGCGGATCGGTCGTGTCGAACAGATCGTGGACGACGTACGCGTTGTCCCAGAAGATCCGGAAGTCGGGTGCCGCGGTCTTCATCGAGGCCAGCGCCCGTACCACCTCGTCGCTGTAGGTGATGCCCGTCGGGTTGCTGTACTTGGGCACGCACCACATACCCTTGATCGCGGCGTCGGCGGCCACGAGCTTCTGCACCTGGGCCAGGTCCGGACCGTTGTCGTCCATGTCGACGACGATCATCTCGATGCCGAAGTGTTCGCAGATGGCGAAGTGCCGATCGTAGCCGGGGCTCGGGCACAGGAACTTCACCGCCCCGCGGCTCCACGGTCCTGCCCCGTCCGGGACGCCGTGCAGCAGCGCGCGGACGATGGTGTCGTGCATCATCTGCAGGCTCGAGTTCCCGCCCACGATCACGTTGGCCGGATCCGTCTCGAGCAGGGCCGCGACGATCGCCTTCATCTCGGGCAGGCCGTCGACGCCGCCGTAGTTGCGCGTGTCGGTGCCGTCAGCCGCGGTGAAGTCGCCGGCGCCCGGCAGGTCGAGCATGGCACTGGCCAGGTCGAGCTGGGCCGACGAGGGCTTGCCGCGCGTCATGTCGAGCTTCAGGCCCCGCGCCTTGAACGCGTCGTAGCGGGCCTGGAGTTGCTGGGACAGACTGGCGGCATCGGCGGCAGAAAGACTCTGGAAGGTGCTCATGACAGCCTTCTAGTTTACTCGACGACTGTTGGGGGGCGGCCGCCCGCCGCCCGCCGCCAACTACCGACTGCCTGCGATCTGGCGGCCGCGCCAGGCGTGACGCAGCAGGCAGATCCCGAACGTTGCGGAACTGTAGAGGTAGTAGCCGGCGTGCAGCGCCACAGCGGCGATCGCGAACGGCCAGCCGCCGACCCGGGCGAAGCCTGCGTACAGCCGGCGATTGAGGATCACGATCGTCGCCAGCGCGCACGCCGCGATCGTCGCGCCCACGGGCCACGCGCCCGTCAGCGCCACCACAAGTCCCGCGAGCCCCATCCAGGCGGCGATCGCCGCCACGCGGTCGCCGGCACGCAGATTCAGATCGCCGCCCGGCGCTTCCCCGCGCACCAGCAGTTCCGACCAGGGATACGCGCGCTGGCGTACGTCGGTGGCCACCAGTTGCCTGAGCGACCAGCGCTTCAGGTGCGTCACCTGCGCGTCCCGCACGACGACGACGGGCCGGCCGGCACGCCAGAGGCGCGCCCCGAGCTCGATGTCCTCGATGCTGGGCCGCCGGTACCTGTCGGCCGCGAATCCGCCGACCGCCTCGAACGCCTCGCGACGGATGGCTCCGAATCCCGCCCAGAACGATGCGCTGCGTTCGTCGGCCTGCTGGTGCACGAAGTGGTGCAGCAGGTTCTTGAACAGCGAGACGACGTTGCGCGCCGGCGGCCGGTCGTCGTACGACCCGAAAGCCGCGGCCGCCTCCGGATGCCTGTCGAACACGGTGACGATCCGCTCGACGGCCTCGGGCGAGGCCACCACATCGGCATCGATGAACAGGATCACGGGCGCCGTCGTGGCGGCCACGCCAGCATTGCGCGCCGCAGCCGGCCCGAGCGGCCCCGTCAGCCTCAACACGGCCGCGCCGCAGCGTTCCGCCCTGTCGGCCGTGTCATCCGTCGATCCATCGTCGACCACGAGCACGCGTGGCGCGAGATGGGAACTGCCCAACAGCGGCTGCAGACAGGCGTCGATCGTCTGCGCGGCGTTGTGCGCAGGCACGATGATCTGGACGACGTTCACTGTCGTGTCCATACCTGGAGTTCGTCGATCGACCAGTACCAGGACTCGGTCGTCCCCGTCTGTCGCAGCGTCATCGTCGTCGACTCGTTGGGCGGCAGATCGAGGGACATGACGGGCCGCGTGGGCGCCGCCAGGATGGCGCGGCCGAGCGCCGCCAGCACGCTGCCGTCGAACAGCACGCGCGGCGCCTCGCCTCCCCTCGTCGACTCGATGCGCAGACCGCGCGGATAGTCGCCCAGGCTGCGGTCGGTCACGGTGACGCCGAGCCGCGCCACGTCGCGCGGCCTGTCGAAGGTGAGCGCGAGCCACTCGTGGCCGTCCTGGGGTCGCCCCGACAACCAGCGCGAGTCCGGGTCCCCATCCACGATCCACGACAGGCGATCGTCGTTGACCGAGGCGGTCAGGGTGAAGGCGCCAGGTGGCACAGCCTCGATCGGCGAGGCGGCAGTCGACGGATCGTCAGGCGCCAGCCACAGGACGTGGACGTCGCCGAAGGCGCGGAACCCGGCCACACGCGGATCGGCCTGGAGCGCGTCGAGGGTGTTGGCCGCAAATGCGGGGTCCACGAACCGCGAGGGCCGCACGATGACATACCGGACACCGAGTCCCTGGAGCATCGGGAGCACGCCGGCCTGTCGATCCGGATACGCCAGCGGCGAGGCGGATCCGCCGAGCACTTCCTGGAGCGGCGTGGTGATGCGACTGAGGCCGTTGACGATCGGGTGGCCGTGGACCAGGGCCGCGTGCTGCGCGAGCATGCCGAAGTCGACCTGCGCCGATCCGCCGATCGGCAACTCGAGCAGTGCACCGCTCGGCTGGTTCGCGAGCCACGCATACGCCTCGCGTTCGTCGGCGATCAGCGCCGGAACGCCCGTGCGCATCGTGCGTGCTGCCGGAAAGCCTTCCGCGAGCATCAGCACGCCGATCGCCGCGATCGCGACGACACGCGCACGCCGCGAACCACCGGCCAGCACGCGGGCCGCCCCGGCAGCCGCGAGGATCGCGACGGCCAGCAGCACGAGGGCGCCGAATCGCGCGGGCACGCGGACGATCTGGAACAGCGGCACCCACTCGGCCAGTCGCGCATACAACGACGGCACAGGCAGACGTCTTCCCCACGCGGCCGGCTCGGGGCCGAGAGACACGAGCAGCGCGACAACGGCCAGGACGACGAACAGTGCGGTCATCTGCCGGGGCGTCACGCGCGGAAGCCGGTGACCGAACGCGGGCAGCAGCGCCAGCAGGGCCAGGCCCGTCGTGGCCACGCCTGGGAACAACCGTCCTTCCGGCTGCGGAATCCCCGGCAGCCAGCGGGCGTCCGGCAGCGACGCGTCGACGCTGAGGTAGGTGGCCACGTCGGCGGCGTTGGCGAGCGTCTCTGCCGTCGCGGGCCCGCGATCGGCCCACACCTGCTGATAGGCCGAGAAGACCGGCGCCAGGGCCAGCAGCACGAGCGCTCCCGCCACGACCAGCGTGCCGATCAGCCGCGGCGACCGGCGGGCGCCGGTCCACAGTGCCCACGGCGCGATGATCGCGGCGCCGATCGCGAGCTGGAATGCGGCGTATCCGTTCGAGAGCACCTGCAGCACCGACGCCGCCACGAACACGATCAGCGCGCT
Source organism: Acidobacteria bacterium SCN 69-37 (assembly GCA_001724025.1). Lineage (GTDB taxonomy): Bacteria > Acidobacteriota > Vicinamibacteria > Vicinamibacterales > SCN-69-37 > SCN-69-37. The sequence goes on along the minus strand of MEDJ01000003.1, from coordinate 36,413 downwards.
CCACGACGGCCGCTGCAGGCCGCGCAGCAGCGCCCAGAACGCGATGGCCATCCAGCCGATCCACTGCACCTGCAGGTGGCCGGCCTGCGCGATCCGGTAGGGCATCATGACGAACGCGAGCGCGCCGATAGCGGCGGCCGCGCGCGATCCGGTGACGTGGCGGCCAAGCAGATAGGCGCCAATCGCGCTCACCACGTACGCGAGCAGGAACGCGACGTTGTACATCAGCGTCGTCCCGCCACCGGCCCAGAGGATCGGAGCGACGAACACCGAGACGCCGAGCAGGTTCTCCGAATACGCGAGTGACGACGGGTAGGGATAGAAGGCGGGCGGGGTCCAGAATCCGGCGAGGCCGTGCGGCAGGCGCTGGGCCGCCCAGGCCATGATCCACGTATTCAACGTGGAGTCGGTTCCCCCGGCGGGCACGAGTGTACTAATGTAACCGGTCAACGGCCACGTCGCCGCGATGGCCAGCAGGACGGCCAGCGGCAGGATGACGGCCCATTCGCGGATCGGAATGCAGCATGCGACGTCCGGATCGATCGCCGATCGGCCGGGGTCGTTCCTCAACGGAATCGACGTCATGCACGGTCATTATGGCACCCGGCCCCTGCCGCATTCCGGACAGGCGCCCCCGGACATACGCAAGACCGTCGCGATCATCGGCGCCGGCCCCGCCGGTCTGACGGCCGCGCACAGACTGACGGCCGCCGGCCACCCGGTGACGGTGATCGAGGCCGATCCCCACTATGTCGGCGGCATCTCGCGCACGGTCCGGTACAAGGACTTCCGGTTCGACATCGGCGGACACCGGTTCTTCTCGAAGTCCGCGGAAGTCGTCGACTTCTGGCGCCAGCTGCTCGGCCCCGATCTCCTCACACGCCCCCGCGCCTCGCGCATCTTCTATCGCGGACAGTTCTTCCAGTACCCGCTGCGTCCGGCCGATGCCTTCAGCAAACTGGGCCCGGCCGAAACGTTCCGCTGTATCGCCTCGTTCATCAAGGCGCGCCTCGCGCCGACGCTCCCGGCCGTCAGCTTCCAGGACTGGGTGACGAACGCGTTCGGTCAGCGGCTCTTCGAGATCTTCTTCAAGACCTACACCGAGAAGGTCTGGGGCATGGACTGCCGGGACATCTCGGCCGACTGGGCCGCGCAGCGGATCAAGGGGCTGTCGCTGGCCTCGGCAATTACCGACGCCTTCCGTCCCGCCACCTGGCAGCGCCACGACGCGGAGACGATCACGACGCTCACACAGCAGTTCCTCTATCCGCGGCTCGGACCCGGCATGATGTGGGAGGCGTGCGCGGATCAGGTCACGCGCCAGGGCGGCCGGATCGAACTCGGGCGTCGCGTGGTGGCCTGTCGCCTCGATGACGACAACCTGTGGCACATCACGCACGTCGACGAGGCCGGCCGGGCCGAGACGCTTCACGCCGGCCACGTGATTTCCTCGGCACCGCTGCGCGATCTGGTGCGCACGCTCGATCCCCCGATGCCGGATGAGGTCCGCACCGCGGCCGCCGATCTGCGATACCGCGACTTCCTGATCGTCGCGCTGATCGCGCGCGCCACGACGTCGCTCGCCGATCAGTGGATCTACGTCCACGACCCGCGCGTGCGCGTGGGCCGCATCCAGAACTTCGGCGCCTGGTCGCCGGAGATGGTGCCCGGCGACGCCGTCGCGTCCTACGGCCTCGAGTACTTCTGCTTCGAACACGACGACCTGTGGACGCGGACCGACGAAGACCTGATCGCGCTTGCCACCGACGAACTGATTCACGTCGGTCTGGCCACGCGCGAGGACATCCTCGACGGGTGCGTGATCCGCCAGCGTCAGGCCTACCCGGTCTACGACGACGGGTACCGTGAGGGGCTGGCGCGGATCCGGCAGGCACTCGAGGATCGCTTCCCCACGCTGCACCTCGTTGGCCGGAACGGCATGCACCGGTACAACAACCAGGATCACGCGATGATGACGGCGATGCTGACCGCGCAGAACATCCAGGCCCGGCAGCGGACGTTCGACGTCTGGCGCGTGAACAACGACGCGGAGTACATCGAGGCGTCGTCGGCCGATGGCATCGGGGAGGACGGCCGCCTCGTGCCGCGCCGCGTGGCGACGGATCGCAAGGTCCCGGCCACGTGCGGCAAACCATGAGTTCAGCCGCCGCCGGTGACGGGCTGGATCGCGCGGATGCCGCGCAGTACTGGGACGATGTCGGCACGGCCTGGACAGCGGACCGACCGGACGCGCTGTGGCGCGCGTGCTGCGATCGCCGCAACGCCGCGCTCGTCCGCCGCTGGCTGACCGCCACGCGGCCGGCGCGCCTGCTCAAGACCGATACGTTCGACGAAGCCGTCTCTGACGGCCTCTTCGAGACGTTGTCGCTGTGCGCTGGACGGGTCTCCGGCCTCGACATCTCGCCCGTCATCGCCCGCGCGGCGCGTGACAGGCACCCGACGTTCGACGCGACGGCCGGTGACGTGCGCCACCTGCCCTACGCCGACGACGCGTTCGACGCGATCGTGTCGATCTCGACGCTCGATCATTTCGACTCGCGCGACGATATCCCCCGCGCGCTGGTCGAGATCCACCGGATCCTGCGCCCTGGCGGCGGCCTGCTCATCACGCTCGACAACGAGACGAATCCGCTGGTGGCCGTTCGCAACCGCCTGCCGTTCGCGCTGCTCCACCGGATCGGTCTGGTGCCGTACCGCGTGGGCCGGAGCTGCAGCGGCCGGACACTCCGCCGGATGCTGGACGCCTGCGGGTTCGACGTCAGGGCGCTGACGTACGTGGAGCACTGCCCGCGCCTGGTGGCCGTGCGCGTCGCGCGGCTCGTGGATCGCACGGCCGGCGACGGATGGCGGTCGGCCTTCACGCGCGCGGTGGCCGCGTGCGAACGGCTCGAACACTGGCCGCTGCGGGCGATCACGGGACACTACGTGGCGGCCTGGGCGGTGAAGACATGACGCGCCCGCGCGCCGCATCGCCTGTCGCCGAAGCCGCCGACGTCGTGCTGGTCTTCGGCGCCGGCATCTGGCCGCACGAACCGAGCCTGACGATGCGCACGCGCGTCGAGGCGGCCGCGGTCCTGTACGACGAAAGGATCGCGCCCGTCATCCTGTGCAGCGGCAGCTGCGACACGCGGGGATCCGAGGCGCGGATGATGCGGGCGCTCCTCGTCGAACGTGGCGTGCCCGTCGAGGCCATCATCGCCGACGATCACGGCACGTCCACACGCGCGGCGCTGCTGTCGACGGCACGCCTCGGCCGCGGCCGCTGGCGCCGCATCGCCGCTGTGAGTTCGCCGTATCACGTCCGGCGCATCGCACAGGAAGCGCGACGGCTCGGCTTGAATCTCACGACGCACGCGGCCGTGCGCACGGGCCCCGCAACGTGGCGTCACAGGATCTTCGATGTCAGACAGCACGCACGCGAAGCTGTCGCACGAGCGGCCTACGCCGCCAGCGCCACGTTCGACACGGTGGCCGGCACGTCGTGGCCGGTACGCGTGGCCCGGCACGTCCGCGCGCGGCTCCGCTATCTGGTCCGGGACGCAGATCAGGTGGCGGCCGACAGCGCCGCGATCGGCCAGATCATCAAGAGCCGCATCGCGGACTTCTCGGACACGCACGCCGTCCACACGCCGGCCTCCGGACTGCACTGGCCCGTGCACGGGACCGTGCACGGGACCGTGGGCGATCGCTTCGGCCTGCGCCACGGACGCCTGCACGCCGGCCTGGACGTCCGCGCGGCGCAAGGCACGCCCGTCCGTGCCGCGGCTGCCGGCCACGTGCTGTTCGCCGACTGGATGCCCGCGTACGGCAACGTCGTGGTGCTGCACCATGGCGGCGGCCTGGCCACCGTCTACGCGCACCTCGCCGACATCGTCGTGGCCGAGGGCCGTCCGGTGGACGATGACGAACCGGTCGGCTGCCTGGGCGGTACGGGCCGGAGCTCGGGCCCGCACCTGCACTTCGAGGTCCGCGTACACGGCAGCCCTGTCGATCCGCTCGTCTACCTGCCGTCCGCCGACGCCCGTGACGGGCACACGCGCCACGGCCAGCACAATGCCGTCTGGACGAACAGCCTGTTCCTGCGCGGCCACGATCCGGCCAGGCCCACGCGTCGTCTGACGGACGCGGATCTTCATCGCCTGGCCACGCGCCTCCACGATCACGGCGTTCGCTACGCGTACCTGTTCGCCGGGCCGTTCCAATCCGACGGCCGTGTGCCGGCCTACGCCTCGTCCGACACCGCACGGCGGACCGTGGATCAGCTGCGCACGATTGCCCCCAATCTGGTCGTGCTGCCGTGGCTCGGCGGGCTGCAGCATCTGACCGTGCACCTCGACGATCGACAGTGGGTCGATCGCGCCATCGACGAAGCGGCACGGCTGATCGAGACGCTCGGCGTGCCGGGCCTGCACCTCGACTTCGAGTTCATCCTGGCCAGCAGCGAGTACGTGATCAGGGAAAAGCAGCTGCCGCGTGCCGGCGAAGGGGCCGACGAGTACGGCGCGCGGCACGTGGACTTCCATCGCCGGCTGCGCGAGCGCCTGCCCGATGCGTTCCTCTCGAGTGTCATCCCGTCGACTGCCGGTCCCGTCGCCAGCTGGAAACAGAAGCACTCGTGCGACGAGGCCGCGGCGCTGGCAACGTGCGTCGATCAGCTGTCGCTGCTCCACTACGACACGTCGATTGCCGATGCGGCCACGTTCCGTGCGAGCCTCATCGAGCAGCTCACGCACATCGCCGCGTGGAAGGCGGTACCGGCGTCGGCGCACGTGCAGTACCTGCTGGGCGTCGGCACGTTCACGAATGCGCGGCCGCTTCGCGTGTACCGGCACCTCGACGTCGAGGATCTGCCGCACTATTTCCCGGCGCTCGAGTACGCGATCGCCAGCGTGCAGCGTGACGTCCGGCTCGTCGACGGGATCGCGATCTTCTGCGACTGGACGACCAGCGCGCGCGACTGGCGTCGATTCCGCAATCTCTGGGTACGCGGGGCACGCTAGTGGCCTGTCCTTGCCGGATGTGCAGCGGCTTCAGACGCGCGGCGCCCGAGGCGCAAGGCGCGACGACCGCACGAACCAGGCCTGTTCGCAAGGGAGGAGCAACGCCGCGGATCGGGATGCCCCGCGAGGAAGGCGCCGTACATATGGCGAGGACAGGCCACTAAATGCGCGAACGGCTCTCGCGCTTCTTCAAGCACCTGCTGATCTACGGGATCGGCGACGGCGCCACGGCCATCGCGTCGCTGCTGCTCCTGCCCATCCTCACGCGACACCTGACGCCGTCCGACTACGGCATCCTGAACCTGCTGGTGCTCGTCGATCTCGTCGCCCGCGTGGCCGGCCGCTGGGGGCTCGACGTCGCATTCATGCGGCTCTTCGTCGACGCCACCGACGATGCCGGACGACGGCGGCTGGCGAGCACGATCTGCTTCTTCCTGCTGGCGGCCAATGGTGTGCTGTGCGCCGCGGGCATCGTCGCCTCTGGCTGGATCGGGACGCAGTTGTTCGCCGAACCGCAGGCCGGCCGACTCGTGATCCTCACGCTCGTGAACGTGTTCGCGTCGAGCGTGTTCGTGATCCCGATCCAGGTGCTCCGCGTCCGCGAGCGATCGGCCAGGTTCGTCGCGCTGAACGTGGCCCGTCTCACCACCGCCGTCGTCGCGCGGCTGCTGCTGGTCGTGTGGGCCGACATGGGCGTGATCGGCGTCGTCGTCGCCGACCTGATCGTGACCGCGGTCGGGGGACTCATCCTGCTGCCGATGTTCGTCTCGCTCATCCGGCCGATGTTCTCCCGCGTGAACCTCGTCGACGCGCTGCGCTTCGGTCTGCCGCGCCTCGTCCACGGCTTCGCGCAACTGGTGCTCGGCCTGACGGATCGCTACATCCTGAAGGTGTATGGCACGCTCGCCGAGGTCGGGCTCTACAGCGTCGGCGCGAATTTCGGCCTGGCCCTCGGCCTGGCGCTCACGGCGTTCGAGTCGGCGTGGCTGCCGTTCGCGCTCTCGATCATGCACGAGACCGAGGCGCGACGGACGCTCGCCGTGCTCTCGACCTACGTCATCGCAGGCCTGGTGCTGCTCGTCACGGGCGTGTGCGTGCTGGGTGATGACGCGGTCCGCCTGTTCACGGCCCCCGAGTTCCACGACGCCGCGCGCGTGACGCCGTGGGCGGCGCTCGCCGTGCTCGGGCAGGGGCTGTATATGGTCGGATCGATCGGCCTCATCATCACGAAGCGGACGAAGGCGTATCCGATTGCGACGGGCGGCGCGGCCACGGTCAACGTGATCGCGAACCTGATCCTGGTGCCGCGCTTCGGCATGATGGGCGCGGCGTGGGCGGCCACCGCGTCGTACGCCCTCCTGGCCGTGGTGGCCACCGCCTTTTCCCGGCGCGTGTATCCCGTGCCGTACGAGTGGGGCCGGCTCGGGCGGATTGCTGTCGCCGGCGCGACCGCGTGGCTGGTGGCCGGATCCATCGTGCCCCTTCCCGCGGGAACGATCGCGGGCCTGCTGCTGCGGGGCGTGGTGACGACGCTGACCTATGGGGCAGTGCTGTGGTTCACCGGATTCATCGGCGCCCACGAACGACGTGAAATCGAACGCCTGGCCGCGCGGATCGCGCGACCGCTGACCTGAGCGCGGCGCAGCGTCACCGCGTCGAGATCTCGGTCGCGCCTCGACGAACGAGCCTCGTCAGGGGATCCCGTCCACCTCGACGCGATTGCGGCCACCGCGCTTCGCGCGATAGAGCGCCTCGTCGGCGAGGGCGATGAGCGCGGCGCCCGTCAGCGTCCGCGCCGGTCCGATCGACGCGACGCCGACGCTGACCGTCACCGATACGGTCGTCTCGTTCGCGTCGAACGGCTCCGTCGCGATCGCCTCGCGCAGGCGTTCCGCCAGCTCGACCGCCGCCGACGCGCCGGCCGACCTGACGATGACGGCGAACTCGTCGCCGCCGTAGCGGCCCAGCACGCCATCGGGCTGCACTGTTGCCGCGGCGACGGCTGCCACGCCACACAGCACGCGGTCGCCGGCCGGATGTCCGTACGTATCGTTGACCGCCTTGAACGCGTCGATGTCGAACAGGAGCAGCGACAGGTGCGCGCCGTGACGCGAGGCGTGTGCGACCTCGGCATCGAGGCGTTCCACGAAATAGCGTGTGTTGAGCGTGCCGGTCAGCGCATCACGCGAGGCCGACTCGAACATCCGGCGCTGGAACGCTTCGTCGGCCTCACCCCGGGCCTCGAACCGCAGGACCGTTAACGTGCCGAACTGGAGTCTGTCACCATCGGCCAGGATGCTCTGGCCGCTCACGCGACGACCATTGACGAACGTGCCGTTCGTCGATCCCAGATCCTCGACGATCACGTGATCGCCGGTGACGACGAATCGCGCGTGCCGGCGTGAAATGCCCGTATCCGGGACGCGCACATCCGCGTCGTCACCGCGGCCCACCGTCAGGGTGCGATCGAGCGCGAAGACCTCGCCCATGCCGTGACCGGCCACGACGACGACGTACGCGCGCCGAACCGGCGTCGGGGGTGCGTGCGCCGGCATCTCGGTGATGATGAAGGTCTCGTCGGTGCGTTCGTCCCCCATACCGAGACATGATAGCGGGTTGGGCTGGCGCGAAGACGCGCCCGATCACCCCGGGAGCACCCCGGCCGCGGCGCTGTGGTTTTCCGGTCAGCTGACGGACCGCAAGATCCCGGTCGCCGTGGATCGGCTGCGACGTGGCTGAGGTTCGAAGAGCTGGTGGCATGGGCGTCGCGCGTCCATCCTTCTGATATCGCTATGCGACAGATATTTGCGCGGTCGCTCGACGAGGCACGGATCGTCCAGTGCGCGTGTACGGTACGAACGCGTCGTGTGTCACCAACACCGGACAGGTCGTGACGGCCTGTGGTACTGTGGCGCGACGTTTTCGTGAACGTCGAAAAAACATCGGCAGATCGTTCGGCGAAAGGACTCACACGATGGCGAAGAAGGCTCAACGCACGACCCACCGCAGCGCGAAGGGGACGAAGAAGGTATCCAGGAAGAGCGCCGCGACGACCGCAAAGAAGACGGCCGCGAAGAAGACGGTGAAGAAGGCGACGAAGACGTCAGTCGCAAAGGCCGTCAGGAAGAGCGTGAAGAAGACCGCAAAGAAGGGCGCGAAGAAGAAGTGATCTCGCTCAGCGCGGCCTGCTGGCCCTGATCGCGCGGAAGTACTCATCGTCCCACGCCTCGCGCTGCCGGTTCATCGACTCGATGGTCGCGTGGCGATGAACGCCTGCCGGAAAGTGGCGCGTGGGACGCAACCGGCGACCGGTCTCCCAGACCGCCGCGATGGCGCGATACAGGCTGGGATCGCCAGGCTGCCGGCGGGGCGGAGGGGGACGTCGGTAGAGCATCTGCGGCGTGACGACCGAGACCGTCAACTCCTCGAACGGCACACGCATCGTTTCGAGATCCGCCGTCGGGCGCGTCCCCGTTACGCGGCCTGCGCCGTGTCCTTCTCCACCTGGCCGTCGCGGATGTGGATGGTGCGCTGCGCGTACGCGGCCACGTCGGGTTCGTGCGTGACGAGGACGATCGTGTTGCCCGCGTCGTGCAGGCGCTGGAACAGCGCCATGATCTCGACGCCCGTCCGCGAGTCGAGGTTGCCCGTCGGCTCGTCGGCCAGCAGGATCGACGGGTTGTTGACGAGCGCACGCGCAATGGCCACGCGCTGACGCTGACCACCCGACATCTGGTTGGGACGATGGCCCTTGCGATCGCCGAGCTCGACCTTGTCGAGCGCCTCGTTGGCGCGGACCGATCGGTCCCTGGCGGGCACGCCGGCATAGATGAGCGGCAGCTCGACGTTGTGCAGGGCCGTGGCGCGCGGCAGCAGGTTGAACGTCTGGAAGACGAACCCGATTTCCTCGTTCCTGATCCGCGCGAGTTCGTCGTCGTTCATCGCGCTGACCTGCTTGTCGTTGAGCAGGTAACTGCCCTTCGACGGCGTGTCCAGACAGCCGATGAGATTCATCAGCGTCGACTTGCCCGACCCCGACGGGCCCATGATGGCGACGTACTCGCCCCGGGCAATCTGGATGGAGACCCCGCGAAGCGCATGCACTTCTTCGGCCCCCATCTGGTAGGTCTTCCACAGGTCGACGGTTTCAATCAGGGCCATGGATACCTCGAAGAAGGCTGGGAGGCTGCGGGCTGGGAGAAGGCGACAAGGCTACGAGACAAACAAGGCTACTAGGCTACGACTGGACCACGGACGACTGGGGACTCGGCTACCGGGCAAGGCCACCAGGCGACAAGGCTACGGCGCTCTGAATGCCGACCACCGACCACCCGCCGCCCTGAACAAGACGCCGACCCGGGAACCTTGGTCTTTGACGCAGCAGGACCGCCATCGGTTCCCGGGCAGTCCCCGGGTCTGAAGACCCGGGGCTCCGAAGTTCGCCCGCCGCCTGCGGCCGTGCCGCCGCGCAACCGTGCAGCCGTGCAGCCCGCCGCCGCTCCTACCTACCCTTCGATCGTCTCGTACTCGTCCTTCAGCTTCGCGACCACCTGCGGGTCGGCCAGGGTCGTGGTATCGCCCAGGGCCTTGCCGTCCGCGATGTCGCGCAGGAGCCGCCGCATGATCTTGCCCGATCGGGTCTTGGGCAGGTCGGCCGCGAACAGCACCTGATCGGGCCGGGCGATGGGGCCGATCTTCTTCACGACGTGCTCCTTGAGCTCGTCCATCAGCGCCGGACCGGCAGCCACGCCTTCCTTCAGCGTGACGAAGGCGGCCACGGCCTGCCCCTTGATCTCGTGCGCGCGCCCCACGACCGCGGCCTCGGCCACCTTCGGGTGATCCACCAGCGCACTCTCGACTTCCATCGTCCCGATCCGGTGTCCCGCCACGTTCAGCACGTCGTCGACGCGCCCGAGGAACCAGTAATTGCCTTCCTCGTCGACGCGCGCGCCATCGCCGGTGAAGTACGCGCCGTCGGCCCACTTGCTGAAGTACTGCGAGACGTACCGCTCGGGATCGCCGTAGATGCCGCGCAGCATGCCCGGCCAGGGCCGCGTGAGGGCGAGCAGGCCGCCGCCCGTCGACACCACCTCTCCGGATGCCGTCCGGATCTCGGGCGAAATGCCGGGGAACGGCTTCGTCGCCGATCCGGGCCGCGTGGCCGTGATGCCCGGCAGCGGCGAAATCAGGATGTGTCCCGTCTCCGTCTGCCACCAGGTGTCGACCACCGGACACCGGCCGCGACCGATGTACTCGTGGTACCACATCCACGCTTCGGGATTGATCGGCTCGCCGACCGATCCGAGCAGCCGCAGCGAACTCAGATCGCGGCGCGCGGGCCACTCGGTGCCCCAGCGCATGAACGCGCGGATGGCCGTGGGCGCGGTGTAGAGAATCGTGACGCCGTGCTCCTCGATGATGCGCCAGAAGCGATCGCGTTCCGGCCAGTCGGGCGCGCCCTCGTAGAGCATGACGGTGGCGCCGTTGCTGAGCGGTCCATAGACGACGTAGCTGTGTCCCGTCACCCAGCCGACGTCGGCCGTGCACCAGTACACGTCCTCGTCGCGCAGGTCGAAGACCAGGCGCGTCGTGGCGTGGACGCCGGTCAGGAACCCGCCGGTCGTGTGCACGATCCCTTTCGGCTTGCCGGTCGTGCCCGAGGTATAGAGGACGAACAGCATGTCCTCGGCATCCATCGGCTCGGGCTCGGCCACGGCCAGGGCGTCCTGCATCAGCCTGTGGTACCAGTGATCGCGCCCTTCCTTCACGTGTACCGGGAACGACTCACCGGGCCGGCGCTGGACAATGACGACGTGCTGGATCGACGGCGTGTCCTTCAGCGCCTCGTCGGCCATCTGCTTGAGCGGCACGATCTGGCCGCGGCGGAAGCCGCCATCGGCCGTGATGAGCACCGTGGCCTGCGCATCGTTGATGCGATCGCGCAGTGCCTCGGCGCTGAAGCCGCCGAACACGACGTTGTGCACGGCGCCGATCCGCGCGCAGGCGAGCATCGCGATGGCTGCCTCGGGAATCACGGGCAGGTAGATCGCCACGCGGTCGCCCTTCTTCACGCCGAGCGATCGCAGCACGTTGGCGAAGCGGCAGACGTCGCGATACAGGTCGAAGTAGGTCAGCGTGCGACGATCGCCGGGCTCACCTTCCCAGACGATCGCGGCCTTGTTGCGGCGTGCGGTCGACAGGTGGCGGTCGACGCAGTTGGCGCACGCGTTCAACTTGCCGTCGACGAACCACCGGGCATGCGGCGGCTGCCAGTCGAGCACGCGGGTCCAGGGGGACATCCAGTCGAGCGCGCCGGCGCACTCGGCCCAGAAGGCCTCGGGGTCGGCGTCCGCACGGTCGTAGATGGCGGGATCGGTGACGTGCGCGGTGGTCCGCCACTCGGGCGACGGGGGGAACACGCGGCCCTCGGTCAGGAGGGCGTTGATTTCTGGGGCCTTTTCGGTCGACATCGATGCGCCTCGCGACGCACCGACCGGTCCGGGCGCATCACGCCTGGGCGGCCGGCGCGGATGGTGTGCGGAAGAACAGCAGGGCCAGCAGGGAGCCGACCATGCTGACGATCGCGTACGTCGGAACCATCACGAAGGCCATGACCAGGGCGGGCGCCGGCCCTGCCGCAAAAGCGAGGGCGCGATCCTGAACGTCCGCGGGAGCCTCCGGATACAACTCCAGTGTCTGCCTGACGATGCCTTCGAAGGACGAGCCCGAGGCCAGGAACAGCGCCATCGAGAGCCCGATCATCAGCACGGCCCCGACGATGCCGGCCACCAACCCCGACAGCGCCGCCTCAGCCGGCGGCAGGGGCGTTGTCAAGCCCTGCTGCCTGAGGTACGTCGTCAGCACGCCGCCGGAGACGACCCACAGGCAGCAGCAGGCATTGGCTGCGCCGACGATCGGCAGGCCGGAGACGACGCCGATGAACAGGCCACCAAGGAGCGCCGCCTGGAGCCGGCTCATGCGTCAGTCGTAGTACTCGCGGCCGAGGTGCGTGATCAGTTCCTCGCCCTTCATGTAGCGCAGCGTGTTCTTCAGCTTCATCGACTGAATGAACAGGTCGTGCTCCGGGTAGAGGCCTGGCGCGTGCATCGGGCTCTTGAAGTAGAACGAGAGCCACTCCTGGATGCCGGTCATGCCGGCGCGCTTGGCCAGGTCCATGAACAGCGCCACGTCGAGGACGATCGGGGCGGCCAGGATGCTGTCGCGGCAGAGGAAGTTCACCTTCAACTGCATCTTGTAGCCGAGCCACCCGACCAGGTCGATGTTGTCCCAGCCTTCCTTGGCGTCGCCGCGCGGCTTGTAGTAGTTGATGCGCACCACGTGGTGCAGCGCCTCGTAGAGCTCCGGATAGAGGTTCGGCTGGAGGATGTAGTCGAGCACCGACTTCTTGCTCTCCTCCTTCGTCTTGAACGACTCCGGATCGTCGAGCACCTCGCCGTCGCGGTTCCCGAGGATGTTGGTGGAATACCACCCCTCGACGCCGATCAGGCGCGCCTTGAGTCCCGGCGCGATGATCGTCTTGATCAGCGTCTGGCCGGTCTTGAGGTCCTTGCCGGCCAGCGGCGCACCGGTCTTCTGCGCCAGCTCCATCAGGGCCGGGATGTCGGCGCTCAGGTTCGGCGCCGCGTTGGCGTAGGCGAGCCCCTCGTGGATGGCCGCGTACGCGTAAATCATGCTTGACGGAATCGTCGGGTCGCTCTCTTCGAGTCCCTTCTCGAAGGCCGCCAGCGACTTGTGCGCCGGCGATTCGGTCAGGAAGATCTCCGTGCTGCCGCACCAGAGGAGCACCACGCGGTCGAGCCCGTTGTCGGCCTTGAACTTCCGGATGTCGGCGATCAGCTGCTCGGCGAGATCCTTCTTGTTCTTGCCCTTCTTGACGTTGGGACCGTCGAGCCGCTTGACGTACTGCCTGTCGAAGACCGCGGACATCGGCTTGACCGCCGACAGTTCGTCCTTGATGGCCTCGAGCAGCGGGGCATCGAGCACGCCGGCGGTCTTGGCCGCCTCGTAACAGTCATCCTCGAAGATGTCCCAGCCGCCGAACACGATGTCATCGAGGCCGGCCAATGGCACGAAGTCGCGGATGGCCGGCGTCCGGCTCTCGGTACGTTTCCCGAGGCGGATCGTTCCCATCTGCGTCAGGGAGCCAATCGGCTTGGCCAGTCCCTTGCGGATGGCCATCACGCCAGCGATGGTCGTCGTGCTGACCGCGCCAAGACCTACGAGCAGTATGCCGAGCTTGCCGCCGGCAGGAGCGATGTTGAGACCAGTTGTCACGAACCGAAACTATATCATCTTGAGTGCATGGGACTGTTCAAGAAGGCCACGCCACCTCATCAGACCGCCCTGGCCATGATCGGCGCACGCGCCGGTAACCGCGTGCTGGTGGCCGGACATCCGGATCCCGACGTGGTTGCCGAACTCGCGCGCACCACCGGCTTGAACGGACAGACCCTCATCGCGCTGTCCGCCGACAGCCGCGCCGCGTACGAGGCCGCGGCCGCCAAGGCCGGCGTCTTCCTGGAGACGATCGATCTGCCTGCCGGTCCGCTGCGTCTCCCCGATACTGCCGGCGACCACGATGTGGTAGTGCTGCACGTCGATCTCCTGACGCTCGACGACGCCACGCGCGCGGCGCTCGCGCACGATGCGTTCGCCCGGCTGCGCGGCGGCGGGCGCGTCGTCGTGATCGAGGGTCGCTCGTCGACGGGCTGGTTCGGCCGGCGCCCCTCTGCCGTGGCCCCCGACCGCATCGTGCCCTGGCTGGAAGCCGCCGGCGGTCTGGCGGCCCGCGCGCTCGGCACCGTCGACGGCGTGTCGTACTTCGAAGCCCGGAAGCCGCGCTAGGATGCTCGCCGTGCATGTCTGGTTGTTCAGTCTCGGTCTGTCGGTCGCCGGCAGCCTCGTCGGCCTGATGGTCGCGTCGGTCGTCCTCGTGTTCAAGCAGGACGTGCGCCGACGCGTCGTGCCGTGGCTGGTGTCCTACGCGGTCGGCACGCTGCTCGGCGCGTCGCTGCTGCACCTGGTGCCCGAAGCGCTCGAGGTCCTCGCGCCCTCGGCGGCCCTGACGACGATGCTCGTCGGCATCATCACGTTCTTCATCCTCGAGAAGGCCGTCCTGTGGCGGCACTGTCACGAGGAGGAGGGCTGCCACGTCCACCGGAGCACGGTGCCGCTCGTCATCCTCGGCGATGCCGTCCACACGTTCGTCGACGGCGTCGTCATTGCCGCGGCCACGATGACGTCGATCCCGCTCGGCGTGAGCGCCGCCGTGGCCGTGGTCGCGCACGAGATCCCGCAGGAGGCCGGCGACTTCGCCGTCCTGCTGTCGGCCGGTCTGTCGCGACGCCGCGCGCTCCTCCTCAACATCACCTCGGCAGCCGGCGGCGTCGTCGGCGCCGCGATGATGCTGGCGTTCGGCGCCCAGACGCCGGCGCTGGTGCCGTTCGTGCTCGCGTTCGCGGCCGGCAACTTCCTGTACGTGGCCATGGCCGACCTGATCCCGAGTCTGCACAGCGGCCAGCTCGACAGCAGCGCCGTACGCCAGGTCCTGCTGATTGGCGCGGGTATCGCCACGATCGCCATTCTTTGATTTCGGGTACGACAGGTACGACGGGCGACAGGTGACGCTTCACAGCGAGGTGCCCCCCGGGGCTGAAGCCCCGGGGCTCCGACAGTAACGTGGTCGATCTTCGGAGCCCTGGGGCTTCAGCCCCAGGGGCTGATTCCCGGGGCGCCGTGACACTTCGGTGACAACCGGCGGATTGGTGGCGCGCCCCGAAACCTGCCGCGCCGTCCGGGCGTAACTATGCGAGGCGGCTGACGAACTCATGATTGTGCGCGCTTCACGACGACTCGGTCTCGGCCTGTCGCTGGCCCTCACGCTCGCGCTGGCGGCCACGCCGGTGATCGGACAACAGGGCCCGCGCGGCGGCCAGGGGCCCGCGCCGGGCGGGGGCCCGTTCGGCGGACGCGGTATGGGCGGCGCGCCGATCCGCGATACGGCGGCGCAGACGGCCGTGGGCTCGGCGACCGTCTCGGGCCTGGTCGTGGTCGAGGGCGCGGGCACGCCGGTCCGGCGCGCACGCGTCAGTCTCGCGGCGCCCGAACTGCGCGGCGGACGGTCGGTGCTCACCGACGATCAGGGCCGCTTCACGTTCAACGCGCTGCCGGCAGGCCGGTTCACCCTGACGGCCTCGAAATCCGGCTTCGTCGACATCGCCTACGGCGCCAAACGCGCGGGCCGGCCGGGCACGCCGATCCAGATCACCGAGGGCCAGACGCTCGACGACCTGCGCCTCGCCCTTCCCCGCGGCGCCGTCATCACCGGCATCGTCGTCGACGAACACGGCGAGCCGGCGGCCGGTACGCCGGTGCGCGCCCTGCGCTTCGTGATGCAGACAGGCGAACGACGACTGCAGCAGGCCGGACAGGATCAGACCGACGACCGCGGCATGTACCGCATCTTCCAGCTCCAGCCCGGCGAGTACATCGTCAATGCGGCGCCGCGGAACCTGAACGTCGGCGACGCGCGGCAGGCGCTGGCCAGCGAAATCGCGAGCCTCATGCAGCAGTTGCAGGCGAGTGGCGTGAACCCGGCGCTCCCGCAGGCGGCCGCGGGCCAGGGCAGCGCCGCCACCGCGCGCCTCGCGCAACTGCAGCGGCAGATGGCCACGTACGAACAGGAGCAGCCGGCGGCCTATGCGCCCGTCTACTTCCCGGGGACGACGGATCCGGATGCGGCCGTCGCAATCACCGTCAACGCCGGGGAGGAACGCGCGGGTGTCGACTTCCGGCTCCAGCAGGTGCCGACCACGCGGGTCGGCGGCCTCATCGTGACGACGACCGGCAACCTGCCGCCGGCCACGCAGGTCGCGCTGGTCCCCCGCAGCGCGAGCGGCACGTCCACGGTACCGGGGCTGGGCAACATGATGGCGCGCGTCGGCGGTGATGGCCGGTTCAGCTTCGAAAACGTCACGCCCGGCGCCTACTCGCTGCAGGCGCGGGCCACGCTGCGCGACGCCACGACGGCCGCGGCGACGACGGGCCGGGGACGCGGTCCCGGCCAGGGGCCTGTCAGCCAGGTCCTGTGGGCCGTGACCGATCTCTCGGTCAACGGCCAGCCGCTGCCCGACATCGTCCTCACGCTGCAGCCCGGCATGACCATCTCCGGTCAGGTCCGGTTCGAGGGCACCGCCACGCCACCGGCCGACCTCTCCGTCGTCCGCATTGCGCTGGCCAGTCGCGGCGCGCAGGCATTCGAGATGGGCGGCCTGCCGCCGGTGACGGCCGACGCCAACGGCCGGTTCGCGATTCCGGGCGTGTCACCGGGGCGCTACACGCTGACCGCGACCATGGCCGGCGGCGGCCGGGGCGCGCCGGGACGTGGCGGCGGCATCCTGCTGGATCAGATGGCGGCTGCGGGATCGGGCTCGTGGCAGCTCGCGTCGGCGATGTCCAACGGGCGCGATCTGCTCGACGACCCCATCGACATCGGCCCGAACCAGAACCTGCAGAACGTGATCCTGACCTACACGGACAAGGTCCAGGAACTGACGGGCACGATCCAGGACACGTCCGGCGGTCCGACGTCGGACTTCACGATCATCGTCTTTCCTGCCGAGACGCGGTACTGGCAGCCCCAGGCGCGGCGGATTGCCGCCACGCGCCCGGGCACCGACGGCCGCTTCACGTTCCGCGGCCTGCCGCCGGGCGAGTACCGGCTGACGGCCGTCACCGATGTCGAACCCGGCGAATGGTACGACCCGGCCTTTCTCGAGCAGCTCGCCCACGCGTCGATCCCGATCGCGATCGGCAACGGCGAGAAGAAAGTCCAGGACATCAGGCTGGCGGGAAGCCAATAAGGTTAAGCCAGGCGCACAAGTCAGAAGTGAGAAGTACGAAGTCAGAAGTGCGGGAAAGCTAGAAGTTGGAAGTTCGAACTTCGAAGCTCGAACTTCCAACTTCCCATCACTTCTGACTTCTGATTTCCAACTTCTGACTTGATCGCCTGGCTTTCCGGATCACCCCCCACACGATCGCCAGCAGCAACGCGATGGCGGCGGCGAAGGCACCAGCAAACAGCCACAGCGCCCTGTTGAGGATCGACTGACCGAGCATCCGCACCTCCATGTGGAGTTCGCGGCCCGCGCGACGGTCGGCCAGCGTCTGCTCGAACGTCAGGATGTTGCCGCGGTCGGCCGTGCCGGGGGCGCCATCTTCGAGGCGACGGACGTTGTGGTAGAGAATCCGGCTCGGCAGGTGCAGCTTGAAGCCGACGAGCTCCTCGCCCGTCCAGTTCACCGGTCCGGGATCGCCGGCCGTGGGCGGCCCCACGACCTGGGAGTACTGGACCTCCTCGCCTCCCTCTTCAGCTGCCACGCGCTCGAAGCTGTAAGTGGACCAGGCCGTCGGCCCGCACCGCGCGAACTGCTGCACGTCGTCCTGCTCGAGCACGACCTGGACGAAGCGGCGACCGTGACGCGTCCACGGACGATTGACCGTCACCTGCCCGCACGCCGGGTCGCTGAAGAGCTGGCGGACACGGTCGCGGTCGACAGGCACGGTCGGATCGGGATCGAGCGGCAGCCCCCGCAGCGCCACGAACGCGGGAATCGAGGCATTGATGACCAGCTCGGCCGAGCCGTCGACGCCCAGGTAGAGCTGCTCGTCGTATTCGTACTGCCGGGCCAGCGGATTGGTACACCCGGCCGCCGCCACGAGCCCCAGACCGACCACGCAGGCCAGCATCCACGCACGTCCGACGCCTGGCGATTTCCGCGCTGGGAGCCGCGCCGCCAGGCGGGATGCCACGTCGGACGGACGCAGGCGGACTGTCACCACGGACGGCCAGGCGCGCATCTGGCGAATGATATCCTGCCTCTCCGTGCCCCGCCTGTTCCTGATTGACGGCAGCTCGCAGATGTACCGGGCCTACCACGCCATTCGCGGTCTGACCGCGCCCGATGGCCGGTCCACCAACGCCGTGTTCGGCTTCGTCACCATGCTCCGCAAGCTGGTGGCCGACCACCAGCCCGAGTACATCGCCGCCTCGTTCGACCTGGCCGGCCCGACGTTCCGCGACGACCTGGCCGCCGACTACAAGGCCAACCGCGCGCCGATGCCGTCGGACCTGGTCGAGCAGGTGCCGTTCGTCCACGAAGCCTGCGAGGCCATGGGCGTCCCCATCCTCACCTCCGAACGGTTCGAGGCCGACGACGTGATCGGGACGCTGGCGATGCAGGCGCAGGCGGCCGGCTTCGACGTGGCGCTGGTCACGGGTGACAAGGACTTCTATCAGCTCGTCGGTCCCGGCGTCCGCGTCTACAACCCGCGCGACGAGGGCACCTGGTACGACGCCGACGGTGTCGTCACGAAGTTCGGCGTGCGGCCCGATCAGGTGGTCGACGTGCTGGCGCTGATGGGCGACAGCGTCGACAACATCAAGGGCGTGCCCGGCATCGGGGAGAAGGGCGCACGCGAGCTGATCAATGGGCACGGGACGCTGGACGCCCTGCTCGAGGCCGCGCCTGGACTCACTCAGAAGCGCTACCGCGAGGCGCTCATCGCGCACGCGGACTCGGCCCGCGCGAGCCGCGAACTGGCCCGCATCCGCACGGACGTGCCGGTCCACTTCGATCCGGACGCCCTGCGCTACCGCGGCCCTTCGCAGGAGCGCTGCTTCGCGCTGTTCTCGACGCTCGGGTTCCGGTCGCTCACGCAGGAGTACGCGCCGCGCGCCGCCACGTCGCACCGCGACGACCGCGTGGTCGACTCGCTCGCGGCCCTCGACGAGGCGATTGCCGCGGTCCGGACGTCCGGCCGTCTGGGCCTCGCGATTCTCGAGACCCGCGAATCCGCGACGCGCGCGCACGTCGTCGGTCTGGCCCTGGCCTCGTCGCCGGGGTCCGCACGATATGTGCCGATGGGCCACACGGGCCTGAGCGATCAGCCGAACCTGCCGGAAGCCGAGGTTTTCGTACGGCTCGCCCCGATCCTGACCGACCCGGCCATCGCGAAGATCGGCCACGATCTCAAGCCATTGATCCTCGCGGCGGGCCGCCACGGCGTCCCTGTCGCGGGCCTGTCGCTCGACACGATGCTGGCCAGCTACCTTCTCGACGCCACGGGATCGAGTCACTCGCTCGAGACGCTCGCGCTCGAGCGCGCGAACTACCGCGCCACGAGCCCCGACGAGGTCCAGGGCAAGGGCGCGAAAGCCGTGGCGCTCGGCGTGGTACCGCCGGCCTCGCTCCTGCCCGTGGCCGCCGATCGCGCCGAACTGCCGCTGCGCGTCGCCGACGCTCTCACGGAGTCGCTGCGCGCCGAAGGCCTCGACGGTGTCTATCGCGACATCGAGCTGCCGCTCGTGCCCATCCTCGCCGACATCGAGCAGCACGGCGTGAAGATCGACGTGCCGGCGCTGGCCTCGCTCGGCACGACGATGCAGGCGGAGCTCGACGATCTGAGCGCGCGCATCTACGCGATGGCGGGCGGGGCGTTCAACATCAACTCGCCCAAACAGCTGGCGGAGGTGCTCTTCGAGCGCCTCCAGTTGCAGGCGACGAAGAAGACGGGCAAGACGCGCGTCGTCTCGACGGCCCGCGAGGTGCTCGAGGATCTCGCGCTGGTGCACGAGATGCCGGCGCTCGTGCTCCGCTGGCGCGAAATCCAGAAGCTGAAGGGCACGTACGTCGATGCCCTGCCGACGCTCGTCAACCCCGATACCGGGCGCGTGCACACGACGTTCAACCAGGCGGTGGCGGCCACGGGCCGGCTGAGCAGCAGCGATCCGAACCTGCAGAACATCCCGATCCGGACGCCGCTCGGCCGCGAGATCCGCGCCGCGTTCATCGCCGAGCCGGGCTGCGTGCTGATCTCGGCCGACTACTCGCAGATCGAGCTGCGCGTGCTCGCGCACCTGTCGGGCGACGAGGCGCTGACGGCCGCGTTCCGCGAAGGGCTCGACATCCACGATCAGACCGCCATGCGCGTCTTCGGCGGGCCCGACGGTCCACTCGCGCTCGACCCGCACGAACTGCGCCGACGCGCGAAGATCATCAACTACGCGCTCCTGTACGGGAAGACCGCGTTCACCCTGGCAAAGGACATCGGCGTGCCCGTCGGCGCGGCACAGGCGTTCATCGACGCCTATTTCGCCGGCTTCCCCGCCGTTCGTCAGTACATCGATCGCACGCTCGAGGACGCGCGCCAGACCGGCGTGGTGCGCACGCTCACCGGCCGCCGGCGCCTCGTGCCCGAGCTGACGAGCCGCAACGGCCAGGTGCGCGCCGCGGCCGAGCGTGAAACCGTGAACATGCCGATTCAAGGCACCGCAGCCGACGTGCTGAAGCAGGCGATGATTGCCGTCTCGGCGGCGCTCGCGTCGTACAACGCGACGCGGCCGGCGGCGAGCCGTATGATCCTGACCGTCCACGACGAGCTGCTGTTCGAGGTGCCCGAGGCCGACGCCGACGACGTGGCCCGCCTGGTTCGCGACACGATGGAACGGGCATTCCCGCTGGCCGTGCCGCTCACCGTCGACGTCGGCATTGGCCGGAACTGGAAGGCAGCGAAACCGTGACTCCCCCCCTCATCATCCCCCGGGCCGATCACGCCCTCTCCCGGAAGCAGGTCGATACCGACGCGCTGAAAGTGCTCTATCGCCTGCAGGAACACCATCACACCGCCTACCTGGTCGGCGGCAGCGTCCGCGATCTGCTCCTCGGCCGTCGGCCGAAGGACTTCGACATCGGCACGAGCGCGCACCCGTACCAGGTCAAGAAGCTCTTTCGCAACTGCTGGATCATCGGACGCCGCTTCCGGCTGGCGCACGTGAAGTTCGGTCCGAAGACCATCGAGGTGGCCACGTTCCGTCGCCAGGTCTCGGACGCCGAGGCCGACGAGATCGGGCACGAGGAGCCGGTCATCGTCGCGAGCTCCCCGGATCCGGACGTCGAGGGCGGGCGCGCGCCGTCGGGGCCGATCCACCGCGACAACACGTTCGGGACGCCGGAGGAAGACGCGTTCCGCCGCGACTTCACGATCAACGGGCTGTTCTACGACATCGAGACGCACGCCATCATCGACTACGTCGGCGGCCTTTCGGATCTCGAACGCCGGGTCGTGCGATCGATCGGCGATCCGCGCGTGCGCTTCGTCGAGGATCCCGTGCGCATGCTGCGCGCGATCGTGATGGCCAGCCGCCTCGGCTTCGAGCTCGATCCGCTCGTGAGCGAGGCGATCGCCGAGCACCGCGCGCTCATCGCCACGGCCGCACCGGCGCGGCTGCTCGAGGAGTACTACAAGATCCTGCGATCGGGATACGCCGAGGCGACGTTCCGCGCGCTGGGCCGCGCGCGCCTGCTCGAGCTGATGACGCCCGAGCTGAAGTCGCCGCCCGAGGCGTTCTGGGACTGGCTGGAACGACTCGACAGGTACCGCCAGCGCCACGAGTCGGTCCCGCCGGAACTGACCAACCCGATTCTGGTCTCGGCCCTGCTGATGCCCACGGGTGTCTGGCAGCCCGACGCCTCATCGGCGCCGGCGCCACGCGACGCCGGGCGACGCGGCCGACGCCGGCCGACCACGCCCGGCGATCGCGTCGACTTCGGGATCCTGCCCGTGGCGCGCCGCGATCTCGAGACGCTCCGACACATCACGCAGATCGTGCCGAAGCTCTCCGATCCGCTCCTGCCCGAGCGCATTGCGCGCACGCTGGTGGCGCGCGCCGCGTTCCCGGATGCCCTGGTGTGGCTCGAGATTTACGGCAACGCCCCGGAGATCGTCGCCGAGTGGAAGCACGCCCGCGAGACCGCGGGCGAAGACGAGGACGGCGTGCCGCCGGCCTCGTCAGGGCCGGCCGACGACCACGCCGGCCATCGTCGCCGCCGACGGCGCCGACGACGGCCGGGCTCCGTGTAACGCGCTGACCGTTCCAGACGCGTGTCGCCCGCGCCGGCCGCAGGCGACGCGCGTCTAGCCGTTCCTGCGTTCGAACTCGCGCATGAACTCGACGAGCGCGTTCACGCCGGCCTCGGGGAACGCGTTGTAGATCGACACGCGAAGTCCGCCGACCGATCGATGGCCCTTCAGGCCGTCGAAGCCGGCCGCGGTGGCCTCCTTGACGAACTGCTTCTCGAGTTCCTCGGTCGGCAGTCGGAACGTCACGTTCATGGCCGACCGGCTGCCGGGCTCGGCGTGCGGACGCCAGAACTCCGTCCGATCGAGTTCGTCGTAGAGCGTCTTCGCCTTGCGATCGTTGACCGTCGCAATCGCCTCGAGCCCGCCCTGCGCCAGCATCCACTTCAGGACGAGCCCCAGGATATAGATGCCGAAGACGGGCGGCGTGTTGTACAGCGACCCGGCGCCGGCCATCGTCTTGTAGTTGAGCATGCTCGGCAGCGAGTCGGCCGAACGCGCCAGCAGGTCCTCGCGCACGATCACCAGCGTCACGCCCGACGGGCCGAGGTTCTTCTGGGCCCCGGCATAGATGAGCCCGAACTTCGACACGTCGATCGGCCGCGAGAAGATGTCCGACGACGCGTCGTTGACGAGCGGGACGTCACCCGTCTCCGGCACGTAGGCGTACTCCGTGCCGAAGATCGTGTTGTTCGACGTCATGTGCACGTACGCCGCCCCCGGCGTGAGCGTCAGCTCGGACTGCGCCGGAATCCGCTTGAAGCCGCCGTCCTCGGTCGACGCGGCCACGGCCGTTGCGCCCACCTTCTTCGCTTCCTTCAGCGCCTTCTTCGACCAGTCGCCCGTGAGGATGTAGTCGCCGGTCGCCCCGGCCGTGAGCAGGTTCAGCGGCACGGACGAGAACTGCATGCTCGCCCCGCCCTGCAGGAACAACACCTTGTAGGCGTCCGGCACGCTGCCGAGCCGCCGGAGATTGGCCTCGGCCGTATGGATGATCTCGTCGAACGGCTTCGAGCGGTGACTGATCTCCATCACCGACATACCGACACCGGGAAGCGCCAGGAGATCGCGCTGAGCCTCTTCGAGCACCGGAACCGGCAAGACCGCCGGCCCCGCAGAGAAGTTATAGATGCGATGGGCAGACATAAGACGTCAATGATACAGGCTGGGAGGCTGCAGGCGGGGAGGAGGCCGGAAGGCGGGAAGGCTTCGCTCGGGGCTACGGCGGGGCTACGGGGCTACGGGCCGCGGCTGCGGGCTGCGGCTACAAGGCTACTGAGGCGGACGGCTTGGGCGGGGGGCGGGGGGCGCGGGCTACGAGGGCTACAAGGCCACGGAGGGCGGACGTCTGGGCCGGGTGCGGCGGGTGGCGGGGCTACGGTACGGAGCTACGGACGGCTCTGCGGCCACGAGGCGATGAGGCCACGGAAGCGGACGTCCTGTCGGCGCACCCTCTGAACAATTGATGGCCCCAAGCAGTGTCGGGGCCCACCTGTCGCCCGTCGTACCTGTCGTACCTGATGTCTATATGCGATGGACCAGCAGGCCGTCGCGCAGCTTGGGCTCGAACCAGGTGGACTTGGGCGGCATGATGCCGCCGGCGTCGGCGATGGCCATCAGATCGCCAATCCCGACCGGATACAGGGAAAACGCCACCGCCGCGCGGCCGGAGCTCACCAGGCGCTCGAGTTCGGCCGTGCCGCGGATGCCGCCGACGAAGTCGATGCGCTTGTCGACCCGCGGATCGCCCACCCGCAGGATCGGCTCGAGAATCCGCCGCTGCAGCACCTCGACGTCCAGTGAATCGGCGCGGGAAGCCCCGGCATCGGGTGCCGGCAGCGCAATCGCGTACCAACGGCCATCGAGCCACATGGACACCTGCCCGGGCGCGTCGGGCACGGCCGTGCCTGCCGACACGGACGCCACCTGCCCGATTGCCTCGAGAAGTGAGGCCGGCGTGTGCCCGGCCAGATCGTGCACCACCCGGTTATAGGCCAGGATGTGCATCTGGTCGTCGGGAAACGCCACCGCGACGAACCGTGCGGACTCGTCGGTCGCCGTGTCGGCCGCCGCAAGCGCCCGGGCCGCGCGCGACGCGCTGGCGGCGCGATGGTGTCCATCGGCAATGTAGAGCACGTCGATCGCGGCAAACGCGGCCACCATCGCCTCGCGCTCGGCACCGACGAGGCGCCAGACGGTGTGGACGACGCCATCGGGCGCGGTGAAGTCGTAGAGGGGCGCCGCTCCAGTCGTCGCGCGCGCCGTGACGGCCGCGACCGCGTCACTGGCGGCGTACGTCAGGAACACCAGTCCCGTCTGCGCGCGCAGCTCGGTGATGTGCCGCGTGCGATCGTCTTCCTTCTCGCGCCGCGTCTTCTCGTGCTTGCGGATCAGGTCGCGATCGTATTCGTCGACGGAAAAGCAGCCGGCCACGCCCGTCTGCTCGTGCGCGCCCATCCGCAGCCTGTAGCAGTACAGCGACGGCTCGTCATCCTCGACGAGCGGTGCCGCGGCGGTGAGGGCCGCGAGATTGGCCACCGCGCGCGCATAGACCGACGCGTCGTAGGGACTGACGTCAGCAGGCAGATCGATCTCCGACCTGGTGACGTGCAGAAAACTCAGCGGATTGTCCGCGGCCAGCGTGCGCGCCTCGGCGGCGTCGATCACGTCGTACGGGACCGAGGCCACGCGCTCAGCAACAGCAGGGGCCGGGCGCAGGGCCCGAAAGGGAAACAGTACAGACATGGGATGACGACGGGCAACGGGGACGACCGGATGTGGCCGTCGGCGGGATCTTAGTCTGCCGAGGCGGTGGTCGTCACGGGCGTCACGAGCTGCGCGGCCATCTGGTCGCGGGCCTCGTTGCGCAGGCGCTGGAACTCGGCCATCCGCTCGCCGACGATGGGTTCCCCGGCCGGCATGCCCTTGAACGCGGTGACCGGATTCAGGTACGTGCCGTTCTTCGTGACGCGGTAGTCGAGGTGCGGCCCGGTGGCCGAGCCGGTCATGCCGACGTACCCGAGCACCTGGCCCTGGTCGATGCGCACACCGGGCTTGATGCCCTGGCCGAACCCGCTCAGGTGGAGGTACATCGTCTCGTAGCCGCCCGCGTGCTTGACCTTCACCAGCCGGCCCGCCTCGCCCGACCAGGCGGCGAACGTCACCACGCCGCTCGCCACGGCCAGCACGCGCGTGCCGGTGGGCGCACCGTAATCGACCCCGAGGTGCGGCCGCCGGATCCCGTGCACCGGGTGGAACCTGTTGTACGAGAAGCCCGAGGTGATGCGCGGGTCGAACGGCAGCGGCGTCTTCAGGAACGCGCGCCGGAGCGACCGGCCTTCCTCGTCGTAGAAGCCGACGTTCCCCTCGTCGTCCGCGAAGCGATACGCCGTCAGCCGCCGGCCGCCGGTTTCGAGTACGGCCGCAACGATGTCGCCATAGCCGACGAACTCGCCGTTGCGGACCGCGCGATCGAACAGCACGTCGAAGCGGTCGCCCTGCTGGAGCTCGGAGTTGAAGTCCACTTCGCCCGAGAAGATCTTCGCCAGTTCGAGCGGCAGAATCTGGTTCTCGCCGTGGGCCGTGAAGGCCCGGATCAGCGAGTTCGTCTGCGGTGTGATCTGCGCCGAGACCGCGGCGCGCTGATATTCCTTCGGCAGCCGCACGACCTCGGCATCGAAGCGCGGGGCCGTGCCGTGCGTGGCGTCGCCCTCAGTCCGGAGCACGACCCGCAGCAGTTCGTCGGCGTTGATCTGGTAGCGGAACTCGCGGAAGAGTCCGTCGATCGTGTGCGTGACCCAGTAGGTCTGACTGGCCTGGAGGCGTCGCGGATCGAAGACCGTGCGCATCGCCTCGACCACCGAGTCGGCCAGTTCCGGCGTGAGCTGCTGCTGGCGGAGCAGGCCGGCGAATGTCGCCCTGGGCGGCACCACGTCCTGCGTCGTCACCGCGTCGACGACCAGCCGGACGTCCTCACGCATCAGGCGCGCGTCGTCGTCAGCAGCTGACTGGCATCCCGCGATCGGGGTGAGGACGACGAGGGCGAGGCCAAGAGCGCGCAGCCGCATAACGAGGAGGCGCCAGTCTAACACGAAGCAAATAATGGAGATCCAGTCTTTTTTGCGTGAAGGGCCCATGAAGCGTCGGGCGGACGCCGGATCGGGAAAAAGCACGAAAAAAGGCGGACGCCAGGGGCGTCCGCCTGCATGTATGAAGACGGGAACTATCAGTTGCCGAGGGGCAGGACGATACCGACGCCGAAACGATTGGCGTTGTACCCCTCGCCGTCGTACCTGGTCCGACGGAAGTCGTACTGGGCGCGCACGTTCACGCGCTCGTTGATCGGGAACTCCACGCCGCCGCCGAGCTGGTAGGCGAACGCGTTGCTGCTGCAGCAGTGCTCGAGACCGAGCAGCGCCTGGACGAACGGCCGCACCGACGACTGGACCGACGGCAGGAACCGCAGGCCAGCCTGGTAGGACGTCAGCGTGAAGCCGTCGAAGCGGTTGAGGCCGAGTTCGCCGACCACCGCCACGTTCGGTGTGAGCCCCTTCGCGGCATCGAGTTGGAACCCGGTGCCGGTGACGTCGCTGTCGCGCAGGAACGTGAGGTTGACGCCCACACTGTCCTGAGCCGCTGCCGGAGCCGCCAGGGCACCGACGAGCGCAAAGCTGGCGATGGCCATCTTCACGAATGAATTACGCACGTTGTCTTACCTCCACACAAAACACGACCCGCCGACGATGGCGGGCCGTGTAACCAGAATATGACGAGAGCGTGGAGGGTGCAGGTTCTTTTTTTTGTGCGGTCCGACGCTATTTCGCGAACGTCGCCGCGATCTGATCGAGCCGCGTCTGGATCTCGGCCTCGGGCATCCATCTCCCCCGGAGCATGACACCTTCACGCCGCTGCACATTTTCGACATCGACGAGCGGATTGGCCGACAGCAGGATGAAGTCGGCACGGTGTCCGATCGCCACGGATCCGAAATCGCCGCGCGACCGGAAGTGACGACCGACGTCGATCGTCCCCGACCGGAGCACCTGATACGGCGTCATCCCGGCGTCGACCATCCGTGCCATCTCGTGGTGGATCGAGAAGCCCGGGACGTTGAACTGCTGCGGCGCGTCACTGCCGAGCAGGATCCGCGCGCCCGCGTCCGAGAGCGCCTTCAGGATCCGCTGGCGGTTCTCGATGTAGTGCCCGGCCGCCTCGGCATCGAAGGTCGGGCTCTTCAGCCGGTTCGAGAGCGCGGTGGTCCACTGCGCAATCTGCTGCCGCGGCAGGTACCGCAGTTCCGGCAGCGACGTGCGCGACTCGAGCGTCACCGGGCCGCGCAGCGTTTCCCACACGTACAGCGTCGGCACGTTCCAGGTGCCGGACTTCACGGTCTTCTCGACGATGTCGCGGATGGCTGCGTCGGTCACCGGCGTGGCGGTCCCGCCGAGGTTCTCGGCGTACATGTCGAGGTGATCGATCGTCTCCTGCCGGCTGGCCAGCGCGTGCTCCACGCCCACGGCCTGCGGCACGTGCCCGGCGAACGAGAAGTACAGCGACCTGGCGGTCTTCGCCATGGCGTCGTACGTCTCGACCGACAGGCCGCCGAGCACCTTGATCAGATCCCAGCCCTCCGCCTGCTGCGCCTTGACACGCGCCTCGGCCTCCTCGGGCGTCTTGACCGTGCCGCCACTGAACGCCGGACCGGCCAGGAACAGCGTCGGGGCCACGATCTCGTTGCGCGCCGCACGGTCACGCAGCGCGATCTGCCCCGGCGCGCCCTGCATGCCGCGCACGGTCGTGACCCCGTTCGCGACATAGAGGAACAACACTGAATCGACCAGCCCCGGATCGGACGTTTCCGGCGGCGGCAGGTGCCCGTGCATCTCGGTGAGGCCGGGCATCAGATACTTGCCGCGGCCATCGATGATGGTGGCCCCGGCCGGCGGCGTGATGGCGGCCGACGGCCCCATCGACACGACCTTGCCACTGCCGACGACGACGGTCCAGTCCTCGAGGACACGCTCGGTGTCCATGGGGACGGCGTTGACGTGGACGAACGCGGTGATGGTATCGAGCGGGGTGACCTGCGTGCCCTGTGCCAGCATCGATATCGATGCTGCACATGCCATGATCCCCGCGAGAACGGCAAAACGTGAAGATCGCTTCATGACCATGCTCCTCGTGCGGATAGCGATCAGCCTACCGGAACGAGGCCGCCGAAGGAATGGGGCGCAGCCCCACGCGATCACTTCTTCCCGAGGAGCGATCCGAACATGCCGCGCAGGATCGATCGGCCGAGACCCGATCCGAGGCTGCGGGCCGCGCTGCGCGCGGCCGATTCGATCACGCCCTCGCGTCGTCCGCCGCGCGGGCCCGTCGATCCGAACAGCAGATCGGTGAGCGCCCCGCCGGCCGCTCCCCCCGACGCGGGTGGCGGAGTTGCCGGCGCCGACTTCCCCTTCCCTGCCGGCGCTGCCGTGGCCGTGCCATCGGCCGACGCGGCCGCGCGCGCTTTCAGGATCTCGTAAGCCGATTCCCTGTCTATGGCGGTCTCGTAGTGGCCGCGGACGAGCGATCCCGCGATCACAGCCGCACGCTCGCCCGGCAGGATCGGACCGATGCGCGACGCCGGCGCGTCGATCCAGGCGCGTTCGACAATCGTCGGCGTCCCCTTCGCATCGAGGCACGAGACGAGCGCCTCGCCGACGCCGAGTTCCGTGATCGCCTGCCGCGTCTCGAACGCGGGATTCGATCGCAGCGTATCGGCAGCGGTCCTGACGGCCTTCTGATCGCGCGGCGTGAATGCCCGCAGCGCGTGCTGCACGCGGTTGCCGAGCTGCGCCAGCACTTTGTCCGGCACGTCGAGCGGGTTCTGCGTGACGAAGTACACGCCGACGCCCTTCGATCGGATCAGGCGCACCACCTGCTCGATCTTGTCGACGAGCGCCTCCGACGCGCCATCGAACAGCAGGTGCGCTTCGTCGAAGAAGAAGACCAGGCGCGGCTTCTCGGGATCGCCGGCCTCGGGCAGGCGCTCGAACAGCTCGGCCAGCATCCAGAGCAGGAAGCTGGCGTAGACCTTCGGGGCCTGCATCAGGCGATCGGCGGCCAGGACGTTCACCATGCCGCGGCCCGCGCCCTCGGTCTGGATGAGATCGTCGATGTTCAGCATCGGCTCGCCGAAGAACCTGTCGCCGCCCTGTTCGTCCACGGCGAGCAGCGCGCGCTGGATCGCGCCGATGGACGCCACCGAGATGTTGCCGTATTCGGTCGTGAACGACTTCGCGTTGTCGCCCACGAACTGCAGCATCGCGCGCAGATCCCGGCTGTCGAGCAGGAGCAGCCCCGCGTCGTCGGCAATCTTGAAGACGATCGCGAGAACGCCGCGCTGCGTCTCGTTCAGGTTGAAGAGCCGGCTCAGCACGAGCGGCCCCATGTCCGAGATCGTGGCGCGCACCGGGTGGCCGGCTTCGCCGAAGACGTCCCAGAACGTCACGGGACTGGCGCCGAAGGCGGGTACCGACAGCCCGTGCTCGGTCAGCCGCTGTTCGAGTTTGGGCGACGATACCCCGGCCGCGGCGAGGCCGGCGAGATCGCCCTTCACGTCGGCCATGAACGTGGGCACGCCAATGGCGGAGAAGCGCTCGGCCAGGACCTGCAGCGTGACGGTCTTGCCCGTGCCCGTGGCGCCGGTAATCAGGCCGTGGCGGTTGGCCAGGGCCGGCAGGAGGACGAGATCGCGGCCGTCGGGGGTGCGGGCGAACTGGAGAGGCTCAGCCATCGCGTCATGGTACGACAAGCGTCACCCGACGACGGCTGCGGCTCACGAGCCGGGGAATCGACGCTACGTGCCCGTGCGGCGCGGCGCCTCGGCGTCGGCTTCGGTCGCCCCGCGCCGGCCGGAGACGCCCGTGCGCGTCCGCGATTCGTACAGGACCCGATCGGCTGCGCGCAGCAGCTGCGTCGGCGATGCACCGTCGCGCGGGAACACGGCCACGCCGCCGCTGACGCTCACCGGCGGCTGATCCGCACTCCCGGCGAGCCGCTCGGCGATCCGCCGCAGCAGCACGTAGCCGCCGGCCTCGGGCGTCTCGGGCAACACGATGGCGAACTCGTCGCCCCCGAATCGCGCGGGCGTGTCGATCGCGCGGCACGATCTGGTGAGCGTGTCCGCCAGCCGGCACAGCGCGCGGCTGCCCACCAGGTGGCCGAACCTGTCGTTGATCGCCTTCAGGCCGTTCATGTCCAGGAACAGCACGGCAAACGCGCGGCCCGTACGATTCGATCGGGCAATCTCCGTGCGCAGGACCTCGAGCAGCCGCCGGTAATTGGCCAGTCCGGTCAGCGGGTCCGTGGTCGCCAGCTCGCGCAGCTGCGCTTCCGCACGCCGCTGCTCGGCCACGACCGCTGCGATGACGGCCGCCATCGTCCCCATCACGGCGACGTAGGCCTGGACGAGCACGATCGCCTCGGCCCGGCTGTCGCGCACGAACGGGCCGTACCCACGCATCGTGCCCCACGCCGCCACACCGCAGAGGACAGCGGCCGCCAGCGAGACCGTTCGTCGTCCCTCGCGGAACGCGGCCCACAACAGGAACGGCACACACAGGAATTCGAGCGGATAGTTCTGGACGCCGGTCGGGAACCGGCCCGCGAACACGGCCAGCGATACGACCGTGAGCGCGGCCAGCAGCACGATCGCCTCGAGGGCCTCGATGATGCCCACCCGCCCGATCGGCTGCGTGGTCCACAGCAGCACCAGGGGCGCCGCGACGAGCGTGCCGGCCACACTGGCCAGCCACCAGGTCATCCACAGGTACGCGGCGTCCGACCAGGCCGCCGGGCCGACGAGCACCGCGGCCATCGCGGCCGTCGTCGCCGTCACGGGGGCCGCAGCAGCGGCGACGATGATCACGAGGCGGAAGATCGTCTCGGGACGCTGGAAGACGGCGGTGCCGCGGGCGAATCGATCGACGAGCGCCGACCCGATCACCGCCTCGAGCGTCAGGCCGGCCGCCATCGCGAGCGAGAAGAGGGCGTTTCCCGTGGCGGCCAGCATCATGGCCACCGCACCCGCCAGGACGGCGGACCAGACGGCGGCGCGGCCGCGGATGAGCATGGCCGCGAGCGCCAGGCCGCTGGCGGGCCAGATGACCACCGTGTCGTCGGTGAGCGCGCCACCAGGCAGGAGACCGAGCCAGCCGAACGCGACGTATCCGAGGAATACGACGAAGAGGGCGGCGGGGCGCTGAATGCGTGCGAGAGCCATCGGCAGACCTGGCCCGTCGCCAGTGCAGGTCGCGTGCCACGCACCTCACGCCATGTCACGGCCGGCCGGATCGCCTGCGGCAATCAGGACCGGGTCGGGGGCACCCCGTTCTTACCGTCGAACCGTGTCAACGAGACCCGTGGCGTCCCGGATGTCCACGGCGGCCCGACGCCGCGCCAGCGCCCGTTCGGCCTTGTTCGCGTACAGCGCCCTGTCGGCCGCGGCCAGCACCGTCGTCGGCGTATGACCATCGATGGGGTATACGGCAATGCCAGCGCTTACCGACAGCGTCGGCACGTCCGGGTCCTCGGCCAGCCGCTCGTGCGTGCGCTCGACAACGAGCCGGGCGCCCTGATAATCGGTGTCCGACAGCACGACAACGAACTCGTCGCCGCCGTAACGCGCCGCCGTGTCCGTCGTGCGCAGGGCCGCGCCGAGCGTCGCGGCCAGCCGGCAGACGGCACGGCTGCCCGTCAGGTGGCCGAGTTCGTCGTTGATGCGCTTGAGTCCGTCCATGTCGAAGAACACGACGGCGAACTGGCGGCCGTGTCGATCGGCGCGCGCGACCTCGACGGCCATCACCTCGAGCAGCCGCCTGTAGTTCGCCAGCCCCGTGAGCGGATCGGTCACGGCCAGTTCCACGAGCTGCCGCTCGGCCACCTCGTAATCGGCCGACAGCGCGGCCAGCGCCGTGGTCATCACCGCGAGCGAGGCCACGAACAACTGCACGATCACCAGCGAGTCGAACGGCGTACGGCGCACGAACGGCCCGTACCCGAGCAGCGTCCCCGCCACGGCAAACGCCGCGACGACGATGACGGCCACGGCGGACGCGCGCTGCCCGAGCCGGAACGCGGCCCACAGGAGCACGGGCATGCACAGCAGTTCCTTCGGGTAGCCGCGCAGTTCGACGGGAAAATGGAAGAAGGTCAGCAGGCCCGTCATCGCCACGGCGAACAGCATGCCGATGGTCTCGATGGTGCGGCCAACCTTCCAGATCACCGTTCCCTGGCTCACGAGCACGATGGGCGGTGCGGCCAGCAGCATCCCGACGACGCTGCCGAGGCAGAGGGCCAGCCACGCATCGCCATAGGCCGTGGCCGGCGCCATGCCCGTGACGGTGACGGTCAGGGCGTTGACCGTCGCACCGGCAGCCACGGCCGCCAGCAGCAGCATGCCGGTGAACCGGAAGCTGTTGCGCGAGTTCCTCAACGCGTGCCGGCCGTCGGCGTACCGGTTCACCAGGTACGCCGCCAGCAGCGCCTCGCCCGTGTGTCCGGCGGCCAGCATGAAGACGGCCGGCGCCGGTGCACCGGCCAGCAGCAGAACGAGGATCGCGGCCGTGAAGATGACCGGCCAGATCGCGTAGCCGAAAATCAACAGCGCGCCGAGGGCAATGCCCGACGGCAGCCAGATCAGCGTGGTGCCGGCCGGTGCATGGCCGATGCTGAGGCCAGCCACGCCGGTGGCCACGTACAGCGCGAAGAGCAGCAGGCAGAGACGAGGGCGTCGGACGATGGTGGCGCGGAGGGGCTCGAGAGACGCGGACATTACGAGATTCCGGGCCCCACGGGCTGCAGGTTACATGCCACGGCGGCCCACCGCGCACCGATCCGTCATCGGATCGAGGGTCGGCAGGAAATGATCGCGCCGCGCGATTGCGAAGCTCCGGCGCGACGCGCACCAGAATTGGCACGCGCGTTTCAAATCCGTCCCCCGCCGCACACAATCGTCACGACTTTCGCGTCAATGCCTCGGGAAAGTGACCATCCTACCGACCGGCACGTGCAATCTCGTCATAGAGGTAGGCGGACGCCACGATGCCGTTGTGAAAATTTTCGAGGTCGAGTCGCTCGTTTGGCGCGTGCGCATTCTCGTCGGGCAGCCCGACCCCGAAGAGCACGGCCGGCACGCCAAGCTGCTCCTGGAACGTCGAGACGACAGGAATGGATCCACCTTCGCGACAAAAGACCGGCGATTTGCCGAATCCCTGCTCAATCGCCCGACCGGCCGCCTGTACGAACCTGTTGTCGTAGCTCGTGATCCACGGCTTGCCGCCGTGCATCCGCGTCACCGTGACCGTCACGGTCTTCGGCGCCACCTTGCGCACGTGTGCCTCGAACAGCTCGGCAACGCGGTCCGGATCCTGGTTCGGCACGAGCCGCATGCTCACCTTCGCCATGGCCGTGGCCGGAATGACGGTCTTGGCCCCGTCACCCGTGAAGCCGCTGTTCAGGCCGTTCACTTCGAACGTCGGCCGCGCCCACACGCGCTCGAGCACGCTGTACTCCGACTCGCCCGCCAGCTTCGGCGCGCCGAGGTCCTTCCGGTACTTCTTCTCGTTGAACGGCAGTGCCTGCCACGCCTTCCGTTCCTCCTCCGACAGCGGCAGCACGTCGTCGTAGAACCCGGGAATCCTGATGCGCCCGCCCTTGTCCTTCATCTGCGCGAGCATCTGCGCGAGCACCATCGCGGGGTTCGCCACGGCGCCGCCGAACACGCCCGAGTGCAGGTCGCTCGTCGTGCCGCGCACGTCGATCTGGAAATACGCGAGCCCGCGCAGCGCGTAGCAGATCGACGGCACGCCGCGATCGAACATCGCCGAATCGGAGATGACGACCACGTCGGCCGCGAGCCGATCCTTCTGCGCGCGCACGAAATCATCGAGGTGCGCCGACCCGACCTCTTCTTCGCCTTCGATGATCAGCTTGATGTTCACGGGCAGCCGCGCCGTCTGCTTCAGGAACGCCTCGATCGCCTTCAGGTGCATGAACACCTGGCCCTTGTCGTCGGCCGCGCCGCGCGCGTAGATCTCGCCGTCGCGCACGGTGGCGTCGAACGGCGGCGATTCCCACAAATCGACGGGGTCGACCGGCTGCACATCGTAGTGGCCGTAGAACAGGATCGTGGGCGCGTCGGCCGCGTGCAGCCAGTCGGCATACACGACCGGATTGCCCGGCGTCTCGATCAGCGCGACGTTCTCGAGGCCGATGCGGCGCATCTCTTCGCCGAGCCACTCAGCGCAACGACGCACGTCGCCGGCATGGGCGGGCAGGGCGCTGATCGATGGGATGGCGAGGAACTGGCCGAGTTCGGCCAGATAGCGGTCGCGGCTGGTCTGGATGTGGTCGATGACGGAGATCATGCGTGGGTCTCTTTCCCGGACCAATGCGGGCCACGACTGCATGTCGTCGCCCGGTTGTCGGATCCCGGAAAGTGTACCCCCTCGAGCAGCCTTCGGGCGCCGCTCACTGCCGATCGGCAGCGGTCCCCGTTCCCGCGGGCCGGCCGTCCTCGTGCCAGGCCGGCACGAACGTCGTGTCGAGCAGCCAGGCAATCGGCCGCAGCATCGACGCAATCGCCCGCGTCATGTGCGCGAAGTCGATGCGGGCAATCTCGTCGGCCGGTGTGTGGTAATCCTCGTGCAGGCCGTAGCTCGACACCGTGTGCGCCACCACGCCCCGGTTCGCCAGGCGGATGTTGTCGGATCGGAAGAAGAACCGCTCATCGGGATGCGGATCGGCCACGAGCCTGGCGCCCCGACGCACCAGCTCGGCACCGAGCGTCGACCGCTCGAACCCGGTGAGCCAGAGCGTGCCCGCCGGCACCGCGGGATCCGGACGGCCGATCATCTCGAACTGCAGGTTCGCCACCACGTGCGTCAGCGGCACGGGCGGACGTTCGACGAACGCGCGCGAACCGGCGCCGCCCGTTTCTTCGCTGCCGAACAGCGCCACCATCAGCGTGCGTCGCGGACGCCGCCCTTCACCGATGGCCCGGGCCAGTTCCAGCACCGCCGTCACCCCGGACGCGTCGTCATCGGCGCCGTTGTAGATCGTGTCGGGCCCGTCGCCACGGACGCCGAGGTGATCGAGGTGCGCGCTGATCAGCACGACCTCGTCGGCACGGGCCTCATCCCTCCCACGCACCTGGGCGATCACGTTCCACGTCCGTACGGGGCGCGTGATGGCGTCGAGGTGCACGACCGAACCGGCGGCTTCACGTGACAACGCGAGGAACGCCTGCGCATCGAGCGCCACGCGCCAGGGTCCCGACGACACGGTCGCACGAAGGGCCGCGGCGGCCTCGGCCCAACGTGCGCGCAACTCCGGCGTTTCAGGCTCGAGCACCGCGGCAGCGGCGCCGATGATCTCCGCCGACGGCAGGTCGGGCCCGATGACGAGCACGACGGCACCGGGGGGAATCGGGACGCCGGGCACGAAACGCACGAGCGGCCCGCTGACGGGCGTGGTGCCGATGGTCCGGACGATCATGTCGCGCCCGTGTTCGAACGCGTGCGATCCCACGTGCAGCGCCGGCGGTGCCGCCAGTTCCACGCGATCGGTCTCGATGGTCTGCACGAGCTCGTCGGCACCGTCGACGGGCTCGAACCCCCAGCGCATGAGCTGCGATGCGGCGTACGTGGCCGCAATCCACTCGTCACGCGTTCCGCTGGCACGGCCGTGCAGCGCATCGCTCGCGAGCATGAACATGTGCGAGCGGACCGAGGCCTCGGAAATCTGCCCGTCCTGTGCCCTGCCCACCACAGGCATCGCCACGACGAGCGCGATCGCCAGGTACGCGGTCGTGCACGCGCGTCGCCACGCGCCGCACGACAGTGCGATACCCATGAGCACGCCGCGCGGCACGAGAGCCCGGAGCGTCAGGCCGGGGAAAATCGTGGGGCGACGGCCATCACGAATCAATTGCCGGCACTCGTCCGCGGAATGGTCAGGCCCGTGCGGGCCTCGATTTCGCGAATCACCCGGATGACGTTGATGTCCTCGAGCCGCAGGATCACGAATGTCCTGGCGTTCTGCAGCGTGAGGTAATGGCGCGACGATCGGAACACCCCGCCGACATCGAGATTGTCGGGCGGCGACGCCAGCGCCGGATCCCACCGCGGATTGCGCGCGTGCACGTACGTGGCGGCCGTGACGGCGTCGTAGGGCCAGGACGCCAGGGTCGATCCGTCCGCTGTGGCCACGGCCACGAACTCGTCGTCGCCGAGGTTCAGCGTCGCCTCGCGATCGCGCGCGCGACGCCCGTCGAGCACCAGCACCCTGACGTTGTCGATCTCCACGGCGTCCGGCCCGGCCGATGGGTTCTCCTGACTGGGGGCGTCTCCCGACACGCGATCCGTCGGCGCCGGGACGGCCGGGGGCTCGGTCGTCCCGGCGCCGACG
>MEDJ01000002.1 GCA_001724025.1 Acidobacteria bacterium SCN 69-37 | reverse complement strand
GGGCGGCACGGTGGCGCGGCGGCGTGGCGGCACCGTTGCCCATTGCCGATCGTGCTCATACCTATCTTCGATCGTGGTGGGACCCATGTCGCGGCGCACGCGCACCCGCTACCGTGCGTACGACGACTCGTCGTCGGTCGAGGACACACACGACGCGCGTCGGGGATCCAGGCTCATGCCTGCGAAGGCTGACGCGTCTGCAGTCATGCGATGAGTCACTTTCGATCGCGACCTCACCGCATTTCCGTTGAGGCACGATCCCACTTCGAGCGCACCCGCGCAGGGAATCGATCGCACTCTCACCCATCATCGATCGCACTCTCGGTCGAGATCGATCATGCAAGCCATTGAAAACAAAAGCCGTGCGCGGCGTCAAAAGCGGGCTGCGCAAGGTCGGTGTGCGTGCGTTCGATCTCTGGTGCGAGCGCATCCACGTCCGGCTGACGCCCGATCGGGTGTCGCGCGACATCGTTCGAGCGTCACCGGAAGCGCGGGTGGGCAGGCGTGAGACTTCTATCGAACGCGGCCTGGGCCCGTTCGGGAAGAGGCGGGAGCCCGGCGCAGGACGACGGAGGCGTGATCCCGCGCGGGTTGCCCTCCTGCTCAGCCCTTGCTCAGCTTCGCGAGAAATGCGGCGACCAGGTGACGAGGCAGCCGGCAGCGAGGATGGCCCGCGATGGGCCCGCGCCGGTTCGGAACCAGAGCCGTTCGATGTCCGTAGATCCGACGAACATCAGCACGCACTTCACATCGTCGACCTGCGGCACGGCGCACGGCCGCCGACGCCGGTACGTCCGGGAGCCGTTGAGGAGGAACCATGACCAGACAACTCGCCCTGGCCGGTTGTACCGCGGCCCTCGTCGCTGTCGTCTCCGTCGGATCGATGGCCACCGGGAGCGTCGCACAGGCCGGACCGACGCCGGGAAACCTGGCCGAGGAAGTCCACCAGCTCTACGACTCCGCGGTCCAGACCAACATCCTGCGCGACGCAGAACAGTTCCCCGCCGACAAATACACGTGGCAGCCCACGCCGGACGTCCGCTCCTAGGCCCGACTGATCGGCCACATCACCGACGACAACAACATCATGTGCTGGGCGGTCTCGCAGACCGGCGAGCGGCCGGCGTTCGTCGACATGCCGAACGGATCCGAGTCAGGCGCGAACAAGTTGTCGAAGGCCGACCTGATTGCCGGACTCCGCGCATCCATAGAACGGTGCGACAGGACGTTCGCGACCCTCACGCCAGCGACCATGAACGAGCCGAGTGGCCTGCGGCCGGGCATGACGAAGCTCGGTGCGCTGATCTACAACACGAGCCACACGAACGAGCACTACGGCAACCTGGTGACCTCTATGCGCCTGCAGAATCTGGTGCCACCATCGAGTCAGGCCACGGGCGCCGGGCGAGGGATGTAGCCGCCGGCCGACGCGCGCGGCGCCGGCGCGCATGCGGCCGGCTGCCGCACGGTCACGCGTCTCGATCGAAGATCCCCACGCGCACTATCGCTTCCGGCGGCGACGCTTGATGTCGACGACCGTGAGCCCGCTGGCTTCCGCGAGCGCAAGTTGTCGGTCGTCGGCCGACACGAACGTCGAGCATCCGACCACGTGCGCGGCGGCCACATGCAGCACGTCCAGACTCCGAGTCAGCAGCCTGGCCGTGTGCTCACGCGAGAGCTGCGTCGCGCCAGTGAACACCCGATCGAGATCCAGGGCGACAGCAAGCAGCCGATGGCTTTCGAGGTCGTTCTCGAGTTGCTGGCGGATGACGTTGCCTTCGTCGCGTGTCAGCAGTCGGCGGCCCACGAGCAACTCGAACGCGTTCGGAATCTCCAGCCGATGAAGAGCCGTAAAGGGTATCTGGCCCGCGACTCGCACAGCCCCTCGGGCGCCCTCGGAGAACGGCTCAGGGACGTAGACCGGCACGAGCGCACTCGAGTCGACATAGGTCGTCATCGATCGCCGCGACCCTCGCTGACAATGGCGACGCCCCCAACCGACAGAATCCGGTCGCCGAAGACCGCGCGCGTTCTCGCCTCCAGGTCGGGCCATGGCTGGACGGGCCCGGCCGGTCTCACTGGCGACAGTCGTGCGACCGGCCGGCGATGACGGGTCACTTCGACCGTCTCCCCGCGCTCCACGCGTCCCATGACCGCCTTCAGGTTCTGCTGGAGGTCGCGCACGGAGATGGTGCCGTTCTTCATGTCATACATTTTGTCTGACATAATCGAGTTCGTCAAACGAACGCACCCACCACACGAACGAGCACTACGGCAACCTAGTGACCTCTATGCGCCTGCAGAATCTGGTGCCGCCATCGAGTCAGGCCACGGGCGCCGGGCGAGGGATGTAGCCGCCGGCCGACGCGCGCGTCGCCGGCGCGCATGCGGCCGGCGGCCGCACGTCACGCGTCTCGATCGAAGATCCCCACGCGCACTTCTGGCTGCTGGCTTGGGAGCCTGCGTGTTTCAGCAGGCTCCTACGCGACGCGGTACCCGAGGGCCAGGGCGTTGTCGCGCACGCGGACGTCGCGCGTCACGATGGTGACGACATCGGGAGGCTGCTCGAGCCACTCCACGGTCGCCAGGTGCACGGCGTCGAGCGTGCGGACAGGCTCCACAGGAAACCGGCGCCCCGCGTGAAGCAGCACGCGGCTGTCCACGTCGAGCACGAAACAGCGCCGCGCAAAGGTTCGCAGCGCCGTCGCAGCCGTCCGTTCCTGTTCGGCTGTCAGTCGATTCGTCACGTGCGCGCGGATGATCGCCCGTGCCGTCTCCGCCAGTGTCAGCGCCGAGGTGACCAGGCGCGTGCCTGCGGGCACGGCCTGCATCACGGCGGCGTCGTGCTCGAGCAGCGCCGCCACGAGCGCGCTCGACTCCATGTACCGGATGGTGGACACGCCCGGCGTCCGCCCGGCGCGCGACTGACGGCGGACGACCGCCGGCCCGCGAGGGACACTACGCTTCGCCACGGTCGTCGTCGATCACTGCCGCAGCCGTTCCGCGAGGCAGACGGATGTCCGGCCAGTCTTCGAACGGATCGCCGCTCTCGATCGGGGCGCGCAGGACGCCGGCCGCGATCAGCTCGTCCCAGCGAGGCGACGACGGACGGGCGGCTCCCATGCCCGGGGGCACGAGCTCGGCAACGACACGGCCGTGTGCCGTGACCGACACACGTTCACCCGCTTCGACGCGCCGGATGTAGGCACTGAGGTTGTTCTTGAGTTCGCGGATGCCCGTCCCCATGCGCATTCAAATATAGCCACATGTGGCCACAACCGCAACGCCGGGAAGCCCCCGTTCGTCAGACAGGCCGCCGGGCGGGATCAGGGCAGATGAATCCGGTGCAGCGCCACGGGCAGGAGCGACGCGTAGCGGCTGAAGTCCGCGTCCGTGGTCAGGATCGGCATCGCGTGCCGCTCGGCAACCGCGCAGATCAGGAAATCCGTGTTCAAGCCCTGGATCCCGGCGGCCCGGCAGGTATGGAAATGTTCGGCCGCACGCTCGTAGTCGACGCGCTCGACCGGCTCGTCGGGCAACGCGCGCAGATGATCGCGAAGCCGATCGAACAGGGCCGCGTCGCGCAGGCCGTTCAACAGTTCCTGACGGATCGGCCCGATCATCGCGGCGCGCCCGGCCGCCAGCAGGCGCCGCAATTCATCGACAGACGCGTGCGCCGGTGCGCGACGCCGGAGCGCCAGCGACCAGACCGACGTATCGACGAGCACCTTCACCGGCGCTTCCGCTGGACCTTGTAGTCGTACGTCGGGTCGAAGTCGATCGTGCCGAACACCTCGGCGATACGCGCCTGCTTGCGGCGTGCGATGTACTCCTCGAGCGCCTCGGTCACGGCCGCCTTCTTCGTCGTCTTGCCGCCAATCCGGACCGCTTCCTCGAGCAGGCGGTCGTCGAGTGCCAGGTTGGTCGCCATCGACACATTTTATTACACATCCAGATGTGTAGCCGTGCACACCCGGGGTGAGGCGCGCAAGGCGCCCGTGGTGCAGGCCGGCGATGTGCCTGTCCTGCGCGCGCGTGTCGAGGGGCTGGCTGCGCCCCGGCGCGCCGGATGGCGACGGCCTCACGACATAAACATAAGTAATTCAGATTCAACCATTATCACGTTGCGAAATAATCGAGTGGCGGGTATAACTGCTGGACCGACCGCCCCCGCCTGCCCTGGCGAGCGCCGCGGCCAGCAGGAGATGCCACCGCCCATGAGCGACACGGAGCCGAAGACCGAGGACAGTCCCCACCGCAGCGATCGGCTCGTGAAGGGTCCGCACCGCGCCGCCGCCCGGGCCATGCTCAAGGCCATCGGCTACACGGACCAGGACCTCCGTCGTCCCCTCATCGGCATCGCCAATACCTGGATCGAAATCGGCCCCTGCAACTATCACCTGCGCGAGCTCGCGGACTACGTCCGGAAGGGCATCCGCGAGGCCGGCGGCACGCCGATGGAGTTCAACACGGTCTCCATCTCCGACGGCATCACGATGGGCACGCCGGGCATGCGGATGTCGCTCATCAGCCGCGAACTGATTGCCGACTCGATCGAGATGGTCGTCGACGGCAACCAGCTCGACGGCGTCATCGCGCTCGTCGGCTGCGACAAGACGATTCCCGGCGGGGCGATGGCGCTCGCGCGCGTGAACGTCCCCGGCCTGGTCCTCTACGGCGGCTCGATCGATCCGGGCAAGTACGACGGCCGCGACCTGACGGTGCAGGACGTCTTCGAAGCGATTGGCGCCGAGGCCGCGGGCCGCATCACCACCGACGAGCGCTGCGCGATCGAGGACCGCGCGTGTCCGGGCGCGGGCGCCTGCGGCGGCCAGTTCACCGCGAACACGATGGCCGGCGTCTGCGAATTCCTCGGCCTCTCGCCGATGGGCAGCAACAGCGTTCCGGCCACCGATCCGCACAAGTTCGTCGTGGCGCAGGCAGCAGGTGCGCTCGTCGTGGATCTGGTGCGGCAGCAGCTCAAGCCGCGCGATCTCCTGACACCGGACGCCTTCGAGAACGCCATCGCGTCGGTGGCGGCCACCGGCGGCTCGACCAACGCGGTCCTGCACCTGCTGGCCATCGCGCGCGAGGCCGGCGTCACGCTCGATCTCCAGACGTTCAACCGCATCAGCACCGCGGTGCCATGGCTGGCCGACCTCAAGCCGGCCGGGAAGTACGTCGCCACCGACATGCACCGGGCCGGCGGGAACGCCGTGATCGCCCAGCGGCTGCTGCAGCACGGCATGCTGAAGACGGACGCGATCACGGTCACCGGGAAGACGCTCGGTGCACTGGCGCAGTCGGCAGTCGAGCCGAAGGGGCAGCCGGTCATCCGGCCGCTGTCCGATCCGCTCTCGCCGACGGGCGGCCTCCTGATTCTGACCGGCAGCCTGGCCCCCGAGGGGTGCGTGATGAAGGTGGCCGGCCACACGCGGCACACGCATCGGGGCCCTGCGCGCGTGTTCGAGGGCGAGGAGGCGGCGTTTGCCGCGGTCCAGGGCGGCCGGATTGCCGCCAACGACGTCGTCATCATCCGCAACGAGGGCCCGAAGGGCGGTCCCGGCATGCGCGAGATGCTGGCCGTGACCGGCGCGATCGTCGGGGCCGGGCTCACTGACAGCGTCGCCCTGGTGACCGACGGCCGGTTCTCGGGCGCGACACACGGATTCATGGTCGGCCACGTCGCCCCCGAGGCCGTCGTCGGCGGCCCGATCGCGCTCGTGCGCGACGGCGACCTGATCACGATCGACGAGCCCACGAAGGGAATTCACCTCGAGGTGCCCGCGGAAGAACTCGAGGCGCGTCGAAAGCAGTGGACGCCGCCCGCCCCGACATCGACACGCGGCGTCGTCGGCAAGTACGCCGCGCTGGTCTCATCGGCGTCGGTGGGTGCGGTGACGGGAAGCTAGAGAGCAAGTCAGAAGTTAGAAGTAGGAAGTTGGAAGTTCGGGAAAAGTTGGAACTGTGAAGTTCGAAGTGAGAAGGCATTTCTTAGTTCCCACTTCCCACTTCGAAGTTTCACGAATTCGAACTTCTGACTTCTCACTTCACAGTTGATCGAAACGGAGCGAACCGACATGGAACGTTTGACAGGCGCGGAGATTCTCTGGGATTGCCTCGTGCGTGAAGGGGTCACCGACGTGTTCGGATATCCCGGCGGGGCGATCCTGCCCGCCTACGACGCGATGCTGAAGTACCCGATCCGGCACGTGCTGGTGCGCCACGAGCAGGGCGCCACGCACATGGCCGACGGTTACGCCCGGGCGTCGGGCAAGGTCGGCGTGGCCGTGGCCACGAGCGGGCCCGGCG
The DNA here is from genome assembly GCA_001724025.1 of Acidobacteria bacterium SCN 69-37. Classification (GTDB taxonomy): domain Bacteria; phylum Acidobacteriota; class Vicinamibacteria; order Vicinamibacterales; family SCN-69-37; genus SCN-69-37. Next base: position 172,280 of record MEDJ01000002.1, on the reverse strand, counting down.
CCACCAACATGGTGACGGGGATCGCCACCGCGATGATGGACTCGGTCCCCATCGTCTGCATCACCGGCCAGGTCGGCAGCAAGCTGATCGGATCGGACGCGTTCCAGGAGTGCGACATCACGGGCATCACGCTGCCGGTGACCAAGCACAACTACCTGGTGACGCGCGCCGACGAGGTGGCCGCGACCGTGCGCGAGGCGTTCCTCGTCGCGAAGTCGGGCCGGCCCGGTCCCGTGCTGATCGACATCACGAAGGACGCGCAGCAGTCGTCGTGCCTCTACGACTGGGACGCCGCCGCGCCGTCCGACGACGTCGTGCGCCGCGTCTCGGCGCCGACCGACGCCAGCCTGCGCGAGGCGCTCGCCCTGCTGGGCCAGGCCAAGCGGCCGCTCGTGCTCGCCGGTCACGGGATCATCCTCGGCGAGGCGACAGCGGAGTTCCGCCGGTTCGTCGACACGACGGGCATTCCGGTGGCCGTCACGCTGCTCGGCATCGGGTGCCTGCCGGCGTCGCACCCGTCGAACCTCGGCATGATGGGCATGCACGGCGAGGCCTGGGTCAACACCGCGATCCAGGAAGCCGACCTGCTCATCGCGCTCGGCATGCGCTTCGACGACCGCGTCACGGGCAACCTGAAGACCTACGCCCTCAACGCGAAGAAGATCCACGTCGACATCGACCCGGCCGAGATCGGCAAGAACGTGCCGACCGACGTCGGCATCGTCGCCGACCTCGGCGACGTGCTGCGGGCCTGGCAGCCGTCGCTCACGCGGCTCGACATCGCCGACTGGCGCACGCGCGTCGACACGCTCCGGGGCGACGCCGCCGTCCGCGACATCAAGAACATGCCCGACGACGGGCACCTGTACGCGGCGCACGTGATCCACGACATCTGGCGCGCGACGAACGGGCAGGCCGTGGTCGTGACCGACGTCGGCCAGCACCAGATGTGGGAAGCGCAGTACTATCACCACGAACAGCCGCGCACGCTCATCACCTCGGGCGGCCTGGGCACGATGGGCTTCGCCCTGCCGGCCGCGATCGGCGCCAAGAAGGCGTGTCCCGACGCCGAAGTCTGGGTGGTCGTCGGCGACGGCGGCTTCCAGATGACGATGTGCGAACTGGCGACGATCGCGCAGGAGAACCTGAAGATCAACATCGCGATCATCAACAACGGCTACCTGGGCATGGTCCGCCAGTGGCAGGAGTTCTTCTACGAGCGCCGCTACGCCGCCACGCCGCTGCTGAGTCCCGACTTCGTCAAGCTCGCCGAGGCGTTCGGCATCCAGGCGCACCGCATCGAGCGTCGCCAGGACGTCGTCCCGGCCGTCGACGCCGCACGGCAGCACCACGGGGCCGTCCTGTTCGACTTCCGGGTCGAGCAGGAGGACTCGGTGTTCCCGATGGTGCCGGCCGGAGCCGACCTGCACAAGATGATCCGCCGGCCGTCGCCACTGGCCGAGACCGGGGCGGACAGATAACGAAGGCTGGGAGTTTCACCATGCACATCACCTACGTCGTTCACGTCGAGGACAAGCCGGGGGTCCTCAATCGTGTGTCGTCACTCGTCCGCCGGCGCGGCTACAACATCTCGTCGCTGACGGTGGGCCACACCGACACGCCGGGCGTCTCGTGCATCACGATCGTGGTCGAGGCCGACCCGTCGGCGGCGGCGCGCATCGAGGCGAACCTGTACAAGCTCGTCCACGTCGTCCGCGTCGAGAACGTCACGGCACTGCCCACGGTCTACCGCTTCCTGGCGCTGATCAAGGTGTCGGCCTCGGTCGAGACGCGGACGCAGATCATGCAGATTGTCGACGTCTTCCGCGCTCGCGTGGTCGACGTGGCCACCGATTCGCTGATGGTCGAGGTGACGGGGACCGACGAGAAGATCGACGGGCTGCTCGACATCCTGCGGCCGTTCGGCCTGCTCGAGGTAGCCCGCACGGGCCAGCTGGCCATGACGCGCGGCAACGCGGCCCGCGGGGCCGCCGCGAAGGCCGCGGCGGCCGACGACGCCGTCGACTCGGCTGTCGTCTCGTTTTCTGTGTAAGATCGCTTGTTTGGCGCGCAGCCGCTGCCGTAGGGGTGACGCATGCGTCGCCCCTGCGCGTGCGCGGCAGCGCCCGCTCACGTCCGTTTCCCGAGGAGCCCATGGCCAAGATTTATTACGACCGCGACGCTGACCTGTCCCTGATTCGTGCCAAGAAGGTGGCCGTGCTCGGCTACGGTTCGCAGGGGCACGCCCACAGCCTGAACCTGCGCGACAGCGGCGTCACGGTCCGCGTGGGCCTGCACGAGGGCAGCAAGTCGCGCGCCGCCGCCGAAAAGGACGGCCTGCAGGTGATGACGCCGGCCGAGGCCTCGACGTGGGCCGACGTGATCATGGTGCTGGTGCCCGACACGACCGCGGCCTCGCTGTACAAGGACGCCATCGCGCCGAACCTCACGGCCGGCAAGATGCTGATGCTCGCGCACGGCTTCAACATCCGCTTCGGCACGATCGTGCCGCCCAAGGACGTCGACGTCACGATGATTGCGCCGAAGTCGCCGGGGCACCGCGTGCGCGAGCTGTACGTCGAGGGCGGCGGGACGCCGGCGCTCGTGGCGGTCCACCAGGACGCCACCGGCCAGGCGCTCCAGCTCGCGCTGTCGTACGGCAGCGCCATCGGCGTCGGCCGCGCCGGCATCGTCGAGACGACGTTCACGGAAGAGACCGAGACCGATCTGTTCGGCGAGCAAGCGATCCTGTGCGGCGGCACGAGCGCCCTCGTGAAGGCCGGGTTCCAGACGCTCGTCGATGCCGGCTACCAGCCCGAGGTCGCGTACTTCGAGTGCCTGCACGAGCTGAAGCTCATCGTCGACCTGATGTACCGCGGCGGCCTGAACTACATGCGGTACTCGATCAGCGACACGGCCGAGTGGGGCGACTACGTGGCCGGCCCGCGCATCGTGACCGACGAGACGAAGCAGGCGATGAAGCAGCTGCTCGCCGAGATCCAGGACGGGACGTTCGCGAAGAACTGGATTGCCGAGCACGAAGCCGGCCGTCCCACGTTCAACGCCACGCGCACGGCCGAACAGACCCAGATCCTGGAGAAGGTCGGCGCCGACCTGCGCCAGATGATGCCGTTCGTCAATCCGGTGGTGGCGCCGAAGACGAACTAGAGAGCACCTTAGAAGGGGGAAGTCAGAAGTTAGAAGTCCGGGAAAGTTTGAAGTGCGAAGTTCGAAGTGAGAAGGGACTTCTCAGTTCCAACTTCTCACTTCGAAGTTTCAGGACTTCTTACTTCGAACTTCTGACTTCTCACTTCGACGCGCCCGGTCCGTAGGAGTTGTCTGTGTACAGGATTCTGACTCTCAACAACATCGCCAAGGTCGGCCTGGGGCGGCTCCCGGGTGATCATTACCAGGTCGGGATCGAGATCGCGGATCCGGATGCCATCCTCGTCCGGTCGGCGAACATGCACGCGATCGACATTCCGGCCACGCTCAAGGCCGTGGGACGGGCAGGGGCCGGCGTCAACAACATTCCCGTCGCCAAGATGAGCGCGCGCGGCATCCCGGTGTTCAACGCGCCGGGCGCGAACTCGAACGCCGTCAAGGAACTGGTCATCGCCGGGCTCATCGTCGCCTGCCGGCAGCTGTGCGCCGCGTGGGATTTCGCGCGCGGCCTCGAGGGCTCGGACGAGGAAATCGGCAAGGCGGTCGAGGCGGGCAAGAAGGGGTTTGCCGGCTTCGAACTGCCGAACCGGACACTCGGCGTCGTCGGACTCGGCGCGATCGGGCGGCTGGTCGCCAACACGGGCGTCAGCCTCGGCATGAACGTCATCGGGTTCGATCCCGGCCTGACGGTCGAAGGCGCCTGGGCCCTGTCGTCGAGCGTGCACAAGGCGCGCTCGCTCGACGAGGTGTTCCAGGAGGCCGATTTCCTCACGGTCCACGTGCCGCTCATCGATGCGACGCGCCACATGGTCAACGCGCAGCGGCTGGCCTCGATGCGCAAGGGCGCCGTCATCCTGAACTTCGCGCGCGAGGGCATCGTCGACGACCAGGCCGTGGTCGACGCCATCGACGCCGGGCACATCCACGGCTACGTCTGCGACTTCCCGACCAACACGACCAAGAACCACGCACGCTGCGTGACGCTGCCGCACCTGGGCGCGTCGACGGTCGAGGCCGAGGACAACTGCGCCATCATGGTGGCCGACCAGGTGCGCGACTTCCTCGAGAACGGCAACGTCCGCAACGCCGTCAACTTCCCCGAAGTCGTCGTGGCCCGCCGTACGGCCCACCGGTTCGTGTGCGCCAACGCCAACGTCCCGAACATGCTCAGCCGGATTTCGGAGACGTTCGGCCAGGCCGGCCTGAACATCCACAACATGGTCAACTCGTCGAAGGGCGATCTGGCCTACACGATCGTCGACCTCGACACACCGGTGCCGGCGGAACTCACCCGGAAGCTCGCCGGCATCGAGGGCGTCGTGATGACGCGCCTGATCGACGTGCCGCGCGCCTGACAGACAGTCGGAGCCCCGGGGTTGAGACATCCGGAGCCCAGGGGCTTCAGCCCCTGGGACCCCAGCGTTCCCCGCGTCCCCCGGGCCTGAAGGCCCGGGGCTCCGAAGGACTTCCAGCCTTCCAGCCTGCAGGCTCCCCGCCTTCCCTATCTGTTCATCATGAACGTCGCCGTCGTGTCGAAGAACGCACGAAGGACGACGTCGGATTCGGGCGGCAACTGGACCTCGTCGAGCGCGCGCGCCATCAGCTGCACCCAGCGATCGCGTGCGGCCCGGTCGACGGCAAACGGCGCGTGACGCATGCGGAGCCGGGGATGTCCCCGCCGTTCGACGTACCGCGGCGGTCCGCCGAAACGCCCGACCAGGAAATCACGCAGCCGCAGCTCGGCCCCGTCCATGTCGTTGGCCGGGTACATCGGCCCCAGGATGTCGTCGTCCGGCACCTGCGCATAGAAGGCCCGCACGAGCCGCGCAAAGCCGTCTTCGCCGATCTGCCGATAGACCGTCAGTTCGTCGATCACCCCGGTATTCTGCCTCAGGCGGCCTTCATGGCCGCATGATAAGGTTGTCGCGTCGATGAAACCCCGCGGCCTGTCCGGTCTGTTCCTGATCGCAGCCGTCCTCCTCTTCGTGCTGCCCTCGGCCGTGCGGTACTACACCGACTGGCTGTGGTTCCAGGAGGTCGGCTACACCAGCGTCTTCCTGCGAACACTGAATGCGCAGGGCCTGGTCTTCCTGGTCACCTTCGCGGCGGCCTACCTCTTCCTGTACTTCAACCTGCGGATTGCCCGCGTGCGGACCGCGGGCCGGCCGCGCGTCGTGCTCGGGACCGGCGGCGACGGCCGGCCGATTGCCGTCGATGGCCGCCAGGTAGCCGGCATGGTGGTGCCCGTGGCTGTCGCGCTCGCCGGCCTGCTCGCCCTGGTGAGCGCGGGCCAGTGGATGACGTGGCTGGCCTTCGCGCACGCGACCCCGTTCGGCGCGCAGGATCCGCTGTTCGGCCGAGACGCGGGCTACTACGTCTTCGCACTGCCGGCCTATCAACTCTTCCGGCAGCAGGCCCTGCTGGTCACGTTCGTGACGCTCGTCGGGTGCGGCCTGCTCTACGTCTTCTCGGGCAGCTTCGTGATCGAGGCGCGTCCGGGGGCCACGTCGTGGCCCCGATTCACGCTGGTCCCGACGGCGCGCCGCCATCTCTCGCTGCTGATCGCGCTGCTGCTCGCGCTGATCGCGTGGGGCACGTGGCTCGAGATTCCCGGGACGCTGCTCTCGTCCACGGATGCGCGCGTGGCCTTCGGGGCGTCGTACGCGGACGTCTACGCCCGCATCCCGTTCCTCTGGGCGGCCATCGTCGTGCTCGTCGCCGGCGCGGGGATGGCCGTGTGGCACGGCTTCACCCGCCGCGGCTGGCCGCTGCCGCTGGCGATCGGCGCGTGGATTGCCGTCTCGATGGCGGGCGGCATCTATAGCGGGGCGGTCCAGCGCCTGGTCGTCACGCCGAACGAGCAGGAGAAGGAACGTCCGTTCATCGAGCACAACATCGCGTCGACGCGCCAGGCCTATGCGCTCGAGCGCGTCGAGGAACGCAACCTGTCGGGCGACGCGGAGCTCAGCGCCAAAGACATCATCGACAACTCGGCCACGATCGAGAACGTGCGGCTGTGGGATCACGACCAGCTGCTCCAGACGTTCGGGCAGATCCAGGTCATCCGCACGTACTACGACTTCCGCAACATCGACAACGACCGGTACACGATCGACGGGAAGTACCGGCAGGTGATGCTGTCGGCACGCGAGCTCAACACGGCCAACATGTCGAACCGGTCGTGGGTGAACGAGCGGCTGGCGTTCACGCACGGCTACGGCCTGACGCTCGGGCCGGTCAACCAGGTCACCACGGAGGGCCTGCCGGTCCTCTTCATCCGCGACCTGCCGCCGGTCTCGACCGTGAACCTGCCAGTCACGCAGCCCAGCCTGTACTTCGGCGAGCTCTCGAGCGACTACGTCCTGGTCAAGACGCGCGAACCGGAGTTCCACTATCCGCGCGGCGACGACAACGAGACGACGTTCTACGACGGCCGCGGCGGCGTGTCCGTGGGATCGCTGCTGCGCCGGCTGATCTTCGCCATCAGGTTCGCCAGCACGGACATCCTGGTCAGCCAGCAGCTCACCGCCGAGAGCCGGATCATGTACCACCGCAACATCGTGGAGCGGATCCGGCTGCTGGCGCCGTTCCTCACGCTCGACGCCGATCCCTACCCGGTGGTACACGACGGCCGGATCGTCTGGATGCAGGACGCGTACACGACGTCGCGCAACTACCCGTACGCCACGCCGAATGCGCTGCCGGGGCCGCTCAACGGCGTGAACTACATCCGCAACTCGGTGAAGATCGTCACCGACGCCTACGATGGCAGCGTGGCGTTCTACGTCGCCGAGCCCGAGGATCCGCTGATCCGCACGATCGGCCGCATCTTCCCGGGCCTGTTGAAGCCGATCGACGAGATGCCCGGCACGCTGCGTGCGCACGTCCGGTATCCGGAAGACATCTTCCTGATCCAGGCCGAGAAGTACGCGACGTACCACATGACCAACCCGCAGGTCTTCTACAACAACGAAGACGAGTGGCGGCGTCCGGTCCTGGAGTCGGCGCAGAACCAGCGATCGGTCCTGATGGAGCCGTACTACACGATCATGCGGCTCCCGGGGAACGAGCGGGCGGAGTTCATCCAGATGCTGCCGTTCACGCCGCGGGCGCGCGACAACCTGGCGGCCTGGATGGTGGCGCGCAGCGACGGCGAGAACTACGGCAAGCTGCTGGTGTTCCAGTTCCCGAAGCAGAAGATCATCTACGGGCCGGCCCAGATCGTCGCGCGCATCAACCAGGATCCGGTGATCTCGCCGCAGATCACGCTGTGGAGCCAGCAGGGCTCGCAGGTCATTCAGGGCACGCTGCTGGTGATTCCGATCCAGGAGTCGCTGCTGTACGTCAGGCCGCTGTACCTGCGCTCGCAGAACGGCCGCATCCCGGAGCTGAAGCAGGTCATCGTGGCCTACCAGAACCGGATCGTGATGGCCGAAACGCTCGTGCAGGCGCTGGCGCGCATTTTCGGCCAGCAGGTCGCAACCGCGCTGGCCCCTGATCGGATGGCCAGTTCCGCGACGTCGGTCGTCGAGACGCAGGAAGTCTCGGAGGACGTCGAGGGCTCGCTGGCGGCCGGCCTCGCGTCGGTCGACGACAGTGACGCCACGCTGCAGGGGCTGGCCGCCGAGGCCCAGGCGCACATGGAGGCCGCCACGACCGCGCAGCGCGAGGGAGACTGGGCCCGCTACGGCGAGGAGTTGAAGAAGCTGGAGGCCATCATCCTCCGCATGCAACAGACGACGCGATGACCGAGACGACCCCGGGCACCGGCGACGCCGTCAAGGAACGCGTCCGGACAGAGAAGCGCGAGCCGCAGCTGTTCAAGGTCCTGCTGCTCAACGACGACTACACGACGATGGAGTTCGTCGTCCACGTGCTGGAGGCGGTGTTCCAGAAATCGCCGGCCGAGGCCTATCAGGTCATGATGCACGTGCACGTGCACGGCCGGGGCCTGGCCGGCGTCTACCCGTGGGAAGTGGCCGAGACCAAGGCCGAGACCGTCATCTCCATGGCCCGCGAGGCCGGGTTCCCGCTGAAGGCGGTAACGGAAGAGGCGTAGGGACAGGGCAGGGGCGACGCATGCGTCGCCCCTGCGTCCTTCTATAATCGGATCGTGTTCTCTGCGTCGCTCGAAATCGTCCTGACCATTGCGTATCGCGAGGCTGTCTCACGACGTCACGCGTACCTGACCCTCGAGCACCTGCTCTTCGCCCTGGCGCACGACCGCGAGGGCGAACGCATCCTCCAGGGGTGCGGCGTCGACGTCGGCCGGCTGCGGCGTGACCTCCAGGAGTACCTGGAGGACATGGTCGAGCAGCAGAAGCGCGGGCACGAGCGCGAGCCGGAACAGACGGCCGCCTTCCGCCGGGTGCTCCAGACCGCGGTCCTCCACGTGCAGAGCGCCCAGCGCCCCGAAGTGCAGGCCGGCGACATCCTGGCCGCGATGATGCAGCAGCCGAAGGCGCACGCCGCCCGTCTGCTCGAGGGGCAGGGGCTGACGCGCCTCGACATCCTCGAGTTCATCTCGCACGGCGTCTCGAAGGCCCCGCTCGATCCGGCCGACACCGAGGCCGGCGAACCCGGTCCGGCGCGGGCCGGCGGGGGCGAAGAGGGACCGGCGGCCTCGCGCGATCCGCTCGGCGCCTATTGCCAGAACCTGACGGAGCTGGCGCGCCAGGGCGCGCTCGATCCGCTCATCGGCCGCGCGAACGAGCTGCAGCGGACGATCGAGGTCCTGTGCCGGCGCCGGAAGAACAACCCGGTCTTCGTCGGGGAGGCCGGCGTCGGCAAGACCGCGATGGCCGAGGGCCTCGCCACGCGCCTGCTGGCCGACGATGTGCCGGCGGTGTTGAAGGATGCGGAGGTATTTTCGCTCGACACGAGCGCATTGCTGGCCGGGACGCGGTTCCGCGGCGACTTCGAGGAGCGGTTCAAGGCGGTCATCAAGGCGCTGGCCGCGCGGCCGCGTCCGATCCTGTTCATCGACGAGATCCACTCCACCGTCGGCGCCGGCGCCACCACGGGCGGCACCATGGATCTGGCCACGATGATCAAGCCGATCCTGACAGCCGGCGCGCTGCGCGTGATCGGCTCGACGACGATCGAGGAGTTCAAGCAGATCGAGAAGGACCGCGCGCTGGCGCGGCGGCTGCAGCGCATCGCGATCGAGGAGCCGTCGATCGACGAGACGGTCGGCATCCTGCAGGGGCTGCGCGCGCGGTACGAGGAGTACCACGGGCTCACCTACACCGACGCCGCGATCGAATCGGCGGCAAAGCTGGCGGCCCGGCACCTGCGCGACTTCAAGCTGCCCGACAGCGCGATCGACGTCATCGACGAGGCAGGCGCGGTGATGCGGCTGAAGCAGGCGGCGGTGCCGGCCACGACGCCGTCGACGGCCACTGCGGACGAGGCCGCGCCGGTGGCCGAGCCCCCGCGTCCTGTCGTGGATGTCGCCGACATCGAGTCGGTGGTGGCCCGCATGGCGCGCATCCCGGCCCGACAGGCCTCATCGTCCGATCGCGAACGGCTGCGGACGCTCGAGGAATCGCTCAATCGGGTGGTGTTCGGCCAGGAAGAAGCCGTGCGGCTGGTGGCGCAGTCGATCAAGCGATCGCGTGCCGGTCTGGCGCTGCCGGAGCGTCCGGCGGGCGCGTTCCTCTTCACGGGACCGACGGGCGTCGGCAAGACGGAGCTGGCGAAGCAGCTCGCGCTGCTGCTCGGCAACGAGTTCCTCCGCTTCGACATGAGCGAGTACATGGAGAAGCACGCGGTCGCCCGGCTCATCGGCGCGCCGCCCGGCTACATCGGGTTCGAGCAGGGCGGCCAGCTCGTGGACGCCGTCCGCAATCATCCGTACAGCGTGGTGCTGCTCGACGAAATCGAGAAGGCCCACCCGGACATCTTCAACATCCTGCTGCAGGTGATGGATCACGCCACGCTGACCGACAACAGCGGACGCAAGGCGGACTTCCGCAACGCGGTGCTGATCCTGACGTCGAATGCGGGGTCGCGCGAGATGAGCGCGCGGGCGATCGGGTTTGCCGACGAGGGCGCGGGCGAGGGATCGGACTCGCTGAAGCGCGCGGCCACCGCCAAGTCCCGGGCGGCCGTCGAGCGGATGTTCTCGCCCGAGTTCCGCAACCGGCTCGACGCGATCGTCACGTTCGGCTCTCTGAACCCGGCGGTGATGGAGACGATTGTCGAAAAGTTCGTCCTGCAGCTCGAGGCGCAGCTTGCCGAGCGCCGCGTGGCCATCGCCCTGGCGCCCGAGGCGCGTGCCTGGCTCGCGAAGAAGGGCTACGATCCCGTGTACGGCGCGCGCCCGCTTGCCCGCGTGGTCCAGCGCGAGGTGCGCGATCGGCTGACGGACGAGATCCTGTTCGGCCAGCTCGAGCATGGCGGCACCGTGACCATCGGCGAACAGGACGACGCGCTCACGTTCGGCTTCGAGCCAAGGACCGAGTCCACAGGAACCGAGTCAGCGGAAACCGTGTAGACAGGGAGATCATGAAGACACCTGACAGGTGACGCGACGAGCGCGCGGGTCCGCCGAAGCGGACCCGCGGCGACCGCAGGTCGCCTGGGATGAGCCACGGCAAGTCACGAAAACGAGAAGGCGAAGTCATGGGTGGCCTTTTCGTTCTCGTGACTGGCCGTGGCTCATCAACGCGCTCGTCGCGTCTACGGCGACTCTCCATGTCCTCCGTGTCTACACGGTTTTACCTACTCTCATCACAACGAACCATGTCTGAATCAGAAATCAAGGTGAACGACCGCCGCTGGTGGGCACGCGCGGAGAGCGCGTCCGTCGAGGGCGAAGAGCCGAAGCTCAAGCCCACCTACGTCGAGGAACTCGAGGCGAAGATTGCCGAGAAGGACCTCGAGATCCAGCAGCTGCTCGCGAAGTATCGCGGCGCCTCGGACGAGTTCGAGCAGGCGCGCGCGCGGCTCCGCAAGGAAGTGCAGAAGGACGTCGAGCGCAGCCGGCGATCCGTGATGACGTCGTTCCTCGAAGTCCTCGACAATCTCGATCGCGCGCTCGACGCCGGTCGCGACAGGCAGGACGACGCGTTCGTGCAGGGTGTGGCGCTCGTGCGCCAGCAGTTCCTCTCGACGCTCGAGGGCCTCGGCGTATCGCGCGTCGATCCCACGGGCCAGCCGTTCGATCCGGCGATCCACGAAGCCGTCGCCACCACACCAGTGGCCGAGGGCGTGGCCGACGGCCAGATCGTCGGCGTCGTCAAGCCGGGATACCTGATTGGCGACGAGGTGCTCAGGCCGGCGATGGTCGCGGTGGCTCGGCGCGGATAGTGCTGCGCGGCTGCACCGGCTGCGGGCTGCACGGCAGCGCGGGCGGCGGGCCGCGGGCGGCTCGGCGGCGGAATGGGCGATCGCCAGCAGCCGTGTCGCCGTGCCGCCCCTCGTCAGACCCGTCGTGCGAGCGCCAGCAGCGACAGTCCGAACGACGGCGGGTGCTTCTCCTCGAGCTTGAGCAGCGGCATCATGACCTTGAAGACCGCCAGCTGATCCTTCGGCAGGACCTTGCGCTTCAGCACGCGCGAGCTGAGCCACCAGCCGAACACGGCCACGCGGTTGACGAAGCGGAGATCGTCGGCCTCGAAGCCGGTGGCGCGCAGCAGCGCGCGCAGCGGTTCCTTTTCGTAACGGCGGAAGTGCTGGAGGTGGACGTCGAGCGAGCCGTAGAGCGCGGGCAGGGCCGGCACGAGGAGCACCAGGCGTCCGCCGGGCGGCAGCACGGCGGCGCAATCCCGCAGCGTGGACTCGTGATCCTCGATGTGCTCGAGCACGTTGAGGCAGACGATCGTGTCGATGCGCTCGGCGCGCAGGTCGTCCCTGTCGGCCTCGGTCAGCGGGAACCGGAACGACGCCATCCGCACGTTCCCGCGCGTGCCGAAACGCGACTGGAGAATGTCGACGTAGTACGGATCGATGTCCGACGCGATCACCCGATCGCGATCGGCAAAGTACTGCGTCTGGTTGCCGATGCCCGATCCGATCTCCAGGATGCGCTGGCCGAGCCAGCGATCGAACCTGTCGTGCAGCCAGCGGTTGTACGCGGCCAGTCCCGCCATGCGGCGCAGCGTCTCGGCCCCGACGTCGTCGGCCGGTCCTTCGGGCTTCGTGTCGGGCGTCGTCATCGCGCGGGTGTCCACCTGGCGTATTTCAGGATCGTCCAGACCGCCTGGAACGCGTCCTTCAGCCCGATCTTCTTGCCCTCCGCGTACGTGCGGCCGTTGTAGGAAATCGGCACCTCGTAGATTCGCGCGCCCAGGCGGCTGACCTTGCAGGTAATCTCGGGCTCCACGCCGAACCGCTCGGATTGCAGATCCAGGCGCGCGGCGATCTGACGCGTCATCACTTTGTAGCAGGTCTCCATGTCGGTGAGGTTCAGGTCCGTGAACGCGTTCGAGAGCAGCGTCAGCAGTCGGTTGCCGACCGAGTGCCAGAAGTACAGGACGCGGTGCCCGCGGGCGTTGCCGAGGAACCTGGAGCCGTAGACCACGTCGGCGCGCCCCTCGAGGATCGGGCGCAGCAACACGGGGTACTCCGTCGGGTCGTACTCGAGGTCCGCATCCTGCACGAGCAGAATGTCGCCCGTGGCTTCGCGGAAACCGCGGGCGATGGCCGCGCCCTTGCCGCGATTCTGCGGCTGCAGCAGCACGCGCACGCCGTCGTGCCCGTCGAGTTCGGCCAGGATGTCGCGCGTGCCGTCCGTCGACCCGTCGTCCACGATGACGATCTCGCGGTCGAGACCTGGCAGCACCACGGCCTGCACGGCGGCGACAATCTGGCGGATGGTGTGGCGTTCATTGAACGCCGGCATGACGATCGACAGCTTCATGAGCGGACCGCCGTCCGGGGAGCGACGGTGCGGCCCATGATACCAGCGTCCTCGCGGTCCAGACGGGCCGACGATGGTCGCTGCCCCCGGCCCGGCATCACGTGCGAACGCCGTCTGGAGGGCGGCCGGCATGCCGGATCCCGCACCTGCCATACATGCGTTACTGCTACACACCCGGGCCTGAATTGCCTGAAAAGATCGGCATTCGTTCCGTGTTAGAGTTGTCGATCCATGAACCACGTCCGTGCCATCTGGGGCACTGTGGTCGTTGGGATCTTCGCGATTCCCCTGCTGCTCGGCCTCGGCCGGTGGGACATGCGGAGCGACGAGGCGATCTACTCGTACGCGGTCGAGCGCATCCTGGAAACGGGTGACTGGCTCACGCCCCGCAACATCCCGACAGACACGCCGTTTCTCGAAAAGCCTCCCCTGAAGTTCTGGCTCGTGGCCGGGGGCATGTCGGCCGGGCTGCTGCCCGTCGACGAGACGGGGATGCGGTTGCTGGACGCGCTCTTCGGCGTGGCCGCCTTTGCCTACATCTTCGCGTTCGGCCTGCGTCTCGCCGGCCCGGTGGCCGGAATCGCGGCGCTCTTCGTGCTGCTGGCGTTCAACCCGCTGGTCTTCGAACACGGCCTCCGTTCGAACAACATGGAGGCCGCCCTCTTCCTCAGCTATTGCGGCGGGCTCTTTCACTTCCTCCGCTGGCGCGATCCATCGGCGACGCGGCGTCGAGCGCATGCCGCGGCCGTGGGCCTCTACTTCGCGCTCGGCTTCCTCACGAAGTTCGTGGCCGTCGCGTTCCTTCCGCTCGTCGCGTTGGCGTGGCTCGTCTGTTCCCGGGCCGGGCGGCAGCATCTCGTCGGGCACTGGAAGGATTGGCTGCTGCCGACCGCCATCTGTGTGGTGCTCATCGCGCCGTGGTTCGTCTACGAATGGGCGCAGTATCGCGACGAGTTCTGGACGATCATCTTCGGCGCGCACGTCTACACGCGGTTCACGGCCTCGCTCGATCCGTCACACGTGCACCCCTGGCACTACTACTTCACCCAGACCTGGCACGAACTGTTCCTCGGGCACGTCGCCCTGCTCGTGACGGCCGGCGTCGGACTCCTTGCGTGGGAGGCGTGGAAGGGCACGTCTCTGGCGCGGTTGCTCCTGCTCTGGTGGCTGCTGCCGACGACGCTGATCTCGTTCGGCACGTCGAAGCTGCCGCACTACGCCTACCCGTTCTTTCCGCCCCTCGCGCTCGGCGCAGGCCTGGTCGTCGCACGTCTCGCCGGCCTTGCCACACGTGCTGCCGCGCGCGTCGACTGGCAGGCGCTGGCCCCGCGCCCGCTGACCCGACCGCTCGCGAGCCGTCTCCTGCTGATCATCGCTGTCGCGTGCCTGGGGCTGAGCGCCTGGTCGTTCGTGTCGGGCGAACCGGCCCGACTCTATTGGGGTGACGTCCAGCTGTTCAGGAACGGCTCGATCGGCAGGCCCCTTCTGATTGCCCTCGTGCTGTTGATCGTGACGAACAGGGTGTCCCGATACGTCAGCGTGATCATCACCATTGCGATCATCGCGCTGTGCGCGCCTGTCGACGCGTACAGCCGCGCGACGACGATAGCCCTGCGATACGACCGCCCGATGAGCGCCATCACCCACTGTCTGTTGCGGCTGCAGGATCGCGGCACCCTCACGCGCAGCGGCATGTTCATTGCCGACTGGACGATCGTGACTCATCCGCCCTACTTCTACTTCCGGCACCTGGGCCCCTGGCAGGCTGGTGACGACGACTGGCTGCCGACGCTCGTCGCACGCATGGAACAGGAAGCGCCGGCGATTGTCGGTACGCGCGAAGCCCCGCGCGTGCTGGCCGCGCTCACGGCCGCCGGCATCCCCCCGCCGTCGACGATGGAACTGGAACCTGGCGTCCTGCTGTTGCTGCCTGGCACGTACGCGCGCTGTACGCAGACGGGTCTGAGCTACGGTGGAGCGCCCTTCGAGTGGACGTCCGTCACACGCTGATGCGGACAGCCCTGTCGATCATCGTTCCCGCCTTCAATGAAGCGGCGCGAATCGGGCCGACGCTGACCGCGCTCCAGGCCGCGCTGCCGTCGATCGTGCCCGCGTGGGAAATCCGGGTGGTCGACGACGGGTCGACGGATGACACCGGGGCCGTGGTCGAGGCCGCGGCCGCGGCCGCAGGCGACACGCGCATCGTGCTCCAGCGGGAGCCGCACCGGGGCAAGGGGGGCGCGGTCCGCGCCGGCATGCTGGCGTCGCGGGGCGATCTCCGCTTCCTGTGCGATGCCGACCTGTCGATGCCCGTGACCGAGCTGCCGCGCTTCCTCGCGCAGGTGCCGGCCACGTGCGACATCGCGATCGGCAGCCGCGAGGGCGAGGGTGCGCGCCGCGTCGGCGAGCCGGGATTGCGGCACGCCATGGGCCGCGTCTTCAACACCCTCGTCCGTCGCCTGGTGCTGCAGGGCATCGAGGACACGCAGTGCGGGTTCAAGATGTTCACCGGCGCTGCGGCCGACGCGGTCTTCTCGCGCATCACGCTCGACGGCTGGGCGTTCGACATCGAGACGCTCGTCGTGGCGCAGCGCCTCGGGCTGCGCGTGGTCGAGATGCCCATCGAGTGGCACTACCGCGATCGATCGCAGGTCTCGCCGGTGCGCGATTCTCTCCTGATGGCCCGCGACGTCCTCCGCATCCGCGCCCGGGCGGCGCGGGGCCGCTACGATGTCCCGCGCGATCGGGCGGCCACGGAGGCCCGGAGCCGATGATTCCGTCATCCCTTCGCACGCGCATCGAATCGCACCGCTGGTATCACACCATCGACCTCGGCGACGGCCTCGTCACCCGGGGGGTGGACGACACGGCCCGGCGCCTGCAGCGGATCGACCTGCCGTCGTCACTGGCCGGACGGACCGTGCTCGATATCGGCGCGTGGGACGGCTTCTTTTCGTTCGAGTGCGAACGCCGCGGCGCCAGCCGGGTGGTGGCGTCCGACTACTACTCGTGGCACTCGTCCGAGGGCTGGGGGCGCAAGGACGGCTTCCTGATGGCGCGCGATGCGCTCGGGTCGAAGGTCGAGGACGTCGACATCGACGTCATGGATCTTTCGCCCGAGCGTGTCGGCACGTTCGACGTCGTGCTCTTCCTCGGTGTGCTCTACCACCTGCGCCATCCCCTGCTCGCGCTCGAGCGCGTGGCGTCGGTCACGCGCGACATGCTGATTGTCGAGACCGTGGTCGACATGATCGGCATCGGCCGCCCGGCCGCGGCGTTCTATCCGGATCGCGAACTCAATGGTGACCCAACGAACTGGTGGGCGCCGAACCCGCAGGGTGTCGAGGCACTGCTGCGGTGCGCGGGATTTGCCCGCGTCCGGACAGTGACGAATCTGCCGGGCCTGCCCTACCGCGCCGCCAGAGCCGTCTATCACCGGCTGCGCGGCCGGAACGGTCTCGCGGAGGCGCTCCGCCAGGATCGCGCGGTGTTCCACGCGAATCGAAACACGTAGGCCACGGAGACACGGAGCCGCCCGCCAGCGGGCCGGGCACGCTCGTCGCGCCAGACTCCGCGCCTCCGTGTCCTCCGTGTTTATCCAGAGCCCCGAAGGCGAGGCCTCAACGCGGCAATGCGTAGAAGTCGTAGGTCGTAGTCCACGTCATGGGCTGATCCCGTTCGGCGTGGACGTGGATGTACGCCTCGGGACAGATGGCCTTTGGCGACGACCAGAACACCATGTCGGACAGCGGCCGATCGGATGTGACGCGCACGCCGGCCCCGGTCTTCCGGTTCTCCACCCTGATGTCGTAGTCAGCCGTCGACGAGCTGAAGCCCTTCAGTTGCATCCGGACAGAGGTCTCGATCGGCTTGAGATAGTCGATCCGATCACCATTGACCTGTACCGCGTCTCCCCGTACGTTGAACGCCTCGAGGGTGAACGGCACACGGACCTGGACGTCCGGGCCGCTCGGCTGTCCGTCCAGCACGAAGAAGTTGTGGTTGTACATCTCCGTATCGATCGCGTGCACGCCCGTCGACTCCAGACGATGCGTCAGCGTCATCTGCGTCTTGCCGGGCAGCAGAGCCACGGTCTTGCTATATCGATAGCCGTACCCGGACGCAGGATCGTTCACCTCGTGGATGAACTCCACGGCATCGGGCTGAATACGGGTGGACCAGGTGCCGCCGTCGACGATGTCGAGCGTCGCGAAGCCTCTTGCCGCGACGGCCGGCTTGCGCAGAACGCCCACGCCGATCTTGACGAAGGTGTCACCAGGTCCCGCGGCCTCGAAACCCTGTCCGGTGACGAACTCCTGCACGGGGCCACTGATCGCGTCGTGCGTCCTGGGATCGTACGTGGGAAACCACCGGCCGAAGTACGAATGCCCGCCGGCCTGCAGATCGGCAATCACGCCGGACCAATCGAACCGGGTGGCCCTGTAGTAGCCGCGTTCCGGATCCGGAAGATACAGGATGGCCGACACCAGGCCGTTGCTGATGCTGACCGCCGGTGCGTCAGGTGCATCGGCGTCGGGGGAGGGGACGGCCTGCGGTGCATTCTGCCGGGCGGCGATCAAACTGGTGCAGGCCAGCCCGATCGCTGCCGCCGTCATCAGTCCGCGCCGCCAGGCCGGCAACGGGCTCCTCCGTGTTCTGGGCACGCGCACAGGCGCGCCGCGGTGCGTGATGAATGTCATCGGGACGCCTCTGCGGCTGGTGTGGCGGCAGCCGGCCGCATCGCCGTCTGGAAATACAGGAACTTGACCTGGTCCGTACCGGGATTGATGTTCGAGTGCGGGAACGAGAGGCCGAGGCGTACGTTTTCCGGTGTGGCTGGCGCGAGTGGCGGCGCCAGATAGCCGACGCCCGGTGTCTGCCACCGAAGCTGGGTGCCGATGAACGCCAGTGACTTGCCCTTGATCTGAATCCACACTTCCTCGGAGCCGACGGTGTGCGCGTGCGGCTCACCCACGGTCATCGGATCCAGCGCAACCGTGATTACCTGTCTCAACGTCGCCAGGCCGTCGGCCGGCGTGAAGATGTTCTTGACGATGTGCACCCAGTGGCCCGTGGATCCGCGCACCGGCTGCCGATTCTCGTTCACCACGAGCACTTTGTCGCCCGGCGTGAACCCGGCCGGCACGCGCTCGCTGATGATGTACATGTTCAGACCGTCGTCGCCGGTGTTCTGCAGCGAGAACTCGACGCCGGGCGGCACGAGCACACCCACGCCGTCGAACAATGCGGACGTCGTGCCGGCAGACGTCACGGTTCCGGTGCCCGCGACGACGTAGAAGATTTCCTGGACGCCCTCGAGGGTCATCGGCGCGATGCCGCCGCGCGCGGCGAGGGTCGCGTACGACGCATTGTTCGTGTGAGCGAGGACTGCACACCGGGTCGTGGACGTCTGGGGATCGCCGTGCGTGAGGATGTCCCGCTCGACGAGGCCTCCGTGACTGTGACGCGGCAGCGACTCGCGCCAATCGCACATGAACATGTCGAGCCTGTGGGGATCGGGACGCGTCGCCTGACCGCCCGCCCCTCCCTGACGCTGCGCCGAGAGCGAGGCCGCAAGCGCCAGCCCCAGCACGGCCACGCCGCACGCCCGGATCCTCGTGGAACCTCTCATGAAAGACCTCCAATGATCGGAAAAGGGGCGGCCCGCCTCACGTACGCGGACCGCCCCTGCGGGTGCTGGCGACGCCTCAGAACACGAGGCGTGCCGAAAGCTGAATCTGCCGCGGCCCGTTACCGGCCGAGGTGATGAGCCCGTAGTTCACGTTCCCGATCTGCGAGACGTAGTTGCCGAAGCCGCGGATGTTGAGCACGTTCTGTGCTTCGGCCCGGATCTGGACGTAGCGCGATGGTCCGAACGTGAAGTTCTTCATCAGGGCGAGGTCGACCTGATTGAACGACGGGTTCCGGTACTTGTCGTCGTTCGGCGGCAGATCACCCGACACGAAGACGCGGGCGCCGACCACCTTGTTCGGATCCAGGCGACGGACGGCGTCGGCCGGCACGGGATCGACGGGCGAGTACAGCACCTGGTCGTTGTTCTTGAAGCCAGGGCCCGTCAGCTCGTGATCAGGCCCGGCGTAGCTGCCCCACGTCTGGTTGATCTTGATCGTGTTGTTGATGTTGCTCGTCGTACTGCCCGTCAGCGTGATGGGCGTTCCCGTGTAGAACTGGTAGTTGCCCGCGAACTGCCATCCACCCACGACCTTGTCGACAATCTGCGCGACCGCGCCCGTGGGCGCTCCGAGCCATCGACGACCAGCGCCGAACGGCACCTCGTAGACGAACGACGCGTTGAACCGGTGCTTGCGATCCAGCGGGCTGAGACCCCACGCCGCCTTGTACGAATCGAACGACTGGACGGTCTTTCCACCCTGTCCGTCCGCGCCGCCGACGTCGTCCATCAACTTGCCGTAGGTGTAGTTCGCGAGCAGGGAGAATCCCTGGCTGAAGCGTCGTTCGACGCGCGCCGTCATCGCGTGATACTGCGACGTGCCCAGCGGCAGCCCAGACACCTGCACGCGCCCGTAGTAGGGATACTGGTACTGCAAGAGCCCCATCTGCTGATTGGTGCCGGTGATGGTCGTCTCGAGCGTCTGACCGGCGTTCGGCGACAGCATGAAGATCTGGCTGGTCGCCGCCAGTTCCGGGACGAGCAGTTCCTTCGGATAGGTACTGATCGTGTTGGTGGCCAGCAGGCCGACACCCCGACTGCCCACATAACCGAGGTTCACCACCGTGTTGCCCGGCAACTGTCGCTGGACGTCGAACGACCAGTTGTATTCACGCGGCATGCGCAGCTCGGACGAAACCACGGTCGCACCGGGATCGAGCGAGCTCTGCAGGTTGGCCGTCATGACGTCCTTGCTGTACGCGCTGTACATCGACGGCAGCGGGAACGGATCAGCCCACGTGGAGATGTACGTGCGGCCACCATCGACGGACGCGTGCCAGCCGGCGAACGCCTGATCGGACAGCGCGACGTTCGCGTTGCTCGTGGCGTAGCTGTTCGGATTACCGGTCGTGGGCAGGAACATCTTGCCGAACGACGCGCGGAGCACGGTGTTCGATCCAGCCCGGTACGCGGCACCGATACGCGGGGCGAACTGGAAGTAGCTGAGCTCCTGCGGCGATCGGCCGGGGAACTCCGGAGTGCCGGCAATCAGGACCGCTCCGGGATCGAAACTGCCACGCTGCGCCCAGAGCGGCACGGGCGTGTCGGCCGGCAGCCCGGCCTTGATCGCCTCCGCGGTGAAGTCATAGCCAGGGTTGACGTGGAACAGGGACGGATGATCCGGATCCCAGAAGTAGAGCCGATCGTACCGCTCCGTCGTCGGCCGCTCGTTGTCCCAGCGGACGCCGAGGTTCAGGGTGAGATTCGGCGTGACGCGCCAGTCGTCCTGGATGAAGGCGCCCCAGTAGTTCGTGTTCATGAACCTGTCGGTCGGCTTCTTGATGTTGTTGCGGTTGTTGATCCCCAGCAGAAAGCTGCCCAGACCGAGGACGCGTCCTTCGTTCGCACCCAATCCGAAGTCACCCTGGAACTGGTGCAGCGGGTTGACCATGAAGTTCATGATGTTGGTGTTGCCACCCTCGTTGTAGAAGTCGTCGTAGTAGCGGCGGTGCTCGCCGCCGAACTTCAGCGAGTGATTGCTGTAGATCTTCGTGACGGTTCCCGCAAAGACGGCAGTCGTCGAGTTCGTGATGTTCTTGCTGCCAGCCTGGGCGTAGGGCGTGCCGCTCATGAACGTGACGGCAATCTGCGGCGTGTCGTTGTCACCGAGGTAGTTGCGGTAGACGTCAGGCAGGAACGAGTTCTTGAAGTCCGCCGGGTGCGTGTTGCCGCTGAAGTTCGGCGTGTACGTGGCCGACGCTCGCATCTCGATGACCGTCGTCGAGCCAGGCGTCCAGGAATAGTTCACGTTGCCGGACTTGCCGCCTTTGACCTGGTTCAGGCTGCTCGTGTACAGCGGCGTATCCATCGTCGGCGAGGACGTCTCGTCGCCACCGAAGGTGCCAAAGCGGGCATTGAACCGCTGCGTGTTGCTCAGGTTGTGATCGACCCTGATACCGATCCGGTTGTTGGACCGCTTGCTCGACGTCGTGTATTCGTAGTTGTTCAGGCTGCTGCTGCCGGCGACGGGTTCGCGGTTCGGCATCGGAATCATGCCCAGGATCGCCTGTGACACCGGCGAGATGAGGTGAGACGGCACGACTCGTCCGTTGCCGCCGAGCAGGCCCGTGCGTTCCCAGAGCCCGCGGCTCTCATTGAAGACCTGCGGTCCCCACGGGTCATACATCACGTAGACACGCCCCTGGTAGGTCGTCTGCGTGAAATCGCCCGTCCGCTCGAGCGCGGTCGGCACGCTGCTGAGCGCCACGGCGCCGGCCTCGTTCCGTCTGAGGAACTCGTTGTCGACGAAGAAGAAGGTCTTGTTGCGTCCGTCGTACACGTGGGGGATGACGATGGGACCACCGACGGTGAATCCGAACGTGTTCTGGCGGAAGTCCGCCTTCTTCGCGCCGATGGCCTTCTGAGCCCAGGAGTTCTCGTTCAGCGCGTCGTCGAACAGGTAGTTGTAGACGCTGCCGCTGAGCGTGTTCGTGCCGCCCTTCGTCACCAGCGTCACGTAACCGCCGGAGATACGACCGAACTCAGCGGAGACGCCTGCGGTCACCACGCGGAACTCCGCCACCGCATCCATCGAAGGCACCTGGTTCGTCAGTCTGTTCGACTGACCCGAGTTCACGACGCCGCCGTCGACGTAATAGTCCACGGCGCTGGTGCGTCCGCCGTTGAGCTGGACGGAGTTGCCCGAGCCCTGCACGTTCCCGGCAAGGCTCAACAGCGCAAACGGATTGCGATTGAGCTGCGGAAGGTTGGCGATCAGCCGGTTCGTGACCACTTCGCCCACCTGGGCGTCGGCGGTCCGGAGCAGCGGCGCCTCGGCCGTGACGACGACCTCTTCGGACGCCATGCCGAGTTCGAGACCGACTTTCAGGACCAACCTGTCGCCGACGTGCAGTTGAAAGGGCGCGCCGGTGTATCGCTTGAATCCGGACAGTTCCGCCGTGGTGACGTACGTGCCGGGCTGCAGGCTGCCGAACAGGAACGTCCCGTCCGTCAGGCTGACGCTGGTGGTGGCGACCCCTGTCTCGACGTTGGTCACCGTGACGGTCGCGCCGGGAATGACGCCGCCCGACTCGTCTGCGATCGTGCCACTCACAGAGCCGGTGCTCTGTGCCGAAAGGGCCGCGGCCCACAACATCAGCATGGCGACCGCCGTGCTGATTCGCATCTTCCACATACCTTCCCCCCTTACCGATTGTCCGGTCCGTGTTCCCGATCTCCCGCACGTGCACCGTCCCGGCACCTCGACGGTCCACGTGCGACGAGGCTGTTGACCTCTCTAACAGGTTCAAGAGACGGTTCCTCCGGACGCCCGCGAGCGACCGGCCACCGCCACGAGGGCCCGCCAGCCGAATTGCGCCGATACCGCTGCGTTGCTCCACCGAACGCCGGCATGCGGCGACTTCACCGCTTCCCGAGAGACCGCCGCCTGCCCACACCTGTGAGTTGGAACGACGGAAGGATACACAAACTTGTTTAACAGGTCAACAAGATTAGAACCGAGGACTCAGGACCTGAACTGTCACTTTCGGCGCGATTTATGGCCTCTGCACGCACGCTGCCCACCGAAAGGCCGGCAATACTCAAAGGGAGCACGTCTCTGGATGTCAAACACCTCTCAGACAGGGCGTGCGGCGCTCGAACGGCGGGCGGGGAGGCAGCGAAGCTCAGGACCTCACTGCCTCCCTCGGGAAATGGCAGGCGATTTTCGGAAATGATGCGGGATTGTCACGGAAGGATCTTACACAACCTGTCTAACAGGAGAGTACGTGGACGCCGAGACGTTCAGCGCGGGATCGCGAACGCGTCCGCGTGATCCGGCTCGCCGCCGTCGCCGACGGGGAGCTGCAACGACACCGTCGACGTCGTCGTCTGGCAGGTCTCCTGGCACACGTCATACGTGACCTGCGCGGTGATGGCGATCGTCGCACCCGGCTCGGCGCTCGTCGCGACCGTCGCCGGAAACACCGTGAACGCCGGGGACGCGTGGCCCGCCGATCGCACGGGCTCATCCACCGCGAGGAGCGGCGCCTCCCACGTCACCTGCGGCAGCGTATCCGGCGCAGCCTCGGCGTTCAGGTGCCAGCCATCGGCGGCCGCCAGGCTCAGGCCGAGTGCGAAGTGTTCGCCCGGCGTTACTTTCGTCCGGTTGGCCAGGATCTGCAGGGTCGCGTGCGGTGCGGACGCGGCAGCCTGGCCGGCCGGGCCCATGTGGGCCGCCAGGTACGCGATGACCGCATCGAACTCTTCCTCCGTGCCGTCCGTTCCGCGGGACCGCATGTCATCGACGATCCGTGCCCACCCCTCTTCGTCTTCGCGGGTGGACATCGTGAACATCAGATCGTGGCAGCCGGAGCAGAGCCGCTCGACGATCTCCTTCCCCGCACCCTCGGGCAGATCCTGTGCGACTGAAGCCTCGACGACAGACGATGCGAATGGCGGGGCCGCCGCAAGCAGGTACGACTTCCCCACGCACGCCGCCAGCAACACGCCGGCTGCCCCCACCAGCCATCGTCCGGAACCTGACATATGCCTTACGCCTTCTTGACGGATCGAGCCAGGGCCAGCGCGTGTCGCGCCTCGTCGAAGTGGTGCACCATGCCGGCCGCCGCTCTTGCGGCATCGCCGGCCTCGATCGCATCGACGATGTCCTGGTGTGACTGCACGACATCGAGGACTTCGGCCTGACTGCTCCGGCTCTCGATGCCGGCGCGGACCGACGTCGCCATGGCCTCGCGCAGGGCGCTCGCAATGAGCGCGAACAGCGGGTTCCCGGTGGCCGCGCCCAGGCACTCGTGGAACCGCACGTCGTGCCGCACGAAGACGTCGACGTCGAGCCGGCCGCGCTTCATGCCGCGCACCTCGCGCGCGAGCGCCTCGACGTCGGCCTGACTGCGCTTCTCGGCCGCCAGTTCGGCGCCGCGCACTTCGATGGCCGCGCGCAGGTCCAGGGCCTGCTCCGCCGATGCCTGCTGCGTCGCCAGCGCGTGCTGCAGCAGGTTCGCGAACGACGCGCTGCGCACGGCGCCGACGCGCGGCGATCGCCCGACGGAGATATCCAGGATGCCGGCGCTGCGCAGCGACCGATACGCCTCGCGCACGATGCCGCGACTGATCTTCAGATCGGCACTGAGCTGCATCTCCGACGGCAGGCGCTCACCGGACGCGAGGCCCTTCGTCCGGATGTGCTCCATCACGTAATGCACTACCTGATCCGAGAGGTTCCGGTGTTCGACGGCCGACGGCTTCATGGCAATCTGAAGGCGATCAGACTGTCGCCTGTCACGCGGTCGTAGTAGCCTCCCCCGGATGCGAAGATCGCCACGTACTGGTGGCCGTCACGTCCGCGATACGTGATCGGCGTGGCATAGGCGCCCGCCTCGAGCTGGGTCTCCCACAGCACCTTCCCCGTCTTCGCGTCGAACGCGCGGAACCGGCGATCGTTGGTCGCGCCGATGAACACCAGCCCCGTCGACGTGGCGATCGAGCCGCCCATGTTCATGGTGCCCGTGTTCTTCACGCCGACGGCCTCGAGTTCCTCGACCACGCCGAGCGGCACGCGCCAGACCTCGTCACCGGAGTTGACGTCGATCGCGACCATCTCGCCCCAGGGGCCGACCTGGCACGGCCAGAACTTCTCGCCCCACCAGAACCGCCCGAACCCGTTGCGCGTGTAGGTCAGCGGCGAGTTGGCCGGTGCGGGCAACATCCGGCCGATATCGGCCAGGTGCAGGACGTTCATGAACAGCAGTCCCGCCGACGGGCTGTACGACATGCCGTGCCAGTTGCTCGCCCCCAGCGTGCCGGGGAACTGAATCGACGTCTGGCCCATCTTGTAGCGCGTGAACGGGCCGTCGTTGTGCAGACCGCCCTCGACCGCCATCAGGTCGCCACACGCCTTCGCGTGCTCCGGCGTGTAGTTCGCCAGTTCCCCCGGCTCGAAGCTCTGGCGCGCGATCGCCTTCGGCTTCACGGGTACCGGCTGCGTCAGCCAGCGGTTGTCCTCACCGGGCAGATCGCTCTGCGGCACGGTGAACTCGTCCATCCCGAACACCGGCTCACCCGTGCGGCGATCGAGGATGTAGACGAATCCCTGCTTCGAGGTCTCGGCCAGCGCCGGGATGCGCTCGCCATTGCGGACAACGTCGATCAGGACGGGCGCGGCCGCGAAGTCGAAGTCCCACGTATCGTGCCGAACGGCCTGAAAGTGCCAGCGGTACTTGCCGGTCTCGGCCTCGATCGCCACGACGGAATTGGCGAACAGGTTGGCGCCCGGGCGATCGCCCCCGTAGAAGTCGTAGCTCGGCGATCCCGTCGGGAGGTACACCAGGCCCAGGTCCGGATCGACGCTGATGAAGCCCCAGGTATTGACGCCCGACCGGTTCTGCCAACTGTCGCCTTCCCACGTCTCGTGACCGAACTCGCCGGGACGCGGCACGTGATGGAACTGCCAGACCAGCTTGCCGGTCCGCAGATCCCAGGCCCGCGTGTCGCCGGCATACCCGAGCGACGGGGATTCCTGCACACGTGCGCCGGCGATGACCAGGTTCTTGTACACCTTCGGCGGTGACGACAGGCTGATGTTACCGGTGGTGAAGTCGTTCGTGATGCCCGCGCGGAAATCGACCTGCCCGTCATTACCAAAGGTCGGCACCGGCACGCCGGTCCGCGCGTCGAGGCCGACGAGGAAGCCGTTCGAGACGAACAGGATCATCGGCGGCGCCGTCCCGTCGCCCGGCCAGTACTCCACGCCGCGGTTCGTCACCGCGCCGGGGCTGGTGTAGACCCAGAGTTCCTTGCCGGTGTGCGCCTCGAGCGCAATCACGCGGTTGTACGGCGTCGGCATGTACATCACGCCGTCGACGACGATCGGCGTGGCCTCGGATCCCCGCATGCGTGCGCCGGAACCGCCGGCGCGTCCCCCGCGGCCTGCCGCCTCCGGGGCCGCAGCTGGTGCACCGGCTGCGGCCGGTGCGGGCGGCACGAACGTGTGGTAGGTCCAGGCACGATCGAGCGTCGCCACGTTGGCCGGCGTGATCTCGGTCAACGACGAGTACCGCGTGCTGCCCGGCTCGCCCCCGTAGGTCGGCCAGTCCCCGCCGGCGGCCGGCCCGGCCTGTTGTCCCCCCCCCACGCCGGCCCCGAGCGCCACGACCCCGGCAACCACCGCCATCCTGCAGAACGTCTTCATCATGACGTGCTCCTCGTACGACGCGCGGCTACTGCAGCGGCGTGCCCTTGACCGTCGCCTGATCGACCACGGCCTGTTCCCTGGACAGATTCGGATTACCGCGGCCGCCGGGAGCCGGTGCGCCCGGCTCCACGCGTCCGCCCACGTTGCCGCCGGCGACGTACAACCACATCTCGACCTGCGTCTTCGACGTGTTGATCTGGGCGTGCTGCGTCTGGCCGTCCGGCGGCGCCAGGAACGCGCTGTATTGCGGCATCTCCCGCAGCTCGCTGCCGAGCAGCAGCAGCGCATTGCCCGGCGTGATCTTCGTCCAGAACTCCTCGGTGCTGGGCCCGTGCGCGTGCGGGGCCGCCATCGTCATCGGCAGCAGCATCACGAGCAGCACGCGACCGGTCATGCCGTCGGCCTGCGTGAACAGACACTTGGACATGTTGTTCCAGTGCGCGTTCTCCTCGCAGAACGGCAGGAGCGTCACGTCGCGCACCAGGATGTCCTTGCGCGCGATCTCGTTGGCCGGCCACTCGACCATGATCATCTCGAGCGGCTCGGTCGACGTGTTGACGAACCGGCGCTGCACGTCCGGCGGGATCAGCATCGTGATGCCGTTGTGCAGGTCCCACGAGTTCGTGCCGTCGTCGAGCCGGCCTTCGCCGCTGACCACGTAGAACAGGAACTGGTTGTTGATGCTCATCAGCGGCGTACGGCTCTGCGGCAGGAGCGTCGCTCTCGCCGACTGCGTCCGGTACTCGAGCACGGCGCTCGCCTGCCCGGGCGTGTAGGGATCGCCGTTGCGCAGGATCGTGCGCGTGAGCAGTCCGCCGTGCGACAGGTGCGGCACGGCGTTCATCGGGTCGCCGACGAAGCGATCGATCTGCACGTTGGTCCGCGCGTTCGACTGGGGCTCACCGCCCCCCTGTCCGCGGGCCCCACCGCCACGCCCGGCGCCCTGCGCAGCCGGCTGCGCCGCAGGCGCGGCTGGCGCCGGCTGCTGTCCGCCGGCGGTCAGGGTCGACCCGGTGATGGCACCGAGCCCGACGAGAAGAAACACGACAATGCGCTTCATGTGCCTGTCCTTTCAATGACCGATCGAGCCTACCGTTGAACGCGCCCGGAGCCGTCCCCGGCCAGGAGCGTCCTGACCTCGCCGACGCCGATTCGATTGATGTCGCCCGGGATGGAGTGCTTCAGGCAACTGGCCGCCGCGGCGAATTCCAGGGCGGCCTGTGATGCCAGGCCTGTCTGCATGCCGTAAATCAGGCCGGCGGCAAAGCTGTCGCCCGCGCCGACGCGATCGACGATATGCGTGATGTCGTACGTGCGGCTGAGCAGGAACTCGCGGCCATCGTAGAGACACGCGGACCAGACGTTGTGCGACGCACTCTTCGACTCGCGCAGCGTGATGGCCACGGCCCGCAGGTGCGGATATTCGCGCACGACGGCCTCGGCCAGGTGGCGATAACTCGTCCGATCGAGCGTGCCCGTGTGCACGTCGACGTCCGCCGTCAGCCCCAGCGCCATCTGGACGTCTTCCTCGTTGGCAATCAGCACATCCGTGGCGCGGACGATCTCGGGCATGACGGCCGCAGCCGGCTTGCCCCAGGTCCAGAGCGTCTTGCGGAAATTCAGATCGCACGAGACCGTGAGGCCCATCGTCCGGGCCGCACGGACCGCGTCGATCGCCAGCGCCGCCGTCGCCTCGCTGATCGCCGGCGTGATGCCGGTGACGTGCAGCCAGCCGGCGCCATCGAGCGCGCTCGTCCAGTCGATGCTGCCGGCCTCGGCACGGGCAAAGGCGCTGTGCTCGCGGTCGTACACGACACGGGAGGCGCGCTGGCTCGCCCCGGCTTCCAGGAAATAGATCCCCATCCGCCCGCGCGCCCGCACGATCCGGCTGGTGTCGACGCCGAGGCGCCGGAGTTCCCCGACGGCCGCATCACCGAGCGGATTGGCCTCGGGAAGTACCGTGACGAACGCCGCCGGCAGGCCGAACGCGGCCAGCGACGCGGCCACGTTGGCTTCGCCGCCGCCAAACGTGGCGTGCAGGGCCGGGCTCTGGAGCAGGCGTTCGAAGCCGGGCGAGGTCAGCCGCAGCATGATTTCCCCGAATGTCACCGTCGTCGCCATGCGTTACGCCCCTCGGGCGCGGCGAATCGCCGCGATCAGCAGGCCAGCCTTTTCCGTGACGTCCGCGAAGTGGCCAGTCTCCGCAGCCTTCGTGAGGGCGCCCCCCACCCCGAGTGCCACGCAGCCGGCACGAATCCAGTCCTCCGCCGTTTCGACGGACACACCGCCCGTCGGCATCAGCGGGGCGTGCGGCAGCGGACCACGCACGGCCCTGACGAACCCCGGCCCGAGGCCCTCCCCGGGAAACACCTTGACGATGTCGGCCCCGTCCTCGAGGGCACGAACGACCTCGCCCGGCGTTGCCGCGCCCGGCAGGTAGGGCACCTGATAGCGGCGGCACACTCGCGCCGTTGCGGCGTCCGACGCGGGGCTGACGACGAACCGGGCGCCGGCCAGGATGGCGATTCGCGCCGTTTCGGCGTCGAGCACGGTGCCCGCCCCCACGACCACCTCGGCCGCCGGGTAGCGCGCCGACAGGTCGGCGATCGCTGTGGCGGCATTCGGCACGGTGAACGTGACTTCCAGCGCCCGGATGCCGCCCTCGACGCACGCATGTGCGACGCGCGCCGCGAGATCCGCGCTCGAGGCCCGAATCACGGCCACGAGTCCAGGGTCGACGATTTTCTGCAGAACGTTCAGTTTGACCACGGGAGAATGCGGCGCAGTATAGCACCGAGCATCGAACCTGTTCAACAAGTCCGATCTTTTGCGCCTCCTGTCCAACAAGTCTCTTGCGTTCGAGCGGCCGGGCACGTATGCTTCCGGTCTCGTGAACAAGGAGGGCCGGATGGCCTGGCGCATTTCCCTGCTCAACATGGCGCTCCTCGGCGCCTCGGCCTGGATGATGACCCGCGTACCGCCCGTACAGGCGCAGCCCCCCGATCCGCCCTCCGTCCAGATCACCAACGGCACGATCGCCGCCACGATTTACCTGCCGGACGCCACCGCCGGGTACTACCGGGGCACGCGCTTCGACTGGGCAGGCGTCATCGGCCGCCTGGAATCGGGCGGCCACACGTTCTATGCGCCCTGGTTCACGAAGACCGATGTCACGGTCCGCGACTTCGTCAACGACGGCGTCGACATCACCGCGGGTCCGCACACGGCCATCGCCGGCCCGGCCGAGGAGTTCTCCGTGCTCGGCTATGCCGACGCGGCCCCCGGCGACTCCTTCGTCAAGATTGGCGTCGGCGCCCTGCGCAAGCCCGACGACGACACGCCGTACAGTCCGTATCGCGCATACGCCTTCGCCGATCCGGGGACGCGCACGGTCACCACGCGTGCGGACGGCGTCGACTTCACCCACGACCTGGCGGACACCGGCAGCGGATACGGCTATCACTACACCAAGACCGTGCAGCTGGCGGCCGGCAGCCCGGAGCTCATCATCACGCATCGTCTCGTCAACCGCGGGACGAAGCCGATCGAAGGCACGGTCTACAACCACAACTTCCTCGTATTCGACGGGCAGCCGCCGGGTCCCGGCGTCGTCATCACGACGCCCTTCGACCTGACGACGGCCCAGCCGCTCGATCCGGCCGTGGCGACGATCGCCGGCCGCGAGTTCCGGTACGCGGCCCCGATTCCCGACCGCGGCCGTGTCTCCGCGCAGTTCCAGGGCTTCGGTCCGACGGCTGCCGACTATCACTTCCGGATCGAGAACCGGGCAACGGGCGCGGGCGTGGAGATGACCGGCGACCGGCCGATCGCCCGTCTCGCCCTCTGGTCCATCCGCACCGTCCTGGCGCTCGAGCCGTTCCTCGCGCTCGACGTCGCCCCGGGTGCGGACTACACGTGGGAATACCGGTATCGCTACTACACGATGCCGTAGCGCGGAGGCCACGCACGCATGCACCGACGAGTTCAACTGCACTGCGATCTGTCGATCGATCCCCGGCGAACGGCCGAGGCCGAACAGTACTTCGAGACCGTGTACCGGCCGGCGGCCATGGCTTTCGACGGGTATGTCGATCTCCAACTGTTGAAACTGCAGAGCGTGCTTGAGGGTCAGGCCCCCGAGGGCGTGAACTACAGGTTCTCGATCACGTACGAATCGGAGGACCTCCGCATGGCGTGGGTGCGCTCCGACGTCCACCAGGAAGTCTGGCCGGCCCTGCAGGCGTACCTGACCTCCGGCCGCTTCGACTTCCTCCTCTTCGACGTGATCTAGTGAATCGCACAGGACGTCCGCACGAAATCCGCCCCACGCCCACCGACGTCTCGGTGGTGCTCCGCGCCACGGCGCAGATCGGCGAAGGCCCCGTCTGGGACGCACGCACGCAGCGTCTCTACTGGGTCGATATCGTCGGCCGGGAACTGCACGTGTTCAATCCGTCGGACGGCACGAACACGACGTACGCCTGCCCCGACATCGTCACCTCGGTGTCGCCGCGGGCCGCCGGCGGCATGCTGCTGACGCTGCGCCGGAGTTTCGCGCTGTTCGACGAGACCACCGGCCGGTTCGACACGCTGGCCGAGGTGGAACCGGACATGCCCGGCAATCGGTTCAACGATGGCAAGACCGATCGACGCGGCCGCCACTGGGCGGGCACCATGGGCGACGTCGACTGGAATCACCCCATCGGCAACCTGTACCGGTTCGGGGCCGATCACCAGCCGGTGCGCATGGCCGACCGCCTCCGCTGCTCGAACGGTCTCGCCTGGAGCCCCGACGATCGGACGATGTACGTCTGCGAGAGCTTCGCGTACGTGATCCACGCCTACGACTTCGACGCCGCCACGGGCGCGATCGAGAACCGCCGCACGTTCGCCACCGTCGATCCGGACTCCGGTGCGTTTCCGGACGGGATCACCGTCGACGCCGAGGGCTTCGTCTGGTCTGCGCAGCCGGTCTTCGGCCGCCTGGTCCGGTACGCGCCGGACGGACGCATCGCGCGCATCCTCGAGCTCCCGGTCTCGCGCGGGACGAGCGTCATGTTCGGCGGCGCGGATCTCTCGACCCTGTTCATCACCACCATGCGGACCACCCTCGACGATCGGCAGCTCGCCGAGGAGCCGCTCGCCGGCTGCCTGCTGGCGATCACCCCCGGCGTCACGGGACTGGCCGAAACGCCGTTCACCGACTAGCCGCTCCCGAGAGGAATCATCGATGTCATCTGCTCCTTCCCCCACAGCGACGCTGGACGGTCACGACGACGCGAACAAGCGACGATTGTTCCTGATTTGTCTGCTGGCCGTCGTCGCCCAGAGCATGAGTTTCGTGCTGCGCAGCAGCATCGCGCAGGACATCCAGACGACCCTGTTCGATCCGATCGACCCGATCAACTCGGCGACGCTCGTCGGATCGGCGCTCGGCGTGGCCTTTCTCGGCTTCGCGGTCACGGTGGCACTGGGCAGTCCGCTGATCGACGCGATCGGCATGCGCACGGTGCTGCTGCTGTGTGGCGCCAGCTTCATGGCCGGGACGGGGCTGACCATCTTCGCGGACACGCTGGCCTCGGGGACCGGCGTCTACACCATGGTCTGGCTGGGCATGCTGCTGTCGGGCGTGGGCTGGGGCTGCTCGGAGGCGGTCATCAATCCGCTGACGACCACGCTGTATCCGGACGACAAGACGCACAAGCTGAACGTGCTGCACGCGTGGTGGCCGGCCGGCATCATCATCGGCGGACTGGCGGGCCTGGCCATCGGAGCCTTCGACCTCGGGTGGCGCGTCAAGTTCGCCCTCGTGCTGCTGCCCGCCACGGCACTGATCGTCCTGCTGCTGACCTCCGGCCGGTTTCCGAAGACCGAGCGCGCGGCCGCCGGTATCCCTGCGAGCGAGATGTTCCGCGCGTGCCTGACGCCCGCCTTCCTCCTCTGGTTCCTCGCCATGTTCCTGACGTCGTCGGCCGAACTCGCGCCCGGCCAGTGGGTGGACATGGCGCTGACGCGCACGGTCGGCATGTCGGGCATCTGGCTGCTCGTCTACGTCAGCGGCCTGATGTTCGTGATGCGACACTTCGCGGGCCCGATGGTGCACCGGCTCTCGGTGGTCGGCCTGCTGTGGGTCTCGTGCCTGCTGGCCGCCATCGGTCTGTTCGCGCTCAGCGTGGCGAACTCGCCTGTCACCGGCTTCCTGGCCGCGACGCTCTGGGGAATCGGGGTCTGCTACATGTGGCCGACGATGCTTGCGGTGGCATCGGAGCGCTTCCCGCGGAGCGGCGCGCTCGGCATGGGGCTCATCGGCACGGCCGGGTCACTGGCGACCTACTTCCTGCTCCCGGCGATGGGCCGGATCTTCGATACGGCCAAGATCGAGGCGGCCGGCGGCGAAGCCGCGTTCACCGCGCTTTCGGGCAGTGCGCTCGACAACGTGCTGGCGCAGGCGTCCGCGCAGTCGTTCCGCGTGGTCGCGTTCATGCCGGCAATCCTGCTGATCGTCTTCGGGCTCGTGTGGCTGAACGACCGCCGCAAGGGCGGTTTCAAGCCCGAGAAGTTGTAGAGATCATCGCTGGCCGGGATCCTCGAGATAGGTATAGCCCTGGAGGCCGTCCTCGTAGAAGCGCAGCAGGCGGCCTGATTCCTCGAGGTTCATGCGCCCCTCGCTCACAGCCGCCTCGACGGACACGTGCAGCTTGCGCACGAGGACGTCGGCATCGAACTGCACATAATTGAGCACCTCGCGGACCGTGTCCCCCTTGATGACCGACTCGAGGATCACGTTGTCCGACGGGCCGAGCGTGACGTGGACGGCGTGCGTGTCCCCGAAGAGGTTGTGCAGGTCCCCCAGGATTTCCTGGTAGGCGCCGACGAGGAACACGCCGAGGTAGTACGGTTCGCCGGTGAACGGGTGCAGGGCGAGCGTGCGCTTGACGTCGCGGCGATCAATGAACTGATCGAGCTTGCCGTCCGAATCGCACGTGATGTCACCGAGCACGGCCTGCCGCGTGGGCGCCTCGTTGAGCCGGTGGATCGGCATCACGGGAAACAGCTGTTTGATCGCCCACGAATCCGGGATCGACTGGAACAGCGAGAAGTTGCAGAAGTACGTGTCGGCCAGCGTGTCGTCGAGGCTCTGCAGGTCCTCGGGCACGTCGTCCATGCCCTGCACGAGCTTGCGGAGCTTCGTGCAGATGGCCCAGTAGAGCGTCTCGGCCTGGCAGCGCTGCTCGAGCGGCAGGTAGCCGCCGTTGAACAGGTTGAGCGCCATGTCGAGCGCCTGCTGCGCGTCGTGATAACTCTCGAGCGCGTTGCGGGCCGTCAGGTTCTGGTACGTCTCCTTCAGATCGACGAGCGGCTGCTCGAGGTCGTCGTCGTGTCCGTTCGACGGCACTTCGTCCTCATCGAAGCCGGCCACGCCCAGGACATTGAAAACGAGCAGGCTGTGGTACGCGACGATCGCGCGTCCGCTCTCGGACACGATCGTCGGGTGCTTCACGCCGGCATCGTCGCACACGCTCTGGATGTGGAAGACGACGTCGTTGGCGTATTCCTCGATCGTGTAGTTGACGCTGGACTCGAAGTTGGTCTGCGACCCGTCGTAGTCGACGCCGAGCCCGCCGCCCACGTCGAGGTACTCGAGTCCGGCGCCGTCCTTCACGAGTTCCGTGTAGACGCGGGCCGCTTCGTTCAGTGCGCCCTTGACGATGCGGATGTTCGGGATCTGGCTGCCCAGGTGGAAGTGAAGGAGCTTGAAGCAGTCCTCCATGCCCTGCGCCTTCAGCTCCGCGAGCCCCTTGCGCACCTCGGCGACCGTCAGACCGAACTTCGACCGGTAGCCACCCGACGACTGCCAGCGGCCACCGCCGCGCGCCGCCAGCTTGACGCGCATGCCGATCTGCGGCCGCACACCCACCTTCTTCGCGTACTCGAGGATGAGCCCGAGTTCCGTGTACTTCTCGACGACGGGAATGATCTGGCGCCCCATCTTGAGCGCCAGCATGGCCATCTCGATGAACTCGGCGTCCTTGAACCCGTTACAGATGATCGGCGTCTCGTTCGACGCCATCGCCACCACGGCCAGCAGTTCCGGCTTCGATCCCGCTTCGAGGCCGAACCGGAAGGGCTTGCCGAAGTCGAGCACTTCCTCGACGACGTGCCGCTGCTGGTTCACCTTGATCGGATAGACGCAGAAGTAGCGGCCCTCGTACTGGTGCTGCGTGATGGCCGCCTGGAACGCGCCGTGGATGTCGGCGAGCCGGCCGCGCAGGATGTCGCGGAACCGGATCAGGATCGGCAGGCCGATCCCGCGCAATTGCAGGTGATCGACGAGTTGCTTCAGATCGATCGATCGGGTCGGGTCCTTGGTCGCGTGCACCTGCACGTGACCGTTGGCGCCAATCGAGAAATAGCCCTGGCCCCACCGCTCGACCTCGTACAGTTCCGACGCGTCGGTCACCGTCCACGGATCGCCAGGGCGCCACGCGTTCCTTACACGGCTCGTCGTGCTCACAGCGAGACATCATACGGACTTCGTATGAAGTACGCACGTACGAAAAGGCCGACGGCCTCATAATCGTCCGGCGATGACGTGGCGTCGGGTTCTCGTGGGCGCGCTGGTAGCCGCGCTGGCTGCCGGCGGCGCGGCGCTGGCGTGGCAGACGCGTGCGCAGGCGCTGTCGCTGATCAGCAACCCGATGGAGACGCGGCGCCTGCCCAACCGCACGCCGATCGATGTCGGCGATCTCTACGACGACGTCGCGATCACGACGCCCGACGGGGCACGCCTGGTCGCGTGGATGATCCCGTCACGCACGGGCGCGTTCGTGATCGCGCAGCACGGCTACAAGTCCGATCGCAGCGAGATGCTCGACGAGGCCCACATGCTCGCCGGCCACGGCTACGGCGTGCTCATCCCGGCCATGCGCGCCCACGATCTCAGCGACGGCGCGATCCTCACGTTCGGGGCCCGCGAGATCGACGACCTGCGGCACTGGATCGACTTCGCGACCACGCAGCCGGGCGTCGATCCGGACCGGATCGTGGCCCTGGGCAACTCGCTCGGCGGCACGCTCGTCCTTCAGTTGGCCGCACGGACGCCGGCCATCCGGGCCGTGGCCGTCGACTCGGCGTTCTCGTCGCTGTCCGACACGCTCGACACGAGCATCCGGTTCTTCACCGGTCTGCCGCCGTTCCCGTTCGCCCCGATGATTGCGTTCTGGGCCGAGCGGGCGGCGAACATCAGGATCCGCGACGTCGACGCCACCGTCGCCATCGCCGCCATCAGCCCGCGCCCCGTGCTGATCATGCAGGGCGGTGCCGATCCCGTGATCTCCAGCGAGAGCGGTCGGCGCCTGTACGACGCGGCCGGCGAGCCACGCACCCTCTGGTTCGATCCGCAGATCGGGCACACGCGCTTCGCCACCGCGCGGCCCGCCGAATACGAACGCCGCGTCGTCGGCCTGTTCGACGGGGCGCTGGGAGAAACGCGATCCCGGTGACGTCACGTGCCCACGGGTTCGCGACACCCGGGGCCCATTGTCCGGACTCATCCCATGCCGGTTTTCATCCAGACCGCCCTGCTGCTCACCGTGTCCAACATCTTCATGACGTTCGCGTGGTACGGCCACCTGCGTCATCTCGGCGATCGCCCGTGGTATGTGGCGGCCGTGCTCGCCTGGACCGTGGCGCTGTTCGAGTATCTCTTCCAGGTTCCCGCCAACCGTATCGGGTACGGGACGTTCACCCTGGCGCAGCTGAAGATCCTCCAGGAAGTGATCACCCTGATCGTCTTCGTGCCTTTCGCGCTGTTCTACATGGGGACGCCGTTCAAGCTCGACTACCTCTGGGCGGCGCTGTGTCTCGTCGGTGCGGTGTACTTCATCTTCCGGCCGTGACGGCCGCGGTCCGCGAGCCCGCCGTCAGCCAGCGCGTCAACCACCAGTGCGCGGCCACGGCCAGCAGAACCTGCGCGGCGTCGTCGCGACGCCACGACCCGGCGCGACGACGCTCGGCCGTGAGGGCGCGCAACGCCGGTCCGTCCCACCAGGCGCTCTGCAGGAATCCTGGCGCGTTGACCGCGTCCCACACCCAGTCGCGCAGACCGCCGTCGAGCCAGCGCGCAACGGGCGCCACGTAACTCACCTTGTCGCGCCGCAGACGCACGCGATCCGGCAGCGCCCCGCCCATGGCGTCGCGCAGCAGGCGCTTGGCGTAGCCGCCGCCGACCTTGCTCGCGTCTGGCACGGAGAAGGCGAAGCAGACCAGACGCCAGTCGAGCAGCGGCATGCGGACCTCGACGCCATGTCCCATCGCGTGCGCATCGAAGGCCCGCAGGATCCGCGGCAGCGAGACATCGTGGAAGCTGCGATAGAGCACGCGGGTCAGCGGCCCCAGCGCGTCGAGCGCCTCCGCCTCGTCCTGCGCATCATCGCCGGCAGGCTCATCGGCGCCGACGTGGTACTGCTGCGACAGCCTGAGAATCGTGCGGAGACGTTCGCGCACGACGGGCAGGCGACGACCGGCGGCAAGCGCGGCGGGCCGCGCCATCAGGGCCATCGCGGCGCTCCGCACGCGGCCGGCTGCCGGTCCCATGCGCAGCATGTGACGCCAGGTGCCGGCCAGATCGATCGTCCGCCACGGATCGCGCCACGGGCCGGGTCCGCCGATGAGCGCCAGGACGAGGTGCAGCGGATAACCGCCGAGCAGTTCGTCGCCGCCGTGGCCGTCAATCGAGATCCGCACGCCGCTCCGCCGCATCTCGCGGTAGAGCGCCCACGACGGCAGGCCGAACAGGCCCACGATTTCCTCGAATTGATACAGGTAGGCCTCGATGTCTGCCGGCGAGACCTCGCCGGGAAACTCGTGCAGGATCGGACGCGCCCCCGCCTGTTTCGCCGCCAGCAACGCGTCGGCCGTCTCGTCCTGCGTGGTTCCGGGAAACCCGGCGATGAACGCGCGACGCCAGTCGGGCGCCTGCCGGACGGCATCATCAGCGGCCCCGGCGCACGCCAGGGCTGCGAGCACCGATGACGAATCGAGGCCGCCGCTGAGCGAGGTCGCCAGCGGCACGTCACTGCGCAGGCGCAGGCGGCAGGCATCCACGAGCAACGCACGGAACTGCTCCGCCTGCTCGACAGGATCGCGCGGAACGGCCACGAGGTGATCGAGCGTGCGCCACCACCGCCAGCGTCGCACGCCGCGCGTCGTCACCTCCACACACCAGCCGGGCGGCACGGCCTCTACACCGCGCAGCAGGACGTGGCGATGGAACGTGCCTGCCAGGCGCGCGGCCACCGCCTCCTCGTTGGCCGCCGGCACGAAGCCGTCGAGGTGCAGGAACGCCTTCAACTCGGACGCGAACGCGACGCGGCTGTCGTCGAGGGCGAGATACAGCGGCTTGACGCCGAACCGATCGCGCGCGAGCAGCAGCCGGCGATCGCGTCGGTCCCAGATCGCAAACGCCCACATGCCGTTGAAGCGCCGCAGGCAGGCCGCGCCCCAGTGTTCGAACGCCGCCAGCAGCACCTCGGTGTCGGTGTCCGTGTGGAAACGCCAGCCCTCGCTGGCCAGTTCGGTGCGCAGCTCGACGAAGTTGTAGATCTCGCCGTTGTAGGTGATGTCGTACCGACCGCTCGCCGATCGCATCGGCTGAGCCCCCGCGTCCGTCAGGTCGAGGATCGTCAGGCGGCGGTGCCCCAGCGCCAGGCACGCGTCGTCGTCGATGAGGACGCCCTCGCCGTCGGGCCCGCGGTGCGCGAGCGCGCGCACGAAGCGCGTGATGCGATCGCGCGTGACCGGCCGGCCGTCGAGCTGCCAGATGCCCGCGATGCCGCACATGATCAGACCGCGGCGGGGAAACGCCGGCGCCGGAGCCGGACGCTCGAAGCCGGAAGCCGGGGTCTGGCCCCGGGGCGTGTGCGCATCGCGTCAGGTAACATACCGCGACGTCCATACGATCCGAGCCATCCGTGACACACACTGACGCGCCGACCGAGGACACCCACCCGATCTGCCACCGCGTGGAGGCGGGATCGACGTGCCTGGGATTCATTGCCATCGACTCGACGATCGAGGGCCGGGCCCGGGGCGGCCTGCGCCTCGTTGCCGACCTGTCGGACGACGAGATGCGCGACGCGGCGCGGACGATGACGCTCAAGTACGGCCTGCTCGGCCTGCCGCAGGGCGGGGCAAAAGGCGGCCTGTTCGGCGATCCCGACGCGCCCGTCGAGGAGCGGCACGCGCGACTCGAGGCGTTCGCAGAAGGGGCGGCGGCGCTGCTGCGCGCGCGGCGCTACGTGCCCGATGCCGACCTCGGCACCAACGCCGCCGACATCCGGTGGATGATGCAGCGCATCGGCACGCCCGTACGGCCGCGCGACTGGCGCGCCAGCCGGTCGGGCGATCACACGGCGCGCTCCTGCCTGGCCGCAGCCGACGTGCTCGTCGACGACCTGGGCCTGGCATGGCCCGACTGCCGCGTGACGATCGAAGGCTTCGGCAAGGTCGGCGCGCTGGCTGCCCGCTACGTGCGCGCGCGCGGCGGCCGCGTGATCGCCATCTCGACATCGCACGGCGCGATCCACGACGCCGATGGCCTCGATATCGACGCGCTCATCGCCAAAGCGATGGCACGAGGCAGCCGCTTCGTGCTCGACGAGCCGCGCCCGCTGCCTCGCGAACAGTTGTTCGAGATCCCCACCGACGTCCTGCTGCCGTGCGCGCGACGCCACAGCCTGCACGCCGGCAACGTCGATCGCCTCATCGTCCGGGCGATCAGCGTCGGTGCGAACAACCCGATCGCGCCCGACGCCGAAGCGGCGCTCGAGCAGCGCGGCGTGCGCACGGTACCGGACTTCGTCAGCAACTGCGGCGGCGTGCTCGGCGGCACGCTCGAGTTCGCCGGCGTGTCGGCCGATCGCATCGGTCCGATCATCGACGCCCCGGTGCGGCGCTGGGTGACGCGCTTTCTCGCCGAGGCGCGCCGGCAGGAGACCAGCATCCGCGCCGTTGCCGAGCGCGAGGCGCTGGCGCGCCATGCCCGGGTCCGACACGCGGCCGCCCGTCCCGGCCTCGTGCAGCGCGTGACGGGACTCGGCCTCGAAGCCTACCGCCGCGAATGGATCCCCGAGCGGCTGATGGGCACTGTCGCGCCGTGGCTCCTGACGCGGGGGTGGAAGTGAATGCGGGCGGCGGACGGCCCATCTCAGCCGGAGCCCCGAGGCTTCAGCCTCGGGGAACGCCCTCTGAGGCGGAAGCTCCAGGGCTCCGATCAGACACTGGCGGCGTGACGACGCGCGCGAACTTGCCGGCACTGGTGGTGGGCAGGCGGTCCAGACATTCCACGTCGATCACGGTGTCGGCCCCGAGCGCGTAGCGCCCGCGGGCCACGAACGCCTCGCACAGGGCCGCCCGGTCGTGCGCGCCGTACGGCACGATCCGCCAGCGCAGGTGTCCCACGGCCACCTGCTCGATCTGGGCCTGCACCGTCTGCCGCAGTTCGGCGCCGAACGCCGCCTCGATCGCCAGTGACGACAGTTCGCGGCCATCGGCCAGCCGGATGATCTCCGATCGCCGCCCGTCGAGCCGTGCGAGCAGCGGCAGCGTCCGCCCGCAGGGGCACGGCTCCGTCGACAGCGCCCCGCGGTCGCCGATGCGGTAATTCAGCAGCACCATCGCCCTGTTGTCGAGCGGCGAGATCACAATGTCGCCCACCTCGCCCGCCGGCACGTCGCGCCCCTCGTCATCGACCACGCGCACGGCACAGAGATCGATGTTGAGGTGGAAGCCCCCGCGCTCCTCGCACTGGAACCCGATGGGCCCGGCCTCCATCGCGCTGTAGACCGAGTACAGCGCGCAGCCCCGCGCGTCGGCCAGTTCGCGCCCGCCGGCCGACACGCGATCGCCGAGGTACACCCACAGCCGCGGCAGCGGCACGTCGGCCGACGAGGCGTGGACGAAGTGCAGGAACTGATCGACATACGATCCGAACGAGAACACGACGCGCGGCCTGATCGCGCGCAGGTGCGCGGCCGCCACGTCGAACGGCACCGACGGCGGCAGGTGGTGATAGTGCACCGGACGCCGCGGGATCATCGTGCGCTCGCTCCACACCACGCGCTGCGTGCGGTTCGAAAAATCGCCGGGCAGAATCAGCAGGCGCTGATGGGCGCGCGTGGTCAGGCCGGCCCAGCGCGCCACCGAGTGCCGGATCTCCGTCGTGAGGAACTCGCGGCCGATCATCGCGGCCCATCGCTCGCCGGACAGGCGCGCGATCACCACGCGGTCGCGCTCCACGCGCGCGGACCGCAGCAGGAGCGAGGCGTGATCCCAGAAGATCGGCTTGCGCAGCCCTGACGACGAGCCGCTGGTCTTGAAAACCTCGCGGCCGGAGGTCCGGTACGGATCGGCGACGAAAGGCATGGGATCGGCGGCCAGCAGGCCGCCGTCAATCACGGGCAGGCGCGCGAGATCGTCGACCGACCGGACGGCTTCGTCGCGCAGCAGGTCGCGATAGAACGGCACCGTCGCCCGCGCGTGCTCCAGGACCGCGTGCAGCCGGCGCTGTTGGAGTTCACGCACGCGGTCGATCGGCCAGTACGGAATCGCACGTTCGCGCCTGGCCATCGTCGCCACGGCGAGACTGGTACCGAGACGTCCCAGCGGCATGCCCCCCGAACGGCGCAGGCGGGCTTCCAGACGGTCGCTGACGTGCATGACTCCGCGCGCATCATAGCGTGCCGCGCACGTCGTCACGAAAATGCCACTTGTCCGCAACGACAAATCTGTTAGAGTGGCGCCAACCTGTATGTCCCCAACCTCGCAGAAGGACCGTCCACTCCTGCCCGGCGAAGCTCTGGGCATGGTCGAAACACGCGGATTCGTCGGCATGGTCGAAGCCACCGATGCGATGGTCAAGACCGCGAACGTGGTGCTGGTCGGCTGGCAGAAGGTCGATGCCGGTCTGGTCACCGCCATCGTGCGCGGCGATGTCGCCTCGGTGAAGGCCGCCACCGACGCCGGCGCCGCGGCCGCGCGCAAGATCGGCGAGCTCATCGGCGTCCACGTGATCCCGAGGCCCGTCGACTCGCTCGGCGAGATTTTCCCGATCGGGTGATCGAGGCCGTCAGCCTCGCCGTCGCGCCGCGGCCGATACGGCCTTCTTCCGGCGACGACGGCGGCTCCCGATGCTGACAGGGGCCAGTCGCAGCCCGTCGCCGGTGATCAGCGGCTGTCGCGGGTCGACGAGCAGATCGAAGATGTGTCCGTGCTGCGTGCGCAGGAACAGGCCGCGGCCGTCGGTGAGCAGCCGCAGATCCCCCGTATCATCGAGCGTCTCGGACAGGCGTCGCCTGAAACAGTCGCGCAGCGTGTCCATCATCGCCCGCAGCGTCGACGGCACGAAGCCCCGGCGCCGCAGATCGGCCAGGGCCACCAGCTCGAGCACGTCCATCGGCGAGTAGCGTCGTTCGGTGAACCC
Organism: Acidobacteria bacterium SCN 69-37; assembly: GCA_001724025.1. GTDB lineage: Bacteria > Acidobacteriota > Vicinamibacteria > Vicinamibacterales > SCN-69-37 > SCN-69-37. The sequence goes on along the minus strand of MEDJ01000002.1, from coordinate 130,426 downwards.
GCCGGCGGCGGTCCGTCGCGGGGAGACGGCCGGCGCGAAGACGCCCGTTGCATCCCACGTCTGCAACTGCCGCGCGCTGAGCCCTGTCAGGGCCGCCACCTCCCGCGCGCTGTAGCTCGTCTTCAGTCGCATGCGAGCCGGCAGCCGGCTACTGTCCGGCCCCGAACGCGGCCGCGGCACTGTCGGCCTGCGCGACCCCAGCAAAGTCACGCTCGGTCACGCCGCCCTCGCTGTGCGTGCTCCACGTCACCGTGACCTTGCGGTAGCGGACGAGCAGATCGGGATGGTGATCGCTCGCCTCGGCGTCGAAGCCGAGCCTGACGATGAACGCGACAGCGTCGGCAAACGAGGGAAACGTGAACTGCCGGACAAGGGCATCTCCCTGCAACTGCCACCCGGGGCAGGTGCGAAGGCGGGCCACGGCATCGTCATGCGTCATCGGCATCGTGCGCCTCCTGGGCGGCGCGATGTGCGCCGCGTGTATCGGGCCGTCAGTTCCTGGCGAATCGATCCGGCGTGGTGGCCACGAACGCCGGATCGTGCCGGCCGTCGAGCAGGTAGTTGACCACCAGTTCGGCTGTCAACGGCGCCAGCAGCACGCCGCAGCGATAGTGGCCCGTGGCCGCGACGATGCGCGGGGCCGAGGTGAACGGGCCGATTGCCGGCAGCTCATCGGCCAGTGCCGGGCGCAGGCCGACGCGCACGGACTCGATGCGCGCGCCCGAGGCGTGCGGCAGCATGTCGATCACGCCCGACGTCAGGGCATTCACCCCCGCCACCGTCGTTCCCTCGTCAAACCCGACGTCCTCGGCCGTGGCGCCGACGAGCAGGGTCCCATCGGACCACGGCACGGCATAACAATGCGGCCCCCAGATGATGCGCCCCGGCAGATCGCCTTCGCACCACTGCAGGTGCAGCAGCTGACCGCGCACGGGCCTGACGGGCAGCGCCGGCACCCCGGCAATCTTCACGCGCCGCGACCAGCTGCCCGTGGCCACGACCACGGCATCGCCGGACCACGTGCGATCGAGCGCACGCACCTCGACCGATTCGCCGAGCTGTTCGATCGACAGACTTTCGATGGGGAACTCGAACGTCGCCCCGGCCAGCCGCGCCTGGTGCACGAGGGCGTTGACGAGCGACTCGGCCCCCACGAGCCCGTGATCGAGCGTGAGCAACCCGCCGTGAGCGGCCGGCGTCAGGCTCGGCTCGAACTGGCGGACGGCATTTTCATCGAGCCACTCGGATTCCACGCCCGTGGTGTCGAGCGCCACCTTCGTACCGAGCAATTTCGCCACGCCGTCATCGTCGAGCGCGACATCGAGCGAGCCGGTCCGGGCATATTCGATGCTGCCGCGGCTGACGTCGAGCAGCCGGGCGATGAAGGCGTCGTACAACGCCAGGCTCCGGGTGCACAGGTCGAGGAGTGGGGAACTGCCCTCGGCTTCGCTATAGGGGGTGAGCATGCCGGCCGACGCCTGGGACGCCCCACGGCCCGGTCCCCGCATGTCGAGCACGGCCACGTCGGCCCCGCGGTGTGTCAGGGCCTCCGCGATACTGACGCCGATGACGCCGGCGCCGACGACAATGACACGCACGACGCTAAGTCTAGCGCCAGCTTTCGCAAAGCGCCATTTCGCACGCCGGCCTCGGGTCCGTGTGCCCGCGGGAGGACGTACGACTGTCACCCATCCGACAGGTCAGCGCATCCGGCACCGCAGTACGCAAGAATACGCAACGGCACGCGCCTTGCTCGCATGCGCGTCGGAGGTTCGGTCCATGACGTCCCGATTGCTGATGGCTGGAGTGGCCGCAGGGTGTATGGCGGCAGCCGGGGTCGGCGGCTATCTGGCCGTCCGCACGACCACGTACACCTCCGACGCCCTGGCGGCGGCCGATGCGGCCCCCCTGACGATCGCCGCGCCGGCGCCGGTCGACTCGTCCGTGGCGTCCGCGGCGGCGCCCGAGGTGCCGAAACCGGCGGCCCCGAAACACACCGGCGCCCGTCCCGCGCCGGCGGCGCCCGCGGCGTCACCGGTTGCCCCTGCCACCCGTACGGCGACGACCGACGCCCCGGCCGCGAGCCGGCCGATTCCCGCACTCGAGATCCCGACATCGGCCCCCGGCGCCTTCCCGGTACACCCCGGACGCCCCGTCGAACTCCCGGCCCCCACCCACCAGTTCGTCGAACTGCCGGCCAAGGCCGTCATCGGTATCCGGCTCGACACGACGGTCTCGACCGCGTCAGCGCGCGTCGAAGATCCCGTCCGCGCGCGCGTCACCAGGCCCGTCGTCGTCGACGGCGTCACCGTCGTGCCCGTGGGCACGCGCCTGGACGGGGTCGTCACCGAGGTGGAAACCGGCGGTCGCTTCCGCGAACGGTCGCGCATCGGCGTCCGATTCACCTCGCTGCGTATCGACAACCGGCAGGTCCGTATCCAGACCGAGACCATCTACCGCGAGGGCGAACCGCCGGCGGGCGAAGCCACAGCCAAGATCGGGGCGAGTGCCGTGGTCGGCTCGATTCTGGGCGGCGTCATCGGTGGTCGCAAGGGTGCGGCCATTGGCGCAGCCACCGGCGCGGCGGGCGGCACGGCCATGGTGGCCACCGGCGGTCCGAACGAGGCCACGCTGGCGTCCGGCTCCACGTTCACGCTGCGACTGATCGAACCAGCCACTCTGCAGGTGGATTGAACGACGACCGGCCGTCGGCCGATCGCACGGTCCCCTCTACGGCGGTGCCAGCACCCATCGCTGCACGTACCGCACCGTCTCGACGCGCTCGAGGACGAGCATGCCGTGCAGCGGCAGGGGATCGCTGGCGCCGAGGACCCGGGCGAGCTGCGGCAGCTGCGGCAGATGTCCGACGACGAGCACATCGTCGCTCTCGAGGGCCAGGGCGTTCTCCATCCACATCGTCGGGTCGCCGGGCAGCAGACCACGTACGGCGCGGAACGCGGCAAAGGGGTTGCACTGGCGCAGGAACTCCTCCGCGGTCTGCCGGCTGCGCAGTTTGCCGCTGTGCCAGATCGTGACCGGACGGATCTGCCGATCGCGCGCCTGTCCGGCCAGCCACACGGCCTGTGCCTGCCCGCGGCTCGAGAGTGGACGCTGCGGATCCACCGCCGACTCCACGGCCTCGGCATGATGTACGAGCGAAACGATCACCACCGTATAGTATCGGTCCCGTGATCACCGAACAGAACGTGCCGCGGCGCGCGATCGTGTCGTGGGTACTGTACGACCTGGCGAACACCATCTTCTCGATGGGCGTCGTCTCGCTGTACTTTTCGCTCTTCGTCAGGAACGAGGTCGGCACGGACCGCGCCGACAGCACCTACGGCCTGATCTCCGCCATCTCGATGGGCCTGATCTTCGTGCTGTCGCCGGTCCTCGGCGCGATGACCGATCGGGCCCGCCGCCGGATGCCGTTCCTGGTCGGCGCCACGCTCATCTGCGTGATCGCCACGGCACTGATCGGCACGGGGTCCTTCGCGCTGTCCGTGGCCCTGTTCATCCTCGCGAATGCCGCGTATCAGGCCGGCGTCCAGTTCTACGACTCCCTGCTGCCGGAGGTCACCCACGCGGGCAATCGCGGCCGCATCAGCGGCATCGGCGTGGGCGTCGGCTATCTCGGGTCGTACCTCGCCGTCGGGGCCGGCTTCCTCGTGTCTCCCGACAATCACCAGGCACTCTTCGGCCTGCTGGCCGGGGCGTTCCTGCTGTTTGCCATCCCCTGCTTCCTGTTCGTCCACGAGCGCGGCAACCCGTCGCCGCGGCCGGTCTTCAGCCTCGCCGCCGTTCGCGACTCGCTGCGCGAGACGATCCGGACGATGCGCGCCACGCAGGAGTATCCGGGACTGGCGCGCTTCCTCGTCGGCCGCGTGTTCTACACGGACGCCATCAACACGGTCATCGCCTACATGGGCCTGTATACGGTCAACGTGGCGCTGGCCACGGGCCTGACGGCCGAGGCCGGGCGCGCGCAGGCGCAACTCGTGCTCATGTCCGCCATCACGTTCTCGGTCGCGGGCGGCTTCGTCTGGGGACGTGCCGTCGACCGCGTCGGGCCGAAGCGCACGCTCGAGAGCGTGCTGATGCTCTGGATCGTCGTCTTCGCGCTGGCGGCGGCCGTCGGGGCGTTCGCCTGGCCGATCATCTGGCTCTACGTCGTCGCGGCGCTGGCGGGCGTGGCGCTCGGCGGCATCTGGTCGGCCGACCGTCCGTACATGCTGCACCTGTCGCCGCCGGCACGCATCGGCGAGTTCTACGGGCTGTACGGCATGGTGGGCCGCTTCTCGGCGATCACGGGCCCGCTGCTGTGGGCCGCTATCGTGTACGTCGCCATCGAGTGGAACGGCCTGACACCGCTCACGGGCCAGGCGCTGGCCATCGTCTCGCTGCTCGTGATGATCATCGTGGGCTACACGATTCTGCGGCGGATTCAGATCCCGTCACCGTTGGGGGCGACGCAGGGAATCCAGCCACGTCGGTGACAGCGGGGGCACGCATCCGTCCCCGTAGGGGCGACGCATGCGTCGCCCTTACATACGTCCGGCGAGCAGCCGTTCGATGGCCGGGTCAATCGACTCGGGCGTGGCGCCTGGTCCGAAGCGTTCGACGACATGACCAGCGCGATCGACGAGGAACTTCGTGAAGTTCCACTTGATGGTGCCGGTGCCGAGCAGGCCCTTCCGCCGGGACTTGAGGAACCGGTAGAGCGGATGCGCCGCCGGGCCGTTCACGTCGATGCGCGCGAACATCGGGAACGTCACGTCATACGTTGTCGAGCAGAACGCCGCAATCTCGGATTCGGTGCCGGGCTCCTGGTGGCCGAACTGGTTGCACGGAAATCCGAGAATCACGAACCCGGCATCGCGGTGCCGGCGATAGAGCGCCTCGAGTCCGCGGTACTGCGGCGTGAACCCGCACCGGCTCGCGACGTTCACCACGAGCAGGACCTGATCACGGTATCGCTCGAGCGGGACCGCGTGGCCCGCGATGTCCGTCGCCGTAATTTCCCAGAGTGTGCCCGGCACGAGTCGCGATGCTAGCATGGCGGGATGTCCGTGGCCGGCCAGACCGCGACCGCTCCCCTGCATCCTCCCTCCACCCGGCGCGCAGCCATCGCGTTCATCTTCGTGACCGTCATGCTCGACATGCTGGCGCTCGGGATGATCATCCCGGTGCTGCCGCTGCTGATCGAGATGTTCCGCGGCGGCGACACCGCCTCGGCCGCCCGGATGGTCGGCATCTTCGGGGCCTCCTGGGCGGCGGTGCAGTTCGTCGCAGCCCCACTGCTCGGCTCGCTCTCCGATCGCTTCGGTCGGCGCCCCGTCGTCCTGCTCTCGAACTTCGGCCTCGGCCTCGACTACATGCTCATGGCGCTGGCGCCCTCGCTCGGCTGGCTGTTCGTGGGCCGGATCATCTCGGGGATTACCTCGGCCAGCGTGCCCACGGCCTATGCCTACATCGCCGACGTCACGCCCCCGGAACGCCGCGCGCGCAGCTACGGTCTGCTCGGCGCTGCGTTCGGCATCGGTTTCGTCGTCGGCCCGGCGCTGGGCGGTGTACTCGGCGCCTGGGGCCCCCGCACCCCGTTCTGGGTAGCCGCGGGGCTGAGCCTGGCCAACGCGTGCTACGGCTACTTCATCCTGCCGGAGTCGCTCGCCGCCGATCACCGTTCGCCGTTCTCCTGGAAGCGCGCCAATCCGATGGGCGCGCTGCGCCTGCTGCGATCCACCCGCGCGCTGTCGGGCCTGGCCGCGGTCCACGCGCTCTATCACCTGGCGCACCACTCGCTCTCGGCGGTCTTCGTCCTGAACGTGGCCTATCGCTTCGGGTGGACGAGCATGACCGTCGGCCTGACGCTGGCCGCAACGGGCGTCTGCTCGGCCATCGTGCAGGCCGGTCTCGTCGGGCGCATCGTCGCACGTGTGGGTGAACGCCGGACGCTGCTCGCAGGCCTGACGGCGGGCGTCATCGGGTTCGCCGCCTATGGCATCGCCCCCACCGGCGCCACGTTCCTGCTGGCCGTTCCCATCCTGGCCTTCTGGGGGATGTACTCGCCAGCCGTGCAGGGGTTGATCACGCGAATGGTCGGGCGCGACAGGCAGGGGGCCCTCCAGGGCGCCTTCGGCAGCGTCCAGATGGCGATGGGCATCTTCGGCCCCGTGCTCTTCGCGGATGTCTTCGCGCGATCGATCGCCCCCGACGTCCGCTGGCACGTCCCCGGCGCCCCCTTCCTGCTGGCCGCCGTCCTGCTCCTCGTCGCGATCGTCGTCGCGCGGACAACCTTTGGAGCGACGGAAAGCTGAACTTCGAAGTTCCCCCCGCCACTCCAGCCTTCTAACTTCGTACTTCTAACTTCTCACTTCCCGTCAGGCCGTCAGGCCCCGACCATGTTCGGGTTGGCGGTATTGACGTGGCGCTTGAGCAGCAGGCGGCCGTCCTGTTTCCACATGAACGTCACGGTGCCGTCCTGCGAGACGACGAACGCCGCGGCGGCCTCGGCCGACGCAATGCAGCGCACGGCCGACCGGTGGCGCATGCCGAAACGCTCGCTGTCGATCACCGGCCAGTCCTGGCTGCGCAGCGGATGTCCCGTGACCTCGAACGCGTCGACGCGCTGCGTCGTATCGAGCACGATCTCGGCCCCGAATCCGATCACGGACAGATCCGATCGCAACACCAGCGCACCGTCCACGGCGCTGAGCCTGGCCGCCAGATCGGCGGCATCCGCGAGTTCTTCCTCGGCCACGAACGTCGCGTTCTTCAGGTGCGACACGCCTTCGCGACCGCCGCCGGTGGCCGCATAGGTGGCACGTGCCTCGGTCAGGCGATGGCGCGCATTGACGAAGTCGATGAACCGATCGGTCACCATGCAGGGCCCGTCGTCGACGCCGAACTTGGTGCGCACGGGCAGCGTCGTCTCGGCACCGGGCGCCACGAGCAGCACTGTCCCGCCGTGCTCGTGTTCCTTCACGCCATTGACGATGCAGAGGATGGTGTTGAGCAGGGCCGTCCACTCGAAGTCCGCGCTCTCGCGGCTCGGCTCCGGAATCGGCCGCTGGATCCGCGGGCGCAACGCGTCCGTGCCGGCTGCCAGGATGTCGCTGATCGGCAGGAACTCGAGGCCCGAGTACGCGAGTTGATCCTGCAGGCGGCCGGACTCGAGCATCGCCAGCTTGATGCCGCCACGGTAGATGTGGATGTCGCCGGCGCCGCGGACGTCGACGAGCAGCGCGTGCACCGAGGGGCGGTGATAGAACGCCCGGCCGCTGCGGGCGCGCGCCAGGTGCGATCCCACGTTCAGCACGCCGGCAATCTCGCAGGCGATCGACGTGCTGTCCTCCTCGGGCACGCGGACGAGCAGCGCGGCGCTCGTCGGGTTGACAGCGGGCGCGAGCGACCGCAGGGTCTCGGGCGTCAGCGGTCGGGGCGACTCGAACCGCATCACCGGCACGGCGCCCTCGCCCTCGCGCGGAATCACGGTCGTCGGCGCACAGCAGAGAACGAACCGCAGGTCGCGCCTCTCCTCGCGGGAAAAACTGGCGAAGAACGCCGTGTCGAGGATCAGACGCAGGCAGGCCGGCGGGGGCAGCGGCGGCGCCGGCTGATCGTGACGGGCGACGAAGGTGTGCCAGCGCGCGAGGACCTGTTCGGCCAGGTCGGCAGGAAAGGCGTAGCTCATCGACGTCGACGAGCCACGCGCTCGTCGCTCACGAGACGTCCTCCGCCGGCAGGTCCAGGATCCGCTCGGCTTCGTCCACGTCCTCGGGCCTGACCAGCAGCGCCACGCGTCCCACCTGGAGGTGCGGCCGCATGCCGCCGCAGTCGTCGGCGCTGACCGCCGCCTCGATCCCGGCAGCCTGCAGCGCACCCTGCGCAATCTCCGCCTCGACAGTGCTCATGAACTGACGAACGACCACCGGTTCACTGGGCGCCATGGGGACCCTCCTCGAACAAGTCAGAAGTACGAAGTGGGAAGTCAGAAGTTGCGGAAAGTTCGAAGTTCGAACTTCGAAGTTTTCCGAATTCGCACGTCTTACTTCGTACTTCTCACTTCGAGTTCGCGTGCCGCAAGCCACTCCCGCATCGCCGCCAGCGCACGTGCCACCTGGGCGGGATTGGTCGACTGCGGGGTCAATCGGGCTTCGACGGCGGCTTCCGGGGTAATCGCCCGGAAGATGCCGGCGTCGAACGCCTCGTGATACCGCTGCCAGTCCTCGAGCGACAGCGACGAGAAATCGCGACCTGCGGCATACAGCTCGCGCGAGATCCGGCCGCTGACCTCGTGCGCCGTGCGGAACGGCAGGCCGCGGCCGACGAGATAGTCGGCCACCTCGGTCGCCAGCAACAGGCCGGACGCCGCCTGCCGCGCCACGTCGGGCCGCAGCGTGAGCGTGCGCACCGCCGTGGCCGTCACCGACGCGCAGCCGATCAGTGAATCCTCAGCGTCGAAGGCCAGCGCCTTGTCTTCCTGCAAATCCTTGTTGTAGCCGAGCGGCAGTCCCTTGAGCGTCGTCAGCCACCCGGTGAGCGTGCCAATCGCCTTGCCCGCCTTGCCGCGCACCAGCTCGAGCGGATCCGGGTTCTTCTTCTGCGGCATCAGGCTCGAGCCGGTGGCCACCGAGTCGTGGATCTCGAAGAAGCCGAACTCCTCGCTCGACAGGATGATGACGTCCTCGGCCAGCCGGCTGATGTGCACCATGGCCATCGCGCACGCGTAAAGGAACGTCGCGACGAAGTCCCGGTCGCCGGACGCGTCGATGCTGTTGGCCACCACGCGCGAGAAGCCGAGCGTCTCGGCCAGCCAGTCGACGTCGATGTCGTACGCGGTCCCGGCAATGGCCCCCGAGCCGAGCGGCATGGCGTCGGCCTCGGCCCGTGCCGTGTCGAACCGCTCGATGTCGCGGCGGAACGCCGAGGCGTGTGACAGGCACACGTGCGCCACCAGCACGGGCTGGGCGCGACGCAGGTGCGTGTACGACGGCATCACGGCGCGGCCGGCAAGCTCCGCCTGGTGCAGCAGTGCCTCGATGAGTCCCGCCAGCGCCTGCTGGACGACAGGGATGCGGCGCAGGAGATACAGGCGGAAATCGACCGAGACCTGCTCGTTGCGCGATCGGCCCGTGTGCAGCCGCTTGCCCGTGTCGCCGAGACGCGCGACGAGCTCGCGTTCCACGAACGAGTGCACGTCCTCGTCTGTCGCATCGATGATGAGCGACGGCGTGCCGCGCACGGCCAGGCGGATGGCCTCGAGCCCGCCGACGATCGCGTGCGCGTCGGCTTCCGACAGCACGCCGGCGCGCGCGAGCGCGCGCGCCCACGCCACGCTGCCGGTGATGTCGTCCTCGATCAGCCGCCGGTCGACGGGCAGCGACCGCCCGTGCCCGAACACCTCGGCGTCGGGTTCGATGCTGAAACGACCTGAATAGAGCGTCGCCATGACGTGTCTCCCCGTTCAGGGCCGCAGTTCGAGCGACGGCCGCGTGTCGGCCGACTGCGCGATCCGGTCCTGATCGTAGAGTCCGAACGGCGACGTGCGCCCGACGACTCGGTGGTCGCCCTTGAAGAGCTTGAGGCGGATGGCGCCCGTGACACGTTCCTGGACCTTCGCCACCAGCGCATCCATCGCCTCGCGCGTGTGGCTGTACCAGTCGCCGTTGTAGACGAGGTCCGCGTACCGCACGCCGACCTCGGACGCCAGCCGCGCCAGATCGCGCGGCGTAACGTACTTCTGCAATTCGTTGTGCGCCGCGTGCAGCAGCACGCCGGCCGGCGCCTCGTAGATCTCGCGCGACTTGGTATCGCCCAGCCGGTTCTCCAGCAGGTCGATGCGGCCCACGCCGTGCACGCCGGCAATCGTCTCGAGGCTCGAGATGAGCTCGACGAGCGACAGCGTGACGCCGTTGATCGCCACCGGCACGCCGCGCTCGAACTCGATCTCGACGTAGGCCGGCAGGTCCGGCGCGTCCTTCGGCGCCCGCGTCAGCACGTACACGTCGTCGGGCGGCTCGAGCCACGGATCGTCGAGCACGCCGTACTCGATCGAGCGGCCCCACAGGTTCACGTCGGTCGTGTAGGGACTGTCGGCCCCCGCGGGCACGGGAATGCCGCGCTTCTTCGCAAACGCGACCTTCTCCTGCTTGGTCACGTCCCACACGCCGAGCGGTTCGAGCACCTCGAGATCGGGATTGAGCGCGCGCACGGCCAGGTCGATGCGGATCGCGTCATTGCCCTTCTCGGTGCCGCAGCCGTGCGCCACGACCGAGGCGTTCTCGAGGCGCGCGATCTCGACCAGGTGCCGGGCAATCAGCGGACGGCCGAGCGCCGTGGCCAACGGATAACGCTGTTCGTAGACGGCGCCGGCCTGCAGCGCGGGCAGGACGAAGTCGCGTGCGAATTCATTGCGCAGATCGAGCACGTGCGCCCGCACCGCGCCGAGCGCCAGCGCGCGCTCGCGCGCGTCGTCGAGCTCCTTGCCCTGGCCGAGGTCCATCGTGACGGTCACGATTTCGGCCCCGTATTTCTCGGCCAGCCAGGGAATGGCGACCGAGGTGTCGAGCCCACCCGAATACGCGAGAACGATACGATCCATGAGACGTTCGAGTCCTTCCTGCACCACGCCAACTCAGACCCGGACGCCATCGTCCGGCTGCCCGGCCCTGTCTTCCCCTCGCACCATCGCGCCGAGCCGGGCCTCGACGCGCGCCGCGGCGTCGGTCCCGCGGCACACCAGCAGAATCGTGTCGTCGCCGGCAATCGTGCCCGCCACGTCCGTCAACTGCGCACGGTCGATCCACTCGGCCAGCCCCTGGGCCTGGCCCCTGTCGGTCCGCAGCACGACCAGCGGGTCGACCCGCTCATACTTCCGCAGCAGCGAACTGACGGCCCGACGCAGATGCTCGCCCGACGCCGGGTCCGGCCGCTCGGCGCCAGGCCTCACATAAGCCCCGTCACCGGCGCGCTTGACCAGCCCGATCTCCTTCAGATCGCGGGAAATCGTGGCCTGCGTCGCATCGATCCCGCGATCGCGGAGCCGCTGCCGCAGGATTTCCTGCGACACCACGGCCTCGTGGTCGATGACATCGAGAATCTGAGCCTGCCGCCATGATTTCATATGTATTCAGCGCGACGCACAATTATACAGACGGCCGTCAGCCGCGCAAGTCCTGGCCGTCGAACCGGTCCCGGCCAGCGGTTCGGCGAATCTCCACAGGATTTCGCCAGCCCTCCGGACCATTGACACGCCAGCCCCGTGGATGTATAACCATCGCTTGGCATGAATATGTATTCGCTGCCTGTGCTCTCATTCATGATCGTGCCCGCGTCGTGCGCGCGCCGCCCGCATTCCCCGACCCGCCGACAGGCCGTCCGCTGATGCGCCCCCTCGTCCTGAAGCTCGGAGGGGAGCTGCTCGAAAGCCGCCCCCAGCGGGATCGCATTGCCGCGCTCGCGGCCACACTCACGGCCACCAGACCCCTGATCGTCGTGCACGGCGGCGGCCGCGCCATCGACGCGGAACTGGCGCGCCGGCAGATCACGCCCCGGAAGGTGGACGGCCTGCGGATTACCGATCCGGACACGCTCGAGGCGGTCATCGCGGTGCTCGCCGGCTCGGCCAACACCGACCTGGTAGCCGCCATGGTCGGGACCGGCGTCCTGGCCGTCGGGCTGACGGGCGTGGATGCGGGATTCGGCCGCGCGCGCCGCACGGCCGCTCACACGGCCACCTCCGGCGCGATCGTCGACCTGGGACTCGTTGGCGATCCGACGCAGGCCGATCCCAGCCTGCTGCAACTGCTCGTGGCCAACGGCTACGTCCCGGTCGTCGCCAGCCTCGGCTATCTCGCCGATGACGACACGCCGGGGCAGGTGCTGAACGTGAACGCCGACGTGATGGCGTGCCGGATCGCGGCCGCGTTCGACGAGTGCGACCTGGTGATTGCCGGTGCGACGCCGGGCGTTCTCGACGACACCGGCCGGACCATCCCGGCGCTCGACCCGGCCGGGATCGACAGGCTGATTGCTTCTGGCACGGCCACGGCCGGCATGGTGGCGAAGCTCGCCTCGTGCCGCACGGCGCTGATGGCTGGTGTCGCATCGGTACGGCTGGTCGACGGCCGCGGTCTCGACGCCGATCACGGCGTCGACGGGGCGCCGGGCACCACGCTGACCGCTGTCGTTCCGGCGCGGCCCGAATCGGGCAGCCGTTTCCGCGTGCACTGACGTGCCGCTTTCCCTGGACGATGTCATGACAACGACGACCGTGGACGTGAAGACCCTCGAAACGCAGCACGTGCTGCAGAACTACAAGCGCTTTCCCGTGGTGTTCACCCGCGGCGAGGGCGTTCGCCTGTTCGACGAGACCGGTCGCGCGTACCTCGACTTCCTGTCGGGCATCGGGGTGGCCTCGCTTGGGTACGCCCACCCGGCGCTCACCCGCGCCATCGCGGACCAGGCCGCTGCGCTGCTGCACACCTCGAACCTCTATTTCCACCCGCTGCAGGGACAGCTCGCTGCGCGGCTGACGGCCCTCACCGGGCACGACCGCGCGTTCTTCTGCAACAGCGGCACGGAAGCCATCGAGGCCTGCCTCAAGTTCGCCCGCCGGTTCTGGTTCACAGAGGGCCAGCCGCGGCAGAAGTTCGTCGCGCTCGCACACGGCTTCCACGGCCGGACGATGGGCGCGCTGTCGGTCACGTGGGACGATCACTACCGCGCGCCGTTCGCGCCGCTCGTCCCCACGGCCACGTTTGTCGAGACCGACGATCCGGCGGCGCTCCACGCCGCGGTCGACGACACGACCGCGGCCATCATCATCGAGCCGATCCGCGGCGAAGGCGGCGTGCGGCCGATTCCGTCGGCGCTGGCCGAAGCCATCCGCGAGGCGTGCGCCCGCACTGGCGCGCTGCTGATTGCCGACGAAGTCCAGTCAGGATCGTGGCGGACGGGCCCGTTCCTGCACAGCCAGGCGCTTGGCCTCTCGCCCGATCTGGTCGCGCTGGCCAAGGCGCTCGGGGGCGGCGTCCCCGTCGGTGCCGCACTGCTCACCGATCGCATTGCCGCCACGGTGGTCCCCGGCGATCACGGCACGACCTACGGCGGCAACCTGCTCGCATGCCGCGCGGCCCTCACGTTCCTCGACGAGGCCGATCGCCTCCAGGACTCGATGCGCGCCGCGAGCACGCGGCTGTTCGACCGCCTGCACGCGCTGGCCGCCGCCCGCCCCGGCCTGATTGCCGACGTGCGCGGCGCCGGCTTGATTGCCGGGATCGAGGTGACCGTCGACGCGCTCGCCGTCGTCAATGCCGCCCTCGCGCGCGGGCTCGTGATCAACAGGACGTCCGGGACGGTGCTCCGCCTCCTGCCGCCGTACATCGTCACGCCCGCTCACGTGGACGCGGCCATCGACATCCTCGATCAGGCCCTGGGAGCGGCGGCACAATGAACGTCCACGCACACCCGGCGCTCGGGGATCCCGCTGTCACGTTCCGTCCGGCCACGGCTGGCGATGCCGACGCGATCGATGCGCTGATCCGCGCGCACCGCGACGAGGGCCACCTGCTGCCGCGCCAGATCGACGAGATCCGCGTGCGCGCGCCGCGGTTCATCGTCGCCGAGGCCGAGGGCGCGATCAGGGCGTGCGCCGAACTCGTGCCACTGTCGACCCGCCTGGCCGAAGTCCGCTCGCTCGTCGTCTCGCCCGATCTGCGGCGGCACGGCGTGGCGACACGGCTGGTCGACGCGCTCGCGGGCCGCGCACGGACCGCGGGGTTCCAGTCGCTGTTGGCGCTGGCTCACGATCCGCGCTTCTTCATGCGGCACGACTTCTCGATCGTGCCGCACGCGTGGCTGCCGGAGAAGATCGACCGCGACTGCTCGACCTGTGGACTGTTCCGCCACTGCGGGCAGTACGCGATGGTACGGCCGCTCGGCACGGGACGGCCGGCAGGGACCATCACGACGTTGCGCCCACCTGTCGGCGCTGTCGCCTAACGGAGAGGATTCACGTGGTTCGCATCGTCGAAGGGGGCATCACCGCACCGGCCGGATTCCAGGCCGCGGGCGTGGCGTGTGGCATCAAGAAGCATCGCGATCCCGCACGACCGGCGCCGCTCGATCTGGCGCTCGTCGTCGCGGACCGGCTCGTGCCGGCGGCGGGCGTGTTCACGACGAACAAGGCCGTGGCGCCGCCTGTCGTCGTCTCGCGCGAACACCTCCAGGCCACGGGCGGCTGGGCGCGCGCCATCGTCACCAACAGCGGCTGCGCGAATGCGGCCACGGGCGAGGCCGGACGCCAGGTGGCCCGCCAGATGGCCGCGGCCGCCGCGGCCGCCGTGGGCTGTGCCGATCGCGAGGTCCTCGTCGCCTCGACCGGCGTGATTGGCGTGCTGCTCGACATCGAGAAAGTGCGCGCCGGCATCACGGCCGCCGCCGCCGCGCTCTCGGCCACCGGCGGCGACAACGCCACGCGCGCGATCATGACGACCGACCCGTTCCCGAAGTCCTACGCGGCCGCCTACGACTCGCCCGAGGGCACGATCATCGTCGGCGGCATGACGAAGGGGTCGGGCATGATCGAGCCGCGCATGGCCACGATGCTCGGGTACCTGACGACGGACGCGCAGATCGAGCCCGGTGTGCTGGCCGACGCGCTGAAGTACGTCGTGGATCTCACCTTCAACGCAATCACCGTCGACGGCGAGTGCTCGACGAACGACTCGGTGTTCGTGATGGCGTCCGGCGCGTCGGGCGTGGCCATCACCGATTCCCGCGATCCGCGACTGATCACGCCGCTCATGCACGTGGCGCGCTATCTCGCCCGCGAGATCGTGCGCGGCGGCGAAGGCGCCACGAAGCTCGTGACGGTGAAAGTCACCGGCGCGGCGACGAGCGCCGACGCCTGGCTTGCCGCGCGGACCATCGCCAACTCACCGCTCGTGAAGACCGCCATCCACGGGGGCGATCCGAACTGGGGACGCCTGGTGGCGGCGGCCGGGCGATCGGGCGCCGCGTTCAACCTCGATCGCGCGTCGGTCTGGGTAGGTGACGTCAAGGTCTTCGACGAGGGCACGCCCCACGACGAGCGCACGCCGCTGGCGGAAGCCGTGCTGCAGGATGCCGACGTGACGGTCGTCGTCGACCTCGGCCTCGGCGGCCCGCACGAGGCGACGATGTGGACCTGCGATTTCAGCGCCGAGTACGTGAAGATCAACGCGGAGTACCGCACGTGACCCCAACAACACCGGTGTCCCGGCTCGCTGCCAAGGACTTCGTGTCGGTGCTCGACCTGGCGCCGGCCGAGTTCGATCACCTGCTCGCGCTCGCGGCCGAGCTGAAGGTCCGTCGCGCCAGGGGCGAATCGAGCCCGCAGGCGCTCGCCGGCCGCCACGTCGCCATCCTGTTCGAGAAGCCGTCGCTGCGGACGCGCATCACGTTCGTGATTGCCGTGCGCGAACTCGGCGGCGAGGTGATCGAACCGCCGCCCGACGTCGTGTTCGGCGGCCGCGAGACGGTCGAGGACGTCGCGCACAACCTCGAACGCTGGCTGTCGGGCGTGATCATCCGGACGTACGCGCAGGAGCGGCTCGCCCGCGTCGCGGCCGCGGCCACGCGCATGCACGTCGTCAACGCGCTGACCGACGAGGAGCACCCGTGCCAGGCGCTGGCCGACATCATGACGCTCGGCGAACGCTTCGGATCGACGCGCGGGCTGAAGCTCACGTACGTCGGTGACGGCAACAACGTGGCGGCCTCGCTCGCGCACGCCGGCGCACTGGCCGGTCTGCAGATGACGATTGCCTCGCCGAAGGGCTACGAGTTGCCGGCGACGGTGGTGGCCGACTGCGCGCGGGTCGCGCGGCACGGCGCAACGCTGACCCTGAGCAACGATCCCGTGGCGGCGGTGACCGGCGCGGATGCGGTCTACACGGACGTGTGGGCGTCGATGGGGCAGGAAGCCGAAGCCGACGCGCGGGCGCGGATCTTCGAGCCGTTCCAGGTGAATCGCGACCTGATGGCCGCGGCCTCACCGCGCGCCGTGTTCATGCACTGCCTGCCCGCACACCGGGGCATCGAGGTGACCGATCAGGTGATGGACTCGCCGAACGCCGCGGTCTTCGATCAGGCCGAAAACCGCCTGCACGCGCAGAAAGCGCTGCTGGCACTGCTGATGGGGAAGGGCTGAGATCGGCCACCGGCCACCGGCGGAAGGACGGCGGCAGGTCTTCGTGCATCATGTAGGGGCGACGCATGCGTCGCCCCTACGCGCATCACGGCACAAGATCCGGGTTATCGGTAATGACCCCCGTGGCGCCCTGCTCGATGTAGTGCGCCATCTCGGCCGTCACCGAGTCGAAGCCCTTCACGGTCGTGGCGCGGAACGTCCACGGTGTGCTGGGCAATCCGAGCTCGGCCGCGCGGCGCCAGCCGGCCGCGTGGGTGTCGAGCGTCACCTTCTCCGGGCTGATCCCCGTCGCAAATCCTCGAATCTCTGCCAGACCATCGTCCGAGAGCCACCGGTCGGCATCACGTGCGCCGATCAGCACGTGCCGCGGCAACGTCGTGCCCGCGGCCACGAGGGCCTGGATGCTCGGCACCGTGAACGACTGCAGCACGATTGGGGTCTGCGGATCGGCACCGGCCCGATCGAGGCCGTGACGTGCGAGCACCGCGAGAATCTCGCCCTCGATGCCGGGGTAAAGCTCCGGTGACTTCAGCTCGATGAAAATGCCCACGCGCCCGCGCACGGCGCCGATCACCTCGTCGAAGGTCGGGATGCGTGTCCCGGCGAACTTCGTGTCGAACCACGCCCCCGCATCGAGCTGCCGGACCTCGTCGAGCGTGAAATCCTCGAGCCACCACTGCAGCTTGCGGTCGGGATCGTCAGGTCCCGGTCGCGCGCGATCGGGGAACACGGTGGCCACGTCGGTCGTTCGCTGGAGCGTCAGGTCGTGCAGCACCACGATCTGGCCGTCCTTCGTGCGCTGCAGATCGAGTTCCACGAACTGCGCACCCTGTTCGGCCCCTAGCAAAAAGGCCGGGATGGTGTTCTCGGGCGCATATGCCGAGGCGCCGCGGTGCGCGATCGTCCAGGGCGGCGGCGGAAGCCCCTCGGTGGCCGCCAACTGAGGCGCGGGCGCCCGCCCGCACGCGGCGATCGCCGCCGTGGATCCCGTCATCACCAGCAGCAGAACCGTCAGGCGCATCGACATAGGCGGACATCGTCGCGCGAAGTGATGACGATGGCAAGAAGCGGCTATTCTCCGCCCCCTGGGGCTGAAGCCCCAGGGCTCCGACTGCTGCGCGGCGGCGGGCGGCGGGCGGCGCGGCGACACCCGGAGCCCCGAGGCTTCAGCCTCGGGGAGACAGCCCCCTGGCCCTGAAGCCCCAGGGCTCCGATCCGATCGTCGGTGCGCCAGTTCACCCGGAGCCCCGGGGAGACACACCTGGAGGATGCGATGCGCACGGGCGCCGCGGTGGCCGGTCGTCTGTGGTCGGTAGCCGATAGAATGTCCGGATGTCTGTTGTCCCTGCCACGCGCATCACGGCTGTTGTCTTCGACTTCGACGGGGTGATCGCCGATACCGAGGGTCTGCACCTGCGCGCGTTCCAGGACGTCTTCGAGCGTCGCGGCTGGCAGCTCGACGAACGCGCCTATTTCGATCGCTATCTCGGCTACGACGACACCGGGCTCGTCGTGGCGTTCGGGCAGGAGCACGCACTGGGATTCGATGAAGCCGCGGTGGAGACGCTCGTCGACGAAAAGACACGCCTCTTCGCGCGGTATCTCGACGCGGGCGAGGTGCTGTTCCCGACAGCTCCCGCGTGCATCGACCGGCTGGCGGCCGCCTACGCGCTCGGGATCGCATCGGGCGCGCTGAAGATCGAGATCACGTCCATCCTCGACGCCGCGCGTCTGCGGCACCACTTCCCCGTGATTGTTGCGGCCGATGACGTGAGTGCGTGCAAGCCCGACCCCGAGCCATACCTGAAGGCCGCTGCCGGTCTCGGCGTCGATCCCGCGCAGTGCCTGGCCATCGAGGATTCCCCTGCCGGCCTGGCGGCGGCCAGGACCGCGGGCATGCGCACGATCGGTCTCACCACGACGTCACCGCGACACCTGCTGACGGACGCGGATCTGATCCTCGACGGCCTGCACCAGATCTCGGCAGAGACAGTGGCTAGGCTGGGACGCGATTGATGTCTCCCTGGGGCTGAAGCCCCAGGGCTCCGACAGACACGAGCGACGGGTGGCCGCCACGAGCGGATCGTCTGGCCCCCTGGAGCTGAAACTCGAAAGTTCCGGCAGGCGCGAGCCACGAGCTGGCGGCGACGAATTGATCGTCCTGAGCCCTGGGGCTTCAGCCTCCGCCAAGGCGTCGGCGGGCCGCCGTAGCCTCGTGCGAAGGTGATCAGCCCCAGGGGGACGGGGGTCATCAGCTGAACCAGGCGCGGTCGCCGCGTGTGTACGGCGCGTTGCCGTCGTAGCCGCCCGGCACGTCGGCGTACCGCAGCGCCTGTGTCGCGCCAACCTCGGACGAGAAGTAGCCGAGGATCGTCAGCTCTTTCAGGATCCGGAAGTAGTGCGGCATGGCACCGGCGCCCTGCGTCAGGCGCTGTTCGCGCTGTTCACGATCCAGTTCGTTCAGGTAGGTCGTGCGGTCGGCGGGCGATCCCGAGACGAACCCGGTGCCGAACCGCTCGGTGAACTCCGCATCGAGCCGTCGCAGCCCGGCGCGGAGCGGGACCTGCTCGTCGGCGGTGTAGCAGTCGGTCATCATCATCGCGAGGAACGGACCGATGCCGACGGCCTTGGCCCCGGGCACGTCCGACGACGGCAGGATGGTATCGCCAATCTCGTCGAGCAGCGCGATGTCCGCCGCGAACGGCCCCGTCTGCGCGAGATCGAGATCGAACGAAGCGGCCGCGAGTCTCGGCCCCACGACCGTGGCGCCCAGCATGGTCGCCAACTGGAGAACGGCTTCCCGGCGTGTCAACGTCATCATCGTCCGACCTCAGAGGTTCTGCTTCTTCAGTTCGTCGACGGCAAACGCCGCCGCGCGCGCGGTGAGAGCCATGTAGCTCAGCGACGGGTTCACGCACGCCGCCGACGTCATGCACGCTCCGTCCGTGACGAACACGTTCGGCGCGTCCCACACCTGGTTGTTGCCGTTGAGCACCGACGTCTTCGGATCGCGTCCCATGCGGGCGGTCCCCATCTCGTGGATGCCGCGTCCGAAGGTATAGCCCGTGTCGGTGGCCTGCACGTTGCGGCACCCGGCGGCCTCGAGCATCTCGGCCGCGTCGTTCATCATGTCGATGCGCATGCGGCGCTCGTTCTCCCGGATCTCGCAGTTCATGGCGAGCACCGGCAGGCCCCAGGCGTCCGTCGTGGACCGATCGAGCATGATGCGATTGTCGTGGTGCGGCAGGATCTCGCCGAAGCCGGTGATGCCGATCGTCCACGGTCCCGGCTCGCGCAGTTCCTCCTTCAGCGGCGCGCCGATGCCGAGCTCGGCCACTTCGCGCGCCCAGTTCTGGCGGCTCGCTGCGCCCTGGTACCCGAAGCCGCGCAGGTAGTCGCGCTTGTCGTCGGCCACGTTCCGGTAGCGGGGAATGTAGAGCCCGTTCGGCCGGCGCCCGTTGACGATGCGATCGGTGAAGCCATCGATGCGGCCCGACGCGCCGACGCGGAAGTGGTGATCCATGACGTTGTGCCCGAGCTCGCCCGAACTGCTGCCGAGCCCGTCTGGCCACACGTCGGTGGCCGAGTTCATCAGGATCCACGTCGAGTTGAACGCGGACGCGCACAGGAAGACGACGCGCGCGTTGTACTCGATCGTCTGCCGCGTCTGGGCGTCGAGCACTTCCACGCCGTTCGCGCGCTTCCGATCCTTGTCGTACACGAGGCGCGTGACGATGGCATGCGGACGGAGCGTGAGGTTGCCCGTGCGCGTCGCGGCGGGCAGCGTGGACGACTGCGTGCTGAAGTAGGCGCCGAATGGACAGCCGTCCGAGCACTTGTTGCGATACTGGCAGGCGCTGCGCCCATTGTGCGCGACAGAGAGATTCGCGGACCGTCCGATGATCAGCCGGCGCCGGTCGTTGAACGCCTTGCGGATGCCGTCGGCCACGAACTGTTCACCCGCGTTGAGCGCCATCGGCGGCAGGAACTCGCCGTCCGGCAGTTGCGGCAGACCTTCGCGCGATCCGCTGATGCCCGCGAACCGCTCGACGTGGTCGTACCAGGGCGCGATGTCCTTGTAGCGAATCGGCCAGTCGACGCCGACCCCCTCACGCGCGTTCGCTTCGAAGTCGATATCACTGTGGCGATAGCTCTGCCGGCCCCAGGTCAGCGATCGGCCGCCGACGTGATACCCGCGGAACCAGTCGAACGGCTTCTGCTCGACGTACGGGTGTTCGGCCGCGTGTGCCCAGAAGTCGTAGTTCGTCTCGTTCAGGACGTAGTCGCGGCGCAGCACGGGTTCCTTCACGCGCGCCTCGACCGTCGTCCGCCCGCGGTGCGGAATCTCCCATGGCCGCTTCAGCGCGTTGGGATAGTCCTTGATGTGTTCGACGTTGCGTCCCCGCTCGAGCAGGAGCACGCGAAGACCACGTTCGGTGAGTTCCTTGGCCGCCCAGCCACCACTGATGCCCGAGCCGACCACAATGGCGTCAAACGTCTGCACAGCCATGGGTCCTTCTCTGAAATTGGAATCGTTTCGACGCACACAGTACGTCAACACAACACGCGCGGGCAAGCGGATCCAGGCCGAAAATCACGACCAAACGGGTCGGCCCTCATGTAAGCTAGCGGTCCGGTGAATCCGCGTCTCGCTCTGCTGCACCCGTACCCGTTCGAACGTCTGCACGCCCTGTTCTCGGATGTCGAGCCGCCGGCGACGACACCGATCCGCCTCTCGATCGGCGAACCGCAGCATCCCACGCCGACGTTCGTGCTCGAGGCCCTGACGGCGCACCTGCACGACCTCGCGCGGTATCCGTCGACAGCCGGGATGGACCGGCTGCGCGAGACGATCGCGGCGTGGTTCCGGCGACGCTACGGCCTGCCCCACCTCGACGCGGTCACCGAGGTGCTGCCGGTCAACGGATCGCGTGAGGCACTCTTCGCTTTCGCACAGGCGATCGTCGATCCCACGCGCCCCTCGCCCGTCGTCGTCTCGCCGAACCCCTTCTACCAGATCTATGAAGGCGCGGCGCTGCTGGCCGGCGCCGAGCCCGTGTTCATCGATCAGACAGCGGACCACGGCTATCGCCTCGATCTCGACAGCCTGCCGGCCGACACCTGGGCGCGCACGCAGCTGCTGTACGTCTGCTCACCGGGCAACCCGACGGGGCACGTGCTGACGCTCGACGACTGGCGCGCGCTCTTCGATCGCGCCGATCGCCACGGCTTCGTCATTGCCTCGGACGAGTGCTACTCGGAGATTTATTTCGACGAGGCTGCGCCGCCCCTCGGCGGCCTCGAGGCTGCCGTTCGCCTGGGACGCGACGACTTCCGCAACCTCGTCGTCTTCACGAGCCTCTCGAAACGATCGAACGTGCCCGGCATGCGCTCGGGCGCCGTCGCGGGGGACGCGCGGCTGCTGAAGGCATTCCTGCGCTATCGCACGTATCATGGGTCGGCGATGAGTCCGGCCGTGCAGCACGCCAGCATCGCGGCGTGGCAGGACGAAACGCACGTGCAGGAGAATCGCCGGCGCTACCGCGAGAAGTTCGCCGCGGTCGTGCCGCGTCTCCAGCCGGCGCTGCCCGCGACCTGGCCCGATGCCGGCTTCTATCTCTGGGCGCCGATTCCGGACGGCGACGACGCGGCGTTCGCCAGGGCGTTGTACCGCGAAACGTACGTGACCGTGCTGCCAGGCCAGTTCCTGGCGCGCGACGGCCGGGCGGGCAATCCAGGGCGCGGGCGCGTCCGGATCGCGCTCGTTGCCGATCTCGAGACCTGCGTGGATGCCGCCACGCGCATCACCCGATTCGTGACCGATCGGAAAGGACACTGACAGTCGTGACCACCGCTGCTCTTGCTTCCCTCGTCGACGCCGCCTTCGAACGGCGCGCCGAACTCGCGCCAGGCCGCGTCGACGCCGATCTCGCGCGCGCCCTCGACGACATCCTCGCGGGCCTCGACGCAGGCACGCTGCGCGTGGCCGAGAAGATCGGCGACGCGTGGCACACGCACCAGTGGATCAAGAAGGCCGTGCTGCTCTCCTTCCGCACGCGCGACAACCAGGTGATGCCCGGCAGCACCGGTCCGGGCTTCGACAAGGTCCCGGCGCGCTTCGAGGGCTACGACGACGCGGCCTTCAGAGCCGGCGGATACCGCGTCGTCCCCGGCGCCGTCGCGCGGCGCGGCACGTTCATCGGGAAGAACGTCATCCTGATGCCGTCGTTCGTCAACATCGGCGCGTACGTCGACGAGGGCACCATGGTCGACACGTGGGCGACGGTCGGATCGTGCGCGCAGATCGGCAGGAACGTGCACCTGTCGGGTGGCGTCGGGATCGGCGGCGTACTCGAGCCGCTGCAGGCCAACCCGACCATCATCGAAGACAATTGCTTCATCGGCGCCCGCTCCGAGGTCGTCGAGGGCGTCATCGTCGAGGCCCACTCCGTCATCTCGATGGGCGTGTTCATCGGTCAGAGCACGAAGATCTACGACCGCACCACGGGCGAGATTCTCTACGGTCGCGTGCCGTCCGGATCGGTCGTGGTGCCCGGCAGCCTGCCGTCGGCCGACGGTCGCTACTCGCTCGCCTGCGCGGTCATCGTCAAGCGCGTGGACGCGCAGACGCGATCGAAGACGTCGATCAACGACCTGCTCCGCGACTGATCTGCACCGGATTCGATGGCTACGCCACGCGCGACCGCCGACGCCATCCAGCACGAGACGCTGGCGCTCGCGAAGGCCCTTATCGCCTGCCGATCGATCACGCCCGACGACGACGGCGCGATGACGCTGATCGCGACGCGACTCGCGGCAGCCGGATTCGTGTGCGAGCGGATCGACAGGGGCGGCGTCCGCAACCTGTGGGCACGTGCCGGCACGACGTCTCCGGTTCTCTGCCTGGCCGGACACGTGGACGTGGTGCCGCCAGGACCCCTCGATGCCTGGACGAGCGATCCGTTCGTGCCGACCGAGCGCGATGGCTGCCTGTACGGACGCGGCGCGTCGGACATGAAGGGACCGCTCGCCTCGATGATCACGGCGGCCGAACGGATCGCCGCCACACGCGATGCCGTCGGGTCGATCGCGCTGCTCATCACGTCAGACGAGGAAGGGGATGCCGTCGACGGTACGGCCGCCGTCATCGAGGCGTTGCGCGCGCGGGGCGAGGGCATCGACGCCTGCATCGTGGGCGAACCGACCTCGGCCGATCGGCTCGGCGACACCATCAAGCACGGTCGCCGCGGATCGCTCAGCGGCTCGCTGCACGTGACGGGCGTGCAGTGCCACATCGCGTACCCGGAACGCGGGCGCAATCCGATTCAGACGTCGCTGCCGGCGTTGGCCGAGCTTGCCGCCACCGTGTGGGACCGAGGCAACGCCGACTTCCCGCCGACGAGCTTCCAGATCTCGAACATTCACGCCGGCACCTGCGCGGTCAACGTGATCCCTGGCACGCTCGACGTCACGTTCAACTTCCGCTTCTCGCCGGAGTCGACGGCCGACGGTCTGCAGACGCGCGTACGCGAGGTGCTCGATCGCCACGGTCTCGACTACGACCTGACGTGGAAGCCTGTCGCGCACCCGTTCGCCACGCCTGGCGGCCCACTGGTCGACGCCGTGCGCGACGCTGTTGCCACGGCGAGCGGCGTCATCCCCGTGCTGTCGACGAGCGGCGGGACCTCCGATGGCCGTTTCATCGCCACGCTGGCGCGCGAGGTCGTGGAGTTCGGGCCGACCAACGACACGATCCACAAGGTGAACGAGCGGATCCAGATCGACGATCTCGGCACGCTCTCGCGGATCTACGAGCAGGCCGTCCGCGCACGCCTGCGCCGATCGGCCGCAGGCCTCGAACCCGACCCGCTATGATGGATCGATGAGCGGCTGGACCCTCGAGCGCACGTATACGACCCTGCCGCCGCTGTTCTTCTCGCCGGTGACGCCCACGCCCGTGCGCGAGCCGTCGTTCGTCGTGCTCAACGCCCCGCTGGCCGAGGCTCTCGGCCTCGACGTCCAGGCGCTCGAGACGGACGCGGGCGCCTATCTCCTGGCCGGCAACCACCTGCCCCCCGGCGCGCAACCGATTGCGCAGGCGTACGCGGGCCATCAATTCGGCCACTTCACCGCGCTTGGCGACGGCCGCGCGATCCTGCTCGGCGAGCAGATCACGCCCGACGGCCGGCGCGTGGACATCCAGTTGAAGGGTGCGGGCCGCACGCCGTATTCGCGGCGCGGGGACGGACGAGCGGCCGTAGGGCCCATGCTGCGCGAACTGATCGTCAGCGAAGCCATGCACGCGCTCGGCATCCCGACCACGCGCAGCCTCGCGGTGGTGGCGACGGGCGAGCCGGTCTTCCGCGAAGACGTCCTGCCGGGCGCGGTGCTCACGCGCGTGGCCGCCAGTCACATCCGCGTCGGCACGTTCCAGTGGGCTGCGGCCCACCAGGACGTCGGCGCGCTGCGGGCACTGGCGGACTACACGATCGCCAGGCACGACCCGGCGCTCGCCGGCATGCCGGATCCCTATCGTGCATTCTTCGACGCGGTGGTCGATCGTCAGGCGGCGCTGGTAGCGCAGTGGCAGAGTGTCGGATTCATCCACGGCGTGATGAACACGGACAACATGGCGATCTCGGGCGAAACCATCGACTACGGTCCGTGCGCGTTCATGGACGACTACGACCCGGGCACGGTGTTCAGCTCGATCGACGCGCACGGGCGCTACGCGTACGGCAACCAGCCGCCCATCGCGCAGTGGAACCTGACACGCCTGGCCGAGGCCATGCTCCCGCTGTTCGACGCGGACCGAGACAAGGCGATTGCCGTGGCCACGGTAGCCGTCGAGCGGTTCATCGAACGCTTCGAGCACGAGTGGCTCACGCGCATGCGCGCCAAACTCGGCCTCTTCACGGCCGAGCCCGGCGACGACGAACTGATCGAGGCATTGCTCGACTGGATGCAGGAAACGCACGCCGACTTCACGCGCACGTTCTCGGCGCTGGCCACCGTTGGTGCGGCCGAACAGCTGGCGCACGAGCAGGAAGCGTTCCGCGGCTGGTTCGAGCGCTGGCGCACGCGGCTCGGGCGGCAGCCGCAGTCACCGGCCGAGGCCACGGCGCGCATGCAGGCCAGCAGCCCCGTGGTGATCCCGCGCAACCACGCGGTGGAGGCCGCCATCGCGGCGGCTGCCGCGCAGACCGATCTCGAGCCGCTCAACCAACTGATCGAGGGCCTGCGCCAGCCGTACGACTACACACGGGCACGCCCCGACATCCTGGCCCCGCCAACGCAGCCCGATCCGGCGTACCGCACGTTCTGCGGGACGTGACGATCCCCCGGGGCTGAAGCCCGGGGCTCCGAAGAGGGGCCCTGCCGCCACCGTCACCGCGAGGGCGCGTCGAGCACGAGGTTGACGGCGCGGGCCATGCGGGCCCACTGCGCCCGCTCGTCCTCGAGCCGGCGACGGCCGCTGCGCGTCAGGTCGTAGTAGCGGGCGCGCCTGTTGTTCTCGGTCATCCGCCACGTCGACTGGACGAACCCCTGCCGCTCGAGCCGGTACAGCGCCGGATACAGCGTGCCCTGCCCCAGGCGCAGCACGTGCTCGGACCACTGTTCGAGACGTTCGGTGATGCCCCAGCCATGCATGGCCTCGTGCTGCAGCGTCCGGAGCACCAGCATGTCGAGCGTGCCCTGCAGGACATCGCCCCGTTCCTTCGCCATCGGCCCTCACCTCTCGACTCCCGAGAGCCTACCATCCCTCTTTCGAACGCCATAGGGAAACCCACGGCAGCCGGTTCGGGCGGAGCGCGAGCCGCGGGGACGTTATGATCGACGACCGAGGCCTGCTCCGGCATGATCCCCCGTTCCGCTTCCGTCGCTGCTCCCCGGGCCGACGCCGCCACCGCGACGTCGCCCGAGCCCCCGATCATCGCCTTCGACCGCGTGTCGTTCGCATTCGACGACCACGTCGTGCTGCACGAGGTGAGTTTCAGCATTCCCCGCGGCCGGATGCGGTTCCTGCTCGGCGCCAGCGGCTCGGGCAAGTCCGTGCTCCTGAAGCTCATCCTGGGTCTGTTGCGGCCCGACTCGGGGACGATTACCGTCAACGGTCACCGCATCGACGCGCTGTCCGAGCCCGAACTGCTCGACATCCGGGGCGATATCGGCATGGTCTTCCAGGAGATCGCCCTGTTCGACTCGCTGACGGTCGAGGAGAACGTGGGGTACCGCCTGTACGAGGAGACGGACATGCCCGCTGACGACGTGCGCCAGCGGGTCGAGGAGGTCCTGGGCTTCGTCGGCCTCGAGGAATACATGACGCGCATGCCGGCGGAACTCTCGGGCGGCCAGCGGCGGCGCGTGGCCGTGGCCCGCGCCATGGCGTCGCGGCCGGGCCTGCTGCTGTTCGACGATCCGACGACGGGCCTCGATCCGATCACGTCGATCTCGGTCAACGACGAGATCGTGAAGCTGCGCGATCTCGAACAGGTCACCGCCGTGTTCGCGACGCACCAGATCCGCGACGCCTTCTACATCGCGACGCACCAGGCCGTGCGGACGCCGGCCGGCATCCAGATCGTCGACGCCGCGCCGGGCTCGACGCGGGCCGACTTCATGGTGCTGCACGAGGGACGCTTCGTCTTCGAGGGAGACGCCGACGCGCTGCTGGCGTCGCCGGATCCGTACCTGAAGGAATTCCTCTTCAACACGCTGCCGCCCTGGTGACGCCCCCGCGGCCCCTTGCGGCCGGCCGCTCCGTGCATTACCCTGTTCAGGGTAATCACTACGTCAATCACGGTAATGGCGGACAACCCTTTCGTCTACGGCGAGATCGTCACCGACGCGGCCTTCGCGGACCGCGAGATCGAGCGCGACCGCCTGGCGCGCGACCTGCTCGCAGGGCAGAAGGTCTTCCTGATCTCGCCGCGGCGCTACGGCAAGTCGTCGCTCGTCCGCTGGGTGCTGCGCAGCCTCGCGCGCCAGGGCCTCCTCACCGTCGAGGTGACCGTGGCCGCGTCGAGTTCCTACGTCGGCTTCCTCGAGGCCTACGCCCGGGCGCTGCTCGTGGCCGACACGCCCGCCGGCCGCGTCCGTCAGTGGGCCGCCGAACTGTTCAGCACGATCCGGCCGGAGATCCGCATCGACACCGACGTGCCGGGCCCTCCGCGGATCGCCCTGGGATTCCCGTCCATCCACCGGGAGCGCGACGTGGCGCGCCTCGCCGGCGAGGTGTTCGCACTGCCGGGGCGGATCGCCGCCGCGCGGAAGCGGCGGCTGGCCATTGCCCTCGACGAGTTCCAGGCCGTCACCACGTTCGGCGACGACAGCGTCGAGCATGCCCTGCGCGCGGCCGTGCAGGATCAGCGGCAGGTCGGCTACGTGTTCGCCGGTTCCGAGCCGTCACTGATGGAACGGATGCTCACGTCACGCCGGCCGTTCTACAAGGCCGGCCCGGTCATGCGCCTCGAGAAGATCGCTCCGGACGACTTCGCCGCGTTCCTTGAGGGGCGGTTTGCCGCCACCGGCAGACGCCCCGAGCCCGGCCTCGGCGCAGCCATCGTCGATCTGGCGGGTAACGTGCCGTACGACGTCCAGCGGCTCGCGCACGAGATGTGGGACGACGTGCGCGCCGCGGGCCGACGGACGGCCACGGTCGAGGACCTGCACACGACGCTGACGCGCCTGCTCGTCGAACAGGGCCCGATGTTCGAAGACGCATGGCAGCGCCTCACGCTCGCGCAACGCGCTGTCCTGCGCGCCGTCGTGCTCGAGGACGGGCGCGAACTGCTCGGCGCCGACGTCCGCGCGCGCCATCGCCTATCGACGGCCTCCAGCGTCCAGTCGACGCTCGGCGCACTCGTGCGCGCCGATCTCATCGCCCGCCACGGCCCCCGCCGCTACGTCGTCACCGATTCCCTGTTCCGCGAGTGGGTCGCACGACAGACATACTGATTTCAGGGACGACGGGTACGACAGGCGACAGGTGACGACAGATAACGACAGACGGACCGTGACGACAGGCGACAGGCAAGTGACGCCAAGCGTCGCTGGCTAGGCCGCGAGGAAGCGCGGCCGGAGCACGTGGTTCTCGAGGTGCACGTGCGTGAACGTGTCCGTTTCCACCCGCTGAAGCTCGGCAAACAGCGTCTTGTAGCTGGTGCAGGCCCAGTCGGGCAGCCCGAAGTCGTGGCTGAGGGCCCGGATGTGCTCGAGCTGCTTCGCCACCTCCAGGTGATCGGCCAGCATGGATCCGAAGTGCTTGTCGGTGATCGCCCGATCGGGCTCACGGGCCATGATCGCCGGGAAGAGCTCGTCTTCCTCCTCGTCGAGGTGCGCGATCAATGCCGCCGAGAGCTCGGACACGGCCGCGCGCAGGTCGCGCAGTTCGGGCTGGTGCTCGCCGTGGACCTCACTCACTTTCGTGGCCAGCGTCTCGACGAACGGCAGCGTCCGCCGCAGGTATTCGTGGTGCGTCGAGATGATGTGCGCCACGAGCCGCGCCGTCGACAGATCGCGCGGGTCGTGTTGCGGCGCACCGGCGCGCCCAGCGATCGCCTCGGATAGTTCCGCCACGAGGGCGTCCAGCGCCATGCCGCGGGCCGCGGCGGCCGCCTCGATGCTGATGTCGCCGCCGCAGCAGAAGTCCATACGGTGGCGCTGGAAGACCATCGCGCACTCGGGATGATCGAGCACGACGTCGGCGATTGCCTGCTGATGATTGAGCATGGTGAGCGTCATGCCCGGCTCCGACGCACGAACCGGGCCATCGGCACGCGAAGCGAAAACGGTCGGATCCGGGAAGAACGTCCTGGCATCGTTCTATACTGGAGCAGATGGAACGAATCTGCGGGGATGCGTGTCGTGTCTGCGGCCTGGTGCCGATCGCGCCGGGCCTCAGCGGCACGACCCAGGTCATCGTGCGCAGCGACGCCATGCAGGCCGTCCTCAAACGTGCCTCCCGCTTCGCGGCGAGCGACGCCCCGGTCGCCGTGCTCGGCGAGACCGGCACCGGCAAGGAAGTGGTCGCACGCATCGTGCACGCCAATTCTCCGCGCGCCGCGCGTCCCTTCGTCGCCATCAACGTCGCCGCGCTCCCGGCCGACCTGCTCGAGTCCGAGCTGTTCGGGCATGGCAAGGGCGCGTTCACCGGCGCGGCCACGGCACGGCATGGCCTGTTCGAGGCCGCTGACGGCGGCACGCTCTTCCTCGACGAGATTGGCGACATGCCGCTGGCGCTCCAGGCCAAGCTGCTGCGCGCCCTGCAGGACGGCGAGATCCGGCGGGTCGGCGAGAGCCAGTCGTTCTCGGTCGACGTGCGCGTAGTGTGCGCCACGCACCGGGATCTCGCGCTGCGCGTGCGCGACGGCGCCTTTCGCGAAGATCTGCTCTACCGGCTGCGCGTGCTGACGCTCGACGTGCCCCCGCTGCGCGACAGGCGCGACGACATCCTGCCGCTGGCCTACCGCTTCCTCGCCGAGGAAGGGACAGCCGTGCGCGGGTTCACCCGCGCCGCGAAGAAGCGGCTCCTCGCGCACCACTGGCCGGGCAACGTCCGCGAACTGCAGAACGTCGTCAGGCACGGCGCCGCGCTGGCCACCACCGACGATGTCGACGAAGAGGATCTGCCCGACGAACTGACACGGGGCGTCGACCCCGCCACCTCGACCAGCCAGCCGCGCAACCTCAGGCCCCTGGCCGACGTCGAACGGGAACACATCCTGTACGTTCTCGACGCCTGCCAGGGATCCCAGTCAGAGGCGGCCCGCGTGCTCGGCCTGGCCCGCAACACGCTCTGGCGCAAGCTGCGCGAGTACGCGAAATAGCCCGCGCCCGCCACACGGGCGCCAATCGGTCCATCCTGGAACAATCGGAACATCGCACGGGCTTTCCAACACGATTTCCGCACACAGGCGACCGAACGCACATGGCACGACCCTCGCTCCTGGTAACGAGACATGCCCGCGGTCGTTGCCGTTCCGCCTCGTCCTCCCCTGCCCGCCATGTCCGCGGCCGGGGTCAGCACGGCATCGTCGCCGCCGCTGCGGCTGCCGGGTGAGCATTTTGCCGCGGGCCTCGGCGCCTTCGTCTGTGGCGCAATCGGCCTGGTCCTCGTCGCCCCAGACCTGGCGCGGGGCGCCTTCTTCCTGCCCCACGTCGTCGCTGTGGTCCACCTGTTCACGCTCGGGTGGATCATGGTGTCGATCTTCGGGGCCCTGTGCCAGTTCCTGCCCGTGGCCGTCGATCGCGCCATCAGGTGGGAATGGCTGGCCCACGTCACCTTCGCCCTGCAGGTGGCGGGGGTGCTGATTTTCGTGGGGGCGTTGCCCACGGGCAGCGCGCGCGGCGTGCACATCGGGGCGGCCACGATCAGCGCGGCGTTCCTGCTCTTCGCGATCAACCTGGCCGCCACGCTGGCCGGCGCCCGCACGCACTCGCTGACATGGTGGGCCCTGGCCGGCGCCAGCCTGTTCCTCGCCATCACGCCGGTCTTCGGTGTCGTCCTCGCGATCAACCTCGATCAGGGCCTGCTCGGCGCCGAACGTTTCGTCACGATTGCGAGACACGTGCACGTCGCCATCGGCGGTGTGGTGCTCCTCGTCATGGTCGGCGTGGCCCACAGGCTGCTGCCGATGTTCCTGCTCGCGCACGGGGTCGACTCACGCGCGGGCGGCATCGCCGTTGGCCTGCTGTTCAGTGGTGCGCTGCTGCTGGCGATCCCGATTGGCGGCATGGTCACTGCGGCCCCTGGCGCGATCCTGCTGGCGGCCGGCCTGCTGGCCTTCCTCGTCCAGGCTCTGGCGTTCTACAGGCACCGCGTACGGCGGCACATCGATCCCGGGATGCGACTGGCCGCGGCCGGGCTCATCGGCCTGGCCGCCGCGCTGATCGCGGCCCCGCTGGCGCTCAGCGCCGGACTCGCCAATCCGCAGCTGCTCATCGCCTATCACCTGCTCCTGCTCGGCGGCGTGAGTCTGTTCGTCGCCGGGCACTACTACAAGATCGTGCCGTTCCTCATCTGGTACCACCGCTTCGGCCCGCTCGTGGGTCTGCGCCCCGTGCCGAAAGTACACGAGCTGTATTCGGCGCGCGCAGCCTCGATCGCCGGGGGCCTCCTGATGGCCGGCTGGCTCGGGCTCGTCGTGGGAGTCATCCTCGGATCACCGCTGGTCGCGCGCGCCTCGGCTCTCGTCTTTGCCGCCGGGACCATCGTCGAGGCGATCGCGGTGGCCCGTATTGCCCAGAGGAGGCCTGCCTGATGGAACTGAACCTCACGCTGCTCGAGCGCGTCTACGATGCGCTCCGGCTGGTCATCGATCCCGAAATCGGCCTCGACATCGTGACGCTTGGCCTGGTCTACGACGTCACGCTCGATGGCGACGCCGCCGACATCACGTTCTCCCTCACCACGCGTGGCTGTCCGATGGAGCACGCAATCCGGGGCGGCATCCTCCAGGCCGTCTCGCAGGTCGAGGGCGTGAACACGGTGAGACCGCACCTTGTCTGGGATCCCGCGTGGCACCCGGGCATGGTCGAACCGGGGTACCTATGATCACCGCAACCGATCGTCTCGATGAAGTCCTGGCGCGCGACCCGCGCCTGATGACGGTGCTGGCGCAGGCCTCGCCGGCGTTCGCCACGATGAGCCGCGGCGAGCTGCCGCGGACCATGGCGCGGCTCGTCACCGTGGAGCAGGCCGCACGCGTTGCCGGCATCGCCCCCGCAGCGCTGATCGCGCAGCTCAACCACGCCCTGGCGCATCCAGGCGACGCAGCGCCGCCGACACCACCCGCACCGGTGAACACGGCCGCCGAGCCGGAACGCGCCGAGGTCCCCGAGGCGCTGCGACGCATTCCCGCCGACCTGGTCGTCGAGTGCGACGTCCGCGAGGAACTGCGCGCGGGCGCCGAGCCGTTCGCCCGCATCATGGCTGCCGCGCGTTCGACGCCGGAGGGCGGACTGCTCAAGGTGTGGGCCACGTTCGAGCCCGCACCGCTCTATGCCGTGCTGGCCAAGCAGCGGTTCTCGCACTTCGCCGAACGCATGGCTGCCGACGACTGGTGCGTGTGGTTCCACCGCGAGGCCGCGGCCGATGCGCCGACGCCGACGACGGACGCCCCGGCACCCATCGATCCCGAGACCGACATCATCCTGCTCGACGTGCGTGGCCTGGAGCCGCCCGAGCCGATGGTGCGCACGCTCGAGGCGCTGGCCACCATGCCGCGCGGCAAGACCCTCGTCCAGATCAACGTCCGCGTGCCGCAGTTCCTCATCCCGAAGCTCGAGGAACGCGGCTTCACCTACGACGTCCGCGAGCAGTCGGCGGATCTCGTTCGCATCTTCATCCGTCACACACACCCCTGAAGGAGACACCATGGCCAACATCGAACTCGATATCCGCGTCGTTCCCCCACCCGAGAAGCACCCGACAATCTTCCGGACGTTCGACGCCCTCGCACCCGGCGAATCATTCACGCTGATCAACGATCACGATCCGTTCCCGCTGCGCCACCAGTTCGAGGCCACGCGCACGGGCAAGTACTCGTGGCACTACGCCGAGAGCGGTCCGACGGTGTGGAGGGTCGAGATCGGAAAGACGGCGTGACATGGGACTGTCACTGACATCGACGGCCGCCCTGCACCTCGACGCGCAGGCACGCGGCAGCGCGTGCCTGGCCCGGGGACTCGACGGGCAGGAACTCGTGCTGACGACACACGAGGCCCTGGAGGCGCTGGTCGCGAAGACCAGCGCCGCCGACTCGCACATCGTGGCGCTGCGTGTCGAGGCGCTCGACAGGGCCACGGCACCCGTACTTGCGCTGCTGGCACGACACTGGGACGTCCCCGTGAGTGTCCCGGCGCAGGGCGTCGCCCCTGACGATCTGGCGGCTGTCGGCAGCATCTTCGAGGCGGCCGGAGCGCGCCTGCTCGTCGGCCACACCACGAACCTGGCCGAGACGACGGCGCTGATCACCGCCATCGCGGAGGCCGGGGTCGCCGCGTCCGTCGGACTGAGCTGGGAAGTCCGCCCGTCCACGGAGTCCCTCGACGACGCGGGAGCCGTGCTGTTCGCGGCGCGCGCACAGCTCGGACTGGTGCGGCTCTACGGCGGTGGGCCCGAGCAGCACGATCAGGGCGGCCGCGGGATCGGGACGCTGCTGACCGACCTCGCGCTCTCTCAGTACGCCGGTTTGATCGTCCTCGCGCCGAGTGCGCCGGATCAGCTGCCGCGCTGGCACGCGTGGCTCGAATCACGCAAACCCACGGGCTGCGGTACGGCGCACGACGCCCGCGAGGTGACGCTCGACATGCGCGACGTCGAACCGAAGGATCGGCTCGAGACGATCCTCGGTGCCTACAAGACGCTGCGGAAAGGCGCCACGCTCAAGATCACCGTCGATCACGACCCCAGCTGCATGTACTACATGCTCGAGGCCACGGAACCGGCAGGCAGCTTCGCGTTCGCGACGACGGAAAAGGGCCCCGTGACGTGGCGGGCCGAGGTGACGCGCACGTAACGAACGCGCGCCCGCCCGCGCACGCGTCGTTCTCCGCTGCTCAGCTCGTCGACGTCTCGCCTGCACGGTTCGAGAGCCATCGCTGCAGGAACGCCAGCGCCTCGTGTCGGCCCTCGACGGTCTCCTGGTGCCCGACGTCGTAGCGGCGGAGCTGCCAGCGATCGGCATGGCCGTGCGCGGCGTAGACGTGCGTCAGCTCGCTATCGATGATGTCGAGTCCTTCGGCCGGCGTGAGCAGATCGCGCGTGCCGGCAATCGACAGGTGCGGCCGGGGCGCGATGAGCGCGTTGATCTGCGCGGCGGTGAAGTGCTTCAGCAGCGACGGCACGTAGTAGTAGATGCCGTGTCGCGCGAGGCCGTCCTGCGCAATCAACGTGTCGTAGTCGACCAGACAACAGAGATCGACGACGACGCCGACGCGCGGATCGAGGGCGCCGAGCCACTGCGCCATCGAACTGCCCATCGACATGCCGATCGTGCCGATACGTGCGGCGTCCACATCGGGCCGCTGCACCAGCCAGTCGATCACCTTGAGGCTGTCGAAGACCATCAGCCCCCAGAGCACCTGGCCCTTCCAGAGCAGGGCCTTGAACATCTCGAGCTCGGTCGTGTGGCTGCGCTCGCCGAACACCCAGTGATCGATTGCCACGGCCACGTACCCGAGATCGGTGAGCGCCCTGGCGTACGGCTCGGGCTGCAGGTACTCGCGCCCCTCGACGAACTCGGTTTTCCCGATGGCGTAGTTGCCGCCGTGCGAATGGTTGAACACAACCGCGGGCCGACGGCCGCCTGCCGATCGCGGCCGGGCCACATAGGCCGGCACCGTCTCCAGACCGTTCAGGTCGAGATCCCAGGTCTCGAGGACGTAGCCGTCGCGCACCACCTCGGCGCGCTGGCGGCCGTGCACGGGGCGCGTGCGGTCAGGCAGATCACCCAGGAGTTCGTAGAGCTCGGCACGTCGTGCCCCTGTCACGCCGCACCGTCGAGAAACGACGCAACGTCCGGCCTGGCCCGCAGTTGCACCAGATCGTCGGCCGTCGGCAGCTGTGGCCGGTCGCGATCGTGTGCGACCATGCAGAGGAATCCCAGCGGCGCGTCGTCGGCCGCGCGGAACTGGTGCCAGGTCATCGGCGGCACCGTGATCAGGTCGTGCGTGTCGATGGCCGTCACCTCGATTCCCACCAGACAGCGTCCGCGGCCGCGCAGGATGATCACGGCATGGACGTGCGCGTGCCGTTCGAGCGTCGAGTGACCGCCGGGCGCGACCTCGAAGTAGCGCAACTCGGAAGCCATGTCGTCACGCTGGAACAGGACCTGTCGCGTCACGTCCTTGAACGGAGCTTCGTCGACCGCCTTGTACTCGAGCAGCGGCACGTCGTCCCATCGGAAGTCGTGACAGCGACGAACATGTGACGACTGTGTGTGCATCGTCAGTCTCCGTAGGTGTGCGCGTCGACGGCCCGCACGAACGCCGCCGTTGCGTCGATCAGTCGATCGCCGGCCCTGAGCAGCGCGCCGCCAATCAGCAGCAGCACGTCGCGGCCGTAGAAGTCGAGCATCTCACCGGCGCGATCCGGCGTCATCCCACCGGCGGGAATCGGGAGTACCGGAGCCAGATCGCGCCATGGCCCTCGGGCCGCGTCGGCAAGCGCGCGGCACGTGTCGGCCGAATAGCCGAATCGCCCGCCGTGATTCGGGAAGATCACGCCGTCGATGCCGATCAGGCGGAAGAGCCGGCCGTAGAGCACCAGCGGGGCGAGACGCGCCGCGCCGGCCAGCGTTGGATGCGCGATGAACGCGATGTCCGGGTAGCGGCGCACCAGGGCCTGTACGTTCGCGGGGCCGGCAATCATCGGCGCCACCATCACCGTGTCGAGTCCTTCGCCGCGCGCCAGATCGATCTGGCGGCTGCAACGGTCGAGATCGCCGGAGACGCTGGGGACGTAGCACGTGCGGTGCCCCGTCCGATCGGCCACGTCCCGCAGCGCTGCGGCAACGGCCGTGATTCGCGCGGCGAACGGCGAGTAGGCCTGGTCCGCCAGGCCGTGATCGTCCTTCACCACGTCGATGCCGCCCTGCGCGAATCGCGCGGCCAGCCGCGCCAGATCGTCCGGCGGGAGCCCCTGGGGCTTCAGTGCCGATCCGGTCAGGGCCCGCCGCCGGCCGCCGATGCGACGACGCAATCCGTCGATGCCGTGGCGCGGTCCGCCGAACGCCCGCACCAGATCGTCGGGCAGATCGACGTCCTGCAGCACGACGTCATCGAGCAGCGAACTGTTGCCGAACAGCATGTTGAAGAGCTGTCCCGCGTCGTCTCCGATCGTCTCGGGCGCCAGGCCGATGCGCACATCGTGCACCTCGTCGTCGACCTGGTCGATCCCCAGGACACGGCCGACGATCTGTTCACGCACGTATGCGTCGGCGATCGCCGAGACGGGCATCTCCACGCTCTGCTCGACGGCCAGCGCCTCGGCGCGCTCGGCCGCCGACGCTGCGCTGCCGCGCACGCGATAGACGACCGTCAGTCGTGATGCCACGGTCGGTCCCGACGCCCGGTGAGATGAATCATCCCGTCAAGTCTACGGGACCGGCGTCTGTGGCCACGCCCTCTCGTGTTCCCCTGGGGCTGAAGCCCCAGGGCTCCGACTTGCCCGCCGCCTCGAGCCCCGCGGCCCCGTAGCCTCGTGACCTCGTAGCCCCTCCGAAGCCTCGAGGCTCGGAGAGCGCTCCCGGCCTCCCGGCCTTCTCCCAGCCTGCCGCCTCCCAGCCTCCCCTGTGCTAACATTTCCCCGATGTTCCAGCGTCGCCACGCCCACGTCCACCATCATCACGGTCACCTGACCGTCCGGTGGAACTGCGCGTAGCGACTCGTCAACCTCGCACGATCTCAGCAGCCCCGCCGGTCCTGGTGGGGTGCATTGTCCCCACCAGTTCCGTCCGGGCAAGGACAATCCGGTTATGGATTTCAGCAAGCTCGATGGCCTCGTTCCGGCAGTCATCCAGGATGCCGAATCGAACGAAGTGCTCATGGTGGGTTTCATGAACGACGAAGCCCTCGCGCTCACCCGCTCGACGGGCTACGCCACGTTCTACTCGCGGACCCGTCAGAAACTCTGGATGAAGGGTGAGACCTCCGGCAACCGCCTGGCCGTCGTCGGTCTCTCGACCGACTGCGACGACGACACGGTGCTGGTGCGGGTACGGCGCGAGGGCGACGGCAACGTCTGTCACACGGGCGAGCGCACGTGCTTCTTCAAGCCGATGACGCTCGAGGTGACGCGATGACACTCAAGCTCGGCCTGCCCAAGGGCTCGCTCCAGGACGCGACGATTCAGCTGTTCGGGCGCGCGGGCTTCAACATCTACGTCAATTCCCGCTCGTACTACCCGGGCATCGACGACCCGGAAATCGAGTGCCTGCTGATCCGTGCGCAGGAGATGGCGCGGTACGTGGCCGACGGCGTCATCGACGCCGGCCTGACGGGCCTCGACTGGGTCGCCGAGCACGCGGCCGCGTCGAAGAACGACACCGCGGTCGTGCCCGTGGCCGACCTGATCTACGCGAAGCAGAGCTTCGGTCGCGTGAAATGGGTGCTCGCGGTCCCCGATGACTCCCCGTACCAGACGGCGGCGGATCTCGAGGGCAAGACGGTCGCCACCGAGCTGGTGCGGGCCACCGAGGCCTACTTTTCGCGGCAGGGCGTCAATGTGAACGTCGAATTCTCGTGGGGCGCCACCGAGGTGAAGCCGCCCGTGCTGGCCGACGCCATCGTCGAGGTGACCGAGACGGGATCGTCGCTGCGCGCCAACCGCCTGCGCATCATCGATACCGTGCTCGAGTCGAACACGCAGTTCATCGTCAATCCCGCCGTGCTGGACGACGCGTGGAAGAAGACGAAGGTCGACAACATCGCGCTCCTGCTGCGTGCCGCCATCGAGGCCCAGGGCCGCGTGGGCATGATGCTGAACGTGAAGCTCGACGATCTCGACCGCGTCGTGGCCCTGCTCCCGGCGCTCCAGCGGCCGACGATTTCGCCGCTCAGCGACAACGTCTGGGTGGCGGTCAACACGATCATCGAGGAACGGACCGTACGCGAGCTGATTCCGCGTCTCAAGGCGGCCGGCGCCCAGGGCATCGTCGAATACCCGCTCAACAAGATCGTGCTGTGATGCGCATCGTCCGATCGTCCGATCGCAGGACCCTCGACGCCCTGGCCGCGCGCGATCACTCGCGCGATGCGGCTGTCGAACGCCAGGCCGCCCGCATTGTCGCCGACGTGCGCGCGCGCGGCGATCGCGCCCTGCGCGAGTGGACGCGCACGCTCGACAGGCGCGGATCGCGTGCGCGCATCTCGCTCGCGCCCCTGTCGGCGGCCGAGCTGCGGCGCGGCTGGGAGGCCACGCCCCCGGACGTGCGCCAGGCGCTCGAACTGGCCGCGGCGAACATCGCGCGCGTGGCCGAAAAACAGGTCCCGCGCCCGTTCGTCGTCAACATCGGACCGGGCCACCGCATCGAGCAGCGCGTGCAGCCGCTCGCGCGCGTGGGCTGCTACGTGCCGGGCGGCCGCTATCCGCTGCCGTCCACGCTGCTGATGACCGCCGTACCCGCGCGTGCGGCCGGCGTGAAGGCCATCGTGGCCGTGTGCCCGTCACCGGCGCCCGTGGTGCTGGCAGCCGCACTCGTGGCCGGCGTCACGGAGCTGTACGCGATTGGCGGGGCACAGGCGATCGGGGCGCTGGCCTACGGGACGGAGACGATCGACCGCGTCGACAAGATCGTCGGGCCCGGCAACGCCTGGGTCGCAGCCGCCAAGGCGCTCGTGTCCCGTGATTGCCCCATCGACCTGCACGCAGGGCCGAGCGAAATCGTCGTCTGCTCCGACACGGGGAATGCGACGTGGATTGCCGCGGATCTGATCGCGCAGGCCGAGCACGATCCGGCCGCGCGCGCCATTCTCGTGACCACGAAGACGCCGCTCGCCAGAGCCGTGGCCCAGGCGGTTGCCGCACAGATGCCGGCCACGGGACCGGCCGCGGCGGCGATAGCGGCAGGTGGCGCCATCATCGTGGCTCGATCGCGCCGCGAGGCCATCGACATCGTCAACCGCCTGGCCCCGGAGCACCTCGTCATCGACGCCAGCGACGACGCGCGTCGGTACCAGACGGCCGGCACGATCTTCGTCGGCGAGTACAGCGTGCAGGCAGCGGGTGACTACTGCACGGGGTCGAACCACGTCCTGCCCACTGGTGGCGCCGGCCGCTTCCGGGGCGGCCTCAGCGCATCGGACTTCGTGCGCGTGTTCTCGGTGCAGACGCTGAGTGCGGCCGCGATGCGCCGTCTCGGTCCGGCGGCTGCCACGCTGGCCGACGCCGAGGGCCTGACTGCGCACGCGGCGTCGATCCGCCTGCGTCTCTGATCCGGCATGTCGACACGGCTCATTTCAGATCGGGAGGATCCCCTTGCGGCGCGGACGTATTGATCGACGAACCACGGAAACGCAGATCCAGCTCACCCTGAACCTCGACGGCAAGGGTACCTACACGGTCAGCACCGGCATCCGGTTCTTCGACCACATGCTCGAGCTGTTCGCCCGGCACGGCGGCTTCGATCTGAGGCTGAAGGCCACGGGCGATCTCGACGTGGACGCGCACCACACCGTCGAGGACGTCGGCATCGCGCTCGGCGAGGCCGTGGCCCAGGCGGTCGGCACCAAGAAGGGGATCAACCGTGCCGGCTACTTCCTGATGCCGATGGACGAGACGCTCGCCGTGGCCGCCGTCGATCTGTCCGGCCGTCCGTTCCCTGTCGTCGATCTCACGAACATCACGGCGACGCAGGTGGGCGATCTGCCCGTCGAACTGGTACAGGACTTCTTCGAAGGCTTCGCCAACGCGGCGCGTGCGAACGTCCACGTCAAGGTGCTCTACGGCCGATCGAGTCATCACCAGATCGAGGCGGTCTTCAAGGCCTTCGCGCGGGCGCTGCGCGTGGCGTGCGCGAAGGACAAGCGGCTGGCGAAGATGCTGCCGTCCACCAAGGGCCTGCTGTGAGTATCGCGCTCGTCGATTACGGCGCGGGCAACCTGACCTCGGTCGTCAAGGCCTTCAAGGCCGTGGGCGCCGACGTCTCGGTAATCAGTGCGGTCGAAGGGCTCGACGGCGCGCGCGCCATCGTGGTGCCGGGCGTCGGGCACTTCGCGGCCACGACCTCGCTCGGCCCCGAGTGGCGGACCGGCATCCAGTCGGCGATCGGCCGGGGCGTGCCGCTGTTCGGGATCTGCCTGGGCCTGCAGTGGCTGTTCGAGGGCAGCGCCGAGGCCCCGGACGCGCCGGGACTCGGCCTGATGCCCGGCCGCTGCTTCCGCCTCGAGGGCGAGGTGAAGGTGCCGCACGTGGGCTGGAACGGCCTGGCCCTGGCCGCGCGGCCGTCGCGACTCTTCGACGGGATCCCCACGGACTCGTCGGCCTACTTCACGCATTCGTACGCCGCGCCCGTCGTCGCCGACACGATCGCGACGACGACGCACGCCGTGCCGTTCTCGTCGGCCGTGGAACGCGGCCTCGTCTTCGGCGTGCAGTTCCACCCGGAGAAGTCGGGACGGACGGGGCTGCGGCTGCTGACCAACTTCCTCCGCGTCGTGCAAGGGGCGGCCTGACATGCTCGCGAAACGCCTGATTGCCTGCCTCGACGTCCGCGATGGATCGGTCGTCAAGGGCGTCAACTTCCAGGGCCTGCGCAACGCCGGTGATCCGGCGGAGCTGGCCGCCCGTTACAACGAGGAAGGGATCGACGAGCTCACGGTGCTCGACGTCACGGCCACGCTCGAGGGCCGGCGCGCGCTGCTCGACACGATCCGCCGCGTCTCGCAGCAGCTCTTCATCCCGCTGTGCGTGGGTGGCGGCATCCGGTCGATGGACGATGCGCGCGCGGTGATTGACGCGGGCGCCGACAAGGTCAGCCTCAACAGCGCGGCCCTGGCGCAGCCGGCGCTCATCACGGCCCTGGCGCGCACGTACGGCAGCCAGGCGGTCATCGTGGCCATCGACGCCAAGCGCGCGCACGGCACGTTCGAGGTATTCGGCCGCAGCGGCACGACGAAGGACGCACGCGAAGCCGTGGCGTGGGCGTGCGAGGCCGCGGACCGCGGTGCGGGCGAGATCCTCCTGACGTCGATCGATCGCGACGGCACGCGCAGCGGCTTCGACTGCGAACTGACGGCCGCGGTGAGCCAGGCCGTGCAGATTCCGGTAATCGCGTCGGGCGGCGCGGGCACGCCGGACCATTTCGTCGATGTATTCTCTGAGGGCCGCGCGGACGCCGCGCTGGCCGCATCGATTTTTCATTTCTCCGAACATGCCGTGACGGACCTGAAGCAGTTTCTGTCCGCACGCGGCATCCCGATGCGTCTCGACTGGTGAACCAAGCGTGTTGATTCCTTCGATCGATCTGATGGGTGGCAAGGTCGTACAGCTGCAGCAGGGCGAACGCCTGGCGCTGCAGAGCGACGACGTGGATGGGTGGATAGAGAAGTTCAAGGACTTCCAGATCGTGCAGCTGATCGATCTCGATGCCGCGATGGGGCGTCCGGCCAACGACGACCTAGTGCGGCACGTGGCGACGCGGCTCCCCTGCCAGGTCGGCGGCGGTGTCCGATCGATCGAGCGCGCGCAGGAACTGCTCGACGCCGGAGCGCGGCGCGTGATTCTCGGGTCGTCGCTGTTCAACGAGCGCGGCGTGAACAAGGGACGCGCCGAAGCGTTCGCGGAGGCGCTGCCGACCGACGCGCTCATTGGCGCCATCGACAGCCGCGGCGGCAAGGTCGTCATTCACGGCTGGAAAACGCCGCTGACGATCACGCCCGAGGATGCCGCCCGCACGCTCGAACCATACGTCGGCGCGCTGCTCTACACGCACGTCGACACCGAGGGCATGATGACCGGTCTCGACTTCGACGCGGTGAAGTCGGTGAACGAGTCGTCGCGCCTGCGTCTGATCGCGGCCGGTGGCATCCGCACGCGCGAAGAGATCGACGCCCTCGACGCCCTCGGCATCGACGCGGTGGTCGGTATGGCGATCTACACCGGGGCGATCGAACTGAAGCCGTAACCCACGTCTCCCTGGGGCTGAAGCCCCAGGGCTCCGAAGACTCCATCTTCATCTTTCGGAGCCGCGGGGCTTCAGCCCCGGAGGACAATGTCCCATGCGCATTGTCATTGCGGGGGGAACGGGCCTGCTGGGGCGGGCGCTCACGACGTGGCTCACGAGCGAGGGACACGAGGTCATCGTGCTCACGCGCCACGCGAACAGCGATGTCGGCGCGCGCGTGCGCGCGGTCGCGTGGACGCCAGACGGATCGGCGGGGCCGTGGGCCCGCGAGATTGACGGGGCCGACGGCGTCATCAACCTGGCCGGCGCGGGCATCGCGGAGGGCCGGTGGACGCCGTCGCGCAAGACACGGCTCCGATCGAGCCGGATCGACAGCACGCGCAGCCTGGTGACGGCTGTCGCGCAGGCGTCAACGCCGCCGCCGGTCTTCGTGCAGGGATCGGCCGTCGGCTACTACGGATCCACCCTGGACGCCGGGGCGATCGACGAATCGTCGCCGGCCGGATCCGACTTTCTGGCGCGTCTGGCCGTCGAATGGGAGTCTGCCGCCAATGCCGTCGCCGCGGCGAGGCCGTGCCGGCTCGTCATCGTGCGGACGGGCGTGGCGCTGAGTCGCGAGGGCGGCGCATTGCCGCGTCTGGCGCAACCGTTCCGGTTCTTCGTGGGTGGGCCGATCGGAACGGGGCGGCAGTTCGTGCCGTGGATCACGATCGGCGACTGGGTCGCAATGGTCGTCTGGGCAATCCAGACACCGGCCATCTCCGGCCCGATCAATGCCACGGCGCCGGAGCCGGTGACCAACGCGCAGTTCGCGTCGGCGCTGGCGCGGGTCCTGCGACGGCCGAATCTCTTCCCCGTCCCGTCGTTCGTCCTGCGCATCCTGCTCGGTGAGATGGCCGACGCGATCGTGCTCGGCGGCCAGCGCGTCGTCCCGGCCCTGGCGCAGGCGCACGGCTTCGCGTTCGCGCAGGCCGATCTCGAACGGGCCCTCGCCGCCATTTTGCGGCCCTGACCCTGCGCGGGCGCGCGCGGTCAGGCAGTACGTGTCCCCGGAGTGTTCAGCATGTTCTTGCGTGTGGTCGTCTGTGTTCTGATCTGCCTCATCCTGCCGACATCTCTCGCCATCGCCCAGACGGCTCCCACCCCGGCACCGCGCCCGTGGCGCCTGAATTTCGGCGCCGGACTGGCGCTGACGAACGGCAACAAGGACACCTCGACCTACAACGCGTCCTACAACATCATCTACACGCCTC
This sequence comes from Acidobacteria bacterium SCN 69-37, assembly GCA_001724025.1. Classification (GTDB taxonomy): domain Bacteria; phylum Acidobacteriota; class Vicinamibacteria; order Vicinamibacterales; family SCN-69-37; genus SCN-69-37. The sequence continues at coordinate 87,350 of MEDJ01000002.1, read as the reverse complement.
ACCCGAGACGCACCTTCAAGTCTGACGCGCTCCTGCTCCGCGGCACCACCGACGGCGAACTTTCGAACGAGCGCTTCGGCCTGAACCTGCGCGAGGAGTACCGCGTCGGCGACCGCATCTTCGTTTTCGGCCAGAACCAGTATCAGCGGGACCGGTTCAAGCGCATCCAGTACCTCGTCGCACCCACGGGCGGCGTGGGCGTGACGGCAGTCAAGACCGATCGCACGACACTGACGATCGACGCGGGCGCCGGCGGTGTGTGGGAGAAGAACCCGTACGTCGACGTCCGCGCGTCGGGTGCCGTCACGTTCGGCCAGAAGTGGACGCAGTCCGTCTCACACACGACCACGCTCACGCAGTCGGTCTCGGGCCTCTGGAAGACGGAGGACCTGGCTGACTCGTCCTATCAGTTCAGCATCGCGCTCGCCGTCGGCATCAACGCCAGAGTCCAGCTGAAGATCGAGGCGCTCGACAACTACAGCAGCAAGCCGACAGACACACGCGTCGAGAAGAACGACATCTCGACCCTGTTCGCGGTGGTGTTCAAGAACTGAGGAGGCTGGGAGGCGACAGGCGGGAAGGAGGCTGGAAGGCGGGAAGCCAGTCCGCCTCGACACGGATGCCCCAGCCGGGGCCATCGGGCATCGCGGCGCGACCACCCTTCATCTCGAGCGCGGGATCGAACATCGCCCGCGCCTCGTGCGTGATGGCCGCGTCATCACAATGCCGCCATATCGGCCTTCTCAGGCGATGCGCGGGCGCGCTGGCGCGCCTCCTACTCGGCTCGCAGCGCCTGGGCGGGATCCACTTGGGACGCGCGGCGTGCGGGAACGATCGCGGCAACAGACGACGCCAGGATGAGCAGAAGGACAACGGTGCCGAGGATGACGGGATCGTGCGGCGCAACCTGGAACAGCTGCGAGGCAATGAAACGTGACGCCCAGAGCGAAGCGGCCACGCCGGCGACAAGTCCGACGACGACGGGCGCCAGGATTTCGCGCGCCATCATGCCGCAAACGCGTGCGGCGGTGGCGCCGAGCGCGAGGTGCACGCCAATCTCGTGTATGCGCCGGCTGACCGCGTAAGACAACGTGCCGTAAAGGCCAATCATGGCGATCGTCAGCGCGACGATCGCGAACAGGCTGAGAAACGCGCCGTAGAAGCGGGCGACGCCAATCGGCGCCCGCCGCTCGAAGAAGCCGTCGACGGTACCGACAGCCGTGACCGTGACCTTCGGATTCACGGCTCGTGCGGCGGTGCGGACGACGGCGATCGCGGCGGCCTCGTCACCAGTGGTGCGGAACAGGATCGACCCCGGATCGAACGCTTGCGCGATCGGCAGATAGACCGTGGCCTCGTCTTCCATCAGCGAGATGGCCCGCACATCCTCAGCTACGCCGACCACGGTCAGGAACGGCTCATCTGCCTCTCCCCAGCGCTTGAAGCGCTGCCCGATCCAGTTCCCGGACGGCCAGACCTGCCTGGCCGTGTGCTCACTGACGATCGCCACCGGCGGCCCGCCTCTCGCGTCGTCCCCGTCGAAGGATCGCCCTGCCACAATCCCCGTCCCGACGAAGGCGAAGTAGTCCGATCCCACGTAGTAGCTGCTCGTCCGAACGGGATCCGACACAGGCTCGCCAGGCGCTTCGGGCAGAAATCCCTGGTTGGCGAAACCCGCCACGGGCAGCTGACCAACGATGGCGTCCGTGATGCCGGGCATCGCCTTCACGCGCGTGGCAAGATTGTCGAGAAATTCGCCGCGCGGCGCCAGTCCAGATCTTCCCGTCCATCCCACGGTACTGAAATCCAGCGACGCATATCCGAGATTCGTCGAATCGAACCCCGGCGGCATTGTCGCCATCCGGTACACACTCGCCAGCAACAGTCCTGCGCTGGCCAGGAGCACGACCGTCATGGCCACCTGCAGCGTCTGGAACGCGGCATGCGTGCGGCGCACGGCGCGGGTTGGTCCGGCAACACGCTGGCCGCCCGCGAGCACGTCACCTGCAGCGTCGGACGCGAAGGCCCGGGCCGCTGACGCACTGCCGCACACGAGTGCAGAACCTGCACTGACCATCCCACCAAAGGCCAGGGCCCTGGCGTCGAACTGCGGCAGGCCGACGCTGAACACTGACAAGGCGAGATCCGCGGGTACGATCGAGGGCAGCGCGTGGATCCCCCACCACACCAACACCGCGGCGGCCGCGGTGCCGATTCCGGCGAGTAAGAACCCGTCGGTGAGCAGCTGTAAAGCCACACGTACGCGCGTGACACCGAGCAACCGGCGAATGGCAATGTCGCGCTGCCGCGCGAGCGTGCGCGACAGCAGCAGGTTCGCCACGTTGACACAGCCGATCACCAGCAGCAGACCGACGGCACCGAACAGGCTCGACAACATTGCCCTCGTCGACCGACCGCCCTGTCCGAAGTACTGGCCGGCGCGGTTCCAGTCACCAGGCTGGATCTCGATGCCAAGCGGCTTCCAGGCGGCGTCCGGGCGTGCCAGCAGCACATTCAATTCCCGCTGCGCCTCATCGATGGTCAATCCGGCGCGCACGCGTGCGACGACCTGGCTGGCCTCGCCTTCCGCCGTGGGCAGCCACGCGTCCGTCTGACCGCCCACGAAGTACCGAAACGTCGGTGGCATCACGCCGACGATCACGCGCGCCCCGCTGGCAAGGGGTACTGTCGCCCCAATCACCTCCGGATCGCGATTGAACGCACGGCTCCAGTACGCGTCACTGATGACGATGCGATCACCGGCCGTGACGTCGTCGTCAGTGAAGTCCCGGCCGAGTTGCGGGGCGATGCCAAGGAACGCCGGAAATCCCGGCGCGAACGCGCCGACGCCGAGGCTGATCTCCGGACCGTCGGCCAGCGCGAGACTCCTCGCATCGCTGAGCGCCGCCGCACCTTCGAACACCTGTGGCATCGCGCGTATCTGGTCGATCCGGCCGCCATCCACCCTGATCCGCGCGCGGGCTCCGGTCACCGTCTCCACGACGCGCTGCATGTCCACGAGCCGATCGGCATCCCTGTACGGCAACGGCCGCAGCAGCGCGGCGTCGACGATGCTGAAGATGAGGGTGCTCGCGCCGATGCCGAGCGCCAGCGAGACCACAGCGACCGCGGCCAGCCCTCGCGCGCGCATCAGGCCGCGGCAGGCGTACCGCACGTCACGCACCGCGTCCGACAGCCACGGCAGACCGCGCTGGTCGCGCAGGGCCTCCAGAGCCGGCGACACGCCGCCGGCGCGGACGGTCGCCAGGCGCGTGGCTACGGCGGACTCATGCCCGCGGCGCCGCAGCTCGTCGGCTGCCATCGCGAGGTGGGCTTCGAGCTCGTCCTGCAGATCCCGATCGGTCCGGCGTCGCCTGAACGCGGCACGCACACGACCGATCACGTCCTGGAACCGTCCCATCGCGCCTCCTATTGGCAATGCCAATGGAGTCTAGCGCCAGATCATTTGATTAGCAAACAAAGAAGATGCCCCGCCCTACGCCCGGTCCTGTTCTTCGTACATCGCCTCGAGTTCGGCCAACGCCTCGAGATCCTTTGGCCGGCCGGCCGCCTGCTTCAGGCGAATCAGAGTCTCCAGGCTCACACAGCGGCACTCGACGCCGAACAGCGTGATGCCGATGGTGTCGGACACCAGCGCGTCGAATGTCCCGCCGCCGGTCACTTCCCCGAGCAGATCGAGATCACCCAGCGTTGTTCGCAGCGTGAAATTCAGACCGCGCGCCAGCGTTTCGACGTCGAGGACGAACGGCAGGCCCGGCGGCGCACCGCGCAGATATGGCTGCAGGGGTGCCAGGGCGTCCGTGAGCCGGCGCAGGTTGTCGGGTGTCCGACGGTAGACGATGTCGACGTCGTAGGTGGCGCGGGCGGCCCCGTGCACGTTACCGGCAAGGCCGCCCACGAGGATGAACTCGACGCCGGTGTCGAGCAGCTGCTTCAGCAGGCCCGCGAAATCGGTGGGGCGCTCATTCACGACGATCGACGTGCGAGTCGGCCGGCCGCACGGAGCTGATACGTGAACGCGACGAAGTCCTGAAGCTTCAGGATGCGCTGTTCCGGCGTGAGCTTCAGGTTCTCCCTGAACAGCGTCCGATCGACGTCCCGCTTGTAGACCTCGACGACCGGATCACGCGACGGCTGAACCATGGACGCAGGATACCACCCGTCAGTAGCCCTTCGTCGTGATCCAGAAGCTCTCTTCCCACGACGCGCCGGGCGCGACGCTCTGGAGGTCCTTGTAGACGCCGGTGTGCGCCAAATTCAGCGCGTTGGTGATGGCCACCATCGGCTCGAACGCGATGAAGCCCTTGCCGGATGGCGTTGCGCCCTCGGGCAGCGGCACGGCCGACGGCGCGACCCGCACGCCCTGGGCCGGATCGACAGGGAACGGCCCCGACGGCGCGGGCGCCTGGGCAGCCCCGCCCGCACGACCGGGCCCGCCACCACGCGCACCGGGCGCACCGCCGCGACCGCCGGGAGCGGCCGCCGTCAACGGCGTCGACCATAGCAGTACCGTGCCGTACTTCGGCCCGAGGCTCACCTGCAGTTCCTTGCCGCCGCCCATCAACTTCATCGTCGCGCGGCCGTTCGCGTCGCGGATGAGGCCCGTGAACACGTCGTCGATCAACGCGTAGTTCTTGAGCTGAATGGCTGTGCGATCCGCATTGAAGAACTTCTCGATCGGCTGCGTCTCGCCGGTCGGCAGCCGCTGCGGAATCTCGATCCAGTGCGTAGCCGCGTCGACCGAGACCGTCCAGTCGTTCCTGGTGCCGTCGGGCAGTTCGTAGATGGGGTGATAGCCGAAGACGACAGGCATCGGCTCGGCGCTCATGTTGTCGAGCCGCGTGCGCACCTCGAGCGCACCGTCCGACACCTTGTAGGTCATCGTGATCGTGTGCGCGAACGGCCACTGCTGCAGGAACCGCGGGTTCTTGTAGAAGTCGAGCCGGCAAATCACCCAGGCCCCGGTGTCGTCAGCCTTGAACTCGACGAGCTGCCAGTCCTTCGTACCGTTGACGAAGCCGGTCGACGGAATCGGCCCCCGGACGCTGCCCAGTTCGAGATCGAAGTTGTACTTCTGCCCGTTGGCGTAGAACGCCGTCTGGTCGAGCCGGTTCGCGAACGGGGCGAGCAGCGGCATCCCGTTGTAGCCGGGATTGGCCTTGAAGGCCTCGAGCGTCGCCGACGTCCGCACCAGGTCGTGCCCCTTCACACGGATCCGCCAGGCATTGCTCATGCTCGGGACGACCTCCACGCGCATGTCCGCGGTGGTGTCGACGATCTCGATGATCTCGCCCTGCTGGGTGGCGGTATATCGCTGGGCAGCGGCCGGACCGGCACAGAACAGGAGGAACATCGCGGCCAGCGAGAATCGCAGCAATCTCATGAACAGGTCTCCGTGTGAAGGACACAGCATACGGGGAGACGCGGCCCGCTGTCGACGCTCCCCTGGAGTCACGGCCATCGCTCAGTGCGGTGCGGACTCACCGCGCGTGGCGGCGCGCTCCTCGGTGGCGATGTGAAAGGCCGTATTGGCCGCAGGCACGCCGGCATACACGGCCACCTGCAGCAGCACTTCCTCGACGTCGACCCACTCGAGTTCGTGCGCGATCCCGGACCGGAGGTGCAGTCGGAATTCCTCCCAGCGGCCCATCGCCGCGGTCATCGCCAGCACGAGCAGCCGGCGCGTCCGGTGCTCCAGGCCCGGCCGGGTCCAGATGGTGCCCCAGGCAAACCGCGTGATCAGCGCCTGGAACTCGCGGGTGAGGTCCGTCGCTCCGGCGATCGATCGATCGACGTGCGCGTCACCGAGCACCGCACGCCGGACGGGCATGCCGGCCGCGAGCGCATCGGCCGGCCGCGGCAGCAGGAACCGAAAGAGCGCCGCCGAGAAGGACCGTGGCTGTTCGAGATTCGACAGGTGCGCGGTCGGCAGCCGCACGACCGTCGCGCCCGGAATCGACGACGCCAGGGTGTGACCGTGCGGATCCCAGGGCATCGAAACGTCGAGGTCGCCACCAATCACGAGCGTGGGCACCGTGATGCGCGCGATCGACGCACGCTGATCCATGTCGCGGATCGCCGCGCAGCACCCCGCGTACCCGACGGCCGACGACGCCAGCAGGGTGCGGCGGGCAGCAGCGACGACAGGGGAATCTCGCTGGAGCGACACGGGCGTGAAGAACCGCGACATGGCCGTCTCGACCACCGCGGCCATGCCGCCCTCGAGCACGGCCCGGCGCCGCGCGTCCATCGCCGCCGGCTCAGACACGCGCGCCGTCGTGTTCGCCAGCACCAGGTGCGTCAGCCGCTCCGGCGCGTGAATGCCCAGCCACTGGCCGATCATGCCGCCGAGCGACAGTCCGCAGAAGGCGAACGCCGGGATCCCGAGCGCATCGGCCAGCGCCAGCACGTCGCGGCCGAGCTGTTCGATGGTGTAATCGCCCGCCGGCGCGGCCGAGGCCCCATGTCCGCGTGTATCGTAGCGCACCACACGCACATGCCGCGCGAGGTCGGCCGCCTGGGCGTCCCACATGCCGTGATCGAGCCCGAGTGAGTGCGAAAGGATGACGACAGGCGCGTCTGCCGGGCCGTCGATCCGGTAATAGATCTCGTCGTCGCTGGTCGTGATGAACGCCATCTCAGTGCCTTCGCGATCCGGGCGCGGCCGCCGCAGCCAGCAGGCGCGCGCGGAACGTCTCGGCGGATCCCAGATAGGTGTCGGCCTCGAACAGCGTCGCCCGTTCATCGGCCGTCAGTCGATCGGCCAGCGCGGGCAGATCAGCTGCCGCGTCGGCCAGCGATCGCCCCGACGCAGCCGCCGCCTCGAGGGCGGTCTTCACGAGCGCCGCCGCCTCCTGTCGTCCCAGGTCGGGCGCCAGCCGCATCACCAATCGTTCCGCGAAAATGGTGCCGCGCGTGGCCTCGATGTTCGCGCGCATCCGCACATCGTCGATCGTGAGCGACTCGAGAACGTCGGCCATCGACGCGGCCGCCGAGGCCGACGCCTGCACGGTATCGACGAGCGTGGCCGCCTCGACGTGCCATCCGCCCACGGCGCGCTCGTGTTCCTGCACCATGGCACCGAGCATCGTGGCCACGAGGCCGGGCACGCGGTGCGCGCACGCCACAACGACGGCGCAGCGCGAGGGATTGCGTTTGTGCGGCATCGTGGACGATCCGCCGCCCGCCTCGAACGCCTCGCCGATCTCCGGCTGCATCAGCAGTGCGACGTCGCCGGCCAGTTTGCCGAGCGCTCCGACGTAGACGCCGGCGGCGGCCACGAACGCTGCCAGGCGATCGCGATGCGCGTGCCACGGCGCGTCGGGGATCTCGAGCCCCAGGTCCTCGGCCAGGGCCTGCTCCACGGCCGGGCCATGCGTGCCGAGGGCGGACAGCGTCCCCGCGGCGCCGCCGAACTGCACGACCTGCGTGCGATCGAACGTCGACGCCCAGGCGCGCCAGCTGCGCGCGAGGGTCCCGAGCCAGCCTGCGGCCTTCAGCCCGAACGTCGTCGGCACGGCCGGCTGCAGCAGCGTGCGGCCGAGCATCACCGTACGCGCGTGCCGCACGGCCAGCGCGTCGAGCGCGGCCATCAGCCGCAGATGATCGGCCTCGATCGCGATCCACGCGTCGCGCAGACAGAGCATGAGGGCCGTATCGAAGACGTCCTGACTCGTTGCACCCCAGTGCACGTATCGGGCGGCCTCGGGATGCGCCTGCGCCACGCGGGCGCTCAACGCCTGCACGACAGCAATCGACAGCGTGGCGTTCGCGCGCAGGCTGACGCGCAGGGCAACGGCGTCATCGATCGCGGCGGTCCGCACGACGTCGGCGATGGCCGTGGCCGCCGCGTCGGGAATCACACCCGCCACCGCCTCGGCCCGCGCGAGGGCGATCTCGAAGCGGCACATGGCCGAGAACAGCGCCTCGTCCGCGAACGCACGACCGACCGCGTCGGTCGTCACGAGGGTGTGCGTGAGCGGTGAAGGCATGATGGGGATTGTATGCGGGCGCGCGTAGAGGCCAACCTCGTGTCGGCCCACGCCGCCGGTCACAGATCGAAAAACACCGTCTCGCCGTCGCCTTGAATACGAATCGTCAGGGTCCACATATCGTCGACACGATCCGCGATGAGCGTGCCGCGACGGGCCTCGGGCACCAGCGCCAGGACCGGATCCGTCGCCAGCATCGGGTCGCCCGCGAAATAGACGCGCGTGAAGATGTGCCGCAGCATGCCGCGCGCGAACAGGCACACGTTGATGTGTGACGCCTGCGTCCGGCCGTCAGCGCTCGTCGTCGGCGCGGGACGAATCGTCTCGAACAGGGTCCACCCGTCGCGGTTGGTCGCGCGGCGGCCCCACCCGCGAAATGCCTCGCCCGGATCGGGATTGGGATGATCGGCCGTCTCCACGTATCGGCCGCTCGCGTCGGCCTGCCACAGCTCGACGAGCGCATCGGGCACCGGCTGACCCGCACCATCGAGCACGCACAGGCGCAGGCGCATCCGCTCGCCGGCCGTGTGCGGTCCGACCATGACGCCATGACGCGGCTCGGTATCGAGGCCAATGTGCAGGTACGGCCCGACCGTCTGCGAGCCACTCGCCACCGGGGATTCGTTCTGCCCGCTCACGCGCGTTCCTCCCAGGGCGTGGCGTTGTCGCCACGCAGCACGATGTCGAACACGTAGCCGAGCGCCCACTCCGGCTGCGTGATGTCCAGGTCGAACTTCGAGATCAGCCGCTCGCGGGCGCGATCCGACGGCAGCGAGAGCAGCATCGGATCGAACGGCTGGAGCGGATCGCCGGGGAAGTACATCTGCGTGACGAGTCGCGTCTGGAACGACCGGCCGAAGATTGAGAAATGGATGTGCGCCGGCCGCCACGCGTTCGGATGGTTCCGCCACGGGTAGGCGCCAGGTTTGATCGTCGTGAACCGATAGCGACCGTCGCTGTCGGTCTCCGCGCGACCGGCCCCGAGGAAGTACGGATCGATCGGCGCCGGGTGCGTGTCGACGACGTGCCGATATCGCCCGGCCGCGTTGGCCTGCCAGACCTCGATCAGCACATTCGGCTGCGGCCGGCCGTCTTCGTCGACGACACGCCCGGTGACGATGATGCGCTCGCCCTGCGGCTCACCGCCCGGGCACTGGCGCGTCAGATCGCTGTCGCTCGGCCGCAGCGGCAGGTGACCGTAAACCGGCTGCGTGAGATCCGAGTAGCGGGCCGGCAGCTGAATCAACGGCTGCTGAGGTGCCCGGAGCCTCGTCGACGCGTAGGGCGGATACAGCAGCGGGGGCTGGCTCTTCAGCACGTCTGGCTTTCTGTCTGTCATGGTCGTCTCGCGTCGTTTTCCTCGAGGATCCGGAACGTGTCTGTCCCTGGGGCTGAAGCCCCAGGGCTCCGATCGCCGGCCCCAGGGCGCCGACTGATCTCCTGATCGCTGATTCGGGCGTCAAAGATCCGCGGCCCCGCTCGAAGACCCGTGCGCCTTCGCTGTGCGGGCATTGAGATCACGCAGCGCCTCGAGTTCGGCGGTGTTCGGTGCGGGCGTCACGGTCACGGCCGCGGCGAATCTCACGGGCCACCCGGTCGCCGCGACCACCTGTTCGCGCGTCACACCGGGATGGATGCTCACCACGCAGAACTCGTTCGTCTCGGCATCAGGCTTCATCACGCAGAGATCCGTCACGAGCAGCGCGGGCCCCTCCGTGTGCACGCTGAGCGCGCGGCGTTCGCGCCCCGTCGGCCCGTGACCGAGCGACGTCTGGAAGCTGAGCCTCTCGACGAATGCGCGCGGGTTGTGCCGCATCACGATGTAGATGCGCTGACACCCCGTGGCGATTTCCGTCGCGCCCCCGCTGCCGGGCAGCCTGACCTTCGGTGCCGCGTAATCACCGATGACCGTGCTGTTGAGGTTCCCGAAGCGGTCGACCTGCGCGCCACCCAGAAAGCCGATGGTGATCCGCTCGCCCTGCAGCCAGTACTGGAACATCTCGGGCACGGAGACCGTTGTCAGCGCGGTCTCGCACAACTCGCCGTCGCCGATCGACAGCGGCAGGACCTGCGGCTTCGTCTCGAGCGTGCCCGATTCATAGAGCAGCTTCAGTCTGGGTGCGTGGGTCAGGCGTGCCAGATTGCAGGCCGCCGACGGCAGTCCGATACCCACGAAGCAGACGTCGTCGTTCGTCAACGCCCGGGCCGCGGCCACGGTCATCATTTCGGTGGCGGTGTACGTCACATCATTCGTCGTGGTACTCATCGGACCTCCGCCGCCACGCCATGCACGTGGGTGTCGATCCACTGCCTGAACGCGTCTCGATCGCGAGAAATCGCATCCCACGCCACGTAGAAAGCGTTGTCCCGCTGGTAGTACCCGTGGGCATACGACGGCCGTGCCCCGCCGGGCACCACGGCAATCGCGTCGATCGTCCACGACGGCAGCACCACCGCATTCGATCCGCCGTCAGCCACACGGTCCACGACTTCCTCGACCGTGACGATCACGCGCGCCGAGGCCAGCACCACTTCCTTCTGCACGCCGACGATGCCCGACACGCGTACGTTGCCGTCCCTGTCCGCCTGCTGCGCGTGCACGATGCCGACGTCCGGCCGCAGCGCCGGGACCGCGGCCAGCGACTCGCCGGTGAACGGGCACGTGATGAAGCGGATGTTGGGGTTGACCTTCGCGAGATCCGATCCACGATAGCCGCGGAAGAAGGCCGCCGGCATGCCCGCGGCGCCGGCCGCGTACGCGTGCGCCATCGCGGAATGGCTGTGTTCCTCGATCTCGAGCGGCGCAGGCCACTGCTTCTCGACCGCCTCGCGCAGCCGGTGCAGCGACCCCACGCCCGGATTGCCGCCCCACGAGAAGATCAGCTTCTTCGCGCAGCCGCTGCCAATCATCTGGTCGTAGAGCAGATCCGGCGTCATCCGGATCAGTGTCAGATCCGTCAGCCGCTGCCTGATGATCTCGTGACCGGCCGCGAACGGAATCAGGTGCGTGAACCCTTCGAGGGCCACGCGATCGCCGGATCGCACGAACCGTGCGACGGCGTCCTTCAACGAGAGAAACATACTCATTCACCAACCCGGTTCGTCGCCGGCACGTGCCGCGACACCAGGGCCAGGGACACGAACGTGACCACCATCATGGCCGCCACGACCCCGAAGAACGCCTGAGTTCCGCCCATGTCCGCGGCCCACGATCCGATGAACCCGGTCATGAAGGCGCCGATCCGGCCGAAGGCCACGGCTGTCCCCACGCCGCGCGCCCGGATCGCCGTCGGATACACGTGCGCGGCCAGCGCATACATGGTCGTCTGCACGCCGTTGATCATGCTGCCCGTCAACGTCAGCATCGCCATGATGGTGAACAACGAGGCCGCCGGCGAAATCTCCATCATCGCGAGCCCCGTGGCCCCGCCGATCGCCACGCCGGTCATCGTGAGCATTGCCAGACGCGATCCCAGGCGCGTGATCACCACGCCGCCGAGCAGTGCGCCCACGACGCCGCCAAGGTTGAAAGCCGTGATGCCGGTGTTGGCCGTGGCCGGATCGAATCCCGCGCCGCTCAGCAGCGTGGTCAGCCAGCTGAAGCCGAGATACACGGCCAGCAGGCACGAGAAGAACGATCCCCAGAGCGCGAGCGTGTCGCGCCGGAACGCGGCCGAGAACAGCGTGCCGAACGACGCCTGCGACACCGCGCGCCCGACGGCCGGATCGACGAACGTGGTGCCCGGGGCCAGCGTGTGCCCCATGCGACGCATGACGGCAATGAGTTCGTGCCATCGATCCCGACGACGCACGAGGAACTGCGGCGATTCGGGCAGCAGGAACCGCAGCGCCACGGCCGCCACCAGCGGCACGATGCCACCGATGATGAACAGCGCACGCCAGCCGATGGCGGGCAGGACCTGGATGCCGAGGAGACCCGCCAGCGTCCCACCGAGCGGCACGCAGACGATGGTCGCGGTGACGGCGATTGGCCGTACGCGCGCCGGCACGTACTCAGCCGCCAGGGCGGCGGCGTTGGGCATGGCCCCACCCAGGCCGATGCCCGCGAGAAACCGCAAAACGGTCAGCGACTCGGTCGAGTGCACGAAGGCCGCGACCACCGTCAGCACGCCGAAGACGGCCATGCTCCCGAGCAGCGCCGCGCGCCGGCCGATCCGATCGCCAACGAACCCGGCCACGAGTCCGCCCACCATCATGCCGCCGTACCCGAACGAGACGACGGGCGCGAACGCACTGCGCGGCACGTCCCATTCGGCCATCACCGTCGGAATGACGATGCCGAGCAACTGGTTGTCGATGCCGTCGAAGACGATGGTCATCGCCACGAGGAGCACGAGCCACCGCTGGTAGCCGGTCCACGTGCCGGCATCAATCAGCGACCCGACATCGACTGCATTCTCCTGCTGCTGCATCGGTGTTCCTCGCGATTCGCGTTTCCCGGATCAGGCGAACGGCAGCCCGACGTAGTTCTCCGCCAGGCTCGTCATCGCCGCCGTCGACTGCACCAGGTAGTCGAGCTCGGCCTGCTGGCGACGACGATCGAACGGCGGTGCGTCGTCCGCACGGTGCAGCGTCGATGTCATCCACCACGAAAACCGCTGCGCCCACCACGCACGCCGCAGGCCGCGCGTGCTGTACGCCTGGAGATCGCGCTCGTCGCCGTCGGCGTAATACGCGGCGAGTGCCGTGGCCAGACGCCAGACGTCGGCCGCCGCCAGGTTCAGGCCCTTCGCGCCCGTCGGCGGCACGATGTGCGCGGCATCGCCGGCCAGAAACAGCCGGCCGTACTGCATCGGATCCGCGACGACGCTGCGCATCGGCGTGATCCCTTTCTGGAAGATCGGCCCGACGGCCGGCCGCCAGCCGTCGCGGGTCGACAGCCGCATGAGCAACTCGTCCCAGATGCGATCGTCCGGCCAGTTCGCCAGGTCATCGTCCGGTGCGCACTGCAGATAGAGCCGCGTGACAGACGACGAGCGCATGCTGAAGAGCGCGAAGCCACGATCGTGCAGGGCGTAGACGAGTTCGTCGAGCGAGGGGGCCGCGTGCGCAAGGATGCCGAGCCAGGCAAAGGGATAGTCGCGCGTGTAGAGCGTCAGGGCCTCGGTCGGGATCGATGGCCGACAGACGCCGTGGAACCCGTCGCAGCCGGCAATGAAGTCGCACTGCACCTCGTGCGCGACGCCATCCCGGCTGTAGCGGATCGAGGGCCGGGACGAAGTCACGTCGTGCACGCTGACATCGTCGACGTCGAACGAGAGCGGACGTCCCGTCGCCTCGCGCGCGGCGATGAGATCCTTCACCACCTCGTTCTGGCCGTAGACCGTGATGGCGCGGCCACCCGTGAGCGCGGCCATGTCGATCCGGTGACGCTCGCCGCCGAACGCCAGGTGGATGCCGTCATGGCGCATCCCCTCGCGCGCCAGTCGATCGCCCACGCCCATCGCGTGCAGCAGATCGACGGTGCCCTGCTCGAGCACGCCGGCCCGCACGCGCTCGATGACGTGGTGACGATCGCGACGTTCGAGGATGACCGAGTCGATGCCGTGCCCGTGCAGGAGATGGCCGAGGATCAGCCCGGCCGGGCCTGCGCCCACGATTCCGACCTGCGTCCGCGACGTCTGCATGTGTGCTGCCGTCCCTCGTCGTCAGACGCGTTCGATGACCAGCGACAGGCCCTGGCCGACGCCGATGCACATGGTGCAGAGCGCCCGCGACTTCTTCGCGCGAACCAGTTCGTTGACCGCCGCGATCACGAGGCGTGCGCCGCTCGCGCCGAGCGGGTGGCCGAGCGCGATCGCGCCGCCGTTCGGATTGACGTGCGGCGCGTCATCGGGCAGTCCGAGCGCGCGCAGGACCGCGAGCGCCTGCGCCGCAAACGCTTCGTTCAACTCGATCACGTCGAGCCCGCGCACCGTCAGCCCGAGACGCGTCAGCAGTTTCTCTGTCGCCGGTACCGGCCCCAGACCCATCACGCGCGGCTCGACGCCCGCGGCGGCCGCGCCGATCACGCGCGCGCGCGGCGTCAGGCCGTGCTCGCGCACGGCGGTCTCGGAAGCGATGAGCAGCGCCGCAGCGCCGTCGTTGATGCCCGACGCGTTGCCCGCCGTCACCGTGCCGTCCTGGCGCACGATGGGACGCAGCCGCGCCAGCGCCTCGATCGTCGTGTCGGGGCGCGGGTGCTCGTCGTCGGTCACCGTCGCCGTCGTCTTCTTCTGCGTGACGGGTACGGGCACGATCTCCTCGGCCAGCCGCCCGGCCTGCTGCGCCGCGGCCGCGCGCTGCTGACTGCGCAGGGCAAACGCATCCTGATCGTCGCGCGCCACGCCGCACTCGGCAGCCACGTTCTCTGCCGTCTCCGCCATCGAGTCGATACCGTAGCGCTGCTGCATCGCCGGGTTGACGAAGCGCCACCCCAGCGTCGTGTCCTCGAGCCGCACGTTCCGGCCGAACGGCACCTCCGTCTTGCCCATGACGAAGGGCGCGCGCGACATGCTCTCGACGCCACCGGCCACCACGAGCGACGCCTCGCCCGTCATCACGGCGCGTGCTGCGGAAGCCACGGCATCGAGGCTCGACGCACACAGGCGATTGACTGTCACGCCCGGCACGTTCGCGGGCAGGCCGGCGAGCAGCAGCGCCATCCGCGCGACGTTGCGGTTGTCTTCGCCCGCCTGGTTCGCGCAACCCAGCACCACGTCGTCGAGCCGCGCCCAGTCGACGTGCCGCTGCCGCTCGATGAGCGCACGAATCGGGATGGCGGCCAGCTCGTCGGCCCGGACGGAGGCTAGCGCGCCGCCATAGCGGCCGAACGGGGTACGGATGCCGTCGCAGATGTAGGCAGGCTGACTCATAAGGCGCTCACTGGCCCTCGGTGCCCGGCGAGACCGCGGCCCGCAGATCGCGGACGGACGTGTCGGTTGTCGAGGTCGGAGCCACTGTATGAACCCGGCGGCGCCGAGTCAATACCGAATATCGGATATAAAGACCGATAATCGGACGCACAGCACGCGTACAAGCAACAAGACGGGCCGCCCGGGCTCGAAGGATTCTTGCCGAGCAGCCCGCGGCCGTGCGGCCCGCCCGTCCGCTACTGCCCGCGCCCAGGGCCGCCGCCACGACGGCCGCCAGCGGGACCACCGGGTCCGCCGGGGCCGAAGCCACGCCCAGGAGCCGGCCGCATGTCCGGATCGCCGGGCTTCTGCGTCAGGCCCTGCACGCGCAGCCAGTCATAGAACTGATCGATGAAGTGATCGCTCGTATGCCGACGCTCGTTCATGCCGAAGCCGTGGCCGCCACTCATGTAGAGGTGCGTCTCCGGCCGATAGCCCTTCGCGAACAGCTCCGCGTAGAACGCGCGCACGTCGTCGCCGACCAGCGGATCGTCCTGCGCCATCGCGAGGAAGATCGGCGGCAGCTTGTCGGCGGCGTCAGCCGCGGGAATCGGCGGGATGCCGCCAAATGGACCGCCATAGATCGGGGCCACAAAATCCGGCCGCGCCGCGACGTCGGTCGCGAGCGCCGCCATCGCCACGGCGTGGGCACCGGCCGAGAAGCCAATCGCCACCACCTTCGCCGGATCGATGCCGTACTCGTCCGCCCGTTCGCGCACGAGCGCGAGCGTTTTCAGCGTGTCCTCCACGGCTGGCGCACCGGCCACGTTCATCGGCATGTCCTGCATGCGCGCCATCATCGAGAAGTTCGGCCCGGTCTGCTGCACCAGCCGGTACTTCACGACAAAGGACGCAATCCCGCGCTCGGCCAGCCACACGGCCACGCGATTGCCCTCGCTGTCGATCGACAACTGGCGGAACCCGCCGCCGGGGGCGATGACCACCGCCGTCCGCGTGTTGCGGGCCGCGTCGGGGATGAACGCCGTGTAGCTCGGCTCGGTGATGTTGAACAGCACGCCGCCGTTCTGCGTGGCCACTTCCTCGACGGGGCCCGGGACACGCCCCGGCCAGTCGGCCGGCGTCGGCGCAGGTCCGCCGTAGAGCGACACGGCCGGCAGCGTGCGATAGGCCCCTGGCGCCACGGCAGGCTGCTGCGCCACGGCCGGACTCGCCAACCCGGCGATCAGGCCGGCGACGAAGAGACTCGTTGTACGGGTCATACGGACTCCAATCGACCTACTTGTATACATCCAGAACGTGATGCACGGAGACGACGCTCAGATACGGCCCGTTCGGCCGATCTGTTTCCCCGAACCTTGCCAGACGGTATACAGGACGCTACCATGGCGCGCTGACTCATGGATGCCCGATCGACAGCCTCCCAGAGCGACCGCGCGGTCATCCTGTTGCGTGAACTGCTGCTCGACGGCAGTTGTCCAGCCGGCACACGTCTGACCGAACTCGGCCTGGCCCCGCGGCTGGGCGTCTCGCGCACGCCGGTCCGTCACGCACTGGCGCGCCTGGCCCACGAGGGACTGCTCGAAGAGCTGCCGCGCGGCGGCTATCGTGTCCGCGCGTTCACCGTCGACGAGATCTGGAGCGCCATCGAACTGCGCGGCATCCTCGAGGGCTCGGCCGCGCGCCTGGCTGCCGAACGGCTGACGGATGCCACGGCCCTTGCGCCGCTCCGACGTCTGCTCATCGAACTCGATCACCGGCTGCCGCGTTCGCTCACGGACTTCGTCGCGTACGTCCAGATCAACGATCGCTTCCACCGCGAGATGTGGACCCTCTCGGGCAACCGCATGCTCGTCGCCACGATCGAACAGGTCGTCCGCCTGCCGTTCGCCGCACCTGGCGCGCTGGTCTTCGGCGATGCCGAGGTGGCCGAGGCGCGATGGACCGCTGACCTGGCGCAGTCGCAGCACCAGGCCATCGTCGAGGCCATCGAGCGTCGCGAGGGCGCGCGGGCCGAGGCCCTGGCGCGCGAACACGCCCTCATCGCCTGGAAGAACCTCCAGCGCGCACTTACCAACAAGGCCCTGTTCGCGCGCATGCCGGGCGCGGCCCTGGTCCGCGTCCCGTTCGCTGTCTGACATTGCGCTTCACGCTCCCATGACCGCACCACTCGTTCGCACAGACACCCATCGTCACGTCCGCGTCATCACGGTCGACAACCCGCCCGTCAATGCGCTGAGCCCCGGCGTGCCCGAGGGCCTCACGGCCGCGATTGACGACGCCGAGGCCGATGCGGCGATTGCGGCCATCGTCATCATCGCGGCCGGCCGCACGTTCGTCGCCGGCGCCGACATCACCACACTCGAACCGCTGGCCTGGGATCCGGATGCCCCGAAGCCCGAGTTGCACGACCTGCTCGCGCGCGTCGAACACGCGACAAAGCCTGTCGTCATGGCCATCCACGGCACGGCGCTCGGCGGCGGCCTGGAACTGGCGATGGCGGGTCATTACCGCGTGGCGGTCGCCAACGCCAGGCTCGGCCTGCCCGAATGCGCCCTGGGGATCATCCCCGGTGCCGAGGGCACGCAGCGGCTGCCGCGACTCGTCGGCGTCGAACAGGCGCTGAACATGGTCGTGACGTCGAAGCCGATCACCGCGGCCGACGCCCTCACCCACGGCCTGCTCGACGCGATCATCGACGGCGACCTGCTCGAGGGTGCGGTGGCGTTCGCCGAAGGCGTCGCTGCCCGCAGCGGTCCGCACCCGCGCACAAGCGGTCGCACGGAGAAGCTCGGCACGCCAGACGACAACGCGCCGCTGTACGAGGCCGCGCGTGCGCTCGCGCGCAAGGTCAAACCCCAGCAGCCGGCGCCGCTTGCCGCCATCGATGCCATCGAGGCGGCCACCCGGCTGCCGTTTGCCGAGGGATGCCGTCGCGAAACCGATCTCTTCCTCGACGTCATCCGCACCGAACCGGCGAAGGCGCTGATCCACGTCTTCTTCGCCGAACGGGCCGTCAGTCGAATTCCGGACCTGCCGCGCGAGACGAAGGCCGCGCCCATCCGACGCGTCGCCATCGTCGGGTCGGGCACGATGGGGGGCGGCATCGCGATGGCGTGTACCAACGCGGGCCTCGAGGTGATCCTGCAGGACGCGTCGCGCGAGGCGCTCGATCGCGGCCTCGACGCCATCCGGAAAAACTACGCCGTCTCGGTGGCGCGCGGTCGATTCACGGAACAGGGCGTGGCCGATCGACTGGTGCGCATCACGGCACAGACCGACGTCGCCGGATTCGAGACCGCCGACATCGTCATCGAGGCCGTGTTCGAGGATCTGGCGCTGAAGCAGCAGGTGTTCCGCGATCTCGATCGCGTGATGCGCCCGGGCGCGGTGCTGGCCACCAACACGTCGACACTCGACATCGACGCCATTGCCGCCGTCACCTCGCGGCCGGGCGAGGTGGTCGGCCTGCACTTCTTCAGCCCGGCCAACGTCATGCGGCTGCTCGAAATCGTGCGCGGCGGTTCCACGGCCACCTCCACGCTCGCCACGGCCCTGGCCTTTGCCAAGACGCTCGGCAAGGTCGGCGTGGTCGTCAGGAACGGACCCGGATTCGTCGGCAACCGGATGATGTTCCCGTACATGTATGAGACGCAGTACCTTGTCGAGGAGGGCGCGACGCCGCAGCAGGTCGACGCGGCGCTGACGGGGTTCGGCATGGCGATGGGCATGTTCGCCGTCGACGACATGGCGGGCATCGACGTGGCGATCCGCGTGCAGGACGCCCTCCACCATTTCGCCGATCCCGCGGATCGTCGCCCCCTGGTGCAGCGCGCGCTCGTCGACGCCGGTCGGCTGGGACAGAAGACCGGCAGGGGCTGGTACCACTACGGCGACAATCGGAAGCCACACCCGGATCCGGCGGTCATCGATCTCATCCGGACCAGGGCACGCGAGGCCGGAATCTCACAGCGGACGTTCACGGACGACGCGATCGTCGAGCGATCGATCTACGCGCTGATCAACGAAGGTGCGCGCGCGCTCGACCTCGGCCTGGCCCTGCGCGCGTCGGACATCGACACGATCTACGTCAACGGGTACGGGTTCCCGGCCTGGCGCGGCGGCCCGATGTTCTACGCCGATCGCGTCGGCCTCGATCGCATCGTCGATCGCGTGTCCGCATTCCATCGCGACTTCGGCGCACGCTGGACGCCGGCGCCACTGCTGGAACGGCTCGCACGCGAGGGCGGTACGTTCCGGGGCCTCGATCGTCGATAGCCTCATGCGCCACACGCCGATCGACAGCCCGGGAATCCTGACCGATGCGCGCGTCCTGCCCGCCGACATCGTCGTCTCGCGCGAGGCAGACGGCACGATCCGGGCGCGCTCACCGCACCCGCTCGGGCCGTATCCCACGCGCCTGACCGATCGACTCGACTACTGGGCCGCAGCCACGCCGAACCGGCCGTTCCTCGCCGAGCGCGACGCGAATGGCGCGTGGCGCTTCCTGACGTACGCCGACGCGAGGACTCGCACGCGCGCCGTGGCGCAGGCGTTCCACGATCGCCGCCTGTCCGAGGACCGCACGGTCGTCATCCTGTCCGGCAACAGCATCGATCACGCCGTCGTGGCGCTGGCGGCCATGTACGCGGGCGTGCCCTACGCGCCCGCGGCGCCGGCCTACTCATTGCTCGTCCGCGATCACACGACGCTCGCACGCCTGGTCGAGGTCATGCGCCCCGGCCTGCTGTTCGCCGACGACGGCGCGCTGTTCGAGTCGGCGCTGCGCGACGTGGCCACCGCCGACGTCGAAATCGTGACGCGTACGCCGTGCGCGTCACTGCGGACGACGCCGCTCGACACGCTCGAGGCCTCGACGCCGACGGCCATCGTCGACACGGCCCATCGACGCGTATCGGCCGATACCGTAGCGAAGGTGCTGTTCACCTCGGGGTCGACCGGCCGTCCAAAGGGGGTCATCAACACGCAGCGGATGCTCTGCGCGAACCAGGAACAGCTGCGCACGGTCCTGCGGTTCCTCGCCGACGCTCCACCTGTGCTCTGCGACTGGCTGCCGTGGAATCACACGTTCGGCGGCAACCACAACTTCGGGATTGTCCTCTACAACGGCGGCACGCTCTACATCGATAGCGGCCGGCCGGTCCCCGGCCAGATGGATCGCACGCTGGCCAACCTCCGCGAGATCGCGACGACGGCGTACTTCAACGTGCCGCGCGGCTTCGAGATGCTCCTGCCGGCGCTGCGCGCCGACGAGGCGTTCCGTCGCCACTTTTTCGGCCGCGTGCAGGCGCTCTTCTTCGCGGCAGCGGGTCTGCGTCCGGAAATCGCCGACGGGATGCAGGAGCTGGCCATGATGACCACGGGCCGTCCGGTGCCCTGGATCACGGGCCTCGGCGCCACCGAGAGCGCGCCGTTCGCGTTGTGCACCGGGGCGCTGCGTTCCACGACCACCCACATCGGCGTCCCGGTACCCGGGCTCGAGCTGAAGGCCGTGCCTGTCGACGGCCGACTCGAAGCGCGCCTGCGCGGCCCCAACATCACGCCCGGCTACTGGCGCGACGACGCCCTGACCACCGCGGCGTTCGACGAGGAAGGGTTCTATCGGATGGGCGACGCCGTTGCGCCCGCCGATCCCGATGACCCGACCATCGCACGCGGCTTCATGTTCCAGGGCCGCATCAACGAGGATTTCAAACTCTCGACCGGCACGTGGGTCCACGCGGGGCCGGTCCGTGCCAGGCTGCTGGCGCTGATTGGCGATCTCGCGCAGGACGTGGCAATCGCCGGTCACGGACGCGAGCACCTTGCGGTGCTCATCTTTCCGAACGCCACCGCCTGCCGCGCGCTTGTCGGGGCCACAGGGGAGACTCCGCTGGTCGAGGTGGTCGCGCATACGGCCGTGCGCGCAGCGTTCACCGAACGCCTGGCACGCTACAACGCCGACAACCCGGGGAGCTCGACGGCCGTCTACCGCGCCACCCTGCTGACCAGTCCTCCGTCGCTCGAGGCCACGGAAATCACCGACAAAGGTTCCCTCAATCAGCGCGCCGTGCTGACGCACCGCCGCAGCATCGTCGACCGGATCTACGACGCCGACGTCGACACCATCCTCGTCTGACAGGACCTCATTCATGACCATGCCCGCTCCCGATCCGGCGCGCCTGACTGCCATCGACGTCCACGTCCACCTGGAAGCGCCGAAGGGCGGCCACGCCACCGACGCCGCCGCCACGAAGTATTTCGGCGACAGCGGTGCCGCGCGCGACGGAGCCTCGCTCGTCGACTACTACCGGGCGCGCCAGATGGCGTGCGTCGTGTTCACCGTCGATGAACGGCTCACGGGCCGACCGCACGTGTCGAACCAGGCCGTCATCGATCTCGCGCGCGCGCATCCGGATGTGGTCATCCCGTTCGCGAGTCTGGATCCAACACGCGGACCCGAGGCGGTTCGGGAAGCGAAACGTCTCGTTGCCGAGGGTGTCGTCCGCGGCCTGAAGCTGCACCCGCCGCTCCAGCAGTTCTCGCCGAACGATCCGCTGGCCTATCCGCTGTACGAGGTGTTCGCCGAGGCCAGGCTGCCCGTGCTGTTCCATACGGGACACAGCGGCATCGGCACCGGCATGCCGGGCGGTGGCGGCGTGCGCCTGAAGTACGGCAATCCGATGCTCATCGACGACGTGGCGGTGGACTTCCCGGATCTGCCGATCATCCTGGCGCACCCGTCGTTTCCCTGGCAGGACGAGGCGATCTCCATCTGCCTGCACAAGCCAACGGTCTACATCGATCTGTCCGGCTGGTCGCCGAAGTACTTCTCGGCCACGCTCGTGCAGTACGCGAACACCCTGCTCAAGCACAAGGTGCTCTTCGGCACCGACTATCCGCTGATCACGCCGGACCGCTGGCTGACGGACTTCGCAGCCATTCCGATCAAGGACGAGGTGCGGCCGCTGATCCTGAAAGAGAACGCGGTGAAGCTGTTCGGATTGGGCCAGTAGACCAGGGAACCGTGGAGGGATGGAGGGCACGTAAGAGTAGCGCGACGAGCGCGGTGGCCCGCAGGCGGGCCACCGGCGGCCTGAGGCCGCCGGGAATCCCGCGACGATCAGAGAAATGAAAGGGCGTTGAAAGGCTCGGCGACAGCCCAGCCCCTGCTCTCCATTTCCTCCATGTTCTCTACGGTTGCAAAGAGGGACGTCATGCAGCGACTCACGACCGTCATACTCGCCACGATCATCCTGTCGGGCGCGGCAACGACGCTGTTGCAGGGACAGCAGGTTGCGCCTCCGTCGACGATGCCGCAGATCCGTGCCCTGGCCACGGCGGACTGTACGTCCGCACGCCTCGGCACGTCGATCCCTCCGACCGCGATTGGCGAACCCGTATCGGCCGTCACGCTCGATGGCCCCGTCTGGACGGACGCCACGACCACGACACCGGCGTTCTGTGCGGTCACCGGCGCCATGGCGCCTGTCGATCCGTCGCCGCGTGCACAGCCCATCAACTTCCGTGTCATCCTGCCCGCGTCATGGAACGGCCGGGCCATCCAGTTGGGCGGCAGCGGCTTCAATGGCGTGATCCCCAACCTGACGGGCCCGATCGACGGCGGCGCCAGTGGTCCCGCACGCGGCGTCGTCACCTTCGGCAGTGACTCGGGCCACCGGGCGGGTCCAGCTGCGAGCCCGGAGTGGACGCTGAACGACGAGGCGATTCAGAACCTCGGCTACATGCAGATGAAGAAGACGCATGACGCCGCGATGGTCCTGATCGAACGGGCGTACGACGCGCGTCCCGCGTTCACGTATTACGTCGGCACGTCGCAGGGCGGTCGCGAGGCCCTGACCGTGGCACAGCGCTATCCCGACGACTACGACGGCATCATCTCCAACGTCCCCATCGTCGGATTCTCGTCGCTGATGCTTGCGCCCGAACTCATCCGCATCCAGGAGAAGCCGATCGCCAACTGGGTAACGCGCGCGAAGGTCGAGGCGATCCGGGATCACGTCATGCGCACGTGCGATCACCTCGACGGACGCGTGGACGGCATCATCAACAACTATCAGGCGTGCCGGGCCATCTTCGATGTCCACGGCGGCCCCTCGGACCGGCACCCGTGGTCGGCGAAGCGCTGTCCGGGCTCTGTCGATCCCGCGCCCGCGGACGCCGGTCCCGATGCGTGTCTGACCGACGGTCAGATTGAGACCCTCGAGTTCGTCTACAGCCGCTACCGCTTCGCCACCCCGCTGGCACACGACGTCACCTCGTTCGGGATGTGGGTGCCGAACACGGATCCCTCGGGCAGCGGCCTGATCGAGGCCACACGCTTCCTCGGCCAGGAGGGCGCTCCATCCGACGCCCCGATGCACGCTCATCTCGGTGTGCTCGGCGTCACCGGCTTCCTCATGCGCGATCTCGCCGCCAATCCGCTCGACTACGAAGAAGGCGGTCAGCTCGACACCCGACGACGCGAATTGTCGTCGTGGCTCGACGGGGCCGATCCCGATCTCTCGGCGTTCCGCGCGAAGGGCGGCCGGTTGATCGTCACGATCGGCACCGACGATACGCTGGCCTCGCCCGGTGCGCAGCTCGACTACTACCAGGCCGTGCTCGATACCATGGGACGCAATGTCGTCGAGACCTTCGCGCGGCTGTTCGTGATTCCACAGGCCAATCACGGGCTGCGCGGGCAGAATGCCGCGCGCGACGGCCAGGGTCGGACTCTGACGCAGGCGCCTCTCCCTGTCGGCGTCGATCGTGTGTCGATGCTGTTCGACTGGGTGGAACGCGGCGTGGCCCCGGCGCTGCACGGCCGCGTCACGACCGGCGGCCGCAGCCTGCCGCTCTGCAGCTATCCCGCCTATCCGCACTACGTCGACGGGCCGCCGGACGATGCGGCGTCGTACGCGTGCCGGCAGCCGTAGGCTGTCGCTGACACCGCGTCGACCGGCCGCGGGCCGATGTCAGCCGGGCAGCAGATCGTGGGCGGCGAGTTCCTCGCGGATCCGCTCGTCGAGGTAGTGCACTTCGTCGGCCGCGCGGAACACGTGCTGCCACCCGGTCCCCGCGCCACGGCTCCAGAGCACGACCACCTCGAGCCGCTCGCCGTCGCGGTTGAACATCCACCAGTACTGGCCCGTGGGCTCGGGCCAGAAGCACTCGGCGTACCCCTCGCCTGCCGTCACCGCGTCGACCGCCGCCAGCAGGGCCGAGACGGCGCTCGGCGTGTGCCAGCCGGTGACGGACGTCTCGACCTCGCCCTCGCGGAGACGGAGGGTGATCTGCTGCGGCGTGGCGTGCTCGATGACAAGGTTCACGACGAATCCGATCCTGTCAATCAGAAGCCCGCAGAAGAACGCAGGCTCCCGGGCCAGAAGTAAGGTTGCTGGCTCTTTCAGCCGCCTCTCAGATGACGGTCCCGTCGGGGACGACGCCGCCCTTGGGGATGATCACGACGCCGTCGCGGATGTAGTACAGCGGGTGATCCACCTTCTCCGGCTTGCCGTCGGGCGTGATGACCACGTTGCTGCCGATGCGGGCGTTCTTGTCGATGATGGCGTTCTCGATCCGGGTGTTGCGTCCCACGCCCATGCGCGGCCGCCCTGCCCTGGCATTCTCGGCGATCGACTCGGCCGACTCGTAGTCGTCGCCGCCCATCATGATCGTCCGCGTCAGCTGGCTGCCCGGCTCGATGACGCTGCGGATGCCGATAATCGACTGGTGGATGCTGGCGTGCGTGATGATGCACCCGTCCGAGATGACGGCGTGATCGATCTGCGCCCCGTTCACCTTGGACGCCGGCAGGAACAGCGGCCGGCTGAAAATCGGCGCGGTCATGTCGAAAAAGTTGAAGCGCGGCAGTTCGGCCGTCAGTTCCAGGCAGGCCTCGAAGAACGCGCGGATCGTGCCGATGTCCTCCCAGTAGCCCTGGAAGACGTACGCGAACACCTTGTGCGAGTCGATCGCGCGCGGGATGATGTGCTTCCCGAAGTCCGCGTACGTGTTGTCGAGCAACTGGGTGAGCACGTCGCGGTTGAAGACATAGATGCCCATCGAGCCGAGCAGCAGGTCGTCCGACTCCTCGGGGATCTCGAGCGCGGGATACAGCCGGCGCGGGATCACGAGCGAATCCTGGACCTCGGGATCCTTCGGCTTCTCCACGAACCGCGTGATCCGGTAGTCGGTGTCGATCTGCATGATCCCGAGTGCCTCGGCCTCGCGCCGGCCGACGGGAATGGTGCCGAGCGTGACGTCCGCCCCGGACTCGATGTGCTGCGCGATGATCGTCCGGTAGTCCATCCGGTAGAGCTGGTCACCGCTCAGCACGAGGACGTAGTCGAAGTCGTGATTGAGCAGGTGCACCATGTTCTTGCGCACCGCGTCGGCTGTGCCCTGGTACCAGGATGTGTCGGAATGCGTCTGCTCGGCGGCGAGCAGTTCGACGAACGCTTCGGAGAAGTGATCGAACTTGTACGCCTGCGTGATGTGCCGGTGCAGCGAGGCCGAGTTGAACTGCGTCAGCAGGTAGATGCGCCGCAGATCGGAGTTGATGCAGTTCGAGATCGGGATATCGACGAGACGGTACTTGCCGGCCAGCGGCACCGCCGGCTTGGCGCGTTCCTTCGTCAGCGGGAACAGGCGCGTGCCGGCGCCGCCCCCCATGATGACCGACAGGACACGGCTCGTGTCCGGGGTGCTCTTCGCGCTCATCGACGCCATCCATCCCTCCCGCAACGCCCGATCGCGCGACCGAAGGTCGCGCGCCGTCTCTGATCCACCGTCGTATAGACGCTATGATCGCTCAACTTCAGCCAGCCGCAACGTCAAACGCGCCTGATCGGCGTGCAGCCGACCAGGCGCGTGTCGAGACGAGAGGCGGCCTTACAGCGTCGCGAGGAAATCGCGCGTCCAGCGGATGCAGGCTTCGGCGTCTTCCCTGTTGATCCGCAGGGCTTCCGGGTTCGGACCCGCTCCACGGCCACCGCGTCCGCCACCGCCACCCTGGCGACCCGCACCGGGACCGCCACCGCGGGCGGCCGGCGGCGCCGGGACGGGACGCGGTTCGCCCTTCTCGCAGAGCGTCAGGAACCGCGCGAACTCCCACGCCGGCGTGTTGCGGAAGATCTCCCACGCCTGCGGGTTCCGGTACGCGAACGGTCGCGGCGTGTTCGAGACGATGACCTCGAGGTTCACGGTCTTCCCCGGACACTGCTGGACGAACTTGCGCAGGTAGCCCGGCATGTCGATGTTGCCCTCGCCCATGCGGCACCACTGCACCTCGGCGCCGCGTTCCGAGACGAACACGTAACTCTCACGCATGTGGCTGGTCAGGACGTATGGCGCCAGCGTCTCGAGCGTCAGGTGCGGATCCTCGATCGTCCACATCGCGTTCCCCGAGTCGATCGTCGCGCCGACGATGTCCGGACCGGCCTCTTCGATCAACCGCTTGAGTTCGCGCGCCTGCATGTCGCCGGCGTGGTTCTCGATGCTGACCTTCACGCCCGAATCGAGGATGCGCGTGCGCGCGCCCTTGAGCACCTTCACCACCTCGTCGATGTGGCGGTCGATGTTCGTACTCCGATCGGCCTGCGTTCCCAGGAAGCAGCGGACGAGCGGCGACCCGAGGATCTTCGCGGTGTCGATCATCCGCAGGATCTGTTCCTCGGCCGTGCCCGCCTCCTTGTCGAACGCACCCGACGTCGGACAGATCGATCGCATCCCGACCTCAAGCGCGATCCCGAGCTCGTCCGCACGATTGCGCACGGCGCGCACGTTGGCTGGATCGAGGGCAACCCGCCAGTCGGCACTGCCGAGGAAGCGGATCTCGCTGAACTGCACCACGTCGAGCTTCATGCTCGACGCGAAGTCGAGAATCTGCATCGGCGTCCAGTTCTGGGCGCCGACACTGAAGGTGTCGAGCCCCAGCCGCGGCCGTACGGCTGGTGTGGCCCCCTGCATCGCCGCGCTGGCCGCGTGCACGGCCCCGGACGATCCGGCGGCAATGGCGGCGGCACCCATGGTCTTCAAGAAAGTTCGACGGTCCGCAGGCATGCGGGACGGCTGCTCATTCATAAAGTGATTCTCCGGATAGCGCTATACGATAGCGCGCCTCTCGGCGGTTGCATAGAAGGCGGGGAGGCAGCAGGCGGGAAGACGACGCTTGTCTCTCTTCGAAACGCCGCGGCTCACCGTCTTCGGAGCCCCGAGGCTCGCTGTCTTCGAAGCCCCGAGGCTCGCCGTCTTCGGAGCCCCGAGGCTTCAGCCTCGGGGGGAGAGCTGGACGGCAACAAGGCTACGCGGCCACGCGGCGGCGGACGGCCGGCAGGCGATACACTGGGTGGCATGCCGCTCATCGATCCGGGCCAGCCTGCACCCGCCTTCGCCCTGAAGGATCAGCAGGGTCGCACGCACACGCTGGCTGACTATGCCGGCCGCCCCGTCGTGCTCTACTTCTATCCGAAAGACGACACTCCGGGCTGCACCACCGAGACGTGCGAGTTCCGCGACACGCTGCCGGCGTTCGAGACGTCGAAGGCCGTCGTGCTGGGGGCCAGCATCCTCGATACCGCCAGCAAGGCGAAATTCGCGTCGAAACACGGCGTAACCTTTCCGCTGCTCGCCGACGAGGCTCACGTCGTCGCCGAGGCCTACGGCGTCTGGCAGGAAAAGGCGCAGTATGGTCGGACGTACATGGGGATCGTGCGGACGACGTACCTGATCGGGCCGGACGGCCGGGTGGCCCGGCGTTGGGACAAGGTGAAAGTGGACGGCCACGCCGCCGAGGTGCTGAACGCCGTCAAGGAGATCGCGTCATGACATCGTGGATGATCGTTGCCGTCGCCGGGCTGGCATCGCTGGCGGTCCTCGCTCCTCAGGAGGGCGGCCCCACCAAGGAAACCGTGGACGGCATCAGGAACTTCACCAACGTCGATCCCACAATCGCGTGCGCCGGGGCGACGGACGCGCGGGTGATCCCCGACCTAGCCCGGCGGGGCTACAAGGCGATCATCAACCTGCGGCGGACCACCGAGGCCGATGCCGACATCGACGCGTCGCGCGCGGCCGCGGAAGCCGCGGGCATCCGCTTCATCCACCTGCCGCTCAACCCGCAGCAGCCGGAGGCCTCGGTAGCCGACGCGTTCCTCGAGGCCATCGCCGAGCCGGCGAACTCGCCGACCTTCATCAACTGCGCCAGCGCCGGCCGCGTGTCCGCCCTGATGATCACGAAGCGGATGTTGAAGGATGGCTGGAGCGAGGAGCGGGCGGTTGCCGAAGCCCAGGTCATCGGTCCGCCCAGTCCGGTCCTCCAGCAGTTCGCCCTGGACTACGTCGCAGACAAGAAGCGATAGGCCAGAAACCTGCAGTCTGGGAGCAGGCCTTCCAGCCTCCTCCCAGACTTCCAGCCTCCCCGCCTTATCTCAGTCTGACGTTGAGCGTCAGCGTCCTGTCGCGTCGGATGAGGACGTCCTCGCCGTAGGTGACGACGTCGCCCTGCCTGACCTCGACGCGGTGCCGTCCCTCGGCGAGTTCGATCCGCAGAAGACCTTGCTCGGGGCGTCGACCCCACCGTTCACCATCGATGAAGACCTCGGCGGTGTCGGGCTCGACCCGCAACGCCAGCGTCCCGAACCGTGCGGGCATCGTCCGCACCTCGCCTCGGCGCGGACCCTCGCGCGGCCCTTCGGATCGCGGCGGCATCACCGGCTCGCGCGGCCCCTCGGTCTCGCCGCCATCCCACTCGTCCTCCTCGTCGCTGGCCGGCGCGGGCGTCGGCGGCACCGACAGTTCGCCAGACGCCAGGGGTACCATCGTCACGCGGAGGCGCTGGTCGTGCGCGGGCGGCAGATACAGGCGATGTTCCTCGGTGCGATACCCCTCGAGGAAGAGCGTGATGGTGTGGCCACCGGGCTCGAGTCGCAACCGCTGGAACACCCCGTCGAAGTCGTCGACGAGCCCGGCGTAGTAGCCGTCCACGAACACCTGGGCCTGACGCGGTTCGGCATCGATCCGGAGCGACGCCAGTCGATCGTAGACGCCGTAGTAGTAGCGCGGGTACCCGTACGGCCCCCACGGTCCCCATCGCGACCACGGATCGTAGCGCCAGTACGAGTGGTACCCGTATCCGCCGATCACGATCACCGGCGCCGCGCGGCGGACGCGGCGCTGCGCTTCGGCCGTGGTCGGCACGCTCGAGACGAACACCAGCGCGGCCAACACGGAAACCAGCACGAATGAGCGGGTGGTTGTCGATGTCACGGATCACACTCCCGACAGGCGTCGACCGAGTGTGCAAGCCAGATACCACCGCCAGACACCCACCCACGGTGCAGATGCGGGCGAACATACGCAGGCCGGGACCCGCGCTGAGGACACGGCGGTGAAACCCGGAGAGGTCAGGAACGGGCTAACATAGCGGGACTATGGCGCCCGAAACGCCGTCGGACACTGGTGTCCGGCAGGACTTCATTCGAGAGATCATCACGGCCGACACCGCGAGCGGCCACCACGCCGGCCGGGTGGCCACCCGGTTTCCGCCCGAACCGAACGGATACCTGCACATCGGCCACGCCAAGTCGATCTGCCTGAACTTCGGGATCGCCCGCGACTTCGGCGGCACGTGCAACCTGCGGTTCGACGATACGAATCCGGTCACCGAGGACACGGAGTACGTCGAGTCGATCCAGGCCGACGTCCGCTGGCTCGGGTTCTCGTGGGACGACAGGATCTATTACGCGTCGGACTATTTCGACCAGCTCTACGCCTGCGCCGAAACACTCGTCGCGCGGGGGCTCGCGTATGTCGACAGCCAGGATGCCGACGCGATCCGGGCGAACCGGGGCACGCTGAAGGAACCGGGCATCGACAGCCCGTACCGCACGCGGTCGGTCGAGGAGAACCTCGACCTGTTCCGCCGCATGCGCGCCGGCGACTTCGCGGACGGCGCCCACGTACTCCGCGCGAAGATCGACATGCGCTCGCCGAACATCAACCTGCGCGACCCGATCCTCTACCGGATCCGGCGGGCGCACCACCACCGCACGGGCGATGCGTGGTGCATCTACCCGATGTACGACTACGCGCACCCGCTGTCGGACGCCATCGAGCGCATCACGCATTCGATCTGCACGCTCGAGTTCGAGGATCACCGGCCGCTCTACGACTGGCTCGTGGCCAACGCCGGCCTGCCCGGGCGGCCCCGGCAGGTCGAATTCGCGCGACTGAACCTGAATTACACGATCACGAGCAAGCGCAGGCTGCTGCAACTGGTGACCGACGGCCACGTCTCGGGCTGGGACGATCCACGCATGCCGACCATCTCCGGCATGCGGCGCCGCGGCTTCACGCCGGAGGCGATTCGCCGGTTTGCCGACGAGATCGGCGTGGCCAAGCGCGAGAACATCGTCGACGTGGGCCTGCTCGAGTTCTTCGTCCGCGAGGATCTCAACCGCCGCGCACCGCGCGCCATGGCGGTGCTGCGGCCGCTCCGCGTCGTCATCGAGAACTTCCCCGAAGGGGCGGTCGAGCACGTCACGCTCGCCAATCACCCCGACGACGAGTCGATGGGGACGCGGACGATGCCGTTCTCTCGCGTCCTGTACATTGAGCGCGACGACTTCCTCGAGGATCCCCCGAAGAAGTTCTTCCGGCTCGCTCCGGGCCGCGAGGTCCGGCTGCGCGGCGCGTATTTCATCACCTGCCGCGAAGTGATCAAGGACACGGACGGCGCCATCGTCGAACTGCGGTGCGCCTACGACCCGGCCACGCGAGGCGGCGATGCGCCCGATGGGCGCAAGGTGAAGGGCACGCTGCACTGGGTGTCTGCGGCTCACGCGGTCACCGCCGAGGTGCGACTCTACGATCGACTGTTCAACGTCGAGAACCCTGGCGCGGGCGACGAGGACTTCACCACGCAGATCAACCCGGCGTCACTGGAGGTCGTGCCCGACGCGAAGCTCGAACCATCGCTGGCCGAAGCCGCCGTGGGTACGCGCTTCCAGTTCGAACGACTCGGCTACTTTGCCATCGACGCCGACTCGACCACCTCGCGCGTCGTCATCAACCGCACGGTGACGCTGAAGGATACCTGGGCGAAGACCGAACGGCGGGGATGAAGAAGACGCACGGGCCGAGGCCCGTGCGCTCCGTTCGGAAACATCCGGCCGCCCGCGGTCTGCGCCACGGACAGCCGTCCTGCCGCTAGAACTTCACGTTCGCCGACAACCAGAACCGACGCGGTTCCTGGCGGTTGCGGTACATCGAGCTGTACGACACCGCACCCGTGGTCGGGTTGGCGTACGCGAGGTACTGCAGGAAGTTGCGGTTCGTCAGGTTGTAGACCATCGCGTTGATCGTCAGGTGGCGCGAGAGATCGAACGCCGCGCCCAGGTGGTAGATCTCGTAGGCACGATAGGGTCCGAGCGCCAGGGCCTGTGCGGTGGTGCCGCGATCGCGTTCGCCCCGCGCCTCGGCGCGCAACCATGTCGAGAGCCGATCGGTCGCCTGGTACTTCAGGTTCGCGTTCGCCATGTGCCGCGGTGTGTCCATCAACGGACGGCCGACGCCTTCACCGCTCTTCACCTCGCTGTCGGTGTAGGTGTAGTTCGCGGTGAGCGTCACGCGCGGACCGATGGCCACGCGCGCGTTCGTCTCGACGCCACGGGTCACCGCCTCGTCGACGTTGATCGACTGCCCGAACAGATCCACGTCCGGCCAGACCCCGTAGTCGACGCACCCCTGTCGATTCGGCGACGCGCCGAAACTGCAGTTGGGCAGCCCCTCGCCGCTGGCGATCTTGTCCTGGAACGCGTTGTCGAACAGCGTCACGCCGGCGCTGAACGCGCTCGCCGCGTAGTGCACGCCCATTTCGGTCGACGTGCTGGTCTCGGGCTTGAGACTTGGCGACCCGACGAGCGGGATGCGCCCCTGTCCGCCGAAGCCGTTGATGCCATCCGCAATCTGCTCGAGGCGCGGCGTCTTGAAGCCACGGCTCACGCCGCCCTTGATCGTCCACTGCTGTACCGGGTTCCACACCAGGTACGCGCGCGGACTCGGCTTGCCGCCGAACGTGCTGTGATGGTCGTACCGCAGCCCCATCGTCAGCGCGACCCGCGGCACGAAGCGCCACTCGTCCTCGGCGAAGATCGCGTTCTGCGTGAACTCGAACGGCGCCTCGGCCACGCCGTCGATCATGCGGGCCCGCCAGATCTGGCCGCCGACGGTCAGCGTGTGCGCCCCACGCAGCGTCAGGAGCTTGGTGTTGAGCATCGTGTTCGTGCCCTCGAGCGTGCGCGGCGTCCCCGCCTCGTCGGGCCGCGTGGCGATGAAGGGAATCGTCCGGCCAATCGTCTCGGTCGTGTTGTGCGTGATGTCCGACTCGAGCACGCCGAATGCCAGCCGCCAACTGTGGGCGAACACGGCCTGCGTCTTGTTGTACTTCTGCTTCGGCAGGTAGCCGCCGATCCGGTCGGGCGTGTCGACAGTCCCGAGGCCGCTCGTGGCGTTGTCGTACGTCTGCCACGAGCCGTCGATGTCGAACGTCAGGTCGTGGTGCCTGTGCGGCGTGGCGGCCAGTCTCGCACCGGCCGTGCGGACGTCCGCCGTTCCGGGACTGCCACCGATGCCGGCAATCGGAATCGGGTTGTCGTACTGGTCGACATACGACAGGTTCGAGGCTTCGCGGTGCTGGGAACTGGCGCGCAGCGCGATGGCCAGGCGGTTGGCGACGACGGGGCCGTTGAGGAAGAACGCGCCCTTGCCGTCGTTGCCGAAGTCCGAGTTGCCCTGCAGCGTGCCGTCGAACGTGGCCGATCCAGTCCAGCGCGGCGCGACCTTGCGCGTGATGATGTTGACGACACCACCCATCGCGTCCGAGCCGTAGAGCGTGGACATCGGGCCGCGCACGACCTCGATCCGCTCGATCGCGTCGACGGGCGGCATGAAGCTCGTCGACGTCTCGCCGAACCCGTTCGGCGTGACGTTCCCGGGCGCGTTCTGCCGGCGGCCGTCGATGAGCACCAGCGTGTACTCGCTCGGCATGCCGCGCATGCTGATGTTCAGTCCGCCCGTCTTGCCCGCGCCGCCGTCGATGTCGACGCCTTCGACGTCGACGAGTGCGTGCGCGAGACTCGAGTACCGTCGCTCCTGCAGTTCGGCGGTGCCGAGCACGGTGATGCTGGCGGGCGCATCGCGGGTGATCTGCTCGAACCCCGACGCGGTCACGACCACCGGCTCGGCCTGGAACGCGAGCGGCTGAATCGCCAGCGTCCGGCTGTCGACCGAGTACCAGATCACGTGCGTGCCGGCCAGCAGCGCGTCGAGCGCGGCCTGCACGGTCATGGCACCCGTCACCGCCCGCGCCGTCACGTCGGCGGGCAGCGTCGCCCGGATGCTGATGCGCAGGCCCGTCAGCGTCTCCACCTGCTCGAGCGCTGCGGCCAGCGGCTGTGCCGGCAGATTCCAGTCGATCACCGTGTCGAGGGTCGCGCGCCGCGCGGGCTGCTGGGCCTGCGCGGGTGTGCCGGCGGTGGCGGAGGCCACCGCACCGGGCGCGACGACGCCAGCCACGATGGCGGCGACGACGGCCCGTCGGAGGGAGCCGGTCCAGCGTCTGACTGGACCGTAACCGGGGAAGGTCTGTTCCATGAGTGATGAGTCCTGCGACTGCTTACTGAGAACAATCTCAATACGAAGCAGTACGATAGCGGACTCATCTGGTCGGCAATTTCGCGACCCGGCCAAAATGCTGCGCGATCCAGCCAGTCGGCCGACCGCTCAGCGCACGTCCGTCAGGCGGATCGATCGGGCGATGCGGGTAAAGGTCGAGGCGTAGGTGCCCTGATCCGCCTCGGGCGCCACCGTCAGGTAATAGAACAGGCTGCCGTCGGCCAGGAAGGTCGTATACGTCACGACCCGCTCGGCGCCGCCAAGCGGCGAGGGGTTGGTCAGCGACGTGACGAGCGTCGTGCGACCGGACAGGCGGGTGGTCTGCTGCGATCCCGACAGCCGCATGTCGGGGTTGTCACGCGCGACGGCATTCAGCCAGGTGGTCGTGGCCTCCTGCAGGTTGCGTGATGACGACCGCGCGACGCCGAACTCGACGCCGTGAGTGAACACCATCTGGCCGTTCAGATCGCCGTAGCCGTTCTCCGGCACCACGCGCAACGTGCCCGACGACTGCACGGCCTGCCAGTTGTCGGGCACACTGACCTGGAACACCCCGGCGTTCACCGTGCGCTGACGCGGTGACGGCGTCGGGACCGGACGCCCCGGCGTCCCCACGGCGACGGCTGCCCCTGCGGCGCTCGCCTCGGTCCGCTTCGCCAGTTCCGCCATCGTCATGGCCGGATCGAGCCGGGCAAAGGCCGACTTGGCAGCAGCGAACTCACGCGTGTCGGGGTGCGGCGCGATCTGCAGCGACTCGGCTTCCTTCGTGATGTAGGCCGTGCGGTTGCCGGGATTCGGGTGGCTGCTGAGCCACTCGGGGCTGCCCCCTTTCGATTCGCTGGCAATGGTCTCGAACACGTGCGCCAGATCACGCGGGTCGTAGCCGGCACGCGCCATGATCTGCGCCCCCAGGAGATCGGCCTGTCGCTCGAAATCCCGGCTGTAGCGCAGCAACAGCGTGCCGATGCCGAACTGGCTCCCGTCCGAGATGACCGCGCCGGCCGTGCCGCCGACGATCGCCCCGCCAATCGCGCCGGCGATCTGGCCGAGCTGCAGCCACGGATTCTGGGCCTTCGTGGCGTTCGCGGTGCCGTGTCGGAGCAGCACGTGCGCCAGCTCGTGCGCCATCACGCCGGCCAGTTCACCTTCGCCGGCGGCGGCGTCGACCATGCCGCGATGGACGAACATCGGTCCGCCGGGCAGTGCGAACGCGTTGATTTCCTTCAGGTTGACCGGCGTGAACGAGTATTGGTACACGGGCTGCTTGAGGTCCGCGGGCGCAGCGTCGACCAGCCGATCGCCGAGCGACGTGAGGTACGCCGCAATCGCCTGGTCCTCGATGACCGGATACTGTCGCCGGATTTCCGCAGCGTTCTGCAGCCCGATCTCCACGTCCTGCTGTGGCGTGAAGTTGTTCTTCGGCAACTCGATCTTCGTCTGGGCCACGAGCGTCGCCCCGGCAGCGAGCAGGAACGCCACACCGAGTATCCGTGGAAATGATCCGCGCATGATCAACCTCACCAGCCGGCATCCGTCGCCAGGCTCCCAGTGTCCCGACTCGGAGGGGAGATGACGATCCTACCAAGGACCGCCGTTCGCGCCTCGCCCCGCGGCCGCCCCCCCCCGTCGACGGTCGTCCGGTACGGTGCGACCGATGCCGGGAGTGATACAGTACCGCGGTGCGTGCCGGACGCGCCGTGACAGCGACGCGTTCACGATCTGGAGAAGGCAATGTCAGCGGATCGGTTTCCGCTCGATCGGGCGGCCGACTCGGGCGCCGGTGTGTGGCAGGTGTCGGTGCGGGGGATTCACCCGGTGCCGGCAGCTTCCTGCGGACGGCTCATCTACGTCACTGACGGATCGGCGGCCGTCGAGTCGATCGCCGGTCTGTGGGTGCTCAAGCGGGGCCGTGCCGCGTGGTTGCCCGCCAACCTCATTGCGCACCTGGTCGCGCGGACCGGCGCGATCGTGGCCGCCCTCCCGCTCGAGCTTCCTGTCGATCGCCAACCCGGCCCCGTGGTCGTCACGGCCCTGCTGCGCGCGCTCGTCACGCGGCTCGTGGCCGATGCGGACACGGGCCTGGCGCCCACGCCCGACGGCCCGCTCCACGCGGTCCTGGCCGACGAGCTGAACCGTCTGCCCGGAGCGAGCGATCTCACACCCACTCCCGCCGATCCGCGACTCCGGACCCTGGCGGCGCGCCTGCTGCAGTCCGACGGCCTGCGCCTGACGCTGGCGGCGGCCGGCCGGGAAGTCGGCATGAGCCCGCGGAATCTCAGCCGCCTCGTCCGGCGCGAGACCGGGATCTCGTTCGGCCGGTGGCGGCAGAAGCTGCACGTGTCAGCCGCCATCACACCCCTCTCGCAGGGTGAGCCCGTCAGTGCCGTGGCGTACGCGATTGGCTACGAGAGCCCCAGCGCGTTCATCTCGATGTTCCGGCGCGTGACGGAGATGACCCCGTCCGAATACGTCGATCACCTCCGCGGCGTGCCCCCGCGACCTCGCCGCCCCTCCCTCCGCACGAGCGTCGCGACCACACTCGCCGCCGCACTCCCTGCCGCCCTGACGGACTGGGGCGAGTGGCTGGCGTTCGTCACCTGAACGGCCCGCGCCGTCTTCACACCTCGGTTGCTGGTGGACGATGCAGGCGTCGTCCGATCTGGACCCGCCATACCCACACGAGCACCACGCCGCAGACGATGAGGCCGGCTGACAGGCCCCACCAGAGTCCGATCACGCCGAGTCCCCAGGCAAAACAGAGCGCGTAGCCGAGCGGCAGGCCGATGACCCAGTGCCCGACGAGATTGGTCAGCATCGGGGCACGCGTCTCGCCGAGCCCGCGCAGGATGCCGGTGGCCACGGACTGCACGCCGTCGAACAACTGGAAGACCGCCGCCACGAACAGCAATGAGCCGCCAAGCGCCAGCACCGCCGGGTCGTGCGTGAACAGGCCGATGAGTGCTCCCGGGATCAGGAAGAACAGCAGCCCCGTGCCAGCCATCACCGTCAGACCGACGGCCAGCGCCGTCCACCCGGCGCGCCGCGCATCATCGATGCGGCCTTCACCCAGACGGCTGCCGACACGCACGGCCCCCGCCGACGACAGGCCGAGGGGGATCATGAAGGCCGTGCTCGCGATGTTCAACGCGATCTGGTGCGACGCGCTGGAGATCGGATCGAGCCGGCCCGCCAGCACCGTGGCGGTCGCGAACACGCCGACCTCGAGCGTCACCTGCAGCGACGCCGGCAATCCCAGACCGATGAGCTGGCGGAGCCGCACGACCTGCGGCCGCCACGACAGACGCGCGAGCCCGCCCCGCCTCCACCTGTCGTGCAGGGCGATCGCGACGAGCAGCACGAGCATCATCCACGTGCGCGACATCACCGTCGCCAGCGCGGTTCCCGACACGCCCAGCACGGGCATCCCGAAGCGACCGTAGACGAACACCCAGTTCCCGACGACGTTGAGGACGTTCGCCGAGACGAGCGCGAACATCAGCGGCGTCACGACGTGCATGCCCTGGAGGTAGCGCCGGAACGCGGCGTACAGCAGCAGCGGCACCGTGCTCCAGATGATCACCGACAGGTAGCCGCGGGCCAGCGGCATGACGTCCGGGTGGAATCCGATCTGTGGGACGACGAACAGCACGCCGACACAGACGAGCATCAGCGGGACGGCCACGATGATGGCCAGCCACGTGCCCTGCACGAGCCAGTGCCGGCACGCCTCGGCATCACCCCGGCCGTGCGCCTGCGACACCATCGTGTCGAGTCCCAGCAGCAGGCCCATGCCGAAGATCACGAAGCCCATGTGGAGCGACGCCCCCACGCCGACGGCCCCGATTGCGGCCGGACCGAGCGGGCCGACCATCAGGACGTCGACGAGGCCCATCGCCATCCACCCCAGCTCGGCCACCACCACGGGGCCGGCCAGCCGGAGCATCGGTTTCAGTTCGGAACGCAGGGACATGAGACGCACGCGAGGGCCGTCAACGGCCAAAGGATCAGAAGGGCGCGGATGTTACCACGCGAGCCGGCCCATTCGGCGATAAGGTATGCCCATGCCACGAGCCCACCGCTGGATCGGCGCTGTCGCGATCGCCGCGATCGCCGTCGCCCTCGGCCCGGCGACCAGCGCACGCATCGACGCGCGTCGTCCGTCCCAGGCGCCGGCCGCACCATCGCCGTGGGCCGACTTCGTCGAGCCCGACTTCCCGTTCTATTCCTCGGTCCTCGACGCCCGCGCGCTCGGCGCCGGGTGGCCGGACGACAACCTGACGCCGCGCGGTCTCGTACTCAACCTCGGCCACGATCTCTGGGCCTGCTTCGACACCGATCTGCTCCGCATGTCCGCGATCTGGCAGGGCGCGGGCGTGACACCCGTCAGCATGGCTCCCCTGTCGTATCACAACGCCGGGGAGCGATCGCCCATTGGCCAGGGACGGCTCCCGCAGGTAGCCGGCACGGCCTGGCTCGCGACCGGCCTCTATCCCGGCTGGCAGGCAGGATCCGCGATCGTTCGCGCAGATCCCCGGCCCCCCGCGCCCGATGCTGCCGAACCGGGCCGCGGACCGCTGACGCGCGACGACGGCCGCTTCGTCACGATTCGACAGACGGCGACCGGCGTTGCGCTCGAGTACGTCGTTCACGGCACGACGATCGCGGAACAGATGGCTGTTCGACTCGAGGGCGATCGGCCGGTCATCGAACGCCGGATCCGCGTGGGCGCCCGTCCGACGGCGCTGTCGCTCGTCGTCGGCGCACGGCCGGAGGCCGCGGGCCCGTTCTCCGCTATCGTTGCCGGTTCGGACGCGGCGGCACTGCGTCGCGAGCCCGACGGCCTGATCGTCGTGCGCGTCTCTGCCGGCGACGCGCCCATCGACTTCACGGTCGCGATGAGCCCCGGCACCGCGCCGGCACCAGCGCCCGAGCTCTTCGCGGCAACTGGTCCGCCCCAGCCGCGATGGCCACAGACGGTCACGACGCGCGGATCGCTCTCGACCTCGACCGACGCGTTCGTTGTCGATCGCCTCCAGATTCCCGACGCCAATCCGTGGCGACGCAACGTGCGTTTCGCCGACATCACGTTCCCCTCCACCGATCGCGCGGCGCTCGTCACGTTCGACGGCGACGTGTGGACGGTCACGGGCCTGGCGGGATCGCTCGATCGCCTCGTCTGGCGACGATTCACGTCTGGCCTGCACGAGCCGCTGGCCATCGTGACGCGCGGAGACGATCTCTTCGTGTTCGATCGCAACGGCATCTGGCGGCTCGAGGATACGGACGGCAACGGCGAGGCCGACGCCCACGTGCTCGTGGCGAACACGTTCGCGCAGACCGCCGAAACACGCGAGTTCGCAATGAGCATGCGGATCGCGCCGGACGGCGCGTTCATCATTGCGAAGGGCGGCCTGCTCGGCGGCACGCGTGGCCGCGACAACGGATCCGTGCTGCGCGTGGCGCCTGACGGATCGTCGATGACGCGCCTCGGCTGGGGCCTGCGCCAGCCCTTCGCGAGCGTCGATCCGCGTACGGGCCTGGTGGTCGCCAGCGATCAGCAGGGCAACTACATTCCCTCGACGCCGCTGCACATCATCCGCGACGGCCAGTACTACGGGTTCCTGCCCGAGTCGCAGCCCGAAGCCCGGTACCCGGCGCCGATTACGGCGCCGCTCGCCTGGATTCCGCACGCGGTCAGTGCGTCGGCCGCTGGCCAGGTGTGGCTGAGGGGCGCGCGGATGGGCCCCCTCAACGATGACCTCGTCTATCTCAACTACTACAGGCCCGGCCTGCTCCTCGCCCACCTCGACACGAGCGAAGCACGGCCCCGCGCGGCGATCACCAGCCTGACGAACGACATGACGTTCGCGCCGCTGGCTGGTGCCGTCAATCCGGCCGATGGCCAGCTGTACGTGACCGGCTTCCGCATCTGGGGCACGGACGCCGGCGAACTGAGTGGTCTGGCCCGCGTACGCTACACGGGTGCGCCGAGCACGATCCCGCGCGACGTCGTCGCCACCGATCGCGGCGTGCTCGTCCAGTTCGACGTTCCCCTCGATCCGATCGTGGCCGCCGACCCGGCCAACGTGTCCGCCGAACGCTGGAACTACCAGCGCACGCCCGCGTACGGATCGCCGCACTTCAAGCTCGACGGCACGCGTGGGCAGGATGCGCTGACGCCGTCGAGCGCGTACGTCACGCCCGACGGCCGCGGTCTCTTCATCGGCGTGCCCGACATGAAGCCGTCCATGCAGCTGCGCGTGGGCTGGTCGCTTGCGACGGCCGATGGTCACCGCTTCGACGGCAACGTGTACCTCACGCCAACCGAACTCCCCGCTTTCGATCCTGTCGCGCGCGGCTTCGGCTCCATCAACGTCGACCTCACCCCTCGGGCTGCGACGACGACGATCGCGCGGCCGGTCACGGCAGAGGAGGGGCAGCGCATCGCCACACGGATGGGCTGTCTCGCGTGCCACTCGGTCGACGGCTCGGTCACCGGCCGGGTAGGCCCGAGCTGGCGCGGACTCGCGGGCAGCGATCGCGTGCTCGCGAAGGGCGGCACGCGCACGGCCGATGCGGCGTATCTCCGCGAGTCGATCCTCGATCCCACCGCCAGCGTGGCGCGTGGTTTCGATCAAGCTGACGCGGGCATGCCGAGCTACGCCGGCGTACTCACCGATGCAGAGATCGACTCGGTGATTCTCTACATCCAATCGTTGAGGTGACGAGAACGACGCGTCCGGGATCGGCTGGCCTCGGCCCTATCTCGTGAACGCGAACACCGCATCCTCGCGCCTGGCGGCGCCGGTGAAATGACGGAGCGCGGCCTTTGCGGCGAACCAGCCCAGGGCATCGCCGGACGCGCCGAGTGCGATCGCGAAGAAGTGGAACGGGTGATTGCGATGGGACCCGATCCACGGCAACCCATCGGCTGTCGTCACGACAGGCGTGACCCAGCTCCAGCGCGCGGGCAGACCCGAAATCGCCGGGTACCGCAGCGACAGCTCGTACATCAGCTGGCCCGTGCGCTGCACGAGCACTTTGTCCTGCTGCCGAGGACCGACGACAGGCCCCTGTGCGCCGGTGAACATGGCGCGATCGTCCTTCAGCCAACGGAGACACGGCGACTGCCCGGGCATCTCGGTCACGAGTACAGATCGGCGGCCGGTCTCGCGTTTCATCGGTCCGACGAGCGGCTCGGTCACGACGGTGTAGGTGCAGCTTTCGCGGACGTGACGACGCAACTGCGGGAACAGTGCACCGGGCCGTGCGGTGGCGACGTACACGCCGCCGGTGTCGATGCTGGCGTTGGCGAGTCGCACCCGCGCGGACTGGCGCGTGAACGTCGTGCGTCGGACGGGCGAGTGCTCGAAGATCCGCGCGCCTGCGGCCTCGGCCGCGCGCAGGAACCCCAGCGCGGCGCGGACCGGATCGAGGGTTGCCGCGCCCGCCAGCTTCAGGCCGCCCGCCGTGTCGGTGCCGATGAGCGATTCGAGCGCGGCCGGCGCGAGCCACGGCGCCGCCAGTCCCGCATCCTTGCGCGCCGTCTGCTCGCGCCGCAACGCGATCACGGCCTCGAGACGCGGCGCGTGAGCCACCAGCGGGAGTTGGAGAGCCTCACACCGCACGCCCAAGCGCCTGGCGCTGGCGAGCAGATCGAGCGCGCTCGACCTGGTCGTCTGCCACGCGGTGCGTGCCGCGCGGAGTCCCAGCGCCGCCGACGTCTCGACGAATGACGCGGTCGGCTGCGGGACCACGACGCCGAGGCCGGCCGCTGTGCCGGCCGACGCCACACGATCGGCCTCGAGCACGATCACGTCGAGGCCGCCGCGCGCGAGCACGCAGGCGGCCATGGCGCCCGTGAGGCCGCCGCCAATCACGACGACGTCAGCCATGAGCGCGCCCCGGCACGGCGGGTATTTCGGTCGCGTGGACGCGGGCGTCCGCTCGGTCCAGTAGAGAGCGCCGTATCCGGGCATGGCGCCATCATAGCGGCAGCGGGCGACGGACGCGGACGGGACGGCACCGCATTCGGAGCCCCGAGGCTTCAGCCTCGGGAACCGCGGACGCGTCTCTCCCTGGGGCTGAAGCCCCAGGGCTCCGGAGCTCCCGCGTCCTAGCGCCTGGATCGCGACGCCGGGTCTTCGGAGCCCCGAGGCTTCAGCCTCGGGGGTTCCCGCGCAGGCGGGTGGCACGGGCCCCGCCCCTGCGCGTTCAGCCCTTCTACGCCGCCGCGACGACGAGATTCGCCGGCTCGAGCGCCAGGGCCAGGACGTCGGCAACAGACGCGGCCACATGGAACGTCATCTGATCGCGCACGTCCTTCGGCACGTCATCCAGATCGGGCGCGTTGCGCTCGGGCACGATCACCTCCGTCAGGCCGGCGGCGTGCGCAGCCAGCACCTTCTGCTTCACG
Source organism: Acidobacteria bacterium SCN 69-37 (assembly GCA_001724025.1). Classification (GTDB taxonomy): domain Bacteria; phylum Acidobacteriota; class Vicinamibacteria; order Vicinamibacterales; family SCN-69-37; genus SCN-69-37. Next base: position 45,372 of record MEDJ01000002.1, on the reverse strand, counting down.
CCGCCGATCGGCAACACCCGTCCCTGCAGCGTGACCTCGCCGGTCATCCCGATCGTGCTCCGCACCGGACGGCCCGAGAGCAGCGACGCAATCGCCGTCACCATGGTCACGCCCGCGCTCGGCCCGTCCTTGGGGATGGCGCCGGCCGGCACGTGCAGGTGCAGTTCGCGGCCTTCGAGCACGCCCTCGTCGATATCCAGCGCCGCCGCGTGGCTGCGCACGTAGGACAACGCGATACGCGCCGACTCCTTCATCACGTCGCCCAGTTGTCCGGTCAGCACCAGCCCGCCGCCCTTGCCGGGCATCGCCGCGGCCTCCACGAACAGGACGTCGCCGCCGGTGCCCGTCACGGCCAGCCCGGTGGCCACGCCGGCGACGGCCGTGCGCGCCGCGGCTTCGTGCACGAACTTCGGCCGGCCGAGCGCATCACGCACGAGCGCCGCGTCGACGGCTACCGGCGTGGAGCGATCGCCGGACGCAATGCCCGTCGCCGTCTTCCGGAGCAGCGTTCCGATTTCGCGCTCGAGCTGGCGCACGCCAGCCTCGCGCGTGTAGTCGGTCACCACCTGCCGCAGCACCTGATCGTCGACGATCGCTTCGTCGGTGCGCAGACCGTTCTTCTCGAGCTGCCGCGGCCACAGGTGGCCACGCGCGATCGCGAGCTTCTCGTTCGTCGTGTATCCGTCGAAGCGGATCACCTCCATGCGGTCGTAGAGCGGACCGGGAATCGTCTCCGCGACATTCGCCGTGGCCACGAACAGCACCTGCGACAGATCGAGTTCGACGTCCAGGTAGTGATCGCGGAACGCGTGGTTCTGCGCCGGATCGAGTACCTCCAGCAGCGCGGCCGACGGATCGCCACGCCAGTCGGCGCCAACCTTGTCGACCTCGTCGAGCAGGATGACCGGATTCATCGTGCCCGCGTCGCGCAACGCGCGCACCAGCCGCCCGGGCAGGGCGCCGATGTACGTGCGCCGGTGCCCGCGAATCTCGGCCTCGTCACGCACACCGCCCAGCGACATGCGCACGAACTGGCGACCCGTCGCCTTCGCGATCGATTCCCCGATCGACGTCTTGCCCGTACCGGGAGGGCCGATGAGCGTGAGAATGGCGCCCGACCGCCGCGTGTCGACCATGCCGCGCTCGGCGCGGAGCTTCCGGACCGCGAGGTATTCCGTGATCCGCGTCTTCACGTCGTCGAGCCCCTCGTGATCGGCATCGAGGACCTCGCGTGCGTACGCCGGATCGAGTCGCTCCTCGGAACGCGTCGCCCACGGCACGGCAATCAGCCAGTCGAGATACGTGCGGATCGTGGCGGCCTCGGCATTCGAGTCACCGAGCCGCTCCAGGCGCGACAGCTCGCGATCGGCCTGCTGCCGCACCGCCTCGGGCATCCCGGCCTCGGCAATCTTGCGGTGATAGTCACCGGACGCCGATCCGTCGTCTTCACCGAGTTCCTTGCGGATGGCATCCATCTGCCGCCGCAGGAAGTAGTCGCGCTGCTGCTTCTGCGCGCCGCCCTCGACATCCTCGCGGATCCGCTTGCGGACGACGAGCTCGGCGAGCCGCTCGCGCTGGAACTCCAGCGCGAACCGCAGGCGCTCGACCACGTCGAACGTCTCGAGCAGCGTCACTTTCTGATCGATCGTGAGATCCGGCGAATACCCGGCGGTATCGGCCAGCGCGCCCGGCTGGGTGATCGATCGCACGAACGCGCTGACGCGGCCGTCGTCACCGCGGATCTGGAGGATCTCGTCGACCACGGCGCGATATTCGCGTTCGAGATCGCGCGTGAGGCTGGGCGGCGGCACATCGTCCGGCCGCTCCTCCACCTCGACGCGCAGCACACCGTCCCCGTCGGTCGACGCGGCGCCGGGCACCGCCCGGTGCAGGCCGACGAGCGAGACGGCCAGCGAGCGGCCGGGCAGCCGGACGCGATCGCCGACGTCGGCCACGACACCGACGCGGGCATAACTGCCCCCACGCCGGGGAATGAGCAGCACACGCTCGTCACGGCCGGTATCGACGGCCAGCGTGACGGGCATGCCCGGGAACACGATCTCGTCGTCGAGCGGCACGATGCGGAGTCTGGTCATGACATCGACCATACGCTCAACCATTGATGTTGTCAACTATCGTATCGGTCAAGTATCATGACGGCGATGAGCGCCGGGGACGAAACGGCCTGCAGGGCCTGGGAACTGCTGACGCGCCTGCTCCTCGAACAACGGGGGCAGTTGCCGGCCGTGGCCGCGGAATTCGAGCTGTCGCCCGTGCAGTGTCACGTGCTGCGGCTGCTCGATCCCGGCGAGCCGATCCCGATGGGACGACTGGCCGAGACGCTCTCCTGCGACGCGTCGAACGTCACCGGCCTGGTGGATCGGCTCGAATCGCGCGGCCTGCTCGAGCGCCGCTCGTCACCCGCCGACAGGCGCGTCAAGGTCCTGGTCCTCACGCCGACCGGCACGCGTCTGCGCACGCAGCTCCAGAAACGCCTGTCCGCGCCGCCCGATCCGGTCCTGCGACTGTCGGCAACCGATCAGCGTGCGCTGGTCAGAATCCTGGAACGATTGCTGGGCTGACACGCACAGCGTCCCCCCGAGACGGAACGATGGCTCAGGGGACTGCCTGCGCGGATCTCAGTCGAGTAGCGTTCTGGCGAGCGTGATGTAGCGATCGACGGCGCGCGCGAGCTCGGAAATCTCGACGTGCTCGTCGGCCGTGTGCGCGACGGTGATCGATCCGGGGCCCATCAGGAAGGGCGTGCCCCATCCCGCGAGGAACGGGACGTCGGTGGTGAAGTTGAACACGGCCGTGTCGAACCCGGGCACCGTGCCCAGCCGGACGGGCGGGACCTCGTGGACTTCCTCGATCCGCGCGATCGTTCCCACGGCGGCCGACAGCCGACGACGGACCTCGTCGTGATCGCTCACGGTCCGAAACAGGATCTCCGCCATCGCCGAGGGCGGCACCACGTTCGGCGCCACGCCGCCACTGACGACCCCCAGCGTGTAGTACGTCGTGCCGAGGTCGGGATCCGCAGGCCACGTCACGTCGCGCAGCGTGACCGCGACGTCGATCAACTTCTCGATCGCCGACTCGCCAAGCTCGGGCTGGCTCGTGTGCGCGGCGCGGCCGCTCGTGTGCAACCGCGCGCGATACACGCCGCGTGTGGCCAGGGCCAGGCGGTTGTCGGTCGGCTCGCCGTTCACCAGGAACCGCGATCCCGTCGCCAGCGCACCCGCGACGCGCGCCCCGTCGCTGCCACGCTCCTCGCCAACCACGAACAGCAACCCGATGTCGGTGGCGCCAGACGCGCGACGCGCCTCGGCCGCGGCGATCTGCGCCACGGCGATGCCCTTGGCATCGCACGCCCCGCGGCCGTAGATGCGGCCATCGGCCTCGCGACTCGGGAAGAACGGCGGGACGCAATCGATGTGCGTGGAGAACACGAGCGCGGGTTGATCGATCGACGCGTAGACGTTGACGCGTCCGTCACTCACTGCCTGCTCGACGACCGTATAGCCGAGATCGCGCAGGATCCGCGCAATCGCGGCACAGGCCGCCCCTTCATAGCCCGTGGTCGAATCGATGTCGACCAATTCGCGCGTCAGCCGGATCTGCGTCTGCAGGTCCATTACAGGCCGCCTCTCCCCGGCGCCCGCCGGTTCGCGCGCCTCACGCCCGGGCTTCCACGGCCGCCGAGAGCCCGAGCTCCCGCAGGACCGCGACGACCTGCTGTCGGGCGGCATCACTCGGCGGCACCATCGGCAGCCGATAGACCTCCTCGCAGAGGCCCATGGCCGCCATCGCGGCCTTCACGGGAATCGGATTGGCCTCGACGAAGTTGACCTGCATCAACGGCACCAGGGCCTGGTGCCAGCGGCGGGCTGCGGCAAAGTCGCCGCGCTCAGCCGCCTCGACGAGTTGCGTCATCTCGGACGGCACCTCGTTCGACACGACCGAGATGATCCCCTGGCCACCAATCGCCATCATCGGCAGGCCCAGCGCGTCGTCGCCCGACAGCACCAGGAAGTCGGAGGGGACGCGCCGGCACACGTCGACGATCTGCGTCATGCTCCCCGACGCTTCCTTCACGCCGACGATGTTCGGGATCCCGGCCAGGCGCGCGACCGTCGCCGGTTCGATGTTGCAGCCGGTACGACCGGGCACGTTGTAGAGGATGATCGGCAGCGCGGTACTTTCGGCGATGGCTTTGTAATGCTGGAAGAGGCCTTCCTGCGTGGGACGGTTGTAGTACGGCGCGACGGACAGGATACCGTGCGCACCCGCATGCTCGCACTGCGCCACGGCCCTGATGACCTCGCGCGTGTCGTAGCCGCCGGCGCCGGCCAGCACCATCGCCCGGCCATCGACGGCCGCGGCCACGAGTTCGACGACGCGCGTCCGCTCGGCCTCGGTCATCGTCGGCGCCTCGCCGGTGGTGCCGCACGGGACGACGAAGTGCACGCCGGCGTCGACCTGCCGCGTGGCCAGCCGCGTCACCGCCGCCTCGTCGAGCGCACCGCTGCGCGTGAACGGCGTGATCAGCGCCGTGCCCAGACCCGTGAACTGAAGTCTCATGTCTCCACCCTGCCGCGCACCCGCGGCCCGTCGCCGTGCCGCCCGCAGCCGCGCAGCCCGCCCGCCATGCCGCTGCCTATCCGTTAATCATGTCACGCATGGTGAACCAGCCCTGACGCCCGTGCAGCCATCTGGCGGCCTCGAGTGCCCCGTGCGCGAAGACCGATCGATCGCGCACCGTGTGCGTCAGCGTCACCGTTTCCGCGGGTCCGTCGAAGCCGACCTCGTGGATGCCCGGGATCGATCCGGCACGCGTCGACGACATGTCGATCCCCGCCCCGTACCCGGCGTCTTCCATCACCTTCTTCAACATGAGCGCCGTCCCCGACGGCGCGTCGATCTTCTTCACGTGGTGCGCTTCGTGAATCCACGCGCCCACGCGGTCGAGCGTCCCGAACCGGCGCGCCGCCTGCTCGACGATCACGGCGAAGACGTGCATGCCGAGCGAGAAATTCGCCGCGGCCAGCACACCGATGCCCGCGTGTCCGGCCAGTTCGCGCAGCTCGCGCTCGTGCGCCTGCCAGCCAGTCGTTCCGATGACGACGCTCACGCCGCGGGCCGCGAGTTCCCTGACGTTGCCGGGCACGGCCTCGGGTTGCGAAAAGTCGATGGCTACGTCGGCCGGTCCGTCGGTCAGGCCGTCCAGGACGGCCGGCACGGGCCGATCCACCTCGGCCACGCCCGCCACCGTGCAGCCGTGCTGGTCAGCCAGCTGTTCGATCAACCGGCCCATGCGGCCGTGACCGATGAGCAGGATTCTCACGCCGACACCCCCAGGAAACGTTCGTGGACGCGGACGAGCGCCGCTTCGAGATCGGCCTCGCGGATGACGAGCGTAACGTTCCGCCGCGCTGCAGCCTGCGACACCATGCGGATGGGGATTCCGCGCAGCGACTGCAGCAGGTCGCTGACGAACGCGGGATCGCACTGCAGGCCGTCGCCGACGGCGCAGACGATGGCCATGCGATCCTCGCAGGTCACCTCGGCCACTTCACGCAACGAGGCCGCGATCTCGGGCAGCCGTCGCGGATCGTCGACCGTGATCGAGACGCTCACCTCGGACGTGGTCACCACGTCGACGGCAGTCCGGTGCGCCTCGAACGCCTGGAAAATCCGCGCGAGGAACCCGTGGGCCATCAGCATGCGCGTCGACGTGATGTCGACGACGGTCACGTTCTTCTTCGACGCCATGGCCGTGACGGGCCCGTTGGTCAGCGAGCGATCGCGCGTGATCAACGTGCCGCCCGCGTCGTTCGGCCGCCGCGAATTGAGAATGCGGACCGGGATGTTCTTGCCGACGGCCGGCAGGATCGTGGCCGGGTGCAGGACCTTCGCGCCGAAGTACGCCAGCTCGGACGCCTCGCCGAACGACAGGTGCGGGACGACCTGCACGCCCTTGATGATGCGGGGATCGGCCGTGAGCATCCCGTCGACGTCGGTCCAGATCTGGATCTCGGATGCGCCCAGACACGCCCCGACGATGGCCGCGGAATAGTCCGATCCCCCGCGGCCGAGCGTCGTCGTCACACCGGCCGTGTTGGCGCCCACGAACCCGCCCATCACGACGACCTGTCTGTCGGCGAGCAGCGGATCGACCACGGCGGAGAGTGCGGTCTGCGTCTCGGTCATCAGCGGCGGCGCCGCCTGGTGCTCGTCGCCGGTCACGATGACCGTGCGGGAGTCGACCCACGCGGCCGCGATTCCGTGCGCCGAGAGCGCCGCGGCCACGAGCCGGCTGCTGAGAATCTCGCCGGCGGCCGCAATCGTGTCGAGCCAGCGCGGCGTCACCTCGCGCAGCACGCCGAGCGCGCCGACCAGCCGCTCGAGCTCGTCGAACTGATCGTGGATGAAGGCGTCGACGGCCGGACGATCGGCGCTCGCCCCGACGATGCCGGCCACGTCCAGGTGCCGCGCCCGCAGCGCCTTCAACGCGTCGACGGCCGCAGGGATGTTACCGGCGCCCGCGTCAGTGGCCGCCGTCAGGAGCTTGTCCGTGGCTCCGCCGAGCGCGGAGACCACCACGACGGGGCCGCGCCAGTCCGCGGCCTCGGGCTGAGTCGCCGTCTGCCGTGCCGCACGGACGATGGCCATCAGCCGCTTGATGGCAGCCTGGTCGGCCACCGACGTGCCGCCGAACTTCATGACGATCATGCGTGCACCGCCGTGGCCGCCGTGCGGGCGTCGCCCGACGACACGCCGTGTTCGACGAGGATGCGGAGCGTGCGGCGCAGCGGTTCGGCCGCGCCCCAGAGCAGCTGATCGCCGACGGTGAACGCGCCGAGGTACTCGGGTCCCATCGCCAGCTTGCGCAGGCGACCGACAGGCACCGTGAGCGTGCCCGTGACCGCGGCGGGCGTCAACGCGGCCAGCGTCTGTTCCTTTTCGTTCGGCACGACGCGCACCCACTCGTGTGCGGAGGCGAGCATCGCCTCGATGGCGCCGAGCGGCACGTCGCGCGTCAGCTTCACCGTGAGGGCCTGGCTGTGGCAGCGCATCGCTCCCACGCGCACGCAGATGCCGTCGACCGGAATCGGCTGGCCGGTGCGGCCGAGGATCTTGTTGCACTCGACCAGCCCCTTCCACTCCTCGCGGCTCTGGCCGTTGCCGAGGTCCTTGTCGATCCAGGGGAGCAGGCTGCCGGCCAGGGGATGACCAAAGTGGCGGGTGGGAAACGACGAACTGCGGAGCGTCTCGGCCATCGTGCGATCGATGTCACCGATGGCGCTGGCCGGATCGTCGAGCTGCGTGTGGACGGAGGCGTGTGCGGCGCCCATCTGCGCGACGAGCTCGCGCATCTGCTGCGCGCCGGCGCCCGAGGCCGCCTGGTAGGTCATCGCACTCACCCACTCGACCAGGCCCTCGCGGAACAGCCCGGTCAGGGCCATCAGCATCAGGCTGACGGTGCAGTTGCCGCCGATGAAGTCGCACCCGCCGGCCGCCAGTGCCCGATCGATGACCTCGCGGTTCACCGGGTCGAGCACGATCACCGCGTGATCGGCCATGCGCAGCGTCGACGCCGCGTCGATCCAGTACCCGCCCCACCCGGCCGCGCGCAGCCGCGGGTGCACGGTGCTCGTGTACTCGCCGCCCTGACAGGAGATGAGCACGTCGCACGCGGCCAGGGCCTCGAGATCCGTGGCATCTCCCAGCACCGACCGGCTCGTCCCGACGCGCGGTCCCTCGGCGCCGGCCTGCGACGTAGAGAAGAAGACCGGATCGATGACGGCAAAGTCGTCCTCGTCGCGCATCCGCTGCAGCAGCACGGAGCCGACCATACCGCGCCACCCGATGAGGCCCACGCGCGGCGCGCGGCGCGGGGATCCCGTAGATTCACTCGTGCTCATGTGACGTTCCAGACTGCGTTCGGACAACAAAAAACCCGCCGTGCGCGGCGCATCGGCGGGTCCGTGGGGGCTGGTCGAATGGCCAGACGATCAGGCCGTTCTCAGACGTGCACCATCACTGCCGCCGATGCGGTGTTGGCCCGCTTTCGATCGGAACACTTTCGAGCAGTGAAGGAGAACACGCGAGAAACCATAACCGGGTTAAAAGGATAGTGCGGGGGGGTGGGGCGCGTCAAGGAAGGCGGTGGAACATCGGCCGGGCGCTGACCGCCATTCGCCGGGATGTCGGCGACAGCATCGCCCGCGCCCGATAATCTTCGGTCGGAGGCCATCGATGACACGTCGTATCCGGATTGCCGTGCTTGCCGTCCTTGTCGCGTCACTCGCGAGTGTCGCGCCCGCGGCGGCGCAGACGGTCGATGACATCGTCGCGCGCCACCTGGCGTCGCGCGGCGGCGCCGAGAAATGGCGTGCGATTCAGACCCAGCAGGTGACAGGCGCGATCTACACGCAGGACATCGAACTCGGCATGTTCATGCTGACGGCCCGCCCCAATCTGGGACACCAGGAGCTGACACTCGCCCTGCCCGGCCAGGATCCGGCGATGATCCTGAACGTCTTCGACGGCGCGAAGGCGTGGACCATCAATCCCATGCTCAGCGGTCCGACGACCGTGGAGTTGACGGGCCGCGATGCCGACATGGTGCGCGATCAATCCGAATTCGAAAGTCCGCTGATCGACTACCGCGCCAAGGGCTACACGGTCGACCTCGTCGGCACGGAGACCCTCGGCGATCGCCGCGTGTACCGGTTGAAGGTCACACGGCCCGGTCGGGGCGTGACGCACTACCTGATCGATACCGAGACCGGGGTCGAACGACGCATCGAGTCCACCGGCGCCGATGGAAGTCCCATGGTCGTCGACCTCCTGGATCACCGGCCGGTCGACGGCGTCCTCGTGCCGTTCGACATCCGCATGCAGCAGCCCGGTCAGCCCCTGCTCGAGGTCGTCGTCTCGACCGTCGAGTTCAACGTGCCGGCCGACGCCTCGCTGTTCAAGCGGCCGTGAGAGATTGAGAGATCAGGTACGACAGGGACGATGGGCGACAGGAACCTTGAATCGCACCAGCTTCTCTCAACTTTCGGAGACCGAGCGATCGGGCGATCCCGCCGGGCACCGTGCGAAGCTGCGCGAGGATCTGGCCGCGATCGATGCCGAACGCGAAACGACTCTAGAAACGAGAAGGGCCGGCGCGTCTTCCGCGCCGGCCCCCCCTGTCGCCTGTCGTACCAGTCGTACCCGTCGTACCTGATCACTTTACAGGCGTGTCGTCGACCTCGAGATCGCCGAGCGCGTACTGCATCCCGGCCAGGAAGTGCTCGAGCATCGTCGGCATCTTGTAGATGCTGTGATCGTGGCCGAGCACGTTCACGAACACACGCCCCTGCCCCTCGCGGCGGATGTAGGCGATGCCGTAATCACCGTCCGTACGCTTGTTGGCCGCCGGCTCCTGATCCTTGATCTCCTGCGGCATCTTCGCGTAGTCGACGCTCAGCAGCGTGCGTACGCGATCGCGCGACCACGAGTCCTGCGCGAACGTGTAGATCTCGTCGACGACCATCACGTTGTTCGCGACACGCTGGCCGCTCTGCGGGTTCACGCGCGTGAACGGGCGGGTGATCGGGCTGTTGACGTCATCGACCTTCAGCGTGATCGGCGTCGGGTAGTTCCAGTGGAACTTGAACGAGCCGCCGATCATGCGGTTGAAGTCCTCCCACAGCGGTGCGCCGCCCTTGTGGTAGCTGTCGGTGGCCGCGTGGACGCCGCCGAGCCCCTTGCCGCCGCGCACGAAGTCGAGCAGCGCCTTGCGCCGTGCGGCCGATGCCGTCGGATCGGCGTCGTCGAGGAACTGGCCCGTCGTGCTGTCGAGGAAGACCGCGTCGTACTGCGCGAGGTTCTCCGCCGTGATGTCGTTGATGTTGTAGGTCACGACGGTCGTCCAGGCCTGGTTCTGGCGGCCGGCCGGCAGTTCACCGGGCACCGGAACGGCGCCGAGCGCTTCGATGGTGCGCGCCGCCAGGGGAATCGACGAGTGGACGAACCCGTTCGCGCGTGCGAGCACGAGCACGCGCCTGTTCGCCTTGGGCGTCGCGGGCGCCACGCGCGGCAGTGCCGCAAGCATCTGTGCCACGTCCATCGGCGCCGCAACCTGGTTCTGCGGCCCGCCACGTCCCATACCCATGCCCGCGGGTCCGCCGGCACGTCCTGCGCCGCGACCACCGGGGCCCGCCGGTCCCTGACCGACCTGTGCCGCGCCACCAGCCGGCGCCTGCGCATACATCACGCCTGTCGCCGCCAGTGCTACCGCACAGGATCCAACGACGAACGCGGAGATGATCGACTTCACGTTCATGACATTCCTCCCCGGGCGGCGCACGGCCACCCCTTCCATCCATCCAGGGCACATCGGCGCGCCACAGGGCCCCACCGACTGACGCTGCTCCCGCAGGCCTGTGATCTGAGCGCGCCATGTTATCACTGCTCCAGCAGGCGGAACCGCGCAGGAGCGACGGACGGATCGCGATGCTCCGTGGGGCTATGACGGCCTGGACAGCCGCGGTATCGTGAGCGGCATGTATCGTCAGGACTTCATCATCCGGGTCATCGAACAGTTCGGTCGCACGCTCGCCGACCTGCTCGCACACATCACCGGCCGGCAGTTGTCGCCCGCCGAGGTACACGCGCACATCGCAGCCGTGGCCGACCAGGGTGGTCTGCAGCTCGCCGTGGCCCGCACGCTCGATCCCGCAATGCTGCTGATGTGGCTCGCGCCCCGCGGCGACATCGATCCCGGCAAGTTCTGGCTGATGGGCGAGCTGCTGCTCCTGGAGGGCGCGCAGGCCTGTCAGGAAGGCCGCGCCGACGCGGCGCGCGGAGACCTGGAACGCGCGCGACTCATCCTCACGCAGATCGATCCGGCCTGGCGGCCACAGGCCGATCTCGCATCGGCCGGCGAACGGCTCGACGACATCACACAGTGGCTGGACCGTCTCTCGACGACCTGACGCGCGACCGCCAGGCGCCCGCCGCGGCTGCGCCGGTGTCTTTCCCATTGACCTGCGAGGGGAGAGCCCGTACGCTGCTCCCGTTGACCGGGAGGGAGGAACCGGTGCCGAAGACCGATCTGCTGCAGGGCACACTGGACCTGCTCATCCTGAAGATTCTCGCGCTCGGCCCCAATCACGGCTGGGGCATCGCCAACCGCATCCGCCAGATGTCGCGCGAGGGGCTCAACGCCAGCCAGGGCTCGCTCTATCCCGCGCTGCACCGCCTCGAGGTGAACGGCGACGTCCGGTCGGAGATGAAGCCGTCGGAAAACAACCGGCGCGCGCGCGTCTACACGCTGACGACGGCCGGACGCCGCCGGCTCGAGACCGAACGCGAGAGCTGGGAGCAGTTCGCGCTGTCGATGCGTCGCGTCCTTCAGGCCGACTCGTAGCACACGGAGACGACTGGCGGCAGGCGCGTGCGCACACCGTGCGTGCTACGCTCGTCCATGGCGCACGATCATCACGAACCTCCCGATGTCCCGCCGGCAGGTCAGGTCCCGCGCGAGATTTTCCAGGCGCTGCCCAAGGCCGACCTGCACGTCCACCTCGACGGATCGCTCCGCCTCTCGACCATCCTCGATCTCGCCGACGCCGCGGGCATCGACCTGCCCGCGCGCGATCCCGACGGCCTGGCGCGCGCCATCGGCTGCGGCGCACACGCCGGCTCGCTCGTCGAGTACCTGCGCGGATTCGACATCACCCTGCGCGTGATGCAGACCGACGACGCGCTCGAGCGCATCGCGTTCGAGCTGGCGGAAGATGCCGCGCGCGAGAACGTGCGGTACATGGAGGTGCGATATTCGCCGATGCTGCACACGCGTCGCGGCCTCAAGCTCACGCGCGTGGTCGAGGCGGTACTCGAGGGGCTGCGACGGGCGCGCGAGACGTACGGCATCGAGTCGAACGTCATCCTCTGCGGCATCCGCACCATCTCGTCGGCCTCGTCGTACGAGATGGCCGGGCTGGCCGTCGCCTACAAGGGCCGCGGCGTCGTCGGGTTCGATCTGGCCGGGGCGGAGGCCGACAACCCGGCCAAGCACCATCGCGACGCGTTCCAGCTCGTGCGCGACAACAACATCAACTGCACGATCCACGCGGGCGAAGCCTACGGGCCGGAGTCGATTGCGCAGGCGCTGCACGTCTGCGGGGCGCACCGCATCGGGCACGGCTGCCGGCTGCGCGAGGACAGCGACCTGCTGCACTATGTGATCGACCATCGCATTCCGCTCGAGTGCTGCCCGTCGAGCAACGTCCAGACCGGCGCCGTCCACTCGCTGGCCTCACATCCGGTGAAGCTCTACTTCGACCTGGGCGTGCGCGTGACGATCAATACCGACAACCGGCTGATCACGGACACGAGCGTGTCGAAGGAACTCTGGCTGGCACACACCGAGATCGGCATCCCGTTCGCGGACATCAAGACGATCGTGCTGGCCGGCTTCAAGTCGAGCTTCCAGCCGTTCCACGAAAAGCAGGCCCTCATGCGCCGAGTGGCAGCCGAGATCGCCCGATACGACGATGCGGGCGGCGTACGGCCGGCGGCAGCTTCCTCTTGACCTCCGACAGCTCCTCCCCTACACTCCTCTCACCCTTCGAGAGGATTGAGCTTTCCGGGGAGGACCTGATCGATGCGCGATCGCCTGTTCGCCCGTCTCCGCGGCCTTCTCACCCGTCGTCGCGCCCGGCGCGAGGCAGATGAGGAACTGACGTTCCACGTCGAGCAGGAAACGGCCGCGAACATCGCGCGCGGCTTCTCACCCGACGAGGCGCGACGCCTCGCGCTGCGCGATCTCGGCGGCGTGACGCAGACGCGCGAGGCCATCCACGACGTTCGCACGCTGGGGATCGAGGCTGTCTGGCGCGACGCCCGACACGCCGTGCGGTCGCTCCGGCGCACACCGGCATTCACCGTGTCGGCCCTGGCAACGCTCGCGTTGGTGATCGGCGCCAACGGCGCGATTTTCAGCCTGGCCGACGCGGTCCTCCTGCGCCCGCTGCCGTACCCGAATCCCGAACGGCTCGCCCGCGTCTCGTGGCTCACTCGATCGGCCGGGACAATCGGATTCAGTGATTCGATCGATGGCCGCGCGTGGGAGGCGATTCGCGACGAGACGAGAACCCTCGACGTGGCGCTCGCGGGCAGCGGTCGCGAGCGGATCAACTTCAACAGCGACGCGTCAGCGGCCTTCGTCACGCAGGCGCGGATCAGCGCCGGCTACTTCCGCGTCCTTGGCGTGACGCCCGCCGTCGGACGCGAGTTCACACCGGACGAAGACAGGCCGGGAGGCGCGCCCGTCGTCATGCTCACCCACGACTTCTGGGAACGCCTCTTCCAGGCCGATCCGTCGGCCGTAGGCCGCACGGTCTTCCTGCGGGGCGAGGCCTACCTGGTCGTCGGCGTCCTGCCGCATGACTTCGCGCCCATTGGCATGACAGCCGACGTCTTCACGCCGCTCCGCCCGACACGCACGGGCGAGGGGGGTGGCGACAACTACAGCGCGATCGCGCGGCTGCGCGACGACCATACGTGGACCGATGCCGATGGCGAACTCGCCAGCATCAGCCGGATGATCGTGCGCCCCGAGTTGGAGCGAGCCGGCGCCACCCGACAACTGGCGGTCGAGCCGCTGCAGGACGCGCTGACGAGCGGCGCGCGACTCCCCCTCTACCTGCTCGCCGCGGCGGGCGCGATGGTGCTGCTCGTCGCGTGCGTGAACATCGCGGCGCTGACCCTGGCCCGCAACGGCGGGCGGAAGCAGGCACTGTCCACACGCCTCGCCCTCGGCAGCAGCCGCGCCGCCCTCGTGCGACAGTTCGTCGTCGAGAGCCTGGTGCTCGGCGCCGCCGGTGGCGCGCTGGGCCTGGGCGTGGCGCACGTGTGTCTCGGTGCGTTACAGACGATTGGCGGCGACTCCTTCAGCCAATGGACCAGCGCGGTCATCGACACGCGCGCGGCCGTCGTCACCGCCGCCGTGTCGATGGTGACGGCCGTCGCGTTCGGCCTGCCCGCCGCGCTCCCGGCCACACGCCTCGATGTGCGTGCCGCGATGACGGACGGCGGCTCGCGATCGATTGCCGGCGGTGCACACCACTGGGGCCGACGTGTCCTCATCGCCACGGAGGTCGCGCTCAGCGTCGTACTGCTCGTGGTCACCGGCCTGTTCGTGCGGACGCTCGTCAACCTCGGCAACCTGGATCCCGGGTTCGATGCGGACCGGGTGACGACAACGAGCGTGTCCCTGCAGGATGCCCGCTACGCATCGGCCGCAGCAATCGCGCAGCTGTTCGACGTCAGCCTGGGCGAACTGGAACGCACGCCGGGCGTGGAATCGGCGGCCGTCTCGCTCGGCCTGCCGTACAGCCGGCTTCTCAACTTTCCGTTCCGCTTCACCGGCGCGCCCATCGACGACCAGATCATCGCCAACCTGATGTACGTGACGCCGGGGTTCTTCGAGACCCTGCGCATCCCACTCCGGTCCGGGCGCGGCTTCGCCGGCACGGATCGCGAGGGTCAGCCGCCAGTCGTCGTGGTCAACGACGCCTTCGTCCGATTCATTGCCGGCAGTGAAAATCCGATGGGACGTTCGCTGACCTGGGGCGACAGGGACTGGCAGATCGTCGGCATCGCCGGCGACGTGCAGATGCGCAACTCCGGGGTGTCACATCCGGGAATGATTCATGGCCCGATCGAGACGCCCCCGATCGTCTTCTTTCCCGCCGCGCAGATGAACGACGCGTTCGCGCAACTGGTCCACCGGTGGTTCTCGCCGTCCTGGCTGATCCGCACCGCGGGATCGACTAACGCGGACGCCGTGCTCCGACACGCGATCGAGTCCGCCAACCCGCTCCTGCCGATCACGCCCGCCGACCGGCTGGCCGACGCACAGGCCGGGGCCACGGCCTTTCAGCGCCGGCTCGTGATCCTCGTCGGCGCCTTTGCCGCTGTCGCACTCGTACTGGCCGTCATCGGGCTCTACGGACTCATCGCGCAGGCGGTCATGGACCGCACGCACGAGATCGGGATCCGCATGGCGCTGGGCGCCACGCCCGCGGGCACGATCGGTCGCGTCACCATGTCCGGCGTGACCGTCGCCGCGATCGACGTCGTCGCGGGCACGGCATTGGCCGCCGGCGCCGCCCAGTTCGTCACGGCGTGGCTCTGGGGCGTCGACGAGCGCGACCCTCTCACGTTCGCAGCGATTGCCGGACTACTGCTCCTCGTTGCCGCCATCGCCAGCGCGCTCCCGGCCCTGCGGATCGTCCGCATCGATCCGGCGACGATCCTGCGCGGGTGACACAGCCGCTCTTGCATCTCGGACCATATCCGCATTATCGTATATTCATGGCAAAAAGTGCGCTTTCTGTGACACTCGAGGAGACCAACCTCCTGTGGCTGCGGGGACGGGCGGCGGCGCGGAAGAAGCGGAGCCTGAGCGAGACGCTCGACGAAATCCTCACCGAAGCGCGGGCCGGGGGTGCCGGGGCCGATGCCATCCGGTCCGTCGTCGGCACGATCGATATAGCCGACGTCGATCCCGACCTGGAGTTGGCGGACGCGGCCGTGGGCTCGCTTTTCACCTCGTCGCTGGACCGGCCGTTTCTCGTGAAGGAAGAGGCATCGGTGTACGGGGCCGCGTCTCCGGCCGCAAAGACGCCGGCAAGGACGACGAAGCGGCGTGGCTGATCTCACTGCCGTCGTCACCGACACTCACCCGCTCGTGTTTCACGCGGCGGGCGGCGGACGCCTCGGTCCGAAAGCGAAGGCGACGTTCGCGGCGGCCGAAGCCGGCAGGACCATCGTCTACGTGCCGGCAGCGGTGATCTGGGAAGTGTCGCTGCTCGCGCGGATCGTCCGCATCAACCTGCACCGATCCGTCCGCGCGTTCTTCGACGATCTGTTCAGCAATCCCGCGTATCAGCCGCACGACGTCACGGCCGCGCAGATCTTCGACGCGGACGAACTGCGCTTCACGCGCGATCCCTTCGATGGCCTGATCGTCGCGGCCGCACGCGACCTGTCGCTGCCGCTCATCACACGCGACGGCCTGATCCGCGAATCGGGCAGCGTGAAAACGCTCTGGTGACGCGTCGTGGTATACCTGCGCGCATGCGGCCCACCAGACGCGAATTCTTCGGCCTGACCGCGGGTGCGGCGATGGCGCTGCACGCCGCACACCGGCGTGTGCGCGCGCAGGACATCACGGGGTGGGACCGCGTCCCCGACATCCTCGCGCGAATCGCGCCACCGACCTTTCCCGATCGCACGTTCGACATCACGACGTTCGGCGCGCGTGACAACGGTACCGCCGATGCGACGGAGGCGATCCGTCGCGCCGTGGCGGCCTGCGCCGCGGCCGGTGGTGGCCGCGTCCTGGTTCCCGCCGGCCGATTCCTCACCGGCCCGATTCACCTTGCCAGCCGCGTCAACCTCCATCTCGACGACGACGCCACGCTGGTGTTCGTGACGGATCCGCAGGCGTACCTGCCGCTGGTGCTGACGCGGTTCGAGGGGATGGAACTCTGGAACTACTCGCCGCTCATCTACGCGATCGATGCGACGGGCGTGGCCGTCACCGGCGGCGGGACGCTCGACGGACAGGCGGACGTCGATCACTGGTGGCCGTGGAAAGGTGCGTGGAAGGACGTGCCGGCCAGGCCCGGCCAGCCCACGCAGCTGCCGGCCCGCCAGCGACTGGCCGACATGGTCGAAGCGGGCGTACCGGTCAGCGACCGGATCTTCGGTGACGGCGCATATCTCCGATCGAGCTTCATCCAGCCGTACCGGTGCCAGAACGTCCTCGTCGAGGGTGTCACGATCATCAATTCACCGATGTGGGAAATCCACCCGGTGCTCTGCCGGAACGTCACGGTGCGCGACGTGCACATCCGCACGCACGGGCCGAACAACGACGGCTGCAATCCGGAATCCTCGCGCGACGTCCTGATCGAGCGCTGCACATTCGACACGGGCGACGACTGCATCGCGCTGAAGTCGGGCCGCAACGCCGAGGGCCGGCGGCTGGCCAGGCCCGCCGAAGACGTCGTCATCCGCGACTGCGTCATGCACGACGGTCACGGCGGCGTGGTGATTGGCAGCGAGGCGTCGGGCGGCGCACGGCACATCTTCGCCGAGCGCTGCCGCATGGACAGCCCGCAGCTCGATCGGGCCCTGCGCTTCAAGACGAACTCGGTACGCGGCGGCATCATCGAGCACGTCTATCTGCGAGACATCACCGTCGGCCAGGTGGCCGAGGCGGTCGTCACGGCCGACTTCTTCTACGAGGAAGGCGACAGCGGTGCGTTCCCGCCGATGCTTCGCGACGTGGAACTGCGGAACGTGACGAGTCAGAAGAGCCGCTACGGCCTGCTGCTGCGCGGGTACGCCCACGCGCCCATCACCGACGTCCGCGTCATCGACTGCCGATTCGACGGCGTGACGGACGGCGATCGGATCGAGGCCGTGCGCGACCTGGCGTTCACCAACACTCGGGTGAATGGCGAACTTCGCAACGGCCGCGTGTCACGGTAATCCGCACGACAGCCCGGCCGGCCCGACCATCGCTGTCGCCGGAGGCCGAGACTTGGCGCCGGGCACGTCGTCGTCGAGAATGAAGACCGCGTGACCTCCGACCTCCCCATTGGTGTCTTCGATTCCGGCGTTGGCGGCCTGACCGTGCTGCGAGCCCTGCGCCGCCGGCTGCCGGCCGAGTCGCTCATCTACCTCGGCGATACCGCGCGCGTGCCGTACGGCACCAAGAGCGTCGCGTCCATCGTCCGCTACGCCGCGCAGGCCACCGATCACCTCGTCAGTCGCGGCGTGAAGATGCTGGTCGTCGCCTGCAACACGGCGTCGGCCGTGTCGATCGATCCACTCCGCGAGCGCTTCGCGCCGCTGCCGGTCATCGGTGTGGTCGAGCCGGGCGCGGAGGCCGCCGTGGCCGTGAGCCGCCGCCAGCATCACCTGGTCCTGGCCACGGAATCGACGGTGCGACGGCATGCGTATGCGCAGGCGATCGCGCGCCTCGCGCCCGGCGCGCGCGTCGACGAGCAGGCCTGCTCGCTGTTCGTGGCGCTGGCCGAGGAAGGGTGGACCGACGGTGAGGTGCCTGACGCAGTGGCCCGCACGTACCTGGCGCCGCGCATGACGCACGACAGTGGCGGGCCCGACACGATCGTGCTCGGCTGCACGCACTTCCCGCTGCTCCACGACGCGATTCGATCGGCCGTCGGGCCTGACGTGGCGATCGTCGACTCGGCCACGACCACGGCCGAGGCGGTGGCGCGGGTCCTCGCCGCCGATGACCTGCTCACCACGCACGGCCGATCGGGCGCGCTGACGCTGCTGGCCACCGACGGTCCCGATCGCTTCGCGGCCGTGGGTGCGCGGTTCCTCGGCGAGCCGATCGGCGCGGCAGACGTGGAAGTCGTGGATCTCTGACCGTCGGCCCGTTCTTGACGCCCGTCGACGGGCGCCCGGATAATCGCACCTTCTTCGCTGCCCGGCGTTCGTCCGGCTCTCGACAGAAGGACCTCGACATGATGCCCAGGCTCCGTTCCCATGGTCTCGTCCTCGTCCTCCTGCTCGCCGGCATCGCGACAGCGCTGGCGCAGAGCGCGCCGCCCGATCCGCAGGCGTCCGTGGTTCACGGCGAGCCGGCCACGGCGCCGCTCGACAGCCGCATCCCGATCGACCCGGCCATCCGCACGGGTACGCTCGCGAATGGCCTCCGATATTACGTCCGGCGCAACACGCAGCCGGCCGCGCGCGCCGAGTTGCGACTGGTGGTGAACGCGGGGTCCGTCCTCGAAGCCGACGACCAGGTCGGCCTCGCGCACTTCGTCGAGCACATGGCGTTCAACGGCACGGTCCACTTCCCGAAGCTGGAGGTCATCCGCTTCATGGAGTCGATCGGCATGCGCTTCGGCCCGAGCATCAACGCCTTCACCAGCTTCGACGAGACGGTCTACATGCTCCAGGTGCCGACGACCGATGTCGCGGTGCTCGATCGGGCGCTGTTCGTCCTGGAAGACTGGGCCCACAACGTCTCGTTCGACCCCGAGGAGATCGATAAGGAACGCGGCGTCATCATCGAGGAGTGGCGCAGTCGACGCGGAGCCGCGGCGCGGCTGCAGGATCGCCAGCTGCCGATTCTACTGGCGGGATCGCGATACGCGACGCGCCTGCCCATCGGCACCGTCGACGTGCTCCAGACGTTCCCGCACGAGCGGCTCGTGCAGTTCTATCGCGACTGGTACCGGCCCGATCTGATGGCGGTCATCGCCGTCGGCGACTTCGACCCGGCCGAGATCGAGCAGCGCGTCCGCGATCGGTTCTCGCAGATCCCGGCGGTCGCGTCCCCGACGCCCCGCCCTGTCGAAACCGTTCCGGCGCGCACCGATCCGGCGTATCTGGTGCTCACCGATCCGGAACTGACGACCACGCAGGTCCGCGTCGATCGCCTCATGCCGGCCGACGATCAATCCACCATCGCGGCCTACCGCGCCAACATCGTCGAGGGCCTGTTCTCGAGCATGCTGTCGGCCCGCTTCAGCGACGTCGTCCAGCGGCCCGATGCGCCGTTCATGGGGGCAGGCGCGGGCCGCACTTCGATCGTGCGAACGGCCGAAGCGCGCTCGCTCGTGGCCACCGTCAAGGAAGGCGGCGCCGAGGCCGGACTCGAGGCGCTGTTCGTCGAGATGGCGCGCGTGGCCCGCTTCGGGTTCACGCCCGAGGAGCTGGCCCGACAGAAACTGAACCTGGCGCGATCGATCGAGCGCGCCGCGGCCGAGCGCGAGACGCAGCCGTCGGCCAGTCTTGCGGCCGAGTACAGCCGCAATTTCCTGCAGGACGAGCCGATTCCCGGCATCGACTACGAGCGGGCCCTCCACGATCGCTTCCTGCCAGGCATCACCCTCGAGGAGATAAATGCACGGGCTCGCGACTGGACGCCGGCCACGGGACGCATGGTCACCATCACCGCCCCGGCCACGCCGGACGTCGTCATGCCGACCGAGGCGCGCCTCGCCGAGGTCATTGCCGGCGCGGCGGCCAGGGCCACCACGCCGTGGGAAGAGCGCACGCCCACGGCGGCGCTGATGACGACGACGCCCGCGCCGGGTCGCGTGACGGCCACCGTGGAACACGCGGCATCCGGCATCACGGAGTGGACGCTGTCGAACGGCGCCCGTGTCGTACTGAAGCCGACGACGTTCAAGCAGGACGAAATCCTTTTCCGGGCGTTCAGTCCGGGCGGCGCCTCGCTCGCCTCTGACGCGGACTGGATCTCGGCCAGCACGGCTGCCCAGGTCGTGGCCGCGGGCGGCCTGGGGGCGCTGTCCACGCCGGATCTGCGCCGCACCCTGGCCGGGGTGGCCGCCTCGGTGACGCCATCAATCTCACTGTACGAGCAGGGCCTGTCTGGCGGCGGCTCGCCCAAGGATCTCGAGACGCTCTTCCAGTTGATCCACCTCCGCTTCACGGAGCCGCGTGCGGACCGGCAGATCTTCGACGTCATCCGCGATCAGACGCGCTCGGCCCTCGCCAACCAGGCCAACAGCCCGGGCTATGCCTTCAGCGAGGCCCTCTCCGAGGTGATGACGCAGGGCCACCCGCGCGGGCGCTCGCTGACGCCGGCCATGATCGACGAGATGGATCTCGACCGGTCGCTGGCGTTCTATCGCGCGCGGTTCGCCAATGCCGCCGGTTTCACGTTCGTGTTCGTCGGCACGTTCGATCCCGCCACGATGCGGCCGCTGGTCGAGCAGTACCTGGCCAGCCTGCCATCGACCGGACAGCCCGAATCGTGGCGCGATGTCGGCCTGCGCGCGCCGCAGGGCGAGGTGATCGCGCGGCGCCTGGCCCGCGGTCTCGAGCCGCGCAGCCAGACACAGCTGATCTTCACGGGCCCGTTCGAGTACCGGCAGGACCGACGAACGGCCATCCGTGCGCTGGCCATGGTGCTGCAGTCGCGGCTGCTCACCGTGCTGCGCGAAGATCTCGGCGGCACGTACAGCGTGAACGTCGGCGCCAGCTACACGCGCATCCCCCACCAGGACTATCGCGTGACGATCGCGTTCGGCAGCGATCCGGATCGCGTCGACGCGCTGCAGTCCCGCGTGCTGGAGGAGATCGCCGCGATCAAGGCCGATGGCCCGCTGCCGCGCGAGGTCAGCGACACGCGCGAGGCCCTGCTCCGCGAGTTCGAGACCGGCACGCGGCAGAACGGCTACCTGCTGACGCAGATCGCGGGACGTTACGAGAGCGGCGAAGACGTCGACGGCTTTTTCACGCTCGACGACGGCTACCGCGCGCTGACGGTCGACGACGTCCACGACGCGGCGAAGCGCTATCTCGATACGAACAGCTATATCGTGGTGACGCTGATGCCGGGGCAGTGAGGAGACGCGTCTCCTCGAGGCTGAAGCCTCGGGGCTCCGAACCGCCCGGGGCCCTGGGGGTTCAACCCCAGGGGGAACAGGACAGACCTACTTCCCTTCGATGTTGTTCCAGATCCGCTCGGCGTGCGTCTCGCGCAGCAGCAGCGATCCGACGACGAAGGTCACGGCCGCGATGGCGATCGGGTAGTACAGCCCGGCGTAGATACTGCCGGTCTGCGCGATGATCGACAGGCCGATGAGCGGCAGCAGGCCGCCGAAGACGCCGTTGCCGATGTGGTACGGCAGCGACAGTGCCGTGTACCGGATCTTCGCCGGGAACGCCTCAACCAGGTACGCCGCAATCGGCCCGTAGACCATCGTCACGAAGATCAACTGGAGGAAGATGAGCAGCGTCAACTTCCAGGCCGTGGGACTGGTCACCAAAGCCCCGATCCCCTCGTACGGCAGGACCTCGGCCGCAGGCCGCAGCTCACCATCGACGAGCGTCTGCGGCGTGAGGGCGATGGCGCCCGTCACGGGATTGCGCTGCGAGATGGCCGTGACGACGTTCGAGCCGGCCGCCTGCTGCATGGCGTGATAGATGGGCAGATACGACAGGGCCGCGAGCAGGCAGCCGGCCATCATGATGCGCTTGCGGCCGATCCGATCCGACAGCGCGCCGAATACCACGAACAGCGGCATCCCCAGCAGCAGTGCCGCGGCGACGATGTAGTTGGCCGACGTCGCGTGGACCTTGAGAATCGTCTGCAGATAGAAGAGCGCGTAGAACTGGCCCGTGTACCAGATGACGCCCTGGCCGGCCGTGGCGCCGAAGAGCGAGATCAGCACGCGCTTCAGGTTCGGCCACTGCGTGAACGCTTCCCGCAGCGGTGACGCCGACGTCATGCCCGTCGACTTGACGTGCTGGAAGATCGGCGATTCCTTCATCCGCATGCGGATGTAGAACGACACGCCGACGAGGACGAGCGAAATCAGGAACGGCAGCCGCCATCCCCAGGCGTGGAACGCCTCGGTCGACATCGAGTTCTGGACGGCGAGGATGACGGCGAGCGAGACGAACAGACCGAGCGTGGCCGTGATCTGGATGAAGCTCGTGTAGTAGCCGCGCTGCCGATCGGGCACGTGCTCGGCCACGTAGACGGCCGCGCCCCCGTATTCCCCGCCGAGCGCCAGCCCCTGCAGCACGCGGATCACCAGCAGCGCGATCGGGGCCGCCACGCCGATCGACGCGTAGGTCGGCAGGACTCCGATCGCCACGGTCGACGCGCCCATCAGCAGCAGCGTGACGAGAAAGGCGTACTTGCGCCCGACCAGGTCGCCGATGCGGCCGAAGAACAGGGCGCCGAACGGCCGCACCACGAACCCGACGGCAAACGTCGACAGGTACGCGATGAGCGCCAGCGTGTCGTTCCCCGACGGGTAGAACAGCGGCGAGATGATCGTGGCGAGGCTGCCGAAGATGTAGAAGTCGTACCACTCGATCATCGTCCCGACGGCGGACGCGGCGATGACCTTGCGGATTTCGGCGGGCGCGGCAGGGACGGGCGTCGACGTCGGCATCGGCTGGGTGGCGGAAAGTCTACAGGAAGACGGGCCGTGGCCGGTGCACGCGGCCGTCACGCGGGCGGCAGGAGCCTACCGCGTGCGAACGCGATCGAGGCGATCGAGCAGCGGCGCCAGCACGCGGTTCCACGATGCGTACCCGGCCGCGCTCAGGTGCAACCCGTCGTCAGCGTAGAGATGGGCCTGCGTCTGTCCGTCGGCCGTCAGCATCGGCGTCGCGACGTCCGCGTAGAAGAGCGCCGGTGCGCCCGCGCGTTCGGCGTTGATCCGATCGCCCAGCGCCCGTACGCGATCGTTCGCGTCGCGCATGGCCGGCCACTTGTCCCAGCGTGCGGGACTCGGCTTGATGGCCAGGAAGACGACCCGCGTGTCGGCCCTGACCGCGAGCACCCGCTGCACGAACTCGCGATAGTCGGCCTCGACCTGCGCGGGCGTCCGGCCGGCATTGATGTCGTTGTCTCCCGCATAGAAGACCACGACCGCTGGCTTGTACTTCAGGGTGACGTCCTGAATGTAATGGTTGACCTCGAGAATCTGCGATCCGCCGAAGCCGCGATTGATCACCGGGAGCGAGGGGAAGGCCTCGGCCGTGCTCCACAGCCTGATCGTCGAACTGCCGACGAACAGCACGGCATCGGCCGGCGCGGCGTTCTTCGCGTCCCACTGACGGAACGCGTCAATCTCGGCCTTGTAGCGTGCGAGGTCGATTCCCGCGTCCTGGGCGACGGCAAACGATGCCGTCACGACGACCACGCACCAGGCGAGACACAGACGGAGCAGGTAACGGGACATCCAACCTCCATCGCACGCGCCAACGATCGGCGCCGACCGGGACGACGCGGATCGGAGCCCGGTGAGGCGACGATCAGCGCTTGCCGCGGACCATCGCATCGAGGCTCAGGGGCCCGGCCCCGGCAGCCGCGAGATACAGGAACAGGAAACAGTAGACGGTCGTGACCTCACCGCCGTTGAGCAGCGGCCAGAACGACTGGCCGGCGTGGACCATGAAGTACGCCACGGCCATCTGACCTGCGCAGAGGAACGCCACCGGCCGCGTGAACAGGCCGAGAATCAGCAGCGCCCCGCCGATCGTCTCGATGAGACCGGCTGCGCCCATCATGCTGAGGAGTTCGACACCGGCTCTCGGCTCCACGCTCGGAAAGCCGAAGAGCTTCTGCGTACCGTGCGTCATGAAGCTGAAGGCCGCCACGATGCGGACCAGGCTCCGGAGGGTTCCCGACCAGGACGAAGGAATTGGACCATTCATGCGCGCCACCCTGCCATTCGAGGAATGAAGAATACATGAAGTCGCTCATCCCCGCCCGATGAACGGCATCGTCGTCGCCATCACGGTCAGGAACTGGACGTTGGCGGCCAGGGGGAGCCCGGCCATGTACAGCACGCCCTGCACCACGTGATCGATGGCCAGCAGCGGTTCGACGGCCACGCTCCCGTTAGCCTGCGGCACGCCGCGCGCCATCGGCGCCGCCATCTCGGTGGCGGCGTTGCCGATGTCGATCTGGCCGCACGCGATGTCGTGCGGCCGGCCGTCGAGCGACGTCGACTTCGTCAGGCCGGTGATGGCGTGCTTCGTCGCCGTGTAGGGCGCCGAGTTCGGCCGCGGCGACGTCGCGGAAATCGATCCGTTGTTGATGATGCGGCCGCCGCGCGGGGTCTGCGCCTTCATCACGCGGAACGCCTGCTGCGTGCAGAGGAACGGACCCGTGAGGTTGGTGGCCACCACCGCCTGCCACTGCGCGACCGTCAGCGTCTCGAGCGGCACGCCCGGCGCCGACACGCCGGCATTGTTGAAGAGCACGTCCACGCGGCCGAATCGATCCACGGCGCCATCGAACAGCCGCCGCACGGCCTCGGGGTCCGTGACGTCCGTCGGGACGACGAGCGTGCTGTCGGGGGTGCCGGCACGACGGGCGGTCTCCTCGAGCGCCTCGGCCCGACGACCGGCCAGTACTACGCGATAGCCGTCGTGCGCCATGCCGAGGGCCACGGCCCTGCCAATCCCACTGCCCGCGCCGGTGACGATTGCCACTCGCCCTGCTGCCATGTCGCCCACACCTCCCGATGTCGTCGTCTCGAGGCCTTACTTTGTGCGCCTCGCGCGACCCGTCCCCCGGGGCTGAAGCCCCGGGGCTCCGAAGACCGTCGTCGCCTCGTGGCCTCCCAGCCTCCTTCCCGCCTGCGGCCTCCCCGCCTCCTGTTACTCTCGTCAGGATGGAAACGCCCCCGCAGGATACCCCGGCCACTGGTTTCGACACACTCGGCCTCACGCCGGCGCTCGTCAGCGCCGTCACCGCACTCGGATACGAAGAGGCCACGCCCATCCAGCGAGCGGCCATTCCGGTCCTGCTGGCTGGTCACGACCTGGTCGGTCAGGCCGGGACCGGAACCGGCAAGACGGCCGCTTTTGCCCTGCCGCTGATTCACAGACTCGCCACCAACGGGCCTCGCCCCGCGTCGGGCCGGGCACGCGGCCTGATTCTCGTCCCCACGCGCGAGCTGGCCATGCAGGTGGCCGAGGCCGTACACAAGTATGCGAAGGGCTCGAACCTGCCCGTGGTGCCGCTCTACGGCGGTGCGTCAATGGAACAGCAGATTCGCGCCCTCCGCCGCGGCGCCGCCATCATCGTCGCGACGCCCGGACGCGCGCTGGATCACCTGCGCCGCCAGACGCTCGAACTGGGCGACCTCGAGATGCTCGTGCTCGACGAAGCCGACGAGATGCTCGACATGGGCTTTGCCGACGATCTCGACGCCATCCTGGAAGCCACGCCGACGACGCGGCAGACGGCGCTGTTTGCCGCCACGATGGCCCCGCGCATCCTGGCCGTGGCCGCGCGGCATCTCCGCGATCCGCAGCGGATCACGATCGGGCGCGAGAAGCGCGCGGCCGGCAAGCTGCCGCGCGTGCGGCAGACCGCCTATTTCGTGGCGCGCGAACACAAGCTGGCCGCGCTCGGCCGCGTCCTCGACTTCGAGGCGCCGAAATCCGCCATCGTCTTCTGCCGGACCCGGGTCGAGGTCGACGAAGCCACCGACACGCTCACGGCCCACGGGTACAGCGCACAGGCACTGCACGGCGGCATGGAACAGCGACAGCGCGACCGGGTGATGCAGCTATTCCGGAGCGAGCAGGCCGACGTCCTCGTCGCCACGGACGTGGCCGCCCGCGGACTCGACATCGATCACGTCTCGCACGTGATCAACCTGGATGTGCCGTCCGCGCCGGAGGTCTACGTCCACCGCATCGGCCGGACGGGCCGCGCGGGACGGGAGGGCCTGGCGATCTCGCTCGCCGAACCGCGCGAGCACCGGTTCCTGCGCAACATCCAGACCCTGACGAAGCAGAAGATCGACATCCAGCCGCTGCCGACGGTGGCCGACCTCGAGGCACGCCGGCTCGAGAGTACGCACGCACGCGTCCGCGAGATCCTCGAACAGGGCGGCCTCGATCGCATGCGCGACGTCGTGCTGGCGCTTGCCCAGGACTTCGATGTGATCGACATCGCGGCGGCGGCCGTGAAGATGGTGCACGAGGCCGAGACCACGTCGGCGCTCGCCGCGACGCACGTGCCGGCGCCCGGCGAGACGCGCGACACACGCGCGCGCGGGGAGAAGCCCACGCGCGAACGCTCGGCATCCCGCGCACGACGCACAGCCGATCCAGACGACACGGCGTGGGTCACGCTGTGGGTCGGCGCCGGCAAGCGGACGGGGATCGGCCCTGGCGATCTCGTGGGCGCGATTGCCGGCGAGGCCGACGTCGACAAGAGCGCGGTGGGCGCCATCAAGATCACCGACGGCTTTTCCCTGGTACAGGTCGACGCCGAACTCGCAAGCCGGATCATCGCGGCGCTGAAGCACACGAAGATTCGCGGACAGAAGGTCCAGGTCCGTCGCGACAGGGCGTAGGGATTGGCGGCGGGCCACGCGGCGGCTCGGCCGGGGTGGCGGGCGGCTCGGCGGCGGCCGGCGGCGGGGCCGCCGCGGCCGTGCATCGTCCGTGGGCCGACACGGGGGTCGGCCCCTACGGCCTCCGAGATTCCGCTTCGCGCGTTGCCGGCTACCGGCCCCAGCCCAGGCGATCGGCCAGGGTCGCAAACTGCGCCCAGTCGTACGTCGTGAGATCGTGACCGCCCGTGCGGATGTGATACCCGCGGCGGCCGACGATCATCGGCGTATCGACAGGCGGCATCGTCGTCGCCGCGATTACCGGTTCGCCGAACAACGCGTAGACCGGTGAACTGTGCGCCAGGGCGAGAAACTCGCCACGTTGATCGGCCCACAAATCCTCGTCCGCGCTCGCCACGTACAGCGCGCGCGGCGCGATGAGCGCCAGCAGCATGTGCTGATCGACGGGCATCGAGGTCTCGCGATCGTTGTACTGCCGATAGTTCGTCGCGAACCAGTGAGGGAACGTCGTGTTCAGCCTGGTCGTGGTCTCACCGAAGTTGCGCCTGGCGATGGCCGCGCCGCCCTCGCCCGAATCGTTCGACACGACGAGCGCGAACCGCTCGTCCTCGGCCCCGGCCCAGAGCGCGGCCTTGCCGCCGCGCGAGTGCCCGACGACCGCCACCCGCGACGCATCGATCCGCGGATTCGTCACCAGATAGTCGAGTGCGCGGCTCGCCCCCCAGCCCCACGCGGCCAGCGCGCCCCACGCGTCGCCGGCCCGCGTCCCGGCCGCCTCGCCTTCGAACAGCCGGATGACGCCATCGATGAACCGCGCGGGATCGTCGGGCGCAAGCTCGCCGACCTGGATCGCGGCAATACCGTATCCGCGCGCAATCATCTCCTCGGCCGGCCAGAACGGCGACCGCGTGGCGCGCGTGGGATCGGTATTGGTGGCGGGCCTGTTGTTCAGCAACAGAAAGACCGGTACCGCGCCAGTCCGCGCGTTCGGCAGGAACAGCACCATCTCGAACCGGTGCTCGCGACGCTGGTGCTCGCTGATGATGGCCACGCGCTCGAGCGTCGCCGCGCCGCCGAGCGCCCGCGGCTGCCGTTCGAGCACGTCGAAGCGGAGACGATCGGGAGCACCGGGCCGGTGACCGTAGACGTGCTGCCTGAACAGCTCCAGAATCTCCGCACGCCGCGCTGGCCACGCCTCGCGACTCGTCACCGCGCCGCCGCCCGTCGTCAGCGGATCCGGCAGCGTGTACTGCCTGACACGCGCCTCGTCATAGTTGATTCCCGGCTGCGCCTGCGCGGCCGTCCTGGCCACGACGTCCGGGTTGGCGACCCATCCCGTGCCCTGTCCTGCCGGCCGCATCACAGCCAACGCTAGGACAATCACCACACCGACGCCAACTGTCCGCATGCGCGTTCCCCTCATGACCGATCCTCGTCGAGCACGACCAGCTCCCGATCGAGCGCCGCGATCGTCTCCTCGAGCAGCGCGCGATGCCGACGGTTGCACGCCACCTGCAGCGTCTGGAGCGTCCGCGCACGATTGAGCTGCAGCGTCTCGCGGCGCTGTGCCCGCTCGCGCTCGGCTGGCGTCAGCGCCGGCCGCACGGGCGTCGACGCCCGCGCGTCAGCGTCGGCGATCTGATCGTCGACGGCCTTGCTCTCCCATCCTCTGGCCATACGTCATTGTAGGAGCGCCGCGCGTCGTTCCAACCGTGCGGCGCCGGCCTCGTCGCGCGCGCCGACACTCGGCGCCCCCGGCTGTGGCGACGGATCACCAATTGTCCGCTGCAGGAACGCGATCGCGCGCGCGAGGTGCGCGCCGCTGTAGAACGCCTCGCCCCCGTGCACGGCGTCGTGCACGACCACGAGCGTCCCCTCGAGACCGACGGCCTCGTACCGGTCCTCCAGTTCGTGCGACTGGGCGATCGGCATCTGCGGATCCCGATCGCCGTGGAAGATCAGCAGCGGCGGATCGCCGGCATCGACGTGGCTGACTGGACTGGCCAGCCGGGCCAGATCGGGCGCGCGACCCGGCAGGTCGCCGAGCAGCAGCTGCAGCGCCGGCACGCGCACCCCCAGGCCGAAGGGCGTCGACTGATCGAGGATCGTCGCCAGGTTCGTGGCCGGGTAATACGCGACGATGGCCTGCACGGCCGACGATCGATCGCGGTGGTCGCCAAGCGCACCCTCGAGATCCGCCACGCCGTTCGTCACACCAACGAGCGCGGCGAGGTGCGCACCTGCCGAGTCCCCGGCGATGGCAATGCGATCGGCTCGATACCCGTAGTCGCCCGCGCGCGCCCGCAGAAAGCGGATCGCGGCTTTGATGTCGTGGACCATGGCCGGGAACCGCGCCTCGGTCGACAGTCGGTAGTCGACGCTCGCGGTGGCGAAGCCGTGCTGTGCGAACTCGGGCCGGACCGACGCACGCGAACCCTGCCGCCAGGCGCCGCCGTGGATCCAGACGACCAGCGGTGGATTCGACACGCCCTCCGGCATGTGCAGATCGAGCGCCAGCGCACGGTCGCCAGCACTCGCGTACGGGATGTCGCGCACGACGCGAACCGCCGGCTGCACGGCCACAACCGGCAGCGAGGCCACCATGGCCACGAACCCTGTCACGAGCATCAGGTGTCGCATCGATCTCCCGCGGGCGCCGCCCTTGCGAATCTCCTACCGCAAAGGCTGATACAGGTCCGTGCGCCAGTCTTCTGGATTCTCGCTGCGCTCCGGACCGACGCGATAGACCTCCCAGCAGTCGACACCAGAAACCTGCCCGTTGGCCTCGACCCAGGCGCGGAACTCGGCCCACGCCGCACCGAGCCCGGCGTAGTCGCCATGAAAGGTCGCCCGCGCCGCGCGCGCCGCCGGCAGACGCGCCGGCTGGACCCGTCCCGTCGCGACCACGGGCGCCAGCACCGGCACGGCCACCTCGACGTCGAACTGATCGGGCGAGATGCTCAGGTAGTGCGACAGCCACGGCCCGGCCGGACCGATGCCCTGCGCCTTGACGACCTGGCTCACCTCCGTGATGGCCGGCCCCATCTCCTGCCGCATGCTGCTGTGCGGGATGGTCAGCCGGATCACGGCGGTCAGCTGATCGGTGGTCTGCACGATGGTCGGTGTCTCAATCATGGTCGAGTCTCACATGTCCCGCCGCCCGCTGTCCGCCGCCGGTCGTCCGCAGCCCGCGGCCCGCGGTCGTCTACCAATCGGCCTTCCGATAGTCCTTCAGGAACTGTCCCCACACGTGCACGCCGGTGTTGAACCCGTCGATGATCGGATCGACGATCCGCGCCGCACCGTCGACGATGTCGAGCGGCGGGTGGAACCGGTGCTCGGCGGTCTTGCGCGCGGCAATCTCCACCGGATCCTCATCGGTCACCCAGCCGGTGTCCACGCTGTTCATGTGGATGCCGTCATTGTAGTAGTCGGTGGCCGCCGTGCGCGTCATCATGTTCAACGCGGCCTTGGCCATGTTCGTGTGCGGGTGCCGGGTCGTCTTGAACCGCCGGTAAAACTGCCCCTCCACCGCGGAGACGTTGACGATGTGCTTGTCGCGGTCGCTCGTCTTCAGCATCAACGGCTTGAGTCGCGCGTTCAGCACGAAGGGGGCCACGGCATTGACGAGCTGCACCTCGAGCAGCTCGACCGTCGACACCTCGGCCAGCAGCAGCCGCCACGAGTTGCGGCCGCGCAGGTCGATCTGCTGCAGATCCTGATCGAGCCGCCCTTCAGGAAACAGGTCACGCTGCGCCCGGAGCTCCTCGGGCAGCAGCCGGACCTGCGAGAGCTCGGCCGCGTGCGTCAGGCCCGCCAGCTCCGACAACGGCGCGGCTGTGGCCAGCGTCGTCTCGCCGGCAGACTCGGGCAGCAGGTGATAGCCGCGCAGCCCTTCGTACGCGCCAATCAACGCCCGCTCGTGCGCCGGCATCCCGTCGACTGCCGCGGTCTCGCCAGCCATCATGTGGGCGTAGAAGTCGGGCGGGCGCCGCACGGTCTGGCACGCGTTGTTGACGATGAAGTCGAGCCTGTCGCGCGTGGCGATCAGGTGCGCACAGAACGCCTCCACGCTCGGTGTGTGCCGCAGGTCGAGGCCGAAGATCTCCAGCCTGTGTGCCCAGTCGGCGAAATCGGGCTCGGCCGCATACCGCTTCGCCGAATCGCGCGGGAACCGCGTGGTCACGATCAGGTGCGCACCACAGCGCAGCAGCTTCAGGCCGGCCTGGTACCCGATCTTCACGCGACCGCCCGTCAAGAGCGCCACGCGACCGCGCAGGTCGGCCAGCTCGGTCCGCTTCCGGTAGTTGAGCGCCGCACACGCGGGACACAACTGATCGTAGAAGTGGTGCAGCTGCTCGTACCGCTGCTTGCACGTATAACAGCCACGCGGCTCGGCCGCCTGACGCGGGCCCGGCGCCGCCGGCGGCACCTCGTCCTCGTCATCCGGATCCGTCGCCCGGTCGTCGGGCGTAAACCCGGGCGGCGCGAACACGTTCGGCGTCGTGAACACGGGCTTGCGTCGCAGCTCGCGTATCCCGGTTTCGTGCAGCAGCTCGTCGTCGCGCCTGACGACCTCGGCGCGCCGCTCCTTCGCCAGGCGTTTCACCAGGCGACGCCGCGCCTGCACGTCGGGCGTGTGCACGGCCCCGGCGGCCTGAATCAGGCGCGTGCGGTCGTCGGGGGACAGCTCGGCCATCAGGCCACGATCGGCCACGACCGCCTCGAGCACGTCGATGGCGTGGCGCAGGCGCTCGACGGCGGGGGCGTCCGGTGTCAGCGAACTCTTCGACATACAGCCCCCTACTGTGCCAGATTCCACCGCCGCGCGGGAACGTCCATCGTCGTCGGCCGGTCGCGCCCCTGCTACAATCGCGCGCCATGGCTCCGGCCCTCGTCACGGCGCTCGCGGCAGCCGGCCTCGTCCTGCTGCTGATTGCGTACGTGCTGAGGAAGGGACGACGGCTGCCCGGCGCGCACGTGTTCCGGGCCAGCCGCGTGAGTCGCGGGAACCGGATCTTCCCGGCGCAGGTCATCGTCGGCGAGTCGAGCATCACGCACTTCCGGCCGCAGTGGATCGGGAAGTACGAGGAGTCCATCCACATCTCGCACGTGGCCTCGATCCGCATCGACACGAACATCCTCTACTCGGATGTGTATATCGAGAGCACCGGCGGACAGAATCCGATCGAGTGCCACGGCCACACGAAGCGCGACGCCGTGACGATCAAGCGGCTGGTCGAGCAGTACCAGTCCGCGTTCTATCGCAAGGGTGCGCCTCGGCCCGATCGATCGGGTTCTGCGCCGGCCTGAGGCTCGTTCACGACCGTCGTCACGCGATGGCGGTCACTGACAGGCGCGCGCGGCCGAGCACGATCTCGTCGCCGGACCGCAGCACGATGCCCCGGCCCCACTGCGAGACCACGTGCCCGCGGCCCTGCCGCACCACCATCGTGCCCTGCGCACTGCCGTCATCGAAGATCCGCCAGGTGCCGCCGACTTCGCGCGTGACGTGCGCGTGCAGGCGCGAAACCGTCGCGTTGATGTCGCCGGCGCCGTCGGTAAACGCAATCAGGTTCACGCGAATCAGGCGGCCGCGATCATCGGCGATCTCGGTGCCGCGCCCAATCGTCACCGTGTCCGCATCGAGATCGTACGACGCACTGACGGTCTCTCCCGCCAGCACACGAAGGCCCAGCCGGTGACCGGGTGACGTGACCAGCGGCACCTCACGCGCGTCGACGCGCAGGCACTCCACATCGAAGTCCGGCTGGACCCAGTCCGCCTTCGCTTTCGTCGCGTACGCCACCGTCACCATCAGTCCGTCGACGTCACAGCCGGCTGTCGCCAGCCGCGAGGTGATTCGATCGCGCAGCGGATCCGGACCGTCGATGACGGCCTGCAGTCGCGCCTTCGCACGCGGCGTGGGCGCGAGCAGCGTGATGCGCACCTGGTTGAAGGGAAAGCCGCGATGGCCGCGGCCGGTTGCCTGGATCTCGCGGGCGACGAGGTCGACGATCGCGTGCGCGGTGTCCAGCGGTTCGCGCGCGCCGGGCCCGCCGGTCACGCGCGTCGCCGCCCCTTCGACCCGTTCCGCAATCGTGGCTTCGAGCCGACGCGCCTTCTCGAAAACGTCGTTGATCTTCTTCAGCATGACGATCACCGCACCAGGCCGAGCGCTGCCGCGGCCGTGACAATCTGTCCCGACGCCGCTGCCGCCGACGCGCCCCCATAGCCGCCGTGTTCGAGCAGCACGGCAAATGCAATCCGACGGGTCGCTTCGCCGTACGGCGCGAAGCCGACGAACCAGGCGTGTGACGGCGCGCCCTCCAGTTCGGCCGTACCGGTCTTGCCGGCAATCCTCGACGGGTGCGAGGCGAGCAGACGGCCGGTGCCGTCCGTCACCGCGCCCCGCATGAACCCGGCAATCACGTGCGCCTCGCCGGGCGGCAGGAACGACGTCGCCACGGTCTGGCCCGACTCGCGCACGATCGGGGCCTCGCGAATCAGGCCATCCGACGCGACAGCGGCCACCACCCGCGCCAGGCGCAGCGGCGACGCCACTACCTGCCCCTGGCCGAACCCGGCGTACGGCAGCGTGTCACGCAGCGCACCGGCATCGGAAGACGACGACAGCGCGATGCCGGCCAGGGCCGACGTTTCAGCCAGACGATCGGCACCGATCCGCACGGCCAGCTGCGCGAAGTACGCGTTGCACGACTGCACGAACCCATCGCGCATGGCGATCGATCCGTGCGCATGCCGATCGCGGACGTCGTCGCGGACCGGCCGGCCATACCCGGCGATGCGCGCGCCCGCGCGGTTGTCGGGCAGGCGCTCGCACACGAAGGACAGACCGGCCAGTGCCGGATCCGCACGCAGCGCGGCCGCCGCCGTCACGACCTTGAACGTCGACCCGGGCGGATAGAGCCCGTATCGCGCGCGATCGAGCGACGCATCGGACGACAGCCCATCTGCCGCCGCGGTCGACGGCCACGGGTAGCTCACGCTGGCGAGCACTTCCCCACTGTCGGCGTCGACGACGACGGCGGCACCGCGCGTGACGCGCGCCGACGTCACGGCTCTGGCGAGAATGACGGACACCTGGTGCTGCAGGCGCGCGTCGATCGTCAGCCGCACGTCGCGCGGCCGCTCGAAGACCGCGCGCACGGCCGGATGCTCGGGCTCCCAGCGATGACGGACGAGCGGCACCAGCGGCGCGTAATCACGCCGCAGTGCCACGCCGGACTCGCCCTCCTGACCTGTCCGCACGATCACGGCCCGATCGTCGAACCCACGCAGCCGCGCCTCGGCATCGCGCTCGACATAGGAGCTGTTCGACGCTGCCCAATTCGCCCGGGTTCGGGCATCGCCCAGCAGGTGGAACATCTCGCCGCCAAACGGATAACACCGCGCATCGCCGGCTGGCGGACACAGGCGATCGACGTCGATACCCAGTCGCCGGTACGCGTCGGCTTCCGTGTGCGCCACCGCCACATCGTCGGTGGCGAGCGGGATGCCTGCGCGATCGAATATCGTCCCGCGCGGCAGCAGGCGCGCCATGTCGAGGACGCGCGGGTTGTACTGGAAGCGCACGCCGCCATCGGCCTGTCGTCCGAGCTGCGGCCGGACGAGCAGCGCGTCGGCCGACACGATCTGCGTCCGTCCCCACACGATGACGAGTCCGATCGCCGCCGCGGCCATCGTCCGCGCCAGCCAGCGCATCGGCACGTGAAACGCCTCGCCCGTCGGCTCGACCGATGCCTGGCGGCCGCCACGACAGGCCACCACCAGGCCCAGTGCGAGGAAGTTGACGGCCATCGCCGATCCGCCGTAGCTCAGGAACGGCGTGACCACGCCCGTGAGCGGGATCAGCCCGAGCAGGCCGGCCGACATCACGAGCACGGGCACGACGAGGGTCAGGGTCATCGCGAGCGCGAGGAACAGGCCGTAGTCGGTCGATGCCCGCCGCGCGATCGCGAGACCACGCCATGCGATGACGACGAACGCGACGGCGACGGTGAGCATTCCCATCGCGCCGAGTTCCTCGCCGATCGCAGCCAGCACGAGATCCGTGTGCCCGGCCGGCAGGTACCGCGTGGCGCCAAGACCGAGCCCGGTTCCCGACAACGCACCGCTCGCAAAGCCCCAGAGCGCCTGCGCTACCTGATCGCCGCCGCGCGCAACGTTTTCCCAGGGCGACCACCACATCGCCACGCGCGCCGACAATGTGCTCGAGATTCCGAGCGCGTACCCGACATAGAACCCACTGACGAGCACCGCCAGTCCTACCAGCGCCATGGCCACGCGTGCCCGCGCAACGGCAAACAGCGCGAGGAACACGAGCGAGAGCAGCAACGCCGGCCCGAGATCCTTCAGCACGAAGAACAGCATCAGCGCCACGGCCATCGCGAGCAGGACCGGCAGCACCAGATCCGGCCGCGGCAGGTCCATCCACGCCGGCAGCCGATGGCGACGGAACGTGGCACCCGACACCTGGCGCAGCACTTCCCAGCGGCGCGCGAAATAGCCGGCAAGGAAGCACGCGAGCAACAGGCGGATCGGCTCCATCGGCTGCATCGGTCCCAGGTTCACGCGGGCATCGCTCGTGCCCGGTCCGCGACCGAAGATCATCAGGATCACGGCCAGCAGCAGCGCCGCGGCCAGCGGCAGATAACTGAACGCGAAGTGCGCAAGCCGTCGCACGTCGACGAGCGACACCACCGCGAACAGCACGATGCCGAGCACGGCCCCCTGCGTGTAGCGGACGACGAGCAGCGTGTCGCGCAGTGGATCCGGCCGGCTGAGCATCACGACGAAGCCGAGCGAGACCAGCAGCCAGGCCGCCGCGAGCAGCACGCGATCGCCCGCCACGCCACGCGCGCGCCAGACGAGTGGCACGGCCCCGAACGCGAGCCCGAGGGCCAGCGCGCACATGACGACAACCAGTCGGTACTGATCGGTCGTCCGGACGACGAGGCCCGGCTTGATGGCCGCGAGATCGGCTGACGTGAAGAGCGGCACGACCGTGCGCCCGTCGCGTTCGGCGGCGACGCGGCGGGCGGTGAACGCCGATCCCGGCGGCAGGCGATCGAGCGCGTCGAGCCGCACCGTCAACGCCGACAGCGCGCCGACGTTCGCCGGCGCCGTCCCCGCCGCCGCCTGCAGCGCGGCGTACAGCTCGCGGGCGACGAGCCGGCGATCCGCCGGCTGCGCGAAGGCCAGGCTCATCGCTGGCTCGAGCGCGGCCGCGTCGGCGACAGTGCCGAGAGAGATGGCCGACGTCGAACGTGCGGCCTCGCCCGCGTCGAAGGTGCGCATCCGGCCGACGTACGCGGTGACGATCAGCAGGATCGACACGAGTGCCACGCCCACCAGCAGCCTGTCGGGCCGCAGCCGGAGCGCAGCCGCCCGTGTGCGCCGGCGATCGCGCTGGCGGGCAGAGGTATAGCTGACGGCCATCAGAACGCTCCCGAGATCGCGTCGATCAGCCGATCGATCGCACCGTTCCGCGACTTCGCCGCGCCGTCGGTCGACGCCCGCCCCAGCCGCTGTTCGATGACCGCCAGCCGGTTCTGCGTCGCCCGGATGCGGGCCGGCACGTCACCGAAGCCGCTGATGGTCGAGTACAGATCCAGCGCTTTCCTGAACGCGTCGGCCGCACGCGTCAGCGACTCCGTTTCCTGCGGCAGGCCGGCCAGCGATTCGGCGGCGCGCACCAGCGTCTCGCCGCGCGTGCGATAGCCATCGCCGAGTTGCGCGGTCTCGCGCGCGCCGATCGTGTAGCCGAGCTTCTGTGCCTGCGCCATCGCGTCGGCGCCGCGATCGATGTCCTCGATCCCGTAGATGAACGTCCGCGCCAGGCCCAGATACGGATCGGGCCAGTCGGGTCGGAGCGAGGCCGCCTCGCGGAACGCACTGACGGCCTCGGCCAGTTCACGCTGTGCCCGCGCCGCCTGCCGGCGCGACTTCGCGGCTTCGCCGTCGATGCGGTGGAGATGGCCTTCGACGTACCGGAGCGACGCGCGCATGCCGGTGTCCCCCGGCGACGCCGTGAGCGCGTGCCGCAGCACGCCAGCGGCTGATTCCCACTGCGTCTCGCGCACCGTCGGCGCGGGACTCCGATAGTTCTGGATGACGCGATCGGCCAGCACCTGCGACTGTCGCACGAGCGCGCGGCGGAGGTCGTACGTGGCGAAACCGAGATAGCTGCGTCCGGCCAGTTGCGCGTGTGCCTGCCACGAGCCGTTGACGTCGCTGAATTCCTGCAGCGGCACGGTCGCGGCCAGGCGTCCGGCACGACGAGCCACCAGGATCTCGTTCCCCACCAGAGCGACGATCAGCACCACGAGCACCAGCACCAGGCGGCGACGCGCGCGACCCGCCGGTCTCGACGAGGCGACGAGCGACGCATCGACGGGCACGTCCACACCGATCGGATCGACGACAGGCGTGACGTCCTCGAGGCTCGCCAGTCGCGCCACCGGGCGCGTCGGCGCTTCGTCATCGCGCTCGATCGGATCGAGCGGTTCACGCGTCCGCCGCGTCACCGGCTCGTCGACGCGGCGTGTCGGCCGCTCGATCGACTCCCCGGCGGCCATCGTCGGCT
Source organism: Acidobacteria bacterium SCN 69-37 (assembly GCA_001724025.1). GTDB lineage: Bacteria > Acidobacteriota > Vicinamibacteria > Vicinamibacterales > SCN-69-37 > SCN-69-37. The sequence continues at coordinate 7,833 of MEDJ01000002.1, read as the reverse complement.
CGCCAGCGGCCAGACGCTCGAGATCGGCGCGGATCGCGGCCGGGTCCGCGTATCGCTCCTCCGGGTGCGGCGCGAGCAGCTTCTCGATGACGGCCCGCAGGTCGCCGCCAATCCCCGGAGCCGGCTCGGGCGGACGACGCGAGCGAATCCGGCGCTCGAGGTTGATGGTCGTGTCGGCCTGGAACGGCGTCCGGCCGGCCACCATCTCGTAGAGCAGCACGCCGAGCGCCCACGCATCCGTGTGCCTGTCGCGCTTGCCCGTCTCGATGCACTCGGGCGACAGATACGGGATGCTGCCGAAGACATTGCGCGTCACGCGCCGGCTGAGCGACAGCACCTTGGCCGCACCGAAGTCGAGAATCTTCACGTGATCGCCGGGCGCGATCCGGATGTTGCCGGGCTTCAGGTCGTTGTGCAGCAGCGTCAGCGCCGACTCGCCCTCCGCGCCCGCCACGCGATCGACTTCCTCGAGGAACCGGCAGAGCTCTGTCGCAATCGCCACGGCGCGCGGCGGCGCGATCGGACCGCGCGCGAGGATTACCGACAGATCCTCACCGTCGACATATTCCATCGCGATGTAGAAGTCGTCGGCGTCGCGACCGACCTCGAACACGCGCGGGACGTACTCCGTGAGATCCGAGAAACGCCGCTGCAGATCGGCGCCCTGCTGCTCGGCCTCGAGCAGTTCGCGCGCGTCCTCGTCGGATCCGACGGGTACGACCTTCAACGCGACGGACGTCCCATTGCGGCGATCGGTGGCCAGGTACACGGGGCTCATGCCTCGACCGATCTGGCGCACGATGTCGTACGGACCCACTGGACCGAACGTCACCATCGTCAACGGCTCCGGGGCGCGGGTGAAGGCCGCGCGCTGGACGCGGCCGGCCGCGGCTCGATGAACACGTTGTCGGCGGGCAGCGCCTGCATCGTCTCGTCTCCGAGTCCGGCCAATGTGCGGGCCTGGATGCCCTGGAACACGTTGCCGCTGATCTGCGGGACGGCGCCGGGCTCGAACGCGAACGGTGCGGTCGCCAGCGTGCCGTTGCGGGCGAACCGGTTGTGCGCGATGCGCGGCGATGCGCCGGGCGCCGCCACGATCGCCGCGCCCGGGTTGTCGCGGATGTCACTCGCCACCAGCACGTCGTCTCCCGGCCCGAACGCCACGGCCGCGGTGCGCGCTCCCGAGATCTCGAGATCGACGAGCCGCGTGCTGCCGTCACGCGTAAGCACGCCCACGTCGAGCGGCGCCGCATCGTCGCCCACGATGCGGAAGCCCGACAGCTCGGCGCCCATCACGCCCACGGCCGTCACCACGGCGTCGTCAGCAATGGATTCGGATGGACGCCGCAGTGTGACACCACGCGGCACGCGACTGATGACCCGCACATGATCCCTGAGCGTCAGACGCTCGCGATACTCGCCGGGTTCCACGACGATCGAGAAGCCCGGCTCCGCGCGCGCAATCGCCTCGGCAATCGACTCGCCCGCGCGCACGACGATGGCGCCGGCCTGCGGGGCCGGGGCGATCGTGCCGACCACCAGGTCGCGTCCGATCAATCCCTCGTGCCAGGCCCACCAGCCGCCAAGTCCCGCCGCGATCAGGAGTCCCGCAAAAAAGCCCTTCCAGACGCCGCTGGACGATCGCCGATCCCGCACCGCCGGCACAGGACCGCGAGCCGGATCGACAGCGGCTCTCGTCGCGAACCGCACGCCCTCCGCGTACACGACCGTGACGTTGTCCTTGCCGCCCGCATCGTTCGCCGCCTGCACGAGCGTGCGCACGACCGCCTCGGGCCGGCCGCTGCAGGTCTCCACGGCCTGCCTGATCGTTGCCAGCGGCACGAGGTCCGTGAGCCCGTCACTGCAGATCAACAGCGCCGCATCGTCGGGAAAGGCCACGTCATCGACATGAATGAACTCGCGATCGGCCAGGTGATGGACCGTCGAGCCCACGTCGCGGAACACTTCGTTGCGGCGCGGGTGCCGCATCGCCTCGATCTCCGACAGTTCGCGCGCGTCCTCGCGCTCGCCCACGGGCGAGTGATCCGGCGTCAACTTGCGTGCCTGGCCCCCGTGGAACACGTAGAGTCGCGTATCGCCGACGTGCCCGATGACGAGTCGCCGTTCGTTGATCACGGCTACCGTCAGCACGCACGCCATGCCGTGCCACTCGGGCCGCTGCTGGGCCTGGTGGAAGATCTCGTTGTTGGCAATCGTGATCGCCTCGCGCACGCGATCGACCACCGCTCCCGTCTGCCGTTCCAGTCGCTCGCGCAGCATCCGCAGCGCGATGTCGGCCGCACGCCCGCCGGCTGCCTGGCCCCCCACACCATCGACGACGATGAAGATGCCGCGCGCGATGTCGACGTGCAGACGATCTTCGTTCACGTCACGCTGGCGCCCCACGTCGGTCAACCCGGCCGCGCGGATCGCCACATCGCCCGTGGCGACGCCCGATGCCAGGCGACGGGTGAGTTCGGCCACCATGTCAGGCGCGCTCCCTCCACGCGGCCCACACGAGCCCTGCGATCACGGCCGCCAGGGCCATCTGTACGACGACGCGGGCCCAGAGCAGATCCGCCACGTCAGTCGATCCGTTCGAAGTCCAGGAACACGACGTCCGCCAGGCCGATGCGCGCACGCAGCGGCAACTCGGACTCGACACCGTTCTCGCGCTTCGATCCATCGGTTTCGTCGTAGCCGCGCGGCGCGTGCCGGCCGTTGAGCGTGGTCCCGAGCGTGCTGAGATCGATCAGGAAGAAGCAACCCGTGACCGGATCGCGACGGATGCGGGCGTGCTCGCGCGAGACGTCCTCGGAGGCGTGGATCCGGACGTCGACCGGATAAACGGTGCCGCCGCGGCCGATCGTGGCCGAGTCGCGGACGATGTCGTACTGGTGTGGGCCGGTCCTGTCGGTGTACGTCAGTCGCGCATGGATCGCGACGGTGCTGGCCCCACGATCGACCGCGGCGGACTCGCCGTTGACCCGCATCGACCGCGTGGCTCCGCTCGCATGCACGGTGCTGATGCGCCGCGTCCGCTCGCCCCCGCCGAGGGCCGGCTCGCCAGGCAGGCGGAGTTCCGAGTGCACGAGGATGTCGCCCTCGTGCGCCAGATCGCCGTTGACGTCGGGAACGAACTCGACGTGCCACGCCGTGTCGGCGTTCTCGAGTGGCGTGCGCGTGCGGCCTCGCCAGGCGCCCACACGGCGCTCGATCCACGACAGCTGATTCATACGCGCCAGTTCCTCGGTCAGCGCCCGGATGGTCTCGGCCTGCAGCCGCGGCACCAGCCCTTCGAGCCGCGCGAACTCGGCGGGCGACAACACGACCGAGTAGCGGCTCGGGACGACGACGGAATAGCGCAGTTCCTCGCGATTCTCGCGCATGTTGTCGATGACCGCCGTGATCAGATCGGCGGCCGGGCGACGAGGGCCGGCGGAATCGCGGTCATGGGAGCTGGCTGCCATCACGGTCTCCGGTCGCTTACTATCTCTCAGACGGTGACGAGGCAGGCGCAACGATTTCTCAAGGTTTTCATCACGACCGCGGGGATGCGGTGAAGGTCGCGTTCGGCACGCACATCCTCGACGGGGCCGCGCGCCAGTTGCTGCGCGGCAGCGAGGTGATTCATCTCTCGCCGAAGGCATTCCACCTGCTGGTGCTGCTCGTCGAGGCGCGTCCCGCCGTCGTCGATCGTACGGCCCTGCGGCAGCAGCTGTGGCCCGACACGCACGTCGTGGCGGCGGCGCTCGGGAATCTCGTCGCAGAGATCCGTGCGGCGCTCGGGAGCGACGCGACCGTCGTGCGCACGGCACACGGCGTGGGCTATGCCTTCGACGGCCATGCGCGCGATCTGGATCCGCGCGCGGGCCCGGGCGGCGGGCCGCGTCACTGGCTGGTGTGGGGTGAACGGACGATCGTGCTCGTTCGATCGACCTGCGTCATCGGCCGCGATCCAGCCTGTGATGTCTGGATCGACGCGCCGGGCGTGTCGCGTCGCCACGCCCGCCTGCAATTGCCGGACGCCGGTCTGGACGACGCGCCGGTGATCGAGGATCTCGACAGCACGAACGGGACGGACGTGAATCGGCGGACGATCGCCGGGCCGACGGCGCTCGACGATGGCGACGCGATCGGACTTGGTGAGGCGACGGTGATCTTCCGGGTCTGGCGCCATGCGGACGCGCCGACCAAGCGCGTCCGGCGATCGCCGCGCTGAGGCCGCTGATGGCCTCAGCGTGCGAGCCCCGAGGCTTCCGCCTTCGCCGTGGCTGCAGCGGACGACCGCAGCCTGCGCGAAGGTGATCAGCCTCGGGAAGACACACCTACTCCAGATGGCTGTGCAGCATCCACGCGTTCTTCTCGTGGATGTCGACGCGCCGGGTCCCCAGGTCGGCGGTGGCCTGATCGCCCACCTTGTCGGCCGCGTCGATGACCTGGTGAGCGGCCTTCACCACGGCCTTCTGATCGGCGACGAGCGTCTGGATCATCTCCTTCGCCGACGACCGGCCCCTGGCTTCCTTCACCACGGACAGCTTCGAGAACTCGGCCAGGCTACCGGGCGCAAACGCGCCCAGGGCCCTGATGCGCTCGGCGATCTCGTCGTTGGCGAGGGCCAACTCGGTGTACTGCGTCTCGAACAGCGTATGGAGCGTCGTGAACATCGGGCCCGTGACGTTCCAGTGGTAGTTCTGCGTCTTCAGGTACAGCGTGTACGTGCTGGCGAGCAGCACGGACAGTTCCTCGACGACGGTTTCATTCGATTTTTTCGCCATGATCACACTCCGCGCGGACAGACCCGATCGTCGCGCCCGCATCGCTTCAGCATACGCCGCGTGCACGGCGTTGTGATCGTCCCCCCCTCGACATCGTGGACCGTGTCCCCTCTACTTGCCGCCTGCGACGTCGATGAACGCACCGGTCGTGAACGACGCCTCGTCGGACAGCAGCCAGAGGATCGCATGCGCCACCTCGTCCGGCGACCCGCCGCGCCTCATCGGCACCGACGCCTTGACGCGATCGACGCGGCCCGGCTCTCCGCCGCTCGCATGGATCTCGGTGTCGATCAACCCGGGCCGCACGGCATTCACGGCCGAGGGCTATCCGGCCCGCGCCATCTGAACAGAATCAGGAGGCGGTTCCATCATGCACAAGACACTTATAATCGCCGCACAGGAGGCAGAGATCGCCATGATGCGACGATCCCGACCGTCTGTGCGAGTTGAGCCGGCGGGTCGACCTGCTCACGATTCGTGAGGCGAGCAGCAGTGCCCGAACCTGGAGTCAGAGACTGTCAAGATGACCAGTGCCAGCAGTTCGATGGCCCTGACGGGGCTGACCGTCCTCGGGATGTTTCTGGCCATCATTGGCCTCTGGCCGCTTCAGGGCACCGCTGCCGATCTGTCGTCGGTCACGGGCATCGCGCTCGTCTATCTGACGGGCGGTCTGCCGGCCGCATTGAGGGCAGGCGGCGCTCTGTGGAAAGAGCACATTCTCGACATCGACCTGCTGATGGTCGTCGCCGCTGTTGCGGCTGCGGCCGTCGGGGCACCCTTCGAGGGTGCGGTCCTGCTGACGCTTTTCAGTGTCTCGACCACGCTGGAAGCGCGGGCGCTTGGACGCGCCCGCCGCGCCATCGAGGCCATGATGGCCCTCCGCCCGGAGACTGCCCTTCGCAAGGGAGCGGACGGTATGGTCATGGAGATCCCTGCCGCCGAGCTCAGGGTGGCCGACATCGTCGTGCTTCGACCCGGCGCGCGCGTTCCCGCAGACGGGGTGATCGTCGCCGGCCGAGGTGCCCTGGACGAGGCGAGTATCACCGGTGAGTCGATGCCGGTCGCCAAGGCCCCCGGCGCTCCGGTGTTCGAGGCGACGGTCAATATCGACGCTGTGCTCGAAGTGGCCGTGACCAGGACGATCACGGAAAGCACGGTCGCCCGCATGATCGCGCTGGTGACGCAAGCGCAGGCCGCCAAGGCACCGTCCGAACGGTTCAGTTCCTGGTTCGGGCAGCGCTACACCGTCGCGGTGATGATCGGCGCCGTTCTGGCCTTTGCGATTTTCTATTGGCTGGGGCATGGCTGGGAGGACGCACTCTACCGCTCCGCGACCCTATTGGTGACAGCGAGCCCCTGTGCCATCGTCATCTCGGTGCCGGCCGCCATCCTGTCGTCGCTGTCCGCCGCCGCGCGTGGAGGGGTACTGTTCAAGGGCGGTGCGGCACTCGAAACCCTCGCGGCAGTCGATACGTTCGCCTTCGACAAGACGGGAACCCTGACAACTGGCAAGGCATCGGTGAGCGCAGTCGTGGCCCTGGACGGCGACGAGGGACGGTTCCTGTCGCTTGTCGCGGGGCTCGAAGCCCAATCCGAGCACCCCAGTGCCGCCGCCGTCCGTCAGGAGGCGGCGAGTCGCGGCCTCGAACCGGTCACGGTGAGAGACGTGATCACCCGACCGAGCGCCGGGATTGTCGGCAACGACGGACGAGGTCAGCTCTGGGCGGGCAATCCTCGTCTCGCGGCGCAGATGGGCGCAGCCGTGGATCACCCGGAGCTCAAAGCGCTCGCGGCGGACACGCGGACCGTCATCTATGCCGGACGGGATTCGAGGGTGCTGGGCGCCGTCAGTATCGCCGACCTGGCGCGCGCGACCTCCGCGCCCGCGCTGGCCGCGCTACGGAAGGGCGGCGTGGACCGGATCGTCATGATGACCGGCGATCGCCGGCCCGTCGCCTTGCGAATTGGTGAGGAGCTCGGGCTGAAGTCCGAGGAGATCCATGCCGACATGCTGCCGGAGGACAAGGTGCGGATGGTGGACGAGCTCACCGCCAACGGCAAGGTGGCGTTTGTCGGAGACGGCGTCAACGACGCGGCCGCGCTGGCCCGTGCCGACGTCGGGATCGCCATGGGGGCAGCGGGGTCGGAGGTTGCCCTTCAGGCCGCCGACGTCGCGCTGCTGTCCGAGGACATGGGGCGGCTTGCCGAGGCGCATCGGCTGGCACGTCGAACTGCGACGGTCATCCGGCAGAACCTGGCGTTCGCCATGGGAGCCATGGCGGTGCTCGTCACCGGAGGGCTCGTCTTCGAGCTGCCCCTGCCGCTTGCCGTGATAGGCCACGAAGGCGGGACGGTTCTGGTGGTGCTCAACAGCTTGCGATTGCTCAGGGATCCCATACGTCGTCGTGGAATGACACCAGCGGCAAGGACCGAAGCATCGGAACGCGCAGGTTCGACCCGGCTCGATCGGCGCTGGCCTTATTTCCGAAGGGGGCCAAGGCGCGCGGACTGAACGTCGTGATCGCGGGCGCTTCAGTCACTATGGACGCACTGAGTCGAACAGCTATGCGCGCCCGATTCCGAACAACAAGAAGACCGACCTCCGCTTCGCGAGGCGCGGATTACGCTGGGGGTGTTGAGCACCCGGCGCAGAGCCGCACGCGAAAGGAGAGTCGGTCCATGCCTAGGAGTCTGCGCGGCAGAAACGCCGGCGGCGGTGTGTACGTAGAGTGAGGCATGCCGACGTCGTTCCGGCCGTGCGCCCCTGATCAGTCGCTGTTATTCCCGCCCTCCCCGCGCGACTGGCTGCCCGAAGGGCATCTGGCGTTCTTCGTCGCGGACACGGTCGCCGCTCTCGATCTGACGGCGCTTTATGCGCCCTACGAGGGCGATGGCCGCCGGAATCAGCCGTTCGATCCCCAGATGATGGTGACGGTCTTGGTGTACGCGTATGCGACCGGCACGTTCTCGTCGCGGAAGATCGCGCGGAAGCTGCATGAGGACGTCGCGTACCGGGTGCTCGGCGCGGGCAACTTTCCCGCGCATCGGACGGTGG
>MEDJ01000001.1 GCA_001724025.1 Acidobacteria bacterium SCN 69-37 | reverse complement strand
TCCGATCGTAGACGCCGCTGCGGCGCCACGCTTGAAACCGACGATGACACGTCTGATACGAGGGATACCGATCGGGCAGGTCGTGCCACGGGGCACCGGTGCGAAGAATCCACAGGATGCCGTTCAGCACGTCGCGCGGATCGCGCCACGGTCGGCCGCGCCGGTCGCGTCGCACACGCGGCTTCGGCAAGAGGGGCGCCAGCACCGCCCACTGGGCGTCGGTCAAGTCCATGTCGCCGCGTACGCCGGCGATCGTCGCAACGTTTCACTCGCACACTCGGGATTTATGAGATGAGTTCTAGGAAGTCCTGCGGGCTCAAGCACTTGCATTTGCACGGTACCGTGAGGGTAGGTGCGCGGGTTGGTGATAGTCAGTGCGCGAGTCCGTAACAGCAGGTGCGCGAACTGGTGATCGTGACTGCGCAGGTCCGTGACAGTGAGTGCGCGACCTGCTTGCTGTGCGTGCGGCGATCCCGTGCTGCAGGTGCTCGAGGTGGTGATCGTGATCGCGCTGACCGCTCGCACCAGGGGCCCGAGGTGGTGACTGTTGGTCCCGGGCCCTGTGATGCGACTCGCCGAGGTGGTGATCGTGCTGGCGCTGTCCGCTCGCAGCAGGTTCCCGAGATGGTGACTGTCTGTGCGCGACCTCGTCGAGGTGAGGGCGCGAGGTGGGGAAGGCGTGTCCCGCGCCTGCGAACGTGCGTTCGCCAGGTGATTCGGCCTGCGTCGGAACGGCGGACCGGGGGGCGTCACGACGATCAGACACAAGCCGTCTGTCACGCCTGCTGTCTGTCGGGCGAGTCCGGGTGACGCGGGGCCTGACGGTCGGCCTGTCCGGGGCTGGCGCGCCGACTGTGGCTACAATGGCCGGATGTCGATCGACTTCGGGCTGGATACGTTCGGGGATGTCACCAGGGGCGCTGACGATGAGTTGCTGGCGCCGGCGCAGGTGCTGCGTCACGTCGTGGACGAGGGCGCGCTCGCTGATCGCGTGGGCGTCGACGCGTTCAGCGTGGGGGAGCACCACCGTGCAGATTTTGCGATCTCCGCGCCCGAGGTGATGCTGGCCGCCATCGCCACGCGCACGTCGCGCATCCGGCTGGGCTCGGCCGTGACCGTGTTGAGCACGGACGATCCGGTCCGCGTCTTCGAGCGGTTCTCGACGCTGGATGCGGTGTCCGGCGGCCGCGCCGAGGTGACGCTCGGCCGCGGCTCGTTCACCGAGTCGTACCCGCTGTTCGGGTTCGATCTCCAGCAGTACGAACAACTCTTCGAGGAACGCCTGGATCTGTTCGTGCGGCTGCTCGCGCAGACGCCCGTGACGTGGATGGGCGAGACGCGCGCGGCCCTGTCGAACGTGCTGGTCCACCCGCGCGTCGAGCACGGCCGGCTGCAGACCTGGGTCGGCGTGGGCGGCAGCCCGCAGTCGGTCGTCCGCGCCGCGCGCCACGGCCTGCCGCTGATGCTCGCGATCATCGGCGGTGATCCGGCGCGCTTCGTGCCCTACGTCGATCTGTTCCAGAAGAGCCTGGCCGACGCGGGCCGCCCGACACTGCCCGTCGGTGCCCATTCACCGGGGCACATCGCACCTACCGATGACCAGGCGCGGAACGAACTGTGGCCGCACTACCGCGACATGATCAACCGCATCGGCCGCGAGCGCGGCTGGTCGCCCATCGGCCGCGCGCAGTTCGATCACGACGTGGAACACGGCTCGCTCTACGTCGGCTCCCCAGACACGGTCGCCGCGAAAATCGCCCGCACCATCCAGACGCTCGGCCTGGCCCGCTTCGATCTGAAATACAGCCACGGCGGTCTCCCGCACGACCTGCTGATGCGCAGCATCGAGTTGTACGGGACGCAGGTGGTGCCGAAAGTACGATCGCTGATTTCAGGTACGACAGGTACGACGGGCGAGCGGTAGGCCCGGCGTGGCTTGGGGCCGACGATCTTCAGGTACGACAGGTACGACAGGCGAGTGGTGGGCCCGGCGTCGCTTGGGGCCGACGGTTTTCAGGTACGACAGGTACGACGGGTGAGTGGTGGGGCCGGCGCGGGCGTGGGGCCGTGGGTTTTCAGCGTGCGTTTCAAGAGTCCTCAACGGAGCGCAGGGGCTTCAGCCCCTGCGGGCGCCAGGATGTGAGGAATTCCCTGGGGCTGAAGGCCCAGGGCTCCTGGTGCGCTGTGGCGCACAGGGCGCGCGTATCTGTGTCGCGTGTGGGGAACGAATTCCCCGGGGGCTGAAGGCTCGAGGGCTCCTGGTGCGGTGTGGCGCACAGGGCGTGCGTATCTGCGTCGCGTGTGGGGAACGAATTCCCTGGGGGCTGAAGGCCCCAGGGCTCCTGGTGCGGTGTGGCGCACAGGCGTGCGTATCTGTGTCGCGTGTGGGAAACGAATTCCCTGGGGCTGAAGGCCCCAGGGCTCCTGTCGCCAGTCGTACCTGTCGAACCCGTCGTACCTGAGTCCTTACCACCCCATGGTTTTCGACGCGCTGAAGTCGCGGTTCTTCACCGTGACTTTGACCTGCTCGAATTCGTGCACGGCATCGATCAGGTGGTTCGAGAAGCGATTGAACGCGATCTCGCCCTTGTACGCGGCAGCGCGGAAGGGGTTGCCCATCACGCCCGAGTCGGTGAACTCGTCGTGTTCGAACGGCATGTTGAAGTACTGATACCCCTGGAATTCGAGGTCGGGCATGCCGTCCTTCTTCTTCCAGTTCTTCGTCATGTACTTCGGTGCGTGCGCCTGGTCCATCACCGCGCGCTCCATGCGCACGAGCTTCTCGTTGTGACAGAGACACTGCGACGTCTCGAGCTCGCCGGCGTGCCAGCCCGGCGTTTCCTCCGTCGGCCCCTCGAGCACGTCCTTCAACATCCCGAGATACCGCTCGGCATACGGCTTGTAATACGCCACCAGCGCACCCGTCTCGGTGCGGAGCTTGCGCAGCACGGGATCGACCACCTTGACGTTCGATCCATGGCCGTTGACGAAGACGAGCCTGTTGAACCCGTGGTGGATCAGGCTGCGGCCGAGGTCGTAGAGCAGGTTGAGATACGTCTCGACGCGCAGCGTGACCGACCCGGCGCCCTGGCCCGGCGCCTTCATGTGCTGCGGGCTGTAGCCGAGCCACAGCGTCGGCGTATAGAGGATGCCGGCCTTCTCGCCCGCACGCCGCGCGATCTCGGTGCTCGTGATCGAGTCGCAGTAGAGCGGGAGGTGCGGCCCGTGCTGCTCGAGTGAGGCCTTGGGAATCAGAATCGTGTCGCTGTACTTGAGGTAGGCCTTGATGTCGAGCGGCGAGAGATCGCCCAGACAGTAGGACGGCAGCGTCAGCTTGTCGAGCGTCTTCCGGCGCGGCGCGTGCGATTCGTCCTGGTACGACGGCTTGACGTGATGCTCGGCGCCGCTGGCGCGTTGCTTCCGGTCCCAGGCGTTGACGCCGCGGGCTCCACTGGAACTGCCGGTGGCTCCGCCGCCTCCGTAGTTGTCCACTTCCACCTCGGTCGTCTTCGTCGCGCGCTTCGTCTTTGCCATGTGGCCTGCCTCCCGGAGAGGGATAGAGCGTAACAGACGAATGGCCGTCCGAACACACGCGCGTGATTCGGTTTTGACAGGCAGAACGGCCGGTTTTCAGCATTTTGGCAGGCGAGACGGATCCGCCTCCCGCGCGGCCCGGGCGGGGGCGTGGCCGACGGGGACGCCGCCGCTCAACGCCGCGGCGCGGCGCGCGTGACGATCACCTCGCCGGCCACGATCAGGACGATGGCCACAAGCGTCATCGGCACCAGCGTGCCGCCCGTCGCCAGCGTGACGACGATCGCGATGAGCGCCTGCGTGGGCGCCTGCGCCGACAGCACCCAGAGCGGAATGCCCGTCAACGCCGTGAATCGCAGCAGGAAGAGCACGACAATCACCGCGCCGGCGATGAGCGCGAGCACGAGGCCCGTGGCCTCGGGACGCACGGCCGCGGCACCGGGAATCGCCACCGCAAGCAGCACGAAGCCGGCCGTATTGCTCCAGTGCCGCCACATCGTCAACACCAGCGCCGCCCGCGGGCCGCGCACAGAGACGATGGGTTTGACGCAGGAATAGCCGACGAGCGAGGCGCCGATATACACGAGCGCCGCGATCAGGCCGCTGATCCCGAATGCCCCGGACCAGGCCAGCAGCAGGCCGCCGCCGAGCGCCAGACCCGCCCCCGCCAGACCGCGCGCGTTCCACGGCTCGCGCAGCCAGACGACGGCCACGAGCGCCTGCGCAATCCAGTCGAGCCGCGTGAGGAAGATGTACTCGGCCACGCGCGGCGTCACCGAGAGACCGATGTAGTAGGCCACGCCGCCGACGAGAAAGCCGGTGAGGGCCAGGGCCCACGGCCCGCGCAGTCGCGGACCGGCCAGCGCCCTCGTCTCCTCGACGAGCCACTGCCGGACGCGCGGCACGACCAGCGCCGTGGCAATGAGCACCGATCCGGCGAGATAGAGCAGCGTGGTGGCCGGCAGGAGGCCCAGCCTGGCGATGGCGCCGGCCGAGAGAAACGGCAGCGTCCCGGCCAGCAGGTGCGAGGTGAGGCCGAACGTGATCGGCAGCGGCGAAGACGAGGCTCGGTCGGACACGCGTGCGCGAGGGTACCATCAGGAGGTGGCCGATGAAGCTGGCCACCTCGAGCCAGAAGCCAGAAGTGGTTCGGTGGGCGCACAGGAGGCAACGAACCCCCTGAGGCTGAAGCCTCAGGGCTCCGTGGTTCCTCGCGCGCACGCAGGAGACTGCGGCGCGCGATGACGGCGCCGGCCGAGACGTAAGCGGCCGTTGTTTCGCAGGCGCACAGGAGGCCACGAACTCCCCTGAGGCTGAAGCCTCAGGGCTCCGTGGTTCCTCGCGCGCACAGGAGACAGGACATCGATGACGAGGGGCACAGACAGGGGACGAGGCAGCGGCAGGGGATGGCGACGCGCGGCCTGGCTGGCCGCCTGGCTGGGCCTGGCGGCCAGCCAGGCGGTCGCCTGCGTCGGCGACGCGACGCAGGCGCCGATGCAGACGCCGCCGGCACCGGTGGCCGACGACGCGGCCGGTGTCGTCACCGGCCGCGTCGTCACCGTCGATGACGGCGACACGATGCGCGTGCGGGTGGGCCGCGAGAAGTGGCGCGTGCGGCTGTTCGGCGTCGACGCGCCCGAGGCCTCGCAGCCGTACGGCCGCGAGGCCCGCGACGCGGCGCGACGGCTGTTGCTCGATCGCACCGTGGAGGTCGTGCGGCACGACGTCGATCAGTACGGGCGCGTGGTCGCCGACCTGCGCGTGGACGGCCGCGGCGCCGGCGCCGACCTGGTCGCCGCCGGCGCCGCGTGGCAGTACGACCAGTTCTCGCGCGACGCGCACATCGCGCGCCTCGAGGCCGAGGCGCGCGCGGCGCGTCGCGGCCTGTGGGCGGCGTCGGATCCGACGCCGCCCTGGCAGTTCCGCGCGGCGGCGCGGGGCGCCGGCCGGGCCGGCGCCCCGGCCGCGGCGGGACCGTTCCACGGCAACACGGCCTCGCACGTGTTCCATGCGGCCGGCTGCGAAGACTATGAGTGCAACAGGTGCACGGCCGTCTTCGAGACGGTAGCTGCCGCGCGTGCGGCCGGCTACCGGCCGCACGCGACGTGCGTGCGATGACGCGTCGCGATGACGCGGGAGGCTTCTGCTAGGATGTCGCCACCGATTTATGTCGTCACACCTGTCCGAGAGGACTGCCGAGGTCGATCCCTATCATCTCGACGCCGCCGGGATTCGTGAACCGCCCACCGGGTGGCGCGACAGCCTGCGGTATCTCGGCCCCGGTCTCATCCTGAGCGCCTCCATCGTCGGATCCGGCGAACTGATCGCCACGACCACGGCCGGGGCACAGGTCGGGTTCGTCATCCTGTGGCTCGTCCTGTTCAGCTGCCTCGTGAAGGTGGCGGTGCAGGTCGAGTTCGCGCGGTGGACGATTGCCACGGGCACGCCGGCGCTGTCGGGCTACAACCGCGTGCCACCGCGCGTGGGACGACTCGGCTGGATCAACATCCTGTTCTTCATCATGGTGCTCTCGAAGGTGCTGCAGATTGGCGGCATCGTCGGCGGCACGGCCATGGCGCTCAGCATTCTCTGGCCGCTCGGGTCCGACGCGCTCGGCCCGTCCTCGATCGCGGCGTGGCACGGCATCGTCATCGTGACCACCATCGTCGTCCTCGGCGCGAGCAAATACTGGGTCATCGAGAAGGGCGCCATCCTGATGGTGGCCGGGTTCTCGATCCTGACGGTGGCGATCGCCTTCGGCCTGCCGTTCACGCCGTGGGGCTATACGCTCGGCGATCTCGCGAGCGGCCTCGCCTTCGATCTGCCACCGGCGGCCATCGGCGCAGCCATCGCGATGTTCGGGATCACCGGCGTCGGCGCCGACGAGATCACCATGTACAACTACTGGTGCATCGAGAAGGGCTACGCCCGCTGGGTCGGCCCCAACGACGGCAGCGAGGCGTGGGTGCGCCGGGCGCGCGGCTGGACGCGCGTGATGTACAAGGACGCCATCCTGTCGATGGTGATCTACACGTTCGCGACGATCGCGTTCTTCATCATGGGCGCGGCCGTGCTGCACCCGCAGCACCTGGTGCCGGCCGGCAACGAGATGATCGTGACGCTGGCGCGGATGTACACCGACACGCTCGGCCCGTGGGCGATGTGGATCTTCCTGGCCGGTGCGGTGGTGGTGCTCGGGTCGACATTGTGGGCGTCGGTGCCGAGCCACTCGCGGATGTACGCCAACTGGCTGGCCACGGCCGGGGTCTTCGACTGGAAGGACGCCGTCCCGCGCCGGCGATGGGTGCGCGGATTCAGCGTGGCGTTGCCGATCCTCTGGGGCGGATCGTCGCTGCTGCTGCAGCAGCCCGTACTGATGGTGCAGGTTGGCGGCGTCATGACCGGCGTGTTCCTGCTCGCCGTGCTGGTGGCCACGTGGTACCTGCGCCGAACGGACACGGACCGGCGTCTCTACGGCGGCCCGCTCGCCACGGCGTTGCTGGTGCTGAGTACGACAGCGATTGCGGCGCTCGGCCTGTATACGGCGCTCTCGACGCTCGGGCTCGTCAGCGCCGGCTGAGCGATTGCCGCACCTGCGCCTCGACCGCGTCGACGAGCCGTTCGGCGGCCGGCGGCAGCGATCGGCCCCGCATGGTCACGATGACGAGCGGCCGGCGCAGGACGGGGGCGTGGATGGGCACCGTGCGCGGGCCGTCGGGACCGTGGGACGCGATCGCGGACTCGGGCAGAATCCCCACACCCAGCCCGGCTTCGACCATGCCGATGGCCGTGCTCATGTAGGTGGCCTCCTGCGCCACCTGCGTCGGCAGCCGCAGGCGTTCGGCCGTCCGATCGATCAATTGCCGCACGCTGCTGTCCCGGCTCGTGAGCACCAGGGGCCAGCGCGTCAGTTCGGCGAACGACACGCGCTGCCTGTCGGCCAGCGCGTGATCCGGCGGCACCCACGCGCAGAGGCGATCGGTGAAGAGCGGACGGGTGACGAGCGCGGGATCCGGCCGCAGCAGGCTGCCCAGACCTACGTCCACGTCACCGGCTTTCACGGCCTCGACGACGGCATCCGCCGTCATGTCGCGCACGCGCACCACGAGGCCCGCGTGCGCCGCGGTGAGTGCGGCAATCGCGCGCGGGAGCAGGCGCGCCGCCAGCGACGGCAGCGCGGCCACGGTGGCGACGCCGCGGCGGTGCATCGCGAGATCGCTGCTGCGCGACGTGACGGCATCGAAATCGACGACGAGCCGCTCGAGCGGGGCGATCAGATCACGACCCGCGGCCGTCAGCGTGACGCGGCGGTTGTTGCGATCGAACAGCCGGACGCCGAGCGCGTCCTCGAGCTGCCGGATCTGGACGGTGAGCGTCGGCTGGGACACGCGCAGCATCGACGCCGCACGCGTGAACGTCCCCTGCTGGGCCACGGCCAGAAACGCGCGCAGGTGACGAACCTCGGCATCCATAGGAATTCGTGAAGAATGCCATAGATACGATTCGATTTACAGAATGACGACGAAGGCGGCAGAATGCGCGCACAGGCTCCGTACATGACTGCACGCCACGACATCGTCGTTCTCGACGCGGCCCGCACGCCGCTCGGATCGTTCCAGGGCGCGCTGGCCGCCGTGCCCGCGCCGCGCCTCGGGGCCGCGGCCATTCGTGGCGCGCTCGCGCGATCGGGTGTGGAGCCGGCGCGCGTGTCGGACGTCCTGATGGGCACGGTGCTCCAGGCCGGGCAGGGCCAGGCGCCGGCGCGACAGGCGGCCCTGCATGCCGGGGTGCCGGCGTCCGCGCGTACGGTGACGGTACACAAGGTCTGCGGATCGGGCATGCAGGCCGTGATGCAGGGCGCTCAGGCGCTGATGCTCGACATGGCGTCGGTGGTCGTGGCCGGCGGCATGGAGAACATGTCGCAGGCGCCGTACCTGCTGCCGGGCGCGCGCGACGGGTATCGCCTCGGCCATCAGCGCGTGGTCGACTCGCTCGTCGGCGATGGGCTGTGGGATCCCTACAACGATCAGCACATGGGCGCGTGCGCCGAGCACTGTGCGACGATGTTCGGCTTCACGCGCGCGGACCAGGACGCGTACGCCGTGACGTCGTTCCAGCGCGCGAATGCGGCGCAGCAGGCCGGCTTGTTCGTCGAGGAAATCGTGGCGGTCGAGGCGCCGGCCGGGAAACGAGGCACGCGGCTGGTCGATCAGGACGAGGGCCCGGCGCGCGCCGACTACGAGAAGATGTCCGCCTTGCGGCCGGCCTTCGCGGCTGACGGCACGATTACCGCGGCCAACGCGTCCACGCTCAACGACGGTGCCGCCGCGCTGGTGCTGACGACGGCCGGGCGCGCGGCAGCCGACGGACATCGGCCACTCGCCAGGCTCGTGGCGTTCGGCGCGCACGCGCAGGATCCGCTCTGGTTCACCACCGCACCGGTCGAGGCCACGCACCGGGCGCTCGACGCGGCGGGCTGGACGACGGCCGACGTCGACCTGTGGGAGGTCAACGAGGCGTTTGCAGTGGTGCCGATGGCCTTCATGGCCGAACTCGGCGTGCCGCACGATCGGCTCAACGTCCGCGGCGGCGCCGTGTCGCTCGGTCATCCCATCGGGTGCTCCGGCGCCCGCATCCTGGTCACGCTGATGGCGGCCCTGCGCGAACGCGGCGCGCGACGCGGCGTGGCGGCCATCTGCATCGGCGGCGGCGAAGGGCTCGCCGTCTGCGTGGAGATCCCCTGAATGCGCGGCAAGATCTACGAAAGCGCCACCTCGGCGCTGGCCGGACTGCTGCACGACGGTCTCACGCTGGCCGCCGGCGGCTTCGGACTCTGCGGGATTCCCGAGCACCTGCTCGCGGCCGTGAAGGCGAGCGGGGTGCGCGACCTGACGATCGTCGGCAACAACGCTGGCGTCGATGGCTTCGGGGCGGGCGTGCTGCTCGAGAGTCGCCAGGTCCGCAAGGTCATCGCGTCGTACGTCGGCGAGAACCGCGAGTTCGAGCGGCAGGTGCTGGCCGGCGAGCTGGAACTGGTGCTCGTGCCGCAGGGCACGCTCGCCGAGAAGCTGCGCGCGGGTGGCGCGGGCATTCCGGCGTTCTTCACGCGAACGGCGTTCGGCACCTCGCTGGCGGAGGGGAAGCCGACGCAGCGGTTCGGCGATCGCGACTACGTGCTCGAAGAGGCGATCCGCGCGGATGTCGCAATCGTGAAGGCATGGAAGGGCGACGCGCTCGGCAACCTGGTGTTCCGCAGGACGGCGCGCAACTTCAATCCGCAGATTGCCACGTGCGGGGCCGTGTGCGTGGCCGAAGTCGAGGAACTGGTTCCTGTCGGGTCGCTCGATCCGGACGCGATTCACGTGCCCGGCATCTACGTCGATCGCCTCATCGCCGGCGGCGCGTACGAGAAACGCATCGAGTTCCGCACGGTCAGCGGAGCCGCGACGGCCGGCGCGGTGCCGCCCGTGCGCGAGCGCATGGCGCGGCGCGCGGCAGCCGAGTTGCGCGATGGCGACTACGTCAATCTCGGCATCGGCATCCCGACGCTCGTGGCCAACTACATTCCCGACGGCATCCACGTCACGCTGCAGTCCGAGAACGGGCTGCTCGGGATTGGGCCGTTTCCGACCGACGACCAGGTCGACGCCGACCTGATCAACGCCGGCAAGCAGACGGTCACGGCCACGCCCGGGGCCGCGTTCTTCTCGAGTGCCGACTCGTTCGCCATGATTCGCGGGGGACACATCGACATCGCGATCCTGGGCGCGCTGCAGGTCTCGGCCTCGGGCGACATCGCCAACTGGATGGTGCCGGGCAGGATGGTGAAGGGGCCGGGCGGGGCGATGGATCTCGTCGCGGGCGTCCGGCGCGTCGTCGCGGTGATGGAGCACTGCGCGAAGGACGGCTCCTCCAAGATCCTGCCGGCGTGCACGCTGCCGCTCACCGGCGTCGGCGTGGTGAGCCTGATCATCACGGACCTGTGCGTCTTCGAAGTCGTCCCGGACCGCGGCCTCGTGCTGCGCGAGGTGTTCGATCCGACAATGACGATCGATACGATCCGCGCGCGCACGGCGGCGTCGTTCACCGTGGATCCGGCCACGGGGCGCGGCTGACGGATTCGGCGTGATGCTGGCCGCTCTCGGGTTCCTGACGATTGCCGTCCTGCTCGGGTTGATCCTGAGCAAGCGCGCGACACCGCTCGTGGCGCTGATTGCCGTGCCGATCGTGGCCGCCGTGGCGGCCGGACAGGCGGCCGGGCTGGGCGGGTTCATCACCGACGGCATCACGACCACCGCGCCGGTGGCCGCGACGTTCGTCTTCGCGATCATCCACTTCGGCGTGATGGCCGATGCAGGCATGCTCGATCCGGCCGTCGATCGCATCCTGCGCGTGGTCGGCGCCGATCCCGTGCGGATTGTCGTCGGCACGGCGGTGCTTGCAGCCATCGCGCACCTCGACGGATCGGGCGCGAGCACGTTCCTGCTGGTCATCCCGGCGCTGCTGCCGCTTTACGAACGCGTGGGCCTCGATCGCCGCGTGCTGGCGTGCGTGGTCGCGATGGCGGCCGGCGTGATGAACATGATGCCGTGGGGCGGTCCGCTCCTGCGCGCGGCCGCGTCATTGCACGTATCGATCGCCGACTTGTTCGTGCCGCTTGTACCGACCATGATCGCCGGGCTGATATTCGTACTGGTCGCCTCGTGGTGGCTCGGGCGACGGGAAGCGCGTCGACTGGGGCATCGTGGGGGTGAGGGCGTGCCGCGTCCCGAGGCCCGCACGTTGTCGCCGGAGGAACTCGCGCTGCGCCGGCCCCGGCTGCTGGTGTTCAACGTGGTCGTCACGGCTGCGGTGCTCGTTGCGATGGTCATCGACCTGGTGCCGCCGGCGGTGGCGTTCATGATTGGCGCGGTGCTGGCGCTGGCGGTGAACTATCCGTCGCCGGCCACGCAGCGCGCGCGGGTGGACGCGCACGCGGTGGCCGCGCTGATGATGGCGACGATTCTGCTGGCGGCTGGCGCCTTCACCGGCGTCATGAAGGGCACCGGCATGCTGCAGGCCATGGCGTCGTCGGCGGTGGGCGTGGTGCCCGCGTGGCTGGCGCCGCACATTCCCGTGATGCTCGGGTTCGCGTCGATGCCACTGAGCCTGCTGTTCGATCCCGACTCGTTCTACCTCGGTGTGCTGCCCGTGGTGGCCGAGGTCGCGGGCAACTACGGCGTGCCGGCCGTCCACATCGGCCAGGCCGCGCTGCTGGGCCAGATGACGACAGGGTTTCCCGTCAGCCCGCTGACGCCGGCCACGTTCCTGCTCGTCGGTCTGTCGAAGCTCGAGCTCGCGGAACATCAGCGGTTCGCGATCCCCTGGCTGCTGGGGGCGTCCGTGGTGATGACGATCGTCGCGGTGCTCCTGGGAGTGTTCACGCCGTGAAGACGAGGACGATCCGTCTGGGGGCCGGGGCCGGGTACGCCGGCGATCGCATCGAACCCGCCATCGAACTGGCTGCACGTGGGGCGCTCGACTATCTGATCTTCGAGTGTCTCGCCGAGCGCACGATCGGGCTCGCGCAGCAGGCGCGGGCGGCCAATCCCGACACCGGATTCGATCCGCTGCTCGGCGACCGGTTCCGTGCGGTGCTGCCGGCGTGTCGTGCGCAGGCCGTCCGCATCATCACGAACATGGGCGCGGCCAACCCGGTCGGAGCCGCGGCCGTCGTTCGAGACCTCGCGCGCGAGATGGGCCTCAACGGATTGCGCGTGGCCGCGGTCACGGGCGACGACGTCCTCGCGGAGGTGGCGCGCGGGCACTACGTGCTCGACGAGACGGGCGAGGCGTCTGCCGCACTCGGCGATCGACTCGTGTCAGCGAATGCCTACATCGGCGCCGCACCCATCGTCCAGGCGCTGACCGAGGGTGCGGATGTCGTGATCACCGGACGTGCGGCCGATCCCGCGTTGTTCCTGGCGCCCCTGGTGCACGCGTTCGCGTGGGCCGACGACGACTGGACGCGCCTGGGCGCCGGCACGGTCGTGGGACATCTCCTGGAGTGTGCCGGGCAGGTCACGGGCGGCTACTTCGCCGATCCCGGGGTAAAGGACGTGCCGGATCTCGCACGGCTCGGATTTCCGCTGGCCGAGGTGCACGCTGACGGCACCGCCGTCATCACGAAGGTGGCGGGCAGTGGAGGCCGCGTCACGCGTGCGACGTGCAAGGAACAGCTTCTGTACGAGATTCACGATCCCTCCGCCTATCTCACGCCGGACGTGACAGCGGACTTCACGCGCGTGCGGCTCGACGATGACGGCGAGGATCGTGTGCGTGTGACGGGCGGCACGGGGCGGGCGCGGCCGGACACGCTGAAGGTGTCGGTCGGCTATCGCGACGGCTACATCGGGGAAGGGCAGATCTCGTACGCGGGCGCCGGCGCCGTGGCGCGCGCGCGGCTCGCTGGCGACATCGTGACGACGCGCCTGGGGCTGGCCGGTGTCGACGTGGCAGAACTGCGGCGGGACCTGATTGGCATCGACGCCCTGCACGGAGCTGTCGCGGCGGGCCGATCGGGCGATCCCTACGAAGTGCGTCTGCGCGTGGCTGCGCGGACGCGCACGGCTGGCGATGCCCGGCGCGTGGCGAACGAGGTGGAGTCGCTGTACACGAACGGACCTGCTGGCGGCGGCGGCGCAACCATCGCTGTTCGCGAGGTGCTCGCCGTGGCGTCCACGTTCATGCCGCGCGACCGCGTCAGGTGTCGCGTGGTCATCGAGGAGGCGTGACGTGATCCTGCGAGACGTGGCGCACTCGCGCACCGGCGACAAGGGCACGATCGTGAACCTGTCCGTGATCGCGTTCGACGAGCGCGACTTTCCGTGGCTGGTCGAGGTGGTGACGGCGGCGCGGGTGCGCGAGCACCTCGGGACGCTCGTCGACGGTGAGGTTCGGCGGTATCTGCTGCCGGAGATCGGCGCGATGAACTTCGTGGCGACCCGGCCGGCGGGGCAGAGCGTCACGCGCTCGCTGGCGCTCGACGCGCACGGCAAGTCGCTCAGCGCCGCGCTGCTGGCCCTGCCGCTGCCCGAGCGGTGATCGCATCGACAACAGGAGGACGTGATGGGCAGGACGATGCACGGACGCACGATGACGGCGGCCTGGGCGCTGGCGGCGGTAATGATCGCCACGCCTGTTGCCGCGCAGGTGACGCGGCTCGAGGTGACGTCGCGTGAGCGCGCCGGTGATGGACAGGCGTTCGGGCAGGCGGGGCCGATCGAGATCCTGCGCGGCCGCGTCCATGGCGAGGTCGATCCGGCGGATCGGCGCAATCGCCTGATCCAGGATCTCGACCTGGCGCCGCGCAACGCCCGTGGTCGCGTGGAGTACGTCGCCACGTTCGCTCTGGCCCGTCCTGTCGATCCGACACGGGCGTCGGGCACGCTCGTCTATTCGGTCGTCAATCGCGGGAACGGCGATGTGGAGCCGTCGCCGGACGGGCACATCTGGGTCGTGAGTGGATGGCAGGGCGACGTGGTGCCGACCGCGCGCAATCAGACGATCGCGGTACCCGTGGCCACCAACGCGGACGGGTCGTCGATCACGGGCCCCGTGCTGCAGCGGTTCTACAACATGCCCGCCGGCACGACCACGCTGCCGCTGCGGGCCGGATCCGGCTATCCACTGGCGGCTGCCGATCAGTCGGCCGCCGTGCTCACGGTCTCGACCGCCGAGACCACGGCCGGCGTGAAGACGGGGACGACGACGGTGCCGCGATCGGATTGGGCGCTGGCCGACTGCCGCACGGTGCCGTTTCCTGGCACGCCCGATCCGACGCGCCTGTGCGTGCGCGGCGGGTTCGAGACGACGAAGCTCTACGAGCTGGTCTATACCGCGCGCGATCCGCTCGTGCTGGGCATCGGGCTGGCGGCCACGCGCGATCTCGTGTCGTTCCTGCGGCACGACCGTCAGGACCAGGCGGGTGAGGCGAATCCCGTTGCGGGCCTGGTGCGTCACACGGTCGCGATCGGGAACTCGCAGTCGGGCAACTTCATCCGCACGTTCATCAATCTCGGGTTCAACGAGGATCTGGCCGGGCGCATCGTCTGGGACGGCGCGTTTCCGCGGATTGCCGCGCGGCAGACGCCGATCAATTTCCGGTTCGCGTTGCCCGGCGGCGCGGTCGATCTCTACGAGCCCGGCAGCGAGGGCGTGCTGTGGT
The DNA here is from genome assembly GCA_001724025.1 of Acidobacteria bacterium SCN 69-37. Classification (GTDB taxonomy): domain Bacteria; phylum Acidobacteriota; class Vicinamibacteria; order Vicinamibacterales; family SCN-69-37; genus SCN-69-37. The sequence goes on along the minus strand of MEDJ01000001.1, from coordinate 325,261 downwards.
GGAGTCCGTACGAGGACGCGACGCGCGGGCGCGGGGCTGCGGCGAGCCTGCTCGATCGGTGTGCGGCCACGGCGACGTGTCCGAAGATCGTCGAGGCGTTCGGGTCGGCCGAGTTCTGGGGCCTGCGCATGGCGCCGGACCTCGTCGGCACCGACGGGCGTGCGGACATCCCGCTGCCGTCCAACGTCCGGCGCTACTACATGCCCGGCACGACGCACGGCGGCGGTCGCGGCGGGTTTCAGGCGGCGGCCGGCCGCGCGGCCGCGGGCTGCACGCTGCCGGCCAATCCGAATCCGATGAACGAGCAGTTGCGGGCGTTGAATGCCGCGCTGATTGCGTGGGTCGTCAGCGGCGTCGAGCCACCGTCGAGCCGGTATCCGACCCTGCGCGACGGCTCGCTCGTCCGTGCCACGACCGCGGCCACGGGCTTCCCGACGATTCCGGGCCTGCCGTCGATCGATGGCCTGGCGAAGGACCTGCTCGACTACGACTACGGGGCTGCGTACATCGCCAACGACGTGTCGGGCGTGATGACGCGCGTGCCGCCACGGATCGTGCAGGTGATTCCTGCCTACGTCCCGGTCGTCGACGCGGACGGCAACGAGACATCCGGCGTCCCATCCGTTCTGCACCAGGCGCCGCTCGGGACCTACCTTGGGTGGAATCTCGCCGGCCCTGGCTTCTTTGAAGGGCAGATCTGCGGTTTCCAGGGCGCGTACGTGCCGTTTGCGACGACGAAAGCCGAACGCGAGAAGACCGGCGACACACGGCTGTCGCTCGAAGAACGGTACGGCACGCTCGAGGGTTACGGGTGCGTCGTACAGCAGGCGGCGGAATCGGCGGTGCGCGATCGGTTCCTGCTGCGCGAGGATGCGGACCGCTTCGTGCGCGAGGCGGCAGAGAGCGGCGTGCTGCCGCGCGCGGCCGACAGCACGCCGGAGAACCGCGCGCGCGGAGCGGCGCGATGCGGCGCGTGATCGTGGTCCGCACGCTGCGGCGTCGTGTGTGGGGCGGCGCGCTGGCTGCCGCACTCGCGGCCGGCGTCGGTACGGTGTGGGCGGCGCAGGCATCGCCCGCGTCCATCGTCGTACTGTCGACGCGGGCCGATCTCGTGACGGACGGCGATGCGCTCGTCGAGGTGGTGCCGCCCGCTGGTGTGGCGGCGCGAGACCTGCGCGTGGCTGTCGACGGCCGGGATGTGACGGACGCGTTCCATGTGACCGGCGAGGGACGAGTCGTCGGCCTGGTCGATGGTCTTCGACTCGGCTGGAACACGCTGACGGTGTCCGTGAACCAGGTGGCGCGCGCGCGCCTGCGCGTGCGCAATCATCCTCGCGGCGGCCCCGTGTTTTCGGGCGATCAGGTGACGCCCTGGACGTGCTCGACGACAGAGCGTCCGTCCCTGGGACCGGCCATCGATGCGCAGTGCAACGCGCCGACGTCCACGCGCTTCGTCTATCGGAGCACGGCCGGCGCGTTTCAGCCGTGGACCGAGGGATCTCCGCTGCCGGCCGACGTGGCTCTGTTGACGCGCGACGACGGCCCGTCGCTGCCGTATATCGTCCGGATCGAGCGCGGCACGATGAATCGGGGCATCCACGAGATCGCCGTGGTCGTCGACGTCACGCGGCCGTGGACGCCGTGGCAGCCGCAGCCGCACTGGGGACGGACGCTCCTGCTGAAATACGGCGGCGGCACCGGACAGCGCTACGCGCAGGGCACGCCGTCGTCCGTGCTCGATGATGACGCGCTCAGGCGCGGGTTCGTCGTGGCCACCTCGTCGATGCTCGTCAACGGCCAGCACGCCAACTTCGTGACGGCGGCCGAGACGTCCCTGATGCTCAAGGAGCACGTGATCGAGACGTATGGGGAACTGCGTTACACGATCGGCGAAGGCGGATCGGGTGGCGCGTTGCTGCAGTACCTCATCGCGGATGCCTATCCCGGCATTCTCGACGGCCTGCGGCCCACGCAGGACTGGCCGGACTCGATATCGGGCGCCTATCGCGAATTCGTCGACAGCGGTGTGGTGATGACGGCGATCGAGGCGTCGGATCTGACCTACACGGACGCGGATCGTGCGGCCATCGGCGGCTTTGGCGGCACGAATGTCACGGTGTTCAACACCGAGAGTCGGCGCGTGGTCGACTACATCCGGCCCGACGACGGCACCCGGTGTGCGGGGGAGGCGAGCTACGATCCGGTCTCCAACCCGGGCGGCGTGCGGTGCACGTTCCAGGACTTCATGGCGTCGGTCCTGGGCCGCGATGCGGAGGGCCGCGTCCCGATGCCTTATGACAACGTCGGCGTTCAATACGGTCTGCTGGCCGTGCTCGAGGGGCGGCTGTCGGTCGATCAGTTCGTCGACGTGAACGTCCGGGCCGGCGGCTATGATGCCGACGGGCACTGGCAGCCGGTGCGGAACCGGATGGACGAGGCGCTGGCGGCGCGGTTGTACCGCACGGGGCAGATCGTTCAGGGCCGGGGACTCGCGCGCGTGCCGATTCTCGCGATTCGCGGCACGAACAACGACGACTACCACTATCCATATCGGACGGTCGTCATGCGCCGCCGGCTGATCGCGGCCAACGGCCATGCGGACACCCACGTGTATTGGATCGAGCCGCCACCGCAGGCTGGTGTCTCGACGCTCGACGCCATGGATCGCTGGCTGACGGCCATGGCCGCCGATCGATCGGCCGATCCGCTGCCCGTGAAGGTGGTGCGGAATCGACCGGCCGACGTCACGAGCGGCTGCTGGATCGCCGGCGCGAAGGTCGACGATCTCGCGCGGTGCGAGGCCGTGTATCCGCACGAACGCGAACCGCGGACCATGGCCGGCGACCGGGGGACGATCGCCACGATGCAGTGCCCGCTGCGCCCGCTCGTGCGCGCCACGCACCCGGTGACGTTCACCGATGCGCAATGGCGACGCTTCGAGACGGCCTTTCCGGAGGGCGTCTGCGACGTTTCGCGGCCGGGTGTCGGTGAACAGCCGACGATCGTCTGGTTGACGTACGAGGCGGGGCCTGGCGGCGAGCCGCTGGGGCTGCCGCCGATCTCCGAACCCTGACAGGCGTGGACGCGCGGGACGTATCGGCGCGCCGGAGTTCCCCTGGGGCTGAAGCCCCAGGGCTCCGATCTGAAGTCTCAGGGCTCCGATCTGAGGTCTCGGGGTTTCGATGCTCCAGGGCTGCTCGGATGCGGATCGCGGCGTCGTGGCCCGGGCGCGGAGGCCCGGCGCGGCTCGGGCCGATGTGACATCGAGGTGCGCGTGACGATAGGCTGGCGTGATGTCGCTTCGGATCGAGGACTATGCGCTGATTGGTGATTGCGAGGGGGCGGCGCTCGTCGGCCGCAACGGATCGATCGATTGGCTGTGCCTGCCACGCTTCGATTCGGCCGCCTGCTGCGCGGCCCTGCTCGGGACCCCGGAACACGGACGCTGGCTGCTCGCGCCCGCCGATTCGGACGCGCGGACGTCCTGGCGCTATCGTGACGACACGCTGATCCTCGAGACCGATCACGAGACGGCCACCGGGGCGGTGACGGTCATCGACTTCATGCCCGTGCTCGGCCGCAACCGCAACGATCTCGTCCGGATGGTGGTGGGACGCCAGGGCCGCGTCACGATGCGCACCGACCTCGTGCTGCGCTTCGACTACGGACGCACCATTCCCTGGGTGCGTCGCGAGAACCACGGCCTGGTCGCCATTGCCGGGCCCGACACGCTCCACATCGCGTCGGACGTGCCGCTGCACGGCGAGAATTTCCACACCGTCGGCGAATTCGACGTGGCGGCCGGCGAGACGCGATCGTTCACGCTCACCTGGCATCGGTCGCACGACGTGCGACCGATCGCGTCGAACCCGGTGGAGGAACTCGAGGTGACCGAGCGCTGGTGGCGCCGGTGGGCCAGCCAGTGTACCTACGAGGGACCGTGGCGCGACGCGGTCGTCCGGTCGCTCATCACGCTGAAGGCCCTCACCTACGCACCCACGGGCGGCATCGTCGCGGCGCCGACGACGTCGCTGCCGGAGGCCATTGGCGGGGTCCGCAACTGGGACTACCGCTACTGCTGGCTGCGCGACGCCACGTTCACGCTGTACGCGCTGATGTCGAACGGGTTTCTCGACGAGGCGCGGGCCTGGCGCGAGTGGCTGTTGCGCGCCGTGGCCGGCACCCCGGCCCAGACGCAGATCATGTACGGCATCGCCGGCGAGCGGCGGCTGCCCGAGATGGTCCTGCCGTGGCTGCCGGGGTACGAAGCGTCGCGGCCCGTGCGGATTGGGAACGCGGCCAGCGACCAGTTCCAGCTCGACGTGTTCGGCGAGACCGCTGACGCCCTGCACCATGCCCGACGCTTCGGGCTCGACTACGCCGACGTCGGCTGGCAGTTCGAGCGCAGCCTGCTCGCCCATCTCGAAACCGTCTGGGAGGAGCCCGACGAGGGGATCTGGGAAGTCCGCAGCGGGCGCCAGCACTTCACGCACTCGAAGGTGATGGCCTGGGTCGCGTTCGATCGTGCCGTCAAGGACGTGGAGCGCCTCGGCCTGGAGGGGCCCGTCGATCGCTGGCGCACGATCGCCGCGCGCATCCACGACGACATCTGCACCCGCGGGTTCGATCCGGCCCTGAACTCGTTCGTGCAGTACTACGGCGGCCGGGGCGTCGACGCGAGCCTGCTGCTGCTGCCGCTGGTCGGGTTCCTGCCGATCGACGATCCGCGCGTCACCGCGACGGTGGCGGCCATCGAGAAGCGGTTGATCCGCGATGGCCTCGTCTACAGGTATTCGCACGACACGGAGGTGGATGGGCTGCCGCCCGGCGAGGGCACGTTCATTCTGTGCAGTTGGTGGCTCGCCGACGTCTACACGCTGCAGGGACGCCGCCACGAGGCCGAGGCGATGGTCGAACGGCTGATGGCGCTGCGGACCGATCTCGGCCTGCTCGCCGAGGAATTCGACCCGCACGCGAACAGACAGCTCGGGAATTTTCCCCAGGCGTTCTCGCACATCGGGCTCATCAACACCGTGCGGAACCTGTGGGCATCGGGTGGCGCGGCCGAGGAGCGGCGGAAGGGCTGAGCGGCGCGGTGGTAGGATGCCGTCCATGACGACACGCGACGGCAGAGACGCGCGCCGCGAGGCGCGGGACGAGGAGGACTTCCGCCGCACGGATCAGGCCCTGATCGAGAAGATCCGTCAGCGGTCGGCCGGCACGGAGATGCAACACGCACTCGGCGTGACCACCGGGATCGACGACCTGGAAATCCTCCACGAATTGCAGGCCCTCGGGTTCACGCCTGAAACTGTGGCACTGCTGCCGCTGATCCCGGTGCTCCAGGTGGCCTGGGCCGAGGGTGGCGTCACGCCGGCCGAGCGTCAGCTCGTCGAGACGTTCGCCACGGCCCGCGGCATCGCGCCCGGCAGCGCCGCGGACGCGCAACTGATGGACTGGCTCGCCAACGAGCCCGCCGACGAGGTCTTCGTCGGGGCAGCGCGGCTCGTGCGTGCGCTGCTCGGGACGGGATCGACTGTCGTCGATCCGCGTGACGCCGACGACCTGATCGACTACTGCGAGCAGGTGGCAGCCGCATCGGGCGGGGTGTTCGGACTGGGCCGCGTGTCCGAGGACGAAAAGACGCTGTTGCGATCGATTGCCGCCGACCTGCGGGACCGGCGGAGCTGACGGGCGTCCCGCACGCGATGTCCACGTCTGCGACACGGCCGGCTCGCAGCTATCCGCTTCGGACGCTGCTGCTGTGGCTGGTCGTCGGTCTCGTGGTGCCGATGGCGCTGCTGGCGGCGTTCGTCGTGCAGCGGCTCGAGGTGGAGTGGCGGGCGACCGCCGAGCGCCGGCTGCTCGAGGAAGCGCGCGAGCTGAGCCGGACGATCGACGACGACCTCGGCGATACGCTGCGGACGCTCATCGCCCTGGCCGAGTCGCCCGCGCTCACCGTGGGCAACACGACTGCCTTCCGCGAAGAAGCGCGCCGCTATCTGGCGTCGCGCCCCATCTGGCACGTCGTCGTGCTGCACCGGCCTGATGGCCGTGAAGTGATGAGCACCGACCGTCAGGCCGATACGGCCGTGGGCGTGTCGGCCGACATCGAAAGCCTGCGACGCGTGGTCGAGACGCGGCAGCCGATGATCGATGCGTTGCGCCCGTTCGCGCCGCGCCGGCTCGGCTTCTCGGTGCGTGTGCCCGTCACGCGCGGGACGTCCGTGCCGTACGTGCTCTCGGCGGTCATCACGCCCGAACGGCTTGCCGGCCGCCTCCAGTTCCGGACCGACGACACCTGGCTGCGCACGGTCCTCGATGCGCACGACGTCATTGTGGCGCGGTCCCGTTCGGCCGAGGACTTCGTCGGCCGCCGGCCCACCGACGGATTCCTGCAACTGGCCGGCGACCGGGCCGAAGGAGCGATCGAGTCCGTGACGCTCGACGGGGAGCCCGTCTACAGCGGCGTGAGCCGCGGCGCGTACGCCGGGTGGCGTGCGGTGGTGGCCGTACCGCGGTCGGTCGTCGACGCGGACTCGCGCCGGACGATCACGCTGCTCGGCATCGTGGGTGGCCTGCTGCTCGGCCTGGGCGGTGCGGCGTCGCTGCTGATCGCGCGACGGATCGCGCGCGACATCTCGCTGGCGACGCAGGCGGCGACGGCGCTCGTGGCCGGCCAGCCGATGCCCGTCGGCCGGCCATGGATGGCCGAGGTCCGGCAACTCTCGGATGCCCTGGCGCAATCGGCCGATCTCCTGCGCGAGCGCGAGCGCGAGCGTGACGCCCGGGTGGCGCAGGCCGACGCGGCCCGCGCAGAGGCCGAGGCGGCCAACAGGGCCAAGGACGAATTCCTCGCGATGCTCGGGCACGAACTGCGCAATCCGCTGGCGCCGGTCGTCAACGCGCTCCACGTGGCCGAGCGGCGTGGCGGCGTGCTCGACGATCGCGAGCGCCGCATCGTCGAGCGGCAGGTGCGGCACATGACGCGACTCGTCGACGATCTGCTCGACATGTCGCGGCTGCACCACGACACGATCGAACTGCACATCGAGTCGTGCGACCTGCGCGAGATCGTCGACGCCGCCGTCGAGATGACGCGCGGTCTGGCCGAAGCACACCACGTCGTGACCGTCGACGTGCCCGACGGCCTCGGGCTGCAGTGCGATGCGCACCGCATCACGCAGGTCATCGCGAATCTCCTCGGCAACGCCGCGAAATATACAGCGGCCGGCGGGACCATCCGCCTTGCAGCGCGGCGCGAGGGCGACGAGGTGGCGATCACGTGCGACGACAACGGCATGGGCCTGCCGCCCGATCTGCTCGAGAAGGTGTTCGAACCGTTCGTGCAGGGAGCGCGCGGGATCGATCGCCGGCAGGGCGGCCTGGGCGTGGGGCTGGCCGTGGCGCGCGGGTTCGTCGAACGGCACGGCGGCCGGATCACCGCGTTCAGCGAGGGTGAAGGGCGCGGCAGCCGGTTCGAAGTGCGACTGCCGGCCAGCAGTCCGATCGCACCGGCGCCCGCCCCGCGAACCGCAGAGACGACGCCGGCACGGCCGCAGGTGCGCGTGCTCGTGGTCGAGGACACCGCCGACGTGTGCGAGATGCTCGTCGTCGCCCTGTCGATGAGTGGTGTCGACGCGCGCGGCGTCGGGTCGGCACGCGCGGCCATCGAGACCGCGGCCGCGTGGCCGCCTGACGTGGCGGTGCTCGATATCGGACTGCCCGACATGGACGGGTATCAGCTCGCCCGCGAACTGCGCGCGCGCGCGGGCGATCGGCCGCTCCGCCTGATGGCGCTCACGGGCTATGGCGGCGAGACGCACGCGGCCGAAGCGCAGGCCGCGGGCTTCGACACGTTCCTCGTCAAGCCCGTCGGGATCGACGCGCTGCTGCAGGCGATCGCGGATACGACGCGCGAGTAGGGCGGCACAAACCGGAGCCCCGAGGCTTCAGCCTCGGGGAGACGCCCCCTGGGGCTGAAGCCCCAGGGCTCCGATCCAAGGCTCCGACCGTCAGCGTTCGCCGCGGTGTTCGGCCACGATTCTCGCCAGGTGCAGCAGTGTCTCGGCCGTCTTCTCGAGTCCGCGGCGCGAGTTGAACTCGAGCGGGCTGTGGAAATTGTGTCCGCCCGTGAAGATGTTGGGACAGGGCAGGCCGCGGAAGGTGAGGCGCGACCCGTCGGTGCCGCCGCGAATCGCCCGCGTGCGCGCCGGCAGCCCGGCGCGCCGCGCGGCGTCGAGCGCCCACTCGACCAGGTGCGGGTGCTTGTCGAGCACCTCGCGCATGTTGCGGTACTGATCGCGCAGCGCGATCTCCACCGTCACGCCCGGGCATGCCTCGACCGCGTCGGCTGCGAGCCGCCGCACCAGCGCCTCCTGTTCGTCGAGGCCGGCGACCTCGAAGTCGCGCAGGATGATCGTCACCGCGGCCCTGTCGACGTCGAGCGTACCGCCGTACGGGTGGATGAACCCGTCGCGTCCGTCCGTGTGCTCGGGCCGCAGCGTGGCCGGCAGGCTGGTGAGGAAGTGTGCGGCCGCGTACGCCGCGTTGATCATCACGCCCTTCGCCGATCCTGGATGTGCGCTCAGGCCGTGGAAGGTGATCGTGCCGCCGCGCGCATTCCAGCTCTCGTCGTTGATCTCGCCAAGGGCGTCGCCGTCGACCGTGTAGGCGAATGCGGCCCCGAAGGCCGCGACGTCGAACTTGTCGATACCGCCGCCCACTTCCTCGTCCGTCGTGAATCCCACGGCAATCGGGCCATGGGGCAGGTCCGCGTTCTGTCGCAGTACATCCACCAGCGTCATGATGGCCGCGACACCGGCCTTGTCGTCACTGCCGAGCAGCGTCGTCCCGTCGCTCGTGATGACGTCATCGCCCACCATGTCGCGCAGCACGGGCCAGTCCGCCGGGGAAAGCACCTGCGAACGATCGCCGGGCAGCACCAGATCGCCGCCCTGGTAGTTCACGTGGACGATGGGCGTGACGTTGGCTCCCGACACGGCGGGCGATGTGTCCACGTGCGCGAGCAGACCGACGCATGGGACGTCCCTCGCGACGGTCGACGGAACACGCGCGCGCAGCATGCCGTGTTCGCTCACATGGATGTCGACGGCGCCGAGATCGCGCAGTTCGCGTTCCAGCAGCCGGATGAGATCCCACTGTCCCGCGGTGCTCGGGACCGACTCGGCGCCTTCGCGCGACTCGGTATTGATCCGGACGTACCGCAGGAACCGATCGACGACGGACTCGGAAGGAGGACGCATGGAGAGATTATGGCAAGGCTGGGAGGCGACGGGCTGGGAGGAGACTGGAAGGCCTTCCTGCCTCCTTCCAGCCCGCAGGCTCCCAGCCTATCCTCGGTCTTCGATGTACTGCCTGATCACATCCTCGAACGTGGTGTCGACAGGAAAGCCGAGGGCGCGGGCGCGGGCGTCGTCGAGATGGCCGGGCCAGGTATTGGCCACGCGCTCGACGCGCGGATCGCGCTCCCAGTGCACGCGCGCGGCCACGTCGGGGCCGGCCACGCGCGCGAGCGCCGCGACCATCTCCGCCACGGATACGGCCAGTCCGGGCAGGATCAGACTGCGATCCGTCCCGAGGCGATCGCCGGGCAGGTTGTGGGCGTGCAGAAAACAGTCGATGACGGTGGCGGGGGACAGCAGCCACAGCACCGTCTCGGGCGCCACCGGGCACACGGCGGTTTCGCCGTTGAGCGGCTCGCGGATGATGCCGCTGGCAAACGACGACAGCGCCAGGTTGGGCCGGCCCGGGCGGACGCTGATCGTCGGCAGCCGCAGCGCGCGGCCGTCGATGAATCCGCGGCGCGTGTAGTCCGCGACGAGCAGTTCGCCAATCGCCTTCTGCGTGCCGTAGGACGATTGCGGGGTCAGCCGCGTGCCGTCGCTGACGATGGTGGGGAGGTGGTCGCCGCCGTAGACGGCCACCGAACTCGCGAACACGACCGTGGGACGCTGCCCGGTGCGACGGCAGGCGTCGAGCAGCGCGCGCGTGCCATCGAGGTTCACGCGCATCCCGAGATCGAAGTCGGCTTCGGCTCCGCCGCTCACGACAGCGGCCAGGTGGAACACGGCGCGCGTGTCCGCGTCGATCGCTCCGGCCAGCACGCCATCGTCGGCGAGATCCCCGGTGATCCAGCGCGCGCGGCGATCGCCGGGATCCGGGCCCGCGGTCACGTCGAGCAGGCGGCATTCGTCAAGGGTGATGGGGGCGCCCGCCGCGTCGAGCAGCGGCGTGCCGGTCAGCAGCGCCCGGGCCAGCCGCTGGCCGAGGAAGCCGGCAGCGCCGGTAATCAGGACGTTCGTGGGCACGGATCCTCCTTCGAATGGCGCGGACTGTACCACGGGACCTGCGGCCGGAGTAGGATGAGGGAGCCAGCCCTGCCCGAGTCGAGTGCCTGATGTCTCGAACGCTGTCAGTCGTCTCCCTCACCGCGGCGATCGCGGCCAGCGCATGGCTGCACGCCCAGCAACCCGAGTTCCGCGTCGCGGCCGCCACCGTGCCGGTTCACGCCACCGTCGTCGACAGTGATGGGCAACTGGTCGGTGCGCTGGGCGTCGAGGACTTCGAGGTCTACGACAACGGCCGTCGCCAGCCGATCACCGTCTTCGATGCCGGCCAGCGACCCATCTCCATCGTCGTGATGCTCGATCGCAGCGGCACGATGGATCCGCACGCCGCGCGGGTCGAGGCCGCGGCGCGTGCGTTCGTCGCGAACCTGCTGCCCGAGGATCGCGTGCGCATCGGCACGTTCGGCGAATACATCCGCATCAGGCCCGAGACGTTCACCAGCGATCAGGCCGTGCTGTACGGGCTGATCGATCGCAGTCCGCAGCCGAGCGGCGCCACGCCGCTCTGGCGTGCGACGAACCTCGCGCTCGATGCGCTGATGGACGAAGAAGGGCAGCGCGTGGTGCTCGTCTTCACCGACGGCCGCGATACCCCGGCGTTCAGCGAGCACGTGACGTTCGACCGCGTGCTCTCGCGCGTGCGTCGCGAGGAAACGATGGTCTACGCGGTCGGCCTCGCGTACCGGTGTGAGGGCACGTCGCGTCGTCGTCCGTACGGCGGCGGGCCGCGCTGGAACCAGTTCAGGCCCGGGGCCCCGATCTCGCCGCAGCCGCCGCGGTTCCCCGGACCGGCGCGCGGGCTGCCGCCGCGTGCGCCGGAGTCGGCGGCGCCGGCGCCCACGCGCCAGTCATCGAACAACTGCCGCGACACCGCGCCGGATCCGGACCTGCGTGAACTGGCCGCGGCCGGGGGCGGCGGCTATTTCGAGCTGAAGTCGAGCGACGACCTGCGATCGACCTTCGAGCGCGTCGCGCAGGAACTGCACAGCCAGTATCTGATCGGGTTCGCGGCGCCGGACCTCGACGGCCGGCTGCACGACGTCGAGGTGCGCGTCACGCGTCCGGGCGTAAGCGTGCGCGCGCGCCGCACCTACCTCGCGGGTTCGGAATAGGCGCCCTGTATGATCGGCGCGTGTCCGATCTTTCGCGCTTCCGTCCCCGGGCCGTCATCTTCGATCTCGACGGCACCATCGTCGACAACATGTCGTGGCACGCGCAGGCCTTCGATGCCTTTGTCGCGCGTCACCGGCTGCCGGCCATGGACATGGCCATGCGCGAGCGCACCGACGGCAAGCGGAACCGCGAGATTTTCCCGATCCTCTTCGATCGCGAGATGACGATGGCGGAGATCGAGGCGCTCGAGGAAGAGAAGGAAGGCATGTACCGCGAGATCTCGCGCGGCCGGCTGACGCCGCTCACGGGGCTCGTACCGCTGCTCGATCGGCTCGACGCCCGGGGCATTGCCGCCGGTGTCGCCACGTCGGGCCCGCGGAAGAACGTGGCGCACACGCTGGCCGAGATTGGCCTGGCCGATCGTTTCCAGGCGATTGCGCGCGGCGACCAGGTGGCGCACGGCAAGCCGGCGCCCGACGTGTTCCTGCACGCGGCCCAACTGCTCGGCGTTGCCCCGGACGCATGTCTCGCATTCGAGGACGCGCCGCTGGGGATTCAGGCCGCGCGTCACGCCGGCATGCACTGCGTGGGCGTAACGTCGAGCTACGCGCCCGATCTGCTGCGCGCCGTCGACCCGGGCCCGCACGCGACATATGCGGATTTTCAGGGATTTCTCGACGATGTGGGGGAGTGGCTGAGGTAGGGCGTTTTCTCAGGTACGACAGGTACGACGGGCGAGTGGCGGGCCCGGCGGGGCTTGGGGCCGACGGTTTTCAGGTACGACAGGTACGACAGGCGAGTGGTGGGTCCGGCGCGTTGATGTCCGGAGCCCCGAGGCTTCAGCCTCGGGGGGAACGTGCGTCGCTGGGCCCCTGGGGCTGAAGCCCCAGGGCTCCGACACTGAAGCCCCCGGGGCTCCGACAGCCCCGCCGCCCGCGGCCTCGTGTTATGATGAAGTGTTCGCCCCCCGCCCGTCAGTTCCGGCCTGCGCCATCCGGTCCAGCTTTCCACGGTCGAATCAGGGTTCTGTCGTACCCGGCGCCTTTCAAGGAATCTCGCTGTTGACTTTCAGTGATCTGCATCTCCATCCGTCCCTCCTGCGTGCCATCGAGGGGCTGGGATTCGTTCGTCCGACCGGTATCCAGGGCGAGGCCATTCCGCCCGCGCTCGACGGGCGCGACGTGCTCGGCTGCGCCCAGACGGGCAGCGGCAAGACCGCTTCGTTCCTGCTGCCCATCCTGCAGACGCTCGTCAGCCAGCCGGCCCGCGGCACCCGCGCGCTCGTGCTCGTGCCGACGCGCGAACTGGCCGCGCAGGTGTTCGACGACTTCAAGGACCTGGCCGCGCACACGCCCGTCAAGGCGGCCGCCGTGTTCGGCGGTGTCAGCGCCGGACCGCAGGAGCAGGCGTTCCGTCACGGCGTCAACGTCATCATCGCCACGCCCGGCCGTCTGCTCGAGCATCTGCGCGCGCCGTACGGCAGGCTCGACGGGCTCGAGTTCCTCGTGCTCGACGAAGCCGATCGCATGCTGGACATGGGATTCCTGCCGGAGATCCGCAAGATCCTCAAGTTCCTCCCGGCGGCCCGCCAGACGATGTTCTTCAGCGCGACGATGCCGCCGGAGATCCGGCAGCTCACGCTCGAGATGCTGAAGAACCCCGTCGTCATCCAGCGCGAGAAGCCGTCGACCACGCCGACGGGGATCACCCAGGCGGTCTATCCGGTATCCGAGGATCTGAAGCCGGCGCTGCTGATGGCGCTGTTCGCGCGCGGAGACATCCGGCAGGCCCTGGTATTCACGCGCACGAAGCACCGCGCCAACAGGCTGGCCGAACTGCTGCAGCAGCGCGGTGTGCGCTGCGGCCGCATCCATGGCAACCGGTCGCAGGGCCAGCGCACGCTCGCACTCGACGAGTTCAAGAGCGGCAAGTGCCCCGTGCTCGTGGCCACCGACATCGTCGCGCGCGGCATCGACGTCGAGGCGCTGGAGCACGTCGTCAACTTCGACGTGCCGGTGGTGGCCGAGGATTACGTCCACCGCATCGGCCGCACGGGCCGCGCCGAAGCGACGGGCGAGGCGTTCACGCTCGCGTCGCCCGAGGAGCGCGCCTCGCTGCAGGCCATCGAGCGCGCGATCGGTAAGCCGCTGCCCCGGGTCACCGTGCCCGGGTTCGACTACCACGCACGCGGCGAGCAGCTCGAGATCCCGCTGGCGCAGCGGATCGCCGAGATCCGGCGGCGGAAGGCCGAGGATCGTGCTCGCTCCGAAGCCAGGCGCGAGCGGCGCGGCGCCGGGCCCGCGCCCGTGGGCGCCGGTGCGGGGCAGGGCCGTGGACCCGCCGCCGGCCGGTGGCGATCGCGTGGGGCGGGACGGTCTCCTCAGGGCGGCGGCCGGGGCCGCGCCCAGGGGCGCTGACCGATTCCTGTTTCCTTCCGCCTTCGCCCGCACTACACTTTGTCGGGTTTCTCCGCAGCGCAGGGGCCGGCCGTGTGCCCCTGCGGCACTGCTCAGATTGAGCACACGGCGACAGACGCCAGCCGGCGTCGCGAACCAGAGCGGACAGAGACTCCGCGCGGATGCCGGCAGATGGCGTTGCAGCCTGCCTGAAAGGACCGCGTGACTCGGGACGACCGTCTTCGGATTGCCGTATTCATCGACTTCGACAACATTGAGATTGGCGTGAAGAACACGCTGGGCGCGTCCTTCGACGCGGGCCTCGTCCTCGAGGCCCTGAAGGAGCGCGGCGACGTGGTGTCGAAGACCGCGTACAGCGACTGGCAGCGGGCCGGCGGCTACAGCCGCAGCCTGACGCAGCACGCCATCAAGATGGTCCAGCGCAACCTGACGCCCGGGGGCGACAAGAACGGCGCGGACATCAACCTGGCCCTCGATGCCCTCGAGATGGCCTTCACCCATCCCCACATCAACGCCTTCGTCATCGTCGGTGGTGACAGCGATTTCATCAGCCTCGTCGAGAAGCTCAAGCAGTACGACAAGAAGGTCTTCGTCGTCGGGGGGCGGCAGTTCTCCAGCATCATCATGCAGCGCAACTGCCACGAGTTCATCGCGTACGAGAACCTCATCGCGACCTCGGGCGGAGGACGCCGGCACGCCGACCGTGGCGCCGTGCGCGTGGAACGGACGCCGATCGAGCAGGCGATTCCGCTCGTCACGCGCGGCCTGAAGGTCCTGGCCGATCGCGAGGTGTCGCCGCAGCTCGGGCTGCTGAAGTCGACGCTGCTGCAGCTCGACTCGACGTTCTCGGAGCGGAGCTACGGTGCCGGATCGTTCCGCGACTTCGTGGAGAAGCTCGAGAAGGCCGGCGTGCTCAAGCTCCAGGAAATCAAGGGCAGCCTGCTCGTGACGCCTGTCGAGGGCGCCGCGCTCGCGGCAGACGTCGTCGTCCCGTCATCAGCAGACGACGCCGAGACCGGCACCGAAACGCCGGTCGAGACCAGTGCGCCCGCGCCGTCGACGCGCGACGCCGAGGAGGCGCACGGCGAGGGCCGGGGCCGCTTCAACGGCCCCGTGCCGGATCAGATCGGCAGCAACGACGAGGGGATCGCGGAATTCAAGCGCATCCTCGCCAATGGGGAAGTGCGTCGCTGGCCGATGTACCTGCGCAACGTCAAGCAGCTCATCCGCCAGGTGAACGCGGACTTCGACGAACGCGCGTATGGCTTTGCGAATCTCGTCGATCTGCTGCGGGCTGCGGCGCGCGAGAACCTCGTGCGGGTCGACCGGGATCGCCAGGGCGTGATTCGCGTGTTCCAGGGCAGCACGGGCACGACGGCCGAGGCGCCCGTCAGGAAGATCTTCGACATCGAGGACGAACTGGCGGCCGAAGCCGCGGCCGCGGCGGCCCACACCGTCCCGGCGGCCGGTGATGACGCCGACGTCGTCGAGGTGACGATCGTCGAGACCGAAGCGGTGACGGTCAGTACTGTGGCAATCGTGGCCGACAGCATCGCGTCTGGCGATGAGGCGGCCGATGTCGAGGCGGAACCGCTGGCGGCCGCACCGGCGGTCGCTGTCGAGACCGACGAGGATCCGGACGAGCCGAACTTCAACCGTCCCGGCGCGGGCGGTGATGAAGGTGATCTCGCGGCGGTGCCGACACGGCGACGGACGTCGACGCGCACCTCGACGCGGACCTCGACGGGCACGTCCGGCCGGCGGTCGACGGCCAAGGGCGCGGCCACGACGCGCGAGCGCGCACCGCGTAGCACCGCGGGACGTACGCCGCGGCCGCGCAAGAGCGTGAAGCGCTAGGACACCCCCGGCCACGACCGATGCGGCTGGCGGCGGGGACGCGGCGGCCGTCACGCATCGGTAAGGTACACTCGAGTGAGCGCCGGCGCGGCTGTTTCCCCCGCGTCGGCGCACGCATCGATGCACCGTCGTCAGTGGCTCGTCTGGTTCACCACATTCCTCGGTCTGCTCGCACGGCCGTGGCGGCGTGCAGTGGACGCGGCCGGCACGAGCCAGCCCGCATCCGCCAGGCGCGGCGGCGTCGTCCGCTGGATCTGGACGGGCGGCCTGACGAGCACGTCGGTCTCGATCGTCACCCGCATCGTCGATGGCCTCGCTCCCGTGCAGGTGCGCCTCACCCCATCGGGCGGCGGCCCGGCCGTCACGGCCGACGCGGAGCGGGCGGACCTGGACGCGTCCGGGATCTGCCGCTTTCGGATCGACGGCCTTCGGCCCGCCACGGCGTATATCTATCAGGTCGTGCAGGCCGGCATCGCGGCTGGACCGAGTGGGCGTGTGCGCACGCCGGCCGCCGGTCCGCACAACACGCTCATCCTGTTCGGATCCTGTGCCAGCACGGGATCGAATGCGCCCATCTGGGACACCATGCGCGCCCTGTCGCCCGACCTCTTCGTGCACATGGGCGACCTCCACTACCAGAACATCACCCGCAACGATCCGGCCCGCTTCCGTGCGGCGTTCGATCGCTGTCTGACGTCGCCGCGGCAGGGAGCGTTCTACCGGACGGTGCCGATCGCGTACGTCTGGGACGACCACGACTTCGGCGGCGACGAGAGCACGCGGCACGCGACGAGTGCCGAGGCGGCGCACACGGCGTATCGCGAGTGCGTCCCGCACTATCCGCTGCGTGGCGGGCCGCGGGACACGATTCAGCAGGCATTCGACATCGGGCGCGTTCGCGTGATCGTCACGGACGTGCGGTCGGCGCGCGACATGCCGGATCGCCGCGACGGATCCGTGCCGTCGATGCTTGGCGCGGCGCAGCTGCGGTGGCTCCTCGACGAGTTCGAGGCCGCGAGCCGGCGTGCCGCGCTGGTCGTGTGGGCGAACGGCGTCCCGTGGATCACGAAGGCCGACGAAGGCACGCATCACGGGTGGGCGCCGTATCACGAGGAGCGCGCCCTCATCGCCGCGCAGATCGAACGCGTGGGACTGACCTCGCGACTGCTCATGGTCAGCGGTGACGCGCACATGGTCGCCATCGACGACGGGACGAACAGTCAGTACGCCCCCGGGGCTGCGCCCGGCAGCCGTGGCTTCGTCGTCGCGCACGCGGCGGCCTTCGATCGCTTCCGTCGCAACAAGGGGGGACCGTACAGCCTCGGGCGGCGCGCAGGACGAGGCCAGTTCGGCGAACTGCGCATCCAGGACGACGGCCGGCGCCTCGTGGCCACGGTGACGTGCCGCGACGCGCGCGGCCGGCAGATCGACAAGCTCTCCATCCGCCTCACGTGTGTGGACGGCACGTGTACCGTGTCGCAGCCAGGGCCGCAGGCCCCGCTCTTCGAGCATCTGGGAGCAGCCTGAGCATGGCGCGTACGCGCGTGGTGTGCAGTGTCCTCGTGTGCCTCGGATTGGCCTGGGCGCCGGCGCGGGCGTGGGCCCAGACGGCCGCGGCCCCCGGCGAGGTCGACGAGACCGAGGTGTCGCGCGCGGCCGAGGCCGAGGCCCTGCGGCGGGCGAAGGCGGCGGCACTCGAGCCTTACAGGCCTGTCCTGGCCGAATCCGTCCTGCTCTACGTCGAAGACACGCGGCTGGTTGGACGCGTGTTCGATCCCGTCGAGGGATGGTTCGCGCAGGTCGGCGGCCTGAGCGAGGGTGCGGGCGTGGCAGGGGGCGGTGGCTATCGCACCCGGGTGGGCCGTGCGGGCGCCGCGGACGCGCGCGGACTGGTGTCGTGGAACGGCGCCTTTCTCGCCGGTGCGCGGTGGCGATCGACGCCGCTTGCACACGACCGCTTCCGTCTCGGTGCCGAGACCGCCATCGAGCGACACACCGATCAGGAGTTCTTCGGTCTGGGCCCGCATGCCACGCAGCGATTCGATTCGGACTACGAACTCGACGAGCGCCGCGCCACGATGATGGTCGACGTGCGCGTGGCGCGGTGGATGACCGTGGGGGCGGCCGGCGGCTACACGGCGTTCCGCCTGCACGATCTGTCGTTCGACTTCGACGACGAGGACGACGAACTGGATTTCGACAGGGGGCGTGACGATCCGCAGGTGCGGCAGTACCTGGACGGCGCGATTCCCGGGCTCGACACGCGGCCGACGCTGGCCGACGTGGAAGCCTCGATCGTCATCGACACGCGGTCGTTGTTGACGGCGGCCGGCGCGCGCGTGGCCGTGCGTCACGGCTGGCATCACGACGTCGGCGCCACGCGCCATACCTTCCAGTCCACACAGGTCGACGTGCAGCAGTTCCTGCCGTTCTGGAACGGCACGCGCACCCTGGCGCTGGCGGTCGCGGCCGAGCGCGTCGAGCCGGCCGGCGGTCATGCGGTGCCGTTCTATCTGCAGCCGGCACTCGGCGGCAGTCGCCGCCTGCGCGGCTTCGACCGCCAGCGGTTTCGTGATACGAGTGCCCTCGTGCTGCAGGCCGAGTATCGCTACGACATCAATCCGTTCGTTGCCGGGGTGCTGTTCGTCGAGACGGGCCAGGTGGCGCCAGACTGGTCGCGGTTGCGCGTCCGCGGTTTTCGCGGGGACTACGGCGTCGGCATCCGGTTCGGGTACGGAGGGACGGTGGCCGTCAGGTCCGACGTCGCGTTCGGCGGCGAGGGCCCCCGACTCGTGATCGCGCTCAGCGGGGTCTTCTAGTGGCCTGTCCTCGCCGGATGTGCAGCGGCTTCCGATGCGCGGCGCCCGAGGCGCAAGGCGCGACGACCGCACGAACCAGGCCTGTTCGTAAGGGAGGAGCAACGCCGCGGATCGGGATGCCCCGCGAGGAAGGCGCTGGACATCCGGCGAGGACAGGCCACTAGTGCGGGACTCTCGGAACAGCGTCCGCACGGTCGTCGTCATCATCCTGGCGAGCGCGCTCGCGTGGAGCGGGGCGCGGGCAGCTCATGGACCGCGGTTCCGCGCCGACGATCCGCTGCGCGTCGATCCTGACACGGTCGCCGATGCAGGTGGCGTGGCGGAGCAGGAACTGAGTCAGTACTGGGACTTCCTCGACAATACGTTCGGCCGTCCCGGCGAGCGCCGCGACATCCCGGCCGTCAACGTGAACACGATGGACGACGTGCCGGACTCGATGTGGTTCGTCGATCGCATCGGGCGAGGCGGCATGACGACCGAGGCCATCGTACGCGGTCCCGATCGGGTGGCGGCACTCGAGGCGCCGGCGTGGGAACTGGTGCAGGCGAAGAATACCGGCGCACAGCCGGGATTCCGCGCGATCGTCGCCGGCGACGCCTCGCGACAGCTCTACCAGGTGGAGTTCGATCCCCCGGACTTTCCGGAACTGGCGACCGGCGCGGAGTTGATCGGCACCGCGATCTATCACGCGCTCGGCTACCACGTGGTCGAGAACTATCTCGTGACGATCGATCCGGTGCGGATCGCCATCGCGCCCACGGCGAGGATTCGCGACGAGTCCGGTCGGACGCGGCCCTACACGCGTGCGGACCTCGAGGCCGTGCTGCACCGCGCCGCCCGCCGGCCCGACGGGACGTACAGGGCGCTGGCGAGCCGGTTCGCACCCGGCAGGCCGCGCGGGCAGTTCCGGTACGCCGGCACGCGGCCCGACGATCCGAACGACATCTATCCGCACGAGCACCGGCGCGAACTGCGCGGGGCACGCGTGTTCGCCGCCTGGCTGGCACACGACGACTCGCGCGGGAACAACACGCTCGACATGCTCGAGGGCGAACCGGGCGCGCAGTACCTGCGGCACTACATGTTCGATTTCGGATCGATCATGGGCAGCGGCACGACGGGACCGAATCCGCCGAGGTCCGGGCACGAGTATCTCGTCGATCGCGGCCCGAATCTGCGGACACTGGCCACGTTCGGCCTGGCGCCGCCGGTGTGGGCGCGTCGCGCGCCTCGATCGTATGCCCCGGCTGCCGGGCCGTTCCAGGGCGACGATTTCGATCCCGCGGCATGGAAGGCCGAGTATCCGAATCCGGCGTTCGAGAACCTGCAGCCGGCCGATGCCTTCTGGGCCGCACGACGCGTGGCCGCGTTCAGCGACGACGCGCTGCGCGCGGTCGTGGCCAAGGCGCGCTATACGGATCCGGCCGCGACCGATCAAATCGTGCGGGCTCTCATCGCCAGGCGCGACGCGATTGCCCGCACGTGGCTCACGGTCGTGACGCCCGTCGTCGATGTCACGCTCGGATCCGATGGCACGCTGCACTTCGTCAACGCCGCCGTGGCGTCAGGCGTGGCCGCGCCACCCGCGTCCTACGACCTGCGCTGGTCGCGCTTCGACAACGCGACCGGCACGCATACGCCCATCGGTGACGTCCAGCGTGTGACGACGACGGGTGGGGTGGCACCGGATGGGATCCTGGCGGGTGCCGACTACGTGGCCGTCTCGGTCACGGCTCGGCATCCCGCGTATCCGCACTGGGCGTCACCCGTGGATGTCTATTTCCGCCGATCGGCCGAGGGCTGGCTGCCCGTGGGCCTGGTCCGGCGCGAGGAACCTGCCGATGCCGCACGCGAGTGAGCCCCGGACGCTCGTCACGCACCCTGAACTGCAGTCGCAGCGGTCGTTCCCGACGTTTCAGTCGGACGGCGACGGTCCGCGCAATGCGCTCGAGCGGCTGCTGGCGTTGTTCGCCGACGTCCGCGCGGGCGAGGGCGTGGGCGCGCTGCTGCTCGCCTCGAACGTGTTCCTGCTGCTCGCCACGTACTACCTGTTGAAGACCGTGCGCGAACAGCTCGTGCTCTCGGAAGGCGGGGCAGAGGTGAAGGTCTATGCCTCGGCCGCGCAGGCCGTCCTGCTGCTCGGCGTGGTGCCGATCTATGGATGGCTGTCGACGAAGGTGGCGCGACTGCGGCTGATCGGCGTGACCACGATCTTCTTCGCCGCGAATCTCGTGATTTTCGCAGCGCTTGGTCGGGCGGGCGTGCGCGAGGGCGTGGCGTTCTACATCTGGCTCGGCATCTTCAACATGTTCGTGGTGTCGCAGTTCTGGGCGTTTGCCAACGACGTCTACACGGAAGGGCAGGGTCGCCGGTTGTTCCCGCTGATTGGCGTGGGCAGTTCGCTCGGCGCGTGGCTCGGGGCCGAGGCCGCCGTGGCGCTGGTGGCGCGGCTGGCGCTCACGCCCTACGTGATCATGATCCTGGCCGCTGGACTGCTCGTGGGCTGCCTGGGGATCACCGCCTGGGTGCATGCGCGCGAGCGCCGCACGCCAGACCCGATCGGCGCGATAGCCGCCGACGAGCCGCTCGGCGGCGAGGGCGCCTTCTCGCTGATCAGGCGGACGCCGTACCTGGCCTGGATCGCGGGGCTCGTCATCCTGCTGAACGTGGTCAACACGTCCGGCGAGTTCATCCTGAGCAAGCTCGTGGTGGAGCAGGCCGCCGCGCAGTTCGGGACCGTGGACTCGACGATGGCCGCGCGGCAGCAGTTCATCGGCGTGTTCTTCGGCGCGTTCTACGGCTGGGTGAACCTGCTCGGGCTGCTGCTGCAGCTGTTCGTGACGTCGCGATTGATCCGGATCATCGGCGTGCGCGGCACGCTGTTCGTCCTGCCGGTGATCGCGCTGGTGAACTACGCGGTCATTGCCGTGGCACCGCTCCTGGCCATTGTGCGCGTGACGAAGACGCTCGAGAACGGATCGAACTATTCCATTCAGAACACCGTCCGCGAAGCCCTCTTCCTGCCGACCACGCGCGAGGCGAAGTACAAGGCCAAGACCGCGATCGACACGCTCGGCGCCAGACTGGGCGATGTGCTCCAGGCCGGCATCGTACGCGTCGGGACCGCGTTCGGGGCCAGCGTCACGGCGTTCGCCTGGCTCAATGTGGGTCTGACGCTGGTGTGGTTCGTCGTGGCGAGTCGGATTGCCCGCGAGCATCGTCGTCAGACGCAGTGACGGCCTGGGCCGGCCGCGCGTGTGCCGCGTCGATGTCGAGGATCGCGCGGAAGGGACCACGGAGATCGTCGGGCAGGACGCCGTCGAGATAGTCG
Source organism: Acidobacteria bacterium SCN 69-37 (assembly GCA_001724025.1). Taxonomy (GTDB): domain Bacteria; phylum Acidobacteriota; class Vicinamibacteria; order Vicinamibacterales; family SCN-69-37; genus SCN-69-37. The sequence goes on along the minus strand of MEDJ01000001.1, from coordinate 303,354 downwards.
AGCGCGAGTCCGCGCAGCAGGCGATCGTCGGACGACACGGCGCGGTGAGCGGCCTTCAACGGCTCGCGCGGCAGCACTGCCGCCAACAGCGAGAACACGTAATCCACGTTGGGCCCCACGAAACCGTGGCGATCGGCCGAATCGGCAGGGTCGTCCCCGTCGATGACGGTGTAGCTCGTGGCGACCGACAGCGGCACGGCCAGTTCGCGGGCGATGGCGGCGAAGACACGTGCGCGGTCGATCGGCAGGTCTGGACGGTCGGCGACGATCGCGTCGATGGCGCGGCTGCACCGGTAGCGGACCTCGAAGCGGGCGTCGTCGAGTCCGGCCAGCAGGCCGTCGAGCGCGCGCGGCGAGGGCAGGTGTGCGAGTACGGGCGGCAGGCGTCGTCGCACCGCAAAGGCGACGTCTGGGGCGAGCAGGTGATCGACGAGCAGGCCCGTGTGCGTTGGGCCGGCCTTGATCAGCGCGGCCTGTGCGTCGTCCCGGACGTCGTCCCAGGCCAGGAGCGTGATGATGTGCGCCACGTGCGCGGCCTCGAACGGGCCGCCGGCCGCGAGCGCGCGGATGACCTCCGCGCGGTTTCCCGATCGCAGGGTGAGGAACAGGCGCGTGGACGCATCGAGGATGGGCGGATCGGCAGGTCGCGGCGTGGCCTCGGGTGCGTGCCCGGAGATCGGCGGAACGAGGGGGCGTGTCGCCCACCCCGTGACGTCTGCATCGTCGAACGTGTGTTCCGCGTGATCGACGAGGCGCCGTTCGACCTGCCGCGCGTAGAACGTATTGAGCCGGCGGCTCGCCCACAACGCCACGGCCGCCATGCCGAGGACGACGCCGAGCAGGCTCGAGACGAGGAAGGCTGGGGCGATCGCGAGCGCGAGCTGGACCATGCCGGCGCCCACCGCATCGCCCGCGCGGTCGCAGGCCACGTCCAGGAACGCCTTCGCGCGGCGCTTGGCCACCGGCCCCATCGGCGTGAAGAGCAACTCGTAGCTGCTGCGGAACAGCGAGCCGCGGATGACCAGTTCGAGCCCGCGCGCCGTGGCAAACAGCGGCAGGGCCGGGACGAACAGCGCCGCGATGCTGCCGAGGCCGACGCCCAGCGGCAGCGTGCTGACCGTATCGCCGATCCCGCGCCGGGTCAGCGCGCGGTTGGTGATGAACGTCTGCGCCAGAAACGTCAGCGTCTGCGTGACGGCGTAGAACATCGCCAGGTAGCGGAGCAGATCGCCGCCGTCGTAGTGATCGGCGGCCTGCGCCTTGAAGATGTAGTCGAGCACCGCGGCGCTGGCCGTGCCGAGCAGGACGAGCAGCGCGAGCGGCTTCAGCTGCGGCGCCAGGCGGAGGGCGCCCAGGCCCAGCGTGGGGGCGGGCGCGTCGTCCTCTTCCCCGCGCCGCGCGGCGTCGACCCGGCGCAGCACGAGGATCACGCCGCAGACCGCGTGCAGCGTGGCCAGGAACAGGAGCAGCGACGAGGGCGGCAGCCATGCGGCCAGGCGTTCGGCGGCCGCGCCGCCCGCAATGCCGCCGAGCGTCCCCGCGGCGGCAATCCGGCCGTACTGGCGGCGCGCGGTGATCGGATCGAACGTTTCGGCGGCCAGCGACCAGAAGCCCGAAAGCAGCAGCGCGCCCAATCCAGCCAGGTGTAGGTAGATGACGATGGTCAGCACCGGCGTCAGGGCCGGCTGCGTCCATTCGACGACGTGCGCGGCGGCGCTCAGCAGGAAGCCGGCCGGGACCAGGCGGTTCGGGCCGTAGCGGGCGAGCAGGCGTGAATAGATCGGGACCGCGGCAATCGAGACCACGGCGGCCGCCATCACCATCGACGGCAGGCTCGTGGCGGGGAAGACCGTCAGGAAGAACGAGTCGCGCACCGCCTTGGCCGCGACCTGGTGCGCCAGCATGAAGCCGGCGACGAGCGCGGCCCAGCGCGTCAGGGGCGAGGTGACCGGCACCCGCGACGCCTCAGGCGACCTGCACGACGGGCGGCGGCGGAGCGTCGGTCCTGTCGCAGGTGCGCAGCGTGGAGGTGGCGGGCAGGTGGACCTGCCACCAGGCGTCGGCGCGCTCGGGTGTCCACGGATCCACGGCGAGGGCGGCGAGCGCCTCGTCGAGCGCCCGCGCACTTTGCGGGCGGGCGGCCGGGGCCTTCGCGAGACACCGGAGCACGAGCTGCTCGAGGTCGCCGGGAATCGGCAGTTCCGAGCGGCTGGACGGCGGCACGGGCGTCTTCTGCACGTGCGCGACGGACGTGGCCGTGGGCGTCGGCTCGTCGAAGACCAGTTGGCCGGTCAGCAGGAAGTAGGCCACGCAGCCCATGGCATAGATGTCCGCACGGCCGTCGACGTTGGCGTCGCCCATGGCCACCTCGGGCGCGATGTAGGCGGGCGTGCCGCCGGATGCCGCATCGAGCGTGAGTTCACGGCTGTCGCGGCTCATCGGCTTCACGAGGCCGAAGTCGAGCACCTTGATGACGTCGTGCTCGAGGGCCACCTGGCAGATCATCACGTTCGACGGCTTGAGATCGCGGTGCACGAGCGCGCGGCGATGCGCCTCGTCGAGCGATCGGCATATCTGCCGCAGGATGTGGACCACGCGGCTGGCCGGCTGGGGCCCGAAGGCGGTGACGAGCTTCTGGAGGCTGAGGCCGTCGAGCAGTTCCATCACGTAGTAGAACCTGCCGTCCTGGGCCGTGCCGAAGTCGTAGAGGTAGACGGTGTTCGGGCTCTGCAGGCTCGCGGTGACGCGGGCTTCTCGTTCGAAGCGGCGCACGGCCAGGTCGGCGTCGTGCGCCGAGGACTGGGCGATCAGGTCTGCGCGGACAATCTTGATGGCGGCCTCGCGCGCGAGCATCTTGTGACGCGCCCGCCAGACTTCCCCCATGCCGCCGCGGCCGATCAGCGCCAGCAGCTGGTAGCTGCCGAGATCCTGCGCGCGCTGCGCTGCCACTTCCATCCCGAAGACCCGTCGCCCGGCCAGCGCCGTCAGCAGGGCGACGAGATATAGGTAGGTGAGCCAGACCGTGAGGCGTTCGGCGGGCAGGGACGGCAGGTCCCGGACCGCAATGTTGATGGCGTACGCGAGCGGCCACATGCTCGCCGACGTCAGGGCGATGATGGCCGTCCACTTCGGCCGCTTCGGTACGAGCAGGCCCACGGCCAGAATCCAGACCGCCACCGTGGACACGCCGCGCACGGGCTGGGTGCCGTCGAAGGGCAGAGTGGTCTCGAGCAGGCCGATGCCGAAGGCGATCAGCACCTCGAAGACCATGCCGATGACCAGCAGCGTGCGCGGCGGCGCGACGCGGAAGTACTGCACGGCCGCCACGCCGGCCGAGAGCAGCACCATGGCGAGCAGGGTGAGGCGGGTGGCCGGGTCGTCGCGGCGCAGGGCGCCGATGTCCGGATCGATGACCCCGAGGAACAGCGTGAGGGCGACGGTCGAGGCCGCGATGAACGCCGAGATGCCGCACAGCCGCCGGCCGGCCTGTTCCAGGAACTTCGGCGGCAGATTGATGGAACTGGGACGACGGGATCCGGTGTCTGACGGCGTGCGCGGCCTGATGATGTGGGACGGCCCGTCGTCGGAGGCGGGCCGGAGCCGGTCCGCCGGGCTGGGGCCAGGGTCGGGCATTCGATTCATGATATCGACATGACGCGGAGCGCGCATCCTGTTCTGGGACGAGGACTGTGGGGCACTTCGTTCCCTGGGGCCCGGTGGCCTGGTGGCCACGTCGAGTAGGGCGTTCCCGTCACCGCGGCCGTCAGCCGCCCCACTGGAAGGCGTTCTCGATGATGGCAATCGTTTCGGCGGGCGTGCCGAGCCCGTCGATGGCGACGACATCGAACCGGCAGCGGGCGTGGGCGCGGTGTGTGGCGGCGAGCCAGCCGAGGGCGATGGCGCCGAGTCGGCGGCGCTTCCAGGCCGGCACACTTTCGGCCGCGGTGCCGCGTCGCGCGGTGGTGCGGGCCTTCACCTCGACGAAGACGATGGTGCCGTCGCGTTCGGCGATGATGTCGATTTCGCCGTAGCGGGAGCGATAGCGTCTGGCGGTAATCGCGTAGCCGCGGCGTCGGAGTTCGGCGCACGCGAGGTCTTCGCCGCGCAGGCCGGCGGCCTGGCGGGCGTCGGGGGTGGGCATGGCGGGGCGCTGTGCAAGGCGGGTGCCGGCCGGACGGGCGCGTGCAGGTGGTTGCCGAGCGGACGTCATTTGTGTAGACTCATCGAGTTCTCGCGAGCGGGAATAACTCAGTGGTAGAGTGCGACCTTGCCAAGGTCGAAGTCGCGGGTTCGAATCCCGTTTCCCGCTCCAAACTTCATCCGGGGACGTCGTCCGCGGCCCCCTGACACGCTCACTCGCGGGGGGCCAACGCCCCGCTCCGTTCGCGTGGCTCACTCGCCTGGCTCGTTCGTTCGCGAGGATCTCCAGGAGCCGTCCTTTAAGGCGCCGTCGCCAAGTGGTAAGGCAGAGGTCTGCAAAACCTCCACCCCCGGTTCAAATCCGGGCGGCGCCTCCATTTCCTGATCTGGGGGCTTCGCCCCCAGACCCCCAGCGCCGTCGCTCGTGGGGCCCCATCGCCCCACTCCGCTCCGGCGGGCTCACTCGCTTCGCTCGCTCGCGATCCGGTTGGGGACATCCAGATCTCTGACGAGGGGTTTTCGGAGCCCTGAGGCTTCGGCCTCAGGGAACAGTTGGCACGCGTGCCCCCTGGGGCTGAAGCCCCGGGGCTCCAGGCGCCTTCCGTCGTCGCCTTCGCTCGCTCGCACGCCGATTGGGGGCCCGTTGGGGCTCGGAGCCCTGAGGCTTCAGCCTCAGGGGACAGCGGACGCGCATCACGGTGTTCGAAGCGCGACTTGGGCTGGTGCTTCTGCCGAAGGGGAAGCGCCACCAGCCCTCGAACGCGCATTCGATCGCGTGCGCACTGAAGACCTGTCGAGCCGCGTCCTCACGCTCGATCGCGCGGCCGCGAATGTCTCCGCCGACCTGGCTGCCGAACGACAGCGAACAGGTCGTTTCATTGCAATACCTCGCACTTTCAAGGGGCTCGGCGTCCTCATCGTCGATCCGTGGCGCACCGTGCGACGCCCGGATCGTTGACGCCCGCGTCAATTAGAATCACAATGTGATTCTAATGGCGCTCGGCGAATTCGAATATCTGATGCTGACGGCCGCCGCGCGGCTCGGAGACGACGCGTACGGCGCCGCGATTCGGCAGGAGATCGAACAGGTCACCGGCAGGGCGTGTTCGCTCGGAGCGCTGTATACGACCTTGGATCGCCTCGAGAAGAAGGCGCTGATCAAGACGTGGATGGGCGAGGCCACGCCGCAGCGGGGAGGGCGCGCCAAACGGATGGTGCGCGTCACAGCAAAGGGTGCGCGTGCTGCGTCGTCGTTTTACGACACGGTGATTCGCTTCAGCCGGGGCGTGGCGTGGGCGTCGAAGTAGCGGATCGGGCGATGTCGGGCGCCTGGTGGGCCGTCGCGCATTTCGTCGCCGGGTGCCTTGATCCCGAGGAGCGCGAAGCCGTAGTCGGTGACCTCGAAGAGGCGGGTGCCAACGGCTTCGACGCGTGTCGGGCGATCGTCGGGCTGGCGTGTCGCCGGCTGGCGCAGGGCTGGCTCCACTGGAGTCCCTGGCTGGCGCTCGCGAGTGTGGCCGTACCGGCAGGGTTTCTGCTCAGCTTCGCGTCGCGGTGGTGGGCGGACCAGGTGGCGATCGACGTGTTCCTTTACGTCGAGAACTGGACGGGTTGGTACCTCGCGAGTCCCGGTGCGCGCGGCGATCTGATTGCCGCGGGCATGCGGGCATGCGTCCTGTGCGCCGTCCTGGCCGCATGGTCATGGACGACCGGTGCAGCACTGGCGTCCGCATCGCGCCGCGCACAGTGGTCCACGTTCATCGTGTTCGGCTTCGTGGTCTTCTCGGCGACAGTCGGCACGACGACGTCCGCGCGTGCGCCTCACAACGCAATGGTGCTGGCAACCGCGTTCTACGGCACTGTCTGGCCGGCGCTTCTGCGTGCAACGTTCGTTGTGCTTCCGGCCTGGTTTGCCGTCAGGCGTCAACGAGCGGCACCGCTGCCATGGCCGCAGGCGGCGGCGGTCTGCGTGGGCGCGTCGCTGCTGCTGATCCGAATGAATGCCGCTGTCGGAGCGGCGCTGACGTTTGGTTCGAACGGAGCGCTTGTCGCGCCAGACGCCGGGCTCGACGGGATCTTCGGCACCGTCGACGATGGTCATCCTGTGTCGTGGGTGGTCTTCGTGCTGATGTGGCCAGGACTCGCCATGCTGGCGTCTGTGACCCGCCAGCGAGTCATGGCGCGCCGCGCCGGGCCGTGATGTGGAGGACCTATGTGGCGATTGAGTTCGCGAATGACGGTCGCAGCGATATTGCTCCTGATGACCGTGTGGATCGTCACGGCCTGGCCTGAACGCCAGACATCTCCAGCGGTCGATATGCGCATCGGGACGCCAGCGCCCGAGTTCGCACTCGAGGATGCGGACGGCGTCGCGATCCGCCTCGGTGACTATCGCGGCCAGGTCGTCATGCTGAACTTCTGGGCGACCTGGTGCACTGGCTGCAAGCTCGAACTGCCGTGGCTGACGGCCCTTCAGGAGGAGTACGAGCACCGGGGGCTGGTCTCCATTGGCGTCGCGCTCGATGATGAAGGCTGGTCGGTTGTGAAGCCGTTTCTCGCAACACATCCTGTCGGATATCACGTCGTCGTCGGCGACTGGGCGCTGGCAGATCGATATGATGTGGTTGGACTGCCGTTGACGATGCTCATCGATCGGGAGGGGAAGGTGAGAGCCGCGCACCTCGGCGTCATCGATCGTGAGGCATGGGCGACTGAGATTCAGCGGGTGCTGGATCTCTGAGCGGTTGCTGAAAGAGCCAGGTCCCCTCGTGTTACTGTCCGCTTTACAGGCGATGACGAATCGACGTACTGGACGACTGGCGTGGACGTGCCTGGCGCTTGGTCTTGCGTCGCTGACGACGTGCGTCGGGCTGCTGGCGCAGCAGGCGCCGTTTCGCGCGGGTGTCGAACTGGTGGCGCTCGACGTGACGGTGCTCGACTCCCGGCGACGGCCAGTCACGGGGCTCGCAGCGGCCGATTTCCGCGTGACGGTCGACGGTCGCGACGTGCCGATCGCCTCGTTTGCCGCGGTCACCGGCGCGACGGCTGTCGACGACGCGGGCACACCCCGGCCGAACGCGGGGCCTGGCGCCGTTCCCGCGGCGTCTGCTGATGCGGCCGGCGACAGCGGCCGCGTCCTCATCCTGCTGTTCGATCGATCGATTCCCGCGGGCGAGCCGACCACGCGTGCCAGATCGATCGCGCGGGCCGTCGTCGAATCGGCCGGCGCCGACGATCACATCGCCATCGTCAGGAGCAGCGGATTCAGCGGCGAGGGCGCGAGCGTCGAGCCGACGCGCGACAGGCAGGCGCTGCTCGCCGAGATTGACGCGCCGTTCACGGGCATCGTGGCGGTGGCCCAGATGTCGTCCTCTGGACTTCAGGCCAGGCCACCGGATTTGTTCCTGACAGGCGACTGCCTGTGCGGTGTCTGCGTGTTCGATGCGCTGGAGCACGTGGCGAGAGCGGTGGAACACGAAAGCCGGAAGAAGATGCTGTTCTTCATCGGCTCCGACATCGTCGTGCAGGAGCGGCCGTCGGATCCGACGCAGTGCCAACCCGCGATTCGCGATGGACGCACGCGAATGCTCCGGGCCCTCGACGAGGCGAACCTGACGGTGCACGCGTTCGACACGCTGGGTATTCAATCGCTGGCATCGGGAGCGCAGACGTCCGCGGCCGATGCGCTGCCCGGCGGCAATCTCGGTCGTCCGGCGATGTCCCGGAATCTCGAGCGACACGGCAATCTCGCGGTCCTGCCGGACTTCACCGGCGGCAGGACCGTGCTCAACACCAGCACGCCAGAAGCCGCCGTGCCGGACGTGCTGGCCGAAACGTCATCGTACTACGTGATCGGCATCGAGCGGGACGCGGCCGTGGACCCGCGGAAGGTGCGCGCGGTCCGCGTACGCGTGGATCGCCGGGGCCTGACCGTGCGGAGCCGGACCGGCTACTTCGGTCGCCAATAGCACGATTTTTCACACTTGACGACGCCGCGAAGTGGGCGTAATTTGCGGGTAGATTCATCACACACCGTGTGGTGTCCGGGGTCGGATGAATCCGCCTGCGATGCAGACCCCAGTTTCGGAAGGAGGTCGCTCGATTGATAGATGCTACTCCACCGGATCTGACCGCAAGCGCGGCCAGGAGGGCCGCATGATTTCGCGTTGAACGTTCGTTGTCCGTTGTTCGTTTGCAGGGAGCACGGTCCGTCCGCCTGACACGAGTGCCCATAGGCACGCCGCGCATGGACGTGGCTGAATCGCGGGCGCGATGGCCGATGCTCCAGAATCGACAGGGTCGTCTTCTGCAGGAGATGGCCCTGTCTTCTTGTACCGCGCTCACGTATCTGGCGTGCCTGTTCCCACCGTCACCTTCACGCCGAGTCCACCCATCGTCGACGGACCAAGTTCAATCGTGCCGCGGTAGTGCTCGACGAGATCGCGCACGATGGCCAGTCCGAGGCCCGAACCGGGCGCGGTTTCGTCGAGGCGCACGCCACGTCGCATCACCGCCTCGCGTGCCTCGGCCGGCAACCCCGGCCCGTCGTCGTCGACGACGAACACCACGGCGTCACCGCGCGCGCCGACGGTGACGACGACGCGGGATCTTGCCCATTTGCAGGCGTTATCGAGGAGGTTGCCGAGCAGTTCCTCGAGATCTTCCTGGCGCACGGAGGCCACGACGTCAGGCGCCGCCAGGGCGGCAATGTCGAGGTCACGGTCGGCGTGCAGGCGCCGCATCGTGTGCACGAGGCTGTCGACGCACGGTACAACGCGGCAGCGGTCGGCGCCAATCGGTCCGGACGCGGCGATGCGTGCACGGTTGAGCTGGCGGTCGACGTGCGCCGTCATTCGGCGCACGTGCGAGGTGATGGCATCGGCCAGATCGGCCTGGCCGGCCGTGCGGGCCTCGTCGGCCTCGCGCAGCAGCAGCGCGAGCGGCGTCTTGAGTGCGTGCGCGAGATCGCCGGCCGCTGCGTGCGCACGCCGGATCGCGCGCTCGCGATCGTCGAGCATGAGATTGAGGCGATCGATGACCGGTTGCACCTCGGCCGGATATGCGCCCGCGATTCGCGCCGATCGCCCGGTCGTCACCGAGAGGACCTGATCGTCGAGCCCACGCAGCGGCACCAGGCTTCGCCACGCCACCACGGCGCCGGCGATCATCAGCGTCGTGCCGACAATGGTGCCGATGATGGCCGCGTGGCCGCCTTGCGATCCCGGCAGCGCGTGAATGAAGAGCAGCGAGAGCAGGTGCATCAACGCGAGCAGGCCGCCCGTCCAGAGCACGGACGCGAGGATCACCCGGGAACGGAGCGACGACGCCATGTCAGGTGCGCGTCCCTGGCCTGCCCATGCGGTATCCGACGCCGCGAATGGTCTCGATCGCGTCGCTGCCGAGTTTGCGGCGCAGACGCGCGACGAAGACCTCGACCGTATTCGAGTCGCGGTCGAGATTGCGTTCGTAGATATGGTCGGACAGTTCCGTGCGCGTGACGACACGCGCCTGGTGGTGCATCAGATACGAGAGCACGCGGAATTCATGGCTGCTGAGCCTGATAGGCGATCCTACCAGCGTGGCGCGGGCACTCCGGGGATCGAGCGTGAGGGCGCCGGCGGTCAGTTCCGCCTGGGCATGCCCGCTGGCGCGCCGGATGAGCGCACGCAGGCGTGCAAGGACTTCCTCGACCTGGAAGGGCTTGGCCACGTAGTCGTCAGCGCCGCTGTCGATGCCGAGCACCTTCTCGTGCCAGCTGCCGCGCGCCGTGAGGATCAGGACGGGCAGCGTCAGGCCGCCGACTCGCCAGCCGCGCAGCAGCGACAAGCCATCGACGCCGGGCAGTCCCAGGTCGAGAACGACGGCGTCGTAGGCTTCCGTCCGAGCGAGAAAATCCGCCCGCGGATCATCGTGCGCGCTGTCGACCGCATACCCCGCGACCCGTGCCGCGGCGGCCAGTTGTTCCGCGAGTTGCTGCTCGTCGTCGACCACGAGGATCCGCACGGATACAGTTATAACGCCAGGCGTGATGAACGATTCTTGAACGGAGGATTCAGCCCGGGTTCACGACGTGACGCGCAGACTCGTCGTATGGTGCACGCGTCCCTCGATTTTGCGTATCCGTGGTGGCTCAGTTATGGCCATGTCGTTCTGGCGCTGGCGTTCGGCGTCGTGCTCGCGGCGGCCGTCTACTGGTCGTGGCGGCCGTGGCTGCGTGGCGTGCTCGTGGGCCTGACGCTCTGGGCGGTGGCCGGCAGTGTCGTCATGCTGCAGTTCAATGCCCGTGGTGTCCCGGCGCTGCCAACTGCGAACTATCTGCGCCACGGTGCAGGGGCGCGCGTGCTGGACATCGGCGCCGGCACGGGTCGGTCGTCGATCATGGTGCTGCGTGAGCGACCGGGGGCGACGCTCGTTGCGTTCGATGAGTTCGGCGAGTCGTTCGCGCATCACTTCGATTCGGCCGGGCGGCCGGAGGATCGGCTACTGGCGAATCTCCGCACCGCGGGCGTTGCCGGCCGCACGATCATCGAGTCCGGCGACATGCGTGCGTTGCCGTTCGACGATGCCAGCTTCGATGCCATCGTCAGCGCGTACGCGATGGACCACATCGGAGCCGACGGGGCACGTCGGGCTCTGGTCGAGGCGTACCGCGTGCTCGAACCCGGCGGCGAGTTTCTGCTGATGCTCGTGCACAACGACGTCTGGACCACGATCGCGTTCGGTCCGCTGCTGTCGCACGGCGGACTGCGCGGTTCGGACTGGTGGCGGAGTGAAGTCGCGGCCGCGGGGTTCGACGTGATCGAGGAAGGGACGAGACTCGGGACGTTGTTTTTCTTGCTGGAGAAGGACGGAAACGGTAGCGGAGCCCCGAGGCTTGGCCTCTCGGGCGTCCCCTGGGGCTGAAGCCCCAGGGCTCCGGCAGATTGCTTGCGGGCGCTTCGGTCGTCCGTCGTCGGCAATCAGTCGCCGAAGAATCTAGCCCCCGACAGAGAACGTCACGTCGACGATGGCGGTCTCGGGATTGAGCCTGGCCTCGCCCCGCAGGCCACCGCCGATGCGCTCGCTCTGGGCGCGCAGGAACTGCTGGTAGTAGGGACCATCGAAGACGTCACCGGCGGCCAGGCGCCAGCGGCGCGTGAGGTCGCTGGTCTGTCGATCGGAGAGCCCGATGGTCGACAGCGTCCCCATGCGGAACTGCGGGCCCTCGCGCACCTCGATGACGAACGTCACGCGCCGCGCGTTTTCGTCGAAGTCGGCCGTCACGCCCGTGGCCATCGTCACATACCCCTGCGCGTGGTACAGCCGCTCGACCGCCGCGAGTCCCGCGGAGAGCCGCCGGCTGTCGGCCGTCGATCCGATGCGGAGATCGAGTGCGCGATCGAGGTCCGCTGTCGCGACTGCCGTCGTCCCGGTCCAGCGCGTGCCGCCCACATCGTACGCCGCACCTTCCGTGACCGCGAGCGCGATCGACAGGCCCGTGCAGGCGCCGGAGCTCGGCGATGCGACAGGTGCGTCGACGACGGCCCGCCAGTGGCCGCGCTGGCGGTAGGCCTGGACGACCGCGTCCCTGACGGCCGCGGTCGTCGTCTTCGAATAGTCCTGACGTGAGAGCGGATCGGCCAGTTCGGTGAGCGTGCGGGCGGGCAGGATCGATGCGCCGGGAAACGATACGGTGCAGACGCGCAGGCGTTCGGTCGTGTCGCGCGCGAGCATGGTGAAGAGCATCGTCTGCGTCGCCATGTCGAATCGCGGCAGGATCTCCAGGCGGCCCCTGATGCCGCGCGCGTCGAGGATGCGCTGCGCCGCCGCGAGAATGAAGTCGTTGGCCGCGCCGCCCTCGACGGCCGTCCCGTCGAAGCCGGGCACCTGCTCAGCCATCGCCCGCGCGAACTCATCGTCTGTGAGCCAGATGTTGTTGTCAAATACAAGTGGCACAGACCACACGGGCTCCTCGATCTGCATCGTCACGACCAGGCCGCCGGGCCGCGATTCGTAGCCGAAGCCTACGCGGGCGAAGAGGCCCGTGCCGGCCATGTGGTTTACCGTCTGCTGGAGTTGGTCGAGCCTCACGGCCTGGCCGATGGTCAGGCCGCTCAGGCGAATCACCTGGTCCGCCGTATAGCGCTGCAGCCCCTCGATGTGCACTTCGGCCAGCGGCCACGGCCCCTGCGGCGATGCCTGTTGCGCGAGCGCGGGCCACGTGGCGGAGACGACGAGCGCGAAGGCGAGGAGCCAGGGGCGGGGACGAATCATTGGAACTCAGGGTATCGCAGGGGCGCGGTCGATCTCGACGCGGCGTTCACTTGTCGGAGCCCCGAGGCTCTGGCCGTCGTTCGTCGGAGCCCCGAGGCTTCAGCCTCGGGGCGTTTCCCTGGGGCTGAAGCCCCAGGGCTCCGGGCGACTGTTCGTCGGAGCCCCGAGGCTCTCGGCCGTCGTTTGTCGGAGCCCCGAGGCTTCAGCCTCGGGGGGGGGCCTGGGGCTGAGGCCCCAGGGCTCCGGGCGTCAGCTTGGGGCTCCGAGCGACCTGGCATGTCGCTTGCGTCCGCTGGTTGGTGTGGGGCATCCGCATCGACTGGAGCCGACGCAGTACATCGGAGCGCAGGCCGTGTTTCTCACATGCTGCACGGTCTCTCGACGCCGGACGTTCGTTGCTGCCGACGTGGTTCGCACGGTGGAGACGCAGATGCGGCGCGTCTGTCTCGGCCACGGGTTCCATCTGCCGGCGTATTGCTTCATGCCCGATCACGTTCACGCGCTCGTGACCAGCGAGGCGACAACCGTGGAGCTTGGCACGCTCGTCAGGTCGCTGAAGCAGGTGACGGGATATGCGCACAGGCGGCGGACAGGCGAACGGCTCTGGCAGACGAGCTTCTTTGATCGCACGCTGCGCGGCGACGAGGATCGCATCGCTGTCGTCCGCTACATCGTGGCGAATCCCGTGAGAGCAGGGCTCGTGGACTCGCCAGACGATTATCCGTACTGGGGATCGACCCTCTACAGTCGTTCCGACATACTCGAGTTCTTCGAGCGGGAACGACACACCGTCTGGACGCCAGGATGGAAGACGTAGGCGGGAATCGAGTTCCCCTGGGGCTGAAGCCCCAGGGCTCCGGCCGTCCGCTCGCCGGGGTTCTGGGTTCCGGCCGGTCGCTCGTCGGAGCCCCGAGGCTTCAGCCTCGGGGGGCGTTCCCCTGGGGCTGAGGCCCCAGGGATCCGGACTCGCCAGCCCCAGGGCTCCGGGCGGTCAGCGTGAGTTCCGGCCGTTACCTGCGAGATCGTCGTAGAAGTCGAGCGTCTTGCGCGCGATGCTGCGCCAGCTGAACTCGCGCTCGACGCGATCGCGCGCACGCGCGGCCATGTCGGCGCGGCGAGCCGGATCGGCCATCAGCGTATTGATTGCTGTCGCCAGATCGCGCGCGAAGCGCTCGGGATCGCGCGGCTCGACGTCCGTGCTGCTGCGGGCGTCGATCGGCACCAGCAGGCCCGTCCGGCCGTCATCGACGACTTCGGGAATCCCGCCAACGGCCGAGGCCACGACCGGCGTTTCGCACGCCATCGCCTCGAGGTTGATGATGCCGAACGGCTCGTAGACCGACGGGCACACGAACACCGCCGCGTGCGTGTAGAGGGCAATCACCTTCGGCTTGGGCAGCATGTCGCTGATCCAGACCACGCGGCTCGTCGTCGCGGCCCGCGCACGCTCGACAGCTTCGGTCATTTCGGCGGCAATCTCCGGCGTATCTGGTGCCCCTGCACAGAGCACGACCTGCATACCCGGCGTCAGGTGACGAAGGGCGTGCACGAGGTGGATGATGCCCTTCTGCCTCGTGATCCGGCCGACGAACAGCACGTACGGGATGGCGGGATCGATGTCGAGCGCTTCCAGCGTCTCCGGCGACAGGGTGGGACGGTACTCGTCGAGATCGATCCCGTTGTGAATCACGCGGATGCGATCGAACGGCACGCCGTAGAGATCGTGCACGTCGCGTCGCATGGACTGCGACACGGCCACGACGCCGTCGGCGTTCTGGTACGCCGTCCGCTCGACCCAGGTCGACGCCTGATACGCCGTGCCGAGCTGCTCGGCTTTCCAGGGCCGGTGCGGTTCGAGCGAGTGCGTCGTCAACACCAGCGGCACGCCGGCGAGCTGCTTCACCAGGCAGCCGGCCAGGTGCGCGTACCAGGTGTGACAGTGCACGATATCGAGGTCGACGGCCGCGGCGGCCATGGCCAGGTTGCGTTGCGCCGTGTCGAAGAACTTGGCGTGCCGCGGATCGCGCGCGCCGAGTGCCGGCGGGGCCGCGATGCCGGTGACCGAGAGATTGCCGTGCCGTTCGTACTGATCGCCGAAGCAGCGCACGTCGATCTGGTGACGATGGTCGTCGAGGGCCGCCAGTTCCCGGGTCAGGTACTCGACGTGGACGCCCGCCCCGCCGTAGACGTGCGGCGGATATTCGTTGGTCAACAGCGTGATGCGCATGTCGCGCAACGATACCGCAGATCGCCGGCCCCGGACCGCGCTACGGCGTGGCCACCGGCTCGACGGGCCCGACGATCGCGTCGAGATAGCCCGACAGTTCGCGTGCCGCCGCAGCGTGCGGCGACGTGTCGACGATGCGGGCGAGCATCACGCGGGCCTTGTCCGTATAGGCCGCCCGGATGTAGCCGTTGGCAGCGTTGAGGTAGGAGGCCTGCTCCTGATCGCGATCCTCGGCGATGACCGCTTCGAAGCCGGCGATCTGACTGGCCTTGAAATCGGCGTCGAGGTCGGCGTCACGGATCCGGGCCAGCTCCCGGCTGTTCTGCTCGGCCGTGCCGTTGTAGCAGGACGAGGCGGCCTCGAACTCCGCACCCGTGGCGGGCCAGTCCTCGCGCGCGAACGCGACGAGTCCGAGATACCACTGCGCGATGCACTGCGCCGGATCCATGGCCACGGCCCCCCGCAGATCGCGCTGCGCCTCGTCGAAAGCGTCCTGCTCGTACTTGATCATTCCCGACAGCGACAGCACGGCGGAATTCACGCGCAGCGCCATCGCCCGATCGATGTCCGCGCGGGCTGCGGGCAGCCGCTCGCGCTTGTGATGGTTCCACGCGCGCCAGTAGTAGGCGTCGCCGATGTTGTCGAAACGATCGTCGATCAGTCGCGTCGCTGCTGCAATCGCCTCGTCATGCTGGCCGAGATAGCCGAGGCAGACGATGCGCTGCAACGAGCCGTCCTCGTGATCGGGCTCGACGGCCAACAGCGCGTCGTACGCCTCGAGCGCGCGACGGCAGTCGCCGAGCGTCTGGTGCAGCGCCGCGACGCTGTAGAGCACGGCGGGCGATCGCGGAAAACGATCGGCCGCGGCGGTGTACGCGGTCCGCTGGTCGGCCACGCGCGCCACGGTCATCGTGGGTGTGGGGACACGCGCCTGAAAGAAGGCCGCTTCGACGAAGTCCGGCACGGCGGTGCGCACGGCCTCGAGCAGCTCGACCCGGGCGTTCGGGCACGTTGCCAGGCGATAGCGCACCAGCGGCGGCGTGTCGGGTGGAATTTCGATGACGGTCGACGTGGCCGATCGCACGCCGACCGTCGGCGCGAGGCACGCGACACCCGCCGAGAGATAGTTGCGGAAGGGGAGGCCGGCCGTCGACGCATCGAGGCGCGTGAACACTTCGTCGAGATGATCGGCAGCGAAGGTCTGCCTGTCGCGCTGGCCCTGCCGCATCCGCAGACGCGGCGTGCCCTGGCGATCCGGCGGCATCGCCCGCGCCAGTGCCAGCAGGAACGCGGCGTCGACATCGGGCGGCAACTCCGGCAGGAGCGCGTCGGCCCGCGCGAACGCGTCATCGGGTGACAGCGCGAGTTCCGCGTCGCGCAGCCCGATCAGCACCTCGGTTTCGAAGAGGCGGGTGAGCACGAGCGGCCGGGCGCGCGTGGACGCGACGAGGGCATACGTGTCGCGCGCGCCGACGAGGCAGTCGTGGCACCCGGCACGTACAGCGGCGTCCGCGTCGGCCAGGCGTTGCTCGTCTACATGGCGGAGCGGCGCCGACGCACACCCGGTCACCAGCAGCAGTCCCACCAGCCAGCGTCGCATGTCCTATTGGACACCGGGGGCAGACCGTCGGAGCCCGTCGGAGCCCTGGGGCTTCAGGCCCAGGGAGACGTCCCCGAGGCTGAAGCCTCGGGGCTCCGAAGAAGAGATGGGCTCCGAAAAGGAAGCGCGCGCGGTCGGCGACGCGTTACTGCTGCTGGGTCGCGAGGAACTCGACGACGTCGCGAATCTCGCGGGGCGTCAGGAGCGTCCCCATCGGCGGCATGGGGGACGGCAGATTCGTGCGCGTGGCCACCTCCGTCAGCGCGATGGTCTGTGGCGTGCCCGCGGCATCCTCCACGACCAGGCGCGTGGCACTTTCCTCGCGCAGCAGTCCTTCGATCTTCCGGCCGTTCTTCAGCGTGACCGTCACCTGGCCGAAGCCGGGCGCCAGGCGCGCGCTCGGATCGAGCAGCGATTCCAGCAGCTGCGTGCGGCTGAGCCGGGCACCGACACCTGTCAATGCGGGCCCGACGTCCGACTTCGCGTTGCCGACCGTGTGACACCGCGCGCACTGCGCGGCTGGATGCTGCAGGACCAGCTGGCGTCCGCGCTGCGGATTGCCACCGTTGGCGAGCGCGGCGGGGAAGGCGGTGCCGACAGTCGAGAGATCACGCCCGACGCGGAGTTGCTCGAGTCGAGCCTGGAGCGGCGCGGCGCCTGTCTCGCGCATCGCGTCGAGCAGATCGAGCTGGACGTCCGGGGCCAGCGAGCCGGCCGTCAGGGCGTCGGCCAGTCGTCCGAGCCCCCCGACAGCCTCGGCGCCGCCAATGCGGCCGATGGCGCCGAGTGCGCTCTGCTGTTCGCGCGGCACGCCCTTGTCGATCACGCGCAGCAGGTTCCGCACCTTGGTGTCGTCCGGAATCGAGAGCGCCGGCATGGCGCTGATGGCCTCCGTGCGGACCGTCGCATCGCTGTCGACGACGGCGACGTCGATGCCCTGGGATACCTCGGGGACGCCGAGCGCCACGAGCGCGCGCAGCGCCGCCACGCGCACCGTGGCGTCGGTGTCCGCACGCAGGCGCGCCAGAATCTGCGGGCCCATCGACGTGAGGCCGATCCGTCCAGCAGCATCGAGCCACGCGACCTTCAGGGCCGGCGTGCTGTCAGGGGCGTCGAGCGTCCCGACGAGCGCCGTCAGCGCCTGTTGCGCGTCCGATGCCTGGCGCGCGGGGAGTGGGGCGATCCATGCGCCGTCGACGCGGTCCATGTTCGAGGGTGCGGCCCAGGCGCCCAGCGTGCCGATGGCCTCGACGCGCAACGCCTCGGGTTGCGCAGAACGCCGGGCAAAGGCGAGCACGCGGGCGACGGCCGCCGGATCGCCGACGCGCAGGTTGGCGCTGATGGCCCGCCTGACGATCCGTTCGCCCGAGAGATGCTCGCGATCGAGCAGCTGCGCCAGCGCGGGCACCGCGGGCAGGATGCCGCCCTCGTCGTTGATCGCGCTGGCGGCCTCGGCCAGGACCAGCGGATCCGTGTCGTCGAGGAACCGCGCCACGCCGGCGTCATGGAGCCGCCGCAGCGCGGCAACGGCGGCCATGCGGACCCCGCGCGACGGGTGATCCGCGAGGGCCGCGAGGCCGGCACGATCGCCGATCGCGGTGAACGCGACGACACCGGCGCTGCGCAGGTACAGGTCGTGCTCGGCATCGGTCGCCAGCATCGCGGCGACGACCGGCAGCGCCGCCTGATCGCCGATCCGGCCGACCGCAATCGTGGCCTGCGCGCGGACGCGAGCGTCCTGGTCCTGCACGAGCGGCCGCAGTGCGCCGGCCGCCGACGCCGCGCGCGCGTGACCGAGCACCTTCGCGGCCTGGGCGCGGATCTCCGAGTCCGCGTCGGTCAGGAACGGCGTGATCGCAGGCGCCGCAATCGTGTGGCTCCGCAACAGCTGGCCCAGTCCCCAGATCGCGTGGATGCGCGCCAGCTGGTGACCGCGATCGGTGGCCGTGGCCAACAGCGCGTCGTCATCGGCCCGCCGCACCAGTTCGAACTGGGCCTTCTGCCGCACGCGCATGTCGGCGTGCGCCAGCAGCGCACGCAGGTCCGCCACGGAGCGATCGCCGAACGACGCGATGAGCAGCGCCTGGACCTCCGCACGAATCGCGCGATTGGTGGGATCGGTCGTGTCGATCTTCACGATGCGCGTGTCGGCCGTCGACCGGACGGTGAGATAGAGCGCACCGTCGGGACCGACCCGCAGACCCTGGCTCAGCACGCCGTCGGCCACGTGCGTGTTCTCGGCAAGCTCGAATCCAGCGCCCTTCGGGTCCAGGGTGAAGCCATAGACGACGGCGGTGGCGGCGTTGTAGTTGTAGCTCGTGCCGAAGAAGTGGCGGGCCCAGCGTGGACCGAGGGCCGTGCCCGGGTTGTAGGCAAACCCCGACGGGCCGGTGTAGTAGGGCGCGAGCGGCGGCGTGATGTGCGCCGGCTGTCCCTCGAACCACACCTTCGACATGCCCTCGTCGAGCCACGGGTTATAGCGGTTGTTGGCCGGGTCGGTGTATTTGCCGTACTGCCACGTCGAGCGCCAGCCGGTGTCGCTTCCCTGGGCGATGTAGATGAGCCGCTCGAGTTCACCCGGATAGTCGCCGTCGTTGTCGACCGCGAACAGATCGCCGTGCTCGTCGAACGCGATCTCGTGCGGGTTGCGGACGCCCGAGGCATAGACCTCGAAGTCCGTGCCATCGGGATTCGCGCGAAGGACCGCGCCCGTGTGCGGGTAGGCCCACTCGCGTCCGGACTTGTCGACGACGTGCATGCCGATCTCGCCGATCTTCCAGTAGATCATGCCGTCCGGGCCCTGCATCGGTGCGGAGAGGCCGTGAGCGGAGAACGACGGGTGGACGGAGTACCCGTGGCTGATCGACGTCTTCTCGTCGAAGACCCCATCGCCATCGGTGTCGCGCAGGCGCCACAGGTCCGGAGCGATCGTCACGTACAGGTCGCCGCTCTCGTGTCGCAGGATGCCGCCGAGGATGTCGCCGGCCATGTCCTCGTTGAAGCCGGAGAAGACCAGCGTGGAAGTATCCGCCACGCCGTCGTCATTCGTGTCGGCGAGGCGATAGACTCGATCCTGGACGTGCATCAGATCGCGATAGTCGTGGACACCGTCCTGATTGTGATCGGGCAGCCACTGGTTCCTGTCGCTGTCGGCCGTGGCGATCCGGCGCTGGAAGAACTGCCGCAGCGCTTCGGTGGTCCTGAGCGACAGGACCTCGGGCACCCAGTCCGGGTGCTGGCGCGTGTCGAGCGGGCCGCCGGAACGACGGGCCACGGTGATGTAGGCCGTGCCGTCGGGCGCCAGGTCCACGGCCACCAGCGAGGCTGGCGCCAGATCGGCCGTGGCCCACACGGACAGTATCAGCCCGTCGGCGAGTCGCGCCGGGATGGCGGCGCGGGCATCAGTGGTCACGCGGCTTGCGGCCGCGGGATCGAGCCGGACGGACTGGCCGACCACCTCGGGCGGCTGCGGGGGCGGCGTCTGGAGCGAGGCGCTGGTCGAGGCGAGCAGCAGGCCGAGGACGGCGGCAACCAGGTGACGGCCGGCGCGGCGGGGCGCGATCGGTTCGGGAACGACAGAACGGTATGGACGTGTCGGCATGGCGTCGGCTTTCGATCTCCTGACGGGAGCGGCGTTCGTGAGCGTAGTCGCCTGGCCGTGAGAATCGTTCTCGACGCCGGCGGCCTCGTGTCCCACGGCTCAGACGTCGCAGATGGCGATGCTCTGCCGGAGCGACGCGATCTTGTCCGCGCGCGCCGGCTGGAACTCCTGGCCGATGTGTCCCGTGTACCCGGTCTCGACGATCGCCTTGATGACGGCCGGGTAGTAGAGCTCCTGCGATTCGTCGATCTCGTGGCGCCCCGGGACGCCGCCCGTGTGGTAGTGGCCGAAGTACTGGTGCGAATCGCGGATGGTGCGGATGACGTCCCCTTCCATGATCTGCATGTGGTAGATGTCGTACAGCAGCTTGAAGTGATCCGATCCGACGCGCTTGCACAGTTCCACGCCCCACGCCGAGTGATCGCACATGTAGTCGGGATGGTTGACCTTGCTGTTGAGCAGCTCCATGCAGACGACCACCTTGTGGCGTTCCGCCGCGGGCATCAGCCGTTTGAGGCCGATCGCGCAGTTCTCCAGCCCCTGCTCATCGTCGAGCCCGTCGCGGTTGCCAGAGAAGCAGATCATGTTGGGGAGGCCGAGCGAGGCGAGCGTCGCGATCTGTTGCTCGGCGGCCTCGAGGAGCACGTCGTGGTACTCGACGCGGTTCCAGGCGCGCGGAATGCCGCCGACGGCCACGCCGCTCGCGTGCTTGGCGCCGCGGCCGCTGCACATGGCAATGGTGAGCCCGTGTCGGCCCAGCGTCTCCATGTCGGTCGGCTGCAGCAGTTCGATCGACGACATGCCGAGGTCCTTGCAGATGCCGGCGAACTGATCGAGCGGGATGTCGGGGAAGGTCCACTTGCAGACCGAGTGTCTGACGCGGCCCTTGAGCGGACCCAGCGCCTGATCCGCGGCCGACAGGCTGGCGCTGAGCTGCGATGCCACAGCGGTGACGGCGGCCGTGCCGGTGAGCGCCTTGAGCGCGGAGCGCCTGGTGGTTGGAGTCATGCCTCGCCCTTTCATACGGCGGTCCGCGTCGTGCCCCGTGCCGCGGAACGCCCTGTGTGGAATTTGTCGACATTCTGGCATGCGGCGGCGTGAATGTCTTGGCGGTCTGGGCGGTGCCCGCTTGGTTTTCGGCACAACCGACCCGCCCTTCGTCCAGGGGTACCGCGTCAGGTTCGGAGGACGACAGGCGAGGATCTGGACCGGGCGTCCCCGTCGCGCGCTGTCAGTCGCGCCTCTGACTGACGAGTCGGTAGGCCGATGGCGACTGGCCGATGGCTCGGCGGAACTGCCGTGTGAACGCACTCTGATCGGAATAGCCACAATCGAGGGCAATCGTGGCGATCGAATCCGCAGTGTCGCGCAGGCGCTGCATCGCGGCCTCCATGCGGACGCGCCGGATCAGTTGGCCGGCCGTGAGGTGGAATACCTGTTGGATGCGCTGCTCGAACTGATACGCCGACAGGCCGCTCTGCATCGCCAGGTCCCCGACGCGCAGCGGCGTATCGATGTGGTGCTGGATGTGCCGGACCGCACGCGCCACGACCGAGTAGTCCTCGACGTCGCCCGAGGGGAGATCTTTGGAGAGGCCAACCAGGCCGATGACGCGCCCCCGCGAGTCGTGCAGCGGCAGCTTCGTGGTCAGGCACCAGCCGCGCTCACGCGACGGATAAAAGTGAAGTTCGAGCTCGTGAAGGACGGCCGTACGATCGTGCAGCACGCTTTCGTCTGAGGCCCGACAGGCGTCCCCGAGTGGCTTGGGAAAGACGTCGTCTGCGCGACGTCCCACCAGATCGCGCTTGTCACGACACCCGCACCGTTCGACCAGCGTCTGGTTGACCACGACATACTCGCCGCGCTCGTTCTTCATGAAGAACACGACGTCCGAGACGCTGTCGAACAGCGTCTCGCCCGTGAACGGAACGGCAAGCTGCGACAGCAACTCAGCCTGGAGTTGAGCGGTGTTGAGCGTCATGGGAAGTCCCGTTGTGCCGGAATTCTAGCCCTATCCGAAGAAAGCGACAAGACACCTGTCGAAGGCGTGGCCTAGCATGCATTACCTCGACACTGGTAGAAGCGATGACCGCTCGGTGAGACCGACGGTTTGGACCGGCGGTCCGCGCGGGCGCACCGCATGCGGAAGGCTGCGAGTGAGCGGTCGGCGGTAGCACAGTGCGGGAGCATGGAGGAGTGGATGTCAGGTAATTGGAGAGTCAGGGGGCTGTTCTTCGCGGTCGTCCTGGTGCTCTGTCTGGCGCCGTCGACGGCCGTGGGACAGGCGACGGGGACGGTCGCAGGAACCATTCAGGACAGCTCCGGGGGCGTCATCCCCGGTGCGGTCGTCGTGTTGATCAGTGAGACGCGCGGCACGCGAGGCGTTCCTGCGATCACGAACGCGACGGGAGACTATGTGCTCCCGAACATCACGCCCGACACCTACAGCATCGAAGTGACGATGCCCGGGTTCCGGACGGCCCGCCGGACGGGTGTGCCGGTCAGCGGCGGCGAACGCGTGGCCGTTGGCATTCTCGTCATCGAACCTGGCGGCGCGAGTGAGACCGTCGACGTCACCGCTGAGGCGCCCCTCATCCAGGCGCAGAGTGGTGAGCGGTCGCAGACGATCTCCAGCATCCAGGTCGAGAGCCTGCCGCTCGGTGGCGGCCGCAACTTCACGGATCTGACGCGCCTCGTGCCTGGCGTCATGGTGGGCGGCGCGTCGGCGGGTGGCACGCGCATCGGCGGCGCCGGCCAGAACAACATCACGATGGACGGCGTCTCGGCCATGGACACCGGCAGCAACACCCAGATGCTCAACCTGAACGTCGAAGCGATTGCCGAGGTCAAGGTGCTCACGCAGGGCTATCAGGCCGAGTACGGCCGCGCCAGCGGTCTGCAGATCGCCGCCGTCACCAAGGGCGGCACCAATCAGTTCCGCGGGTCGGTCTACGACATCGAGGACAATTCGGACTGGAATACGAACTCCTGGCAGAACCAACAGAACGGCGTGGCAAAGCCCGTGAGTAAGAGCCGCCGATGGGGCTATTCGCTGGGTGGCCCCGTAGGCCGCCCGGGCGGTGACAACAAACTGTTCTTCTTCTACAGCCACGAGTACTTCCCGCAGCAGACGAGCGGAGTCATCAACCGCTTCCGCGTGCCCACGGCGCTCGAGCGGATGGGGAACTTCTCGGAGTCGCTCGACAACCAGGGACGGCCGATTCCGCAACTGCGCGATCCGCTGACGCGTGAGCCGTACCCCGACAACATCATTCCGCGCGAGAACCTCTACGAGACCGGTCTCCGGATCCTGAACTCCTACCCGGAACCGAACGTGGCCCAGACGGTGCCCAACGCCTGGAACCTGGAGTTGGCACGGCCGATCGACAAGAACCTGACGCACCAGCCGTCGGTGCGCGTGGACTATCAGCTCACACCCGGGTTGCGATTCAACGCCCGATGGGCCGGACAGCGCGCGCGCGAGCGCATCGTCGAGGGCACCATGCCCGGGTACAACGACATCCTGGTGCCGTATCCATATCGTCACGTGTGGGGCGCCACGGCCAACTGGACGATCAACGCCACGACGTTCCTCGAGGCGACCTACGGCGAAACGAAGAACGAACTGGCTGGCGGCAACGCCGGCGGCTTCCTGTCGAACTCCGCGTCCGACCGGCTTGCGATGTTCCCGGATCTGCCGATGATCTATCCGGATGCCGGGTGGGTCGATCCGCGCTACTACCAGCACGACGCACTGACCCGCGCAAAGGCCGCTGGTGGCGCGGCGTACTTCGACGGCACGAGCGTCAATCTGATTCCGGTGCTGCAGTGGGGCGGGCTCATCGGCAGTGCACCGCCGGACCTGACCTACCCCGGCTGGGTCACGCTGAACCTGACGCGTGACGTGTCGGTGTCGTTGACCAAGGTCGCTGGCCGCCATACCTTCAAGGCGGGCTTCTATAACAACTACGCGTACAAGCCGCAGAATACCGGACAGGGCGGCGGCGGGGGCGGCAGCGCCTTCCACGGCACGATCAACTTCGGCAACAACACGAACAACCCGCTCGATACGGGCTTCGGGTTCGCCAATGCCGCGACCGGCGTGTTCACGACCTTCTCGCAGGCGTCGCGATTGATCGAGGCCAACACGATCTACAACAACACCGAGTTCTACGCGCAGGACAACTGGCGCATGACCAACCGCCTGACCATCGATTACGGCATGCGGTTCACGCGGCAGCAGCCGACCTACGATACGTTCGAGCAGATGACGAACTTCTTCCCGAACCTGTGGAACGTCAGCGCGGCGCCGCTGCTGTATGTGCCGGGCTGCCGCAACAACGCGGCGATCTGCTCGGGCAACAACCGCATGGCGATGAATCCGGTGACCGGGCAGATACTGGACAACCCGAACGTGCTCAGCACATCGTCGGCCGTGGCCACGGTGATTCCTGGCTCGGGCGATCCGATCAACGGCATTCGCCAGGCCGGTCAGGGCATTGCGAAGGAGTCGTATGTGTGGCCGGCTCTCGTCTTTGGTCCACGCTTCGGCTTCGCCTACGACCTGACCGGTACCCAGGGCATCGTTGTCCGCGGCGGCGCGGGCCTGTTCTACGACAGGCCTGACGGCAACACCACGTTCTCGATCCCGTCCAATCCGCCGATTGCCGAATCGGCCGTGCTGACCAACGCCCGGCTTCAGACGCTCGACGAGGGCTTCCGCACCAGCGGCGCGTCGAACCTGGTGGTCTTCCAGTACGAGGCCAAGATCCCTTCGTCGGTCCAGTGGAACCTGGGCGTGCAGATGGCCCTGCCCTGGGCCTCGACCATCGACGTGTCCTATGTCGGCAACCATGGCTACAACATGCTGGGAGCGTTTCAGGGCGGCGCGCAGGTCAACCTGAACCAGGTCAATCTCGGTGCGGCCTATCTGCCCGAGAACCAGGACACGACGCAGGCGCCGAGCGCGACGCCTGGCGGCTCGGCATTGCCGACCAATCTCCTGCGGCCGTTCCGCGGTTTCGGCAGCATCGGGCAGCACACGACCGAGTTCTCCGACACGTATCATTCGATTCAGACGTCGTTCAATCGCCGCTTCCGCAGCGGGATCTCGTTTGGCCTGAACTACACCTACAGCATCTCGCTCGTGGGCAACACAGGCCTGACGTGGCGCCTGCAACACGCGCCGGACGGCTCGTTCACGGTGCGCAGCGATCAGGCGCGCTACGAGGAGCTGAACAAGAACTTGTCGGTACAGCCGCACGTGCTGCGTGGCAACGTCGTGTGGGACCTGCCGGACCTCCTGGCCGACAACGGCGTGAAGCGGGTCCTCGGGTATCTCGTCAACGACTGGCAGTTGTCGAGCATCTTCAACCTGAGTTCCGGGCCGAACTACGATCTGTCGTTCTCGTACCAGAACAACGGCAGCGCCGTGAACCTGACGGGTTCACCGGACTTCGCGAACAACACGACGGGGGCTCGCGTGGTCTTCCTCGGCGATCCCGGCTCGGGGTGCTCAGGCGATCAGTACCGGCAGTTCAACGCGATGGCGGTCACCGGCCCCAGCTTCTACAGCGTGGGGCTCGACTCAGGCCGGAATGCCATGCGCGGGTGCGTGCAGCGGGACGTCGACATTTCGCTGGCTCGCAATATCCGCCTTGGCGGTGGGCGCAATATTCAGTTGCGAATGGACGCCTTCAACGCGTTCAACATCGTCACGTACACGAACCGACAGGGGCAGATCCAGATGAACAACCCCGTGCAGAAGACGGTCATCAACTCGCAGTACCTGGCCGACGGGTCGATGGACCCTGGACGCACGCGGCCGCAGAACGCAGGCTTCGGGGCCGTGACGTCTGCGGCCAACATGCGCTCGGTGCGGCTGACCCTGCGGTTCGGCTTCTGACGAGGTGCGGAAGAGGCCGGCGACGGACCGTGCAGCGGGCGTGCGCCCGCTGCATGGCGCCTGCCAGCAGGATCGAGCCCTGCGGCCGGGGCGGGACCTGGAACCGTCGATCGACATCCGCGGTCCGGGAACGACAAGGGGCTGGCGCCAGATGTGGAATGTCCGAGGAACAGCCGGTGCCGAATAGTGCGGATATTACAGGCGGGAGCATCATGTCGTGCGACGCCGCATTCGACGCCATCGTGTCCCGTTGCGCGCGTCTCGAACGGATCGCCACAGGCTTCGGCTTCACCGAAGGGCCTGTCTACGTTCGCGACGGCTACCTGCTCTTCAGCGACATTCCTGGCAACGTCATCCACCGGTGGACCCCGTCCGAGGGCGTTGTGGAATTCCGGCGACCGGGCGGCTACGACGGAGATGCGGCACCGCCCGGGGCGTTCATCGGCTCGAATGGCCTGACGCTCGATTGCGAGGGCCGACTCACGATCTGCGAGCACGGCAATCGGCGCGTCACCCGGCTCGAGCGTGACGGCGGTCTGACGGTGCTCGCCGATCGCTATCAGGGCAAGCGCCTCAACAGTCCCAACGACGTTGTCTACAAGTCGAACGGGGCGCTGTATTTCACCGATCCGCCGTATGGTCTCGTCGACCAGGATGGTGATCGGGCGAAGGAACTCCCGTTCAATGGCATCTTCAAACTCGATGTCGACGGGACGCTGACGCTTCTCGACGCGAGCATGACGCGGCCGAACGGCCTCGCGTTTTCGCCGAGCGAGGAATACCTGTACGTCTCGAATTCCGACGACAGTTGCCGCATGTGGAAGCGCTTCGCGATCACCAGCGACGGCGGCCTGTGTGACGGAAGAGTGTTTGCCGATGTCACGGACGAGAAGGCGCCGGGCAATCCGGATGGTCTGAAGCTGGACGTAGCCGGCAACGTGTACGGGACCGGTCCGGGAGGCATCTGGATCTTTTCACCAGACGGCACGCATCTCGGTACGATCCGCACACCCGAGATTCCCGCGAACGCTCACTGGGGGAAGTGGGCAACGGACGCTGACGATGCGGCGCTCCGTCCCGGCGAAGACGCCGCGACGCTCTATATCACGGCGGAGACGAGCGTCTATCGCGTCGAGTTGAACATTCCGGGCATTCGCCCTTGAACGAGGGGCTTCCGGGGAGTGGTCCATGAATCGGCGACGATTGTTCGTCACGAGTTGTCTCTCCATTGCGACGGCCTCGGTGGCGTTCGCCATCCGCGGCGATATCGCGGGCCAGATGACCGACGCGTTCCACCTCACGAACGAGCAGATGGGGGTGATTTTCAGCCCGGCATTCTGGGCCTTCACGGTGGCGATCGTCATCAGCGGGACGCTCGTCGATGTCATCGGCATGCGGATTCTGCACGCCGGGTCGGCGGTGTCCTATCTGGGCGGCGTGGCGCTGATCCTCTTCGCGCCTCGGCCCGACGCGCCGATTCCATCGGTCTTTGGTCACGCCGGCACCGCCATGCTCTATGGCGGCTTCTTTCTGTTCGGGTTCTCGCATGGATTGATCGAAGGCGTGATCAATCCCTTGATCGCGTCACTCTACCCAAAGGAGAAGACGCGATACATCACCACCGTGCACGCGTACTGGCCGGCCGGCCTGATCGCCGGCGGCCTCGTGGCGCTGGGAATGGCGCACCTGCAGGTCGGCTGGGAGCTCCGTCTCAGCGTGATCGTCGTACCGGCGGCGATCTACCTCGTCATGTCGGTCTCGACGGCCTATCCACCCACCGAACGTGTGGAGATGCGGGTGTCGACGGGCGAGATGTGGAAAGAAGCCTGCCGGCCCCTGTTTCTGCTGTTCTTCGGGTGTATGTGGCTGTCGGCCGCCGTCGAGCTGGGGCCGGACCAGTGGTTCCCGTCGGTGATGGGCGCGCTCGTGCCGCAGCTCAGTCCCGACGCCGGCAGTGGTGTGGTGTTTCTCGTCTACACCGCCGGCCTGATGTTCGTGTTGCGATTCTGGGGCGCGTCACTGACACATCGCGCACCCATAGCCACGCTCATTATCAGTTCGGGGCTGGTCGCCGTCGGACTCTACTGGCTCGGTGGCCTCGGTCCGGAGACGGGTGCTGTCGTCGCCCTCACGGCGGCGACCGTCTTCGGCGTCGGTAAGGCGTTCCTGTGGCCGACCATGCTCGGTGTGACGGCGGAACTGTTCCCGCGCGGTGGGGCCCTGCTGCTTGCGCTCATCGGAGCGGCGGGCATGGCTGCGGCGTCGCTCGCCGTCCTGTTGATGGGCGCCAGGGCGGACGCGCTCGGCCCCGGTGCCACACTGCAGACGATGGCCGTTCTGGGACTGGTGCTTGTCGCAGTGTTTGGCGCGATCGGGTTGTACTTCGAGGCGAAGGGCGGATACCGCGCCGTCCGGGCGAGAGCGGACGGAGGTCACTGATGAGACGCCTGGGTTCAGCCGCCCTCGCCGCAGTCGTGATGGTCGTCGCCGCTGCGCAGATGCCGGCAGCGCAGAACGCCGCACAAGGCGGTCGAGGGGGAAGCGGAGGCCGCGAGACGACGTCGGGGGCGCCGGTGCCCCCCGCGAGCATCGCGACCCGGCCGCTCGCCGCGCGTATCGGGCACACCGATCCCGGTCGATTCGGGCGGGGGCGATCGCATGGCAGCGAGGGCGACATGTTGTGCATGACGCTCGTGCCGCGCAACGCGATTCCCCTGCTGAACTTCGTGCACCGGTGCGAGATGACGGCGCCGCTTGGCGGCGTGGGCCATCACTTCCACAATCGCAACGAGGAGATGTTCATCATTCTCGACGGCGAGGCGGAGTTCACCATCGACGGTCGCACCTCACGGCTCCAGGGCCCAGTCGGCGCACCGGTGCGCCTCGGGCATTCGCATGCGATCGTCAATGCGACCGACGCGCCCATCCAGTTCCTGAACATCAACGTCGCTACCGTCAGCGGCGAATACGACGCGTTCGATCTCGACGATTCGCGGGTCGGTGCCTCGCTGGATCCGAAGCCGGTGTTCATGACAATGCGTCTGGATCGCGCGCTGTTGACCGAACGGACGGCGCGCAAGGCGTATCACGGTGGGCAGGGAACGGTACGCATCCGTCGTGCGCTGGCTCCGTCGGTGTTTCTCAGCAACTGGGCGTACGTCGATCACCTGCTGGTTCCCGCCGGATCCTCGGAAGGGCTGCACCGGCACCTGTATCTCGGCGAGGTCTATTACGTACTCGGCGGCTGGGGAACGATCAAGGTCGACGGCGAGACGGCCGAGATCAGCGCCGGTGACGCCGTGCCTGTCACGCCGGGCCAGGCGCACTCGGTCAGCAGCACCGGCACGACCGACCTGGAACTGATGATCATCGGTGTGGCGACCGAGAAGGGCCGGCTCGACACGGTTGACGTGCAGTAGGGGACGCGACACGCATCGCGTGTCGCGCCGTCTTCCAGGGTGTAGACTGCGGCATTCATGTTTATCAGGCGACCGTGGACGTGGCTCGTGTGTGCGGCGTTCGTGTGCCTGCTCTCGGTCGTCTCGCGCGCGCAGGCTCCGACAGACCTGCCGGCCGTCCTCGCGAAGCCACCGGCCGCCCCGACACAGCCGCTGCCATACAGTCATCGCCAGCATCTCGAACTCGGGCTCGTCGAGTGCGTCGACTGTCACGTGCAGCCGGACGCCGGGCCGATGATGACGTTTCCGGCCACGGACACGTGCATGTCGTGCCATGCGACGCAGCCGGCCACGACCGCGGCGCTCAAGCAACTGGCGGGATTGGCCGCGTCGGGCACGCCGATTCCCTGGGTGCGCGTGTACCGGATGCCGTCGTACGTCTACTGGAGTCACGCTTCGCACCTCGAGGCTGGCGTCACGTGCGGCAACTGTCATGGCGCGGTCGCCGAGAACGAGGCCATGCGGCAGGAGACGAACGTGACCACGATGACCGGATGCCTCGCGTGTCACGAGGCGCGGCAGGTCTATACCGATTGCGCCGATTGTCACGAGCCGCGGCAGTGAGTGGGGAAGATTTCCCTGGGGCTGAAGCCCCAGGGCTCCGAAGAAGCGGCCCCGGGGAGACACGTGAACACAGGAGACGACGCATGACAGCACGGATGGCGACGGGACTGATCGGGATCGTGACCGTGGGCGCACTGGCGCTGACGCTGGAGACGACGGCCCCGCGCGTCGAGGCGCAGCAGGCCGGTACGCCGCCGCCGGCTGCTGACGCCGCGCGCGAGTGGCGCACGTACGGCCATGACGACGGGGCGATGCGGTTCTCGCCGGTGACGCAGATCACGCCGGAGAACGTCGATCGCCTGCAGGTGGCCTGGACCTATCACATGCGGCCCACGCCCGCGCAGCCCGCCGCCACCGGACGCGCCGGGCGCGGAGGGCGCGGGGGCGGCACCGGCTTTTCCGCCAGCCAGGCCACGCCGCTCGTGATCGACGGCGTCATGTATCTGTCGACGCCCTACTTCCGCGTCGTCGCGCTCGATCCGACGACTGGCCGCGAAATCTGGGCGTTTCGGCTGCCCTCGGGTAATCCGTCGACGCGCGGCGTCGAGTACTGGCCCGGCGACGGCACGACGCCGCCGCAGATCGTCTTCGGCACGAGCGACAGCAAGCTCTATTCGCTCGACGCGAAGACCGGCCAGCCCAACCCGAACTTCGGCGCCAACGGCGTGGTCGACCTGGCCACGCCCGAGATCCTGCGCGGCCTGCCGGGACGCAACGCCCTGAGCTCGCCGCCGAAGGTTTATCGCCACCTGGTCATCACCGGGGGCACCACGCAGGAGAACCCGCCGCTCGGCCCGGCCGGGGACGTGCGCGCGTGGGACATGCGCACCGGGACGCTCGTGTGGACGTTCCACTCCGTGCCGCGTGACGGCGAGCCGTTCCGCGACACGTGGGCCGGCGACAGCGGCCTGAATCGCAGCGGCGTGAACGTCTGGGGCCTCATCACCGTCGACGACGAGCGCGGCATCGTCTATATGCCGTTCGGCGCGCCGTCGGTCGATCAGTATGGCGGCGACCGCGTCGGGGACAACCTGCTCAGCAGCAGCCTCGTGGCGGCCGACGCGAACACGGGCCGGTATCTCTGGCACTTCCAGGTCGTTCGTCACGACATCTGGGACGCGGACCTGGCGGCCGCGCCGGCGCTCGTCGACGTGAAACAGGGCGATCGCACGATTCCCGCGGTGGCCGTCATCAACAAGGTCGGGCTGCTGTTCCTGCTCGATCGCGTGACGGGGGAGCCGATCTATGGCGTGGAGCAGCGTCCGGTGCCGGCAAGCGAGGTGCCGACCGAACGCGCCGCGCCCACGCAGCCGTTCCCGCTCAAGCCGCGTCCGCTCTCGCGCATGACGATGTCGATGGCGGACGTGGCGACGGTGACGCCTGAAATCGAGGCTGCCTGCCGCGCGTTCATGGAAGGCCTGCAGCTGGGCGGGCCGTACCTGCCGGTCTCCTACAACCGTCTGCGCGTGCAGTTCCCGGGGAACCACGGCGGCGTCAACTGGGGCGGCACGTCGTTCAATCCGCAGCTCGGGTACCTGTTCGTCAACACGAACGAGCTCGGGCAGGTGTCGGGCCTGCGCGATCGCGCGCCGGACG
This sequence comes from Acidobacteria bacterium SCN 69-37, assembly GCA_001724025.1. Taxonomy (GTDB): domain Bacteria; phylum Acidobacteriota; class Vicinamibacteria; order Vicinamibacterales; family SCN-69-37; genus SCN-69-37. Next base: position 272,010 of record MEDJ01000001.1, on the reverse strand, counting down.
CGGCGAGTGCGACGGCAGAGGGTGTCGGCAATCGGGTGCACCCCGATGGTCCGTACGACAGCGTGCCGGGCGGCGGGCGATTCAGCGTCCCCGGCCCGACGCACCAGCAGTACCCGTGTCAGCAGCCGCCATGGGGACAGCTCGCGGCTGTCGACGTCAACACGGGAGAGGTCGCCTGGCAGGTGCCGCTCGGCATCACCGAGAGCCTGCCGGCGGACAGGCAGCGGACCGGGCGTCCCGGCAACGGCGGCAGCATCGCCACGGCCGGCGGGCTCGTCTTCGTGGGCGCGACCGACGACGGCCGGTTCCGGGCGTTCGAGGCGCGGACGGGTAGAGAGGTCTGGACCTTCACGCTGCCGGGAGCCGCGCAGGCCACGCCGATGAGCTACGAGGGCCGCGACGGCCGTCAATACGTTGTCATCACGGCCACGGGCGGCGGATTCTTCGGCAACCCGACGACCAGCGACGCCGTGCTGGCGTTTGCGCTGCCGCAATAAGGTCTTACAGGACTCTTACAATCGCGCGGTCGCGCTCGTGATGTCATGTCGTGCATGACCATCGCGAGCGCGGCACGCGGACTCCCCACCATCATCCAGGGCGGCATGGGCGTCGGGGTGTCGAGCTGGCGTCTCGCCAATGCGGTCTCGGCGGCCGGGCAACTCGGTGTGGTGTCGGGGACGGCGCTCGATCAGGTCGTGGCGCGGCGGCTGCAGGATGGCGACGAGGGTGGCCACGTACGGCGGGCCATCGCCGCGTTCCCGTTCCGCGCGATGGCGCAGCGCGTGCTCGATCGCTTCTTCGTCCCGGGCGGCAAGGCGGCGACAGCGGCCTACCAGACGATCCCGATGTGGGCGCTGCGGCCCGCGCGCGATCTCCAGGAGCTGTGCCTCGTCGCGAATTTCGCCGAGGTGTGGCTGGCCAGGGAGGGGCACGGGAACCCGGTCGGCATCAACTATCTGGAAAAGATCCAGTGGCCGCACCTGACGTCGATCTTCGGCGCGATGCTGGCCGGCGTCGACTACGTGCTGATGGGCGCCGGGATTCCGCTGAAGATTCCCGGCGTGCTCGATGCCTACGCGCGGTTCGACCCGGCGACCTATCCACTGCACGTCGTGGGCGCGGGTCCCGGCGACGACACGCTGATGACGTTCGCGCCGCAGGAGTTCCTGGAATCGCCCGTGCCGGCGCCGACGCGGCCGCGGTTCCTCGCCATCATCGCGTCGAACACCCTGGCGACCACGATGCTGAAGCGCGCCAACGGCCGCGTGGACGGGTTCATCGTGGAGGGGCCGACGGCCGGCGGGCACAACGCCCCGCCACGCGGCAAGCCGACGTTCGACGAGAGCGGCCAGCCGATCTACGGCGAGCGTGACGTGGTGGATCTGCAGGCGCTGCACGCGCTCGGCGTGCCGTTCTGGCTCGCGGGCGGCTACGGGGGGCGCGAGGGGCTGCAGGCGGCGGTGGCCGCCGGGGCGGCCGGCGTGCAGGTCGGGACCGCGTTCGCCTACTGTGACGAATCCGGCCTGCGGCGCGACCTCAAGGCCTCGGTCATCGCGTCGGTGATGGCGGGGGAGGCGTCGGTGTACACGGATGCCCTGGCGTCGCCGACGGGATTCCCGTTCAAGGTCGTGGCCGTCGACGAGACGATTGCCGACCCGGCGGTGTACGAGGCGCGGCCGCGCGTCTGCGACCTCGGGTATCTGCGCGAAAGCTACAAGCGTGCCGACGGCACGGTGGATTACCGCTGCGCGGCCGAGCCGGTCAATGTCTACGTGGCGAAGGGCGGGGATCTGGCCGCGACGGTGGGCCGCAAGTGCCTGTGCAATGCGCTGATGGCGAGCGGCGGTCACCCGCAGGTACGGGCCAGGCGCCACGTCGAACCGGGCGTCGTGACGTCCGGTGATGCGCTCGAGGGCATCCGCCAGTTCCTGCCGCCCGGCGCCACCCACTACCACGCCGCCGACGTCGTGCAGGCGTTACTGGCCCCGGAGTACGAGCCCGAACCTGTCGGATCGGTGGTGTAGAATGCGACGATGAAGAAGTTCCTGTTCCTGGGTCTCGCTCTCGTTCTCGTCGCCGGCGTGGCCGCGGCGCAGTTGGCGAAGAAGCCTTCGCCCGACGGTGCCCGCGTCTACTTCATCAGCCCCGCCAACGGGGCCACCGTGTCGTCGCCCTTCACGGTGCAGTTCGGGCTCAAGGGCATGGGGATCGCCCCGGCCGGTGTCGACCACGCCAATACCGGACACCACCACCTGCTGATCGACGTCGCAGAACTGCCGAACTTCAGCGCAGCCCTGCCGGCGACCGATCACATCAAGCACTTCGGTGCCGGACAGACCGAAACCGAACTCACGCTGCCGCCCGGACAGCACACGCTGCAGCTGGTGTTCGCCGACTACCTGCACATCCCGCACGACAAGCCCGTCGTGTCGGACAAGATCACGATCACCGTCAAGTAACCCCCGGCATCGGCTCGTCACGTATTTTCGCAGGAGATTCCCATGCGGATCTTGTTTGGATCGGCGCTCGCGCTGACGTTCGTCACGTTCGCCACGGTTCCGTTCGGCGCCGCGGCGCCGCAGGATGCCGACAGGGCCGTCAGCAACGGCGGCATCTTCGCGCAGGGATGGCAGGGCAAGGTGGACGCCGGTGCCGAGAAGCAGGGGCAGACGGTGAACAACGCCCGGATGGAGCAGAAGGGCAACGTCCTGCACGTCACCACCGGACCGGCCATCACCTACTGGAACCCCGCCAACACCGCGACGGGCAACTACACGGTGAAGGCCACGTTCAACGAACCGCAGTACATGAACCTGAACGATCACCCGCACCCGTACGGCATCGTCGTGGCGGGCAATGACATGGGCACGGCGCAGGGCACGTATCTCTACTGCGCCGCCTATGGCAACGGGAACTTCATCGTCCGCGGCTTCGGCCCCGAGCCGTTCCAGATGAACGGCCGTCGCGGCGGATCGGCCCCGTCGGTGAACCGCGCGGCCGGACCGGGATCGCCGGTCACGCAGGAGATTGCCGTCACGGTCGACGCGAACAACGTCTCGTGCGCGATCAATGGCGAGGTCGTGGCTACGTACCCGAAGACCGAAGTCGTGACCGCCGGCAAGTTGAAGTCGACAGACGGCGTCTACGGCATCCGCTTCGCCCACAACACCGAAGCCACCGTCACGGGGCTGGCGGTGACGAAGAACTAGGAAGACGGGGAGGCGACGGGCTGGGAGGAGACAGGAAGGCCTCCCAGCCTCTTCCAGCCTGCAGCCTCCCCGCCTCCCAGCCTCCTCTGTCCGTTTCCGCACACCCCACCGTCCGCATCCGCACAGTCCCTTCGTTGTTTTCCCTGTAAGTCGTTGAACAGGCCTGGTTCAGGGCCGGCACGCCGCTTGATATAGCCCGGGGCGTGGATCGTGCCCTTGCCCCCGACGTCACACGTCGTCAGACGCGGAAGCGCGTCGCCACGCTCGTCCTGCTGTTCGTCGTCTGCGCAGCGGCGCTCGTGTGGCTGCCGGCGTGGCTGCGTCCGTCGATCAGCGCCTCGCGGATCAGGACGGCCACGGTGACCAGGGGCGCCATCGACGCGAGCATCAGCGCGTCGGGGCTCGTGGTCCCGGCCTTCGAGCGCGTCATCTCGAGTCCACTCGATGCCCGTGTGCTGCGCGTGTTGAAGCGGCCCGGCGCGGTACTGGCGCCCGGGGACGCGGTGCTCGAACTCGACGTCAGCGAATCGACGCAGGCGCTGGCGCGGTCCGAGAACGATCTGCAGATGAAGGACAACCAGCAGCTGCAGACGCGCCTGGGGTACGAGAAGTCGTTGCGCGATCTCGACGGGCAGATCGAGATCAGGACGCTGGAGATCGAGACGCGGCGCGCCACCCTGGCCATGCACAGGCAACTGGCCGACAGCGGCCTGCTCTCGCAGGAGGAACTGCGGCGCACGGCGCTGGCGCTGCGGCAGGCGGAAGTGGAACTCGACCAGGTGCGCAACGAGCGCAGCAGCGCGGAGCGGACCACGGCGGTCCAGCTCGAGGGACTGGCGCTCGAGCGCGCGACACTCGCGCGCGACGTGACCGAGCGTCGGCGGCTGCTCGATCTGGCGACAACGAAGTCGGATCGCGACGGTGTGCTCACGTGGGTGGTGTCCGACGAGGGCGCGCTCGTCAGGCGCGGCGAGATCCTCGCGCGGATTGCCGATCTGTCCGCGTTCCGCATCGACGCGACGGCGTCCGATCTGCACGCCGACGCCATCCGCACAGGCCTGCCCGTCGCGATCCGCATCGACGAACACCGGATCGATGGCCTGGTGCAGGAGGTCTATCCAGCCGTCGAGAACGGCGCCGTGCGGTTCATGGTGGCCATCACCGGCGGCGACGACGTGGCGCTGCGTCCCAATCTCCGGGCCGACGTACAGGTGATCACCGCGCGACGGACGAACGTCCTGACGGTCAGCCGCGGGGCGTTTGCCGACGGGGGCAGCCGCCGGCCTGTCTTCGTGCGACGTGGCGGCCTGGCCGAGCGCCGCACCGTGCAGCTGGGCGTGACGAGCTTCGATGACGTGGAAATCCTCTCCGGCCTCGAGGCGGGAGACGACGTGATTCTGTCGGACATGCGCGACTACGAGCACCTCGCCGAGGTCCGGATCCGGTAACGAGGAACGGGTGATGATTCAACTACAGGATGTCGAAAAGGTCTATCGCACCGACCGCATCGAGACCGTGGCGCTCGAGCGCGTCTCGATCGCCGTCAAGGCCGGCGAGTTCGTCTCGATCATGGGACCGTCGGGGTGCGGCAAGAGTACGCTCCTCAACCTGATCGGCCTGCTCGACGAACCGACGAGCGGTCAGATCATTCTCGATGGCCGCCCGGTCCTGAGCTACGCCGATCGGGACGTGTCGGCCATCCGCAATCGCGAACTCGGGTTCATCTTCCAGACGTTCCACCTGATTGCCGACCTCTCCGTCGTCGACAACGTGCAGGTGCCGTTGCTCTATCGCCGGATGAGCCACGCCGACAGGCGCCGCGTGGCGATGGACGCGCTGGACCGCGTGGGGCTGGGCGCGCGGGTCCACCACCTGCCGTCGCAGCTCTCCGGCGGTCAGCAGCAGCGCGTCGCCGTGGCGCGGGCGATTGTCGGCAGGCCGAAGATCCTGCTGGCCGACGAGCCGACGGGCAACCTCGATTCGCAGATGGGCGACGAGATCATGGACGAGCTCGAGGCCCTCAACCGCCAGGAGGGCACGACGATCGTCATGGTGACGCACGATCAGCAGAAGGCGGCGCGGACAGGCCGGATCATCCGGCTGTTCGATGGCCGGCTCGTGCACTAGGAGCGATCATGTGGCGTCATCATCTCGCCGTGGCCGTGAAGGTGCTCCTGCGCCGGAAGATCTTCACGCTCGTCAGTCTCTTCGGCATCGTCGCGACGCTCGTGATCCTGGTCCTCATTGCCGCGATGCTCGATCACGGGTTCGGCCCGGGACCCGATACGGGGCGGGGACGCGTGCTGGCCGTGATGCGCGTCAGCCTGTTCGGCGACGGTGGCCGCATGATGAGTGCGCAGGGCACCTACGCGCTGTTCGATCGCCAGGCACGGCACCTGCCGGGCGCCGAGAACCTGGCCATCTTCTCGTCGCCGATCGCGGCGGACGCGTTCGTGGATGGACGGAAACAGACGCTGGCGATGAAGCGCACCGACGGCGGCTTCTGGCGCGTGTTCTCGTTCGCGTTCCTCGAGGGACGACCGTTCACCGAGGCTGACGTGCAGCGCGCGGATTTCGTGGCGGTCGTGACGGCCTCGGCACGCGATCGGCTCCTCGGCGACGGACCGGCCGTCGGGCGACCGATCGAGATCGGCGGACAGCGGTTCACCATTGTCGGTGTCGTGCCCGACGTGTCGGAGATGCGGAACCTGCCGTACGCCGACGTCTGGGTGCCGCTGACGACGGAGCGGACCCCGCTCGATCAGGAGGGAATCCTCGGCGGCTACCAGGCCGCGCTCGTGGCCGGTCCCGGGGCCTCGATCGCGCTGATTCGCGAGACCTTCGACGAACGCGTGTCGCGCCTGGAATTGCCGGCCGGCATGCATCGTCTCGTGGCGCCGTTCGAGACACCGTTCGAGGGATGGGCGCGTCAGATGTTCCCCGACGACGATCCGCGCAGCAAGGCGCCGCGGCTGATCGCGCTGCTGGCCGTGCTCGGGGGGCTGATCGCCCTGCTGCCGGCGGTGAACCTCGTGAACCTGAACATCAGCCGGATCATGGAGCGATCGTCGGAGATCGGGGTGCGCAAGGCCTTCGGCGCCTCGTCGCGCGCGCTCGTGGCGCAGTTCGTGGTCGAGAACGTCCTGCTCACGATGGTGGGGGCGGTCCTGGCGCTGGTGGTCTCGGCCGCGCTGCTCGGCGTGATCAACAGGAGCGGCCTGATCGCCCACGCGCAGCTGGCGGTGAACGTCCGCATCTTCCTGATCGGGCTCGGCCTGGCCCTGGTGTTCGGCGTCGTGTCGGGCGTCTATCCCGCGTGGCGCATGTCGCGGCTGCACCCGGTGGCGGCGTTGAAGGGAGGCGCGCGATGATGCGTCATCTGATCCGATTGATGTGGAACCGCAAGCGGCAGAACGGCCTGCTCGTCGCCGAGATGTTCGTGACGTTCCTCCTGGTGGTCGCGGTGGCCGTGCTCGCCGCGCACTTCGGTACGAACGCGCTGCGGCCGCTGGGGTTCTCGTATCAGGATGTGTGGTCGGTGGAGGTGCGGCGTCCCGCGGGGACCGCGGGCACGGAGGATGAGGCGAAGGACCTGGCACGCCAGACGCTCCGCCAGATCCTCACGGAACTCCGGGCGCAGCCGGCTGTCGAGGCCGTGGCGTGGACCGCGATGGGACCCTATCAGTGGTACACGTGGAGCGATGCGCTCCTCGTCGAGGGACGGGACGCCATCTCGGTCGCGAAGAACCGCGCGGATGACGCCTTCGCCGACGTCCTGGGGATCCAGCTGATCGACGGTCGATGGTTCTCGCGCGAAGACGACGTCGCGTGGACCGGTGGGTGGGAACCGGTGGTCATCAACAGGCTCCTCGCGCGCGAGATCTTCGGCCGCGACGAGGCCGCGGGCGAGACGATCGTCGAGGCGCCGTTTCCGGGAAGCGCCGGTGGGCCGGCGCCGAGACCGAAGCGCGTCGTCGGCGTCATCGACGACTTCCGGCGGCAGGGGGAACTGTCGATGGCCGTGCCGCTGCTGTTCCTGCGGCAGTCGCTCGACGCGCCGCTCGAGGACCTGTCGTTGCCGGACGTGCTGCAGATCCGCGTGCGTCCGGGCACGACGGCGGCATTCGAGGAGACACTGCTCGGGCGCTTCCGTGTGCTGGCGCCGACCTGGTCGTTCACGGTGCGGCCGATCGAGGTCCTGCGCGAGGGCATGCTGCGCGACAACATCGTGCCGCTGTCCATCATCACGACCGTGGCTGCCGCCATGCTCCTGATGGTGGCCCTGGGGCTGACAGGGGTGGTCTGGCAGAGTGTCACCACACGGACGAAGGAATTCGGCCTGCGGCGCGCGCAGGGCGCATCCGCGCGGAACGTGGGCCGGCAGGTCATCGTCGAACTGGTCGTGACCGTCTCGTTTGCCATCGTCCTCGGCTGCGTGCTGTTGATCCAGATTCCGCTGCTGCCGCTGCCGGCCTGGATGACCGTGGTGCCTCGGCCGGTGTTCGTCTCCGGCGTGATCGCCGCCATCGTGGCCGTATACTCCGTGACGATTCTCTGCGCCTGGTATCCGAGCCGGCTGGCCACCCGGATCACGCCGGCGCTGGCCCTGCGCGACGAGTGAGCCGAACCTCGATGATCCTGCTGATCGATGACGAACCGTCGGTGACGGCCTCCCTGGCGCTGCTGCTCAAGCAGGCCGGCCACCGGGCGACGGCCGTGGCGACGCCGGATGCGGCGCTCGACGCGCTCGCGCGCGAGCGGTGCGATCTCGTGATCCAGGACATGAACTTCTCGCGCCGGACGTCGGGCGACGAGGGGATGGCCCTGCTCGGACAGATCCGGACGCGGCATCCCGACCTCCCGGTCATCCTGATCACCGCGTGGGGCTCGATCGATCTCGCCGTGCGCGGGATGAAGGCCGGGGCGTCGGATTTCATCACGAAGCCCTGGAGCAACCAGCAGGTGATGCAGACCGTGCACACGGTCCTCGGCATCGAACAGGCTCGCGCCGCTGGGCGTGGCGACGACGTCCCCACGCGCGAGGCGCTGGACGAGCGCTACGACTTCGGTCGGATCGTCGGGCAGAGCCTCGCGCTGCGCCGCGTGCTGCAACTCGTCGGCCGTGTGGCGGCGACCGATGCGTCGGTGCTGGTCACGGGCGAGAGCGGCACCGGCAAGGAATTGATCGCCGAGGCGCTGCACGCCAACAGTCGCCGGGCCGGCCGCCCCTTCGTGAAGGTGAATCTCGGCGGCATCGCGGCGTCGCTGTTCGAGAGCGAGATGTTCGGCCACGTGCGCGGGGCCTTCACGGATGCGAGGACCGACAGGAAGGGGCGTTTCGAGCTCGCCCACACGGGCACGATCTTCCTCGATGAGATCGGCGATCTTGACGCGGCCTCGCAGGTGAAGATGCTGCGGGTGCTCCAGGACCGCACGTTCGAGGTCCTGGGATCGAGCGTGCGGCGCGAGGTCGACGTCCGCGTCGTGTCGGCCACGAACAGGCCGCTTGCCGAGATCGTGGCTCACGGCGCGTTCCGCGAGGACCTGCTGTATCGCATCAACCTGATCGGCGTGCACCTGCCGCCGCTGCGCGAACGTCGCGACGACATTCCGCGGCTGACCGCCAGCATCCTGCAGGGCGTGGCGCAGGTCTACGGTCTCGGCCCGCTGACCCTGACCGACGCGGCGCGACGCTGGCTCCAGGCGCAGCCCTGGCCGGGCAACATCCGGCAGTTGCGGCAGACGGTGGAGCGTGCCGTGCTCGTCAGCGGATCCCCCGTGCTCGATGTCGACGAATTCACGAAGAGCCAGGAGGGCGGCCACGCGCGGCCACCATCCGATCCGCTGCCGCCGGTCGGCACGATGACCGTCGACGAGATGGAGCGCGCGATGATCGTCAAGGCCCTCGGGCACTGCGGCGGGAACATGAGTCGCGTGGCCGAGGTGCTCGGCCTGAGCCGCGCGGCGCTCTATCGTCGCCTGGAGAAATACGGGATCGACGTGTGACGCTCCGCCGCGCGATCCCGCTCTACCTCGTCGTCGTTCACGTGGGGTTTGCCGCGGTCCTGTTCGTCGTGGCGAACGGATCGTACTGGCTGGTCGCGGTAGAGGCGGCGACGCTGCTGTTGCTGGCCACGGGCCTGACGCTGGCGAGGCGCGTGCTCAAGGTCGTCGATCTCGGCGACGATGCGGAGCGGCTGATCCGCGAAGAGGAGTTCACCGCGCGCCTGCGGCCGGTGGCCGACGCGCGCGTGAACCAGCTGGTCCAGGTCTACAACCGGATGGCTGATACGCTGAGGGCCGAACGCGCACGGATCCAGGAGCAGCACCACTTCCTCGACCAGGTAATCACGGCCTCGCCCTCCGGCATGCTGATCCTCGATTTCGACGACCGGATTGCGGAGGCGAATCCGGCGGCGTTGCGCCTGCTCGATCTCGGCAGGGACGCGGTCGTCGGCCGCGCCGTGACGGATCTGCCCTCGTCGCTTGGTGCGGTGCTCGGCGGGCTCGAGCCGGGTGCGGTGGAGGTCTCCGGTGCGGGCGGCACACGCCGGGTGCGATGTCATCGCGGCGGGTTCGTCGATCGCGGCTTCGCGCGGACGTTCTACGTGCTGGAGGAACTGACCGACGAGGCCCGGCGGATCGAGCGTGCCGCGTACGAGAAGCTGGTGCGCGTGATGTCGCACGAGGTCAACAACAGCGTCACGGCCACCAATTCGCTGCTCGAATCGTCGCTCGCCTACACGGCCGAGCTCACGCCCGACAGCCGCACGGACGTCGAGTACGCGCTGCGGATTGCCATCGATCGATCGACCCGGCTGAACCAGTTCATGCGCCGGTTCGCCGATGTGTTCCGCCTGCCGTCCCCGGTGCGTCGGCCCGTCGATCTGCGAACGCTGCTGCAGCAGGTGGCCACGCTGACCCGGGCGCACGTCCGCGACGTCGAGGTCCGTTGCGCCTGGCCGTCCGACGCGCCGGCCGTGTGCGTGGACGCCGACCGCGATCAACTCGAGCAGGCGTGCCTCAATATCCTCAGGAACGCGGTCGAGGCTGCCGGCACCGGTGGACTCGTCACCATCGATCTCGCCGGGGACGACGACGAGGTCGTCGTCTCGATTGACGACTCCGGCCCCGGCCCCGGGGAGGAAGCGCGCGCGCATCTCTTCACGCCGTTCTTCAGCACGAAGCCGCTCGGGCAGGGCATCGGCCTCACGCTCGTGGGCGAGATCCTCTCGGCCCACGGGTTCGCGTACGCGCTCGACCATCCCGCCGGCGGACCCACGCGGTTCACGATTCGCGTCCCGCGTCGCGTCGAGGCCCCCGCGCCCGCGCGACGGACCTGAAATCGCATCCCCTCTTTCGTGCGCGAGAGCGTGCAGCCGCGCGCCGAAGTGTGCGTCGGCTGTCGTCGTCGTCCGCACGCGGCGATGGCCTGTCACTTGCACTGCGCCCAGAGGCTCCCGTCACGCAAGGCATGAACGAAGCGGGGTGAGATGTTCGATCGGGTCAATGTGGGGGAGTCGTGCTGGGCGTCGACCGCGCAGTTGCCGACGTTCGGGCGGCTCGATCGGTCCCTGGACGTGGATCTCATCGTCATTGGATCGGGGGTGACGGGCATCACCACCGCGCACCTGGCCAAGCAGGCCGGGCTGCGCGTGGCGCTGCTCGAAGCCGATCGCTGCGGATCGGGGCAGACGGGCCGGTCGACGGCGCACCTGACGGCCGTCACCGACGTGCCGCTGACGCGCCTGATCGAGCGGATCGGCGCGGCCAGGGCACGGGCGATCTGGGAGGCCGGCTTCGCCGCGATCACGCGCATCAGGGCCGAGATCCGCGACGCGCGCATCCATTGCGACTTCGCCTGGGTCCGTGGCTGCCTGCACGCGCCGCACGGCGTGCCGGGTGTGCAGGCCAGGGCCGCGCTGGCGCAGGAAGCGGCCGCGGCGCACACGCTCGGGATCGACGCGGCGTACGTCGACGCGGTCCCGGGGCTTGGCGGACCGGGCGTGTGGTTCGACGGGCAGGCGCGGCTGCACCCGCTCCGATACGTGAGCGTGCTGCTCGATCGCATCGACGGCGACGGCAGCGGGGTGTACGAGTCGACGCACGTCGACGCCATCGATCAGGTGGACGACACCGTGATCGTCTCGGCGGCAGGGCACCGCGTGACCGCGCGCTACCTGGTCGTGGCCACGCACGTGCCGCTGCCGTTCGCGCGGTTCGAGGATGACGGACCACAGCCGCTGGTGAACGTGTCGACGAGCTACGTGATCAGCGGTACGGCCCCTGCCGGACCTGTGGACGAGGGCATCTACTGGGAACACCGTGATGCCGCGTACGAGTACCTGCGCATCGATCGGACCGATCGGGATGGGGCGCCGGATCTCGTCATCTTCGGGGGCGTCGATCACGCCGGCGACGAGCCGGCGGCGCCGGCCGAGCGGTTCGCGCGGCTCGAGCGCCGCCTGGCCCAGCGGCTGCCGGGCGTGCGCATCGAGCGCCGCTGGTCCGGCACGATCGTCGACTCGATCGATGGCCGGCCGCTCATCGGCGAGGTGCGGCCCGGCGTGTTCGTGGCCACGGGGTTCGGTGGCAACGGCATGACCTACGGCACGCTGGCCGGGATGATGGCCGTCGATGCGGCCCGCGGCGTGACCAGTCCCTGGGCCGACCTGTTCGACGTGCGGCGACAGGGCGGACTGCCGGGCCCGTGGGAGCGCGCGCCTGACGCGCGCGCTGTGTGTTGATGGACGTGCCGGTCGCCTGCGCGCGAGCGGGTGCGGCGACTGGAGCGGTTTCCAGTTCGGTGTCGACCTCGAGCGGCCGGGTTTGTCCGAATGGAGCGCACGGGCTTCAGCCCGTGCGGCTGCGCCAGGGGCTGAAGCCCCTGGCCTCCATCCTGCGCGCGGCGGGTGCGGCGATCAGGGACGTCCCCACGCCGTGAGGTACCCGGCCGACACGCGCATGCGTCCGTCGCGCAGGCCGACGCCCCAATCGAGACGGAGTTGACTCGCGTCGGTCGGACGCGACAGCCGGAGGCCCGCGCCGACGTCGATGTGCAGGCGCGTGGGGGCCGCGCCGTCGAGGCGATCGAACGCGCGGGCGACGTCCACGAATCCGGCCACGCCCACGGCCGCGTAGCGCGAGCGCCAGACGGGCGTGATGTGCTCCACCGTGCCGTATGCGAGCCGACGGCCAAAGACCTCGCTCGCGAGCACGTGCTGATGGTGCAGCACGTGACCGCGCAGGAGGATCTGGCGATCGCCGCCCGAGGCGGCCGCGGCCCAGAGCGCGAGCGGTGCCTGGTCCGAGGCACGGATCAGCCCGACGTGGCCGATCCACCGCGTCGCGTCCTCGTCGGTCGTCGAGCGCCAGTCGAGCGACGCGTGGACCGTGGCGTGGGCCACATCGTCCGACGCGCGCGGCAGCCAGCGCTCGGTCCGCAGGTGGGCGGCCACGTGATCGGCGAACAGCGTCACGGTGGCAATCCCCTGGAAGGCGAGATAGTCGCGACCGGCCAGGCGATCGGCGGCCAGGCCGCCCTCGAGCCGCACCTGATCGTGAATCCAGTCGGCATACCGCAGGCCCACGCGTCGTCGCTGCTCCTCGAACATGGGCAGGCCGGCCAGCGGACGCGCGTACGTCTGGCGTTCCCCGAACGCGTCGACGTGCAGGACACCGCGCCGGGATCCGGGCAGGGGCAGCGCCACGTGAAGGCCGAGCCGACGACGGGCGCGCGGCCAGAGGAAAGAGGGCTGCCAGAGATCGGCCTGCGCGAACGGCGCGGCGACGTCGAAGCGCACCGTGCGGCTGAGCACGGCGTCGAGCGCCACGCTGCTCCAGCCGATCGTGCCGGCCGGCACGATCGGCTTCTCGTCGGCGACGAGGCGCAGGGCCGCGCGACCGGGCCCGGCCGGGCGCACGGCCAGTGACGTGCGCGCGGCGGTCGGCAGTTCGCCGAGCCGCCGCGCGGCGCGCCGCAGGCCGCGCGCCGATGACGCGCGGCCTGCCTCGACGCCGGCCAGGGCGCGAACGAGCGGCTCCGGCGTGCGCCGCAGCCGCTCGACGGTGACGCTGTTGATGATCAGCGGCGCACCCGGCGGCACGACAGCCGTGGCTGTCGTGCCTGCCGGATCCGCCGCGCCGGCGGATGCGGGCGGCACGTCCGCGCCGTCTTGGGCGGCGCGGACGACGGTGGCGGCGGTCGCCGTGGCGAGGGCCACGGCGACCGCGAGGACGAGCCGCATCGCGGCGGGTGTGCGGCGCGGCAGGATCATGCAGCCTCCAACCAGAAGGATCGGGCCGTGAGCGCGTCGCGCCTGAAGCCCGCGGCCTCGTCGAGTTCGGCGAGCGCGGGCGGCAGGTCGGGTGCCAGGCGCCACTCGTCCGCACTGCCGCCCGCCGACGTGACGGCCGCCTGCCATAACGCCCACCACGGCACGGCCGACAGCGCCAGCGGTTCGACGATCAGGACCGACGCGCCGGCCCGGTGGGCGTCGAGCAGGTGTGTCAGCAGGCGATCGCGCAGCGGGCCGGGTAATTCGTTCGCGCTCCAGGCGCAGACGATGCCCGTGCCTGCCAGGTCCTGGCGCCGCCGGCCCGACAGCGTCTTGTCGAGCACGTCCACCATCGAGCCACGCTGCGTGCGACACGGGATCGCCAGGTGTCGGCTGTTCCACCGCAGTTCCTCGAGTGCCCAGGTGTTGAGATCGACGCCGGTCACCGGCACGGCGGTGGGCAGGGACGCCGCCCAGGCCAGGCCGCCCACGCCCGTGCCGCAGCCCAGATCGAGCACGCGCGATTGGGGGCCGAGCGGCAGGGCGCGCAGCAGGCCGCGGATCGTCAGGTAGTGGAGTGGCGCATAGAAGCCGGCAAACGCCGCCCGCTTGCCGGCCGAGTCGAGCGGCGAGCGCGAGGGCAGGGCGCTCCGATGCTCGACGTACCGGGCCGACAGCGCACGAACGGCCTTCAGGAACTCCGGACGGGAAAAGGGCATCGTGTGTCGCGCGATGACCGCGTCGATCCAGTCGGCGTCCCCGGCGAATCCGGAGCGCGCGTGATCGACTACCACCCGCAGCAGTCCGTCTTGAAGCCGCAGGACGGGCAGCGCCACACCGCGTGCATGCGGAACATCGGCGTGCGGCAGCGTTCGCAGAGGACCGGCGCGTCGCAGGCCGTGGCCTCGGGTGCGGAGGGCGCGCGTCGAATGGGGACCGGGCGTGCCGCCGTGGGCTCGTCGTCTCGCGCGCTCATGGCCGAATTATAGCGGCGGGGCGCCGGCGGTTCGGGCCCGACCGTCCTGGACGCCGCGCCCGTGCGCGGCCCCTGTAGAATGCGGAGTCGTGCGGACCCCTCGTCGAGGCGTGCATGGCTGAGCCGCGATCCGCGGACCTGGCCGGGTCGTGGCCGCCGCTGCTGGTGACGTGTCGCAAAGGCTGCCTGCTGGCCGTGCGGGCGCTGCGACTCGGTCTCGTCGAGTTCTACCGCAGCAGCAACCTGACGTTCGCCTCCTCGATCGCCTATTACGCCCTGCTCTCGATCTTCCCGTTCCTGCTGCTGGTCCTCTCGGTCCTGGCGCGCATTGCCACCAACGATGGCGCCGACGCGCCAACGCTCCTCGATCTGATCGGCCAGGCGCTGCCGAGTCGTTTCGAGTTCCTCTCGCGCCAGTTCACCGAGCTCGCGCGGGCGCCGCTGAACCTGAGCGTGGCCGGGACGGTCGTGACGTTGTGGGCGTCGATGGGTGTGTTCGGCGCGATCACGTCGGCCATCAACCACGCGTGGGGCGTCGAACGGAACTACAGCTTCCTGAAACACAAGCTGGTGGCGTTCGTCATGATGCTCACGGCCGGACTGCTGGCCGTTGTCGCGATGCTCGTCGCCAGCGCGGCGCACGTGGTCGAAGCCGGCTGGTTCGCGGACGTGCTGGCACGGTACCCGGACCTGGCCTGGCTGTCGGGCGTCATCGTCTCGAACGCGATCACGCCGGCCTTCATCGTCGTGGTGGGGCTGATCTACTACTTCGTCCCGAACACGCACGTACGGCTGCGCGACGTCTGGTTCGGCGCGATCGTGGCCGGCGTGCTGTGGCGGCTGGCGTTCTCGGGGTTCGCGTTCTACGTGCGCGATCTCTCGCGGTTCACCGTGCACGGGTCGGTGGCCGCCGTGGTGGTGTTCCTGGTGTGGATCTATCTGTCGGCCGTGATCCTGCTGTACGGCGTCGAGGTGACGGCCGCGTGGGCACGCCTGCGTCTCGAGAACCGGCGCCGGTATCTGACCACGGTCAGCGGTCTGGATTCGCCGGCCGATCGCTGAGCGCCTGCGCGAACAGGGCGAGCCACGCGGACAGGTCGTCGCTCTTGCGTGCGGTGATCAACGGGCCGTCGCGCATCGCCGGACGGTCGGCGTAGAGACCCCCGGCGTTGGCCACGTCCACGGCAATCGATGGCCCGCCGGTGATCGCCGGGAGCGCGTCGGTCGCGATCACCGGCGCGGATTATACTGCTCGGTGCCATGACCTTTCCCGTGGAAATCGTACTCAAGGGCCGCGACTACGCCGTGACCGAATCGATCGTGGTGCCGTCGGGCGACGCGCCGGCCTGGAACGACGCGCTGGTCCACCAGATGCTGGTGGAGATCCTGCGCGCCATCGGCCGCGTCGAGAACCCGGAGGTCGCCGCCGATCGGCCCGTGTTCCTGCACGGATTCAGCTGGATCGTCGAGCCGATGGACGGCCGCGTCGTCCTGGCCATCGAGATGCCGATGGGGGCCGCGGTGGCCGGGCCGTTCGACGTCGAGCAGGCCGATCTCGACGCGGTCGTGGGGCGCGTGATTCGCGCCGACCGGCAGCGTCTCGCTCCGGACACCATCCACTGAGGCGGATGCGCCGGCGGCGCGCTTGAAGCGCGAGGCACGGGAGGCTATGCTCGCGAACATCCCTGCCGCTCACGCCATCGCTGGGAGGTCGGAACGGTCGGGATGATCCCGGGCGATCTGTCGTGCAGTTGCGCGGTTGTGCCCGGGTATGGTTGCAAGGAGAACGATTTCGTGGAGCTACACACCGCCATCCGTGAGCGCCGATCGATCCGGCATTTCAAACCCGATCCCATCAGCGACGAGACACTCGCCGCTATCTTCGAGGCCGGCACCTGGGCTCCGTCGCACGGGAATCGTCAACCCTGGGAATTCGTGATTCTGGGGCCGAAAACCAGGGCCGATGTGGCCGCGCGGTACCTTGCCGCCCTCGAGGCCGGATCGCTCAAGAAGCCGGATCTGCCCGAGGCCCGCAAGGCCGCCATCCGCGCCTTCGCGACCGACTTCGGCGGGGCGCCCGTGCTGTTGGCCGTGGTCGGCCAGGCTGCGACGAGCGATCTCGACCGCTACGACTTTCCGCTGGCCTGCGCTGCCGCCATCCAGAATATCCTGCTGGCCGCCTGGGCGCGGCACGTCGGTGGCATCTGGTTGTCGCTGGCTGTCAACCCGGCCATCCGGGAGTGTCTCGAGATCGGACCAGACCAATGTGTGGCCGGGATTGTGGCCATGGGCATCCCCGAGGTCGTACCCGAGCCCAAACCGCGTATCGCCGTGGCCGCCAAGATTCGTCGTCTGTCCTGAGCGCCCTTCAGGCGACTCGGTGCGGGAAGGGGAAAATCACACGATCGCCCCCTGGGGCTGAAGCCCTCAGGGCTCCGACGCGTCTGGATGTCGACTCGCCCGTGCGCGACGAGAGGGCGGGGAGGGGCCGACCCTGTGTCGGCCCTGGCAGCGGGCGTGCCGGGGGTGGGAATCGAACCCACACGTCGCTTGCGCGACTCGGGATTTTAAGTCCCGTGCGTCTGCCAGTTTCGCCACCCCGGCGCAGGCGACGACGTTGCATCATACCGGTGGGTCTCCCCGGGGCCTGATGTCGGTCGGTCCCCGGGGAGCCCATGTCCGATTCACTCAGCCGCCGGCCGAATCGCCCGACAACTGCTTGACCAGATCCCCGATGACGCCCTTCGCGTCGCCGAAGAGCATCCAGGTACGATCCGAGAAATACAGCTCGTTGTCGATCCCGGCAAATCCCGGGTTCTTCGAGCGCTTGATGGCCAGCACGGTGCGGGCCTTGTCGGCGTCGATGATCGGCATCCCGTAGATCGGCCCGCCCGGGTCGGTCCGCGCCGCGGGGTTGACCACGTCGTTGGCGCCCACGACGAGCGCCACGTCCACCTGCGGCATGTCCGGGTTGATCTCTTCCATCTCGACCAGCGCGTCGTACGGAATGTCGGCCTCGGCCAGCAGCACGTTCATGTGACCCGGCATGCGGCCGGCCACCGGGTGGATGGCGAATCGCACCGACACGCCGCGCTTCTTCAACTGGTCGTACAGTTCGCGCACCTTGTGCTGCGCCTGCGCGACCGCCATGCCGTAGCCCGGGATGATGACCACGGACTCGGCCTGCTCGAGCACCTGTGCCGCCCCTTCCGGGGTCTCGGCCTTGTAGACCTTCTCTTCGCCGCTGGCCGTGGCCTGCTTGGCCTGGCCGAACGCCCCGAACAGCACGTTGGTGAACGAGCGGTTCATGGCCTTGCACATGATGATGGCCAGGATGAGGCCGCTCGATCCGTCGAGTGCCCCGGCCGTCACGAGCAGTTTGTTGTCGAGCGCGAAGCCCATGGCCACGGCCGCCAGGCCCGCGTAGGAGTTGAGGATCGCAATGACCGTCGGCATGTCGGCGCCGCCGATCGGGATGATCAGCAGGATGCCGAACAGCAGCGACAGCACGATGATCACCGGGAAGACGTACGGCGCCCAGGCGGCCGTCGGGTGAATCGCAATCGCCACCGCCAGCGCCACGGCCGTGCCCAGCAGCACGAAGTTGACGAGGTTCTGGCCGGCGTAGGTGACAGGCCGCTGAGGAATCCACTTGATCTCCTGCAGCTTCCCGGCGGCCAGCAGGCTGCCGGTGAACGTCAGGTACCCGAGGATGATCTCGCAGACGATGGCGCTGACGTGGAAGGTCGTGAGCCGGTGCGGCTCGTGGAAGAACCAGAGATAGAACTCCGCCGTCCCGACCAGGCCGGCGGCCAGGCCGCCGAAGCAGTGCGACAGGGCGGTTCGTTGCGGCACCGCGGTGAGCGGCACCATGGCCAGCGGAATGCCGACGATGGCGCCGGCCACGATGGCGCCGATGATCCACCAGTGATGGACGATGCCCGGCTGGATCCAGGTGACGCCAATGGCCAGCGCCGTGCCGGCCACGCCGGCGTACACGCCGCGCCGCGCCGTCTGCGGCGCGTTCATCCAGTGGAGCGCAAAAATGAACAGGGACGTGGCGACGATGTACGCGCCTTCGGTCAGTCCGTACATCACGCCTCGCCTCGGTCGGTCTTCTTCCCGGTCTTGAACATGCGCAGCATCCGGTCCGTGAGCAGGAACCCGCTGATGATGTTCGTCATGGACGCGAACAGGGCCACCACGCCCATGACGCGGAGTTCCACGGGATAGTCGCGGCCCGCCACGGCAATCGCTCCCACCACGGCAATGGCCGAGATGGCGTTGGTGAGCGACATGAGCGGGGTGTGCAGCAGCCGCGAGACACGGCGGACCACGCCCAGCCCGATGAACGAGGCCAGGACAAAGACAAACAGTGTTGGCCAGAATTCTTCAGTCATTCCGTCCCCTTCTCCAGGGCCGTGGCCGTCCGGGCGTGCAGGACCTGGCCGTTGTGCGTGATGACGGCACCCTGCTGGATGTCGTCCTCGAGGTCGAGGGTGAAGGCCTGGTCTTTCGTGAACGTCTGCACGAAGGTCGTGAGGTTGCGCGAAAAGAGCAGGCTCGCGTGGTAGGGCATCGACGCCGGCACGTTGAGCGGCGCCAGGATCACGACGCCGCCCGCCGTGACCGAGCGCTCGCCGGGCTGTGACAGCTCGCAGTTGCCGCCGCCGTCGGCCGCGAGGTCGACGATCATCGCACCGCGCTTCATGCGGTCGACAATCGCGGCCGAGATGAGTCGGGGCGCGAAGACGCCGCCGATGAGCGCGGTCGTGATGACCACGTCCGAGACGGCACACTGGTCGGCCAGGAGCTGTGCCTGCCGGGCACGATCTTCGGCCGAGAGTTCCTTGGCGTACCCGCCGCCGGCCGCGGCGCTGGCCGCCAGTTCGATCCCGACGTACTTGGCGCCCACGCTCTCGATCTGTTCCTTGACCTCGGGCCGGACGTCCGTGGCTGACACGTGCGCTCCGAGCCGCTTGGCCGTGGCAATCGCCTGGAGGCCGGCCACGCCGGCGCCGATGACGAAGACCTGCGCGGGCTTGACCATGCCGGCCGCGGTCATCAGCATCGGGAAATACCGGTTCAGATCGGCCGCGGCCAGAAGCACGCCCTTGTACCCGGCGATGTTGGCCTGCGACGACAGCGTGTCCATGGCCTGCGCGCGCGTGGTCCGCGGGATGGCGTCGGTCGCAAAGGC
Organism: Acidobacteria bacterium SCN 69-37; assembly: GCA_001724025.1. GTDB lineage: Bacteria > Acidobacteriota > Vicinamibacteria > Vicinamibacterales > SCN-69-37 > SCN-69-37. The sequence goes on along the minus strand of MEDJ01000001.1, from coordinate 252,348 downwards.
GGTGACACCGCGCGCGGCCAGGGCGCGCACCGCGTCCAGGTGACGCAGCGGCATGAGCGACCCCAGGTAAATCGCGCCCGGGCGCATCCAGCCGACCTCGTCGCGCGTGCCGATCGTCGGGGCGTTCACCTTCAGCACGAGATCGGCCCCGCCGATGAGCGCGGCCGCGTCGGACGCGATCTCCGCGCCCGCCGCGCGGTAGCTCTCGTCATCGAAATCCGAGGCCACGCCCGCGCCCGACTCGACGCCGACCGTGTAACCAGTCTGAATCAACTTCTTGCACGATTCCGGGACGAGCGCGACACGCCGCTCTCCGGGAACCGTTTCCTTCGGTACCACAATCCGCATGCAGTCTCCGTACGTTCGGACAGGCCTGGTCGACAAGCGGATGATTGGTCCGCCGTGCCAGGCACTCGCCACCCGAGTGGCCGGCTCCGGGGGCTCTGCGAGCGGCCCTCCAGCGATCCGGACGGGCCATCCTATCGCAAGCTGACGCGATTCAGACGCCCCGACCGGTCACCGCACCACGATTTGGGAGCTCCGGGGAAGTAGGACGAGCGGGAGTCGGCGGTTCTATAATCGGCCTCGTCATGTCCGACACGCATCTGCCCGAACCGTGGCTTCGTGGTCCTGTCGAAGGGATTGCACCCGTGCTGCAACCGGCGGCGCACGCCCTGCTGATGGCCCGCGAGGATATCGCCACGCTCGCGCCCACGGTGCCCGTCGAGGTGCTCTGGCAACAGGCCGGGGCCGCCACCGCGGGGTTTCATGCCCTGCACCTGGCCGGGGCGCTCGACCGTCTCTACACCTACGCGCGCGGCGAAATGCTGAGCGACGCCCAGAAGACCGCGGCGCGCGCCGAGGCCATGCCGCATCCGGATCTCGACGGCGCGGCGCTCGTCGCCGTCGTCGACGCCGCTGTCGAGCGGGCCCTCGCGCAGCTGCGCGCGACGCCGGCCGACACGGTCTTCGATGCGCGCAAGGTCGGCCGCGCGGGACTGCCGTCGACGGTCCTGGGCCTGCTCTCGCACGGGGCCGAGCACAGCACGCGTCACTCCGGCCAGTTCATCAGCACGGTCAAGCTGATCGGCGCCCGGTAAGCGGGATCCCCCGGATTTCGCCTATAATCCGCCCACCATGACCATACTCTGGTGGCACTGGCTCGTCGTCGGGCTGCTGCTGATGGTGGGGGAGCTGGCCACGCCGGGCGGCTTCTACATCATCTTCTTCGGGGTCGGGGCCGTCCTGACGGGACTGTTGGCCCTGATGGGCGTTGCCGACGTCTCGGTGCAGGTCTTCCTGTTCATCGTGCTGTCGGTCACCGGTCTGCTGTTTTTCCGATCCCGTCTGCTGCGGCAGGTCCAGCCGGATCCGCAGGCCCCGGCCGTCGATGCGCTGGTAGGGGAGACGGCCGTGACGGGCGTGGCGCTCACGGCCGGCAGCGTGGGGCGCGTCGAACTGCACGGGGCCACCTGGTCGGCGCGCAACGTCTCGGACCTGGCGCTCGCCGCGGGGGCGCGCTGTCGCGTTGTCGCCGTGGACGGGCTGCTGCTGCTCGTCGAACCCGAAGGAGGCCATTCGTGACCGGATCGATGATCGTCCTGCTGATTCTCGCCGGCCTGGTACTGACCATCGTCGCCAGGACCGCGGTAGTCGTGCCGCAGCAGAGCGCCTACGTTGTCGAGCGCCTGGGGCGTTTCTCGGGCGTGCGCGGCGCGGGCTTCCACCTGCTCCTGCCGTTCGTCGACGTCGTGCGGTACAAGCACACGCTGAAGGAAGTCGCCATCGACATCCCGGCCCAGGTCTGCATCACGCGCGACAACGTGCAGGTGGGCGTCGACGGCGTGCTGTACCTCAAGGTCATGAGCCCGGAGCGCGCGTCCTACGGCATCTCGGACTACGTGTTCGCCATCTCGCAGCTCGCGCAGACCACGCTGCGCAGCGAGATCGGGAAGATCGACCTCGATCGCACGTTCGAGGAGCGCATGAACATCAACCAGTCGGTCGTCACCGAGATCGACAAGGCGACCGAACCCTGGGGCGTGAAGGTGCTGCGCTACGAGATCAGGAACATCACGCCGCCGCAGGACGTCCTCGCCGCGATGGAAAAGCAGATGCGCGCCGAACGTGAAAAGCGCGCCGTCGTCCTCACGTCCGAGGGGGCGCGCGACGCGAACATCAACAATGCGGAAGGCGAGAAGCAGCAGGTCATCAAGGCCTCCGAGGCCAGGCGTCAGCAGCGGATCAACGAAGCCGAGGGCGAGGCGCAGGCCATCCTGGCCGTGGCCACGGCCACGGCGCAGGGACTCCGGCTCGTCGCGGATGCGATCCAGCAGCCCGGCGGCCGCGAGGCCACGCAACTGCGGGTGGCCGAGAACTACGTGACTCAGTTCGGCCACCTCGCCAAACAGGCCAACACCGTCATCCTGCCGGCGAACGTGGGCGACGTGGCGGGCATGATTGCCACGGCCATGCGCGTGTTCGAGACCGAGAAGCGCGGCTGACCCGACGCCCGAGTGCGGAACGGCCGCGCGTCCGGGGCGTAAGATAGAGGGATGCTTCAGCGGGTCGTTCCCGGGCGCTGGGCGCCCGTCATCGTGGTCCTCTCCCTGCTGGCGACCGCCTGTGGCGGCGCCTCGTCATCGCCGCCGCCCGCCGCGGGCACGGCCGCCAGTGCCGATCCGCTGGCGCCGCTGGCCGCCGACATGATCGGCGTGGTGGTGCTCGGCGACAGCCTGACGGCGGGCCTCGGCGTCCTCGTCGAGGAATCGTTTCCGAGCTGGCTCCAGACGCTCTTCGTGGACGAGGGGTACCACGAGGTCGAGATCATGAACGCCGGTGTCAGCGGCGACACCACCGCCGGCGGCCTGCGCCGCATCGCCGCGCTGCTGACCCCGGAGGTGCGCGTCGTCGTCGTCGCACTCGGCGCCAACGACGCGTTGCGCGGCCTGTCGGTCGACGATACGCGCCGCAATCTCACGGGCATCATCGACACGTGCCTCGACGCGGGGGTTTCGGTGCTGCTGACCGGCATGGAAGGGCCGACCAATCTCGGCCAGGACTACCGCACCAGCTTCCGTGAGGTGTACAGCGGTCTGGCGGCGTCCTATGCCGGCCGGATCCGGTTCGTGCCGTTCCTGCTCGAGGGCGTGGCCGGCGTACCGGCGCTCAATCAGGCTGACGGTATCCACCCGAACCCGGAAGGCGCGCAGAAGATCGCCGACACGATCTATCCGACCGTGCGCGACCTGGTCGACGAACTCCCCGTGGGGCCGATCACGCGATGATCGAGTTCCACGAGGTGTCGCGGACCGTGACGAGCGGGACCGGGCCGCTGACCATCCTGCACCCGACCTCGTTCGTCATCCCTGCCGGCCGCATCGTCGCGATTACCGGGCCCTCGGGCAGCGGCAAATCGACGCTGCTCGGGTTGATGGCCGGGCTCGACGCGCCGACCACCGGCCGCATCCGGCTCGACGGCGTCGAGATCACGGCGCTCGGTGAAGAGCCGCTGGCGCGCCTGCGCGGCGAGCGCGTCGGCATCGTCTTCCAGTTCTTCCACCTGCTGCCGTCGCTGACGGCGTACGAGAACGTCCTCGTGCCGATGGAGATTGCCGGCGTGACGGGAGCGGCCGCGCGTGCCCGCGACCTGCTCGCCGACGTCGGCCTTGCCGATCGCGGCCATCACTATCCTTCCCAGTTGTCGGGCGGCGAACAGCAGCGCGTGGCGATCGCCCGCGCCATCGCCAACGATCCGCCCATCCTGCTGGCCGACGAGCCAACAGGGAACCTCGACACGACGACGGGCCAGCACATCATCGACCTGCTGGTGACGATGCGGCGCGCGCACGGGCGCACGCTGGTGCTCGTCACGCACGACGCGGGGCTGGCCGACATGGCCGACGAGATCATGCTGATGCGCGACGGCCGGCTGGTCGAACGACGGGAGCGCGCGGCCTGACCTCCGGGCACGCCCTCGCGTTCGTCTGCCGGATGGCCTGGCGCGAGACGCGCGCCACGTGGCTGCGGCTGACGTTCTTCTTCCTCTGCGTCGGTCTCGGTGTGGCCGCCATCGTCGTCCTGCGCAGCGTCGTGCAGCAGGTGCGATGGACGCTGACGAGCGAGGCGCGCGCGCTGGTGACCGCCGACGTGGTCGTGCAGTCGACACGACCGTTCACGGAGGAGGTGCTGGCGCGCATTGCGCGCGCGGCCGACGCGGCCGGCGCTACGGCCTCGATGCAACTCGTCGACACCCAGACGATGGCGTCGACGACGGGCGAGACCGGCGGCGTGCGGCTCGTCGAACTCCGCGGCGTCGAGCGCGGGTACCCGTACTACGGCACGCTCGATCTGCAGGAAGGACGCTACGCGCACGACCTGCTCCAGGGGCACGGCGCGGTCGTGCAGCCCGAACTCCTGGCGCTGCTCGGCATCGGCCCGGGCGGCACGTTCCAGATGGCGGGGGAGACGTTCACCGTCAGGGGCGTCATCGCGCGCGACAGGGGCCAGCGCGGGGCCATCGCGTTCGGGCCGCGCGTCTATGTCGATCTCGAGGCCCTGCGGGCCACCTCGCTGCTCGGCTTCGGCAGCCGCGCGTCGCACCAGGTCCTGCTGCGGGTGCCGGACGAGGCGCGGACCGCGGCACTGACCGAGACGCTGCGCGAGGATCTCGTCCGCGACTTCGCCAGCGTCCGCTCGTGGCAGACGATGGAAGATCGGATCGGCCGCAACCTCGAGATTGCCGAGAACTATCTCAGCCTCGTCGGATTTGCGGTGGTGGTGCTCGGCGGCATCGGCGTGTGGAGCGTGACGCGCGTCCTCGTGCAGCAGAAGATCCGCAGCGTGGCGGTGCTGAAGTGCCTCGGCGCGTCCGGGCCCAGCGTCCTGGGCATCTCCCTGGTGCAGATTCTGGGGCTCGCCGTCGTCGGCAGTCTCGTGGGGCTGGGACTGGCGGCCGTCGGCCTGGCCGCGATCCCGGCGTGGGTGCTCGAACCGCTCGGCGTCACGGCGGTGAGTATGACCGGATCGGCGGCGGCGCAGGGGACGGCCGTCGGGATCCTGGTGTCGCTGCTGTTCGCGCTCGTGCCGCTGCTCGAAATCCGGCAGGTGAAGCCGCTGCTCCTGCTGCGGGCTCCGACGTCGAGCGCCGTGCGCCGGCGCGACTGGCGCAGCGTCCTCGCGGGCGCGGCGATTGGACTCATGCTCGTGATCGTGGCCGTGTGGCAGGCCGGATCGATCAGGACCGGCCTGTACGTGTCGCTCGGGCTGGCTGTCATCAGCGGTCTGCTCTATGTCGCCGGCCTCGGGCTGGTCCGCCTGACGCGGCCGCTGGTGGCGTCGCCGCGGTTCGCGGTCCGGCACGCGGCCATCAGCCTGGGCCGGCCCGGCAACCAGACGCGCGTCATCCTGATGGCCGTCGGGCTCGGCTGCTTCTTCATCCTGGGCGTCCGTTCCACGCAGGTCGCGCTCGTGACCGACCTGACGACGGGGATCGGGCAGCGATCGCCGGACTTCGTGTTGATCGACATCCAGGCGGACCAGATGGCGGGCGTGCAGCAGACGCTCGCGCCGTTTGCCGGCGTGCCTGTCCGTATCGTGCCCAACATGCGCGGCCGTGTCGCCGCCGTGGACGGGACCCGGCTGCAGCTCGCATCGCCCGAGGCGGTCCGCGAGTACGGCCGGCTCTCGCGTGAATACGGCCTGACGTTCCGCGATCACCTCGAGACCAACGAGCAGGTCGTCGCGGGCCGGTTCTGGGACGCGACGGGCGACACCGCGTCGACGGCCGCCGAGGCCGGGGGCGTCGATACCGAGGTGTCCATCGAGGCCGGCGCCGCCGACGACGGCCTGGCCCTTGGCGATGCGATCCGCTTCGACGTGGCCGGGCTCCCCATCAGGGCCCGCGTCACCAGCGTCAGGCGCGTGGTGTGGGAGGATGCCGAGAGCGGCGGGTTCGTCTTCGTGCTGAAGCCGGCGCCGGCCGTGTTGCGCGCGCCGCACTCCTATGTCGGGTTCCTGCAGGTGTCCGACACGCAGCCGGCGGCCGGGGCGGAACTCCAGCGCCAGCTCGTCCGCACGTACCCGAACGTGTCGGTGATCGACGTGCGCGACATCATCGCCACGATCCGCGACGTGGTCGACAACGTCACGATCGGCATCACCGCGGTCGGGATCGTCACGCTCGTGGGCGGCATCCTGATTCTGGTCGGCGCGGTGGCGATGACGAAGTTCCAGCGCATCTACGAGGCGGCCATCTATCGCACGCTCGGCGCGAGCAGCCGGCTCGTCGCGACGATGCTGGCCGTCGAATACGGCCTGCTCGGACTGCTGGCCGGCACGCTCGGGGCGGTGGGCGGCATGGGGCTGTCCTACGGCCTGACCCGGTATCTCTTCCACATCGACTGGCAGCCGGCGCCGGGCCTGCTGCTCCTGGGCATCGTGGGCAGCACGGCCATCGTCAGCGTGGTGGGCGTGGCGGCGAGCCTCGATGTCCTGCGGCGCAAGCCACTGGCCACGCTCCGGAGCGAATAGGCGCCGGGCCGGCGCCGGGCGCGCGGGTCTGCTATGATCGTGTGTCGGAGACCAGCACAAGGGGGCCGGACGGACGCATGGCGGACAAAGTACTCGATGACGCGGCACTGACCCGACTCAAGGACGACCTGCTGAGGAAGCGCGCCGAGATCCTGGCGACATCGACAGGAACCCGGCCGTTGCCGGAGTCGGCCGACGTGAACAGTCGCCAGGGCGATCTCGCGGACCAGGCCAGCGGCAACAACGAGGTCCACATCGCGCTGAAGCTCAAGCAGACAGACGCCAAGATTCTCCAGGCCATCGAGGAAGCGCTCGTCCGCATGGAGAAGGGGACCTACGGCATCTGCCGGGACTGCGGTGAGCCGGTGGCCTTGGCGCGCCTCCAGGCCATTCCGTGGACACGCGTCTGCATCACCTGCAAGGAAAAGCAGAGCGCCTGACCCCGGTCGTCGTCGCCCTTGGATCGAACCTGGGCGACAGGCGGGCGCACCTCGACTGGGCAGCGGATCGCCTCTCGGCATGGCTGGGAGATCTGCGCGTCTCGGCGTGGATCGAGACCGAGCCCGCCGAGGTGCTCGGCGTCCAGCCGCCGTATCTCAATGGCGTGGCCGTGGGGCGGACGGCGCTCGATCCGCGCACGCTGCTCGATCGCCTGCTGGCGATCGAGGCCGAGCGGCACCGCGAACGCCAGGCGTGGCACGCGCCGCGCACCCTCGATCTCGACCTGATTCTCTACGGCGACCACATCATCGACGAGCCGCGGCTCGTCGTCCCGCACCCGCGGTTCCGCGAGCGCGCGTTCGTCCTCGAGCCGCTGGCGGCGACGGCGCCCGACATCCAGGATCCGGTGACCGGGCTGACGGCGGGGGAGTTGCTCGCGAGGTTGCGGGGATGAGCGAGTCGTCCGAGCCCCGAAGCTGACGGCCCGGAGGCGTCGATGTCTCCGTTGTCTCCGTTCCGCCGGAGCCCCGTGGCTTCAGCCACGGGGAGATCCCCTGGGGCTGAAGCCCCAGGACTCCGGTTGATGAAAGTCCCAGGGCTCCGGTTGCTGAGTGCCTACTCGAACTTCAGCGCGACAATCGGATCCAGACCGGCGGCCTTGCGGGCCGGGTAGAACCCGAAGAAGATGCCGACGCCGGCGGAGAACAGGACCGCGATGAGCACGGCGTTGATCGGAATCGACGCGGCCATCCCCTGATAAATCCGGAGTAACTCGGAGACGAGATACCCGATCGCGATCCCGGCGGCCCCGCCGACGATGCTGATGACGATGGCCTCGATCAGGAACTGGAGGAGCACGTCGAAGCTGCGCGCGCCGATGGCCAGGCGCAGTCCGATCTCGCGTGTCCGTTCGGTCACCGACACCAGCATGATGTTCATGATGCCGATGCCGCCGACGACGAGCGACACGCCGGCAATGCCGGCGAGCAGGTTGGTCATCGTCGCCGTGGTCTGTGTGCGCAGCGCGACGATGTCGTCGAGCGTCTGGATCATGAAGTCGTCTTCGTCGCCGTCGGCCAGGCCGTGCGCGGTCCGCAGCGTCGCGGTCACGCCGGAGATGACCGTCGGGATGGCGTCGGCCGACGCGGCCGACACGTAGATGCGCTGGATGAACTGCTGGCCCGTGATGCGCTTCAGCAGCGTCGTGTGCGGGATGAACACCTGGTCGTCCATGTTCATGCCACCGCCGGAGGATCCCTTCGACGACATCACGCCGAGCACGCGGAAGACGTGGTTGCGCACGCGGATCTGGACATCGGTGGGATCGACCCCTTCGCCGAAGAGCGTGTCCGACACGTTCGAACCGAGCACGATGACTTTCGACGCCGTACGCACGTCGTCGTCGGTGAAGAAGCTGCCGTACTTCACCGGCCACGATCGGATGGCCGGCAGGTCCGGGCTCGTGCCCTCGACGCTCGTGTTCCAGTTCTGGTTGCCGTGGATGAGCTGGAGGCGCGTGCTGGCGCTCTCGGCCACGTACTGCACGCCAGGCACGTCACGCAGGGACTCCGCGTCCTCCGGTGTCAGGCGCGAGCTCGAGCCGGCGCCACCGCGGGCGCCGCCCGGGCCGTTGAAGCTGCCCGCATAGACGGTGATCAGGTTCGTGCCGGCGGTCCTGACCTGTTCCTCGATCATCGCCTGGGCGCCCGTGCCGAGCGCGACCATGGCGATGACCGCGGCCACGCCGATGATCATGCCGAGCATCGTCAGCGCGGTGCGCATCTTGTTGCGGCCGAGCGCCTTGAGCGCGATACGAATCGTCATCAGGATGGACATGGTGTGTGCCTCAGTGCGCGGCCGGTTCTGTCTCGGCCGGCGATGGAATCAGGTCGGGTTCGGGCGGCGGCAGCGCGGCCAGTTCGTCGGCGGCGTTCCGGCGGTGGAGCACCGGCTGGTCCGCCACCATCCGGCCGTCGCGGAAGCGGATCAGGCGCGTGCCGTACTCGGCAATGTCCATCTCGTGGGTGATCAGGACGATCGTGATGCCCTGTTCCGCGTTGAGCCGCTGGAAGATGCCCATCACCTCGATGCTCGTGCGCGTGTCGAGGTTGCCCGTCGGCTCGTCGGCCAGCAGGATCGACGGCTCGTTGACCAGCGCGCGCGCAATGGCCACACGCTGTTGCTGGCCTCCCGAGAGCTGGTTCGGCATGTGGTGATACCGCTGGCCGAGCCCCACCGAATCGAGTGCCGCGAGCGCGCGACGATGGCGCTCGGCGGCCTTGAACGGGTCCTCGCTCCGATAGAGCATCGGCAACTCGACGTTGTCGAGCGCCGACGTGCGGCTCAGCAGGTTGAACCCCTGGAAGACGAACCCGATCTTCTGGTTCCTGACCACGGCCAGCTCGTCTTTCGTGAGCTTCGACACGTCACGGCCGTCGAGCTCGTAGACCCCGCTGGTCGGCCGATCCAGGCAGCCGGTGATGTGCATGAACGTCGACTTGCCCGAGCCAGACGGCCCGGTGACGGCCACGAACTCGCCGCTGCGGATCTCGAGGGACACGCCCCGCAGGGCGCGAACCTCGTGATCACCCATTCTGTAGATCTTGGTGAGATCCCTCACCGACATCACGACGGACACGGCTCAGGCTCCAATCGCATCTGGGAAAACGTGCGCCGATCGCATCAGAATCCGCCTCGGCCGCCACCACGTCCGCCGCCGAAGCCGCCCGGTCCGCCGAACCCGCCGCGGCCGGGCTGCTGCCCGAAGATGTTCTGCTGCTGCTGGCGCTGTGCGGAGGTCACCGGCACGATGATGTTGGTCACAAGCTCCTGGCCGACCGCGATGTCGCCCGAGAGCAGCTGCGAAAACTGGCTGTCGAAGACGCCGGTCGTGACGCGGATGTCCTTGAGCGTCTTCGTGGCCTCGTCCCACGTCCAGACCGTGCCGGGCTGTGGCCGGACCTGCAGCGGCGCGAAGAGCGAGTCGATCTTCTGGCCGGGCGCGGCCTGCGTCATCGAGGCAAAGGCGGCCGATGCGCCGGTATTCCGGCCCCCGCGGCCCGCTCCAGCGACGCCGGTCCCGTTCCGGCCACCGGCGGCCATCATCCGCTCCCGCTCTTCGGGGGAGAGGTTCGCGAAGCCGCCGCGGCCGCCGCGCCCGTTGCCCATGCCGGCGGGAAATCCGCCGCGGCCATCACCGGGGACGGTCATCGCGGCCTGCTGGGCGCGCGCGCCCGTGGCCTGGCCAGCGGCAGGCGCTGCCGCTGGCGGCTGACCTGCGGGCGCCGGTGGCGCGGCAGCGACGGCCGGGGCTTCGGCGCCCGCCGCACCTGGTGCGCCGCCGCCGTTGCGACCCATGCCGCGGCCGCCGGCCGGCGGCTCGGGCGGTGTCAGGCCGAGCGCGGCATACATGTCGGTCGAGGGCCGGAAGCGCAGGGCCTGGTTCGGGATGCGCACCACGTTCGCGGCCGTGTTCACGATGATTCGCAGCGTGGCCGTGAGGCTGGGCCGCAGCCGCAGGTCATCGTTCGGCACCGAGATCCACACCGGATAGGTCACTACGTTGTTCTGCGTCGTCGCGTTGAGCCGGACGTTCTCGACCGTGCCGTGGAAGGTCTGGCCCTGATAGGTATCGACCTGGAAGGTGACGTCCATGCCGGGCCGGATCTTCCCGATCTCCGCCTCGTCGACGCCGGCCGCCAGACGCAGGTTGCGCAGGTTGGTCGCGATGTCGAAGAACGGCGTGATGTTCATGCTCGACTGCACGCTCTGCCCGATGTCGACGCGCCGGTTGACGATGACGCCGTCGATTGGCGACTTGACCTCGGTATACGAGACGTTCAGCTGTGCCTGGGACATGTTGGCGCGTGCCTGGACCAGCTGCTTCTCGGCCGAAGCAATCTGCGCTTCGCGCGTCTTGACGGCCAGATCGGCCTGTTCGAGCTGCGTCTGGTTGGACAGCCCCTTTTCGAACAGTTCCTGCGTGCGCTTGAGGCTGCGCTCGGCGTCCTGGAGCTGGATCCGCTGGCTGGCGATGTCGGTCTCCTGCCGCTCGATGTTGGCGGACTGGATGTCCACCTGCGTCTGCAGCAGCGACGGATCGAGGCGCGCGATGACCTGGCCCTCGCGGACCATGTCGTTAAAGTCCGCGCCGAGCCAGAGAATCGTGCCCGAGACCTGCGGGCCGACCTGCACCGTGCGGATGGCCTCGAGCGTGCCAGTGGCCTGCACGTACTCGGTGACGTCACCCTGCGTCACCGCCATCTTCACGATCTGTGGCGGCTCGACCGCGTTACGCGAGCTGTAGTAGTAGTAGCCGCCACCGCCGACGATGGCGAGCAGAATCAGGATCCAAACCAGTTTTTTCATGATCGATGTAGGGGACGGTGGTTACGCGGCCGTCGTGTGCGCCTTCGCACCCCGCAGCCTCGCGAAGCCTTCCTCGAAAATCGTGTAGACGCTCGGCACGAGGACGAGGGTGACCATGGTCGAGGCGAGCAGGCCCCCGATGACCACCCGGGCCATCGGAGCCTGGAGCTCGGCACCTTCGCCGATCCCCAGGGCCATGGGCACCAACCCGAGGATGGTCGCCAGGCTCGTCATCAGAATCGGCCGCAGGCGGGTGCGTCCCGCCACAACCACGGCCTCACGCAGCGGCATCTTGTCGCGGCGCCGCAGCACGTTCGTGTAGTCGACCAGGAGAATCGCGTTGCTGACGACAATGCCCGCGAGCATGATTACGCCGATATACGCCTGAAGACTGAAGGACGTTGCTGTCAGCTTCAGCGACAGCACCACGCCGATGGCCGCCACCGGCACCGAGAACATGACGATGAACGGATCGCGGAGCGATTCGTACTGCGACGCCATGACGGCGTAGACGAGCAGCACGCCGAGCAGCAGCAGCACCTGCAGCTGCGCGAAGGCCTCGTTCTGCTGTTCGACTTCCGCGCCGAAGCCGACCGAGAAGCCCTCGGGCACATCGATTTGCGGCAGGCGGGCCTGGACGTTCTGCACCGCCTGGCTCAGCGGGACGTTGGCGTCGATCTCGGCGTTGACACGCGAGATGCGCTGCTGGTTCTTGCGCTGAATCTGGCTCGGGCCCGTCTGCGGTGCCAGGTCGAGCACGTTGCTGGCCGGCAGCACCTGGCCCTGCGGCGTGCTGATCAACACGCCGCCCACCGATTCGGACCGCTCGCGATCGGCCTCGCGCAGGCGAACGATGATCGGGTATTCCTTGCCCTTTTCCCGGAACGTAGCGGCCTGCGTGCCGCTGATGTTCGTGCGGATCGTGTTCGCCACGCCCGTCACCGAGAGCCCCAGCAGCGCCGCCTTCGGCCGGTCGACGCGGATCGTCATCTCGGGACGCCCTTCTTCACGGCCGAGTTGCGGGCTGGCCACGCCCGGCGTTTCGCGCAGCAGGGCCAGGACGTCCTGCGAGATGCGGTTGGCCGTCGCCAGGTCGTCACCGCGCACCTCGACGGCCACGCGGCTGTCGCTGCCGCCGCCCATCAGGCGCGTCATCTGGTTGTTGCCTCCCGAGGCGCGCGTCGTGATCTGCACGCCCGGAATGCCAACGAGGACACGTCGCAGGTCGGTGGCAATCTGGTCGCTCGTGCGGTCGCGTTCCGTGCGCGGCACCAGCTGGACGGTGACCGACGCGCTCGACGTGCCGCCGCCGCCGAACCCGGCGCCACCGCCGCTGCCGGCGTTGGCCAGGATCGTCACGGCCTCGGGGACGCTCGTCCGCACGATTTCCTCGATCTGCAGCGCCACGGCCTGCGTGCGCTCGATGCGGGTGCCGGCCGGCATGCGCGCCGAGATCGACACCTCGCCCTCGTCGGTCTGGGGCAGCAGTTCGCTCGGGATCGTCGGGAGGAGCAGGAAGGCGATGATGGTCAGCGCCGCTGACCCCGCCAGGACGGTCGGGCGATGCTGCAGCGCCTTTTCGAGCAGCGCCTTGTAGCCGTCATCGAGCCCCTCGAGCATGCGCTCGGAGGCGGCCGACAGCCGCCCCAGGGCGCCGCGCGGCGCCTCGCCGGCCTGGTGCACCGTCAGCAGTCGCGAGCAGAGCACCGGCACGATCGTCACGGCCACGAACAGCGACATCGTCAGCGAGAACATGACGACCACCGCGAGCTGCGTGAAGAGGATGCTGGACACGCCGCTCAGGAACAGCAGCGGCACGAACACGGCGATGTGCGTGAGGATCGACGCCAGGATGGCCGACCAAACCTCTTCGCTGCCCTCGATCGAGGCCTGCAGGCGGGGTTTCCCCGCCGCCATATGTCGATGGACGTTCTCGAGCACGACGATCGAGGCGTCGACGATCATGCCGACGCCCAGCGCCAGGCCGCCGAACGTCATCGTGTTCAACGTGTAGCCGGCGAAGTAGAGCAGGGCGAACGTGCCGATGACCGAGATCGGAATCGACAGGCAGATGATGACCGTGGCGCGCCAGTCGCGCAGGAACAGGAAGATGATGCCGATGACGAGGAACGAGCCCAGGTACACGTGCTCGCGCACCGAGTTGATCGACTGCTCGATGAACCGCGACTGGTCGTTGATCATCGACAGGCGCAGCGACGGCATCTCGCGGTTGGTCCGCTCGATCTCCGCACGCACCGCCGCGGCAATGGCGACCGTGTTCCGGCCCGACTGCTTCGAGACCGACAACCGGACGCCCGGACGGCCGTTGATCCGCTGGAAGCTGCGCACGTCCTCGGTCGTGTCGCGCACCTCGGCGATGTCGCGCAGGTACACCGGCACGTCGCCGCGCGTTAGCACGACGAGGTCCTCGATCTGCTTCAGATCCTGGAACTGGCCCTGGCTGCGCAGCAGGTAGGTGGTGTCCCCTTCGCTGACCTCGCCGAGCGGGATGTTCTGGTTCTCGCTGCGGATGGCCTGGACAATCCGATCCACCGACAGGTCGAGCGCCGTGATCTTTTCCTTGGACAGCTCGACGTGAATCTGCCGGCGCAGGCCGCCGTTGACCGTGGCCGCGGCCACGCCGTCGACGCGTTCGAAGCGCGGCACCAGGTCGACCTCGGCGATCTCGCGCAGCGTGACCCTGTCGAAGTCACCCTCGACGCCGATGCTCGCGATCGGCGACGCCGACGAGTCGAACTTGAAGATGGACGGCGGGTCGGCGTCTTCCGGAAGCCGGCCGCGGATGCGGTCGATGCGCGTGCGGACTTCGTCGGCCGCCTCGGAGAGATCCGTGCCCCACGCGAAGGCGATCTGCACCGACCCGCTGCCCTCGGAGGCGGTCGAGTTGATCTGCTCGATACCCGGCACCGCGGCGAGCGTCTGCTCGAGCGGCCGGACGATGAGTTCCTCAATCTCCTGCGGACCGACACCGGAGTACCCCACGCGGACCGTAATCTGCGGGTACGTCACGTCCGGCATCAGGTCGACGGGCAGGCGGACCAGCGACAGCGCGCCGAGCAGCACGATGACCGCCGACAGCATGAACATCGTGACGGGGCGCTCGATGGCAATGCGGGGAATACTCATGTTCGACTCCAGAAACGGACACGGACTCCCCAGGGGGCGGGAGCCAGATGGCTGACACGCACGAGCGGCCGGGCAGGGCCGGGCCTTGGTTCGATCGGACTAACTGGCGCCCCGCGACGACGCGGCCGGCGTGGTCTGCGCGCGACCGCCGCTGCCGCTGCCGGCGCCGCGGGCCGCGTCGGCGGTGACGACACGCTCGCCATCGCGAATGGCCAGGGCCCCGGTCGTCACCACCCGGGTGCCCTCGGTGACGCCCGAAACAATCTCGATGCGATCGACGTTCGACAGGCCGGTCTGGACTTCCTGGAACCGGGCCACCTCACCGTCGCCGACGACGTAGACGCCCCGGCGTCCCTGGATGTCGACCACGGCGGCCCGCGCCACGGTCAGCGCATTCGGCTTCCGTTCCGTCGTGAGCTGCACGCGGGCGTACATCCCGGGCTTGAGCCGATAGCCGGGATTCGGCACCTCGATCTCCATCGTGGCCGTGCGCGTGGCCGGATCGAAGATGGGCGCCACGCGGCTGACCTGGCCCGAGAACTGCTCGCCGGGGAAGGCATCGACCTCGACCACCGCCGGTGCCCCGGCCTGCACGCGCCGGAAGTCACGTTCGACGAGGTTGGCCACCATGCGCACCACGCCGATGTCGACGACGGACAGGATCACGGTGTTGGCGCCGGCAAAGGCGCCCGCATCCAGGTTCCGCTTGCCGACGAAGCCGTCGACGGGCGAGAGCACGGTCGTGTCCGACAGCGTGACCGACAGCTCGTCGAGCCGGGCCTGAGTCGAAACCAGCTGCGCCTGCGCCACGGTCACCTGCGAGACGGCCGAGTTGTACCGGGCCTCGGCGTCTTCGAGCCCCTGCTGCGAGAGCAGGCCGCGCTCGAAGCTCGTGCGGGCCCGATCGAGGGAGTTGCGGGCCACGAGCGCGTCGTTCTCGCGCGCCTTGAGCGTGGCCTGGTTGACCTCGATGTTGGCGCGCACCTGGTTGACCTGCTCGCGAATGGCCCGATCCTCGAGCTTGGCGACCGGCTGCCCCCGGGTGACGCGGTCGCCGAGCTGCACGAGCACGGACTCGAGGCGGCCGGCCACGCGCGGCACCACGTCGACCGTCGCGCGCCCGATGAGGTTGCCGACCACGGTAACCGAGTCGACGACCTCGCTGCGTCCCACGGTGCCGACGTCGACGGTCATCGGCACGGCGCCGCGACCGCCTCGGCCAGCCGCGGGGGCTGCGGCGCCGGAGGCCCCGGCCGCCGTGCCCGCGGGAACCGCCGCGTCACTCGCGCCGGATCGCACATACCACAGGCCACCGCCCACCAGGGCCACAGCCGCCACGCCAACAAGAATCTTGTTCATCGAGTTCCGAAACTTTCCAGGTCACCGGGCATCAGGCAGTAATGACGCTGCGTCAGTTGCCGCCACCGCCCACGCGCTGCACGCGGTCGAACTCGGCCACAGCGTTGAGGTAGCTGATGATGGCGCGCAGTTCGGCCAGGCGCTGCGTCGTCAGGTTGGTCTGGGCCTGCACGACGTTGTAGTTGGTCGACATGCCGACGTCGAAGCGCGTCTGTTCGGCCTCGGCGTTGCGCTCGGCCACTTCCCGGGCCTTCTGCGCGGCCTGGTACTGCTTGTAGGTGTTCTCGACGGCCAGACCCGCGTTGGTCACCTGGGCCGAGACCGTCAGCTCCTGCGCCTGGATCTGGGCCATCGACTGCTGCAACTGCAGCTGCGCGCGTGCGTAGTTGGCCTTGGCCGCCCGCATGAACAGCGGATAGGTGAAGTTGAACTGCAGGTTCCAGGTGGGCAGGTCGAAGCCTCTGATCGTCGAAATTGCCTGACCGTAGCCCCCGGGCTCGACCAACTCTCCGTTCCTGAACTGCGGTCCGCCCAGGCCGCTCAGGTTGTAGCCGGCCTGCAGATCGAGCTGCGGCTTCGTCGAGTTCTGCGTGAGTTCGAGGTTCAGTCGGCTGACTTCGAGATTCCGCCGGGCCTGCGTGAGATCCGTACGCTCAGCGATCGCGCGCTGGACCGCTGCAGGGATATCGACACTTTGAATCGTGAGTGCCGCCGTTTCCACCGGATTGATGGTGGCGCGGTAGACCTCGTCGTCCGGGCCGGCCGCAAGCAGGCGCTTGAGATTGAGCTCCGCCGTGCGCCACTGGATCTGGGCATTCAGCAGCGCCTGCTCGGCGTTGGCGACCTGCGTCTCGGACGTGGTCGTCTCGATGGGGGCGAGCGTGCCGATCTCGACCTTGGTCTTGTTGTCTTCGAACAGCCGCTGGGCGAGCGTGAGCGACCGCCGCTGGATTTCAATCTGTTCGATGGCCTGCCGCAGGTTCCAATACGCTGTCCGGACGTTGGCCTTCGTGTTCTCGATGGTCGTCAGGAGCTGGATGTCGGCAATCTGCCGCTGCACCGACAAGGTGCGCAGCTGGTTGCGCGTCTGGTCGATCCGGAACCCGGCCAGCAGCGGCTGCGTGTAGTTGAACTGCAGGTTAGATTGGAAGCTCGGGTTGCGTTGCGCCTGCGACGAGTTGGTGGCCGAACGGCTGTTGTTGAAGTTTGCGGTCAACCGACCGCCGTACCACGGCATGGTCTGACTCATGCCGACGTTGTAGTTCTGCCCGATTTGAGTGACCGTCGACCTCGCCTCGAGCGTGTTGTTGTTCGGTGACGCCGCATTGCGGTACGAGTAGAGGCTCGTCATCTGCGGCGAAAATGCCGCGCGCGCAGCCGCGAGCTGATAGTCGACGCCCTGTGGGTTCATGCGCGCCGCCTTCAAATCCAGGTTCTTCTCGAGGGCCATGTCCATGGCCTGCTCGAGGGTCAGCGGCAGAATCGACGATCCGGGGGTCACCTCCGGCGCCGCCTGGCCGACGACGTACCGGTCCACGACCGGACCACGCGTCTGGGGGGCTGGCGGCGCGTCCTGCGCCAGGGCCGGCGTCACTGCCAGCGTCACCCCCAGGGCCAGGGCCCACACTGTCTCATTGCGCGGGATTCTCTTCATTACCGTTCGCTCCTCATGGACGCCGGCGTCGCCAGGCGCCCCTTCTCGTTCTCGACTGCTGTGAAATGGGTGGGGCAGAGCACTACCGGGACGACGGCCCACGACCGCCGCGGCCGAAACGTCTGGCCATGATGTCCTGCAGCTTCTGGTGCTGTTCGGGGGTCAGCACCCGGATCATGCGGTAGAGCATGACCGTTCGGCTTTCGCCGAGCCGCGCCCGAGCCGCCTCGACCTTCATGACCTGAATCTGGTAGGTCGATTCGTCGACCACCCGTTCCCGGGTCATCTTCTCGAGCTCGGCCACCTGCCGCTGGATTTCGTGGACGATCGGCCGGAGTTCCAGATTGCGGCGGACGTAGAAGTCATTGATTTGCTTGACTTTGTCAGCCGAGAGGTCGAGATCCTTCTGGACCTCCGCGTCGTTCCACCATTCCCACGGCGATGACCCGCGGCCTTGCGGCGGGCCCTGCTGCACGCCATCGCTCGGCGCGGCCGCCATTGAAGCCGGATCCGCCAGATGGCCGGTGCCCAGCAGGATGGCCGCGACGCACACCACTCGAACGAAAAGGTGCCTTCTACCAGTCACGCCTAGACTTACGTCCTTTAGTACTCAACCGTTTACGAAGGGATTGCGAGTCGTTCCAGTCGTTCGATGACTTCGCCGACAATGCTGTTCGGGGTTGATGCGCCGGCAGTCAAGCCTATCGTTACGGAACCGGCCGGCAGCCAGTTCCCGGTGATCTGCTCGGGCAGGGCGGTCGTCGACGGCGCGCCAATCGGGCGATGCCTGATGCTGCCGTCTTCCTGCAGGCACGCCGGGTTGGCGATGTGGTACGTGGGGACGTGATCGGCGCAGATCCGCGCCAGGTTGCAGGTGTTCGAGCTGTTGTAGCCGCCGACGACGATGGCCAGGTCGAGGCGTTCGGAGGCGAGCAGGGCCTCGACGGCATCCTGGCGCTCCTGCGTGGCACTGCAGATCGTGTCGAAGGCCCGAAAGCGGACGGCCGTTTCGGCCTCGCCATACCGGTCGCGCATCGCGGCCCGGACCATTTCGCCGACCCGCAGCGACTCGCTCATCAGCATCGTCGTCTGGTTGGCGCAGCCGACGCGCTCGAGGTGCTGCGTGGGATCGAAGCCGGGCGAGCAGGCGCCGGGGGCGAACGCGGCCAGGAACGCCGCGGGATCGCCGGGCTGCCTGATGAAATCGCACACGATCTGCGCCTGTTCCTCGTCGCGGACCACGAGGTAGTGCGCGCCCGGGAAGGCGGTGGCCTGCGAGGCCGTGGCCTGGGTTTCCTCGTGGTGCACCTTGCCGTGGATGATCGACGTGAACCCGTCCTTCGCGTACCGACGCACGTTCTTCCAGACGTTGAGCACCGACCCGCAGGTCGTGTCGACGAGTGTGCAGCCGCGCTGCTCGAGCCGGGCGAGTTCCTCGAGGGAGACTCCGAAGGCCGGGAGGATGACCACGTCCTCGGGGGCGATTTCGGTGGTCTGCTCGGCCTCGTCGGTCAGGATCCGGACGCCGCGCCCCCGCAACTGGTCGTTGACGTGAGGGTTGTGGATGATCTCGCCGGTCAGGAACACCCGCTTGTCGGGGAAGCGCTTGCGGGTCTGGTAGGCGTAATCGACGGCCCTGTCGACGCCGTAGCAGAACCCGAATTCCTTCGCGAGGTGGATCGTGAGCCGTCCCGTGCGCCGAACGTACCCGTCCGCGCGCACCGCGTCGACCACGGTGCTGTGGTAGGCGGCGGCCAGTTCGTCGGCCACCGCGGCCTTCATGTCGAGGCCTTTGCGGAAGACTAGGGGAGGCATCGAGTACCCGCAGACATCGCAATATTGTAGACCGTTCGACGCGCGTGCGGGGGAATCCCCGGGGCTGAAGCCTCGGGGCTCCGAGTGCAGAGCTTCGTGACGTTGTTCAGGCCGGCATCCGACGACTGTGCGTGAGTCGACGCCGTGCAGGTCCGGATGCGCGGAGGCGCGCCGGCGATCGTGTTGGAGCCCTGGGGCTTCAGCCCCAGGGGCCTCGGCTACCGCGCCGACGCGAGTTGCGTTTCGAGCAGGCTGGGGGTTGCCTGATCGAGCAGCAGCAGATCTTCGGGGACGTAGCGTTCCCAGTCGGTCGTGAGCGAGGCATTGACCGGCTGGCTCGTTGCCGTGACCGGCCCAGCCGGCGCCACCTGTGCCGGCTCGGCCTGCTGGGTCTGCGCCGGGGCCGGGACGCTGGCGGTCGGGGTCACGCGGGCCGAGATCTGGCCGCCGACGAGGCCGATGGCGAGACCGGCGGCCGCCGCCACGCCCACCCACGCGGGGGAGACGCGGCGTTCGCTGTGCGTGCGCGGCGCGTGGACGGCCTGGGCCGGGAACGCGATGACGCGCGGTGGCGCGTCGATCTGCTCGAGGCGCCGCATGATCTGCGCGTGCTGGAGCGCCAGGCGCTCGGGCGGAAACACCTCGTCGGCAGCCTCGAGCGCTTCGGCCCGCACGTTCCCCAGCCACAGGCTCAGGTCGCGGGCGCGCTGGCTGCATGCCTCGCACTGTTCGAGATGGGCCGGACGATCGCCACCCAGGATGGCGGTCGTCAGCGCCTCCTCCGAGAGATGGCCCTGGCGAAACACGATGTCAGCGATTCGCACGATTACTCCTTCCAGTTCCCTGGTCCGTGGCGGCCCGTGTGACCAGCAGCCCGCGCAACCGTCTGATGGCGCGAAACAGATGGACCCGCACCGTCGATTCGTTCAGGCCGGTCATCGCACTCACCTCGCGCGACGAGCGGCCATCGAAGTGACTCAGCATGAACACCATGCGTTGACGTTCGGGCAGTTCGGCCACGGCCCCCATCAACTGCTGCCGGCGTTCGGCCGAGAGCACCACCTCTTCCGGACTCGGCCCACGCGACGGGAGATAGTCGGCCGGGTCGCGCTCGACCCCGTTGGGATCGAGCATCGGCGGCGCCATCCATCGCTCCCGTCTCCGGCGAGCCTTCAACCGGTCCAGGCATCCGTTGATCAGGATGCGCGTGAACCAGACCTCGAACGGCAGATCCTCGCGGAACGTGCCGATGTGCATGTACGCCTTGATGAAGGCGTCCTGCACCGCTTCGTCCGCGTCGGCGGCGTCCCGCAGATAGTGATACGCAATCCGCGCGGCCCGTCGCTGGTAGCGGGTGACCACCTCCCCGTACCGATCGCGAGCCTCGTCGAGACGCCCCTCCGCCTGGAATGCCCGGATATCGAGCGCGACGCGCGCATCGGCCTCTCGGGCGCTCACGGGCGGGACCTGCTCTGCCATAAATACGTCACAAATGGCGTGCTGTTTACGCGTTGATTCTACCAGTCGCGCGCGGGCGATGCGCGAGGGGTCAGGAGCCGCGGACCAGCCGCGTGCCGGGGTAGTAGCGCGCGAGGATGGCCTCGACCGACTCGCCGCGGCGGATGCGGGCGATGGCTCCGACCTGACAGAGTCCGACGCCGTGTCCCCAGCCGGTCCCGTCGAACCGGTAGTGGTCGTCGTCCTCGAGGGTCAGGGCAAACCGGGTGCTGCGGATCGCCGTGGCGCCATCGCGCTGGTTGATGGCCGCGCGAAGCTGCTCGCCCCGCAGCGTGCGGACGCCGTCGTCGCCACCGATTTCGAGCGTGGCGGCGCGTCCGCTGGCGTCACGGCTCGCGATGCGCACCGATCGCAGCCGGTTGCCGACAGCCGTGGCCGGGCTGGCGTTGAGTGCGGTGCGGATGTCCTCGCGCGCGATCGAGAACTGCCAGACGCGATGCGTGCCCGCCGGCACGTCGTCGTCCGTGCCGACGAGATACGGCACGCGGCCGCCCCAGATCACCTCGGCCGCCGCGGTGTGACCGCCGCAGTCGGCGTGGAACAGCGCCTCGGCCGGTCGCGTGCCGTAGGCGAGGATCTGCCCGCGCGTGTCCGCCACGGCCTGGCGGGCGTCGCGGGCGAATCGTGACGTCCGGATGCGATCGGGCCTGTAGACCTGGCAGTGCGTCTCGTCGCACAGGTCGTAGCCCTCGGCCGCGTGACGGCCGCGGTGATGCGCCGCATAGGTGCGCGTGATGATCGCCTGCAGCCGATAGATGCCGGCCACGGTCCCTGGCGTGTCGTTGGCCGGCCCGATCTCGGCCAGCACCGTGCCGAGGATGTAGTCCTCGAGGGGGACGGTCCGCACGCGCCCGTCGACGCGGACGCGGAGCGTGCGCGGCAGCGTCAGGCGGTCGTCGGGGCGCGGCACGTCGAGCGGTGCGCCGCAGGCGGCGAGGATGGCAGTGAGGCCCAGCGCCACGAACGCGCGCCGGCGGAGCGGCATCGACATCACGCTGTACCGTAACATTGGCGGGTCATGCCGTACGAGCCTGTCATCGGCCTCGAGATCCACGCCCAGCTGCGCACCCGCACCAAGATCTTCTGTGGGTGCGCCACGACCTTCGGCGCACCGCCCAACACGCACGTCTGTCCCGTCTGTCTCGGACTGCCCGGTGCGCTGCCGGTCCTCAATCGCCGGGCGGTGGAACTCGCCATTCGCGCGGGCCTCGCCCTGGAATGCACCATCCAGCCGCGGTCGGTCTTCGCGCGCAAGAACTACTTCTATCCGGACCTGCCGAAGGGCTATCAGATCTCGCAGTACGACCAGCCCATTGCCACCGCGGGCCGGCTGGCGCTCGGCGCCGGGGCGCAGACGCCGGTGGTCGGCATCACGCGCGTGCACATGGAAGAAGACGCCGGCAAGTCGCTGCACCATGGCCAGCCCGACTCGGACCGGCACACGGCCATCGACTTCAACCGCAGCGGCGTCCCGCTGATCGAGATCGTGACCGAGCCGGACCTGCGCTCGGCGGCCGATGCGGCCGAGTGTTTCACGCGGCTGCGGGAAGTGCTGGTGGCGCTCGGCGTCAACGACGGCAACATGGAAGAGGGGAGCCTGCGCTGCGATGCGAACGTCTCGGTGCGGCCCGTCGGCCAGACGACGTTCGGTACGAAGGCGGAGGTGAAGAACGTCAACTCGTTCCGCTACCTGCAGAAGGCGCTCGAGTACGAGATCGAGCGGCAGATCGACGTGCTCGAGCGCGGCGGCCGCGTGGTGCAGGAGACGCGGCTCTGGGACAGTGACGCGGGCGAAACCACGTCGATGCGCAGCAAGGAAGACGCGCACGACTACCGGTATTTTCCCGAGCCCGATCTCGAACCGCTCGACGTGGCGGCTTCGTGGATCGACGAGATTCGCGACGCGCTGCCCGAACTGCCGGAGGCGCGCAAACAGCGGCTGATGGCCACGCACGGCCTCGGTGACTACGACGCGGATCTCCTGGTGCGGCTCATTGCGGGCGGGGCCGACTACTTCGAGGCCATCGTTGCCGCGGGTGCACCGGCCAAGGCGGCCAGCAACTGGATGCAGGGCGAGATCCGGCGACGGCTGAAGGACGCCGGCCGCGACGACATGGCGGCCGTGCCGGTGCCGGCCGTCGCGCTCGCGGCATTGATCGATCTCACCGAACGCGGCGTCCTCTCGAGCACCGTGGCCAAGGAGGTCTTCGAGACGATGTGGACCACGGGCCGGAGCGCCGCGGCGATCGTCGAGGCCGAGGGCCTGGCCCAGACCGGCGACGAATCGGCCATCGTGGCGCTCGTCACGGCCGTGCTCGACGAGAACCCGGACGCGGTGGAGCAGTTCCGCAAGGGCCGCACGAACATCCTCGGCTTCCTCGTGGGCCAGGTCATCAAGAAGAGCCAGGGCAAAGCCAACCCGAAGGTGGTCAACGAGATCGTGCGGCGGCAGATCGCGGGGTAGGAAGAAGGCTGCGCGGCGGCGGGCGGCACGGCCGTCGCGCGGCCCCAACCATTGACAGGCATCCGTACGGTACTTAGACTGAGTACGTTCCTTCATGTGATGTTCATCAAGGCTGGTTCGACGAACGACGGGGTGTCAGGACACCGGCTTCCGCGGCGAGACGCGCCGTGCCAGTGTCTGGCAGACTTCTTCCGGCAGGAACTGACCAAGCACTACGCGTGCCTCGAAGCGCAGCGCGAGTATTATTCGGACGTGGCGATTACGCAGGCCGAGGAGGCCATCGCCCGGCTGATGGCCCAGATTGAAGTGCTGTGCCAGCGCGAAGACGCCTGCCAGATGATTGGCGAACTTCTCCGCAAATTCGACAGTGTCACCAAGCTCTCCGCCTGGACCGATCCCGGTCAACTCCATTAGCGCCCGTCTTCGTCAACATCTCGGTGCCATCGTGTCGTCGGCCCTGACGGCCGTCGATGCGCGTCGTGTCACCTCCGCAGCCCTCGTGTCGCTCCGCGAGTCGTTGCCGGACGGCGACGTCATCCGCGTGGTCGCGGCCGGGAAAGCTGCGGTCGGCATGGCGCGCGCCATCGATGACGTGCTCGGGGCGCGATGCGCGGCCGGCGTGATGACCGCGACGGCGTCGACCGACGTGCCGGGGTGGCAGGTGATTGGCGGCACCCATCCGCGGCCGTCCGAGGCCAGTGCGCGTGCGGGCCGCGCGGCACTGGCGCTGGCCGATGCAACGCGCCGCGACGGTGGCCTGTTGATCGTGTGCCTGTCGGGCGGCGCCTCCGCGATGCTGGCCGTGCCGGCCGACGGCCTGACGATCGACGACAAGGCTGCCACGACAGCCGCCCTGCTGCGCGCGGGACTCGACATCGGCGCCATCAACGTCGTGCGGCGTCATCTCTCGGCCATCAAGGGCGGACAACTGGCGGCGCGTGCCGGCCGCACGGTCACCCTGGCGATTTCGGACGTCTGCACGCCGGTCGAAGACGATCCGGCGGTCATCGGCTCCGGTCCGACGGCCGGTGACCCGTCGTCGTTTGGCGACGCGCTGGCCGTGGTGACGCGAGCGGGGCTGTTGGAGACGATCCCGGCGGCGGCGCGACACCATCTCGAAGCCGGCGCGCGGGGCGAGCGCCCTGGTCCGGTCCCGCCCGACGATCCACGGCTCCAGCGTGCCGCGTACTGGCTCATCGGATCGCGTCGCGAGGCCATGCGGGCCGCGGCCGACACGGCAACGCACCTCGGATACGCTACCCACGTGATCGCGGAGCCGACAGTCGGGCCGGCACACGTGGCAGGGACGACGCTGATCGGCCGCGCGGTCGCGATGGCCGATCGACGTCCGGCCTGCCTCATCGCGAGTGGCGAGACGACTGTCGACGTCCGTGGACCGGGCCGGGGCGGACGCAATCAGGAACTGGCGCTCGCGGCGATTGCCGACGTGGCAGCCGTGGGACCGGCGGCGCTCGCAAGCGTCGGCACCGACGGCGTCGACGGCCCGACCGATGCGGCCGGCGCGTTCGTGACGGCCGACATGTTCGCGCGCCTGGGCCAGGACGCGGCCACGCGCGTCTCGACGGCGCTCGCCGACAACGACAGCCTGCCGATCCTCGACGAACTGGGTGCGATCGTGCGCACCGGCCCGACCGGCACGAACGTCGGGGACCTGCAGGTCCTGCTGTTGGCCTGACCGCATCGCGGATATGCTCTGGCCATGACGCTCAAGACCCTGGGACTCGTCGCCGGATGCGTGCTGCTGGCGTTCGCCACCGGCTGGTGCACGGGGCGATCGGGACGTGCGGATCTGGCCGTGGCGCTGAACGACACATCGAACCGCGCCGATGTCGCGGAGATGCGGGCGGCGCTGCTCGATGCGCAGCTCGCGCTGGCGGGCGCCAACTTCGGCGACGCGCGGCGCGCGATTCAACGGGCCCAGGTCGTGGGCGGGCAGCTCCAGGTGCGGCTGCGCGAGGCCGGGCTGGCCGACCGCGCCGGCGCCGTGCAGACGGTGCTGACGCGTCTGGCCGAAGCCGATCGACTCAGCGGGGCGCTCGACGGCACGGCGGCCGAGGCCGCAGCCGACGCGCTGGGGGCCCTGGAGTCCTCGGTCCCCGTCGCAACGCGCTGAGCGCGACGCGCCTGATTCCCGCGATCGATGCGGGCCACTGACCGGAGGGTCACACCGATTCATGCCATCTGAACACGACGTCCTGCGGGCGATCCGCGACAAGGTCGATCATCCAGCCACCGCCAGGGAACTGCTGCAGATCCTGCGCATTCCGCGCGAGGAGCGCGCCACGTTCACGCGCCGCCTGCGCGCGCTCGTCGCCAGCGGCGCGCTCGTCGAAATCCGCGGCGAACGGTTCGGGCTGCCCGACCGCATGAACCTCGTCGTCGGTCGCGTCTCGACCAATCCGCGCGGGTTTGCGTTCGTCGATCCGGAAGTGCCGATACCGGGCGGGCCGTCGAGCATCTTCATTGCCGGCAACAACCTCAACCAGGCGATGCACGGCGACCGCGTGGTCGTGCGCATCGAGCACCAGCGCGACGCCAGCCGGGCCGAGGGGCGCATCCTGCGGATCCTCGAGCGTGCGGCCGAACAGATCGTCGGCCGCTACGACATCGACGACGCCGGGCACGGGTTCGTGGTGCCGTTCGATCGCCGCCTCGTGATCGACATGGAGATCCTGCCGGCCGACACGCACGGCGCGAAGCCCGGCGAGATGGTCACGGCCCAGGTGACGCGGTGGCCGACGCCCACGCGGTCCGCTCTCGGCCGCATCATCGAGGTGATCGGACCGCTCGACGCGCCGGGCGTCGACACCACGGTGATCATCCGCAAGTACAACCTGCCCGACGCGCACGGCGACGACGCGATTCGCGAGGCCCTGCGTCTGGGGACGACCGTGCCGGATCGCGATCGGGCGGGACGCCGCGATTTCCGCGACTGGCCGACGGTGACGATCGACGGGGAGACGGCGCGCGACTTCGACGATGCGATTTCGCTGGAGCGGCTGCCGAACGGCAACTTCTGGCTCGGTGTGCACATCGCCGACGTTTCGCACTATGTCCAGGAGGGGAGCGCGCTCGATCGCGAGGCGTACGAGCGCGGCACGTCCGTCTATTTCCCCGAGCGGGCCGTGCACATGTTTCCCTCGGAGCTGTCCACGGGCCTCTGCAGCCTCAATCCGCACGTCGATCGCCTGGTGCAGTCGTGCCTGATGGAGGTCGATCGCCGGACCGGCGCCGTTGTCCGCCACGAGACGCACGACGGCGTCATCCACAGCCACGCGCGCATGACCTACACCGAGGTCAACGCGATTCTCACCGATCGCGATCCGGTCACGATGGATCGGTACCGGCCGCTCGTGCCGCTGTTCGAGCGCATGCACGAGCTGTTCGAGATCCTGCACGCGCGCCGCCGGCGCCGCGGTTCGATCGATTTCGACCTGAAGGAGTCGCAGGTCGTGCTCGACGATGCGGGGATGGTGGAGGCGGTGGTGGCGTCACAGCGGAACGTGGCGCACCGGCTGATCGAGGAGTTCATGCTGCTGGCCAACGAGACGGTGGCCGCGCACCTCGAGCGCGTGGGGATGCCGACCCTCTACCGCATCCACGAGGCGCCCGATCCGCTGAAGGTCGAGGTCTTCGAGACGTTCCTCAAGACGCTCGGCCACGCGCTGCCCGGTGCGCCGGGCCAGCACGAGCCCCGGCATTTCCAGCAGCTCGTCGAGCGGATCCAGGGGAAGCCCGAAGAGAAGCCGATTGCGTTCCTCCTGCTGCGCACGATGCAGAAGGCGCGATACGACCCGGCGAACGCGGGGCACTTCGGCCTGGCGGCCGAGTCCTACACGCACTTCACGTCACCCATCCGGCGCTATCCGGACCTCGTCGTGCACCGGGCCCTGCGCGGGAGCCGCGGACGCGTGGATGCCGAGCGACGCGCCGAGCTTGCCGGGGAACTGCCCGAGATCGGACGGCACACGTCGGAGCGCGAACGGCGCGCGGCCGATGCCGAGCGTGAACTGGTGCAGTGGAAGAAAGTGCGGTTCATGGCCGACAAGGTCGGCGAGCAGTTCGAGGGGTACATCACGGGCGTCAGCGCCTTCGGCCTGTACCTGGAACTGGTCGAGCACTTCGTCGAAGGGATGGTGCACATCTCGACGATGGCCGACGATTACTATCGGTTCGTCGAGGGCGCGCACGTGCTGCGTGGCGAGGCGATCGGACGCGTCTACAGGCTCGGGGATCGCGTCAAGGTGCAGGTCATCCGCGTGGACCTGGAACGCCGGCAGATCGATCTCGGCCTGGTGGAGATTCTCGAGGCGGTCGCGGGGGGCAGGCGCGGTGCGCGCCGCAGCCGGGCCGTACCGAAGACGGACGCCAAGCGACGGAAGGCCGCCGGTGTCGTGCGGCCGGGCAAGCGCGAGCGTGCGTTCAAGAAGGCGACCCGGAAGGGCCGGAAGAAGACGCGGTGATCGGACCTAGTCGTCCTTGTCGCCGCCGGCAGACCGGTTGGCCTCGCGAAAGTTCTTGATGCCCTTGCCGATCCCCTTCCCGAGTTCCGGCAGCCGGCTGGCCCCGAAGATCAGGATGATGATGGCCAGGATGATGAGCAGTTCCATGACACCAAGACGCATAGTGAAAGACTCCTGACGCCGCCCGGTCATTGTACACCGTGGCGGACACACGCCGGCCGTCCTGCGGGGGCCCGTCGTCGAAAGTCAGAGACCCTGAGAGGCCGACGAGGGGCATCGGCCTTGCAGCACGTGACGTCGCCGGCCAGGGGATGGCCCCGGGTATACTTTCACAGCGGATCCAGACGAGACGATGAGCACACCGCGCCAGCCGACCGCGCCAGACGCGCCGCGTCCCGACCCGATGCCTCGGACGGCCGACGCGCCCCTGCGGATCGGTTCCATTTTCAACAGCGAACCGCCGCCGCGGATGAAGCGGGCGATGGGCGCCACGGCCGGCAGCCTGGCCGTGCACGTGCTGCTGGTGGCGTTCGTCATGTATCTGCTGACGCGGCCACGGCCGGTGCAGGTCGTCGAAGTTCGCGAGATTCCGCTGGGGCAGCTCGTCTATCTCGAGCCGACGCCCGGGCCAGGCGGTGGCGGCGGGGGCAGCCCGGAGCCCGCGCCGCCGAAACCCATCGCGATTCCGAAGACCGAGCCGCCCAAGCCGGTTCCGGTACCTGTGACACCCACACCGCCCGTACCCGTGCCGGCCGAGCCGCCTCCGCCCCCAAGCCTGTCCGTGCCGGTGATGACGGCGGATGCCACCACGGCGCAGACGTCCGGGCGTGTCGAACTGGCCGCGGGCGGCGGTGGCGGGCGAGGCACGGGGATAGGCGCTGGCTCCGGGCGCGGTGTGGGCGAGGGAACGGGACAGGGATTCGGTGGGGGCGCGTATCGCCCGGGATCGGGCATCGAGTTCCCGGTGCTGCTCAAGCAGGTCAAGCCGTCCTACACGTCCGAGGCGATGCGGGCGAAGATCCAGGGATCGGTTTCGATGGAGGTCGTGGTCCTGGCGGATGGCTCGGTGGGGGACATCCGCATCGTCCGCTCGTTGGACCGGGCGTATGGTCTCGATCAGGAGGCCGTCAAGGCGGCCAGGCAGTGGGTCTTCAGACCTGCCACCGACAAGACGGGCAAGCCCGTGCCCGTTGTCGTGACACTCGTGCTCGACTTCAACATGTACTGAGCGCGGACATCTTCCGCGTTCGCGTCTGCGGGCTGCGCCCGTCAAAACGAACGGGCCGACTGGATGACTCCAGCCGGCCCGTTCGCTCCGTACTTCTGACTTCGAAGTTCGAAGTTCTGCCGAACTTCTGGCTTCTGTCTTCGAACTTCTGAGTTGCCTTAGTACATTCCGCCCATGCCGCCGGGGCCCCCGGGCATCGGCGCGTCCTTCTTCTCCTCGGGGATGTCGGCCACCATCGCTTCGGTGGTCAGCAGCAGCGAGGCAATCGACGACGAGTTCTGCAGCGCCGAGCGGACGACCTTCGTCGGGTCGATGACGCCGGCCTTCACGAGGTCCTCGTACGTGTCGGAGGCCGCGTTGTAGCCGTAGTTGGCGTCCTTCGCTTCCTTCACCTTCTGGACGACGATCGAGCCCTCGACCCCGGCGTTGCTCGCGATGTTGCGGAGCGGCGCCTCGACGGCCCGGCGGATGATCTCCGCGCCGACCTTCTGGTCGCCCTCGAGCTTCAGCTTCTCGATGGCCTTCGCCGCGCGGAGCAGCGCCACGCCGCCGCCCGGGACGATGCCCTCCTCGACGGCCGCCTTGGTCGCGTGCATCGCGTCCTCGACGCGCGCCTTCTTCTCCTTCATCTCGGTCTCGGTGGCTGCACCGACCTTGATGACGGCCACGCCGCCGACCAGCTTCGCCAGCCGCTCCTGCAGCTTCTCGCGATCGTAGTCCGAGGTCGTGTCCTCGATCTGCGTGCGCAACTGCTTGACGCGGCCCTCGATGGCGGCCTGCGTGCCGGCGCCCTCGACGATCGTCGTGTTGTCCTTGTCGATCGTGATCTTCTTGGCCTTGCCGAGATCCTCGAGCTTCAGGTTCTCGAGCTTCAGGCCGAGATCTTCCGTGATCGCGCGGCCGCCCGTAAGGATCGCGATGTCCTCGAGCATGGCCTTGCGGCGGTCACCGAAGCCCGGCGCCTTGACGGCCGCGACCTGCAGCGTGCCGCGCAGCTTGTTGACCACGAGCGTCGCGAGCGCCTCGCCGTCGACGTCCTCGGCGATGATCACGAGCGGCCGACCGCCACGCGCCACCTGCTCGAGCAGCGGCAGCAGGTCCTTCATCGAGCTGATCTTCTTCTCGTGGATCAGGATGACCGGGTTCTCGAGCGCCACTTCCATGCGGTCGGGATCCGTGACGAAGTAGGGCGAGAGGTAGCCGCGGTCGAACTGCATGCCCTCGACGACGTCGAGCGACGTCTCCATGCTCTTGGCTTCCTCGACGGTGATGACGCCGTCCTTGCCGACCTTCTCCATCGCCTCGGCGATGATCGTCCCGATCGTCTCGTCGCTGTTCGCCGAGATCGTGCCGACCTGCGCGATCATGTTGCCGCTGACCGGCTTCGACAGGTTCCTGAGCTCGGCGATGGCGGCCTCGACGGCGCGCTCGGTCCCGCGCTTGAGCTCCATCGGGTTCGCGCCGGCCGTCACCATCTTCAGGCCTTCGCGGTAGATCGCCTGCGCGAGCACCGTGGCCGTCGTCGTGCCATCGCCGGCCGTGTCGGACGTCTTGCTCGCGACTTCACGCACCATCTGCGCGCCCATGTTCTCGAGCGGGTGCTTGAGGTCGATCTCCTTCGCGACGGTCACGCCGTCCTTGGTGATGGTGGGGGAACCGAACTTCTTGTCGATGACCACGTTGCGGCCCTTCGGCCCGAGGGTCACCTTGACCGCGTCCGCCAGCGCGTTGACGCCGCGGAGGATCTGCTGCCGCGACTCTTCGCCGTACACAATCTGCTTAGCCATGCTCGAATCTCCGTATGGAAGAAAACCTGGTGCGCCGATGCCGGCCGCGATTACTCGATGATGCCGAGGACTTCCTCTTCGCGCACGATGAGGAGATCCTTGCCGTCAATCTTGATTTCCTGACCCGCGTACTTGCCGAAGAGCACCGTGTCGCCCGCCTTCACGTCGAGCGGCGTCACCTTGCCATCCTTCTCGACGCGGCCCTTGCCGACGGCGACGACCTTGCCCTGCTGCGGCTTTTCCTTCGCGTTGTCCGGGATGATGATGCCTCCGACGCGCTGTTCGCCTTCGTCGATACGCTCGATGATGATGCGGTCGTGCAGTGGTCTCACGCTCATGGTCGTCCTCTCCAGATGGCCAGGTCCCGCGCCGCCCCTGCGGCAGGAAGACCGGGTCCGGTGTCGTGTCTGAACTCGAATGTCCGGGCTGGCAGTCCGGCAGTCGGACTGTTAGCAATCACCCGGATCGACTGCTAAGTGTATGAAACACGCCCGCCGGCGTCAAGCACCGGAGCGGGCGAGACCGTGCGGGCGATCAGGCGGATTTGCGGATGCGGTAGGCGGTCATCTTCCGGCTCAGCGTGTTACGGTGCAGGCCGGTCATCTTGGCCGCTTTGCACACGTTGTAGTCGGTTTTTGCCAGCGCGCGCGCGATGAACGTGCGCTCGAATTCCTGCTGCGCATCCTCGAAGCGGATGCCTTTGTCGATCATCTGCTGGACCAGGGCGGCCAGGTCGTCGCGCATCACTGGAGGCCACTCCCGGTGAGACGGCGGAAGGCCTCGAGATACTTCTCGCGCGTGCGGCTGACGACGTCGTCGGGAAGGCTCGGAACGGGGGGCTGCTTGTTCCAGCCGATGGCCTCGAGGTGATCGCGCACGAACTGCTTGTCGAAGCTCGGCTGTGCGTGACCGGGGGCGTACGTGTCGGCGGGCCAGAAGCGCGACGAGTCGGGCGTGAGCACCTCGTCGATCAGCGTGAGCGTGCCGTCGGCGGCGATGCCGAACTCGAACTTCGTATCGGCGATGATGATGCCCTGCGAGGCCGCGTGCGTCACACCACGCTCGTAGATGGCGAGGGTGAGGTCGCGCAGGCGGGCGATGCGATCGGCCCCGACGATGGCGCCGGCCTGGGCCTCGCTGATGTTCTCGTCGTGCCCGGAGTCGGCCTTCGTCGCCGGGGTGAAGATCGTCTGCGGCAGGCGATCCGACTCGCGCAGGCCGGCCGGCAGCGCCACGCCGCACACCGATCCGGATCGCTGATAGTCCTTCCACCCCGAGCCGACGAGATAGCCGCGTGCGACGCACTCGACGGGCAGCGGTGTCGTCTTGCGCACGAGCATCGAGCGGCCGCGGAGTACGTCGTGGTGCGGCTTCGTGACGGCGGGAAAGTCGGCCACGTCGACCGAGAGCAGGTGGTGCGGCACGATGTCGCCCATCTGCGCGAACCAGAACGCCGACAACTGCGTGAGGACCTTCCCCTTGTCGGGGATGCCCGACGCCAGCACGTAGTCGAAGGCCGAGATGCGATCGGTGGCGACGATCAGCAGTTCGGTGCCGAGATCGTAGACATCACGCACCTTGCCGCGGCGCTGGAGGGTCAAACCCGTGAGGGTGGTTTCGAGGACAACAGATGATGATGACATGGCGTTCCGAGGAGAAGCGGCAGCCTATCACTTCATCCGGACGATGACAATGCCGCTGCGGTCGCCGCGGACCGCCACACGCGACGCCTCGTCGACGGTGCGGATGATCCGACTGCGGCCGTCGCGATCGATCGGCGTGAGGCCGATGGCCGTGGCGTCGATCCGGCCCGTGTCGGCCTCGACGTCGAGCGAGATCGGCACGTGATCGGGCAGCGAGAGCGTGACCTCACCCTCGGCGCTGAACACGGTGATCGGCACGGCGCGATCGAGGAGGGCCTGGACGTGCGAT
Source organism: Acidobacteria bacterium SCN 69-37 (assembly GCA_001724025.1). Taxonomy (GTDB): domain Bacteria; phylum Acidobacteriota; class Vicinamibacteria; order Vicinamibacterales; family SCN-69-37; genus SCN-69-37. The sequence continues at coordinate 219,620 of MEDJ01000001.1, read as the reverse complement.
CGCCGCGCATCGACGTCCACGGCCGCGCGGGGACGCTCGATCGTGATCTCGCCGCCCACGCCGCCGACGCGCACCTCGCGGGCCGGTTCGATGATCGTCAGGCGCTGGTTGATCGTGTCGGCGTCCACGCGGCCCGTGGCCTGCTCGATCCGCGTCTCGCCGTTGCGCGCGGTCAGCGCGACGGCGCCGTGCGATCGCCTGATGGTCGTGCGCGACCCGGCGAGCGTCAGCGTGACGTCACGGCTGTCGTCGATCGTCAGATCGCCGTTGCCGTGCGCGCCGTCGATCGATCCCGCGACCGATGTCAGCGTCGTGTCGCCGACGAGGTTCTCGAGCCGCACGCCGGCGACCGCGGCAATGTGCGTGCGGCGCGCCGTCTCCACGCGCACAGTGAGCCGCGACGGGACGCGGAGCGTCAGCGTGCCCGCGCGCGGGACGTCCTCAGGGGACCGGGTCCCGAGCGCGAGCACCGGTCCGATCTCGTCGTGCGTGAACGTCGTCCGCTCGGCCGTCCCCTGCGCGGCCGCGTCGGACGGGCCCGTGGTGTCGACCTGGAGGGTCCACGCGATGTCCGCGCGGGCCTCGCCGCGGACGTCGACGGCCACCAGGTTGGCCAGCCGGACCTCGGTCAGCGTGTCGGACACCGGGAGCACGCCGTCGGTCGTGACCGAGGCCCTGCCGCCTGTGGCCGTATTGCGGTTTCGCCAGATCTCGGCCAGAGTGTCGAGGGAAAACGGCCGGACCCCGCCGGGCGGCGGCGGGGCGGTGAGGCGCCAGGCCACCATTCCCATCACGACGAACGCCGCGGCGATGAGTAACTCTCGTTTTCCCATAGACTTGCCGCCAATCTTATAGTACGAACTGTCGGATTCTCCTGATGTCGTCCGCGCCCGTCGCCCGCTCCCGCTCCTGGCAGACTCTGCTCATCGGCCTCCTGACGGTCGCGCTCGTCGTGCTGTTTCTGCGCGACATGAACCTGCGCGACGCCTGGGACGCCGTGCTGCACGCACACGTTGGCTGGCTGGCCCTCGCCGTGGTCGTGACGATGCAGACCTACGTGCTGCGGGCCTGGCGCTGGCGCTGGCTGCTGCGGCCGCTCGGACCGACACGATTCCGGACCGCGTTCCGGACGACCGTCATGGGATTCGCCGCCAGCTTCCTGCTGCCGGGCCGTGTCGGCGAGTTGCTGCGGCCGTACGCGCTCGCGAAGCAGGAGGGGTTGAACCCGCCGGCGGCCATGGCCACGATCGTGGTCGAGCGCGTGCTGGACCTGTGCACGGTCCTCGTGCTGTTTGCCATCGCGATTCTCGTCGCGGGGATCGCGGTGCCGCGCGAGATCGCAACAGCGGGCATGCTTGGTGCGGCCGCGGCGATCGTCGGCGTGCTCGTGCTGTTCGTGCTGGCCGGGCACCCGGAGCGCATCGGTCGCTGGGCCGGCTGGATCACCGGGTTTCTGCCGGCGCGCATGGCCGCCACTGCCGATCACCTGGTCCAGACGTTCGTCGGCGGCCTGCGCATCATGCGGAGCCCGAAGGATCTGGCGTGGTCGATCGTCTGGTCCGTCCCGCTCTGGCTGTCGATCGCCCTCGGCATCGTCGTCACGACGTGGGCGTTCGGGTTACCGATGTCGTTCACGGGATCGTTCCTGGTCGTGGGATACCTGACGGTGGGCGTGGCCGTGCCGACGCCCGGGGCCGCGGGCGGCTTCCACTTTTTCTACAAGATGGCCCTCACGCAGTTGTTCGGCGCCCCCGACAGCGCCGCCGGCGCGGCGGCCATCGTCCTGCACCTGGTGACGTTCGTGCCCGTGACGGCGCTTGGCCTGCTGTACATGGGGCAGGACGGTCTGACGCTCGGGCAGGTGAAATCGGTGGGAGCCGAGGCAGCGGCCGGCGGATCGCGGATACCGGCGACGTCGGAGCAGGAGGAGGCGCGGCTATCGTGAAGTGCCCCTATTGCGGTCATCTCGGTGACAAGGTCGTGGATTCGCGCGAGAGCAAGGAAGGCGACGCCATCCGGCGGCGCCGCGAGTGCCTCGAGTGCGGCCGACGGTTCACGAGTTACGAGCGGATCGACGAGATCCCGTACATGGTCGTCAAGAAGGACGGCCGGCGCGAGCGGTTCGATCGGCAGAAGCTCGTGGGCGGCCTGCTCAAGGCGTGCGAGAAGCGGCCCGTGCGCGTCTCGGCCCTCGAGGCCGTGGCGGACCGGATCGAGGCGGCGTTGCAGGAGCGGCCCGAGCGCGAGATCACGACAGAGGAGATCGGGCGGCAGGTGATGATCGAGCTCAAGCAACTCGACAAGGTGGCGTTCGTCCGGTTCGCCTCGGTCTATCGCAATTTCAGGGACATCGACGAATTCACCAACGAGTTGAACGAACTGCTCAGGACCCGGGAATGATCGCCGGTCTCCGTCGTCTGGCGACTGTCTGTCTGGGGACGGTGGCGCTGGCCACGGCCGCCCCGACAGACATCCGCATCACACCTGTCGTCGCTGACGGGCAGGTGTCGGTGTCGTTTGCCGCGCCGGACGCGATCGACGCGGAGGCCCGCGCCCTGGTGCAGAGCGGCCTGCTGATGACGCTGACGTTCACCGTGGACCTGCGCGAGCCGTCGGCCGCGTGGTTCGACAGGAACGTGGCGCAGGCCGTGGTGGCCTCGTCGGTGAAGTTCGACAACCTGACCGGCGTGTATCACGTCTCGCGGCTGCGCGACGACCACGTGTTCTGGTCCGAACGGACGAGCGACTTCGCCAGGGCGCGCACCGAGATGACGACGTTCGATCGTGTGTCGCTGGCTGCTGACGGGCAACTGCGTCCCAACGCCGACTACTACGTTCGCGTGCGGCTGCGCACCAGTCCGCGCCGCACGTTCCCGCTCTGGCCCTGGACGTCCGACGACGGCCGCGGCCGCGCGAGCTTCACGTACCTGCGCTGAGCCATGTTCCTGCACGATCCGTCTGCGCACGCGTCGGCGTCGATCGAGCAGGGACGGCGCCGGCTGCTCGATCGGCCGCGTGTGCTCGCGGTGGCCGCGCTGGTGCTGGTCGGCTTGATGGCCGGGCTGTTCTGGCTTGCCGATCGAACGAGCGACCTGGCGCCGCAGTTCCTGACGGACGTGCTGCTGTACGGTCTGCTGGCCGTCGACCTGCTGCTGCTGGCCGCGCTGTCGTTCGTGCTGGTGCGCAACCTGCTGAAGCTGTGGGTGGAGCAGCGCCGCGCGGCGCCGTTCGCCCGCTTCCGCGCCAAGCTCGTGGCCGCGCTGCTGGCGATGACGATCCTGCCGGCCGTGCTGGTGCTGCTGAGCGGCAGCCAGATCATCCGCGACAGTGCGGCCCGCTGGTTCAGTGCCCCCGTCGAGGACGTGCTGGTGGCCGCGCAGGAGATTGCGCGCCAGTACTACCGCGAGGGCCAGGAGCTGAGCGCGCTGCACGCGCGCCGCATCGCCCGGCAACTGCCGCCCACGGTGCTCACGCCCGCGAACATCGAGGCGCTCGGTGCGCTGGTCCAGAACGAGCCGCGCACGATGCGCAACGGGTTGATCGAGGTCTACGGGATCGATCCGGCAGGCGCGGCGGATGCCGACCTGGTGTTTCTGGTCGGCGTCGGATCGGCGAACCTGCCGCGCGGGCAGGTGCCGCCATCGGCCGATCGCATTGCCGCGCGTGCGGCAGCGACCGCGACCGAACAGGAGCAGCAGGACGATCTGCCGGGCGGGGGTGTGCTGCTGCGGACGGCCGTGCCGATCGTCGGCACCGGGGCGACGGTGGCCGGCGTGCTCGTCGTTTCGTCCTACCTGGCGCCCGACGTCCAGGCCTGGGCGCTCGAGGCCACGGCCGCGTACGAGAGCTACCAGGGCCTGCGGGTGCTCGGCGCACCGATCCAGGGGATCTACCAGTCGGTGTTCCTCGCCGTCAGCCTGCTGATCCTGATCAGCGCGACGTGGCTCGGCCTGTATCTCGCCAAGCGGATCACGCGCCCGGTGCAGATGCTGGCCGAGGGCGCGCGCGCCATCGGCGCCGGGCAGTTCGATCTGCACCTCGAGGCCGAGACCGCCGACGAGCTCGGATCACTCGTCGAGTCGTTCAACATGATGGCGGCGCAGCTGCGATCGAGCCGCGAACGGCTCGAAGCCTCGCGCCAGGCGCTCGAACAGAAGAACCTCGAGAGCGACGCACGCCGGCGGTACATCGAGACGATTCTCGATCGCGTGGCGACCGGCGTCATTTCGCTCGATGCGGATGGCTGCATCCAGACGGTCAATGGCGCCGCCGAGCGCCTGCTGAACCTGGGGCCGGACGTGCAGGGGCGCACTGCGGCGGGAACGTTCGAGCGTGAAGATCTGCGCCCGCTGCTGCCGCTGGCGCGCGCCGCGGCGGGCGATGGCAGCCGCACCGTCGAAGAGATCACGCTGACACGCGACGATCGCGAGATGAACCTGGCCGTGGCGGCCACGGTCCTGGTGGGTGAACAGGGCCGCCGCGAGGGCGCGGTGCTCGTGCTCGACGACGTCACGCTGCTGTTCCGGGCGCAGCGTGTGGCGGCCTGGCGCGACGTGGCCCGACGACTGGCGCACGAGGTGAAGAACCCGCTCACGCCCATCCAGCTCAGCGCCGAGCGGCTTCGCCGTCATTTCAGCCAGGCGCCGCCGCAGAGTCGGGCCCTCGTGGCCGAGTGTACCGACGCCATCGTCACCGAGGTCGAGGCCCTGAAGGGACTGGTCGACGAGTTCGCGCAGTTCGCGCGGCTGCGCGCGCCGCGGATGCAGGCCGGTGACGTCAACCGCCTCATCGAACAGACGCTGCGGCTCTACGCGGGCGTGCTGGTTTCGGGCGGCGTCACGCTGGCCTATGATCTCGAGCCGGGTCTGCCGCCGGTGCTGATTGACGGCGAGCAGCTCCGCCAGGTCGTCATCAACCTGGTCGACAATGCGCTCGAGGGGCTCGGCGGACCGGCCGGCCCGCCGCGGCCTGACGGACAGGTCCCGGCCATCGTCGTGCGCACGCAGTTCGATGCGGCCGCCGGGCGCATCCAGGTGACGGTCACCGACAACGGCCCGGGTATTCCGGTGGCCGACAAGGACAAGCTGTTCATGCCGTACTACTCGACGAAAGGGCGTGGCAGCGGGCTGGGGCTCGCGATCGTGCGTCGCATTGTGGCCGATCACGGCGGCACGATCGCGGCCGTGGCGGCCGCGCCCTCGGGAACGACCTTCCGGATCGATCTGCCATGTCTGCGATCCTGATCGTCGACGACGAGGCGGGCGTCAGGGCATCGCTCGGCGGCGTGCTGCGCGATGACGGCTACAGCGTCGATGCGGTCGACAGCGGGGAAGCCGCGCTGGAGCAGGTGCGCGCGCGTGCGTACGACGTCGTGCTGCTCGACATCTGGCTGCCCGGCGTCGACGGCCTGCAGACGCTGGAGCAACTCGTGAGCCTGGCGCCCGACGTGCCGGTGATCATGATCTCGGGGCATGCCAACATCGAGTCCGCCGTGCGTGCCACGCGGCTCGGGGCGTTCGACTTCATCGAAAAGCCGCTGTCGCTCGACAAGACGATGCTCGTGGTGCGCAATGCGCTGCGGCAGCGCCAGCTCGAGGTCGAGAACCGCGCGTTGCGGGCCCGCGTCGATCGCCGCTACGCCATCGTCGGCGACAGCCGCGTGATGCGGCGGCTGCGCGAGCAGATCGCGATGGCCGCGCCGACCAACGGGCGGGTGCTGGTGTCGGGCGAGAACGGCACCGGCAAGGAACTCGTCGCGCGGCACGTGCACCTGCTCAGCCAGCGGCGGTCGGGCCCCTTCATCGAGGTCAACTCGGCCGCCCTGCCCGAGGATCTGATCGAGTCGGAGCTGTTCGGGCACGTCAAGGGCGCCTTCACTGGCGCCGTTGGCGATCGACGCGGCAAGTTCGACCTCGCGTCCGGCGGCACGCTGTTCCTCGACGAAGTCGGCGACATGAGCCTGAAGATGCAGGCGAAGGTCCTGCGCGCGCTCCAGGAACAGATCATCGAGCCGGTCGGCGGCCAGGGCAGCGTGCGCGTCGACGTCCGCGTGATCGCGGCGACCAACAAAGACCTCGCTGCGGAGATCCACGAGGGACACTTCCGCGAGGATCTCTACTTCCGGCTCAACGTGATTCCGATCTTCGTGCCGCCGCTGCGCGAACGCGAGACCGATGTGCTGCTGCTGGCCGAGCACTTCATCAGGGAGTTCGTGGCCGAATACGGCCGGCGGCCGAAGACCGTGTCTGACGAAGCGGCGGCCATGCTGATGCAGTATCACTGGCCGGGCAATGTGCGCGAACTGCGGAACGTGATCGAACGGCTGGTCATCATGGTGCCCGGTGACGTAATCGACGTCGCGGACCTGTCGTTCCTGATGGCCGCCGTGCCGGTAGCCCGTCCGGCCGTGAGTGTGCCGATCCAGCCGCTGTTCGCGGCGCGCGACGCCTGGGAACGCGGATATATCCTCCAGACACTGACGGCGTGTGAGGGCAACATCTCGCGCACGGCCGATGCGCTCGGCCTCGAACGCAGCAACCTCTACAAGAAGATGCGGACGCTTGGCATCGCACCGGGGCGCGATCGCGAGGAGGGGTAGGGCGACGCGGCGGCGGGGCGCGCGGTGTCCGTTACGTCGCGGCGAGGCGATGTTCGAGGATGTGCCGGCCGTCGTAGTCGCGTACGCGGAGCACGCGCGCGTCCTCGTCGCTCAGCGCGGCCCGCGGCACGAGACCGACGATCTCGGTATCGACGACCGACACGTCGTGCATCGCCGCCGCGGCCACGACCGCCTCGAAGACGGTGCGCATCGACGTGACGCGATAGTCGGTGAGGTTCATCGTCACCTGCGCCAGCCCGCGCGCGGCGAGCGGCACCCCCAGCGCCTTGACGCCGGGCAGCCCACCCGAGCTTTCGCGGATCGCGCGCGCGATGGCCGTGGCCACGGCGACGTTGTCGGTCGCGAGCTGGATGTTCCAGGCGATCAGCGGGATGCGTGCGCCGACGATCGTGACGCCGGCCGACGGGTGTGGAACGGCGGGCCCGAAGTCGGGCCGCCAGGCCGGATCGTCCTGCATGCGCGCGGCCAGCGCTTCGAGGCCGCCACGCCTGATGGCTTCGAGCCGCCGACGGGGGGCGGCCGTGGCCGCGGCGTCGTAGAGGAAGACCGGCAGGTCGTGACGCGCCGCCAGCCCGGCGCCGAAGTGGCGCGCCAGGGCAACGCAGGTCTCGAGGGGCACATCGCCAATCGGGACGAACGGGACGACGTCGACGACGCCGACGCGCGGGTGGACGCCCGTCTGACGCCGGAGATCGAGCGCCGTGATGGCCGTGTCGGCGAGCGCATCGAGCGCGGCGACAACGTGATCGGGATCACCAGCGATTGTGTAGACGGTCCGGTCGTGATCGCGATCGCGGTGCAGGTCGAGCAGGCGCGCGCCCGCGCTCCTGACGGCCCTGGCCCCTGTCTCGACGACGTCGGCCCGCCGGGCGTTGCTGATGTTCGGGACGGATTCGACGAGGGCCATGCGCCCGCACTCTATCGCAGGGCGCGAAGCCCGGGGGCGAACGGCACGGGTCCGGTGAGAACGTCGTTGTACGGATCGGGGGCGACCGCTATAATCCGCCTGTCGACGCCATGAGTGAATCACGCCATCGGGAGTTGTCTGGCGCGGCCAGCACCGCTGACAGGGAGAGCCGCACCGAAGCGCTGCTCGTCGACGGCCTCGATCAATATTTCCTCGGCAATTTCGACGAGGCGATCCACCTGTGGACGCGCGTGCTGTTCATCGACAGGACGCATGCGCGGGCGCGGGCGTACATCAACCGGGCCCGCACGGCCCAGGGCGAGCGGCTGCGCCGTGCCGACGAAATGCTCGATGCAGCCGGTGGGCTCGTCGATCGCGGCGATCTCGATCGTGCGCGCCAACTCCTGGCCGGGGCCGAGCAGGCCTCGGGCGCCGACGAGAAGGTCGCCGCGCTGTGGGCACGGCTCGAACGGGTCGAGCGTACGCGCGGCGTGTCACACGCCTCCTCACCGGTCGCCATCGTCGATGCGCGGCCGCTGCGTGATGGACGGCGGATGGTGCGACTGGCGGTGCAGATCGTGGCCGGGATGGCTTTCGCGCTGCTGGTGTTCACCGCTGTGGGCAGTCCGGTCGTCGGCGAGTGGATTCGGGGCGCGGGACCGACACCGGCGGGCCCCGTCGTGGCGCCGCGACCGCTCGAGGTGTTGTCGAGCGAAGACGTCGCGCTGGTCCGCGCGCGGAACCTCTATCGGCGCGGACGGCTGGCCGAGGCGCTGGTCGTGCTCGACCGGGTGGACACGGGAAACCGTGAAGCGACCGACGCGCTGCGCGTCGAGATTCAACGCTGGCTGTTGACCCCGCGACGCGCCGGCGCGCCCGCGCAACTGCTCGGCGGGGGAGCGCGGCCATGAAGTGTCCCAAGTGTCATTACCTCAGCTTCGATCCCGAACCGCGCTGCCGGAATTGCGGGTACACGCTGGCACTCGATCCGGATCTGGTGATGCACCCGGAGACGAACGACGAGGGCCCCTTCGTCGATTTATCGTTGCGTGGTGACGTGACGGCGGCGCCGGAGATCGACATCGATCTGGATCGGCACGATCGTCCCGCGCGCAGCGGCCGGCCGGCCCGGCGGACCGGAACCTCCAGTACGCCCCCACCCCAGATGCCGGCGCCGACGCCGCCCGCGGCCCGCCTGTCCACGCCCGGACCGTTCGATATCGCACCGGCCGATGACGAGGTGCAGGATGGGGGCGCGGACGTGTCCGACGGGGACATGAGCGCGTCGACCGACGCAGCAGGTGTCGATGCCGCGCCGTCCGAGGTGCCGCCGTCAGTGCCCGTGCCCGAGCGGCGTCCGTCCGAAACGCGCGCCCGCCGCGCACCCGCACCGCCGCCGCCGACGGCCGAACTGCCGCTGTTCGTGAAAGGCCTGTCGCCGGCAACGGAGCCGGCAGCGGACGAGTCCGAACCCGTTCCCGCGTCAGCGTCCGCCGCGGAGCCGTCAGCGCTTCCGCCACCGATCGTCGAGGCTCCTGTGGCGCCGCGGCCGCCACTGTCCGTGCGTCGATCGGCAACCGAACCATCGGCGTCGCCGCGCATCGGACCGCTCGATCGGGATCTGCTCGAGGGCCTCGAGCGGATCGCACACGATGAGCAGCGGGAGGCCGCCGAACGGGCGCGGCGTGATCACCTGGCGCACAATGCGGCGCCGATGCAGCGCCTGGCCTCGACGGCGATCGACGGGATGCTGCTCGGCGCCATTGCCGGCGGTGTGGTGGCGGCCACGCTGCGCTGGATCGATCGCGGCTGGAGCGAGTGGGCGACGGTGCCGCTCGTGCCACTGGCGGCCTTCGTCCTCCTGATCGTGGCCGGATATCTGTTCCTGTTCACTGCCGCGGGAGGCCAGACGGCCGGAAAGATGATGATGGGGATCCGTGTTGTCGATGGGGGCGAAGCGGGAACCGCGCACGAGCCGCTGTCGGTGCGTCAGGCGCTGGCTCGCAGTCTTCTCGCCATCCCGTCGGTCCTGTTGCTCGGGGCCGGCCTCGTGCCGGCGCTGACCGGTGAACGGCGGGCGCTGCACGATCGGCTGAGCCGCACGCGGGTGGTGCGCGCATGAAGACGCTCGCGGTTGCCATCGCCACGGCGGGCGGTGCCGGGTATTTTCCGTTCGCGCCGGGCACGATCGGATCGGCCGTCGGTATCGTCGTGTACCTGCTGACGCGTCATCTCGATCCGTCGGTGCAGGTCGGGATCTTCGTGGGCGTCTGTGTGATCGGCACCTGGGCCTCGACGGTGGCCGCGACGCATTTCGGCCGGGAAGATCCCGGCTACGTCGTCGTCGACGAGGTGGCGGGTCAGTTGGCGACGCTGCTGCTGCTCGATGTCGGGATCGCCGGCGCGGTCGTGGCCTTCTTCGTCTTCCGGCTGCTCGACATCATCAAGCCGTGGCCGGCCAACAGGTTCGAGGCGCTGCCCGGCGGAGTCGGCATCATGGCCGACGACGTCATGGCCGGGGCGTACGGGTGGCTGCTGATGTGGGGAGCGGTGACGTTCGTGCCATGGCTGCGCTGACAGGCCGCATCGAGACGGCCGAGATCGTCGCGGTTGGCAGCGAACTGCTGACCGCCCACCGGATCGATACCAATTCGCTGTACCTCACCGGTGCGCTGAACGCCCTCGGGATCGTCGTCGCGATCAAGCACGTCGTCGGCGATCGGCCGGCGGCGCTGCGCGCGGTCCTGCAGGAGGCCGTGTCGCGTGCCGACGTCGTGATCACGACGGGCGGCCTCGGACCGACAGACGATGATCTGACGCGCGAGGTCGTAGCCGAGACACTCGGCCTGGCGCTCCACGGCGTCCCCGAGATCCTCGAGATCATCACGCAGCGATTCGCCAGACGGGGCGCACGCATGCCGGAGGTCAACCGCCGTCAGGCCCGAGTGATCGACGGCGCGCGCTGGCTGCCGAACACCCACGGAACGGCACCGGGACAGATCGTCACGTCGGGCAATCGCCTGGTGATTCTCCTGCCGGGTCCGCCGTCGGAACTCGAGCCGATGTTCGAGGCGTCGGTGGCTCCGGTGCTCGCGGCCCGGGCTGGCGGACGCCGGTTGCGACGTCGCGTACTGAAGACGACGGGCCGATCCGAATCGCAGGTCGAGGAATTGGCACAGCCTGTCTACGCACCGCTGGTCGATGAGACACCGCCGATCGAGACGACCATCCTCGCCAGCCCGGGACTGGTGGAACTGCACCTGTCGTGCAGCGGCGACGACGAGGCCACGCTCGACGCGGCGCTCGATCGCGCCATCGGCCGGCTGACCGACGCGTTGGGCGATGCGGTGTTCAGCAGCGACGGCCGCGCGATCGAGGACATCGTCGGCGCGCTGCTCGTCGAGCGAGGCTGGCGCGTGGCGGCCGCCGAATCCTGCACGGGGGGGCAGGTGCTGCAGCGGCTGACCGACGTGCCTGGCAGTTCGGCCTGGGTGCTGGGCGGCGTGGTCGCGTACGACAACGCGGTGAAGGTCGAGATCCTTGGTGTGCCAGACAGGGTAATTGCCACAGATGGGGCCGTGAGCGATCAGGTGGCGCTGGCCATGGCCGATGGCGTGCGGTCGTGCACGGGCGCGGAGATCGGGATCGGCGTGACAGGGATTGCCGGTCCGGGTGGCGGATCGCCGGAGAAGCCGGTCGGGACGGTCTTCGTGGCCGTGACGTCGGCGGCGCGCCGCGACGTGCGGCAGTTCCTGTTCCCCGGCACCCGGGCGATGGTGCGGACGTTCTCGGCAGCGGCCGCGCTCGATATGGTGCGGCGGCACCTGCAGGGCTGATGTCCGCGTCGCCACGCGCCTGAACGATGCCGTCTCCCGTCGGGCACGCACTCGGGGCGCTGGCCGTGGGCTGGATGGTGGCCGGCCCGGCCCCGCGCGGGGCACGACTCGCGCAGGGACTCTGGATCGGCGCGCTGGGCGTGGCGGCGGATCTCGATCTGCTCATCGGTCGGCATAGCATGGAAACGCACAGCGTGGGCGCGGCCGTGATAGCCGGCGCGATCGCGGCGGCCTGCCGACTGCCGCTGGCCTCCACACGCACGCGGACGTTCCTCACCGCGACACTGGCGTGGCTCACGCACCCGTTGCTCGATGCCCTGGGCGCCGACACGTCGGTGCCGCTGGGCGTGATGCTGTTCTGGCCCGTGTCGACCGATCACGTGCTGATCGCGCGCGTGTTCGACGGAATCAGCCGGCAGTGGTGGCGCGAGGATTTCGTCCGGCACAATCTGCTGGCCGCTCTGCGCGAGGTGATGCGGATTGGTCCGTTCACGCTCGTCGCGTGGATCGTCGCGCGTCGCGCCGCGCGCAGCCGATCGGCGCGCGAGTGATCTGTCGATCGCCCGTTCCCCGGTGGACGCCTGTCGGTTCTCAGCGCGCGTCTTCGGTGCCGGTGATGACGATCGTGCGAACTGCGTCGGGACCGAGCAGGCCGCCGAGTCGGCCGAGCAGCGTCGGTCGTGCGCGGACGAGTTCGCGTCGCCACGTGTCGGTCCGCGGATCGAGATAGAGCACACCGTCGTGCCACGACGCACGGGCGGCGCGGGCCAGCGGCGCTCCGGCCGAGAGCGTCCACGCGAACAGGACCTTGCCTGCTGTCGTCGGCTGGCGGTTCAGCGCCAGCACGATGGCGCGCGGTGCGGTGACGTCGATCCGTTCCACGCGCGGATTGTAGCCCGGCGCTGCGGCATACTGAGGGGATGACGTTCGTGCTGGCCTCGGCCTCGCCGCGTCGCGTGGATCTGCTGCACGCGGCCGGCTTCACGTTCGACGTGGCACCGGTCGACATCGACGAGGCACGGCTGCCGGCCGAACGGCCCGATGACTACGTGCAGCGTGTGGCGTGGGCCAAGGCCGACGCGGCCGCGGCCCGTCGTCCAGGGACGGTGGTGCTGGCGGCCGACACGGCCGTGATCGTCGGCGACCACGCGCCGGTGCCGCCCGAGATCCTGGGGAAGCCAGCGGACGCGGCCGACGCGGCGCGGATGCTGCGGATGCTGGCGGGGCGGGCGCACGAGGTCCTGACGGGCGTGGCGATCACCGACGGCCGGCGACGGATCGGGTTCGTCGACGTGACGCGCGTCTGGTTCGAGGCACTGTCGCGCGACGACATCGAAGCCTATGTGGCCACAGGCGAGCCGATGGGCAAGGCGGGCGCATACGCGATTCAAGGGCGCGCGTCGCGGTTCGTCCCGCGCATCGAGGGCGCGTACGCGAACGTCGTCGGATTGCCCGTCGCGCGCGTCAGCGAGGCGCTCCGGACGTTCGGCATCGCACGGTGATGGCGGCCGGTCCCGCCACGCGCCAGTTGCTTCGCGTCGTCGCCCGCACGTATCCTTGACTGCGGAGAAATTCGACCCATGCCCAAGAAAGCCGTCCGCGTCCTTGCCACGGTCCTGATACTCGGCGGCGCGTTCATTACGCTGCTGGCCACGTCGATGCGTGAGAACGTGCAGTTCTACAAACACGTCGACGAGGTGATGCCGGCGGCCGAAGAGTGGTACGGACGGACGTTGAAACTCCAGGGCAACGTGGTGCCCGGCACCATTGCGCGCCGGGACAACTCGCTCGACTACCGGTTCGACGTCAAGCACGGCGACTCGGTGGTGACGGCGTACTACACCGGGGTCGTCCCCGATAATTTTGCGGACAATGCCGAGGTGGTCGTTACCGGGCAGTTGTCGCAGGCGGGCTTCCAGGTCGAGCCCGACGGTGTGATGGCCAAGTGCCCGTCGAAGTACGAGGCCTCCACGGCGCCGAACCTCACGCCTGCCAAAGGGCTGGGCGAGTAGTGGCCGGCCTCGGTTCGTTCCTCCTGCTCGCCGCGTTCGTCGTCGCCAGCGGCGCGTTCGCGGCCTCGCTGGCCGGCGGCCGTCGCCGGCACGCCGCGCTCATCTCGGGGGGCATCGGCCTCCAGCATCTCGTCTCGGCGCTGATGCTCGCCGCATCGGCCATCATCATCCACGCCTTCGTCACCGGCGACTACAGCATCGAGTACGTCCAGCGGTATTCGAACAGTGCACAGCCGCTGTTCTACAAGCTGGCGTCGTACTGGGGGGGACTCGACGGATCGGTGATGTTCTGGGTGACGCTGCTGGCCTGTTTCGGCAGCTCGGCCATCTACATCAACAGGCAGCGGACCCGTGAACTGATTCCCTGGGTGGTGGCCACCGTGGCCGCCGTCGAGATGTTCTTCCTGTTCCTGATGGTGCTGCACAACAACCCGTTCAACACGTTCCTGACGGACGTGCACACCGACGGGTCGGGCCTGAGCCCGCTGCTGCAGAACTACTACATGGCGATCCATCCGCCGATGCTCTATCTGGGCTTCGTCGGCATGACGATCCCGTTCGCATTCGGTATCGCGGCGCTCGCCAGCGGACACCTCGATGACGGCTGGCTGCGGGCGGTGCGGCGATGGACGATGGCCGCGTGGCTGTTCCTGACGGTCGGACTGACGCTGGGGGCGCTCTGGGCGTACGAGGAACTCGGCTGGGGCGGCTACTGGGGCTGGGATCCGGTGGAAAACGCCGGCCTGCTGCCGTGGTTCACGGCCACGGCCTTCCTGCACTCGGTGATGGTGCAGGAGCGACGCGGCATGCTGAAGATCTGGAACGTGTCGCTCGTCATCCTCACGTTCTTCCTGACGATCTTCGGCACGTTCATGACGCGGTCGGGCGTGGTGCAGTCGGTGCACGCGTTCGGTGAGGATCGGGAACTGGCCTGGCTCTTCACGATCTTCATGATCGTGACGCTGATCGTCAGCTTCGGTCTGGTGATCTACCGGATGCCGCTGCTGCGCGCCCGCAACGAGCTCGATTCGTGGGCGTCGCGCGAGGCCGCGTTCCTCGCCAACAACTGGGTGCTGCTGTTTGCGGCATTCTTCACGCTGTTTGCCACGATGTTCCCGACCCTGAGCGAGGCGGTGACGGGCGAGCGGCTCACGGTGGCGGCGCCGTTCTTCAATACGTGGCTGACGCCGGTCGGCCTGCTGCTGCTGATGCTCACGGGCATCGGACCGCTGATGGCCTGGCGCAAGTCGACCGTCGCCAACCTGGTCCAGCAGTTCCTCTGGCCGGTGGCGAGCGGCGCCGTGGTCCTCGGGATCGTGGTGGTGGCCGGTCTGCCGGTGTGGGCATCGGGCGTCTGCTTTGCGCTCTGCGCGTTCGTGCTGGCGTCGATCATCCAGGAGTTCGTCCGCGGGGCGTCCGTCCGTCGGCGGGCGACCGGTACGGATGTCTTCACGGCGCTCGTGGGCCTGTTCGCGCGGTCGCGTCGGCGCTACGGCGGCTACGTGGTCCACGCCGGAATCGTCCTCGTGTTCCTGGGATTCGCCGGCGGCGCCTACGATCGGAACGAGTCGGCGTCGATGCAGCCGGGCGATTCGGTCGACGTCGCTCCCTACACCGTGCGGTATATCGGGCTGTCGATCACGCAGGACTCGCAGAAGCAGATGGTCACGGCCGAGCTCGAGGTGCTGCGTGACGGGCAGCCGCTGTCGCGCATGTTCCCGGCGCGCTGGTATTTCGGCGGGCGTGAGGACGAACCGACCACGGAAGTCGCGCTGCGGCGCGGCATCGACAGGGATCTGTACCTCGTCCTGGCAGGCTATGACGCAGGCCGGCAGCAGGCCGATCTGCAGATCCGCATCAATCCGCTCGTCAACTGGGTCTGGATTGGCGTCGGCATCATGATGATTGGCGCTCTGATCGCCTACCTGCCCGAGCGGGCGTTTGCCTTTGCGACGGCCAGGATTCCCGAGGGCGCGGTCCCCACGTCGCTGCTCCTGCTGGTGATCGGGTTCGGTGCCGTGGCGCCGGTGCACGCGCAGCACGTCGACAATCCGAACGCGACGTTCCTGGCGGCGCAGACCGATCTCGAGAAGGATCTTCGCCGCTACCTGATCTGCACGTGTGGAACGTGCGGTCGTCAGCGGATTGGCGAGTGCACGTGTCCGGTTGCCGAGCGGCTGCGCCAGAAGCTCGCCGCGCTGGTAGCCGAAGGCAAGAGCCGGCAGGAGATCATCGACATCTTCGTGCGGGACGAGGGCGGGCAGCACGTCCTCGGGGCCCCGATCGACGAGGGGTTCAACCGGCTGGCCTGGGCCTTTCCGTATGCGGCGGGCTTTGGCGGCGTGCTCCTCGTGAGTGGCCTGGCCGTGCGCTGGTCGCGTCGTCGCCGTGACGTGTCCGACGACCCGACGCTGGAAACGGCTGCCGTCGCCGGACGGACGGACTTGCAGGACCGCCTCGACGATGAGCTCCGAGATCTCGACTGATTCCCGCCCGACCACCGGGTTCCAACCCTGGCACCTGTACGTCCTGCTCGGCCTGGCCGGAGCCACGGTGGCCGTCTGGCGAGCGACGGACACCCAGCCGGCCGCGCTGCTGCTGTTGAGTGCGGCGGCGGTGGCCGCGGGCCTCGTTGCGGCAGCCGTGCACTACGCCATCCTGGCGTTCCAGGGGCGCGCGACGCTGGACGACGAGGCGCTGGACCAGCGCACGCGGCGCGCCCTCGAACAGGAAAAAACCATGGTGCTCCGGTCAATCAAGGAGCTGGAGTTCGATCGAGCCATGGGCAAGGTCAGCGACGTGGACTTCGCGGAGATTGACGCGCGGCTGCGCGCGCGCGCCGTGGCGCTGATGGCGCAGCTCGACGCGACGCCCGTGGCGCCCGTGCAGGTGGCGCCGGCCACCGACGCGCCGGCAGTGGGCCGATGCCCGCAGTGCGGCGGTGCCAATGACGATGACGCCCGCTTCTGCAAGAGCTGTGGACAGAGGTTGCGCGATGAATAGGCGGGGAGGCAGCCGGACGGCTGGCGGGCCGCGGGCTGCGCGCGTGCCGGGGATCCGGCGGCGTGTGGGGCGGCTGCGCGCGACATTGGTGGTCGCCGGTGCGGTGATGGTCGCCGGGGTGTGCGGCCTTCTGTCGCCCGTGACGGTGTCGGCACAGATGGATCTGCGTCAGGCGGCGGGCGTCCCGTTGCCGGCGGCGGAACTGCCGGCTGGATCGGTATCCGTGCGCGTGGTGCGCGGGAGCTTCGCCAACAACCTGGTCGGGGAGACCGTCGTGTTCCTCGTCGATGGCCAGGAACGGCGTGTCGTCACCGACGCAGCCGGGCGCGCGCAGATTGACGGCCTGGCGCCGGGCACGCGCTTGCGGGCCGTGGCGACCGTGGACGACGAGCGGCTCGAGTCGCAGGAAGTGACGATTGGCTCGAGCGGGATCCGCTTCATCCTCGTGGCCACGGACGCCGGTGCGGAGGCTGCGCCGCCGGTGGCCGCGGTGCCCGGGTCGGTCATCATCGGCCCCGATTCACGCATCGTCATCGATTACTCGAACGAACTGCTCAACGTCTACTACGTCGTCCAGGTGCTGAACCAGGGGCCGGCGCCGGTCGATCTCGGCGGCCCGCTGGTGATCACGCTGCCGACCGAGGCGCGCAGCGCCACTCTGATGGAAGGCGCGACGCCGCAGGCGACCGTCTCGGGCACGCGTGTGACGGTCCGCAGTCCGTTCGCGCCGGGCCGCACGGACGTCAACGTCGCGTTCACGCTGCCGTACAACGGCGACACCGCGCACCTGGAGCAGCACTGGCCCACGGACGTCCAGCCGTTCGCGGTCTTCGCCCTGAAGACCGGCGAGATGGATCTCGTGTCGGCGCAACTGCAGGGCAAGCAGACGGGCGTACAGCAGGGACAGACGCTGGTCATGGGCCGGACGCCGGCGATGGCGTCAGGCGAGACGCTGGTGCTGGCGGTCACGGGCCTGCCGCACCGGTCCACGTGGCCCCGGAACGTTGCACTCGGCCTGGCGGGTGCGATCTGTCTGGCGGGCTTCTGGGGCGCGTTCGGCCCGGGTGCGCGACGACAGGCCGCATGACCCCGGCCGTGGATGCGGCCGGCGGCGCGTGCGACTTCTCCGTTGTCGGCGTCGACCGCGTGTCGAAGCACTATGGCCGGCGACGCGCGCTGGCGCGTGTCTCGCTCACCTGTCACGCCGGCACCATCACCGGCCTGTTCGGTCCGAACGGGGCCGGCAAGTCCACGCTGCTCGGCCTGCTCTCGACACTGCTGAAGGCCGACGAGGGCCGGGTCTGTTACGGCACGCGCACGGCGGGTGAGTGGGGCGATCCGTTGCGGGCGCGGGTTGGCGTGCTCGGCCACGACCTCTACCTCTACGGCGACCTCACGGCCCGCGAAAACCTGCGTTTCTTCGGTCGGTTGTACGGCCTCGAGGGGGCGGCCCTCGAGGCGAGGATCGAGACGGCGCTCGCGGGCGCCGCGCTCTCCGCGCGTGGAGACGACCGGGTGAGCGGCTTCTCGCGCGGCATGCGGCAGCGTCTGGCGGTCGAGCGCGCCCTGCTGCACCACCCGCGGCTCGTCCTGTTCGACGAGCCGTTCACCGGGCTCGATGACGCCTCGGTCCGGCGGCTGGCCGCCCGGCTGGCAGACCTGAAGCAACAGGGGACGGTGGTCGTGATGTCGACCCACGATCTCGACATCGCGGAGGACATGGTGGACTCGGCTGTCTGCCTGCGCAACGGCCGCATCGTCGAGATTCCGGCCGAGGGCGGCAGTCTGCGGGAGCGCTATCGTGCGGCGGTCGGGGCGGGCGAGTAGTGGGCGTCCTGAAAGCGGCCTGGTGGATCGCGCGCAAGGATCTCGCTGTCGAAATCCGCAGCCGCGAGCTCATTTATACGGCGATGTTCTTTGCCGTGGCGTGCCTGCTCATCTTCGCCTTTGCCTTCGTCGAGGGCCGGACCACCATCCGCAACGCCCCGGCCGGCATTCTCTGGATCACCATCGTCTTCTCGGGCACGCTGGCACTCGGGCGGACATTCGAGCGCGAACGGCAGGCCGAAACGCTGCGAGCCCTGCTGATGACGCCGGTCGAGCGCCCGGCCATCTACCTGGGCAAGCTGCTGAGCCTGCTGATCCTGCTCGGCAGTATCCAGGTGGTGGTCGTGCCGCTGGTCGGGCTGCTGTTCGGCGCCCCCATTCTGCGCGCACCGTTCATGCTGATGGGGTTGCTCGCGCTCGGCACGACCGGCTTTGCGACGGTCGGGACTCTGTTCGCCGCGATGCTCACGCGGACGTCGTCGCGTGACGTGCTGCTGCCGGTGGTGCTGTATCCGATGTCGCTGCCGGCGCTCGTGGGCGGGATGCAGGGGACGCTCTGGATCTTCGCCGCGGAACCGAACTATGAGCTCGTCCAGACCTGGCTGGCGATGCTGGTATTCTTTGACGCGGTATTCCTGACGCTGGCGCTCTGGACCTTTGCGCCCGTGATGGGTGAATAGACACCATGAAACTGGGCGACAGACTGATCGTGGTCCTCCTCGCCGTATCGGGCCTCATGTTGACGGCGTCCCCCTACGTCATCGACACGGCTCCATACGAAGCGACGATGGGGCTGGTGCAGCGCATCTTCTACTACCACTTCCCGATGGCGATGACGATGATGCTGTCGGCGATCGTCTGCGGGGCGGCGAGCGCGTGGTTCCTGTTCCGCCGGTCCGAGCGCGCCGATCACATCGCGGTTGCCGCCGCGGAGATGGCCGTGGTGTTCGGCGTCCTCACGCTGATCACGGGCCCGCTCTGGGCGCGCAAGTCGTGGGGCGTCTGGTGGGTATGGGACGCGCGCATCACGAGCACGTTCATCATGTGGCTCGTGTTCGGATCGTATCTGCTGCTCCGGCGATTCGGCGGTGCGGGCAGCGAGGTGCTCGCCGCGGCCGTCGGCTTCTTCGGCATGGTGCTCGTGCCGTTCATCTACTACTCGGTGAACCTGTGGAAGACGCTGCATCCCAGCAACTCCGTCGTGCCGTCGCTGCCGACGTCGATGGGCATTCCGCTGTACTACTGCTGGGCGGCGTTCACCCTGCTGTTCGTGGCGCTGATGTCGGTCCGCATCCGGCTCGAGCGCAGCCGTGGCTGGCTCGAGCGTGCGTATCGCGCGGTGGAGGATTGACGTGACGAGATCGTGGATTCGCAGGTGGGCGACGCGGGCGTTGCTGCTGCTGGCGCTCGTGCCGGCCGTCGTGCAGGCGCAGCCCGCGCAGGTGGACGAGTTCAGGACGTTGTCGCCGGACGAGATCGCAGCGGGGCAGGAACAGATTCCGGCCGCGCGGCTGGTCTTCGCCGCGTACGGCATCGTCTGGCTGACGTTCGCCATCTATCTTTTCAGCCTGTGGCGTCGCGTGTCGCAGGTCGAAGCCGAACTTCGCACGGTGGCGACGACCCTGGAGAAGACGGGGCGATGAACTTCGCCAACATGCCCTCGAGTCACTTCCTGTTCATTCCCGCCGTGCTCCTCATCGGCGTGGTGATCGGGTGGGTGCTCGGGGGACGGGCGGCGCGCGACGCGTTTGCCGCCGAACTCAGGAAGCGCGAGGCAAAGGCGGCGCGTGACAGGGAACGCGCGGCCGGCCGCGACGCCCACTGACGCCAATCGCGCGGGCTACTCGCCCGAGGCCAGCCGCTGGGCGAGCCAGGCCGGCAGCCCGGCCGCGCGGATCGCCGCCTGCGCGCCGGCGATGTCGTAGGCCACGCGCCGCATCCGGATCGTCGATCGCTCCAGATCGAGCAACCCATAGGCCGCACGCGGATCGCCATCGCGCGGTTGTCCCACGGACCCGACATTGATGAGCGCGCTGCCCTCGCGCGGCAGCCGGTATTCGCCGTCGCCATCGCCATCGAGCAGGCGCTCGACCGGGTGCGCGGGCGTCGAGTACAGCGCCGGCAGGTGCGTGTGTCCGAACAGACAGACGCGACACGCCGCGCTGCGCATGGCGCGCCCCGCATCGCCGACGTCGAAGACGTACTGATCCTCGTTGAAGGGCGTGCCGTGACAGATCTCGAGGTCCCCGGTAATCCGCATCGGTCCGCGGGGCAGGGCGACGAGGATCCGCAGCTGCGCAGGCGAGAGCACCGCGTGCGTCCACTCCGCGGCCCGCCTGGCGACATCGTTGAAGGACGTGGCGGGCTCGAGCCCGGCGCAGACCTTGTCGTGATTGCCGCGGATCAGGCCGGTGGGCGAGAGCCCCAGCGTCAGGTCGAGTGCCGCGCCCGGCTCGCCACCGTATCCGACGATGTCGCCGAGGCAGAGCACCGTGTCGTAGCCCTGGACCGCGGCATCGGCCAGCACGGCCTGCAGGGCGTGGCGGTTCGCGTGGATATCCGTGAGGATCAGGTAGCGCACGGGTCAGGCCGGGGGACGGGCGAGCACGGGCGGCCGTGCCGTCAGGGTGTCGACAATCTTTCCGACGACATCGTCGACGGCCAGGTGTGTCGAGTCGATGTGGACGTGCGCGTGCCTGTAGGACTCGCGTCGCGCCAGATAGAGCTGTTCGAGCGCCGCCTTGTCGGCGGCGAGTGGCCGGCGGCCGTCGAGCGGGATGCGGGCCACCAGTTCGGGCAGCGGCACGTCGAGCCAGATCGAGACCCCGTCCAGGTTCATG
This sequence comes from Acidobacteria bacterium SCN 69-37, assembly GCA_001724025.1. Taxonomy (GTDB): domain Bacteria; phylum Acidobacteriota; class Vicinamibacteria; order Vicinamibacterales; family SCN-69-37; genus SCN-69-37. The sequence goes on along the minus strand of MEDJ01000001.1, from coordinate 198,576 downwards.
AAGTCCCGGTTCTCCGCGTCGACGAAGGTACCGCCGCCCGTGGCCACGACGACGTGGCGCATGGGCTGGAGCAGGCGCAGCATCTCGCGCTCGCTGCGCCGGAAATAGGGCTCGCCGTGGCGAGCGAAGATGTCGGCCACGGTCATCCGCTCGCGCTGTTCGATGAGCGAATCGATGTCCTCGGCCTGCCAGCCGAGGCGCTGGGCCAGCACGCGGCCGACGGTCGACTTGCCCGCGGCCATGAACCCGACCAGGTAGATCTTGTCGGCGGTCACCGTGGCCTCCGTGGTTCCGGCCGGCCCGGCCAGGTGGAGACGTCCTGCCGGTGACCGGGCGGGCGAGGGGATTCCAATCGTCGCAGGAGGACGGGGGCCAGGGAGCGGGGCCCGGGCATCGCCGGGCGGAGCGTGTGTCGTGTCACGGCCGAAGGTCTCGTCGGGGCCCGTTCCGGGGCCCGTTCGTGAATCTCACCAAAGGTTATATGCTACAGAACCGGCGCGCATGGTTTTCGACGGACATCGCATTCGCCTGAACCTGCCCAGTTCGTTCGAGCTGCTCGACCTGGTCCAGCTGCTGAGCGATCGGATGTCGGCGATGGCGGGCCTCGACGAGGATGCCACGCACTGGATCAGTGTCGCGGTCCGTGAGTCGGTGATCAACGCGATCAAGCACGGCAATCGCGAAGATCGCCACAAGCACGTGATCGTCGACTTCCTGCTCGAGCCCCGCGTGCAGCCCCGGCAGTTTACCGTGGAGGTCCTCGACGAGGGCGAGGGCTTCGATCCCGATGCCGTCGCCAATCCGCTCGATCCGGAAAACGTCCTCAAGTCGAGCGGCCGAGGCATCTTCTTCATGCGCAGCTTCATGGACGACGTCTCGATGTCGCGTCGGCCCGGCGGTGGCATGCTGGTGCGCATGAGCAAGCGCCTCGCGTCCTGAACGTGGCCGATCCGCTGCTCGTCGCGACGGCCATCGAGGCCGCACTCCAGGCCGGCCGCACGCACCTCCGCTATTTCCGCCAGGCGCCCGCGATCACGAAGAAGGGCCGCATCGACCTGGTCACGGCCGCCGATCTCGCCGCCGAGCGGGACTTCCGTGCGCTCATCGGCCGGCGGTTCCCGTCGCACGAGGTGCTCGGGGAAGAGATGACGCCGGTCCCGGGCGCTGGCAACGCGCGGTATCGCTGGATCATCGATCCCGTCGACGGCACGACGAACTTCGCGCACGGGCTGGCGTGCTTCTGCGTCTCGATCGCCTTGCAGGTGGACGGCCGGATCGAGATCGGCGCGATCTACGACCCTGTCGCGCGCGAGTTGTTCACGGCCGAGCGTGGCGCCGGGGCGCGGCTCAACGGTCTGCCGATTCGCGTGACGACGTGCGCGACGCTCGTCGACGCGCTGCTCTGCACGGGATTCCCGTACACGATCCGCGACGAGCGCCGGCGGCAGGTGGACGTCTTTGCCGCGTTCCTCGAGGAGGCGCAGGCCGTGCGTCGCCTGGGATCGGCCGCGCTCGACCTCTGCTACGTGGCGTGCGGCCGGTTCGACGGGTACTGGGAAGAAAAGCTGCACGTGTGGGATATTGCGGCCGGGGCGTTGATCGTCGAGGAAGCCGGCGGCACGGTTACCGGCCTCGACGGCCAGCCGTTCGATCCGTTCAGCGGCCACCTCGTGGCGTCGGCCCCCTCTCTCCACGCCCGGATCCTCGACGTCATCAGCCGCGCCAGGCAACGACCTCAGGCGTGAACTCGATCGGAGACAGTCGGCGACGCCTCCGCACGCGCATGACCGGCGACGGACGATGGCGGCTTGGCACCGTTCGTGCTCGACCGATACCAGCGGTCGTCCCCGGCGACCGGTTCGATACAGAGAGGAAGAGGAGAACCATGAAGGCTCGCATTGGCGTCATGCTGTCGTTGGCTTCGACCCTGTTCATCGCGGTGCCCGCCTCGGCGCAGGTGGTGCAGTCGCTGACCATCGGAGGCGGCGTGTTCAGTCCGCGTGGATTCGATGCGCGCGCGGCTGGCGACGTCCTGGTGCGCGACGCGTTCGGTGAGGCGCTGCCGTGGTATCCCGAACTGTCGGACGCGCTCGCGTTCGAGATGCGCGATTTCCGCAGCGGCCAGCTGTTTGCCGAGTGGAACGCCGCGGTGGGTGATCACCTGGAGTTCGGCGCGGGCGTGGGCTTCTCGCGTCGCAACGTCCCGACCGTGTACCGCGATCTCGTCGACGACTTCAACCAGGACATCGAGCAGACACTCCAGCTGCGCGTCGTGCCCGTCACGGCCGTCGTGCGCTTCCTGCCGTTCGGGCGGGCCGGGGATTTCCAGCCGTACGTGGGTGCGGGCGTGGGCCTCTACAATTTCCGCTACGCGGAGTTCGGCCGGTTCGTCGATCCGGAGACCCTCGACATCTACGACGCGCGTTACTCGACGACCGGTTCGGCACCCGGTGCGGTGGTGCTGGGCGGTGTGCGCGTGCCGCTCGGGGGTGACGTTTTCGGCCTGACGCTCGAGGGGCGATATCACATCGCGACGGGCGACACCGGCGGCATTGAGAAGGGGTTCCTCGACGAGAAGATCGATCTCGGCGGCGGCCAGTTCAATATCGGCTTCCTCGTGCGCTTCTGATCTCGTCACCCTCGGGGGCGGCGTCGACGCGGCGATACAGCGCGACGCCGCCGCCCTCGGCGACCCGGACGAGTCGTTCGAGATAGGCGGCGTTGCGCCGCGCCCGCGCCGCCAGTTCGTCACCGCCTTCGGCGCGCTCCTCGATCAGCACCCAGTTGACGTACGCGGCCGGTCGCTCGCGGGCCGAGGCCCAGATCTCCCCGTTCCCCTCGTGGACGAAGTCGGCGATACCGAACCCGGCGTGTGAGGCCTCCTGCATGTAGTGGCCGAGCGAGCCCATGCTCGCGAGGATCGGCGTGCCATCCCACTCACGCGTGAGGAACGCGGTGACCTCCTGGCGCGCGAGCCGGTAGGGCGTCTCCCACTGCGCCTCGAGCACCATCGCCGCCTTCGCGTCGAGCGGCGGCCGCTGCCAGACCGCGGCCACCACCAGGAGCGCGGCCGAGACCGCCTGCAGGCGGCGCGGCAGTCGCGACAGGGCCATGGCCGCCAGGGCCCCGCAGGCGACGACGATCGGCACCATGTAGCGGATGCGGAAGGGATGGCCCTCGAAGAACGCGTACAGCGGCAGCGCGGCGGCGGCCAGCAGCGCGAGCGGCAGGGCCTGAACGGCGCGTGCGCGGCCGACGGCGACGACGCAGACGAGCGCACCGAGAAGGCCGGCCAGGCGTACCGCGCTGCCGCCGAGGGCGCCCGTGCCGTCCCACACGCGCCGGCTCACGTCGCCGAGCTGGTGCCGGAGCGCCGGATCCGGCTCGTAGAAGCCGGAGGTAACGAACCAGACCCCTGTCGATCCCTTGCTGAGCAGCAGGAAGCCGCCGACCGCCGCGCCAATCCCGAGGGCCAGCGGCCAGACGCGCCAGGCGCCTTGTCGCCACAGGGCCGCGCCCGCGATCAGCACGAGCGCCCCGGCCACGAACCAGCCCTCGTATCGCGTGAGCGTGAGGGCTGCCAGCGCGGCGGCGGCGGGCATGGCCGAGCCGCGCCCTTCCCCCTGGACCCAGCGGGTGACGCACCAGAGGGCGACGAGCGCCAGGCCGAACAGCATCGGCTCGGTCATCGGCGTGCTCTGGAGGTAGAGGACGTTCGGATTCAGCAGGATGAGGAGCGGGGCCGCCACGGCGGCCGGCCAGGCGCGCGTGAGGCGCCACAGCGTGGCGGCGAGCGCCGCCAGGCCGACGGCCATCAGCGCGACCGACAGCAGCGTGGACGGGTAGCCGGTCCTGTAGGCCCAGTCCCACTGCACGATCGGCATGTTCACGAGGTGTGGCAGTGGCAGCCAGACGGCGCCGATCTGGACCCAGCCTGGCGTGAGGCTGTCGACGATGCGGCGCGCGACGACGAGGTGCGCGCGCGCGTCGTAGTGGCTCAGCGTCAGGCCGGCCTGTGCGTAGTACCAGGCGGCGGCCAGCCCGATGACCAGGGCCGCGAGGCCGACCGTCGAGGCGAGTCGGCGCTCGACGGGGCGCGGATCGGCCTCGGCTATAATCGCTCGGTTGTCGTGGGGCATGGCGGGCGTGACCTTCCGATGACATTCTAAAGTGGACCGCCTCAGAGACGTCTTCTCGCGCATCCTCGAGTGGATCGAGCCCGTCGCCGAACAGATGGGCGCGCCGGGACTGGCCCTGGTGGCGTTCCTCGATTCGTCCTTCATTTCGCTGCCGCAGGTCGCCGACGCGCTCGTCGTCGCGCTCACCCTGAAGCATCCATCGGGCTGGCTGGGCTACGGGCTCGCGACCACCGCCGGATCGGTGGCCGGGTGCTACGTGATTTACGCCGCCGCAAAGGCGGGTGGCGAGGCGTTCCTGCGCCGGCGCTTTCACGGCCGGCACATCGACCGCGGCCTCGTCCTCGTGCAGAAGCACGGCTGGCTGACGCTGACCGTGCCGGCGCTGATGCCGCCGCCGATGCCGTTCAAGATCTTCGTGCTGCTCGCCGGCGTGGCCGGCATCAGGCCGTGGACGTTCGTCGGGGCCGTGGCGCTCGGCCGCGGCGTTCGGTACGGCGGGGAAGCCTACCTGACGTCCCGCTACGGCGAACGGGCCACCGGGTTCATCAGCGATCACCTGAGTGCGTTCTCGATTGCCTTGGCCGGTGCGATGGTTGCCGGTGGCGTGGGGCTGGTGCTGTGGCGAAGACGAGGCCGGCGACTCCCGGCATGACGAGGTCGCGCGGTCCGGTCCGGCGCCGGGTGCTGATCCTCACCACGCACTATTATCCGGTGCTCGGCGGGGTCGAATCGCACGCGCGCGACGTGGCGACCGGACTGCGCGCCCGTGGACGTCGCGTGATCGTCCTGACCACGCGGCATGCGGCAACCGATCGTCCCGTCCAGCGGATCGACGGCGTGCCCGTGGTGCGCACCGCGCCATCGATCGGCCGACGCAAGGGTACCAAGTGGCTGTTCCTCCCGGTCGCAATCGTGACGACGATCCGGATGCGCCGGCACGTCGACGTCATCTTCGTGCCGGACCTGCGAGGGCTCGGCCTGGCGGGTATCGTGGCCGGGTGGTGGATCGACGTGCCCGTCGTGATTCAGGGCGCGACACCCGGTGCCTTCGCGCAGGCGCACTGGGATGCCGCGATGGCCGCGATGCCGATCCGCCCGCCGCGGTGGCTCGTCAACGGCCTGCGCCGCGTCGTCTTTGCCGTGCACCGGCGCGCGCAGGCGGCAACATGTATCACTCGCGAACACCAGGCCGAGGCTCGCGCGTCGGGCATCGCGGCCGATCGCGTCCACTACGTGCCGCACGGCGTGGACACCGCGCGCTTCGCACCCGTGGACGAGGCTGCGCGCCGGGCCCTGCGCGCGCGTCTCGGCTGGCCTGACGAGGGGCCGGTCGTGGTGTTCCTCGGCCGACTCTCGCGCGAGAAGGGCGTGCTGGAGCTGATCGAAGCGTGGAGCGCGATTGTGCGGCCAGGGGCCACGCTGGTCATCGTGGGGCCGGACATGACCGGGCACGCGCTCGACGCCGGACCTGCGGCGCGCGCGGCCGTCGAGGCCCGGCAGCTGCGCGGTGTGATCTTCGCCGGGCCGGCCGACGATCCGGTGCCGTATCTGCAGGCCGCCGATATCCTGGTGCAGCCCTCGCACTACGAGGCGTTCCCTGTCACCGTCATCGAGGCGATGGCGTGCGGGCTCGCGGTGGCGGCGTCGTTCGTCGGCGGGCTGCGCGATTACCTCGTCGACGGCGCGAACGCGCTCGTCTTCCCGCCGCACGATCCGGCGGCGATCGCTAGGGCCCTCGGAGCGTTGCTCGACGACGAGGCCCTGCGTGGGCGGCTGGCGGCGGCAGGCCGGGCGGTGGTGCTGGCGCAGTTCGATCGGCGCGGCAATCTGGATGCCTACGAGCGGATCTTCGACACGGCCCCGCGGCCCTCGGCCGATGAACGCTCGGCATAGAATGGAGCCCGCTTGGCGATCGCACCCGATCTCTCCGTCGTCATTCCCATCTACAACGAGGCCGAGAACCTCGAGGCGCTCCATCGCGAGGTCTCGACCGTGCTCGACGGCTGGGGGCGTCCGTACGAGGTCATCCTGATCGACGACGGGAGCCGTGACGGATCGTTCGAGGCGCTGGCGCGGATCCAGGCCGGCGATCCGCACGTGCGGGTCATCCAGTTCCGGCGCAACTTCGGACAGACGGCGGCGTTCGCGGCCGGATTCGCCGCGGCCCGTGGGCGGCTGATCGTCACCTCCGACGGCGATCTGCAGAACGATCCGCGTGACATTCCGTCGATGGTCGAGCGGCTCGAGCAGCACGAACTCGATATCGTTTGCGGCTGGCGCAAGGAACGGAAGGACGCGTGGCTTCACCGGCGGCTGCCGTCGACGCTGGCCAACGCGCTGATTTCGTGGGCCACGGGCGTCCGGCTGCGCGACTACGGGTGTTCGTTGAAGGTGTTCCGGGCCGAAGTGGTGAAGCCGCTGCGGCTATACGGGGAACTGCACCGGTTCCTGCCGGCGCTGGCGAGTGAAATGGGCGTGCGTATCGAAGAGCAGGCGGTCAATCACCGGCCGCGCGTGCACGGACGGTCGAAGTACGGGTTGTCGCGGACCGTGCGCGTCGTGCTCGATCTCGTCACGGTCAAGTATCTGTTGAGCTATTCGACGCGACCGCTGCAGGTGTTCGGGCTCATCGGCGGCATGATGGGCGGAGTGGGCGCGAGCCTGCTCGGGTATCTCGGGTTCATGCGGCTGACGCAGGAGTACTACCCGCTCAACGACAGGCTCCCGCTCGTGATGTTCGCCATCCTGCTCGGGTTCATGGGCGTGCAGTTGGTGACCGTCGGTTTGCTCGCGGAGATGCAGGCGCGGACGTACCACGAGTCGCAGGGCAAGCCCGTGTACGTGATCCGGCGGGTGCTCGAGACCACGGGGACCGGGGCCACGAGCGACTGACCGTGACGTCGGGTGGGTCTGCTACCATGGGTGGCTCGACGACGACCGGTGCGGTCGTGTACCGTTCGGAACGATTCAGGCGTGGAGGTTGGTCGATGAGGCGTGTGTACGGAGCAATCGTTGTCATGGCGGCACTGGCGGTAGGCGCGCCCGCCGCGGCGCAGCAGGCAGGCCATGGCCCCGATGAACCCATCATCAATCTCTGGTATGCCGGCGTGAGCACAGGCGCGGCCGTGGCCGAGAAGTCGTCGGGCTTCATCGGCGCCGAGGCCGGGGCGCGGCTCTGGCGTAACCTGGACGGTGTGGCGAGCCTGTCGTGGACGGGCAACGCCGCGACGGGCCGGCAGATCGACAACATCGACCGCCTGGCGACGGCGCTCGGGGCCGACGGGGCCTCGACCTCGGGCAGCATCAAGATGCCGGTCACCTACATCGGTGCCGGTGCGCGGTGGGTCTTCGAGAACTCGGGGCGGTACCGGCCCTATGTGCTGACCACGCTCGGGGTGGCCCGCACCAACCTGAAGCCGTCGCTCTCGGTGAATGGCGCCAACGTGGCCGGCGATGCCGCGGCGCACGGCGTGACGCTCGGTCGCGACCTGGCCGGGAAATACTCGCGATTCGGCGTGGAGGCGGGCATCGGGTTCCTGATGGGATTCGGCTCCTGGTATGTCGACGTCGGCGGGCGGATCCAGAGCATTTCGCTCGAGGATCACCAGGTCAACGTTGCGAAGTTCGCCCTCGGCGGCGGCTATCGGTTCTAGGGAGACGCCGGTCTGGGCTGCCTGGCCCGACCGGCTCTTTTTCTATCTCGACGATTCAGGCGATCCGGGATGACTCCTCTCCTGCGCGGTCTGGTGGTGGCGTTGGCCGCGGGTGGCGCGATCCTGGGACAGGCCGGGTGCAGCAACCCGACCCGGCCGTCGCCACCGCCGCCGACACCGGCCCTGACGCTCGCGTGCCCGAGCGCCGTCGTGGTCGGAGCGGCACCAGAGGTGCCGGCGCCGGTCACCTATCCGGCGCCCATCCCGTCCGGGGGGACCGCCCCGGTGTCGGTCAAGTGCAGCGTCCCGTCCGGGGGGGCGTTCGCGGCCGGTGACACCGACGTGGTCTGCACGGCCACCGACAGCGCGACGCCACCGCACCAGGCGTCCTGCGTCTTCACGGTCAGCGTCCGCCAGGAATTCACCGTCGAGGCCTCGCGTTTCCTGGCGTTCGGCGACAGCATCACGGCGGGTGCCGTCGAGTACAACGACAGCGTCGCGTCGATCCTCGAGATCGAACGTGACAAGGCGTATCCCACCGTCCTGCGCGATCTGCTGGCACAGCGGTATCCGCGCCAGGACATCAGCGTGCTGAACGCGGGGTACCAGGGCGAGCCGGCCGGGTGCGCCCTCGGCGCCTCGTTCTGCGGCGCCAGCCGCATCTCGCGCGTCATCGACGAAAGCCGGCCGCACGCGCTGCTGCTGTTGCAGGGCGTCATCGACCTGTCCGAGGGGGGCCTGTCGTCCGTCTCGCAGATGCTCGACGGTCTCAAGTTCATGGTGCGCGACGCGCGGCGCCGCGGTGTCACGCACATCTTCATTAGTACGCTCCTGCCGCAGAAGCCGGGTTCGCGCGCCTGGGCGATGGATGCCATCGTGCCGGCCAACGCGCGGATCCGCGATCTCGCGGCCAGCGAGGGCGTCTACCTGGTGGACGCGTACGCAGGCATGGTGGGGCAGGAGGCGATCTTCATCGGCAAGGACGGCCTGCACCCGACCCCTGAGGGCTATCAGGCCCTGGCGCGGATCTTCTTCGAGGCCATCCGCGACAGGCTCGAAACGGTGGTGACCACGCCGGGTGGCGTGCAGCGGACCCTGGACGTGTCAGCGGCGGGCCCGCACGTAGAAGTTGGTCCGCAGTTTCGCCGGCCACCGGTCAGGCTGCGCTAGCGCCAGCAGCCGGACGCCGGCGGCGCCAAGGTGCCGACGCACCTTCTCGCGAAAGAACGGCGTGACGACGGGGACGTCCAGAAACGTCAGCGCATAGCCGTGCCGCGCGAACCGGCGGGTGAGACCGGCGTGCGAGTGCAGCGCGCAGTGATCGACACGCCATCGCGTGAAGCTGCGCCACCTGATCGTCTCGAAGACCGAGTTGGTCCACTTGTTCGGCGTCTGCAGCAGATACTCGCCACCGGGCCGCAGCACCCGGGTGACATCGCGCAGGTGACCGTCCGAGTCGGCGATGTGCTCGAACACGTCGAAGCTCACCACCAGATCGAAACTCGCATCGGCAAAGGGCAGCGCCGTCCCCGAGGCTCTGACGATGGCGAGATCGGGATGGCGCCGGCGGGCATCGCGCACGAGCTCGTCGCGTATCTCGATCCCGACCGCGTTCATCCCCTGACGTCCGAGCCAGTCCAGCATGGACCCGCGGCCCGTGCCGATCTCCAGCACGCGACGGCCCGGCACGAGCGCTCCGCTCTCGCGCAGGAACCGGCAGTTCGCCTCGAGGTTGCCGAACTCGATGGCGGAGGTCGAGGCGGGCTCGTGAGGATCGGGTGTCATCAGAAGAGCGTGCGGAACGCGCGTCGTCCTCGTCCTGGGAGGGCGCGCACGTGGCGGCTCTCGAGGCGTCGCAGGAAGAACGGGTCGTCGCCGTGTGCCACGGCCAGGCGTCCGGCGCGTCTGTTGGCGAAGGCGGTCCGCACGCCGAGCCGCTGGAGCGCCTCGCGCGTGTGGCGTCCGGTGATGCCCCAGGGCAGGCAGACGTGCCTGACCGGACGCCCGAGCCGTGCTTCGAGTACGTCGCGAGCCGCGATCCACTCCTCGGTAATGGCCGTCTGCCGTTCCTCGTCGGTCTCGAACCGGCCGTCGATGGTCTCGGTGAGCGCGCGGATCTGCGCCTGCCAGTCCGGCCGTTCGAAGAACGCCGCGCCGCCGTGCGCCGCCACGTGCGCCTCGAGGCGCTCGGCCGCGCTCGCGTCATGGTAGAACCGGCGGCCATCGGAGAACCGCGACCGGCACGGGAACAGGGGATACCCGAGCCGGTCGGGCGTCAGGAACCGGGCCGGGGCATCGGCCACGAGCGGCCGGTTCATGAAGTGCTCGCGCTCGTATCCAGGCCTCACGACGTCGATGACCTGACGGTCGACGAAGATCATCGCGTGTGTGAAGGAGTGCGACTGGACGTCAATCACGCCTTCGTTCGACAGCGCGATCAGCTCGGGCCAGGTCGCGAACGGGTTCTCGGCGCTGTCGGCCGCCGCCGCATCGACAGGGCCATTGTCAATCGTCGGGCGCAGCGTCTCGGCATCGCGCATGCGACCCGGGACGGCGTAGGTGACGGCCTGAAACCCGTAGCGGCGCAGGAGCGGGGCCACGACCAGCCAGAGACTGGCGAGCGCGTCGTCGAAGCAGAGCAGCACGCGACGAGGTCCCGGGTGGACGCCGTCGTGGACCAGGCGATCGAGGGCGTCGGAGAGGACGGTGCGGTAGCCGTTCTCGGCCAGGTAGCGCAGCGTGGGGTCGATCGAGGCGACCGTGGATTCGTGGAAATGGAAGACCGGCAGCTGCCGTCCGACGGGGAGGCCGAAGAGGAAGCCCGGATAGCGCCCGGCGGCCAGATCCGCCAGGCCGAGCAGCCGTCCTCCTCGCTCGTCGCGCGGTGATCCCGCGGGCACGCGACGGATCGACATCACCTCATTCTAGGAGGTTGCTGAAAGCGCCAGCAACAGCCGCCGTGCGGGAGATGCGGCCGGCCAGCCGGGGGGTGGCATCGTATTGACACCTTCGGACGCGCACCGTATTCTCAGGAGCGGTCTGCACGATGACGATGCGACTGTGTGTCAGTTGCACAGCGACGATTCGGCGGGCTGGTGGAGGACGATGAAGATTCGTGTGTTCCGACTCGGTTTGGTGTGCGCGCTCGCCGTCGTGGGCTGGGCGTGCGGTTCGGACAACCCCGCTCGTCCTTCGATGAGTTTTGTCGCGCCGGTCGGGCAGCAGCCGACCGACGGTCTGTCCTACAACTACAATCAGCAGCCCGTCCGGCTCCAGGTCGTCAATGCCGTGCGGACCGGCAGTAGCGCGGTGACCTACAACGTCGAGGTGGCCAGCGATACCGGCTTCTCGAACGTCGTTTTCACGGTGGATGGAGTTGGCGAGGATCCGAGCGGCGTGACGAGCGTCAACCTGCCGGAACTGGAAGGCAACCGCTGGTATCACTGGCGCTGGCGCGCGGTCGTCGACGGCGTGGTCGGCAGCCCGTCGGCAACGCAGCAGTTTTTCGTGCGGCCGAACATCATTCTGGGGATCCCCTCGATTCAGCGGCCCGCCCCGGGCGGCACGGTGTATGGCGTGCGTCCGACGTTCGTGGTGGGAAATGCCTCGGTCGAAGGGCCGGCTGGCGCGATTTCCTACGAGTTCCAGGTGGCCGCGTCCGACTCGTTCAGCCCGCTCGTCGCGTCGCAGACCGTGTCGGCCGGTCCGGGTGAGACGACCTGGATCCCATCGGTCGACCTGCCGGAGGGATCGCTCTTCTGGCGTGTGCGCGCGCGCGACGTGGCGAACGCCGTCGACGGGCCGTTCTCGGCGGCTGCCGCCTTCGAGCGCCGCTTCGGGATCGATCTCGACAATGTCGTCTACGCGCTCGGTCCGAACATTTCGAAGTGGCCGCAGACCGCGACGATCACCGAGGCCTACAAGGCCGGCGACACGCTGTGCACGTTCTACGACCAGTCGTGGCCGCACGCGGCGTTCCTGGGCGACCCGAGCGTGGCCGTCGTGGCCAATCAGTGGGTCTTCGTCGAAATCGATGGCGTCTGGTACGGCGGTGCCGGCCACTGGATGCGCCCGGGTCAGTACTGCAAGACCGAGTACGACGACCACTTCTTCGTGGACGGGTTTGCCGGCCGGGCGCCGTTCAACAGCCTGGTGCTCCGGTCGGGCCAGGTCTTCGGCGTGGCCGTCTCGACCCCGGCCCGGTTCTACCCGGCCGACAAGACGCTCGACGAACGCTCCGACGTCCAGTTCGTGGTCTGGTAGTCGGCGCTTCCACGCAGTCGATTCGCAGGGCGGGTCTTCCGGTCATCCGGGAGCCCGCCCTGCGCATTTCTGCAGGCGTTCCGATGCCGGCGACTGCGCTTTTCGTCCCCCCTGAGAGCGCGTTTCAAAACCCCGTCCTTCGCGCCCTGGCGCCCCGCCGGGGCTGAAGCCCCCTGCGCTCCATGGGAGAGCTTTGAAGTGCGCTCTAAGTACCGACGTGACGTCGGCCGATAGACCTCCAGAAGGCGCGATTCCGCCTCGAGTGCCGTGTTGTCGGGTGATTGGTCATGAAACGTATCGTGCTGGTAGCGGCCACAGTTGCCGCGTCGATGCTGCTGTCCGTGGCGTGCGAACGGGTGAAGAGCGAAACGCCGCTCAGCCCGTCGATTGCCGGCCCCATCAAGGGAGTGGAGATCGGCGTGGCGACCGCTGTCGCCCCGGGCCAGAACGTGCGCATCGCCACTACCGACCAGCCCGTGACGTTCACGGTCCAGAACGCGGAAACGAACGGCGTCCGGCCGCTGATGTATCAGCTCGAGGTGGCCGTCGACCAGGCGTTTGCCACGGTCGTCTACACACAGAACGGGATTACGCCGGGGGAGGGACGGACCTCCGTGAAGCTGCCGCAATCGCTGGCTTCCGAGCGGACGTACTACTGGCGCGTCAAGGCCTACGACGGCGCCAACCAGGGCGGCTTCTCGGACACCGGCAGCTTCGTGGTCTATACGCCCGTGGTCCTCGGCGTGCCCGCGCCGGCGAGCCCGGGGAACGGCAGCACCACGACGACGCTGCAGCCGACGCTGGCCGTCGTGAATGGATCGGTGTCCGGCCCGGCCGGCACGGTGTCCTGCGTCTTCGAGGTCGCGACGAACGCCTCGATGGCCAACAAGGTGGCGACGCAGCAGGTGGCTGCCGGGTCGGGGCAGACGTCGCTGGCGCTGCCCGCGCCGCTGGTCGCGGCGACTGCCTACTACTGGCGCGCGCGGACGGTCTCGTCGAGCGGGCACCAGAGCGACTGGTCGGCCGTGTGGTCGTTCAAGACGCCGGCAGCCGCGTCGACCCCACCTGGTGGCGGTGGTGGAACCGCGCCACCGGCCGCGAATGATCAGATCGATCTGCGCGCGGTCACCTACGCCAACGCCGTCAACATCACAAACTGGACGGTGTCGTCGACGGTCATCTCGGCGATGCACGTGGGCGATCAGCTCTGCATCGACCACACGAAGGCCGGAAAGTGGCCCGTGCTGCCGTTCTTCGACAGCGGCGCCACCATCGAAGGCAATCAGTGGTTCTTCGCCAACATCGGTGGTAAGTGGATCGGCGGGGCGAACGAGTGGCTGCGGCCCGGGCAGACGTGCAAGGTGATCGACGGCCACGTCGGGCAGGGCGGCTTCGGCGGCACGCCGCTGGCGGGATGGACCCCGGCACCGGGCGAACTGGTCGGCGTGGCGGTCAGCACGCCGGCGCGCGCTGGCCAGATCGGCACAGCCGAGCGCAGCAACGTCGTCCTGATCCGCTGGTGAGATGGCTGAAGCCTAACGCCCGGCGTCGTCTCGCCCGGCCAGGGCGCGACGGAGTGACCAGCCGAGCATCGCAGCCGCCAGGCCCTCGCTGATGACCGTGGCGGCGGCCGCGCCGTCGGCGCCGTACGTCGGAATCCACGCAGCGTTGAGCAGCACGTTCACGACCGTGCCGATGGCCGTGACGAGCACGAGCGCGCGCGTGTGATGGCACGACAGGGCGACCGAGTGCAGGCCCCACAGCACGTAGATGAAGGGGAGCGCGACCAGGAGGATCCGGAACGTGGACGCGGCCTCGCGGAACTCGGCCCCGAAGGCGAGGACGATCGTCCACTCGGTCAGCGGCAGGGCCAGGGCGGCAAGCACCACGGCCATGACGGCGCTCCACCCCAGCGCCCGGCGCGCCAGGCGGCCATAGTGCGTCGTATCGTCGGCCCAGAGCCGTGAAAGACGCGGGACGAGGACGGCCGAGAGAATCGACGCGGCATACGTCAGGCCCTCGTAGAGCGGATACGCGGCGCCATACAGGCCGGTCTCGCGGTCGCCGCTCATGCTGCCGAGCATCACGGTGTCCACGCGGTTGTAGACGTTCAACACGAGCAGGAACGCGCCGATGGGCAGCGCCTCGAGCGGCAGCCGGCGCCGGAGGCCGCGATCGACGGTGCCGGGGCCGACCAGGCGGGTCACGAACCACAGGCTTGCGGCGGCGGTCACGACGCGGACCGCGAGGAAGACCAGGCTCGTCATCACGACGCCGGCGCCGTTGAGGAGCGCCAGGCCGCACGCGATCAGCAGGAGCAGGCGATCGGCGGTGGTCAACAGGGCATCGGCCCCGAAGCGCTCGAGCCCCTGCAGGATCCCCTTGGCCGTCAGCAGCAGCGAGCGCATCGCCGCGCCGCCGAGCATGAGCAGGCACGCCAGGCGCACGTCCGGCTCGTCGCGCAGCCAGAAGACCGCGGCGCCGACGATGACGATCATGCCGACGCCGGGCAGCAGCTTCAGGACGAGCGAGGTGCGAAGGAAGCGCGCGGCCGACGAGGGATCGCGAGCGACCGCGCGAATCGTCACCTGGTGCAGGCCGAAGTCCATGAAGACCTCGGCGATGGTGGCAATGGTGATTGCGAACGTGAACGCGCCGTAGTCGTCGACGCCGAGCCAGCGGCCCGCCAGCGTCAGCAACAGCAGCATCAGCACGGCGCTGCCGGACGCCACGGCCGAGTAGGCGAGGTTCTTCGTCATCGCAGCCATCGACCGACGAGGCGCCAGTAGGCGTCGAGCCAGCGATCGTAGGCCGACTTGGCCAGCGTGCCGAGACGTCCGCCCACGAGATCCGCGCGCACGAGCAGTGGGGCGGCATCGAGGATTTCGCCGTCGGCCGTTCGCCGGCTCGCGGCGACCCGGCGGCGGTCGGCTCGCAGCGTCCGGCACATCGGGCCGATCTCGCGGACGGCCGTCCACCAGGCGCGGACCTGTCCCCGCGCCGCGAGCATGGCGAATTGCACACCCTCGTGCAGCACGAGCGCCGGCGCCAGCAGCAGCAGCGTGCGCGTGTCGTAGTTTTTCAGAATGAAGTGCCAGCGATTGCGGATCTGGAACGAGAACAGCCACGCGGAGCGCGGGCGGCTGCCGTGGTGCGCGATGGCGCGGGGGGCCTCGATGAGCCGGAAGCCGGCGACGCGCAGGCGATAGCAGAATTCGCCATCTTCCTTGCCCATGAAGTACGCCGGATCGAATCCGCCGACCGCACGGGCCGACGCCACGTCGAGCAGGAAGCAGACACCGGGCGCCGTGCCGATCGCATTCGGGGCGACGCCGCGTGCGGCCAGCGGGCGATCGGCCCACGGATTGATGGCTTCGCAGATGAAGTGCAGGCGGCCGCCGGCGTACTGGATCGTGCCCGGACGATCGGCGTGGACGACCACGGGCACCGCGGCCCCGGCATCCGCATGATCCTCCAGGGCTTCGCGCAACCTGTACGGCACGTCGGGCTGCAGATACGCGTCCGAGTCTACGAGCAGCAGGCGCGGGCGCTGCGCCTCGGCGATGGCGCGGTTGCGGGCGGGGTTCGGTCCGGCGTTCGTCTCGAGCCGGACTCGTCGTACGCCCGGCCAGGCCTCGGCGAGCCACGTCGTCGTCGCGTCCGTGCTGGCCACGTCGTAGACGACGATGCGATCGGGCGGCGCGCCGGTGCGCGCGAGGTCGTCGAGGACGCGGGGCAGCGTCGAACGGCCGTTGTGAGAAACCACGGCCACGTCGATGTCGTCCGGAAACAGGCGGGGTGGCGAAAGCATCACGGGGCGGTTCGCGACCGGGCGGCGAGACGGCGATGTTAGCACGGACGCTCGGTACGGCCGGCCGTGACGCCGATCCGGTTTGGTAGAATCCGTCCGCATGTCGCCGCGCCGGCCGGGTTATCCCAGTGCGAATCTCCCTGCCTGATCCCGCGGCCTCTGGCTGGTGGGCGACAGTGCGATCCGTCGTGCTTGGTGCGGCGCTCGTCGCGTTCATGACGGCGCCGACGCTCACGCACCTCGCGTCCGTCGGGCGGCTGGACACGAACGACGGGCGGTTCAGCATCTGGAACGTGGCCTGGGTGGCGCACGCGATGCTCGATCCGGCGGCGCACGTGTTCGACGCGAACATCTTCGCGCCGCATCGCGGCACGCTGGCCTACTCCGAGTTGAATCTCGTGGCCGGCGTACTGGGCCTGCCGTGGTACGCGGCGACGGGCGATCCGCTGGCGGCGCACAACGGCGCGGTGTTCGTCGCGCTGTGCCTGGCGTTCGTCCTGATGAGCCAGTTGGTGCGTCGGCTGACAGGCTCCGAGGGCGCCGGGCTGGTGGCAGCGACAGCGTTCACCTTCTGCCCGTACATGTCGGCGCGGACGGCGCACGTGCAACTGCTGCTGATCTTCGTCTTTCCGCTGGTCATGATCGCGTTCCATCATTTCGCGGCGCGGCCAGGTCCCGTACGCGGGGCGCTCGTCGGCGGTGCGCTTGCCATCGCGGCGCTCGCGTGCGGGTACTACGGGATTTTTGCCGGGTGTCTGCTGGGACTCGTGGCGCTCGTCGCGGCCCGGGGATCGTGGCGTTACTGGGGCGGCCTGGGCGTGGCGGCCGCGGTGACCGCGGGGCTCGTCCTGCCGGTGTTCATGTCCTATCAGCAGGCACGACTCGCGTCCGGTGCGACGCCGGAGGTCAGGCCCCTCTCGGGGGCGTACGCGGCCAACCTGTCGGCGTGGCTGACGTCCGGCGCGTTTGCGCACGAGTGGTGGCTGCCCGCGCTCGCGGCCTGGCAGCCGTGGAAGGAAGTGCTCTTTCCCGGCGGCGTCCTCGTCGTGCTGGCGGCGATGGGCCTCCAGGCGGCGCGACGCGACGGGCGTGTCCGGCCCCTCGTCGTGCTGTACGGCCTCGTCGCGGTCGTGGCATTCTGGGCGTCGTTCGGCCCCGACGCCGGACTGTATCGCGTGATGCACGCCGTGATTCCGGGCATGACGATGCTGCGGGCGCCGGCGCGTCTCGGGATTCTCGTGGTCTTCGCGCTGGCCGTGATCGCGGGCGTGGCCGTGGCCCGGCTCGAGGTCCGGTGGCGCGCGCTGCCGGCCATCCTCGTCGTGCTGCTCGTGGCGGAACTCGGGGTCAGGACGCCGGAGTGGGGCTGGCCGTCGTGGCCGCTGCGGGAGCGTCCGCCGCTCGACGAGGCCTACGTACGCCTTGCGACCCTCCCGCGCGGCACGCTGCTCGAGTTCCCGTTCCCCTACGTGTCGTCGGACTTCCACAACCATGCGCAGTGGATGTTCTGGTCCGCCTATCACTGGCAGCCACTCGTCAACGGGTACAGCGACCTGATTCCGCCGGATTTCTACGACATCGCGCTGCCGATTAACGCGTTTCCGAGCGCCGAGTCGTTCGCCCTGGCGCGCGCGCGGCATGTGCGGTACGTGCTGTGGCACATCGACAGATATGACGAGGCGGGACGGGCGGTGCTGGCCGACAGGCTCGGTCCGTTCGCGCCCTACCTGAGGCCGATTGTGAAAACCCCGGACACCTGGCTCTATGAGATCGTAGGATGGCCCTCGTGAGAACACGCCTGGCGCTGGTCCTCGTCGTTGTCCTGACGACCGTGGCCGGTCGGTGGATCGACGTGCGCGATCTCCCCGGCCGGATCAAAGGCGACGAGGCCACGTACGTAGCCATGGCCCTGAGCCTCGCCGACGACGGCGATCTCTACTACGAGCGCAATGACTACACGCGATTCGTCCAGGTGTACGGCCAGGGACCGAGTGGGATCTTCCTGAAGCGTCGCTACGAGCCGGGCCTTGGCCAGAAGGTCCCGGTACCTGCGGATCAGAGTCTGGCGTTCGGCAAGGCCCTGATTTATCCGGTGGCCGCCACGCCGTTCGTCTGGCTCGGCGGACCGGGTGGCCTGGTGATCTTCAACTGGCTCATGCTGGCGTCGTGTCTGTGGGCGGCGATGCGCTTCACCCAGCGCGCGTCGGGCACGCGGTTCGGCTGGCTGTACGGTGCGGCGTTCATCCTGGCCTCGGTCGTGCCGGTCTTCGCGGCCTGGCTGACGTCGGAAATCTTCAATTTCTCGCTGGTCTTCTGGGCCTACTTCCTGTGGCTGTACAAGAAAGTGACGCCGGCCGGCGAACGTACGTGGCTGTCGGGATCGTGGACGACCATGGCCGCGATCGTGCTCGTCGGCTTTGCTACGTTCTCGAAAGCCAGCAATGCCGCGATGGTCGGCCCGATCGTGCTGGATCTGTTGAGCCAACGCGACTTCAGACGGTCGATGCTGGCCGTGGTGCTCTTCACCGTGTCGACGACGGGTCTGTTCGGCGTCAATGCCCTGATTACCGGTGAAGCCAACTATCAGGGCGCGGAGGATGCCGTCTCCCGCCGCTCGTTCTACGATCACTATCCGTTCGATGACGACGGCACGTCGTTCGATGAGACCGGCAGTGCCATGGTCACGAACGACGCCGACACGGGCCGGGTCCTCTCGGCCCAGATCGTCGAGCAGATACCCCTCAATGTCGTCTATTTCCTGATTGGCCGGCATGCGGGGCTGGTGCCGTACTATCTGCCGGGCCTTGTGATTCTCGTCGTGTGGCTGGCCGCGTGGCGCCGCTCGACGCTCTGGCAGTGGACATCGATGCTGGCGGTCGTCGGATCGTCGGCCGTCCTTCTGATTCTGATGCCCGACAGCTGGAACGGCGCCGGCGGACCGCCAGGCAACAGGTACTTCCTGAGTCTCTATCCGCCGCTGCTGTTCCTGGTGCCCGCCGGGGCGCGCCTGTGGCCGGCGATGGCCGGGTTCGCCGGTGGCCTGGCGTTCGTCGGGGCCATGGTAATCCGGCCGTACGCGGCGTCAGCCGAGCCGTGGAAGAACGTCGAGCGCATGCCGCTCAAGGCGCTGCCGATCGAGATCACGCTGCTGCTCGACCTGCCATATCGCCTGAACGAGCTGCGCGGTCCGATCACGTTCGTGCAGGAGCCGACGGTCCAGACGATCTTCATGGACGCCAACACCTACTCGGCCGAAGGGCAGGGATTCTGGATTGCCGGCCGGGACACGGCGGAGATCATCATCCGGACCGAGCAGCCGCTGCGCCGCGTGGAGTTCATCTTCGATGCGCCGATCGACAACACGGTCAGCGGATCGTTCGGCGGCCGGCCGATTGCGGCCTCGTTCCGCGCGGGCGGGCAGGCGATCGTCAACGTGGCCCAGCCGACGGCCGGCCGCTATCTGCACAGCTACACGTATCTGCTGAAGCTGACGACCACGAACGGGTTCGTGCCGGCCGGGCGCGATCCCGCCTCGACGGACACGCGGAACCTGGGCGTGTTCGTCCGCCCGTCGTTCGTCTACTACGAAGCCGTGCCGCCCGACTGAGGACCTGACTTGTATACGCCGGACATGCGCGTTTCTCGCGCCGTGGCCGGCCGACGCCTCGATGTCCGGAACGCCTCAGGCGTTTCCTGACAGGTCCTGAGCGACGCGCCCGCGCAGCACGTACGCGGCAGCGCCCGACAGCGAGAAGACGATCACGAGCACCGCCCCGATGAACGACAGGGCGAAGGCGGGTTCGGCCGGCAGGCCGATCCGGGCGAAGTAGAGCGTGAATGTCGCTTCGCGCACGCCGAACCCGTTGACCGACAGCGGCAGCATCTGCACGATGAACGAGAGCGGCACGAGCACGGCGAGGTGCGAGAGCGCGATCGGAATTGCGAGGCCGCGGGCGACGGCGGCGTAAAAGGCCACCAGCATGGCCTGGACGATGATGCCGCCGACGAAGCAGAGCACGAGCGCACCGGGCATCTCGCGGAAGCGACCGAGCGCCGTGGTCAGCCGGTCGATGCGTGCGCGGACCCAGTCCTGGTGCAGCGCCTCGAGCGGCTTCAGTACACGGCCGACCAGCGCCGGGGCGAGCACGACCGGCACGGCCACGCCGAGCGCCGCGACGAGCAGCAGCCACAGCGCCGGCGCGCCGCCCACGATCGCCGTGCCCGCGCTGGTCGTGACGCTGGCGCCGACGGCCGCTACCAGGATCAGGCCGAGCAGTCCGATGCCGCGATCGATCAGCACGACGGTGGTCGCGAGCGTCCGCGATCCAGCGGCTGGTGCCGTGTCGCTGATCCGGACGACGTCACCGCCGATGTTCGACGGCAGGAAGTTGTTGAAGAAGGTCGCGACGAGAAACGATGTCACGAGGCGGCCGAGCGACATGTAGACGCCCTGCGCGCGCAGCAGGATCCGCCAGCGCCAGGCGCTCACCACGCACATGATCAGGTAAAGCCCGAGCGCGGCTGCCAGCCACGCCGGCGAGGCGGTGCGCGCCGTCGCCCAGAGCTGGCCGAGATCGACGCGGCGCAGGAGCAGCCACAACAGGCCGCCGCTGACGACGATCTTGGCGACCAGCAGGATCAGGCGGCGCGACGAGGACGGAGCGGGGGATGGATCAGTAGGCGGCACGAGGGATCCCGCGGCAGTGCGAACCGGGCCGCGTAGTGTAGCATGTACCGTCCCGCGACACGGCCCGTCCGGGGCCGCCAGGCATGCACATTCTGATGATCGCGCCGGAGCCGTTCTTCGAGCCCCGGGGCACACCCTTCTCCGAGTATCACCGCATCCGTGCTCTGACGACGCTCGGCCACACGGTCGATCTCGTGACGTATCCGTTCGGCCGCGACGTCGACCTGCCGGGCCTGCGCATCTTCCGGTCGTTGCGTCCGCCGGGCATCGCGCGAGTGGGGATCGGGCCGTCGTGGACGAAGGTCCCGCTGAACCTGCTGCTGGCGGTGACGGCCGTGCGGCGTGCCCTGTCGGGACGCTACGACGCGGTGCACTCGCACGAGGAAGGCGGGGGCATCGGCGTCGTACTGGCGCGATTACTCGGAGTTCCACATCTGTACGACATGCACTCGAGCCTGCCGCAGCAGGTCTCGAACTTCGGATATCGTGGCGCCCCGGGCCTGGCGACGCTCCTGCGATGGCTCGAGCGCCGGATGATCCACGGCTCGAAGGTCGTCATCGTCATCTGTCCGGACCTGGCGGACACGGCGCGGGCCGTGCGGGCCGACGTCCCGGCGGTGGTGATCGAGAATGCGCCGGGATCGGGTGACGCGCCCACGGCCGGCTCAGGACGCGCGATCCGGACTGCGCTCGGCCTGGCGGACGAGACGTCCGTGGCGCTCTACACGGGGACCTTCGAACACTACCAGGGGCTCGATCTGCTGTACGCGGCCATGGCCATCGTGCATCGCCGGCGGCCTGAGGCGCGGCTCGTCGTCGTCGGCGGCCACCCGCCGCAGGTCGAGAAGGCGCGACGACACGTCGAGGCGCTGGGGATTGCCGAGGCCGTGATCTTCACCGGACAGCGACCCGCGGAGGAGATTCCTGCCTATCTCGATGCCGCGACGCTGCTCGTGTCGCCGCGATCGACGGGCACGAACACGCCGTTGAAGATTTATCAATACCTGCGGTCGGGACGCCCGATCGTGGCCACCGATCTGCGTACGCACACGCAGGTGCTCTCGCACGAGACCGCGGTGCTGGCGGCAGCGACACCGGAGGCGATGGCCGAGGCCATGATCGGCGTGTTCGACGACCCCGAGCGCGCGCACCTGGTGGGCGAACGCGCGGCCCGGCTGGCGGCAACCGAGTACAGCGAAGAGGCCTACATGGCGAAGACGCGGCGCGCGTGTGACCTGCTGTTTGCCGGCGTGGCGACCAGCCCCGTCCAGGATCCCGTCCGATGACGTCGCCGGCCGAGCCGCGCCCGGACGGGCGCGGTCACTACAGCTATACGCACTACGCGAACACGCAGGTGGCCGAGGGCTTCGATGCGCTGCGCTTCGGCGGCGAGGTCGGACGGTTCCTGCTCGAGCAGCAGGCGGCGCTGCTGGACGACGCGACGGCACCGGCCGCCGGGCGCCGCATCGTGGATGTGGGCACCGGGACCGGGCGCGCGGCCATCGGTCTGGCGCAGGCGGGCGCACAGGTCGTCGGCTTCGACGCGTCGAGCGAGATGCTCGGTGTGGCGCGCCAGCGTGCCGCGGCCGCCGGTGTCGACGTCTCGTTTGCCGTGGGCGATGCGCACGCGCTGCCGTTGCCCGATCGGGATGCCGACGTGACCGTGTGTCTGCGCGTGCTGATGCACGCGATCGACTGGGAGCGCTGCCTGGGCGAGCTCTGCCGCGTCGCGCGCTGGCGCGTAGTGTTCGACTATCCGTCGGCCTCGAGCGCGGCTGCAATAGAAAGCGCCGTGCGTCGTCGTCAGCTTCGTCGCGGCCGGCCGGTCGAGGCGTACCGGGTGTTCTCGGATCGCGAGATCGACGCCGTGCTCGCGCGCCACGGCTTCCGCGTCGTGACGCGCCGCAAGCAGTTCGTCCTGCCCATTGCGTTGCACAAGGGCGTGGGGTGGTTCCGGCTGACGCACGGCCTCGAGCGCGTGCTGGCGGCTGGGGGCGTGTTGCGACGCTTCGGATCGCCGGTGACGGTGGTGGCGGAACGATGAGGGTGCTCGTCACCGGCGTGACCGGCTTCACCGGCGGCCACCTGGCGCGATACCTGATCGGCGCCGGGGACACGGTGCGCGTGCTCGCGCGTCAGCCCGACCGCGTGCCGGCCGATCTGCGCGGTCGTGTCGAGATCGTGGTGGGGGACCTGACGCGTGCCGACGATCTGCGGCGCGCCGCGACAGGTTGCGAGGTCGTTTACAACATTGCCGCGCTGTACCGCGAAGCGGGATTGCCGGCCGAGACCTATCGCGCGGTGAACGCGCGCGCCGTGGCCACGCTGATCGAGGTGGCGGCCGACGCTGGTGTGCGACGCGTCGTGCACTGCAGCACGGTCGGGGTCCACGGCGACGTCGAGCATCCGCCGGCCAACGAGGACGCGCCGTTGCGACCGGGCGACATCTACCAGGAAACGAAGGTCGAGGGCGAGCGCCTCGCGCGGGAGGCCGCTGCACGCACGGGGCTCGAGGTGGTGATTGCGCGGCCCACGGGCATCTACGGTCCCGGCGATCGCCGGCTGTTCAAGATGTTCGGGCAGATCGCGCGCGGCCGGTTCGTCATGCTCGGGTCGGGGACGAATTACTATCACCTCACGTACGTGGAGGATCTGTGCGCCGGCTTCCGTCTGTGCGGGACGGTGCCCGGCGTGGCCGGACGCACGTACATCCTCGGCGGCGGAGAAGTAACGACGCTCGCGGACCTGGTGCGGGTGACGAGCGAGATTGCCGGACGCTCGCGCGGTCCCGTGCGCCTGCCCGTCTGGCCCGTGTGGCTGGTGGGCGCGGCCTGTGAAATGATCTGCGCGCCGTTCGGGCTGACGCCGCCGATCTACAGACGGCGGGTCGACTTCTTCCGTAAGAGCCGCGCGTTCGACATCGACCGGGCGCGGCGCGAACTCGGGTACGCCCCGCGCGTCGGCGTGCGCGAGGGCATCACGCGCACGCTGGAGTGGTACCGTGAGCACGGCTGGATCTGATCCGTCGCCCGCCCGCGACATTCCCCGGGCCCAGGAGCAGTTGTTCCGGCCGGGGAGCGCCGTCGACAAGTATCGCGCGCTGATCGTCGGGCAGCCCGGCTGGTGGCCACTCGTGCGCTACGAGATCGTGGTGCTGCTGTGTCAGGTCGTCCCTGGCGCGCTCGGACTGGCGCTGCGGAAGGCCACCTATCCCTGGCTGCTCGGTCGCTGCGGTCGCAACGTCATCTTCGGGCAGAACGTCGTCCTGCGGCATCCGCACAAGATTCGCATCGGCGACAACGTGGTGATTGACGATCAGTGTCTGATCGACGCGAAGGGCGACGCGAACGAGGGCATCACGATCGGCAGCGGCGTGTTCATCGGCCGCCAGTCGATCCTGTCGTGCAAGAACGGCGACATCACGATCGAGGATGACGCGAACATCGGCTTCAACTGCGAGATCTTCTCGGCCAGCCGCGTGACGGTGGGGCGCGGGGCGCTGCTCGCCGCGTACTGTTACCTGATTGGCGGCGACCACGACGCGCCCGATCGGTCGGCGGGCGTGCAGGCGCAGGGACGCCGATCGAGGGGGATCCGCGTGGGGGCGGGCGCGTGGCTCGGCACGCGTGTGTCGGTGCTCGACGGCGTGTCGGTGGGTGAGCGCGCCGTCGTGGGTGCGCACGCGGTCGTGCGTCGCGACGTGCCCGATGGCGCGACGGCCGTCGGCGTGCCGGCGCGCGTCCTCGCGGCCAGAGACCAGTCCGCGGAATCCCGGGACTGAACGGGGGCTCGGGATCCGTCGGCGTAGGCCGACACAGGGAGCGGCCCACGCACCCGTCAGATCCCCGGTGTAGAGACGGGCCCCTGTGTCCGCCCGCCTCGTCGTCATCCCGGACCCGCGATAAGCTTGTCGGCTGGAGACGATGTCGTGAGCTACCGCACCCCGCTCGAAGCCCGGATCGCGAAGAAGGTCGCGCGGGCGATCATCGAACACCACCTGATTGAAGACGGCGATCGCGTGATGATCGGCCTGTCGGGCGGCAAGGACAGCTGGGCACTGCTGCAGGTGCTCGATGTGCTGCGACAGCGGGCGCCCATCAACTTCTCGCTGGTCGGCGTCAACGTCAACTCCGGCTACGAGGGCTTCCGGCACGACCTGATTACCGAGGCGTGCGCGGCGCGCGGCTGGGAGTGTCACATCGAGCACACGACGATCGGCGCGGTCATGGACGACCTGCTCGACGATACCGACACGCCGTGCTCGCTCTGCGCGCGCCTGCGTCGTGGCGTGCTGTACCGGCTGGCCTCGCAGCACGGGGCGACGAAAATTGCGCTGGGGCACCACCTCGATGACTTCGTCGAAACGGCGCTGCTGAACCTGTTCTTCCAGGGCGCGCTCAAGGCCATGCCGGCGCGGCTCGTTTCCGACAACGGCCAGCACATCGTGATTCGGCCGCTCGTGTACGTGCTCGAGGCCGAGGCCCGCGCGTACGCGCAGGAGTCGCACCTGCCGGTCATCGGCTGCTGCTGCTCGGCGTGCGGCGACCTGAGCCTGAAGCGCCAGCGGATGAAGCGCCTGATTGCCGAGCTCGAGCTCGAACATCCCGACATCAAGAACTCGATGATCAAGGCGCTGGGGAACGTCGTGCCGAGCCACCTGATCGACACGAAGGTTGCCGCACTCACGTCCTCGATCCGCGAGGAGCGGCGCGCGGCGCGGACAGCCCCCGACGTCTCGCCGCTGCGCGTGGTCCGGTCGCCGGCAGCCGCGGAGTCCTGATCGCCCGTGCGTGCCGTCGTGCAGCGGGTGAGCCAGGCGTCGGTGACCGTGGACGGGACGATCGTCGGCGCCATCGAGGCGGGTCTGCTGGTGCTGCTGGGGGTGGCCGAGGACGACGGTCCGGCCGATATCGCGTACGTCGCGTCCAAGGTGGCGGGACTCCGCGTGTTCCGTGACGAGGCCGGCCGCATGAACCGATCGGTCACCGAAACGGGCGGGGCCCTCCTCGTGGTGTCGCAGTTCACGTTGCTCGGCGACGTGCGTCGTGGCCGCAGACCGGCATTCGACATGGCCGCGTCTCCTTCCCGCGCCCACGAACTTTATGACGCCGTCGTCGACCGGTTGCGGCGCGACGGCCTGACGGTGGCCACCGGACGGTTCCAGGCCGATATGCGCGTGGCGCTCGTCAACGACGGGCCGGTGACCATCCTGATCGACAGCCGTCGCACGTTCTGATTCGAAGGAGTAGTTGCATGAAGCGTTTTCTGCCCGGTCTCTGTCTGCTGTTCGTGATCTGGAGCACCCCGGCTGCCGCGCAGTCGCGGCCGCTGGTGACCGAGGACGCCGAGACCGTGCCGGCGGGCCACATCCTGTTCGAGGCCGGCTTCGACGTCCAGCGCGGCGTCACCTATCCGGTGTCGGGGCTGACGGGCAACCTGACGCGCGTCGGCACGTTCGGCCTCAGCTTCGGTGTCAGTTCGATCGCGGAGATCCAGATCGACGGCGGGATCCGGGACGTCCTGTCGATCACGGCGCGCAATCCGGACGCGCCGCTGGCCTACATGCTCGACGCGCTCGGGGAGTCGACGAGCGATTTCGAGGATCTGCGGATTGGCGCGAAGGTGCGGTTCGCGCAGGAGACGGCCACGCGGCCGTCGTTCGCCATCCGGTTCTCGACGAAGCTGCCGAACGCCAGCAACGAGAGCGGCCTCGGCATGGATACGCAGGACTTCCATTTCGGGATTGCGCTGGCCAAGACCGTCGAGTCCGTGCGCGTCGTCGGTAACGCCGGGTTCGCGATTCTGCCCGATGCCGTCCGCGGCGACAGGCAGAACGACGTGATCGAGTACGGCGTGTCGATTGCGCGCGCCGTCCGCTCGGGCGTCGAGGTGGTGGGCGAGTTGAACGGCCGGCTGAACACCCGCGACGGCGTCCCCATCGCCGGCACGGAGAGCCGGTCGATGATCCGTCTCGGTGCACGCGCCACGCACGGTCCGGTCCGGATCGACGGCGCGTTCCTGCTCGGCATCACCGAATACGATCCCTCGTGGGGATTCTCGACGGGCCTGACCTGGGTGTTCCGCGGGTTCAACGTGCCGTAGCGGGGACGGGGCGGATCGGAGGTGTCAGCGGGCCGGCGGGCGCAGCGCGACGTGGGGGAGTTCCTCCCTGTGGCGTCTTGGTCTGTCGCTCGAGGTGGCCTCTGTGTGTCGCGTGAGCGGCCCATCAGCGGTGGGCAGGTAAGTCTGTCGCACCTGAGATGATTCCCTGGGGCGAGAGCCCCAGGGCTCCTGTCGCCAGTCGTACCCGTCGTACCTGTCGCATCCGAGTTCTCATGCGAATCTGGCCTCGACCTCGGCCAGTTGTGCCTGCCGGGTTTCGGGACTCCAGCTCAGGGCGGTCGTGAGGAGCTCGGCGGCGCGGTCGAGGGCGGCGCCGCCGGGATGGCCGGTGGTGCCGAGACGCGTCCGGCGCAGCACCACGTCGGCCAGGCTCGCGGCGTGGCTGCGTTCGACGGCGTACGTCACCTCGCCGTCGAGCACGGGGGTGCCCGACGCCAGGCGCTGCAGGCCGCCGACGGCGGCCGATAGCTCCAGCACGTCCACGGCTTCTGTCGCATACCAATCGACCAGGTGTGTGAACACGTCGTCATCCAGCGCCACACCGGCGGCCAGACACGCGGCGCGCAACCGGGCGTCGGCATCGTCGGTGTGACCGTGCGGCAGCCGTGGCGGCGTGGACGAGGTCTGGGCCGGGGCGAGTCCCATCTGCCGGAGAGCACGCAGGGCCGTCGATCGCGCCGTCGTGAACTTCACGCCCACGATCGAGAAGACACCAGCCGTGCCGTCGGCGCCGTGCGCGATGACCCGCGAGTCGGGCATCAACTCGGCGCGTCGGCGAAGCACCACCGCCGGCGTCAGCCCGCTGTGGACGAGCCGGACGTCCTGTCGCCGCAGACGCAGCGTGGGAAAGGCCGCGTTCGTGTCGTCAAGCATGGCGTCGATCTCCGCGCGCGACGGCCGCGGATTGCTGCCGGATTCCACTGGGACGTTCGTCTGGAACGTGCCGATCAGCCAGTAGCCGTTCCACGGCGTGGCCGTCAGCATCCGGCCTGACGAACCGCGGGCCGCCAGGGCCATGTCGATGGCCGGGCGGTCGACGAGCAGGCCACTCGCGCGGACCAGCCGTGGCGAGGCGCCGAGCCCGAAGCGCGCGTGCAGGGCCGGCAACGCGCCCCCGGCGCAGAGCAGCACGCGGTGTGCCGCGACGTCGACGATCGTCGACGACAGCCGATCGGCCACCCGCACGCCCGTCACGCGACGACCGTCGCGCAGCAGGTCGACAGCGTCGGCGTGGTTGCAGAGCAGCGCCCCGGCCCGTTGCGCGGCCAGGGCGATCAGCCAGTTGAGTCGATCGGGGTGGCGGACCTGGTAGTCGTACCAGACTGCTCCGCCGGTCACGCCCTCGGGCACCAGCCCCGGAAACCGCGCGGCCGTCTCCGCCACGCTGTACAGCCGCGACGCAGGCAGGTGGAGCGCCGGCGGCACGTCGTCGTTGCGGTGCCGCCCGAGGCGATCGTAGAGGCGCAGGGCCGTGCCGACGGCCAGTCGCGATCGCGTCAGGGCGCGATGCGTCGGAAACAGGAACGGGAGCGGGCGCAGCAGGTGTGGCGCCATCAGCGCCCAGTCGCGTCGCTCGGCAATCTGCGCCCGCGTCTTGCCGATCTGGCCCGACTGCAGGGCCCGCAGTCCGCCGTGGACCGTCCGCTGGTGATTCGACGACAGGCCAGCGCCGTAGTCGTCGCGCTCGACGAGGACGACGGACGCGCCGTGCGTGGCGGCCTCGAGCGCCGCAAACAGCCCATGAACGCCCCCGCCGATGACGGCCAGATCGAACGAGGTGTCTGACAGGCGGTGGCTGAAGCGGGACATGCCGTGCCGATCGTGCCACAGGTTGGCGCAGGGCGTGGTCCGGCCTGATAGGATCGCGCGCGATGTCACGCCCCTCGAGTGCCGATGTCCGCCGCTACTGGAACCGGCACATCCACGATCTGGCGATCAGCACGCACCCACCCGGCACGCCGGGCTTCTTCGCCGATCTCGATCAGTATCACTTCGAAAAGCTGCACCACCTGCTGCGGCTGGTGGATTTCGACGCGTGGCGCAACAGGGCCGTGCTCGACGTCGGCTGCGGCGCCGGCGTGGAGGTCGTGAGGTTCGCGCGGGCCGGTGCGCACATGACGGGCGTCGACCTGTCGGAACAGGCCGTGGGCCTTTCACGCCTGAACGTCCAGCAGCAGGGACTCCGGGCGTCGCTGTCGGTGGCCGATGGCGAGGCGCTGCCGTTTCCCGACGGCACCTTCGACTACGTGTTCGCGCACGGCGTCGTGCAGTACGCGGCCGACGACGCGCGCGTGGTGGCCGAGTGTCACCGGGTGCTCAAGCCGGGCGGCGTCGCGCTGTTCCAGGTCTATAACCGGCGATCGTGGCTCAACCTGTTGTCGACCGTGATGCAGACGCCGCTCGAGCACGAGGATGCCCCGGTGCTGCGGCGCTATTCGATTCCGGAGTTCCGCGCGCTCGTGCGGCGTTTCTCGCGCGTCGAGATCATTCCCGAGCGGTTCCCTGTGCGGAGCCGCCTGCACACGGGGTGGAAGGGCGCGGCCTTCAACACGTTCTTCGTCGGTACCTTCAACGCCCTGCCGCGGGCGTGGGTGCGCCGCTACGGATGGCACCTGCTCGCGATCTGCACCAGGTGATTCCCATGGCGTCTCCCCGCTCGGTTCCCCTCGTGAAGGCCCATGCCTTCGGCAACGACTTCCTGCTGGCCGATGCCGCGGCGGTCGCGGACATGGCCGATCCGGCCGATCTGGCGCGTCGGGTCTGCGAGCGCCATCGCGGCATCGGCGGCGACGGTCTCATGCTCATCACGCCGACAGCCGACGGTGCCGACACGCGCTTGTGGAACGCGGACGGCAGCCGCGCGGAAATCTCCGGCAACGGTGTGCGGTGCGCGGCCGCGTGGGTGGCGCACCAGCGCGCGACGGCCGTGGGCGAGACGCTGGTGATTGGCACGGTGGCCGGCCCGCGGCGGCTGACGCTGCTGGCGCACGCCGAGGGGCGCCTGACGTTCCGCGCCGAGATGGGGCCGCCCGCCGCGTTGCGCGAAGAGACGATCGCGATCGACGAGGTGCCGGTCCGCTGTGTGGTCCTGCGCGTGGGGAATCCACAGTGCGTCGTGCTCGGGCCCGTGACGCCGGAACGGCTGCACGCGGTGGCGGCGAAGCTGGCTGTTCATCCCTTCTTTCCCGAGGGGACCAACGTGGAACTGGCAGCGGTGGAAGCGCCCGACCGCGTGCGCATCCTGATCTGGGAACGGGGCGTCGGGCCGACGGAAGCGTCGGGCACGGGGGCGTGCGCGTCGGCGGTGGCTGCGGCTTTCGCTGGCGGGGCCGGACGAGCGGTCGACGTCATCGCACCAGGGGGCACCCAGCACGTCGAGTGGACGGACGAGACCATCTGGCTGACCGGCTGGGCCGAGATCGTGGGCACGGCCGAACAGTGGATCCGGGCCTGACATGACCGGTGCGCCGACCGGCGACGGCGTCCCGGCCGACACGGGAGAGGAGCGCTTCAACAGCGGTCGCGTGCGGGTCGGCCTGATCCTCGGCCCGGTCGCCTTTGCGGCGATCGCGCTCTGGCCGGGACTCGGCGTGCCGCGCGAGGCGCAGATGCTCGGCGCGATCATCGCGCTGATGATCGTCTTCTGGGTGACCGAGGCACTGCCGCTGGCCGCGACGGCGCTGCTTGGTCCCACGCTGGCGGTCCTTTTCGGGGTCACGGGCGCGCGCACCGCCTTTGCGGCGTTTGCCGATCCGATCATCTTCCTGTTCATCGGCAGCTTCATCCTGGCCGAGGCGATGTTCGCGCACGGCCTGGCGCGACGGCTCGCGTACAGCGCGATCGCGTCGCCCTGGGTCGGCGCGAGCGGCTTTCGCCTGGGCGTCGCGTACTGCGCGGTCACCGCGACGCTGTCACTGTGGATGAGCAACACGGCGACGACGGCGATGATGTTCCCGCTCGGGCTCGCGATCCTCACGGAAATCGGCCGGCAGCGGGCCGAGGACACGGCGTTCCGTCAGTACGCCATGGCCCTCATGCTGCTGACGTCGTACAGCGCGTCGGTGGGCGGCATGGGGACACCTGTGGGAACCCCACCGAATCTGATCGGCGTGGGGCTGTTGCGCGAACTGGCGGGCATCGACATCGCGTTCACGACGTGGATGGCCTTTGCCCTGCCGGTCGTCATCGTCACCGTGGGCGCGATCGTGCTGATCCTGCTGTATCCACGGGCGCGGTCGATCACGCTCGGTGCCGATACCGTCGCCATCGTGCGGCAGCATCTCGATCGTCTCGGGCCGCTCACGCGGGCCGAACGCAACGTGCTCGTGGCGTTCGGCGTGACCGTCACGCTGTGGATGCTTCCCGGCCTGCTGCAGATCGTGCTCGGAGGGACGCACGTGGCGGTACGGCGGTTCAACGCGCTCGTACCCGAGTCGATCGCCGCGCTCGTCGGCGCGCTGCTGCTGTTCCTGCTGCCGATCGATCGCGCGCGCCAGTCGTTCACGATGACCTGGGAACGGGCGCAGCGGATCGACTGGGGCATCATCCTGCTGTTCGGCGGCGGCCTGGCGATGGGGCAGTTGGCCGACTCCACGGGACTGTCGAAGGGGATGGGGGAGTGGGTCGCGCAGATGTTCCCGGACGCGGGCACGGTCGGGCTGACGCTGGTGTTCGCCGCGGCCGGCGTCATCCTGTCCGAAGCGGCCTCGAACACCGCGGCCGCGAACATCGTCGTGCCGATGGCGATTGCCGTGGCGCAGGCTGCCGGGATCTCGCCGCTCGAGCCGGCCCTGGCCGCCACGCTCGGGGCGAGCATGGGCTTCATGATGCCGGTATCCACGCCGCCCAACGCGATTGTCTATAGCAGCGGACACGTGCCGATCGGCGCGATGATCCGGCACGGCGTCGTGCTCGACGTCATCGGCTACGTCGTGATTGTCGTGACGGTGCTGCTGGCCGGACCGATGCTGCGCTGAGGAGCGATCCTCGCAGAATCTGCCACGGTCGTCCGGAACCCGATCGCAGATTCTGCAACGCGCGCAGTCCCGCCGTACGCGTCGTCAGCGGCCTTGCCAGGGAATCCGGCCCGATCGCGCGGCTGGCCGCCGATCGTCTGCCCGCGCGAGGTTCTTGCATGCGTCGTCCGCCAGGAGGGGGCCGATGCGCGAGGTGGCGCGACACGACAGGCCGCGCGAAAAGCTGGCCCGCCATGGTACGGGCGCGATGGGCGACAACGAACTGCTCGCGATCCTGATCGGCCATGGATCGCGGCGGTCGGATGCCATGGCCAGTGCCAACGCGGTGATCGAGGCGGCCGGCGGGCTGCACGGTCTGCCGCGGCTGCGGGGCGGCCAGCTCGAGCGGATTGAGGGGATCGGCCCGGCTCAGGCGAGCCGGATCGTCGCGGCGGTCGAGCTCGGGCGCCGGACGCTCATGCCGCCGGCCGAGGAGCGGCCACAGTTCCGCACGCCGGCCGAGACCGCCGCCTATCTGCTGCCGCGGTACGGCTCGTATCCGGTCGAGCGGTTCGGCGTGTTGCTGCTGGACCTGCGCTACCGGCTGCTGGGCGTCCGGCTGCTGTCGGTGGGATCGATCGACAGCAGCCCCGCGCACCCGCGTGACGTCCTCCGCGAGGCGCTGCTGGCCTCGGCGCCGGTGGCCGTGGTGTTCCACAACCATCCGTCCGGGGATCCCGTGCCGAGCGCTGAGGACGTGGCGTTGACGCGCCGGCTGCGCCTGGCCGGGCAGGTGGTCGGCGTGGCGGTCCTCGATCACGTCGTGCTGGCCGATACGCGGTATCGATCGCTGCGGGAGATGGGCGCGCTCTGACGACCGGCGGCGGAGCGTCAGCCCACCGGATAGGGGCGGCCGACCGAGGCGGTGGCCAGCGACGGCGTCGGACCGGCCGGCAGGATCCGGCCGAAGCGTCCCTCGAGATACGACTGGGCCACGCGGATCGCGAGCCGTTCGCTGGTGGCGTGGATGCGGATCCGCCGGCCGTCGGGCCCGACGAGCGGCCGGACTACGGTCCCGTCGAGGTCGAGGATCGAGAGGTAGGCCACGAAGCGCGGCTGGCCCGATTCGGTCGGCTGCGGTTCGATGTCGATGACGCACCGGCCGCTGGCGAGATCGACGCGCTCGCTCGTGGTGCCCAGGTCCATGGGCGCGGCCTGATGCAAGGCACATACCCGATGGGGAGTCGTCGCGGACCTGTGCGGCCTGTACGCGCGCTGGCGCAGCGGCCCGTCCCGCGCCCGAACGGGCCAGCAAAGTTGTGCGGCGCGTTTCAATCCGCGTGGGTCGGACCGGCGTCCGGGCCGGACGCGGTAGAATGTCCGATTGGCGTCAGTGCACGCCGTCCACCATGCCGCGCTATTACCTCACGACCGCCATCGATTACGTCAACAGCCGTCCGCACCTGGGCACGGCCTACGAGAAGATTGCCGCCGACGTCATCGCGCGATATCGGCGGCTCGCCGGCTTCGACGTGCGCTTCGTGATGGGCAACGACGAGCACTCGCAGAACGTGTTCCGCCAGGCGGCCGAGGCCGGTCTCGAGCCAATCGCGTACTGCGACCGGATGGAGCAGGAGTTCCGGAAGGCGTGGAGCAGCCTCGACATCTCGTTCGACGACTTCATCCGGACCACGCAGCCGCGTCACAAGGCCGGCGTCACCGAGATTGCGCGCCGGCTCCACGCGGCCGGCGACATCTATCAGGGGACGTACGAGGGCTGGTACTGCGTCGGCTGCGAGGCGTTCAAGCAGGACAAGGATCTGGTGGACGGGCGCTGTCCGCTGCACCCGCGGACCGAGCCGCAGTGGCTGAAGGAAAACAATCACTTCTTCCGCCTGTCGAAGTATCGCCAGCCGCTGCTCGACCACCTGCATGCGCACCCCGAGTTCATCCAGCCCGAATCGCGGCGCAACGAAATCCTCCGGCTGCTCGAGGGCGGGCTCGAGGACGTGTCGATCAGCCGCGCGGGCCAGTCATGGGGAATTCCGCTCCCGTTCGATCCGGGCAGCGTCGTCTATGTATGGTTCGACGCGCTGATCAACTACGCCTCGGCCGTGGGCCTGGGCACCGACGATGAACTGCTGGCAACGTGGTGGCCGGCGGATCTGCACGTGATCGGAAAGGACATCACGCGGTTCCACGTCGTGATCTGGCCGGCGATGCTGCTGGCCGCCGGCCTGCCGCTGCCGCGCCGCGTGTTCGGCCATGGCTTCATGACGAAGGACGGCCAGCGGATGAGCAAGTCGAACCCGGGGACGATCATCGATCCCTCGGACGCGGCCGCGAGGCTCGGCGCCGATCCGCTGCGATTGTTCCTGACGAAGGAGATCGTCTTCGGCAACGACGGGGACTTCAGCTGGGGCCGGTTCGAGGAGAAGTACAACGTCGACCTGGCGAACAACCTCGGCAATCTCGTCAACCGCGTGACCGCAATGGCCGAGCGCTATCGGCAGGGACGACTGGTGGCCGCACCCGCGGCCGAGACGCTGGCCGCCGCGGCGACGACGCACGCGCACGCGTATGCGGCCGCGATGGACGCGCTGCAGCTCGATGTGGCGTGCCAGTCGGCGTTCCGCCTGGTTGATGCCACCAACGAATACATCGCCGCGTCTGCGCCGTGGGCACTCGCCAAGGCCGGGCAGGACCACGCTCTCGATCGCGTCCTGTGGAATGCGAGCGAAGGCCTGCGTGTGGCGGCGGTCCTGTTGAGCCCGGTGATGCCCGCGTCGTGCCGGACGATTCTCGCGCGGCTCGGCACGCCAGTGGCCGATGTCGGTGACCTGCGTCTCGAGCGCGACGCGCAGGTCCACGTTTCGGGCACGCGGCAGTTGACGCGCGCCGACGCGCTGTGGCCCCGGCTCGAAGCCGACGCGACCGCTGCGCCCATTTCGACGAAGACGAAGGAGACCCCCGTGAGTGACACCCCGAAGGATGTGGCCGCGACGCCGGCCGTACCCGCAGCCCCGGCTGCCTCGCCGGCCGCGGCCCAAGTGACGGCCCCGCCGTCGGCAGCGGCCCCGGTAGAGGGGACCGATACGCGACTGTCGATCGACGAGTTCATGAAGGTCGACCTGCGTGTGGCGCAGGTGCTGACGGCTGAGCGCGTGCCGAAGTCGAAGAAGCTGGTGAAGCTGTCTGTCGACCTGGGCAGCGAGACGCGGACGATCGTGGCCGGCATCGGCGAGGCGTACGAGCCAGAGGCCCTCGTCGGGCGCCGCATCGCGATCGTCGCGAACCTGAAGCCGGCCAAGCTGATGGGCATCGAATCGAACGGCATGGTGCTCGCCGCCAGCGCGGAAGGCAACCGTCCGATCCTGATCGACTTCGCCGAGCCACCGGCTCCGGGGACGCGCATTCGGTAAATAGAAGCCAGAAGTTCGAAGTCAGAAGTCAGAAGTTTGGAAAACTTCGAAGTTCGAACTTCGAGAACTTCTCACTTCTCGCTTCTCACTTCCGACTTTTAAGTTGCTCTCATGTTTGATTCCCACTGTCACCTGGCCGACCCGGCGTTTGCTGATGATCTCGATGCGGTGATCGATCACGCGCGTGCCGCGGGGGTGCAGGGCGTGCTGTGCATCCTGGCGGCCGATGACGAGGCCGAGGCGGTCCAGGCGGACGTCGTGCGCGCGGCGTGGGACGGTGTCCGGTTCTCGACGGGGATCCACCCGCACCGCGCCGGCGCGTGGGCAGGACGGGTAGACGACGCGCGGGAGGTGCTCGAGGCGGCGATGGCCAGTCGGCAGGCCATCGCCGTGGGAGAAATCGGGCTCGACTACCACTACGATTTCTCCGCCCGCGACGTGCAGCGCGACGTGTTCGCGATGCAGGTGGCCGTGGCGTCGACCCTCGATCGCCCCGTTGTCATCCACGCCCGTGAGGCCATCGACGACACCATCGCCATCCTCGCGGCCGGCGGCCCGCACGTGCGGGGCGTCATGCACTGCTTCACCGGGACGGTCGACGAGGCCCGGCGCGCGCTCGACCTCGACTTCTACATCTCGATCTCGGGCATTGCCACGTTCCCGCGCGCTGCCGCGCTGCGCGAGGTGGCGGCATTCGTGCCTGCCGATCGCCTGTTGATCGAAACCGACGCGCCATACCTGGCGCCCGTGCCGTACAGGGGGCAGCGCAACGAGCCCGCGTGGGTGCTGGAGACGTTCCGGATGGTCGCGGCCGCGCGGCAGGTCGCCGAGGACGACCTCGGCCGGCAACTCGCGGCCAACACGCTCGCGCTGCTGCCGGCGCTGGGTACGGTCGCGCGTTGACACCCCGTCGATCCTATGGTCTGATGCCCGAAGGTTTCTCAGATCGCAGCGCTCAGGCGAGACCTTCTTCCGTGCAGCCGCCCGTTCCCACGACCCCCGATCTCGCGCAGATTTTCGAGCCCGTCAGGGCTGAACTTGCGCGTGTCGAGCGGGAGTTCGCGAAACACCTGGAGTCGCGCGTCGAGCTGATCCCGGAGATGGGCCGCTACGTCCAGATGAGCGGCGGCAAGCGCGTGCGGCCGGCCGTGCTGCTCATGGCGGCGCGGCTCTGCGGCTACACCGGCGATCTCGCGGTCCTCAACGCGGCGGTCGTCGAGTTCGTCCACACGGCCACGCTGGTCCACGACGACATCATCGACAGCGCCGAAACCCGGCGCGGGCGGCTGACGGCGCACTCCCGGTGGGGCAGCGACATCACCGTCCTGCTCGGCGACTACCTCTATATCCGGTCGATGGCCATGGCGCTGTCGCAGGGCAACATCGAGGTGGTACGTCTGCTGTGCGACTGCACGCTCCGCCTGATCGAAGGGGAGCTGTACCAGCTCACGAAGACCGGCGATGCCGCGATCACCGAAGCCGAGCACTTCGAGATCATCCGTCACAAGACCGCGTACCTGTTTGCCGGCTGCGCCGAGATCGGCGGCATGCTCGGCGACGCCGACAGTGCCCGCCGGACCGCCCTGCGCGAGTATGGCTTCGATCTCGGCATCGCGTTTCAGATCGTCGATGACGTGCTCGATTACACGGCCGACGAAACCACGCTCGGCAAGCCGCTCGGCGGCGATCTGCGCGAGGGCAAGGTCACGCTGCCGATCATCCTGATGCTCCAGCGGGCCGGGGCCGAGGGCGAGCAGGCCGTGCTGCCGGTCATCGCCGACGGTCAGGTGACGCCGGAGCAGTGGCGGACGATTCGCGATCTGCTCGAGCGGCACGGTGCCATCGACGCGGCGTTCGAGCGGGCCGTACGCCACGCCGACCGCGCCAAGCAGCACCTGCTCGAGGCCTTCCCGGCGTCGGCGGAGCGCGACAGTCTCGTGGCCCTGGCCGACTACGTGATTCATCGCGATCGCTGACGTCCGGCGGTCGCGCGCTTCGTCGACGGTTCGTGCGTATGCGGCCTGCCCAGCGGATTGCCCAGCTTCGCGATCGCATCCGGCACCACGAAGAGTGCTACTACCTGCACGACAGCCCCGAGATCACCGACGCCGAGTTCGACGCGTTGATGCGCGAACTCCTCGACCTGGAAGCGGCGCACCCCGAACTCGTCGATCCGACCTCGCCCACGCAGCGCGTCGGCGGGCGGCCGGCCGAGGGCTTTGCCACCGCGCGGCACCTCGTGCCGATGCTCAGCCTGGACAACGCCTACGACGCGGCCGACCTGCGGTTGTTCGACGAACGGCTGGCGCGTGCGGCGGGACTCGACGCCGGGAGCGTCGTCGAGTACGTCACGGAGCTGAAGATTGACGGCCTCAGCCTCGCGCTGACCTACGAGCGCGGCGCGCTGGTGCGCGCCGTGACGCGCGGCGACGGCGTCGAAGGCGAGGACGTCACCGTCAACGCGCGCGTGATTCGTGCGCTTCCGCTGCGCCTGCGCACCGACGCCCCGCCCGCGTTCGTCGAGATCCGCGGCGAGGTCTATCTGCCGCACGCGGCCTTCACCCGCATGAACGCCGACCGCGAGGAGGCCGGCGAGCCGGCGTTCGCCAACCCGCGCAACGCGGCCTCGGGCGCCATCCGCATGCTCGACAGCGCGGCCGTGGCCCGCCGCGGCCTGCGGGCGTTCTGCTATCAGATCGTGCTGCCCGTCGACGCCCCGCCGCTCGTCGAGACGCACGCCGCCACGCTCGAGCAACTCGCGTCGTGGGGGTGTCCCGTCGAACGGCACTGGCAGCGCTGCGCGGGTATCGCGGAGGTCGAGGCGTACTGCGCACGCTGGCGCGAGACCCGGCGCACGCTGGCCTTCGACACCGACGGCGTCGTGGTGAAGCTCGATGCCCTGGCGCTGCGCGATCGTGTCGGCACGACCGCGAAGTTCCCGCGCTGGGCCACGGCGTTCAAGTTCCCGCCCGAGCAGGCGACGACGCGGCTGGTGACGATTGCGGTGAACGTGGGTCGGACTGGTGCCGTGACGCCGTATGCCGTGCTCGAGCCGGTGCCGCTCGGCGGTACCACGATCCAGATGGCCACGCTGCACAACGAGCAGGAAGTGGCACGGCGTGATGTCCGCGAGGGCGATCTGGTCATCATCGAGAAGGGCGGCGACATCATCCCCAAGGTGATCGGCCCCGTGCTCGAACCCGACGCGCCGCGTGCCGACCCGTGGCGCATGCCGACGACCTGCCCGTTCTGCGAGAGCCATCTGGTGCGGCCGCCGGACGAGGTGATCTGGCGCTGCGAGAACACGTCGTGTCCCGCGCGCATCAGGCGCAGCCTGCTGCACTTCGCCTCGAGACGCGCGATGAACATCGAGGGGCTCGGCGAGGTGGTGGTGGACCAGCTCGTGACGAGCGGGCTCGTCGGGACGTTCGCGGATCTGTATCGGCTCGACGTCGAGGCCGTGGCCGCGCTCGAGCGGATGGGGGCGCTGTCGGCCTCGAACCTGCTGAAGGAGATCGACAAGAGCCGTTCCGTCGAGTTCTGGCGGCTGCTGCACGCCCTCGGGATCCGTCATGTCGGGGAAGGCGGTGCGCGTGCGCTGGCCATGGCCTTCGGCTCGATGGATCGCCTGCGGCAGGCGCCGGCGGCCGAACTGCAGTCGGTTCCCGACATCGGCGCCATCGTCGCGGCGTCCGTGCGGGCGTTCCTGGAGGAGCCATCGAACATCGCACTGATTGCCGATCTGGCGGCCGCGGGCGTGCGCATGGCCGACGCGGACGCGGGCGCGGGACGGATCCACAGGCCGCTGGCCGGCCAGACGTTCGTGCTGACGGGCACGCTCCCCGGCATGACGCGCGAGGAAGCCACCGAAGCGCTGGTGACGCTTGGGGCGAAGGTGGCCGGGTCGGTCAGCCGGAAGACGTCGTACGTGGTGGTCGGCGCCGATCCGGGATCGAAGGCGGAGAAGGCCCGGACTCTCGGCATTCCCGAGCTCGATGAGGCCGGACTGCGGGCACTTATAATGGCCCGACAGGCTCCACCATGACCCGTCACACAGGTGCGCTCCTCGGGCTTTCGGCGGTCGCCAGCTTCCTGCTGGGGCTGGTGGTGGCCGGTACGCAGCCGCCGGTGTCGGGCGCGAGTCAGACGATCCCCGCGCCGCCGGGCCACGCCCGGCCGCTCACCATCACCACCGCCGCGCCCGTGGCCGAGCACGCGCTGTTCACCGGCAGCGGCCCCATCGATTTCGCCGTCGTCGCCGAACGGCTGAATGCCGCAGTGGTCAACGTGGATGCCGCGTCGCGCGGACTCGAGGGGCGGCCCCGGTTCTCGCGGCGCTATTCGACCAGCGATCCCGACGCGCCGCGCGAAGGATCGGGCAGCGGGTTCATCATCGACGCCGACGGGTTCATCCTGACCAACCACCACGTGGTGGCCGGCGCCGACCGCGTCACGGTGACGCTCAGCGACGGCCGCGCCCTGCGCGCCGATGTCGTCGGCACCGACCCGGCCATCGACGTGGCGCTGCTGCAGGTCCATGTCGACGATCCGCTGCCGGTGGCCCCGCTCGGCGACTCCGATCAGCTCCGCGTCGGCGAGTGGGTCTGCGCCATCGGCAATCCGCTGGGGGTCTACGTTCACTCGGTGACCGTCGGCGTGGTGAGTTTCCTCGGTCGCAAGCTGTTCGATCAGACGCTCGACAATTACATCCAGACCGACGCGGCCATCAGCGTCGGCAACAGCGGCGGGCCGCTGATCAACGGCCGCGGCGAGGTGGTGGGCATCACGACGGCCATCAGTTCGCAGGCGGCCAACATCGGGTTCGCCATCCCGATGGCGCAGGTCATCGACATCCTGCCGCAGTTGCGCGAGTACGGCAGCGTGACGCGCGGATCGATCGGCGTCGGCCTGACGAACGTCACGAGCACGCTGCGCGAGGCGCTGCGCCTGGGGCCGTCGCAGGGCGCGCTCGTCCAGGACGTGAGCCTCGACACGCCGGCCGCGCGCGCGGGCCTGCGCCCGTACGACGTGGTGGTCGGGATCGATGGCCGGGGCGTCGCGTCCGACGAGGACCTGATCCGGTACATTGCCGCGCAGGCCCCCGGCACGGCCGTGAGTCTGCGCGTGTGGCGTGATGGCCGCGAGCACGAGTTTGCCGTCCGACTGGCGCAGCGCGCTGTCGTGGCCCGCGGCGGCCGGACGGCCGTCAGTCAGGCCGAGAGCCGGCCGCCCACCGACTGGTCGCCGCTCGGGATGCGCGTCCGTGCGCTCGACGCCGAGGCGATTGGCCGGCTCCGGCTGCCCACCGATCTGGCGGGCGTGCTGGTCACCGACGTGGATCCGGCAGGACCGTCGCGGCTCGCCAACCTGCGCATCAATCACGTGATCCTCGAGGTGAATCGCCAGCCCGTGCCGACAGTGGAGGCGTGGCAGGCCCGCGTCTCCGCGCTGCCGGCCGGTGCGCCGGCCGCGTTGCTCGTGTTCGACCGCGCCACCAACCAGCGCGTCCTCTGCGCCGTCATCGCCGATCCCGCTCCATGAGTGCCAAAATCCTGGTCATCGACGACGAAGCCGCCATCCGCGACATGATGCGGATGATTCTCGAATACGAAGGGCACGAGGTACTGCTGGCCGGATCGGGGCAGGAAGGGCTGCAGGTGGCGCAGGCCGAGAGCCCGGATCTCGTGTTCCTCGACATCAAGATGCCCGGCATGGACGGGCTCGAAGTCCTCACGCGCCTGCGCGCGACCAGCGAATCGCTACCGGTCGTCATCGTCTCGGCGCACGGCACGGCCACGACCGCGCTCGAGGCCGGACGCCTGGGCGCGTACCGGTTCATCGAGAAGCCGCTCTCGAAGGACTACATCATCGACGCGGTGCGTGAAGGCATCGAGCTGGCGTCGTTACGGCACGAGAACCGTACCCTGCGCCGCGCCCTCGAGTCGCGGCACCAGATGGTGGGCGGGAGCGCGGCCGTGCACCGCGTGCTCGATCAGGTGCGCCGGGCCGCGCCCAGTTCCGCCACGGTGCTGATTCTCGGCGAGAGCGGCGTGGGCAAGGAACTGGTGGCGCGGGCCATCCACCGTGACAGCCTCCGTGCCCGCGAGCGGTTCATCCAGGTGAACTGCGCCGCCATTCCCGAGGATTTGATCGAGTCCGAACTGTTCGGCCACGAACGCGGCGCGTTCACGGGCGCCACCGAGAAGCAGGTGGGCAAGTTCGAGATGGCCGACCGCGGCACCA
Source organism: Acidobacteria bacterium SCN 69-37 (assembly GCA_001724025.1). Classification (GTDB taxonomy): domain Bacteria; phylum Acidobacteriota; class Vicinamibacteria; order Vicinamibacterales; family SCN-69-37; genus SCN-69-37. The sequence goes on along the minus strand of MEDJ01000001.1, from coordinate 157,280 downwards.
TCTTCCTCGACGAGGTCGGAGACATGAGCCCGAAGACGCAGGCCAAGGTGCTGCGCGTGCTCCAGGAAGGAGAGGTGGAGCGGCTCGGGTCGTCGCGGACGATCAAGGTGGATGTGCGCGTGATTGCCGCCACCAACAAGGACCTCGAAGCGGAGATCGAGCAGGGCCACTTCCGCGAGGACCTCTACTTCCGGCTCAGCGTGATTCCGATCCGCGTGCCGCCGCTGCGCGAGCGTGTCGAGGACATCCCGGCCATCGTGCAGCACTTCGTCGCGCGGTTCAGCGCCGAGAGCAATCGCCGGCCGAGCCGCTTTTCGCCTGCGGCCATCGAACTGCTGCAGTCGGCGCCGTGGCGCGGCAACATCCGCGAACTCGGCAACGTCGTCGAACGGCTGCTGATCATGACGGACCGCGACGTGATCGACGCCGAGGACGTGCGCCACGTGGTGCGGCAGGGCACCCTGCGCCAGGCGTCGCCGACAGCCCCTGCGGCCACGGCGGCGGTGCCGGACCGATCCGCGGGTCCCGGTGGACCTTCGCAGGCCGACCCCGTGTCCGGCGACGCGCCACCGGCGACTCTGCGCGACTACAAGGAATGGTCCGAGCGCCAGTTCCTGGTGCAGCGCCTCCGCGAGCATGGGTGGAACATCTCGAAGACCGCCGAGGTCATCGATACGCCGCGCAGCAATCTGTACAAGAAGCTGGAGCAGTACAACATCCGTCAGGAGACGGATGGGTGAGGCGGGGCGCGCGGGGCGGCGGCGCACGACAACCTGTTAAGATGCACGCACCCGTTGCAGCGGGTGGGACGGCCGCCGTTCGACGGGCTTGAAAGGGCCTGTTGGAGGGAGGAAAGTCCGAACTCCAGAGGGCAGTGTGCCGGGTAATTCCCGGTCGGGGCAACTCGAAGGACAGTGGCACAGAAAAGATACCGCCCACCTTCGCTCTCGGCTCTTCGAGCCTCGAGCTTCGGTGGGTAAGGGTGAAAAGGTGCGGTAAGAGCGCACCGCGCAGGCCGCAAGGGCTGTGGCAGGCAAAACCCCACACGGAGCAAGGCCAAATAGGGAGGCGTTCGAGGACGGCCCGTCCAATCGTCTTCGCCAGGGCCGCGGCATTCGTCGCGGTCGGACGCGAGGGCACACGCTTCCGGGTAGGTCGCTCGAGCCCGCCAGTAATGCCGGGCCTAGAGGAATGGTCGTCACCACGTCGACGCTCGCGCGAGCGGGCGAAGGCGGGGCACAGAATTCGGCTTATACACCCGCTGCACCGGGCCTGATTTCCATGGGACGTACATGCGACACACACGGGCGCTGCTGACACTCCTCACGATCGCCGGACTGGGCGTGGCCGTCGTCGCCACACAGGACCCACCGGCACCGCCCGCGGGCACGCCGGCCGTGGCGGGACAGGGAGGACGCGGTGGTGCCGGCGGACCCGGGCGCGGGATGTTCGGGGGGCGCGGCGTGTCGATTCAGCCGGGCCAGGAGTGCCCGCCGGGAATGACCGAGGTGCGGGCCGGCATCTGCCTGGCCCCTGAGTTCCCGGTACCGAGCATCGTCGACTATCGGCCGCGCTCGACAGTGGTCAACACGGAAACGTTGGTGCCGCGGGCGAAGTTTCCGGTCATCGACAGCCACAATCACACGAACATTACGCCCGACAACATCGACGCGATGATCCGGGACATGGACTCGCTGAACTTGCGCGTGCTGGTGAATCTCACGCCCGGCGCCGATCCGGCGGTCGTCAAGCAGCGCGTGGACTTCATCCGCAGCACGCCGTATCGCGATCGGTTCCGCGTCTTCGCCAACGTCGAGTGGAACGGTGCCGGTGGGCCGGGGTGGGCCGAGAACGCGGTTGCGCGGCTCGAGCAGTCGGTGGCCAACGGGGCCATCGGCCTCAAGATCCTGAAGAATCTGGGGCTGACGGCGCGGAAGGCGGACGGCTCGCGGCTGCACGTCGACGATCCGGTGCTGAAGCCGATCTGGGACACGTGCGCGCGCCTGAACATCCCGGTCATCATCCACACGGGCGAGCCGCAGGAATTCTTCTCCCCGCTCGACGCCCACAACGAGCGGTGGCTCGAACTGTCACTGTTCGCCGACCGTCGCAACTATCGTCCCGAGGGCCCGAGCTGGGAAGACCTGATGGGCGAGCGCGACCGGATGTACGCCGCCAACCCGAACACGCGCTACATCGGCGCGCACTTCGATTGGTATGGCAGCGACCTGGCCCGGGCCGGCCGGCAGCTCGATGCGCAGCCGAACCTGGTGCTCGAGGTCGGGGCGGTGCTCTACGAGTTCGGCCGCCAGCCGCACGCCGCCCGCGAGTTCTTCATCAAATACCAGGACCGCATCCTGTTCGGGAAAGACGCCTTCGAGGCGAGCGAGTTCCCGTATTTCTGGCGGGTCTTCGAGACCAACGACGAATACTTCGATTACTACCGGGACTATCACGCGTTCTGGAAACTCTACGGCCTCGGCCTGCCCGACGACGTGCTGAAGAAGCTCTATTACAAGAACGCCCTGCGCGTCACGCCGGGACTTCCGCAGACGGGCTGGCCGGAGTAAGGCAACTGAGAAGTTAGAAGCCAGAAGTTAGAAGTCAGGAACGAGCCGGGAACGGGCCGGAACGCATCAGGGATATCGAGAAGGGGAAACGGATTGGCAACGTATCTCGTGACGGGCGGTGGCGGGTTCATTGGGTCGCATCTGGTGGCGGAGCTGGTGCGGCGCGGCGAGACGGTCCGGATCGCCGACAACTTCTCGACCGGGCGACGCGAGAACGTTCCCGCGGACGGCTCCGTGACGATCTTCGAGGGGGACATCGCCGATCAGGCGTTCATCGCGCAGGCCGTGGCCGGGTGCGACTATGTCCTGCACCAGGCCGCCATCCCGTCCGTGCCGCGATCGGTCGCCGAACCGGTGGCGACCAATCATGCCAACGTCGACGGGACGCTCGCCGTGCTCGTGGCCGCGCGTGACGCGGGCGTCAGACGCGTGGTCTTTGCCGGGTCGTCGTCGGTCTACGGCAACAGCGCGGTGCTGCCGAAGCGCGAGGACATGCGACCCGCGCCGATGACACCGTACGCGCTCCAGAAACTGGTCGGCGAACAGTACTGCCAGATGTTCACGCAGCTCTATGGCCTGGAGACGGTCACGACGCGCTACTTCAATGTGTTCGGGCCGCGCCAGCAGCCGGGCTCGCCGTATTCCGGCGTGATCTCGCTGTTCATCGACGCGCTGGCCTCGGGACGTCAGCCGCTGGTCCACGGCGACGGTCGCCAGACGCGCGACTTCACCTACGTGGGCGAGGTCGTCCGCGGCGTACTGGCCGCCGCCACGACGCCCGCTCTCGGCGGGGAAGTCTTCAACCTGGCGGTTGGCGGGCGCATCTCGCTGCTCGAGCTGATCGCGACAATCCAGCGGTTGCTCGGGACCAATCTCGAGCCGGTCTTCGGGCCGGCACGCGAGGGCGACGTCCGCGACTCGCAGGCCGACATCGTGAAGGCCCGCGAAAAGCTCGGGTTCGAACCCCAGGCCTCGTTCGAGGATGGACTCCGCGAAACGGTGAAGTGGTACCAGGCCGACGTGCTCGGCGCCGGCAAGGCGGGCTGAGCCGCCGGAACGCGTCCGCACTATCGCAACGGCCGATGCAACGGTCGACGGGCGGTCTCCGGTGCGGGCTCGGCCGGCGGTAAGACGCGGAACCGATTCTCGATCGCATCCATGAACAGCTGCGCCAGCACGCGGTAGCCTTCCCGCGTCGGGTGCAGCCCATCGACGCCAATCAGCAGCTCACGGGTCGCATCGAAGGCGCCGTAGGCATCGACGAGCGTGGCCCCCTCGCGCTCGGCCGCGGCGCGGATCAGGTCATTGAGCGGCTCGACGAGTTCCGGGTGGATCGCGTGGCTGCGTCCCTCCACCTGCGGCAGGAGCGTCGAGACGAACACGGCCCGCACGCCCAGGCGAAACGCGCGATTGATGTCGGCCCGCAGGCTTGCGGCAATGTCATCCGGCGAGAGATTGGCATTGACGTCGTTCGCGCCGTGCAGCAGCAGCAGGACCTCTGGACGACGGGCGTCGATCTCCTGATAGATCCGATCCTCGTCGTCCGTGGCGCGCATCCCGCCCACGCCGGCGTTGACCACCTCGATGCCGTCGGCCTGGAGCGGATAGGCCGCTCGCAGCATCTCCTGGAGCACGGCCGGGTAGCTGTTGTGCGGCTCGAGCGCCAGCGGCATCGAGGGAGGCAGCGACACCTGCCCCTCGGTGATGCTGTCGCCAATCGCCAGGAATGTCGTGGCGTCGAGTCTGGTTGCCAGAGAGACCGTGACCGGGATCTCGCACGCGGCCGTCTGCTGGAGCGCGTCAGTGGCGCTGCAGACGACCTTGGTCAGGCCCGCGGGGAAGTCGGCGCCCGAGGGGAGCGTGCAGGTCACGGCGACGGGAGCCGTGCCGCCGGACGCCTGCGGCGTGTCGTACTGCACGGCCGCTGGAACCTGCAGGGCCGCCACGGTGACGGGCTGCGGGCAGGTCACCGAGAGTCCGGCCGTCGGCGGGGGCCCTGATGGTGAGGTCGGCCCCGAGCAGCCGATGGCCAGAGCCAGCAGGACGAGCGTCACCATCGCCCGCACGCCTGATCCAGATCCCGTCGTCACACCCATCGTCTCCGTCGAGGCCGTCGTCTCGGGTCAGGGACCAGGCGCGGCTCGGCTTCGAGCTTAAGACGAGCTGTGGGCGTTTGTCAGCAGCTGCGTGTGCGGCCGCGACCGGAACACGGTGCGATGAAGGCTGGTCGTCAGTGAACCGTGACGGCGGCGCGGTCATCCGCGTCGCCCGCCCGCGCGGGCAGGCGACGGGTGAGCCAGGCCGCGAGCCGCTCGGGCGTGCCGAGATCCGTCCACTCCATCGATGCCGCCCAGGCCAGGCACTGGAGGCCCGTGGCCCGCGCCAGCAGGTCGTGTGAGAAATCGAGGACCGGCAGGTGCGCGTAGAGCCTCCTCAACGACTCGGCGCGGCCCGCCGACGGGAGGAAGCGGAAGGACTCGAAGGCCCCAATCAGGTCGGGCTCCTGGCGGCGGTAAAGGTTGAGCAGGGCCTCCACGCGGGCAACCAGCACCATCGTGTTCCAGAGCGCGCCGCTTTCGTACAGGCGAGCCGCGGCGGCCGTGGCCGGTTTCTCGACGAACGACGAGACGGCCGCCATCGTGCCGGCCGGTCGGGGCGTGGTCACGATCCACCCGTAGTCACCGGCGGGCGACTGCGGTTCCACGCCGAGCAGCACGATGTCACCGGGATGCTGCTGCACGTGTGCCGCGGCCGTCCGCACGCCGGCCCTGAACGCCTCCTCGTCGCCCACGCCGTGATCGGCCGGAGTAAGAACAACGATGGCGGTGGGGTCGCAGGTGGAGACGAGCGTCGCCGCGAGCAGTACGCCGACAGCCGTCCCCCTGTCGGCAGGTTGATAGACGATGGTCCCCAGCGCGGCAGGCTCGGCCAGCCGCTGCACGTACTCGTGGTGCGTGTCATCGACGATCGTGATGGTCCTGTCCGGTGGAGCGATGGGCGCCAGACGCCCCACCGTGTCTTCGAGCAACGAGTGTTTCCCGGTCGGCGCCCAGAACTGCTTGGGGACGCCCCCGGTGACGTGTGCCAGCCTCGTGCCCCGGCCGGCGGCAAGTACGACGGACCAGAGGGATGCCATGTGTGGCTGCCCTGCGAAACGACTGCCAGAGTGTGCGGCCACGGGGCCGGGCGCAGTCCGCTGTCGATGGGCGATGAGCCGGGAGGATTCCCTGTCGCCCACCGATTCCTTCCGATTGTGACGCGCCGATTCCCTCGAAAGTTTGTCGCCGTAGTCCTGCGCACGCGCGGGGGGACAGGGGGAGGCGTGGAGCAACAGCCGTTACCGACGTAGCCATCGAGCAGGGGGCGTGCGGTGACGGCCGTTAACGGATAGACGCACGTCTGTCGCGGCCCGTCTGCTTCGCGCGAGACTGCCAACGCCGTAAATCCTTCAGCATCAAAAGGTTCCTGAGCCGCGGCGACCCGTCGTCGATGCTGGCGAGCCGTTTGCCTCGGAGGAGGGCGGACCCGAGGTCGACGCGGATGGTCCGCGCGGGGCGCATCGGTGGTCACGGCGCGCCAACGACCGAGGGCCGGGAGTGCATTCCATGAACCTGACTCGATCGATGTGTGCGCTGGTGCTGGCGGCGGCCGTGATGCTGCCCGGTGTCGGGATGTCTGCGCAGGGCGCCGCGACGGACGCGCGTCCGCCCGCGACATCCGCTTCGGCGATCAACCTCAACACGGCGTCGTCCGTGGAACTCGAGCGTCTGCCCGGCGTGGGGCCGGCGATGGCGCGCCGGATTATCGAGTATCGCGAGAAGAACGGCGGCTTCAAGAAGGTCGAGGACTTGATGAACGTCCAGGGGATCGGCGAGAAGCGGTTCCTCGAACTGCGGTCGCAGATTGTCGTGACACCGGCGAAGGCCGCGCAGTAGCCGGACGGACGATCGCCATGCGTCGGGAATCGACCGCCGGCTTTGCGCTGCTCGACGTGCTGATCGCCACCGTCGTCGCGGTCTCGATCGCGGGGATGGCGGTGCCGCTGACGAGCCGCGTCTCGGACGACTGGCGGGCCAGGGCGGCGGCCGGCTATCTGGCGGGCCGGCTGCGCCTGGCACGCCTGCAGGCCGTCGCGTCGGGCGATGCGACGGCGATGGTGTTCGATCGCGCGGCCGATGGCGGGTGGCAGTTCGTGCTGTGTGCGGATCGGAACGGCAACGGAGTACGTCGGGCCGATGTCGCGGCCGGACGTGATGCCTGCGATGCGGTCCCGACGCGCCTGGGCGACCTGTTCGCGGGCGTGGCACTCGGCCTGGCGGCCGGCGTGCCGAATCTCGACGGGGAGCCCGGGGCGGACGGCGTGGTCTTCGGGACGAGTCGCATGGCCAGTTGCACGGCCGTCGGGCACTGCACACCCGGCACGCTGTATGTGCAATCACCGGGCGGCCGGCAGTACGCCGTGCGGGTCTCGGGGGTGACGGGGCGGACGCGACTCTACCGGTTCGATCCCGGGGCCGGTCGATGGGGCGAGCACTGATGCCCGCCGGCTACTACATCGGCCGGCATCTCGTGTTGCTCGCCGTCGATGATGAAGGCGTCGATCTCGAGGGCACGTGCCGCCTGCCGCCCGGGCGGGACATCGTGCTCTACGGCCTCCCGTTCGCACCGGCAATTGGCAGGCGGGTTCACGTGATCCGCTGGCAGATGATCCGCGACGGGTCGCGTGGACCTGTGTATCGAGGACGCGGCGAGTGGCAGGACGGCGGAGGGCGGCCGCCGCTTGCCTGTGCCCATGCGCCGCCCGGCTGATGTCCAGGCCGTCTGTCGTCCGGAATGGGGAGGAGGTGACGCACGTGGGACTGTTGGTCGGTCAGAGTCCAGTGATGCAGGAGTTGCGGTCCCAGATCGCCCGGATCGGCCGCACGGGGTTCACCGTACTCGTCGAGGGGGAAAGCGGGGCGGGAAAGGAACTCGTCGCCCGTGAGATCCACGAGCGCAGCCGCCGATCGCGCGGACCGTTCGTCGCCGTCAATTGTGCGGCACTCGTCGAGACGCTGCTCGAAGCGGAGCTGTTCGGCATCGAGGAACGGACGGCCACCGGTGTGCGGGGCCGTCGAGGCAAGTTCGAACAGGCCGATGGTGGGACGTTGTTCCTCGACGAAGTGGGTGATCTGTCGGCAACGGCGCAGGCGAAGCTGCTGCGTGTGCTCCAGGATCTGACGGTCGAACGCGTGGGCGGCAGCGAGACGCGGACGGTCGATACGCGCGTCATCGCGGCGACCAATCGTGCTCTGCCCGAGATGGTACGGCGCGGGACGTTCCGCGCGGACCTGTACTACCGCCTGTCCGGCGTGGACGTCGTGGTCCCACCCCTTCGGAAGCGTCGCGGTGACATTCCGGCGCTCGTCACGCACTTCCTGCACCGCTACGGCTATAGCGCCACCGTCGTCGTGGCGCCGGCGGCGCTGGATGCGTTGATCGGCTACGACTGGCCGGGCAACGTCCGTCAGCTCGGCCGGATCATCGAGCGGGCGCTGGCACTGTCGTCGACGACCACCCTCTCTGTGAGGGACCTGCCGCGGGAAATCGGGCGGTGGCCGCTGATGGAAGAGACGGGGGCCGACGCACTCGACCTGACGTTGCGGGCGTGGAGCAGCCGGTATGTGCGTCTCGTGCTCGACCGGTGTCGGGGGAACAAGAAGCGGGCGTGCGACACGCTCGACATCAGTTATCACACGCTGCAGTCGCTGCTCGAGTTTGCCTCGCCGGCGCCGGCGATGGCGGCTGGCGCGGAAGCCTTGTTGCATGCAGAAATTCCGCGTCCGGCGCGCGTGGGAACCGCAGCCGGATCCGCCCTGGCGTGTCTTGACCAGTCAGCGGGCGAATAGTACCGTGTGGCGGTCGTGCATGCGCCTAGGGCGTGCGCGCGTGTATAGCCGATGTCCTCGTCTCCCTCTGCCGATCTCAAACGTACGCCGCTCCACGCTCGTCATCTGGCCGCGGGCGCCCGCATGGTCGATTTCGGTGGATGGGAAATGCCCGTCCAGTATTCCGGCATCGGCGACGAGCACATGGCCGTGCGCACACGGGCGGGCCTGTTCGACGTCAGCCACATGGGGCAGATCGAGATTGCCGGTCACGACGCCCTGGCCGCAGTCCAGCGCATGACGACGAATGATGTGGCGAGGTTGGCGGAGGGGCAGATTCAGTACAGCGCCCTGACCACGCCTGCCGGGACGTTCATCGACGACGTGCTGGTGTACCGGTGGGCGGAGTTCCACTACCTGCTGGTGGTGAATGCGGGGAATATCCGCAAGGCCGCCCAGTGGATCAGCGCACAGGCGACCGAGAGCGGCGGCGACGTCGCGGTCGTGAACGCCAGCGCGCGCTACGCGCTGCTCGCACTGCAGGGGCCTGCGGCCGGATCGATTCTGTCGGAGATCTGCACTGTCGATCTCGAGTCGCTCAAGTACTACCGCTTTGCGCCGGGCGAGGTGGCGGGTGCGCGCGCGATGGTCTCGCGCACGGGCTACACCGGCGAGGACGGCTTCGAGATTTTCCTGCAGCCGGCGCAGGCCACCAGGGTCTGGGACGCGATTCTGCTGGCCGGCGCCGAGGCGGGCATCGCGCCGTGCGGCCTCGGCGCGCGCGATACGTTGCGCCTCGAGGCCGGCATGCGTCTCTACGGCAACGAGATGGACGAGACCGTCTCGGTCCTCGAGGCCGGGCTCGACTGGATTGTCGGCTGGGACAAGGCGACGTTCGTCGGGCAGGAGGCCTTGCAGGCACAGCGGGCGCGCGGCATCGAACGGGGACTCGTGGCGTTCGAGATGACGGACCGGGCAATTGCGCGTCATGGCTATCCGGTGTTGCGGGGCGACGTGCCGTGCGGGGTCGTGACGAGCGGCACGCAGACGCCGTTCCTGCAGAAGGCCATCGGCTTCGCGATGGTGCCTGCCGAGCTGCGCGCCCCCGGTCAGGAACTGATCATCGACGTGCGCGGCCGGCGTGCCGCAGCGCGCGTGGTGGCCGAACCCTTCTACAAGCGGGCCAGGCCCGCCCGGCCGGCGGCCGGTCCGACGAGGAGCGAGTGATGTATCCGACCGATCTGCAGTACACGCGCGATCACGAGTGGCTGCGCGAGGACAACGGCGAGGCGCTCGTGGGGATTACCGACTTTGCCCAGGCACAGCTCGGCGACGTCGTCTTTGTCGAGCTGCCGGCCGTCGGGCGCGTTTTGGCGCGGGGCGACGTCTTCGGCACCATCGAGTCGGTCAAGGCTGTTTCCGAACTGTTCTCGCCCATCGCGGGAGAGGTCGTCGCCATCAACGGGGCGCTGGCCAATCAGCCCGAGTCGATCAACAAGACGCCGCACGAGACCTGGATGATTCGCCTCCGTCCGGCGGCGGGAACGGCCGAGGGCCTGCTCGACGCCGAGGCGTATGAAGCCCTCCTCAAATAGGGGCGGACCGGCCGCGGGTGCGGCGCCGTTCGTGTCGCGGCACGTCGGTCCCCGGGCCGGTGACCTGCCGCACATGCTCGAGGTCATCGGGGTTCCGAGTCTCGATGTCCTGATCGACGCGGTGGTGCCGGCCGACATCCGGCGGCCCGACGCCCTGGCGCTTCGGCCGGGTGAGCGCGAGGCGACCTATCTCGAGCGCCTGCGATACCTGGCCGTGCGCAACGAAGTCCGGCGCACGTATATCGGCCTCGGCTATTACGGCACCGTGATGCCGGCGGTCATCCAGCGCAACGTCTTCGAGAATCCCGGCTGGTACACCCCGTACACCCCGTACCAGGCAGAGATCGCACAGGGGCGGCTCGAGTCGCTCCTCAACTTCCAGACCGCGGTACGTGACCTGACGGGGATGGACGTGGCCAATGCCTCGCTGCTCGACGAGGCCACGGCGGCGGCCGAGGCACTGGGGTTGCTGTTGCGCGTGCGGAAGGCCAGCGGCACGCCTGTCTGTTTCCTAGCGTCGGAGATCTTTCCGCAGGTGCGCGCCGTCGTGCTCGAGCGCGCGCGCCTGCTCGGGGTCCGGATCGTCGAGGGCGATCCCGAGACCGCGCAGTTGCCGGACGGGCTGGCGGGCGCATACGTGCAGTCGCCCGATGATCGCGGCCGGGTGCTCGACGTGGCGGCGATTGCGGCGCGCGTGCACGCGGCCGGCGGACTGCTGGCCGTGGGAACCGACCTGCTCGCGCTCGCGTTGGTAACACCGCCCGGCGAGTGCGGGGCCGACGTCGTCGTCGGCAGCGCCCAGCGATTCGGCGTCCCGCCAGGATACGGCGGACCGCACGCGGCGTTCTTCGCCACGCGCGAGGCCTACGTGCGCCAACTGCCCGGTCGTCTGATCGGCGTGTCTGTCGACGCGCACGGTCGTCGAGCGTACCGGATGGCCATCCAGACGCGCGAGCAGCACATCCGCCGCGAGAAGGCCACGTCGAACATCTGTACCGCGCAGGCGCTCCTGGCGAACATCGCGGCATGCTATGCCGTGTATCACGGCCCGACGGGTATCGAGGCGATTGCCACACGCGTGCACGACCAGGCGGTCAGACTGGCTGGCGTCGCGAGGGCCGGCGGCTGGACGGTGTTGAGCGAGGTGTTCTTCGACACCCTCGCGATCGACGGCGCGGCCGAGCGGGTGACGACGCTCAGGCGGGCGGCGGACGTGCTGGGCATCAACCTGCGGTACGTGTCGGCGACGCGCGTGCAGATCGCGCTCGACGAGACGGTGTCGGATGGCGACCTTGCCGACCTGGCCACGCTGCTCGCGCCCGGCGACGGGGAACGACTCATCAGGGCCTCGGCCGGGGACGCACCGGCGTCGGTCATTACCGGGGCGCAGCGACGGACGTCGGCGTTCCTGACCCACCCGGTCTTCAACCGCTACCATTCCGAAACCGAGATGATGCGGTACATCCGCGCGCTCGAACGGAAGGACCTCGGCCTCGATACGGCCATGATCCCGCTGGGGTCGTGCACGATGAAGCTCAACGCCGCGGCCGAGATGATGCCTGTCAGTTGGCCGGCGTTCGCGCAGCTGCACCCGTTCGTGCCTGTCGATCAGGCTGGCGGGTATCAGCAGATCTTCGAGGACCTCACCGAGGCGCTGGCGACGGTCACCGGTCTGCCCGGCGTGTCCCTCCAGCCGAACTCCGGGGCGCAGGGAGAGTTTGCCGGGCTGCTCGTGGTCCGCGCGTATCACGCGTCGCGTGGCGAGGCGCACAGGACCGTCGTGCTGATTCCGCAGTCCGCGCACGGCACCAATCCGGCCAGTGCCGCCCTCGCCGGCTTCACCGTCGTCATCGTGGCTTGTGACGTGCGGGGCAATATCGACGTGGACGATCTGCGCGCGCGCGCGGCGAAGCATCGCGATCAGCTGGCCTGCCTGATGGTGACGTATCCGAGCACGCACGGCGTGTTCGAGACACGCATCCGCGAGATCTGCGCCATCGTGCATGAGCACGGCGGGCAGGTGTACATGGACGGGGCGAACATGAACGCGCAGGTCGGCCTGACGAGCCCGGCGGCCATCGGCGCGGACGTCTGTCACCTGAACCTGCACAAGACGTTTGCGATCCCGCACGGCGGCGGCGGGCCCGGCATGGGGCCGATTGCCGTGGCCGCGCACCTCGTGCCGTTCCTGCCCGGGCACCCGCTCGTGCCCACAGGCGGAACGTCGGCAATTGCCCCGGTGGCGGCGGCCCCGTGGGGGAGTGCCAGTATTCTGCTGATTTCGTACGGCTACATCCGGATGCTCGGCGCGGACGGATTGCGGACGGCGACCGAGATGGCGATTCTCAACGCGAACTACATCCGGGCCCGGCTCGCCCCGCACTATTCCGTGCTCTACACGGGCGATCGGGGATATGTGGCGCACGAGCTGATTTTCGATCTGCGTCCGCTCAAGGCTGCGACGGGTATCGACGAGATGGACGTGGCAAAGCGGCTGATCGATTTCGGATTCCACGCGCCAACGGTTTCGTTTCCCGTGGCCGGCACGTTGATGGTCGAACCGACGGAGAGCGAGTCGCTCCAGGAGCTCGATCGGTTCTGCGAGGCGATGATCGCGATCAGGGCGGAGATCGACGCTGTCGCCGACGGCCGACTCGACAGGCAGGACAATCCGCTGAAACACGCGCCGCACACGGCCGAGGACGTGACGGCCACGATCTGGCCGCATGCCTATACGCGCGAGCAGGCCGCGTTCCCCGTCGAGTCCCTGCGTCGCGGCAAGTTCTGGCCGCCCGTGTCACGCATCGACAATCCCTACGGCGACCGCAACCTGGTCTGCTCGTGTCCACCGCTCGATATGTATTGATCAGGTACGACGGGTACGACAGGGACGACGGGCGACACGTGGGCACTGGCGCTGGCTCACCTTATTCGGACGATGACGCCCCGCCTTGGCTCTTGCGCACGAACGATCGGGACAGTCGATTTCGGCAGATATCGACGTCCCGCGGCCGCCCATGCGCGCGGCCGTCGTCAGCCGCCTTCGACATTCATGCGGAGGCAGGCTGGGGCCGGTGTCGGCGTCGGCGTCAGTGATCGTTCACTGCCGTCGGTCATCCATATGAAAAAGGGTGGGCCAGCGCCAGTGCCCACGTGTCGCCCGTCGTCCCTGTCGTACCTGAGAACTATTGTCGCCGCTGGTGCCGTGCGGTAGGCTCGTCGACGCGACGATGAGGATTCTGAACACGGCCCAGATGCGGGAAGCGGAGCGGCGGACGATCGAGGATCTCGGGATTCCTGGCCGCGTGTTGATGGAGAACGCCGGTCGCCAGGTGGCGGCGGCGATCGAGAGTCGGTTCGAACAGTTGATCGACATGAGCGTGTCGGTCCTGTGCGGTCGTGGGAACAACGGTGGCGATGGCTTCGTGGTCGCACGCGTCCTGTTCGAGCGCGGCGTCGACGTGCATGTCTACCTCTTCGGGACGGCCGACGCGCTCACCGGTGATGCCCGCGCCAACCACGACGTCCTGCTCGCGCTCGGCGTCGGCGTCGTCGAGATTCCCGACGCCGCCACGTGGGAACTGCTCGGGACTCGGATCCTCGCCGTCGATCTCGTCGTGGACGCGCTGTTCGGTACCGGCCTGCGCGGGCCAGTGTCCGGCCTGGTCGAGACCGTCATTGCCGACCTGAACGCGAGCGGTCGTGCCATCGTGGCCGTGGATCTGCCGAGCGGTCTTTCCGCCGACCATGCGAACGTGGACGGCCCGGCCGTCGATGCCACGATGACCGTGACACTGGCCGCGCCCAAGATCCCGCTCGTCTCGATGCCGGCCGAGGCATACGCCGGGGCCGTCCTGGTGGCGGACATCGGCGTGCCGCAGCGTCTCATCGATGATGTGGATGGACACTATATCGAAATGATGACGCCGGCCAGCGTCAAGGGGATTCCCCCGGTGCGGGAGGCCGACTCACACAAGGGCACGTACGGACGCGTGCTGGTGGTGGCTGGATCCGTCGGACGCACGGGGGCCGCGATTCTGGCCGCGCGGGCCGCGCTGCGGTCGGGCGCCGGTCTCGTGACCGTGGCGGTTCCGGCGTCCTGCCTGGCAATCGTCGCCGCAGGCGGACCGGAGTACATGACGTTGCCACTGCCGGAAACGGCGCAGGGGACCGTGGCCGCCGGCGCACTGGCCGATGTCCTGGCGACCCGCGCAGATGTCATGGCCGTCGGTCCCGGCCTGGGCGGCGGTGCGGATGTGACGGCGTTCGTGCAGGGACTGGTGGCGCGATCCGGCGTGCCCCTGGTGCTCGACGCCGACGCGCTCAATGCGTTCGTCGACCGGACGGATCTGCTCGTCGGCCGCGACGATGTGCCGGTCGTGATCACGCCGCACCCGGGTGAAATGGCCCGGCTGCTCGGCACATCCACCGAGCACGTCCAGCAGCAGCGGCTCGAGGTTGCCCTCGACTTCGCCCGCACGCATCGCGTGCACGTCGTCCTGAAGGGGCATCGGACGATCGTGGCCGCGCCCGACGGGCACGCCGGCGTGAACATCACGGGAAACCCCGGCATGGCCACGGCCGGCTCCGGCGACGTCCTCACGGGCGTGATCGCGGCGTGGTACGGGCAGGTGCGCGACGCGTGGAAGGCCGCGCGCGTGGGAGTGCACCTGCACGGTGCAGCAGGGGACCTGGCACAGGACGATCGCGGCCAGGCGGCGTTGATGGCGGGTGACATCGTCGCGCACCTCGGCGATGCGCTGCGAGCCCTGGTGTCCGGGACGAAGCCGACCCCGGAGGCGCCGTGACGGAATATCTCACCGCGAGCGAAGCCGAGACCGAGGCCGTGGGACGGCAGGTCGGGGCGACGCTGCAGGCAGGGCAGGTGATCCTGTTATCTGGGCCGCTCGGGGCAGGGAAGACGGCGTTCGTCAGGGGGCTGGCGCGCGGCCTCGGGTGCGACGACGCGGCCGTATCGAGCCCGACGTTCACGCTGGTGCAGGAATATGCCGGCCGGACCCGCCTGCAGCACGTGGATCTGTATCGCCTCGATCCGGACGACGTGGACGATCTGGCGCTGGATGAGTTGCGCGACGCGGCCGTGATGGCGGTGGAGTGGCCGGAGCGCTGGCGGCAGGCGCCGGCCGACGCGATCGCGATCACGATCGAGCCGACCGGCGAAACCTCCCGGCGGATCCGAATCGCTGGAGGTGCCGGGGCGCCTCAGCGTTCGATGCGGTAGTTCGGCGCTTCCTTCGTGATGATGACGTCGTGGACGTGGCCCTCGCGGACCCCGGCCGACGTCACGCGGATCATCTGCACGTCGCGCCGCAGGGTCGGCAGGTCCGCACACCCGCAGTAGCCCATGCCGGCCCGAAGGCCGCCGACGAGCTGGTGGATCATCGCCGCCACGCTGCCCTTGTGGGCCACGCGCCCCTCGATCCCCTCGGGCACCAGCTTCTCGGTGCCGTCGCCGCTCTCGAGATCGAATTCGTCCTGGAAGTAGCGATCGCGGCTGCCGCGGCGCATGGCGCCGATCGAGCCCATGCCGCGGTATTCCTTGAAGCTCCGACCCTGGTAGAGGATGATCTCGCCCGGGCTCTCGTCCGTGCCGGCAAACAGGCTGCCGACCATGATGGCGCTCGCACCGACGGCGAGTGCCTTGCTCATGTCGCCCGAGTAGCGGATGCCGCCATCCGCAATGATCGGGACGTCGGACGCGGCCGCCGCGCGTGCGCAGTCGGCAATGGCGGAGATCATCGGCACGCCAATTCCGGCCACGACGCGGGTCGTGCAGATCGACCCGGCACCGATGCCCACCTTCACCGCGTTGACGCCGCGCTCGATGAGCGCGAGTGTGGCGCCGGCCGTGGCGACGTTGCCGGCAATCAGCTCCACGTCCGGATGGCGCTCGCGCACGCGCGCCACCATGTCGAGCACGCCCTGCGAGTGACCGTGCGCCGTGTCGATCACGAGCGCATCCACGTGCGCGTTGACCAGCGCATCGGCCCGGTCCATCGTGTCGCGGCTCACGCCGACGGCTGCGCCGACGCGCAGGCGCCCGAGGTCGTCCTTGCACGCGTTCGGGTACTTGATGAGCTTCTGGATGTCCTTGACGGTGATGAGCCCCTTGAGGCGGAAGTCCGCGTCGACGACCAGGAGCTTCTCGACCTTGTGCTTGTGGAACATCTCGCGCGCCTGGTCGAGCGTGGTGCCCACGGGCACCGTCACCAGGTGTTCGCGCGTCATGATGTCGGCCACGGTCCGATCGACCTGCGTTTCGAATCGCAGATCGCGGTTCGTCAGGATGCCGACCAGCCGGCCTTCCTTGCTGCCATCGTCGGTCACCGGCACGCCGCTGATGCGGTACTTCTTCATCAGGTCGAGCGCTTCGTAGATGCGGTGCCGGGGCGAGAGCGTGATCGGGTTGACGATCATGCCGCTCTCCGATCGCTTGACGCGATCGACCTCGGAGGCCTGCTCGTCGATGCTCAGGTTCTTGTGGATGACGCCGATGCCGCCCTGCTGGGCCATGGCGATGGCCAGGCGGCTCTCGGTGACCGTGTCCATGGCCGCGCTGGCGATGGGGACGTTCAGGCTGATGTTCGTGCTGAATCGGGTGCTGACGTCAACGGCGCTCGGCAGTATGGCCGAGTGTCTCGGTACGAGGAGGACGTCGTCGAAGGTGAGCGCTTCGGGAAGGCCGGCGACGACCTGCGCCGCCCCGCCAAGTGGATCTGCCATCGTTACCCCTGAACCTCCTGCCGCGCGGCGTACCGCCTCACACGGCGCTTATTGTCCGTGGCACTTCTTGAATTTCTTGCCGCTGCCGCACCAGCACGGATCGTTGCGTCCGATCTTCGGCTCGTCGCGACGGACGGACTTGATCGGCGCATCGTCGCCGCCGGTGCGGGCCGGTTGCGGCGGCGCCGGGGCGGCGGTCTGCCGGCCGGCGCTGGCCGAGCCACCGCTGAGCGTCATGGGTGGCGGCGTCCGCCGCGGCGGCATGGGCGGCGGGGGCGGCACGGCACCCGCGCCTTCGTCGACGGGCGTGACGACGGGACGCAGGCGCCACAGGTAGCGGACCATCTCGTCATCGATCCGATCCTTCATCGCCTGGAAGAGCGTGAAACTCTCTTTCTTGTACTCGACGAGCGGATCGCGCTGGCCGTAGCCGCGCAGGCCGATGCCGTCCTTCAGGTGGTCAAGGCTGTAGAGGTGATCCTTCCACTGCGCGTCGACGATCTGGAGCATGAAGTCGCGCTCCACGCGCCGGAGGATGGCTGGATCCGGAATGAGGCGTTCCTTCTCCTCGTAGGCCTCGACGACCACCTTCTGGAGGGCGTCGATCGTCTCGTCTCCGTTCAGGTTGTCGAGTTGCAGGGCCTCGAACGCGGCCGGTTCCAGGGCGAACAGATCCGACGTGGCGCGGACCAGGCCCTCGACGTTGATCTCGTCGCTGTCCTCGTCCGACCCGGTGTGCGTGTCGACGAGCTTCGCGATCTGATCTTCGGCCAGCGACATGACGTAGCCGCGCGTGTCGAGTTCCTCGGCCTCGCCCTCGTCGTCGCCCTCGAAGCGGATGCGCCCCTCGAGCAGCTGCCGGCGCAGCGCGTAGACGTTCTCGCGCTGCTTGTTCATGACGTCGTCGTACTCGAGGAGGTGCTTGCGGGTGGCGAAGTTCTGCGCTTCGACCTGCTTCTGCGCGCGCTCGATGGCCTTGGTGACCATGCCGTGTTCGATCGGCACGCCCTCTTCCATGCCGAGGCGCTGCATCAGTCCGGCGATGCGATCCGACCCGAAGATGCGCATCAGGTCGTCTTCGAGCGACAGGTAGAAGCGCGACGAGCCTGGATCGCCCTGGCGGCCGGCGCGGCCGCGCAACTGGTTGTCGATGCGGCGTGACTCGTGACGCTCGGTGCCGATGATGTGCAGGCCGCCGCTCGTGACCACGCCGTCGTGCCCGGCGTCGGTCTCGGCCTTGAACTCGGCCATCACGGCCTCGTATTGGGCCTTGGGCACGCGGTAGAACGCGTCGAGGTGGTGGAAGTAGACGAACTCCTCGTCGTCGATGAACCGCTCCTGGCCTTTGGGCAGCCGCTCGGCAAGTGATTCGTTGAGGCAGCGCTGCCGCGTCATGAACTCGGCGTTGCCGCCGAGCAGGATGTCGGTGCCGCGGCCGGCCATGTTCGTGGCAATCGTCACGGTGCCCGGACGGCCCGCCTGTGCCACGATCTCGGCCTCCTGCGCGTGATACTTCGCGTTCAGGACGACGTGCTTGACGCCGTTGCGCTTGAGCAGGCCCGACAGCTTCTCGGACTTCTCGATCGACACGGTGCCGACCAGCGTCGGCCGGCCTTCCTGCTGCCGTGCGACGACGTCGGCCATGATCGCGTCGTATTTTTCCTTTTCCGTCCGGTAGACGCTGTCGGGTTCTTCCTTGCGCGCGAGCGGCCGGTTCGACGGGACGATGACCACGTCGAGTTTGTAGATCTGCGCGAACTCGTCGGCTTCGGTCTCGGCCGTGCCGGTCATGCCGGAGAGCTTGGCGTACTTGCGGAAGTAGTTCTGGAAGGTGATGGTCGCGAGCGTCTGGTTCTCGCGCTCGATCTTGACCTTCTCCTTGGCCTCGACGGCCTGGTGCAGCCCGTCGCTCCAGCGGCGCCCGGGCATCAGCCGGCCCGTGAACTCGTCGACGATGACGACCTGGCCGTCCTTGATCATGTAGTGTACGTCGAGCTGGAAGAGCGCGTGCGCGCGCAGGCCCTGGTGCACGTGGTGGAGGAGCGGCATGTTGACCGGGTCGTACATGCCCTGCGAGCCGGACGCCACGCGGTGCGCGAGCAATTGCTCGACCTTGGCCATGCCGCTCTCGGTGAGCTGCACGGTCTTGTGCTTCTCGTCGACCAGGTAGTCGCCTGTCTGCTCGAGGCGATCGCGATCCTCGGCGCGGACGTCGCCGCGCGTCACCTCGCCGGCCTTCAGCCGCGGGATGATGCGATCGACCTCGTAGTAGAGATCCGTCGATTCTTCCGCCGGGCCCGAGATGATCAACGGCGTGCGTGCTTCGTCGATCAGGATGCTGTCGACTTCGTCGACGATGGCGAAGCGGTGGCCGCGCTGGACGAAGTGCGCGAGCTCGAACTTCATGTTGTCGCGCAGGTAGTCGAAGCCGAACTCGTTGTTGGTGCCGTACGTGATGTCGGCGCCGTAGGCCACCTGGCGCTCGGCGTCGTTGAGTTCGTGCTGGATGACGCCGACGGTCATGCCGAGGAAGCGGTAGACGCGGCCCATCCACTCCGAGTCGCGGCGCGCCAGGTAGTCGTTCACGGTGACGACGTGCACGCCGCGCCCCTCGAGGGCGTTGAGGTAGGCGGGCAGCGTGGCGACGAGCGTTTTGCCTTCGCCCGTCTTCATCTCGGCGATCTTGCCGCCGTGCAGCACCATGCCGCCGATCAGCTGCACGTCGAAGTGCCGCATGTTCAGCACGCGGCGGCCGGCCTCGCGCACGACGGCGAAGGCCTCGGGCAGCACGGCGTCGAGGGATTCGCCCTGCGCGACGCGCTGGCGGAAGACGTCGGTCCGGGCGCGGAGATCCGCATCGGACAGCGGGCGGACCGACGGTTCGAGTTCGTTGATGCGGGCCACGATGGGCCGGAGACGTTTCAGCTCGCGATCGTTCTGCGTGCCGATGACCTTGGCGAGGAGCGTGTTGATCATTCGAGGAGTCCGCCGGTGCCGGCCGCGACGCGGGGCAATGGTCGCGTCGCCGACCCCATGGGGATTCCACCGATTCTAGGGAAGCGGGCCGGTCAGGTCAAATCGTGCGTGACACCCGACCGTGGCGCGGCCTGCGCGCGCGACGCTCAGGGGCGGGCGAGCAGGCGCAGCGGGTTGATCGCCTGGCCGTTAAGCAGGATTTCGTAGTGCAGGTGCGATCCGGTGGCGCGGCCCGTCGAGCCGACGTACCCGATGACTTCGCCGCGACGGATTTCCTGACCAGCGCGCACCGCGAAGCGCGACAGGTGACCGTATCGCGTCGAAATGCCGAAGCCGTGCTCGATGAGCACCGCATTGCCGTAGTTGCCGTTGAACGCCGCCGCCTTGACCGTGCCGTCGGCCGTGGCCCGTACAGGTGCGCCCTTGGTGGCGGCGATGTCGAGACCGGAGTGGAAGTCGCTCGTTCCGTCGAACGGATCGCGCCGCGTGCCGAAGCCCGACGACAGCCAGCCGGCCAGCGGCCAGATTGACGGCGTGGAGCGGGCGAGGGCCTGCTGGCTCTCGACCGACGCGCGTACGCTGGTGAGGCCGTTCTCCAGGGCGCCGAGCAGGCCCTTGAGCACGCCGATGGTGGTGTCGGGAGACGTCTCGGGAAGCAGCTCGGCCACCGCCGCGCCGCCACTGGCCGAGCGCGTCTTCATGACGGCCGGGAGCCGCTCGATCGCCGCCTTCGCGGCCGGATCGAGCTCGGCTTGTTCACCGAGCTGGGTGAGGGCGGCCTGCAGCGAGGAAATCTGTTCGGCCAGCTCGCCCGTGGCCACGCGATAGCTCTCGTTCTCGATCTTGAGGCTTTCGTTGGCGAGCCTGAGGGTTTCGAGCTCGACGGGATCGACACGGCTGGCGCCGAGGCCAATCAGCAACGGGATCAACGTGACCGACGCCAGGACCACGATGGCGGTCCGGCGGGCCAGGCTGAGACGACGCACGGCGCCCGTATTCCGGTTGGCGACGAGAATGGTGTAACGCGGTGATCGCATGCGTACCGTCGCGAATCCCCCCTGGCAGACCGGGCCAACCCCCGTCTGGAACCTGGGAAATGTAACACAGGTGTTGCAGGTGCGGGGCAGCGGCGAGCCGGAATCCGATGATCGGCCTCCAATCGGCACTGGCCGCCGACCGGCGACACACCTTCTCCTATATCGGCATCTGGCCCGGTTGACCGTATCCCCCGGCCAGGAGGCCCGCCGTTCAGACGTCCAATCGAGGCCCCCGGTTGGCCGGGAGGGGGATCTTGCGGGAGGCGTCTCGGCGCTACTTGAATCCGAGAGCCTGACGGGCGACGAGGTTCGCCCCAGCACCCGCGATGCGTCACGGGGCCGACAGGCCGGCCGTGCGGAACTGAAGGGCCTCGGCCAGGTGGCGGACGGTGACGTCGTCCGCGGCCTCGAGATCGGCAATCGTGCGGGCGACGCGCAACAGGCGGCTGACCGCCCGGGCGCTGAGCTGGAACCGCTCGACGGCGCGGCCGAGCACCTGATCGACGTCCGGCGTGCGGACGTGGCGCCACAGGTCGTCACCACCTCCCCCGAGACGGCTGTTGAGCCGCCCCTGGCGCGCCAGTTGCCGGTCCCGCGCGGCCACGACGCGCGCCCGGACGGTGGCTGTCGACTCGCCGGGCTCGTGCGCACGCAACTCGTCCCAGGCCACGGCCGGCAATTCGAGCGCGAGATCGAACCTGTCGCGCAGCGGTCCCGAGAGCCGCTGCTGGTAGCGCTCGACCGCCCCCGGCGGACACGTACATGGCCGCTGGCCCGTGCCTGCGTAGCCACACGGACATGGATTCATCGCCGCAACGAGCATGACGCTTGCTGGGAACGTGGCTGTCCGGTTCGCGCGCGCGATGTGCACGACGCCCTGCTCGAGCGGCTGGCGGAGCGTATCGAGCACGCGGCGGCTGAACTCGGGCAGCTCGTCGAGGAAGAGCACGCCGCCGTGCGCCAGGCTGAGCTCGCCGGGCCGCGGCACGCTGCCGCCGCCAACGAGCGCGATATCCGAGGCGGTGTGGTGCGGTGCGCGGAACGGCCGGCGACGCATGATGCCGGCCCCCGGCGCGAGCAGGCCCGCTACCGAGTGCACCGTCGTCACCGTCAACGCGTCGTCGAATGCCAGCGGCGGGAGCAGGCCGGGCAGCCGCCGCGCCAGCATGGTCTTGCCCGCCCCGGGCGGTCCGCTCATCAGCAGGTGATGGCCGCCCGCCGCCGCGATTTCGAGCGCGCGGCGTCCGGCGGACTGACCGCGGACGTCGGCCAGGTCGCAGTCGCCCTCGGCATCGATCCCGACACTGTCCTGGCAGTTGCTGCCGGTCGCCACCGTGGGGCGGGGCTCGAGACAGTGGCGGATGGCGTCGACGAGCGATGCAACGGGCAGCGTGCGCAGGCCGTCGACCACATGGGCCTCCGAGTGATTCGCGTGCGGGAACATCAGCATGCGCTGGCTGCGCCGCGCCGCCACGGCAATCGGCAGGAGTCCACGCATGGGCGGCACGGTCCCGTCGAGCGACAGGCCGCCCACGACGAGCAACTCGTCGTCTGCGCGGTGCGGCAGCACGCCCGAAGCCGCCAGCACACCGAGCGCGATCGGCAGATCGAACGCCGCGCCCACCTTGCGCACGTCCGCCGGGGCCAGACTGACGATGATGCGGTCGGGCGGGAAAGGGAACCCGCAGTTGCGGATGGCCGTGCGGACGCGGTCGCGGCTCTCGCGCACCGTCGCGTCCGGCAGGCCGACCATCGTCAGGCCGGGCAGGCCCGGGGCAACGTCGACCTCGACCGACACGGGAATGGCGTCCACGCCGATGACGGCCGCGGTCCTGAGTCTCGCCAGCATGCGGTTCCGCGACGCAAGGGCGCTGCCAGCGCGTTTGCCGGGACATCCTGTCGCATCGACAGCCAAGATCGCAGATACTGCGAACTCGCCGCCATCGATGTCGCAGATTCTGCCATCCGGTGCGGCAGCACTTGGCGCCGGCCGTGCCGGCGCGCGGAGACTTGGACGCATGACACAGACACGGACCGCGACCGGCGACCGTCCCGTCGCCCTGGTAACGGGCGGCGGGGGCGGCATTGGTGAGGGCATCGCCGCCGAGTTGGCGGCGGCTGGCTATCGGATCGCCATCAACGACGTGCGGAAGGAGGCGGCGGAACGGACGGCGCGAACGGTGCGCGAGGCCGGAGGCGAGGCGTTCGCCGTGGCCGCCGACGTCAGCCAGCGCGTCGATGTGACGCGCATGATCGAGGCGGTGGTCGCGCACTTCGGCCGGATCGACCTGCTCGTCAACAACGCCGGCATCCAGGTGTGGAAGCCGTTGCTCGACCTCGAAGAGCACGAGTGGGACTCCGTCCTCGGCGTGAACCTGAAGGGCTGCTTCCTCTGCACGCAGGCCGCCGCCCGCGTGATGCAGGCCCAGGGGGGCGGGCGCATCGTCAACATCGGGTCGGGATCGAATCGCACGCCTTTCCCGGGGCTCGTGTCGTACACCGCCAGCAAGGGCGGCATCGAGATGTTCACGAAGGTCGCGGCCGTCGAACTCGGCCCGCTCGGCATCCGCGTGAACTGCCTGGCGCCTGGCGCGATCGAGATCGAACGCACGCGGCTCGAGCGGGCCGACTACGCCGGCACCTGGGGACGCGTGACCCCGCTGCGGCGGATCGGGCTGCCCGCCGACATCGGACGCGCCGTCGTGATGATCGATTCCGACAACGCCGCGTTCATCACCGGCCAGACAATCATGGTCGACGGCGGCTTGTTCACGTCGCCGCCATGGCCGCCGGAGGGAAGTTAGAAGTCAGAAGCCAGAAGCCGGAAGTTCATGAAAGTTGGAAGTTGGAAGTTGGAAGTTGGAAGTTCGAAGGAAGAAGGAAGAGCGGAACATGTTCGAACTGACGGGAAAACGGGCGCTGGTGACGGGGGCCGGGTCGGGCATCGGGGAGGCGACAGCCGTCGCGCTGGCCTCGCGCGGCGCGGTGGTGGTGATTGCGGATCGTGACGAGATCAACGGCACGCGCGTGGCGCGATCGATCGCCGAGGCCGGCGGGACCGCGACGTTCGTCGCGCTCGATGTGACCGACGAGACCTCCTGTGCGTCGGCCATTGCCCGTGCGACGACGGAGGGCCCGATCGATATCCTCGTGAACAACGCCGGGATCGGACACGTGGGCACGATTGTCACCACCGCGGGCAGCGACCTCGACCGGATGTACGCGGTCAACGTGCGCGGCGTCTTCAACGTGACGAAGGCGTGCCTTGGCGGCATGATCGAGCGACGTCGCGGATCGATCGTCAATCTCGCCTCGATCGGCGGCATCGTGGGGATCCGCGATCGACTGGCGTACTGCACGACGAAGTTCGCCGTGGTCGGCCTGACGAAGTCCATGGCGCTCGATCACGCGACGGACGGCATCCGCGTGAACTGCGTGTGCCCCGGCCGCGTCGAGACGCCATTCGTGGCCGCGCGCCTGAAGGAATACGCCGATCCCGAGGCGGCGTATCGCGAGATGGCCTCGACGCAGGCCGTCGGCCGTATGGCCCGACCCGAGGAGATTGCGGCGGCCATCGTGTACCTCGCCAGCGACGAGTCGGCGTTCATCACGGGCAGCGCGTTGATCATCGACGGCGGCTGGAGCGCGGGGAAGTGACGCTGGTGGGGGACGCGACGCTGGTGGTGGACTGTCGCGCCACGCTCGGCGAGGGGCTGACGTGGGACGCCCACGCGCAGGTCTGGCTCTGGACGGACATCGAGGGGCGACG
The DNA here is from genome assembly GCA_001724025.1 of Acidobacteria bacterium SCN 69-37. Classification (GTDB taxonomy): domain Bacteria; phylum Acidobacteriota; class Vicinamibacteria; order Vicinamibacterales; family SCN-69-37; genus SCN-69-37. Next base: position 132,722 of record MEDJ01000001.1, on the reverse strand, counting down.
GCTGTGGCGTCACGATCCGTCGACCGGGACGACGCACCACTGCGCGATGCCGGATCGCGTCGGCACGTTCGTCGTCGCGCAGTCAGGCCGCCTGTTGATCGGCCTGGCGAAGCAACTCGCCTGGGCCGACATCGACTGGGCGCAGGGCGTCGCCACCTGCACGCCGGTCGTGGATGTCGAACGTGATCAACCGACCACGCGCGTCAACGACGGTCGGGTCGATCGCCATGGCCACTTCGTGTTCGGCACGATGGACGAAGCCGACGGACACCCGGCGACGGGACATCTCTATCAATATTCGACGCGCCACGGCCTGCGCCGGCTCGATGTGGGGCCGGTGAGCATCGCGAACAGTATCTGTTTCAGTCCATCTGGTGACAGCATCTACTTCTGCGATTCGCCGACGCGGCGGATTCTGCGCGGACGCTACGATCCCGATCGCGCCACGATTGATGCCGTCGAGACGTTCGTGACGCTTGCCGAGGGGCAGGGCGTGCCCGACGGGTCGGTCGTGGACGCGGACGGCGCTCTGTGGAACGCCGAGTGGGGCGGAGCGGCGGTACGGCGTTATGCGCCTGACGGCACGCGGCTCGGATCGAGTCCGGTCCCGGCCGCGCACGTCACGTGCCCGGCCTTCGGCGGCCCGTTGCTCGATGTGCTCTGTGTGACGACAGCGCGGGCCGACGTCCCGGCCGCGGACCTTGCCGCGCGACCGGACACCGGCGGCCTGTTCCGGATCGACGCGCACGGCGCGCGCGGTCTTGCAGAGCGGCCGTTCGCAGATTGACGCGGATCGCCGGATATCCGGCCTCATCGCTGCCAGAACCAGCGTCGGCCGTCTGTGAGGAGAACGGTCGCGGAGTCTGATCGTGAACGACTCGTCCGTCTGGTAGCCGGCGTCGACTGTCTGTGAGGAGAGAAGTCGGCCGAGGGCGAAGCCCGAAGGCCCCCTTGTCGCCTGTCGTACCCGTCGTACCTGATTTCTACCGGACCGTCAGGCGATCGCCGATGTTGATCCGATTGGAGTTCAGGCGGTTGATGCGCTTGATCTGCTCGACGGTCGTCTCGAACCGGCGGGCGATGCCGTAGAGCGTGTCGCCCGCCCGGACGCGGTACACAGCCGCGGTCCGCGTCGCCGGTGCCGGCGTGGCGGGACGGGCGGCGGCGACGGCCGTCGACTCGGCGGCCGACGAGGGCAGTCCCTGCGTGGGACGCTGCGGAATCATCAGCGTCTGGTTGGCGCGAATCCGGGAACGCGTCGTCAGGTCGTTGGCTTCGCGCAGTTCGGCCAGCGACACGTGGTAGCGGCGCGCGATCGCGGAGACCGTCTCGCCGCGCTTCACCGTGTGGAAATTGAAGTGGACGTAGAGGGCCTCGGCCGAGCGCAGGTGCCGCTCGATCGTGGTTGCCGTCCCGATGGGAACCTTCAAGCCGTGCGCCCCGAGCGGCGTGGTCGTGCGGCGCAGTTCGGGGTTGAGCGCGCGCAGTTCGTCGACGGTCACGCCGCTCCACTCGGCCAGAATCTTCAGGTCGAGCGCGTTCGGGACCGTCACCTGCTCGTAGGCCAGCGGCGCGACGGCGCCCACCTCGAACCCGTACAACTGCGGATTGCGCGCGATCAGGATGGCCGCCATGATCATCGGCACGTAGTCGCGCGTCTCGCGCGGCAGATATCGCGTGGACGCCGTCAGACGCCAGTAATCCTGTTGACCGGCCTGCCGCATGGCCCGCTGCACGCGTCCCTGTCCCGCGTTGTAGGCCGCCAGCGCCATGTTCCAGTCGCCGTCGAACATCTTGCCGAGCATCTTCAGGTACCGCGCCGCGGCGCGCGTGGCCTTTTCCGGATCGGAGCGTTCGTCGATGAACCAGTTCTGCCGGAGTCCGTACTCGAGGCCCGTCGGCGGCATGAACTGCCAGAGCCCGCGCGCGGCCACGCGTGACAAGGCGTTCGGCTTGAAGGCGCTCTCGACGAGCGGAACGTAGATCAGCTCTTCAGGCAGACCTTCGTCAGCGAAGACCTGTCGCACCATCGGCAGGTAGCGATGTCCGCGTTCCATCCCCTCGACGAGGAAGCCGTGCAACCGTCCCTGGAAGAGCTCGACGAACGACAGGACGCGATCGTTGGCCGGGATTGGAATGCCGAGCGGCGATCGGTCCAGGTCGGCCATGACCGTCTCGGCGGTCGTGGCCGCCGGTGCCGGTCGTTCGAACAGTGCCACGCCGAGCAGCTCGTCGATGGCGGCCGGTTCCGTGGCCGCTTCGGTCAGGCCGTCGCCCTCGCGCAGGGCGAGCAGTTCGAGCGCGCTGATGCGATCGAGCAGCCTGTCGAATGCAGCGCTCGTCGCCACCGTCGACCGCGCCCCGGCCGGCAGGGCCAGCAGGTAATCGATGGCCTGATCGAAGTGTTGACGCGCCGTCACCACGCGGCCCGCCGTCAGTTCCCGTTCGCCGAGCGCGAACTCCGCATCGGCGCGCACGACCACTGACGCTGTCGGATCCTCTCGGACATCGAGTGATCGTCCGACGTTTTCCGAGAGGGGGGTGACAGGCAGGGGATGGTGCGCCGAGGGGAGGTCCGGACGGGCACGACCGCCGCACGCCGCGGTAGCGACGACAGCGAGAGCGACGAGGAGACGGGGCGCGCCGGGCATTGTGCGTGTGTCGGCTCCAGGCCGTGCGGGGAACCTTACCATCGGGTGTTTCGCGAGGTCAATCTCTAAGTGATTGCGGACGCTGGACTTTTCACATCTCGACGAAGACGCCGTGCGCCTCGCCCAGTTCCCGCGCCGACGGCGTGACGATGGTGCGCGCCCCGATGGCGATGCGCGCGCTGCGGGCGACCGCCTGACGGACATCCTCTTCGCAGACGAAGTCCACGGGCGGTCCGGTGACGACGGGCGCGAGTGCCGGCGGGGCGGGGGCGGCCAGCGTGCCGCCCAGGTATGCGGCCACGTGGGCCTGGAGCGCTGACGCCTCCACTTCGGTCGGCTTCGCCTGGCCGGCCGGAGCCGACATGTCGAAAGCCGGCGGCACATCGCTCAGGGCCGAGCCGGGGGATCGGATCTCGTAGGCCACGCGCTTGATGTTCAGCAGGTGACGCGGCGAGATGTTGTCCGACGTGATGTTGCCACCGTATCCGCCGCAGCCGAGCGTCATGGCCGGATCGAGTCCTGTCGTCAGCCCGATCGATCCGTGCGTCGTCGGCGTGTTGACCACGATGCGGAACGCCGGCTTCTTCAGGCCGAACTCGAGGATGATGCGATCGTTGGCCGAGTGGATGGACATGGTGTGGCCCATGCCGCCGTAGCGCAGGATCTGCTTGCAGCGCTCGCAGCCTTCCCGCCAGTCGGCCACGACGTAGAAGGAGAGAACGGGGCACAGCTTTTCGATCGACAGCGGGTGATCGCGCCCGACGCCCGCCAGTTCCACTACCAGGATGCGTGTCGTGGGCGGGACGGTGATGCCGGCCTCGCGCGCGATGTGCACGGCTGATCGCCCGACGAACTTCGGATGGGGCAGTCGCTGCGGCGTGACGAGCGTGGCCGAGAGCTGCGCCGCCTCGGCGGCCGAGAGGAAGTGCGCGCCCTGCGCCTGCATCTCACGCTTGAACGGCTCGGCCACCTCGCGGTCGACCACGGCCGAGTTGGGCGACGAGCAGAGCAGGCCGTTGTCGAAACTCTTGCCGGCCACGATGTCGGACGCCGCCTTTGCGAGATCCGCCGAGCGCTCCACGTAGCACGGCGCGTTGCCCGGGCCGACGCCATAAGCCGGCTTGCCGGCCGAGTAGGCGGCGCGCACCAGGCCCAGGCCGCCCGTGGCGAGGATGACCGACACGTCGCGATGTCGCATCAATTCTTGGGTACCGGCCAGCGAGACCTCGCGCATCCAGCCGATGGCGCCGTCGGGCGCACCCGCCTCGTGCGCAGCCGCAGCCATCACCTCGGCGACCGCCGTGATGCACCGCGCGGCCGACGGGTGCGGGCTGAGCACGATCGGACATCGCGCCTTGAGCGCAATCAGGATCTTGTAGATGGCCGTGGACGTCGGGTTCGTCGACGGGACGATCCCGGCCACCACGCCGAATGGCTCGGCGATCTCGATCACGCGGACATCGTCGCGGCGCGCGATGACGCCGACCGTACGCATCGGCCGGATGAATGCGTGGACACGTTCGGCCGCGAACCGGTTCTTGAGAATCTTGTCGGCGACGACGCCGAAGCCCGTTTCTTCGACGGCCATCCGCGCGAATGCTTCGACGCGCGGTCGCACAGCCGCCGCCATGGCATCGACGATGCGATCGATCTGTTCCTGGGTGAACTCGGCGAGAATCGGGGCGGCTTGGCGTGCGCGACGCGCCAGGCGTCGGGCGTCGTCGACCGACGGGGATGCCGGCTGATCGGGGACTGCGGTGGCGACCTCGGCCATCGTCCGCCCGGGCCGGCGCTAGGGGCGCCCCTGGGCCGCGCCCGGCAGGATCCGTTCGACCTCGGCGTGCGGACGGGGAATGACGTGGACCGATACGAGCTCGCCGACACGTCGTGCCGCGGCAGCCCCGGCATCGGTGGCAGCCTTGATGGCGCCCACGTCGCCGCGCGCGAGCACGGTGACGTACCCGGCGCCGATGTATTCCTTGCCGATGAGGGTCACGTTGGCCGTCTTGACCATCGCATCGGCAGCCTCGATGGCGCCAATCAGCCCCCGCGTTTCAATCATGCCCAAAGCGTCTGCGGTCATGGGTCGGTCGGTGTGCAAAGACGCGCAAGGCTAACATATTGAACAGCATGCGGCAATGTGGATACCATCCCATGTGGTGTTTCCGCGCACGATCGCCGTCCTGTCTGCCGCGGCCGCCTGCCTCGTGCTGGGGGGCGCGGCTGCGTGCTCGTCTGTCGAGCACGCACCGGCTGTCGGCACCGTGGCCGTCACCACGCCGCGCGCGCGGGTGCCGCTGGGCGGGCCGCTCGATCTGACCTATCGCTTCGAGCGCACGGGCGAGCCCATCGACGGGGACTACACGGTCTTCGTTCACATCGTGAATGCCGACGGGCAGGTGATCTGGACCGATGATCACGCACCGGCTACGCCGACGTCGGCGTGGCAGCCGGGCACGCCCGTCGAATACACGCGTACCATTTTTCTGCCGCCCGGCGCCCTGCACCCGGGCGACGTCGGCATCGAGGTCGGCCTGTACCGGGACGGTGAGCGGCTCCCGCTCGACGCGCCGGCAGCCGGGCCGGCGGGCACACGTGCGTACCGCGTGGCCGAGATCCAACTGGCACCGGAGACCGAGAATATCTTCCTGATCTACCAGACCGGCTGGTACGCGGACGAGTTCGCGGCCGATGCGCCGGGCCGGTCGTGGAAATGGACCGAGAAGTCGGCCACGATCGCCTTCCGTCACCCGCACGCGGACGCGGAGTTGTTCGTCGAAGTGGCCGGGCAGCCGGCAGCCTTCCCGGACGGCCCACAGCAGGTGACGATTCTCGGGGCCTCCGGCGAGGCGCTGGCCACGTTCCCCGTCGAATCGACCACGCCGACGCTGTACCGCGTGCCGGTGTCGAACGATGCGATGGGGACGGCGGACCTGACCGAGTTGCGGTTCGTCGTGGACCGCACGTTCGTCCCCGCACAGGCCGGCATCGGCCAGGACACGCGCGAACTCGGCGTGCAGGTCTTCACCGTGTACCTGGGTGTCCGCTAGTCTCGGTCGCTCGCCTCTGGTCCTGCCGCCATGTCGCCGATTCCGGCCTTCCGTCACGCGCTGCTGATCGCGGCGATCTGCGTCGGCGGCGCCTGGCCGGCATCCGCAGACATCGTCCGGTTGAAGCACGGGCGGCTGATGACCGTCGACGTCTGCCGGTTCGAGGGCGAGAGCGTCATCCTCGTGCTGCCGGGCGGCGGGGAGGTACGGGCGCCCCGCGACCTGGTGTCGGAGATTCTCCCGGAAGAAGTCCCGCGGGCGCGTGAGCTGGCGCTCGAGCGGCTGGCCGCCTCGCCGACGGCGGCCGCACGCGCGGCCTGGTCGAGCGCCTCGCTCCGCACGCTCGTCGATCGCGTGGCGGCGCGTGTCGGGATCGACGCGCGCCTGGCGCACGCCGTGGTGCGCACCGAGTCGAACTACGCTCCGCTGGCCGTTTCCCCGAAGGGCGCCATGGGCCTGATGCAGTTGATGCCGGCGCTCGCGGCCTCGTACGACCTGGCCGATCCGTTCGATCCCGAGCGGAACCTGGAGACCGGCCTCACGCACCTGCGGCGATTGCTGGTGAAGTACGACGTCCGGCGCGCGCTGGCGGCCTACAACGCCGGGGAAGGGGCGGTCAGCCGCTACGGCGGCGTGCCGCCGTACGCCGAGACGCAGTCGTACGTGCAGCGGATCATGGCGTCGCTGCGATGACGTCGGCATCGGATCCCGTCCACCGGGCCGGGTGGCCGGTCTAAGAGGTTGCTGAAGAAGCCGGCACCTTCGAGTTCGAAGCCAGGAGCCAGGGGAGGCGCGCACACGCGTGGAGTTTCGCTGCAGGGTGGCCACGGCCACCGGCCAGGTCACCGAGACCACTTATGTTGCCGAGGATGAAGCCGGACTCCGGCGCACCCTCGAGGAGCAGGGCCTGTACGTGCTCGCGGTCCGTCGTCGCGGCGTCAGCCTCGACCGACTGGGCCTCGGGCTGCGGCGCCGTCGGCGCGTGCCGATGTCGGATTTCCTCATCTTCAACCAGGAACTTGCCACGCTGCTGAAGGCCGGGCTGCCACTGGTGCAGTCGCTCGACATCCTGCGCAAGCGGGTGCCGAACGCGACGTTCCGCGCCGCGCTCAACGACATCCACGAGCGGGTGCGGTCGGGCGCCGCGCTGTCGGATGCGTTCGACGCACAGCGGCTGTTCTCGCCGATCTACACGGCGTCGTTGATGGCGGGCGAGAAGAGTGGCAGTCTCGAGCAGGTGTTGCGGCGGTACGTGCAGCATATGAAGGTGCTGCAGTCGGCGCGCAGCCAGGTCATTTCGGCGTTGATCTATCCGGTCATCCTGCTGGTCCTGTCGATGGTCGTCGTCGGCCTGATCGTCTTCCAGGTGGTGCCGGAGTTCGCGGCGTTCTACGCGCAGTTCCGGGGCGCCGCGCTGCCGCTGCCGACGCAGATCATCGTGGCCATCTCGACGAACCTGGTGGCCAGCGCCGGGGCCATCGGCCTGTCCGTCGCGGCAATCGCGGTGGCGATCACCTGGTGGGTGCGGCAGCCGGCTCAGCGTCGCCGGATCCATGGCTGGATCCTGAAGATCCCGTATTTCGGGCCGCTGGCCCGCCGGTTCGCCACGGCGCAGACGTCACGCACGCTGGCGACGCTGCTCTACGGCGGCATCCCGCTCGTCAACGCGCTCGAGATCGCGGCGCGATCGACGGGTAACCAGGCGATTGCCGCGCACCTGGCGCACGTGGCGCGTGACGTACGCGAGGGCAGCAGCCTGTCGGGCGCGCTGGCCCGGCGCGACCTGTTCCCGCACGTGGCGGTCGAGATGGTCGAGGTGGGCGAGTCGACGGGCGCGCTGGCCGACATGCTGACGAGCGTGGCGGACTTCTATGATGAAGAGAACCAGACGAGCCTGACGCGGTTCTCGAACCTGATCCAGCCCGTCATGCTGGTCGTGATGGGCGTCATCATCGCGGGCCTGCTGCTGTCGCTCTATATGCCGTTGTTCGAGTTGTCGTCGCTGTCGAGCTGACCCATGGCCGAGACCTCCACGCCAGACACCCCCATTTACGCCGAGCCGGCGCCGGCCGCGTCCGTCGATCGCCAGGCCGAACTGGCCGAGGCGCGACGGCTGGCGACTCGGTACGAAAAGGAATTCGTCGATCTCGATCACTTCAACATCGACCACGCCCTGTTCCGCAGCATCCCGGCCGACCTGATGCTGCGCTACGGCTTCGTACCGTACCGGCGCGACGGACAGACGCTGCTCATCGTCGTGTCGGACCCGAGCGACCTGCAGACCATCGACGAGGTCGGCGTGCAGCTGGGGACGCCGGTGCGCGTGTGTGTCGGGACGGCGTCGGCCATCCAGGCCATCCTGAAGAAGAGCGAGAGCTCGCAGCGCGTGCTCGAGGAAGCCACCGAGGGCTTCCAGATGCAGATCCTGCGCGAGGACGAATCGGGCGAGGAGAACCTGACGGTCGAGAAGCTGACCTCGGACGCCAGCCCGGTCATCCGGCTCGTCGACACGATGGTCTTCACCGCACTCCAGCGCCGGGCCTCGGATATCCACGTCGAAACGCAGGACGACGCCGTCGTCGTCAAGTGCCGGATCGACGGGGTGCTGCAGCCGCTGATGAAGCCGATCGACAAGCGGCACCACAGCACGATCATCTCGCGCATCAAGGTGATGGCCGAGCTCGACATCGCCGAGAAGCGCGTGCCGCAGGACGGGCGCTTCAAGCTGCGCGTGCGCGGCAAGACGATCGACTTCCGCGTCTCGATCATGCCGAGCGTGCACGGCGAGGACGCGGTCATCCGCATCCTCGACAAGGAATCGATCAGCGAGCAGTTCACGGAACTCAAGCTCGACATCCTCGGCTGGCCCGAGGACGAGATGCGGCGTTTCCGGAAGTACATCCGCGAGCCGTACGGCATGGTGCTGGTCACCGGACCGACGGGCAGCGGCAAGACCACCACGCTGTATGCGGCGCTGTCGGAGATCCGGACGGCCGAGGACAAGATCATCACGATCGAGGATCCGGTCGAGTACCAGCTGCGCGGGATCACGCAGATCCCGATCAACGAGAAGAAGGGGCTGACGTTCGCGCGCGGGCTGCGGTCGATCCTGCGTCACGACCCGGACAAGATCATGGTCGGCGAGATCCGCGACCCGGAAACGGCGCAGATCGCGATCCAGTCGGCACTGACGGGCCATCTGGTCTTCACGACGGTCCACGCGAACAACGTCATCGACGTGCTCGGCCGGTTCCTCAACATGGGGGTCGAGCCATACCAGTTCGTCTCGGCCCTCAACTGCGTGCTGGCGCAGCGCCTGGTGCGGCGGATCTGCGATCACTGCCGGCGGCCGGCCGTGATGACGCGCGAGATGCTGGCCGAGTCGGCCCTCGATCCCGGCCTGGTCGATCAGCACGAGTTCTACGAGGGCGCCGGCTGCATCGAGTGCGGCGGGACGGGATTCAAGGGCCGGACCGCCATCTGCGAACTGATGGATCTGTCCGACCGCATCCGTGACATGATTCTCGACCGGCGTCCGACCTCCGAAATCAAGCGGGCGGCGCGCGAAGAGGGCATGCAGTTCCTGCGCGAGTGTGCCGTTGGCCGGGTGCTCGACGGCGTGACCACGCTCCGCGAAATCAACAAGGTGACGTTCGTCGAATGAGGTGCGCGTGAACCTGCGTGGCTGGCTGACGCCGGCACCCCCCGCGATCGCCATCGAGATCGCCGCCCGCCGGGTGACGGTGGTGGAAGTGGCCCCCGGCGGGGGCGCCGTGACCGCGTACGCGGGCGAAGGACTGCCCGAGGGCGCCATCGTGCCGGCACTGACGGGCCTCAACGTCGGGACGCCCGACGTGGTGCGCGAGGCGATTCGCCGCGCGCTCGAACGCGCCGGTCTGACAGCCGCACGCCGGGCCGCGTTGATCGTGCCCGACAGCGTGGCGCGCGTCTCACTGCTCACCTTCGATCAATTGCCCGCCCGGGCGCAGGATCGCGATCAGCTGGTGACCTGGCAGTTGCGCAAGTCCGCGCCGTTCCCGCTCGAGACGGCCGCAGTGTCGTACGTGCCGGCCGGGAGCGACGGCGGGCGGCCGACGGTTGCCGCCGTCATGGCGCGTCGCGATGTCCTGGCCGAATACGAGCAGCTCGTGGCCGGCCTCGGCATTCATGCAGGTCTCGTGGATCTGGCGAGTTTCAACGTCATCAATGCCGTTCTGGCCGCCGCGCCTGCCGACGAGCGCGACTGGCTCGTCGTCCATCTGGCCGCCGAGGCGACGACGCTCGCCATCCTGCGCGGGACATCGCTGATGTTCTACAGGCACCGGCTGCACGCCGATGACGAACCGCTGGGATCGCTCGTGCACCAGACGGCGATGTATCACGAGGACCGGCTCGGCGGCGGCGGTTTCGGCAGGGTGTGGCTCTCGGGCGCCGGGGCGCGCGGCGAGGACGCGCGACGCCAGATCGGCGAGCGCCTCGACGCGCCGGTCGATATCGTCGACGTGCGCCCGGCGACGACGGTCGAAGGGCTGGCCGCGCCGTCGGCCGATGTGCTGGACGCGCTCGCGGCACCCGTGGGCGTGCTCGTGCGCGAGCACCGCGCCATTCCGGCGAGGCCGGCGTGAGGGCGTCATGCTGAGGGGCAACCTCTCCAGCCGGCCGTTCTACAACGACCGGCTCGTCACCGTGGCCATCGCGCTGGCCGCCGTGGTCGTCGCGGCGGCCACGGTCTTCACTGTCAGCCGGCTCTACAGCCTGTCGGCCGAGCGATCGACGGTGCGCACGCAGATCGAGGCCGAGGTGCGGGAAGCGACGCGTATCCGGTCGGAGGCCGCGGCGCTGCAGCAGCGGATCGATCGCGAGACGCTGACCCGTCTCACCGCGTCGACGCACGAGGCGAATGCGCTGATCGATCAGCGCACGTTCTCGTGGACGCGGCTGCTCGCGCAACTCGAGGAGACGCTGCCGCCAGGTGTGCGGCTCACCTCGATTGCCCCGCGGCCCGATCGTGGCGAGTTCCGCATCGCGATGGCCGTGGTGGCCCGCGACCTGGACGACCTCGACGCGTTCGTGGAGGCGCTGATTGCCGCGGGCGGCTTCTACGACGTCGCGCCGGTGGAGCAGCGGGCCGACGCGGGCGGCACGTACCAGGCCGTGGTGCAGGCGTCCTATCTGTCGTCTCGGGGCCAGGCGACGCCTGCGGCGGCGGTGCGCCCATGAATCTCTGGCGGCGAATCTATGCCGAACACCGGCGCGTCCTGCTGCCGCTCCTCGTGGTGGCCGCCGCGAACGTGGTGCTCTTCGTCGTCGTGGTACTGCCGCTCGGACGCAGCGTGGCCACCGCCGAGCGCGACGCGCAGGACGCGACGCTGAACCTCGCCACGGCGCGGCAGCTCGATCGGCAGGCCCGGAACGCGGCGGCGAGTCGCGATCGGGCCGATCGGGAACTCCAGGCTTTTTACGGCGACGTGCTGCCCTCGACGTTCGTGGTGGCCGAGCGGACGACGCGCCGCTGGCTGCAGCAGGCCGCGCGCGATGCGGGACTCGAGTATCGGGCCGCCAATTTCACGTGGGAGCCGGTGCGCGAGAGCCCGTTGTCGCGTGCCTCGGCGGACGTGACGCTGCGCGGCCGCTACGCCGACATCCGGCGGTTCCTCCATGCCGTCGAGGCCGCCGACGAATTCCTCGTCGTCGAACGGCTGGCCTTGACGCAACCCGCCAATACGCCGCAGGGCACGGCCGGGATGCTCGAGGTCTCGCTGATCGTGTCCACCTTCTTCGTTACCGAGCCGGCCCGCTGATGGAACTGCTGCCACCCCCGGGGCCCGAGCGCACGCGGCAGATCGCGCGGCTGGCGGTGCTGCTGATCATCCTGATCGGCGTGCTCTGGTACTTCCGGGGCCCGGCTGGCAGCCGCGTGACAACGTCCAATCCGTCGGGGACCGCGGGACCAGGGACGGGGCCGGGCGGTCAGTTGCCGTTGCCCGATCCTTTGAAGCTCGACGCGCTCAGGGCGACGCCGGCGCTGGACGAGGCCGGTCGCAATCCTTTTGCCTTCGGGGTGCGGAACGAACCGTCGGCGCCGGGATCGGCCTTCATCACGACGCCGCAGCCCGGGGGAGCGTTCGGGCCGCCCGCGCCACCGCCTCCCCCGGTGCCGCAGGGGCCTCCGCCGATTCCGTTGCGGCTGGCGGGCCTGACCATCACGGAAGCCGGGGGACGTCCGCTGGTGACGCTGAAGGATCTCGGGACGAATGCGCTCTATCAGGCGTTCGAGGGCGACATCGTCGACGGGCGGTACCGGGTCGTGAAGGTCGGGGTACAGTCTGTGGTGGTGTCGTACCTGGATGGATCCGGTATCCGGACGCTGCCGCTGGGCGGTTGAGGGGCGATGCGCCGCGTGGACGGGCCGATACGAGAATGTGTGAACATCTGCATGGGGATTCAGGTTTTGTCAGCACACCGTCGTGATCCTGGACCCGTCGTCCGCCGTGGCAGCGTGGTGGCCGTGCTGCTGGTGCTGGCCCTGGTCAGCGGGTGCGCCACGGGGCGGGCCGTGCGGTCGGCGACGACCGCCGAGCGCGAGGCCGACTGGGATACGGCGGTGACCTTCTACCGCGAGGCGCTCAGGCGATCGCCGGGCCGGACGGACCTGCGCATCAAGCTCGAGCGGGCGACCCGGATGGCTTCGGCCGAGCACGTGACCCGCGCGCGGCAGCTCGAAGAACAGGAGCAGCTGCCCGGCGCCATCGCGGAGTACCGGCTGGCGGCCGATCTCGACCCGTCCAACGTGCTCGCCGCGCAGAAGGCGCACGAACTCGAGCGGCGGGTGCGGGAACAGATCGAGGCGGCGCGTCCCCTGCCGGCCGTCGACGCGCTTCGGGCCCAGGCGACCCAGTCGGCGATTCCGCGGCTCGATCCGCGCGCGCCGGTCCCGGCGATGCGGTTCCAGAATGCGTCGGTGCGCGACATTCTCGGCACGATCGGGCAGTTGACGGGCATCAATATCAACTACGACCAGGGCCTCGAGGCCTCGCTCGGACGGCCGTATCCGATCGACGTCCAGGAAGCGCCGCTCGAGGAAGTCCTCAACCAGGTCCTGCAGGCGAATACGCTGACCTTCAAGGTCCAGAACGCCCGGACGATCTTCGTCTACCAGGACACGCCGCAGAAACGCGTGCAGTACGAGGACCGCTACCTGCAGAACTTCTACCTGTCGAGCGCCAATGCCACGCAGCTCGCCGGGCAGATCGGCAGTCTATTTGGCACCACGCAGGTGGCGGTCAGGCCGGTCGTGACCCCGAACGACGCGGCCAATACGATCTCGGTCGTCGCGACGGCGCCGGTGCTCGCGGTCATCGAGACGTTCGTCCGCGCGAACGATCGCGCCGTCCCCGAGGTACAGATCGAAGCGGAAATCCTCGAGGTGAACCGCAACTTCCTGCGGCAGATTGGGCTCGACCTGTCGCAGTGGGCGTTCGGGTTCGCGTTCTCGCCCGAGGTAGGTCCGGGCTCGGCCGCCGGCACGTTACCACCGGCCACGCCGCCGCCGTTCAACCTGAACACGATTTCGCAGGGCATCAGTGCGGCGGACTTCTATGCCACCACGCCCAGTGCGCTCGTGCGGTTGCTCGAGTCCAACTCGAGCACGCGGACGCTCTCGAAGCCATCGACGCGCGGCTCCTCGGGCAAGCAGGTCACGCTGACGATGGGGCAGGACGTGCCGATTCCGCAGACGTCGTTCTTCAGCGCGGGCGGCAACGGCGTGGCGAACATCCCGACGACGTCGGTCACCTATCAGCCGGTGGGCGTCAACCTGAAATTCACGCCGACGGTGACGTACGACGATGAAATCGTGCTGGGAGACATGATCCTGGAGAAGAGCGGGCTCGGGGCCAATATCGAAGTGGCCGGCCAGTCGTTTCCCACGATCATCAGCCGCAAGGCGAGCACGTCGACGCGCCTGCGCGATGGTGAGTCGACGATCATTGCCGGTCTGCTGCTCGACGAGGACAATACGACGACGCGCTCGGCGCCCGGCTTGAGCAACATCCCGCTCATCCGCAACATTCTCGGTGGCACCACGAGCCGCAACGATCAGACGGACATCGTCATGATCATCACGCCGCGGATCGTACGCGGGCATGGACTGACGGCTGACGACGTGCGGCCGATGTATGTCGGGACCGGGCAGAACATTTCGACGTCGCCCACGCCCGCGCTGCTGACGCCCGAGGCGCTCGGCATTGCCCCGACCACGGGCGGCGCGGCGGTCCCTGACGCGGCCCCCACTGTGCCGGCGCCGACGGTGCCGGCACCCGCCGGTGAACTTGTGCCCGCCTCGCCGAATTCGCCGGCTGCGGCGATCGTGCCGGTGACGCCGGCTCCGGCCGTGCCGACCAGCGCCGTGACCCGTGTGCTGGCCACGCCGCCCTCGCCAGGGCCGTCGGGTGGCCTGCTGGCCGGCGGTGGCCCGTACACGATGCCGATTCAGGTCGTCGGCGCCAGCGATCTCGCGACGCTGTCGCTGACAGTCACCTACGATCCGTCGGTCGTGCGCGAGCCGACCGTCACGCCGGGATCGTTCATGGGACAGGGCGGGGCACAGAGTTCGTTCGTGCCGGGGATTGACGCGACGGCCGGGCGGATCGATCTGGCATTCGCGCGGCCGACGGTGGGCGCGGGTGCCACGGGCAACGGCCTGCTGGCGGCCATCTCGTTCCGCGCGGGCGAGGCGGGCAGCACGGAGATCCGCATCACGGGAGTGGCCACGACGTCGAAGGGCCTGGCGATCCCGATCGAGTTCGCGGCCACGCGCATCACGGTGCAGTAGGGGAGAGGCGGAGGGATTGATGCGTCGCTGGCTCCAGCGTTCGTCGCCGGGTTTCACCTTCATCGAACTTGTCGTGGCCACGGCGGTGATGATGGTGCTGGCGTCGGCCGCCCTGCCCATCGCGCGCGTGTCGATCCGGCGCCAGAAGGAAACCGAGCTGCGCCGGGACCTCCGCGAGATGCGCACGGCCATCGACGACTTCAAGCGCTGGGCCGACGCTGGCCGCATCTCCACCATCGGTATCAGCATCACGGCCGAGAACTATCCACCGAGTCTCGAGACGCTCGTCGAGGGCGTCGCCTATACGAATGACGCCAGCGATCGCCGCAAGCGGTTCCTGCGGCGGATTCCGGCGGATCCGATGACCGGACGCGCCGACTGGGGACTGCGGGCCTACACCGACGCGCCGGACGCCACGACGTGGGGAGGCGAGAGCGTGTTCGACGTCTATTCGAAAGCGCCGGGCGTGGGCCTCGACGGTACCCCGTACCGTGACTGGTAAGGCGGCATGGTGAGGATGATCGTCGATAGGATGCACGTGCGCCGGCAGCAGCGCCTACGCGGGACGACCGAGGGCGGCTGGACGCTCATCGAACTGCTCGTGGTGCTGTCGCTGATCATGATCCTCGCGTCCGTGGCGATGATGCAGTATCGCAACTCGGTGCTCACCGCCAAGGAAGCGACGCTGCGATCGAACCTGACGATCATGCGCGACGCGATCGATCAGTACTACGCCGACAAGGCGAAGTATCCCGACTCACTCGGGGCGCTGGTGTCCGAGGGTTACCTGCGCGCCGTCCCGCTCGATCAGCTCACCAACAGCACGAGCACCTGGCAGACGATTCCCGCGCCGTCCGAGCCGGGCACCGTGTCCACGACGACGGGGATCTACGACGTCAAGAGTGGCTCGCCAGACACGGCACTCGACGGCAGTCGCTACGCAGACTGGTAAAGACCTCAGGTACGACGGGGACGACAGGTACGACGAGCGACAGGTTCACCCCGCGTTCCGCGAGTCGGACGATCGCTCGATAGGCGTCGCTTCCGATCGGGCCACACGCACGGCCGCAGCCGGCGGCCGCACGACTGCCGGAGGGCGGAGGCGCGCCGCACGACTGCTGGAGCCCCGAGGCTTCAGCCTCGGGGAAGGGACTCTGGTGCGATCGGTTCTCGCGCGGTCGTCATCAGTTGACGACGTTGACGACGGCCGTGGCTTCGGCTGGCGTGCCGCCGCCGAGTGGGATCGCCCGGACGGAGACCGGACGCGACCCGGACGAGGGGTAGGCGACGTAGGCGATCGGGCCGGTGATTACCGTGCCGCGGCCGTCGTTGAAGTTCCACTCGTACCGCTCGATGACGGCCCCGGCCGAAGGCGTGGCGGTAAACGTCACCAGTGAGTTCGCCTGAACCGTTGACGGCGATACGGCGAGCGACAACTGCAACGGGGCGACGGCCACCTGTGCGGTTGCCGTGCCCGTGCCGCCCTCGCTGTCGGTAGCCGTAGCGGTAATCGTCGCCACACCCGGCGTCCGGAAGACGTGCGCCACCTGCGTGGCCGCCGTGATCTCGCCGAGCGCCTGCGATTGCCCGTCGCCAAACGAGACGACGACGTTGGTCAGGACACTTTCGGCACCGGGCGTGATGACGAAGGTGGCGGGCACGGCCACCGTGGCCGACGCCGGGGCGGAAATCGCCACGGCGGTCCGCGGCTTGATGGTGACGGTGACGTCGCCGATGGCCGATCCTGCCGAGGCCGTGACTATGGCCTCCTGCGTTGTCGTCAAGGTTGTGGTGACGAGCCCGGCGCTGTTCGAGACGCCACTCGTCCGGCTGAGTGATCCCTTGGTGGTAGAGAAGGTGACGGGCACGCCGTTGAGGCCATTGCCGTGGGTGTCTTCGATGCGCGCCGTGATCGTGGTGCTGCCGCCAGTGCCTGGCAACGATTGCGGCTCGGCGGTCATGGCCACGTAGCGCACGGCCGCCGCCCCGATGGTGACCTCGAGCGTCTGGCCCGCGCCGCCGGAGAAGGCCGTGACCGTGGCGATGCCCGACCGCCCGTCGGCCACCAGGCGAACCGTGGCCCGACCGGCTGTCGTCTTCGCTTCCGCCGGCTCGATGCGACCGAGCGTCGTCGTAAACGTGACCACCGTCCCGTTGTGGACGGGCGTCCCCGTGCCGGCTGCCGTGGTGCTGCCGTCCGTGCCGCTGCCGGTGAGCGCGCCCTCGATGAGCACCGCCGTGATTGTGGTGCCGCCGTCGACGGGGACTGTCTCCGCATCGGCCATGAGCACGATGGCCGTGCCTGTCGGGGCGACCAGCGGCATCTTGTTGCACGAGGCGGCGAGCAGCCCGCAGGCGATCGCCACCGTGAACGGCATCGTGAGTGGGCGCCAGGGACGGGCGAATCGGTGTGCTAGCATGCGAGTCGATACGGATAGTACGTTCATGAAAAGGACCGGTCAAGGTGCCGACGCCGCGTCACCGGCCCCCGGCCGCACACGGTTGGACGACGGGGGATTCGTGATGGTCGCCCTGCTCGTGGCCATGGCGGTCACCGCCGTGTGGATGGGCGCGGCGTTGCCGGCCTGGCGCCAGCAGGTGCAGCGCGAGAAGGAAGCCGAGCTCATCTTCCGGGGCGAGGCCATTGCGCGGGCGATCTACCTCTACCGACAGAAGAACGGCCAGAGCCTGCCGCCCAACCTCGACACCCTGGTCAATCAGCGGTTCCTGCGCAGGAAATATCTGGACCCGATCACGGGCAAGGACTTCCTGCCCGTGGCCGGCGCGACGGCCGCGGGCGGCTCGACGTTCGGCGGCGGGGGACTCCAGGGTGGCATCATCGGCGTGCGCAGCACCAGCAATGAGACGTCGATCCGGATCTACAACAACCAGCAGACCTACTCGCAGTGGGCGTTCGATTTCACGCTCGAGCAGCAGCGGGCGGGGGGCGGGGCCGTCTTCATGCCGTCAGGTGACGGACGTGGGGGCGGTGGCGGACGTCAGGGCGGCGGCAGGGGGACTGGTGGCGGGGGGCGCGGCGGTCGCGGGGCGACGGACGGACCGTTCGAGCCGATTACACCGCCAGGCGCACGCGGCGGCCGGGGTGGCGTCTAGTGTGCTGACTCAGCGATTCGCTGTCGAATGCCGGGTGGGGCATCCCGGTCACCGGCGTTGCGGCTCGCTCGAATACCACCAGTATTCTCAACTCGGCTCGCCTGGTCGGCTGGCCGCCGCGCTCCGGCATTCATCGGCGAATTTCTGAGTCAGAACACCAGGAGCCTGCTCTCCTTCTGCAGTCGGAGGCCACGGGCTTCAGCCCCTGGCGTGCCCGCACGGGCTGAAGCCCGTGCGCTCCGTATAAAGCATGTATGTCAAGACCGGCGATATCAACACAGACTGTCCGGCAGCACTACGTTCATTTCCGCCGGTCACTGTCCCACTGTCGTCCGTGTTTTCGACGTCGTTGAGCCCGACCCGCGAACGGCCTCAGCCCGGATGTCGAGAGGAATCCCGCTCCAGATCCTCACTTACGGCATCGTGCACTCTGGCTCGAATCGGTAGCGCTGTGTCGTTCGCGCGCGTAGGGTGCACGCGATTGGTCAGTAGCACCACATAGAGATCTCGTGCAGGATCGATCCAGAGCGA
The DNA here is from genome assembly GCA_001724025.1 of Acidobacteria bacterium SCN 69-37. Classification (GTDB taxonomy): domain Bacteria; phylum Acidobacteriota; class Vicinamibacteria; order Vicinamibacterales; family SCN-69-37; genus SCN-69-37. The sequence continues at coordinate 114,543 of MEDJ01000001.1, read as the reverse complement.
GGTTCCGGTGAACCCCGTGTGGCCGATGGCGCGGGGCGACATCCGTGTGCCGCACGACGACGTCGGCAGCATCGTGTCCCAGCCGAGCGCCCGCGAACTGCCGGGCACGCCGGTCTTCGCGGCAAACAGCGGCATCAGGGGCAGGGCCGCCGTGGCCGCGGCATCGGTCCCGGCCATCGCCCGCAGCACGACCTGCGCAAACCGTCCGACGGCCGGGGCGGTGCCGAACAGCCCGGCGTGTGCGGCCACGCCGCCAAGGGCCGCGGCATTCTCGTCATGGACCTCGCCCACGAGCAGTCGCTGCCGCCACGGATCGAACTCGGTCGGTGCCGTGCGCACCTTCCAGGCGTCCGGCGGCAGATAGCGGAGATCGCCGAGCGCGAGCGCCGACGCGAGTTCGAGCATCTGCGCGTCGAGTGGTTGCGCGGCGGCACCCTCGAGAATGAATCCGAGCAGCATGAACCCGACATCCGAGTACACAGATCGCGTCCCCGGCGCGGCCTCCATCGGGAGCGCGCGAAACGCCGCCTCGTAGGCCCGGCGGCCGCGTGCCTGTTCCCACAGCCGCGCATGCGCGGGCAGTCCGGAGGCATGATCGAGGAGATGCCGCACGCGGATGTCCGCGCGCCCGTCATCTGCCGTCCATCCTGTGAGCCGCGTGTGGATGGGCGCGTCGAGATCGAGCCGGCCCGCAGCCGCCAGCCGCATTGCGAACGAGGTGGTCGCGATCACCTTGGTGAGCGAGGCGAGATCGAAGACGGTTTCCGGTGTGGTGGCGGGGGCGTCCGCGTCGTAGCGCAGGGCGCCGACGGCAGCGGTCCAGATCGGACCGGCCGCGCGGCCGACCTCGATGGTGGCGCCGGGAAACGCGTGCGCGGCTACGGCCGCGTCGAGGACGGATCGGGTCAGGGGAAACGCGGGATCAGGAAGGCTCGCGGGCATCCTGCAGGCTCTGTTCGAGATCCTTGCCGAGCGCCGTGCGTACCGAGTCCTCGGCAGTCTTGAGCCGCCGGACCGCCTGCGCGTAGGTCACGCCCGTCAGCTTCATCAACAGGGCGGCCTTCACGTTCCACCGGGCTTTCTTCAGCCAAACGGTGGCTTCGTCCTGCGTACCGCCCGTCACGGTGGCGACGATGCGCCGCGCGCGGTCGCGCGCCTTCTCGGAGCCGACGTGGATATCGACCATCAGGTTGCCGTAGGTCTTGCCGATACGGATCATCGAGATGGTCGTCAACATGTTCAGGACCATCTTCGTGGCGGTGCCGGCCTTCAGGCGCGTCGATCCCGCAATCACCTCGGGCCCCACGGCCGGCGCGATGATCAGGTCCACGAAGTTCTGCAACTCCGTCCCGGGCCAGCAGGTGACGAAGACGATGCGCGCGCCCTTCTTGCGGGCTCCCGTCAGGGCGCCTCGTACGAACTGGGTGATCCCGCTGGCCGAGACGCCGATGACGACGTCGCGCTTGGTGATACGCGCGCGGGCCATGCTGCGCGCGCCTTCTTCGAAGTTGTCCTCGGCGCCTTCGCGCGTGCGGAACACGGCGCCCTGGCCGCCGGCCATGATCGCGTGGACGAGCCGCGCCGGCGTCCCGAACGTGGTCGGCATCTCGGTCGCCTCGATCACGCCGAGCCGCCCGCTCGTGCCGGCGCCCACGAGCACCAGGCGTCCGCCCTTGCGCAGCGCCGACACGATGATTTCCACCCCGTGGGCGATGCGCTCGCGCTCGCGCTGCACGGCCGCCACCACCTTGCGATCTTCCTGGACGACGAGATCGATGATGTCGAGCGTCGGCATGCGATCGATGCCGAGCGTGTCGGGATTGATGGCTTCGGTGGGCAGATGCTGCCACTTCGATTGATAGGCCATGCGTGAGTGCTGCGGGAAAAGGCTAAGCCTACTCCCACGGGGGCGCGGCTGCAACGGCGCGGCCGGCCGGCGACCGGACCACGACCATGGTCGGCCTGTAGCGTCGCGGACGCGGGCAGGGCATGATCATCGGCGTGTCTGCATCTCCCAGGCCTCCGGCGGCCGATCCCCCAGCCGTCGATCGGGCGATTGGCGCCTATCTGCGTCATCTCGAGGTGGAGCGCCGCGTGGCGGACAACACGCTCGAGGCGTATCGACGAGACCTGGCGCGCCTGGCGGCCTGGGCGGATCGGCGTGGGCTGACGCCCGTGGTCCTGGCCCGCCAGGATCTCGAGGCGTGCGTGCGCGAGGCGATGGCCGGCGGGCTCGCGGCATCGTCTGCCGCGCGGTTCGTCGCGGCCCTTCGCAGCTTCTACAGATTCCTGACCGTCACCGGTCACCTGGCGACCAATCCGGCCGACGACCTGCAGGCGCCGCGTCGCCTGAGCGCGTTGCCGCGGTTCCTCTCGGTCGACGAGGTCGATCGTCTGATCGCCGCACCGGACGTCGCCACACCCGGCGGCCTGCGCGACAGGGCGTTGATCGAGGTCCTCTATGCCACGGGGCTGCGTGTCTCCGAACTCGTCGGGCTGCGCCTGACCGATCTCCGGCTCGACGATGGCTGGCTCCAGTGTGTGGGGAAAGGACACAAGGAACGGATCGTGCCGCTCGGGGCCGAAGCCGCGACGTGGCTCCGACGGTATCTGGTCGAGAGTCGTCCGACGCTCACCAGGCAGCGCGAGAGTCCCTGGGTGTTCGTCAACGCGCGCGGTGGCACGCAGCTCACCCGCAGCGGATTCTGGAAGATCCTCAAGGCCCATGGCCGGACCGCCGGCGTGACGTCGCCGCTCAGTCCGCACGTCGTGCGCCACTCGTTCGCCACGCACCTGCTGGAACGCGGCGCCGACCTGCGCGCCATCCAGGCCATGCTCGGTCACGCGGACCTGTCGACGACGCAGATTTACACGCACGTGCTGGAGGCGCGCCTCAGGCTCGTGTACGACACGTTCCATCGTCGTCGGTGAATTGATCGCTTCCGGGGGCTCTAGTAAGGTGACTGCCTTGCACGTCCGTCGCGGCCTGCGCACTGCTCTCCTGGCGACCACGGCCATCACGGCCGCGATCGTCGTCTATGGATTGGCCACGCTGCCACCGCCGGCGTTGCGGCTGGATGGCGCCCCACCGCCCACGCACGTTGCCGGTGCCTATCACCTCCACAGCGTGCGATCCGATGGGACTGGATCGGTGGACGACATCGCCCGCGCCGCGAGCCGCGCGGGACTGGCGTTCGTGATCCTGACCGATCACGGCGACGCCACCCGCGAGCCGGACGCTCCGGCTTATCGCCACGGCGTGCTCGTGATCGACGCCGTCGAAGTCAATTCGCGCGAGGGGCACATCGTGGCGCTGGGATTGACGAAAGCATCACCCTATCCGCTCGCCGGTCCTGCACGCGATGTCGTCGACGACATCCACAGGCAGGGCGGCGTGGCGATCGTCGCGCACCCCGACTCGCCGCGCGGCGAACTGGCGTGGCGCGGCAATGCCGGCATTCCCGTGGACGGCTTCGAGTGGCTCAACGTCGACTCCGAGTGGCGCGACGAGTCGACGGCCGCACTCGTGCGCACCGCGCTGCACGCGATCGTGCGGCCGCCCGAGGCGATTGCAGCGTTGTTCTCCAGGCCGGTGCGATCGCTTCAGCGATGGGACGCCACCGCACGGAGCCGGTCGGTGATCGGCCTGGCTGCGCTCGATGCGCACGCGAACATCCCGTGGCGCGAGCAGGAAGAGCCCCGCCGCACCGCCGGCTTCGAGCACCCCTCGTACGAAACGATGTTCCGCACGCTCACACAGACGGTGGTGACCGACGCACCGCTTTCCGGCGATGCGGCAGCGGATGCGCGTGCGGTGTTGAGCGCGTTGATCGCGGGACGCACGTACTCGACGGTGCGGGCCTACGCCTGGCCTTCGGCCCTCGAGTTCTCGGCCGAACGGGACGGACACCACTACGTCATGGGAACGCGTCTACCCGAGTCGTCCGATCCGGTGACGTTCACCGCACGCCTGCCGCTGTTGCCTGGCGCGCACCTGACACTGGTGCGTGACGGCCTGCCGCACCGCACCGGCCAGGGCAGCCTGGTTGTTGCCGGTATTGCGCAGCCTGGCGTGTACCGCATCGAAGCCTCGTTGCCATCATCGGGAATCCCGTGGATCGTGTCGAACCCGATCGTGATCGAGGGGGGCGAGCCAGAGGGCGGGCCGTTCGGCGGGCGTGGCAGGGGAGGGCGCGGCGGGGGAGGTGGGGAACCGACAGGCGTCGTGCACGCGGAGGCCGTGCCGCTCGACCCGTCAGCCTGGACGACGGAGCACGATGCGCTGTCGACCGGCACCATCGGTCTCGACGCCGGACGACTGCAGTTCGCCTACGACCTCGGGGCCGGATCGCCGCGCGGACAGTACGTCGCACTCGTGCACGATCCGGGCAATGAGCGCGGCATCGAGACCGTGGCCTTCACCGCGGCCGCCAGTGCGCCGATGCGGATGTCCGTGCAGGTGCGGCTTCCGGAAGGACGGGGTCGGGTGGCGCAGCGCTGGCGGACGTCCGTCTACGTGGGCACCACGCCAACGCGGATCGAGTTGCGGCTGCAGGATTTCGAGCCGGCGGATCGTCCCACGCAGCGGCGGCCGATCGTCACGCCCCTCCAATCACTGCTGTTCGTCGTCGACACGATCAACGCGCGTCCGGGAACGACGGGCCGGTTCTGGCTGTCTGACGTGACGCTCGGTGTCAATCGGCTGGACTGACAGCAGCCCGCCGCACACACCGGGAGTCGCCCGCGGGGCGACCGATCACGTCCGGACCGTGAAGACCGCATAGAGGGCCAGGGCGGCGAACAGCAGGTTCGCGGCCCACGCCGACAGCCAGGGCGCCAGCAGGCCTGCCTGACCAATCGCGACAAAGAAGGTGTCGGCCAGCCAGTAGCCGGCGCCGAGCACGAGCGCGAGCCCGACGCCGTAGAGGGCGCCGTGCCGACCCGTGCTCACGCCGAACGCAATCCCGAGCACCGTCATCACGAGCGTCACGCAGGGAAAGGCCACGCGGCGGGCGAGTTCCACGCGGGCATCGAGCGCGGTCATGCCGCCGGCCACCATCTCGGCGGCGTACTGCCGCAGGTTGCCGTAGGTCATCAGGCGCGCTGTCTGAGCCTCGACTTCCGCCAGGTCCTCTGGCGAGGCGATTCCCGCGAGCGGGCGGGACGTGAAGTCGGACCGCACGGGGACGTCCTTGCCCGGCACGCCGAACGTCTGTTCCCAGCCATCGGCCGCGGTCCAGTGACCCTCCGCATACGTCGCGCGCGAGACGACGACGTGGCGGGCGAGCCGATGCGCGCCGTCGGCCGGCCGCTCGAAGACCGAGAGGCCGTGCAGTGTGCGTGCCGAGGGATCGAACGTCGTGTAGTAGTAGAGGAGGCCGTTGTGGCCCCATCGCCAGTTCGAGACGGCTGGCGGCGGCGCGGTGGCATCCTCGCTGAGACCCCGAATCCGCTGCTCGAGGGCCTGCACGCGCAGGTTGGCGTGCGCCAGCACGCGGTCGTCGAGCATGAACAGGCCGGTCCCCCAGACAACGGCCAGGGCCAGCAGCGGGAGCCCGATCCGGTACAGGCTGACGCCACAGGCACGCATCACGGTCAGCTCACCGGTCCGCGTCAGGCCGCCAATCGTGGCGAGCACCGCGACGAGCGTTGCCATGGGCGCGACGTGCACGATGAACTGCGGCGTCGACAGATAGAGATACTCGAACAGCATCGCGGCTGTGGCTTCGCCCTTGAACAGCCGCTCGGACTTGTCGATCAGCGTGCCGATGAAAAACAGGACCAGCATGCCGACGAACGACAGCGTGGCGACGTTCAGATAGTGCCGGGCCACGTATCGATCGAGCAGCCGGAGACGGGGGAGTCGGATGTCGGGAATGCGCAGCACGATGACGATCCGGCCGTCCGTGGGCGACGCATCGACGGGGCCGGCGTGGGCGGTGCTGTGGCGGCGGCCGCGACGAAAGGTGAGCCAGGCCGGTAGAGCAATGGTCCACTCGCGGCCTGACTGGCGCATCCGCGCCCGCAGCGCCACGACGGCCAGGGCCCCTACGATGATGTTCGGCATCCACCGGGCCCAGTAGGGGGAGAACTGCCCGCCCTTGGTCAGGTCCTCGAAGATCATCATGACCGCGTAGTACAGGGCGATCACGCCCAGCCCCAGCGTCAGGCCCCCGAGCTTGCCTTCCTTGCGGGTATGCAGCCCGAGCGCGACCCCCATGAGGGCGAACACCAGGCACGCGACCGGGAACGAGAACATCTGGTGCCTGTGCATGACCTCCGGGTGTGGCGAGACGCCGTTGGCGATCTTCTCGGCCTCCACGCGCCGCAGGTCGGCAATGGTCATCTCGGCCCGTCCGCGGGACACGGTGATGTCTCCGGGGCCGAAGACCGACTCGGCCGAGACGGTCAGGCGGACGTCGCGCCCCACGGCCACGTCGTAGACCCCATCGGCACCTGGCAGGTACCGGGTCGACTCGCCGGGGAGGACGATGGCCACTTCGCGGCGGACCGGGTCGGCCTCGAGGTACCCCTGGGCCGCGAGCGTGAGCGCCGGCGGCCCGGGCTGGCTCGTGTCGGCCAGCAGGACATCCACCCAGCCGCCTCCGGGCCGGACGTCGCCAACCCGGATCACTTTCTGTGGGAACCCCTCGAAGACCTGTCCGGGACGGATGTCGTTCTCACCCATCTGGGCCAGCAGACGGAAGGTCTCGACGCGGAACTGCTGATTGGCGTCGGGCACCAGCCTGATGAGCAGGTACATGTTGACGGCCCCGGCCGCCAGGGCCAGGACCAGGACCGGTCGCAGCAGGCGCATCGGGCTGACGCCGCAGGCCAGCATGGCCACGGCCTCGCGGTCGGCTGACAGCCGTCCGAGGCCCATCAGGATGCCTGTCAGCAGCGCCATGGGAATGGTGACGCCGAGCGACTGCGGCAGGAGCATCAGGAGCAGGAACCCGATGGTCTGCAGCGGGACGCCTTTGACCAGCAGGTCCTGCGTGTATTCCAGCATCGGCTTGACGGCGAGCAGGAACGTGAACAGGCCGAGGGCCAGGCCGAACGGCGGAACGATCTCGCGAATCAGGTACCGGTCGAGCGTTTTCACAGCCGAGGGCCACGATAACACGGGCCACATGCGCGCCGATTCCGTGGCGCCATCGTCGCTTGGCGGTCCCGGCGGCCGGCATCGCTCGCTGCCGAACCTCTCCACACAATCCATCCACAACCTTGTTTTGCGTGGAGGTTCGTTAATGTCTGATAAGACATGTTATGTTGACTTAATGGTCGGATCGCGTGGCTCGGCTTCGAATCTGCCCGGTCTTCCGGTGCCCGTTGCTTCGGCGGCGGTGTCTCGAGGGACTGATCGTCGAGGCTGGCGTTGCCGTGCTGCGACGCGCGGAGCTTGGCCGGACGCGACGCTGTTGAGTCTCGGCAGCGTCGCGCATCTGCCTGCGGCTGTCGTCGAGTGCGTGGCCATGGCGTGGCTCGCTGAGTCTTGGATGAATATTCAGGGCGCTGTATGGGCTCGGCCGGCGCGGTCTCGTTGTGCGGGCCGTGACGTTCGTCGCCGGTCAAACGCGTTGTTGCGATTGCGGCGCCTTGCTTGGCGGACGTTGTGTGGTGTTCGGCTGCGTCTTGCGGTCCTGGCGGCGCGCTTCTGATGTGTGTCTGGTCTGTCGGGTTGTCGAATCGCAGGAACGACTGGTGGGCCGCTCCTGCGATTTGCGGCTTGTCTACTGGGCGCGAAGTTCAGCCAGGATGCCTTCGAGCGCCGCGATGACTTCCGTCTTGTCGACGTCGGCCTTGCGGAACTGCAGGCGCAGGTTGAAGGTCTTCTCCGTGGGGCGATACTGGAAGACGTAGGCCTTCGGGCGCCCTGGCTTCGGCTTGGCGGCCACGCGCCTGGCCACTTCCCGCGTGGGTGCGTGCGACTGGCCTTCGCGAGTCAGCTGCTCGATGAAGGCGATCATTTTCTCTGGTGTCTTCTGCCTAACTATCTGTAAAAGCAATGACTTAGAGGAAATGTCGGCCAGCCGACACAGATTGCGAACCTCGACCGGCATATCAGCAAGGGCCAGGGCTTCAGTGATTGTCGTGCGCGACTTTCCGAGCCGCTTGGCGAGGTCTTCGTGCGTGTAGCCGCATCGTTCAGCCAGGCTGCTCATGGCTTCGGCTTCTTCGAATGGGCCGAGATCTTTCCGCTGGATGTTCTCGACGAGCGCCACCTCGATGATCTCCGTGTCGTCGACGTCACGGATGACGACTGGCAGTTCCCGCAGGCCCACCCGGACCGCCGCCTGGTATCGGCGCTCGCCGGCCACGATCTGGTAGCGGCTGCCGCGTTGACGGACCACGAGCGGTTCGATGATGCCCTTTTCCGAGATCGAACTCATCAGGTCGGACAGGTCGCCCATGACCTGGCGGGGCTGATCGGGATTGGGTTCGACCGCATCGATCGGCACCAGGCGGCCGATGGGCGTGCCCGCGGAGTTGGTCAGCGCGTCGACGTAATGTTCGTCGTGGCGCATCTTCAGAGAGACCGGAAGGCCGCGCTTAGACACGATCCATGACCTCCTCGCAGAGTCGGTAGTACTCGGTTGCGCCAGACGAGTCCGGCGCGAACTTGAAGATGGATTCCTTGTAGGCCGGGCTTTCCTCCAGCCGAACGCTCTTCGTAATCACCGTGCGAAACACCTTGTCCCCAAAAACTTTGTCGATCTGGTTGCGGATGTCCCGGGCCAGCGCCGTGCGGCGGTCGTGCATGGTGATCACGACCCCGAGGATCCGCAGGTTCGGATTGGCCCGCGAACGGACCTTCTCGATGGTCTCGAGCAGGTCGTCCGTACCCTCGAGTGCGAAATAGGAGGATTGAATCGGAATCAGCAGATGCGTCGACGCCACGAGGGCATTGACGGTCAGCAGCCCGAGCGCCGGCGGGCAGTCGATGACCACCGCGTCGTAGTCGGCCTGCACGGCGGCCAGCAGATCCTTCAGCTTGTAGTGCGCATCGATCTCCCCCACCAGCCTGGCCTCGAGTTTGGCCAGCGCAATCCGCGATGGCGCGACCCAGAGGTTGGGCTGACTGGCGGGTTGGATGACGTCGGCCAGGGCCAGCGTGCGATCCGTGAGCACGTCGTAGACCGATCGTTCGACGGTCGTCATGTCCAGGTAGGACATGGTGCTGTTGGCTTGCGGATCGAGATCGATGAGCAGCGTCCGCTTGTTCCGAAGCGCCAGCGCCGCCGCAAGATTGATGGCGGTCGTCGTCTTGCCAACGCCGCCCTTCTGGTTGGCGATCGATATGACCATGTCTGCCTTGTTCTGCGGGGAGGGGTCGAGCACGGCCATTCTAGGGGCCGTGTTGGGGCCTGTCAAGAAAACCGCACTACATCTTGTAGCCGAGGTCGTCAGGGTCGAGACTTTCGAGCCATCGCTGCAGACGCTCGTTGTCGGCCTCCCCCGCCGGCTCGTCGGCGGCCTCGATTCGGTCCATGACCGTGGTGGAAACGAAGACCGGCGCACGCGTGCGGAGCGCCAGCGCCAGCGCGTCGCTCGGCCTGGCGTCGATGTGCAGGACGTCTCCGTCGCGATCGAGTTGGAGGTAGGCGTAGTACGTGCCGTCCCGCAGGTCGGCAATGATCACGCGCGTCAGCGTGGCGCCGAGATCGAACAGCAGGTTCCGGACGAGATCGTGCGTCATCGGCCGCGGGGGCTCGATGTTTTCGACCTGCATGGCGATGGCGTTCGCTTCGACGGGGCCGACCCAGATCGGCAGCGTGCGCTCCCCGCTTTCATCGCGCAGGATGACGATGGGCATGTTCGTCACGGGGTCGATCATCAGCCCTTTGATGTGCATTTCGATGAGCATGACGGCGTCTCCTGCTGTGGCTGTCGAGCCGGTCCGTGAGCGTTACGCGTGCGGGCCGTCGCCGGCGCGGGCGTGAATCAGGTCGGTCGCGTCGAGCGCCTGGCCGCGCAGGCTGTTGGGCGCCGCCTCGGTGATCTGGACGCGCAACAGCCGGCCAATCCACTCGGACGGCCCTGCAAAGTTGACGACGACGCTGCCCTCGGTTCGGCCGGCAAGGTCCGTGGCGCGGCGCCGCGAGACGGAGTCGACGAGTACGGTTTCGACAGTGCCGACCGTGCGCGTGTGTCGCGCGAACTGTTTGTCGCGCTGCAATGCTTGCAGGGCCACGATCCGGCGCGTCTTCTCCGCTTCCGGCACGTCGTCCGGCATGCGCTTCGAGGCCAGCGTGCTGGGACGTGGCGAATACTTGAACGAGAAGGCGTAGTGGTAGTCCGCCGCATCGACCAGGCTCAGGGTGTCCTCGAAATCCTGCGCGGTCTCGCCAGGGAACCCGACGATCAGGTCGGTACTGAGGGCGATGGCGGGAATCTCGGCGCGCAGCCGGTCGATGAGGTCGAGGTAGAACTCGCGGGTGTGCCGGCGACGCATGGCCTGAAGCATGCGGGTCGAGCCGCTCTGTACGGGCAGGTGCAGGTGGCGGCAGACGGCAGGGATATCGCGAATCGCGGCAATCAGCCGAGGGGTGACGTGCCGCGGGTGCGGGCTCGCGAACCGGATCCGGACCACGCCGGGGATGGCGGCCACGCGCTCGAGCAGGGCGGCGAAATCGCACGCGGGATCGTCGGGCGCCTGGTAGTGATTGACGATCTGCCCCAGGAGCTGGATCTCGGAACGCCCGGCGTCGACGGCCTGGCGTACCTCGGCGAGGATGTCTGCCGCCGGCCGCATCCGCTCGTGACCGCGCGTATACGGCACCACGCAGAATGCGCAGAACTCGTTGCAGCCCTCGATGATGGTGACCCAGGCGCGGACCGGGTCGGAGTGTCGCACGAGGCCGAGCGGGAACGACACGTCCTCGTACGGATTGATGTCGACGCGTCGCTCGTGCCGGGAGCGCGCTTCGTCGACGAGGGCCGGCAGCCGCTTCAGGCTCTGCGTGCCGACAACGACGTCGATGGCAGCGCCGAGCTTGAGCAACTTGTCGCCCTCCTGCTGCGCCACGCAGCCGGTGACGGCAATGGTCGGGTGCGTGCCGGCTTCCCGGGCGGCCTCGCGGACTTCGCCGAGGCGCGAATAGAGCTTCTCCTCGGCCTTCTCGCGCACGCTGCAGGTGTTGATGACAACGAGGTCGGCGTGCCCCTCGTCCTCGATCCGCTCGTATCCCTCGGACTCGAGCAGGCCCGAGAGCCGCTCCGAGTCGTGATAATTCATCTGGCAGCCGAACGTCTCGATGAAGTACTTACGTGCCACGCTTGCGTCCCTTCGCTTTCGCCCCGGCGGCACTTTCGCCTTTCGCCGTAGCTTTACTTTCGCCTCGCCCGGCGAGCAGCTCGCGCGCCGAGGCCAGCACCTGCGGTGTGACGTCGGCGCCGGCGATCATCCGGGCGATTTCGCGCTCGCGGCCGGCCTCGTCGAGCCGGATGAGCGTCGAGCTCGTCCGGCCGCTGCGCACTTTCTTGGCGATGTGGAAATGGGCGCCAGCCCTGGCGGCGATCTGCGGCAGGTGGGTGATGCAGAGCACCTGATACCGCTGCGCCAGCGCCTGGAGCCGAGCGCCAACCGCGTCGGCGGCCACGCCGCCAATCCCGGCGTCGACCTCGTCAAAGACGAGGGTATGCCCCTCCGTGCCCGTGGCCGCCAGCGTGTGGAGAGCCAGCATGACGCGGGAGAGTTCGCCGCCCGACGCGATGCGCGCCAGCGGCCGCAGGTCCTCCCCGGGATTCGGCGACAGGTAGAACTCGACGTCGTCGATCCCGGACGCGGTCCACTGCGCGGCGTCCGGAGCCTGGCGCACCCGCAGATCGACCTGGCAGCCGGGCATGGCCAGGGCCGACAGTTCGTGCGCCAGGGCCTTTCCCAGCGCGGCGGCCGCCCGACGTCGCGCCTGGGACAGGCTGGTGGCGTCGTCGAGGAAGGCCTGGCGCGCGCGGGTTTCATCGGCCTCGAGCCTGGCCAACTGGTCCTCGCCGGCACCCAGTTCGTCGAGTTCGGCGCGGAGCGCGTCACGCCTGGCCAGGACGTCGGCGAGCGTGGGCCCGTGCTTGCGCATGAGACGCTCGAGCGCCGCGAGCCGGTCTTCGACGGCCTGGAGACGGTCGGGCGACGCGTCGAGATCGGCGGCGTACGAGCGGAGGACGTGCGCCAGATCCTCGAGCATCGGCTTCACGATGTCGCGCTGCTCGACGTACGGCCGGAAGCGGGCATCGAGGTCCGCCAGGTCGGCGACCCGACGCCAGACCGTCGCGAGTCCGGCCAGCACCGCGTCGTCGCCGTCGTACAGCGCGGCGTAGGCCTCATTCGACAGACGCGTCAGGCGATCGGCGTTCGCGAGCACGACACGCTCGGCCTCGAGCCGCGCATCTTCGTCGGGGTGTGGCGCAACGGCGTCGATTTCATCCAGGTGAAACGTGGCGATCTCGATGCGCGCCTGCTTTTCGCGACCGCCGAGCCGCGCCCGGTCCAGGCGTCCGACCGCCGCCTTCCACGCCGCGTGCGCCTCCCCGGTTCGGGTGACGAGCGCCTCGTGTCCGGCGTACGCGTCGAGCACGTCGAGGTGGCTCGCGGGATCGAGCAGGCGCTGGTGCTCGTGCTGCCCGTGAAGATCCACGACCGTCCGCCCCCAGTCGCGCAGGGCCGCCGACGTGACCAGCTGGTCGTCGATGAAGGCCCGGCTGCGTCCCTGGGCCGCGACTTCCCGCCTGACGACGACTTCGGCCGTGGGCAGATCGAAGATGGCCTGGACCGCGGCCAGGTCCTGGCCGGTGCGTACCAGATCGGCGCTGGCGCGCCCGCCGACGAGCAGCGAGACGGCCTCCATGAGCACGGACTTGCCCGCACCCGTTTCGCCCGTGAGGAGATTCAACCCCGGGGTGAACTCCACCTCGAGGTGTTCGATGACGGCCAGATGTCGGACACCGAGAAAGCGAAGCATGTCGAAACCGGAACTCCCATAGTATCAAACCTTTGACAGCTGATCGGCTGCGTGTTACGCTGCTGGGGTTCGCGCTGTTCCCAGCGGCGCATCACCACAACTGACTGTGGAGGGCGTGTTGCGCTTGTCTGGCTTCCTGTTCCTGGCGCTCCAGGACCCTGCCGTTGGCTCGTCTGCCGAGACGGCATCGTCGTCCATCGACATCCTGTCCCTCATCCTTGAAGGCAGCGTCATCGGCAAGATCGTGTTGCTGATTCTGCTGCTGTTCTCTGCGGTCTCGTGGGGCATCATTTTCTACAAGAACGCGCAGCTGAAGAAGGCGGCCCGGCAGAGCGCCACCTTTCTGGACGTGTTCCGCAAGAGCAGCCGGTTTTCGGAGGTCCAGGCTGTCTGTACGACGCTGGCGGCCAGCCCGCTGGTCGGGCTGTTCCAGGCTGGCTACGCGGAACTCAACGCGCAGTTGCGCGGAGGCGCCGACAGCCGGCCGGAGACCGGTGGCACGCGTCCAACGCTGAAGAGTCTCGATGCCGTGGATCGGGCTCTGCTGCGGGCGTCGACCGTCGAGGTCTCGAAACTCGAGCACCGGGTCTCGTTCCTGGCCACGACTGCTTCCATCACGCCCTATATCGGCCTGTTCGGGACGGTGTGGGGGATCATCATGGCCTTTCAGGGGATCGGATCGCAGGGATCGACGAGTCTGGCCGTCGTGGCGCCGCCGATTGCCGAAGCGCTCGTGGCCACGGGGGCCGGGTTGTTTGCCGCGATTCCGGCCGTCTACTTCTATAACGACATCACCGGCCAGGTGAAGAAGGCCGCCAACGAGATGGACGACTTCTCGATGGAATTCCTCACCATTGCCGAGCGGAACTTCACCTGACATGCCGAAACTCGATCCGATTCCGTCCGCGTCGGGCCGCGGCGGCGGCCGCCGCCGGACGCGATCCGTGCGCGTGTCGAGTTCGCTGGCCGAAATCAACGTCGTGCCGCTGGTCGACGTGATGCTGGTACTGCTCGTCATTTTCATGGTGGCCGCGCCGATGATGCAGCAGGGCTACCCCGTCCAGTTGCCCGAGTCGCGGCAGTCGCGTCCCATCGAGGCCCCGGTCATGGTGACGATTCCGCTGTCGTTCCGGCAGGATCAGCGGGTGCTGATCGGCAGCGAATCCGTGCCGTTCCAGTTCCTGGCCGAGCGCGCGCGGCAGGCCGTCGACGCGCGCAGCGAGAAGAACGTCATCATTGCCACCGACGGCGGCATCACGATGGCCGAGGCCATCCGCGTGTGGGACGAACTGCGCGCCGCCGGTATCACGCAGGTCAGCGTCCAGACGCAGCCGGCCCGGGGGCGGTGATCGAACGATGTCTGCCGTTTCGTCCATGTTCGATCCCTCACCCGCCGATCTGCGGCGGCTCAATCGAGTGATCTCGTGGTCGATCGCGGCACACATCGGGCTCGTCGCGTTCGTGCTGTTCACCCCGCGTTCGTGGTGGGCGACCGAACCGGAGCCGCACGAGGTGATGCGGATCAACCTCGGCGGGACGCCGGGGCCCGTCACGGGGGGCCAGACCAACATCGGGGGGCGAACGGTGGAACAGGTGGCGCCCACGCCGCCGCGTCCGCAGACGGAACGGCCCACGCCGCCGACGCCCCCGGACCCGACGCCGACGGCGGCCCCAGCCGTCCGCGCGCCGCAGCGCACGCCGCCGCCCGTGTCGGCGGCCCCGCCGCGTCCGGCGGCCCCGACCACGACGGCCAGGCCGCAGGCCAACGCGCCGCGGACGACCACCCGGCCGCCCGTGACCGGCAGTCAGGTCACGCGCGGCAACACGACGGTCGATACGGGGGCGAGCGGCCAGGGGGCCGGGCTGGCCTCGGGCGGGCGGTTCAGCGGGGGCGAAACGAATCTGGCGGATTTCTGTTGCCCCGAATACCTGGAGATCGTCCTGGCGGCCATCGACAGCCTCTGGAACAAGAACGTCCCGGATCGCGGCACCACCGTCGTCCGGTTCAGCATCGAGCGCAGCGGCGCCATTACGAATGCCGTCGTCCAGAAGCCCAGCGGATACAGCACGCTGGATCGTGCGGCGCGCAACGCCGTCACCGAGGCCCGGCTGCCCCCGTTACCCGCGGCGTACACGAACCCGCGGCTGACCATCAATCTCACGTTTCCTTTCGGACAGTAATGCCATGAACAGGACCCTGCGTACCCTGCTCGTCGCCGCAGCCGGCGTTGGCGTCGCCGTGACCGGCGGCGCGCTGGCTGACGGCCTCGTCAGCGCCGAGCCGATCGTCCAGCAACAGCAGGTGGACGAGATCGCGCTCGCGCTCAGCAACCCCGGCGCACACCCGCGGCTCGGGCTGCCGGACTTCGTGATGCGGCCAGGCGATCCGACGATGGCGGCCACCGCGAAGACGGTGGCCGACGTGCTGTGGGACGACCTGAACTTCGAGCGCGAGTACTACCTGATCCCGCGCACGACCACTGCAGGTATTCCAGTCACACCTGTGGCGGCCATTCCCTATCAGCAGTGGGCGGATGCCGGCGCGGACGTCGTCCTGCACGGCAACGCGTATCCGAGCGGCGGCAACCTGGTGGTGGAGCTGCGGCTCGTGTCCGTGCGGGGGGCGGCGCCGGGCGCGCAATATTTCGGCAAAAAGTACCAGTGCGGCCTGCAGACGGCACGCGGCCCGCGCGACTGCGCGCACCAGATTGCCGACGACTTCCACTGGGAGGTGCGGCGCGTCCAGGGCGTGGCGCGGACGCGCATCGCCTTCACGTCCGATCGCGACGCCGTGCGCGTGGGCGGGCGGCCGAACCAGAGCGCGGCCGCCAGCAAGGAGATCTACATCGCCGACTACGACGGGGCGAACCAGATGCGGTTCACCGCGAACCGGTCGATCAACATCAGCCCGGCGTGGGCGCCCGGCGGCAGTCTGCTCGCCTACACGTCGTACTCGACAGGCTTTCCCGACGTCTACGTGGCGAACCTCGCGCAGCCGGGGCGCGGTCTGCAGCGGCCGGCCGCCGGGACCGAGGCGATCCACAACCAGCTCGCGGCCTGGTCGCCCGACGGGTCGATGCTCGCGTTCATGTCGAACCGTACGGGCGATCAGGACATCTGGGTGGTCAATCGCGACGGTACGGGACTGCGGAACCTGACGACCTTCCGGGGCGCCGATGAGGGATCGCCGACCTGGTCGCCCGACGGCACGCAACTCGCATTCACCTCCGACCGTGCCGGGATTCCCCAGCTCTACACGATCAACCTGACGGGCACCGGAACGCGTCGCATCACGTCCGAGCGGATCGACAGGCCGACCTGGTCGTCGCTCAACTTCATCGCCTTCACGATCGGCAGCCCCGGATCCGAGATCGGGATCTGGGACTTCGCGAACCCGGGCGTGAAGGTCCTCACCGCCGGGGCGGGTACGAGCGAGAGCCCGTCGGTCTCGCCCAACGGCCGTCACATCGCGTTCTTCACCACCCGGTGGGGGCGGCAGGAAATTGCCGTCATGGATCGGACCGGACAGAACGTCCGGCGCCTGACGACCACTGGCAACAATACGTATCCGAACTGGCAGCCGATTCCCGGCCGCTGAGCGTGTCCGCCCGTCAAAGGATCTACGCCATGAAGCGCATCGCCGTCATCCCGATCGTCGTTCTCTCGCTGGCCCTGGTCGTGGCCGGCTGCGGTAAGAAGAAGCCCCAGCTGGCCAGTGCGCCGCCGCCCGGATCCATGCCCGCGGCGTTCCCGTCGGCCAACTCGTCGCCCGACACGCCCGTGCGTCCGCCCGATCCGCCCCCGGTCCCGATCGAGTCGACGGTGACGTCGGCGCCGCTCGACGCGTGGGACAGCAAGTCGATCGACGAGATCAACAGTTCGGCGGAGTCGCCGCTGCAGCCGGTCTTCTTCACGTACGACAGCGACGAGCTCTCGGACGCGGGCAAGAAGGCCCTGGCCGCCAACGCCGAGGTGCTCCGGTCCTATGGGACCTGGATCGTGACGATCGAGGGGCACTCGGACGAGCGCGGCTCGGCCGAGTACAATCTCGCCCTCGGTGATCGCCGGGCCCTGGCGGCGCGGACCTACCTGATCTCCCTGGGGATCGCGGCGCAGCGGCTCCGCACGGTCAGCTACGGCAAGGAATTTCCGTTCGATCCGGGCCACGACGAGTCGGCCTGGTCGAAGAACCGGCGGGCGCATTTCATGCTGACGGCGAAGTAAAGTGATGGTGATGCGAACGACGTTGACGGTCGCCGCCTGTCTCCTGGTGCTCGGCACGACGCCTGCCGTGGCCCAGAACCGGGAGCACCTGCAGATGAACGCCGATCTCCGCATACTGCAGGAGCAGGTCAGCCGGCTGCAGTTGTCGGTGAACCGGCTCGATGCGCAGATCGCAGAGACCAACAAGCGGCTCGACGCCACCACCGCCGCCAGCGTGAAGGGCTTCGCCGACCAGCAGCTCCTCATCAATCAACTGGCGACAACGGTGGCGACGATTCGGGAGCGGCTCGACGACAACACCGTCCGCGTGTCGCAGCTCTCGCAGGAGTTCTCGGCGATTCGCGAGGGCGTGCGTCGGCTGACCGATCAGATCAATGCCCTGGTCGGCCTGCTGCAGCCGCCCGTCGATCCGTCGGCCGCCCCACCCACGAGCGGTGGCGCCCCGTCGTCGCCGCAGACGTCGGCCGCGCCCCCCTCGACGACACCACCGTCGGACAGTGCCCCGCCGGCATCCACGGCTCAGGGCCCGTTGAGCCCGGTCGTGCTGCCCCAGTCGGCCAGCTACGTCTATCAGCAGGCCATGGCCGACTACGGCAGCCAGCGCTACGACAGCGCCATCGAGGGATTCCGCGACGTCATCAACGACTACCCGGATTCTCCGGTGGCGGCCGACGCGCAGTTGATGATTGGCGAGTCGTTCAACAGCAAGAAGGACTGCCGCAGTGCGTTGCCGGAGTACCAGAAGTTCGTCGACAACTTCCCGACGTCCGAACGGCGGCACGAGGGGCTCTACATGATCGGCTGGTGCTATGCCGACGTCGGCCAGCGCGCCAACGCGCAGCGGGCGTACCAGGAGGTCATCAAGGAATATCCGAACGAAATTTCGGCGATCCAGGCGCGTCAGCGGCTGGAAGCGATGGGCGTCAAGCCCCAATAGGGAGTCAGGACCGTCACATGGGCAGCGTCAACAAAGCGATTCTCGTCGGCAATCTCGGCCGTGATGCCGAGATGCGGTTCACGGCCGGCGGCACACCGGTGGCGACTGTCAGTCTCGCCACGACCGAGAAGTTCACCGACCGCGACGGGCAGCGTCGCGAGGACACGCAGTGGCACCGCGTGGTCATCTGGGGCAAGACCGCCGAATCGATCCACGAATATCTGACGAAGGGCAAGCAGATCTACGTCGAAGGGCGCATCCAGACGCGCGAGTGGACGGACAAGGAAGGCAAGCCGGCCAAGACGACGGAGATTCGGGCCGACAAGGTGGTGCTGCTCAGCAGCGGCCCTGGCGGGGGCGGCGGTGGTGGCTTCCGGTCCGGCTCCCAGGGCGGCGGCGGTGGATCGCGGGACCGCGACCGCTACAGCGATGACTCCGCCCCGGCCGACAGCGGCCAGTTCGACGCGCCGAGCGACGACGACATTCCGTTCTGAGCCTGGCGGCTCAGAACGGAATGAACTGAGAAGTTAGAAGTTCGAAGCCAGAAGTTTTGGAAAGTTCGAAGTGGGAAGTTAGAAGGGAGAACGAGGAGTTGCTTCTCAGTTCCAACTTCTAACTTCCCACTTTCCGCACACTTCTGGCTTCTTACTTCTAACTTCTCCTTCTAACTTCTCCTTCTAACTTCTCAGTTGCTCTATTCACTTGCTCTCCTTGTCCGACCTCCCGTATCGGTCCTCGAGCCGGACGACGTCGTGCAGTTCGGGGGTCGAGACTTCGAAGATGTCCGACTCCTCGATAGCGGTCATCCGGTGCACCGTCTTGGGCGTGATGTGGACCGACTCGCCGGGGAGCATCTCGCGTCCCACCAGACGGCCATCGATTTCCATCTCGAACAGCAGCTTGCCGGTCCAGAGGAAGATCGTCTCGTCCTTCTGGTTGTGATACTGCAGGCTCAACGCGTGGCCCGCATTCACGTGGATCACCTTTCCCACGTAGCGATCCGTCTTCGCCCAGTGCAACTCGTAGCCCCAGGGCTTCTCCACCTTCGTCACGTCACTCATGCCGGCTCCTTGGCAGAACTGTCCACGGCCTCGCGCATCGACTTCGCCATCGAGGCCAGTAACTGATCGACTTCGTGCGCCGATCGCGCCAGGACCGCCTGTCGGGCCAGCATCACGGCCTGACGGACGTCGAGCGCGGACAGCGCGTGTTTGACCCCGAGAATGGCGGCCGGCGCCATGCTGAACCGCCGGAAGCCCAACCCGACCAGCAGCGGCACCAGCAGCGGATCGGCGGCCATCTCGCCGCACACCGAGACCTCGCAGTGCGACCGCCGGGCCTGGACCGCCGAGGTGCGCAGCAGGCGCAGGACCGCCGGTGATGTGGCCGCGTATTCGCGCGCCAGCCTGTCGTCGGTCCTGTCGACAGCCAGTGTGTATTGAATCAGATCATTGGTCCCCACGCTGAGAAACTCGGCGTGTTCGGCCAGGGCGTCAATCGTGAGCGCGGCGGCCGGGACCTCGATCATGGCGCCGATCGGCACGGTGGCCACGCCCAGATCGCGCGCGATCTCCTCGATGACGGTCCGCGCGCCGCGCAGTTCGTCGCCGGTGGTCACGAACGGCAGCAGGATGCGCAGGACGCCGGCGTCGGCGGCCCTGAGCAGGGCGCGAATCTGCGTCCGGAACCGCTCGTCGCGGTGCCGCACCGTGCGGATCCCGCGCACGCCGAACCTGTCGCGGTGGGCCGGGCCGCGCGTGGCGACCGACCGCCAGTCCCCTGCCGCGTCGAAGGTCCGGATCGTCACCGGCAGCGGCGCCATCGTTGCCAGCAGGCTGCGGTACGTGGCGGTCTGGGCCTCTTCATCGGCGCCGTCCATGTCGAGCAGGAACTCGGAACGGAACAGTCCGATGCCCTCGGCGCCGGCGTCGCGGACCCTGGCGACCTCGTCGGCGATCTCGAGGTTGGCCTCGAGCCGGATGTGCGTGCCGTCGGCGGTCGTGGCCGGCCTGTCGCGCAGCGCATCGAACGCGTGGGCGGCCGACGCCGCCAGCGCCGCCCTGTGCCGCCACCCTTCGAGGACGTCATCGTCGGGATCGACGACCACGTCACCGGTGACGCCATCGAGAGCGATGGTCTGTCCGGGGGCGACGAGGTGCGTGGCCCGGCCGGCCCCGACGACCGCGGGCACACCGAGCGACCGGACGAGGATGATCGTGTGGCTCGTCGGGCTGCCCGCGTCGCAGACGAGACCGGTCACGTGAGACCAGTCGAGCTGCGCGGCCACGGACGGCGGCAGTTCGTCGGCCACGAGCACCACGGGCGGCGGGATGTCGAGGATGCGATCGGCCAGCGAGGCGTGCTCGGGCCGCAGGTTCCGCTGCAGTCGGCCCCCGACGTCGGCCACGTCGCCGCCGCGCTCGCGCAGCCACTCGTCCCCCTCGCGCGCCAACGTGGCCTGGAGATCGCCAATCACGCGCTCGATGGCCCACTCCGCGTTGATCCGATCGGTGCGGATGAGTTCGTCAGCCCGCTTCAGCAGCAGCGGATCGTCGAGCATCAGGCCCTGGGCCGCGAAGATCGACGCCTGCGCCGGCCCAATCGTCCGCGCGAGCCGTTCCGAGATCTCCTCGAGATCGCGCCGGGTCCGGTCGCGGGCGGCCCGCAGCCGCTGCCGCTCGCGATCGACGCCGCTGGCCGCCAGCCGGTAGCGGATCTGGGTGGCCTCGCGCACCACCACGACCGCGCCTCCCACGGCCACGCCTGCCGAGACCCCTCGTCCGTGCAGACGGGTCATCGTGCCTCCTCGAACCCCCGCTCGACCAGCGCGCGCAGCGCGGCCAGCGCGGCGTCCTCGTCTGCGCCGTCGGTTTCGATGGTCAGGTGCGTGCCCTGGGCTGCCGCCAGGAGCAGCAGGCCCAGGATGCTCTTGCCGTCCATGACGCGCCCGCCGGCCGATACCCGGACCGCGGCTCGGTACTGGGCCGCCATCTGGACGAACCGGGCGGCCGCCCGCGCGTGCAGGCCCAGGCGGTTGACGACCACCACCTCACCGCGACTCACTCGGGGACCTCGGGATCGCGAGGGGACGGCGTCGTGCGCAGCAGGTCGGACGCGACGCGGATGGCCTCGCGCCCGCCTTCGCACAGTTCGCGGGCGAATGTCAGCAGGTCGTCGTAGTGCGACGTCCGCGCCAGCTTGATCAGCATGGCCAGATTCACGCCGGTGACGACCTCGATCTCGCCTTCCTTGAGGAACGACAGACCGAGGTTCGACGGCGTGCCGCCGAACATGTCCGTCAGGATCAGCACGGGGCCCTCGCCGCCGGCGCGCACGCGGTCGATGGCCCGGCCGAGCGCTTCCCGCGCCACGGTCACCTCGTCGTGCCAGCCGATCGACAACGCCACGAACCTCGGGAGATCGCCGACGATCATCTCAGCGGCATTCAGCAGTTCGGTCGCCAGCTGACCGTGTGTCACCACGACGACGCCGATTTCACCTTGTTTGACCATGGATCTGCGCTCTCACGTCGGCCCGGCTGGACCCTAGCTGTCGCGTTCGTCGCGATGACGCACGCGCAGGTCGATCCCCTTCGTCGTGCGGAGCCGCTTGGCAAAGGCCTCGACCAGGGCCACGGACCGATGCTTGCCGCCGGTGCAGCCGATCGCAATCGTCAGGTACGCCTTGCCTTCCGCAATGTACTGCGGGATCAGGAAGCGCAGCAGATCGGTCGTCAGCTTCATGAAGCGGATCGCCGGCTTGGTACGCAGCACGTAGCGGGACACGCGCGCGTTCCGGCCGGTCCACCGGCGCAGCGACGGTACGAAGTGCGGATTCGGCAGGAATCGCACGTCGAACACCAGGTCGGCGTCGGCCGGCACGCCGCGGCGGAACCCGAAGCTGAGCAGGGTCACGACGAGCGCCGTGTGGCTCTCCGTGTGGTCGAGCAGCTCGCGCACCCGGCGCCGCAGCTCGTGCACGGTCAGGCCGGTCGTGTCGACGACCTGATCGGCGAGCCGACGGATGGGCGCCAGCAGTTGTCGCTCGGCCGCCAGGCCGTCGGCCACCGAGCCCGTGCCGGCCAGCGGGTGCGGCCGTCGCGTCTCACTGAAGCGCCGCAGCAGGATCCGCTCGTCGGCCTCGAGGAACAGCAGCCGGACCCGCGGGCCGCCCAGCCGCTGCAGTCGGCGATAGGCGGCCGGAAACTGGCCGATGGCGTCGCGTTCGCGCACGTCGATGACCACCGCCGCGCGCCGGCCGATGTGCGTCGAGTTCAGCGAGAGATCGGCGAACGTCGGCAGCAGGGCGATCGGGAGGTTGTCGACGCAGTAGTAGCCGAGATCCTCGAGCGCCCGGATCGCGTGCGATTTTCCCGCCCCGGAAAATCCGGTGACCACGACGAACGAGGCCTCGCCGGCCACGGGGGGCGTAGTGTCACGCGTGGTCATGGCTCCTCCGCCTCGAGATTCTGGGGCCGTTCCGCGAGCGCCTCGAGCCGCTGCTCGAGCCGCGACGCGAGCAGGCGTGCCGCGTGCCGTCCGCGCGACCGCAGCAGGTGCGTGCGGACCGCCACCTCGACGAGCATCGCCAGGTTCCTGGCCGTGGCCACGGGAATCGTGACAAGTGGCACTGCGACCCCAAGGACATCGATACGTTCGGATTCGAGGCCGAGGCGATCGTATTCACGGCCGCTGTCCCAGCGCTCCAGCCGCACCACGAGCTCGATGCGCTTCGAGGTGCGCGTGGCCGACACGCCGAACAGGTCCGTGACGTTCACGATGCCCAGCCCGCGGATTTCCATGTGGTGCCGGGTGAACTCGGGGCAGCGCCCCACGAGAATCGCCCCGCCGCGACAGCGGATCTCGACGGTATCGTCGGCGACCAGACGATGGCCGCGCACGACGAGATCGAGCGCGCACTCGCTCTTGCCGATGCCGCTCTCGCCCGTGACCATGACCCCGAGCCCGAGCACGTCGAGCAGCACGCCGTGCTGCACTTCGCTCGGCGCCAGCCGATCTTCGAGCAGCATGGTCAGCCGCGCCATGGCCATGGCCGTGACCAGGCTCGATCGCAGCAGCGGAATCCCCGTCGTTTCCGCCGCGTCGATCAACTCGGGCAGCGGCTCCAGGCCGGCGGTGAGGACGACGCACGGCAGGTCGTGCGCGAAGACCGCGGCAAGCGCCGTGCGACGGGCCGGCACGTCCATCCGCTCGAGGAAGCGGATCTCGCTCTCGCCGAAGATCAGGGCACGGCCGGGCCGCAGGAATTCGTCGACGCCGGCCAGCGCCAGGCCCATCCGCTGGAGGAAGGGCATCGTGATGCGGCGCTCGAGGCCGGCCGCACCGGCGAGCACGTCGAGGCTCAGGCCGCTGGCCTCGCCGCGCAGGCCGACCAGCGTCCCGACGCTTACCCCGGCGGACATCTCGTCAGCTCGCTCAGTCTTCGGGCTCGATCAGCCCGGCCTTGCCGTCGGGGCGACGGAACACCACGGCCACGCGTCCGCTGGTGGCCTGCCTGAAGACGAGGAACGCCGCGGTCCCGAGGCGCGCGGCCGCCTCCTCGGCGGTCATGGACTTCACCGCGTACCGGCGCGCCCGCACCACGGTCGTCGCCGTCGATGCGCGCGCGGTGCCGCGGCTGGCCGGCTTCGGCCGGGCCTCGACCTCGGCCGGCTTGTCCCCGGTGCGACGCAGCGTCTTCCGGCGATCCGTCAACCGCTGCGCCTGCTGCTTGATCTTCTCCAGCGCCTGGCCGACGGCCGTGATGATGCGCGTGTGCCGGCCCACCCCGACCAGGGTCCGGTCGCCGCGGATGCGCAGCGTGATCTCGCACAATATTCCCTGGCGCTCGCCGGTCAGCACGACCTGCGTCGACACGGCATCCCCGCGCAGCAGGCGATCGAGCCTGTCGATCTTCGCCTGGATCTGCTGTCGGACGAGGGGAGAGATATCGATACGACGACCGGTCACTGTCAGTGTCATGGCACCTGCCCTGCTGGGGGGAACTCAGTAGAGTACCTTGCGCTGGTTCGACGTCGGGATCTTCAGTTCCTCGCGGTATTTCGCGATCGTGCGCCGCGCGAGCTCGAGGCCTTCCTGCTGCAGGACGTTCATGATCTTCGAGTCGCTCAGCGGACGCTTCGGATCCTCGGCCTCGATGATCTTCCGGATCCGCTGCTTGATCGTCACCGACGAGACGCTCTCGCCGTAGGCGCTGCTGATACCGCTGTGGAAGAAGAACTTCAGCTCGTAGACGCCCTGCGGCGTGTGGACGTACTTGTTGTTGACCACGCGCGAGACCGTCGACTCGTGCATGCCGATGTCGTTGGCCACGTCGCGCAGCACCAGCGGACGCAGGTGCTCGATGCCGTGATCGAGGAACGCCCGCTGGAAGTTGATGATGCTGTTGCCGACCTTCAGGATCGTCTTCTGCCGCTGGTCGACCGACTTCAGCAGCCAGAGCGCCGCGCGGAACTTGTCCTTCACGTACGCGCGCGTCTCCTCGCTGTTCTCGCCACCCTTGTCGAGCAGCCGCCGGTAGACCGGGCTGATGCGCAGCTGCGGCAGCCCGTCCTCGTTCAGCATCGCGCGATAGCCGTCGTCGGTCTTCACGATGTAGACGTCCGGGATCACGTACTGCGAATCGGCCGGACTGTAGCGTGACCCCGGCTTCGGATCGAGGCCCTTGATCACCTCGATGTGCTGCTTGATCTCTTCGATGTCGCAGCCCAGCGCCTTCGCGAGATCGGGAATGCGATGGTTCTGCAGCAGCCGCAGGTGATCGCGGATGAGCGTCTCGACGGGCGATCCTTCCAGCCCGAGCGGTCGGAGCTGCAGCAGCAGGCACTCCTGCAGGTCGCGCGCCCCCACCCCGACGGGATCGAACGTGTGCACGTGCTCGAGCGCCCGCTCGACGTCGGCCACTTCCCACGGCCCGAGTCCCGCAATCTCGTTCACCGATGCGACCAGGTACCCGTCGTCGTCGATGTTGCCGATGATGGCCGCGCCAACCTCGCGCGTGAGGTCGTCGGCCGCCTGCAGGCTGAGCTGCCACATGAGGTGATCGGCCAGCGACCCCTTGCTCGAGAGCGTGTTCTCGATCGGCGGCAGTTCCTTCACTTCCTGCGGCTGCCGCGATCGATAGCCGTCATCGAGGTATTCCCCGAAGAAATACTCGTAATCCTGATCGTCCCAGGGATCCGTCTTCTCGTCGGGCTTCTTCTCCGGTTCCGGGACCTCGGCCGCCTGCGCCTGTTCCTGCTCCTGGGCGACCGGATCGTCGGTCGGGATCTCCTCGAGCAGCGGGTTCTCCACCATCTCCTGGTTGAGCAGCTCAGCCAGTTCGAGCGTGGACATCGGCAGCAGCTTGATAGCCTGCTGGAGCGATGGCGTCAGGATCAGTTTCTGGCTGAGCCGCGCCTGGAGTTTCTGCTGGATGGCCATGTCGTCAGGAATTCCGTGCTATTGGTCCATCTTAGACCACTGGGCCGCCCGCGTCATGCCCACCACCCTCAATCGAGCCGGAAATCGGCGCCGAGATACGTCCGCTTCACGTCGTCATCGGCGGCCAGGCTGCCCGGGGTGCCGCTGCGGAAGACCGATCCGTCGTGCACGATGTATGCACGATCGGTGATCCGGAGCGTCTCGCGGACGTTGTGATCCGTGATCAGGACGCCGATGCCGCGATCGCGCAGGTGGGCGATGATCTTCTGGATTTCGCCCACCGCAATCGGATCGATCCCCGCGAACGGTTCGTCGAGCAGGATGAACTTCGGTTCGTTGACCAGCGCACGCGTGATTTCCACCCGGCGACGCTCGCCGCCCGACAGCGTGTACGCCTTCGATCGCGCCAGGCTGGTGAGGCCGAGCTCGTCGAGCAGGGCGGAGAGCCGGGCCCGCCGCGCCGCCATCCCCATCGGCAGCGTCTCGAGAATCGCCATCACGTTCTCTTCGACCGTCAGGCCGCGGAAAATCGACGGTTCCTGCGGCAGATACCCGATCCCCTTCCGCGCGCGGATGTACATCGGATCGGCCGTCACGTCGTGATCGTCGAGCAGGACACGACCGGAATCCGGCCCCACGAGCCCCACGACCATGCTGAACGTCGTCGTCTTCCCCGCCCCGTTCGGGCCGAGCAGGCCGACGACCTCGCCCGACGAGACGTGCAGATCGACGGCGCGCACGACCGTGCGGCCGCCAAAGGCCTTGGTGAGCTGTTCGGTCCGCAGTCTGGCCATCATCGTTTCAGGGGACCGGTACACGAAACCGTGGTCCGCACGACCTGTCCCGGATTCTCCCGCGCCGGGAAGACCGGTGGCTCGCCGCTCGTGAAATAGACCATCAGCCCCACCGATTGCGAACACGTCCCCGGCGTGTCCCCCTCGGCGCGGAGCACGAGTGGCCGGCCGGGGACGCCCCGCAGAGTGTAGCGGTCGATGGGCGCCTCGTACAAGAGCGACTCGGCCAGCGCCTCGCGGCCCTGCGGCATCACGGCGTGCACGTCCGTCTGCGCGTCCAGGCGCTCCAGCGTCCGGCTCTCGGCAGCCAGGGTCATCACCATCGTCCGCGCCCGCGTCACACCGTCCGGCGCCATCAGGACCACCGGCGATCCGGTGTACGTGGCGGTGCGCGGCTGCTGGCGATAGGCCAGCGTCTCGGCGGTGACGCGATACGTGCGCGGCGGTCCCGACTGCCCGGCCGCCGCCGCCGTGAACGTCGAGTCCACGCGGCCGCTGGCCGTCAGATCCTCGGTCGATTCGACGAGTTCGATCTCGACCGCGGCGATCCGGGTATCGCCCTGCGTCACGCGCGCCAGCGCCGTCTCGCTGCCGCGATACCGCGCGCGCTCCTCGGTGCCGTCGTACCAGAACTCGGTCGCGAACCCGAGCATCGTCTCGCCAGGATCGATCAGTCCGCTCGACGACGAGGCGCCGGCCCCGCGGCCGCGGCTTGTGCCGCCCTCGCCCACGCTCACGGTGCGCACGTCCCCGCGTGCGTGAACCTTCTCGCTGTCGAGCTCGATGTCGATCAATTCGCGCGCGTCGACGGTGACGCGGCCGGACTCGACGTGCGGCCAGCGCGTCGGCACACGGCCGGGACGCAGCACGAGCCGTCCGGATTCCGCGTCGTAGTCGCCGATGTCGCCGTCACCCGACACGTCGCCATCGTGGAACTCGACGTTCTGCTGGAACTGCGCGGACTGGATGTTGTCGAGCTGGCCGTCGAGTTTCATGGCCAGCGTCTGTGATCGCCCCGTGCGCTCCGACGGCCCGGCATTGCCGCTGCCGGGCACGATCTCCGTGAATCGTGCGCCGCCGGTGAACGTTGCCGTTGTCAGGCCCTTCTCGTTGCCGGTGGTCGTCAGGTTGGCGGCGGTGATCGTCCGTGCGCGCTGCCCGGACTGCGCCGGTGTCCGGACGATGACGTGTTCGTGCGCTTCGAGTGACGTCACCGTGCGGCCGTCGGTCGCCGTGCCGAGCGCGATGTCGGCCGCCTCGATCGACCGGCGACCGCCGTTTTCGACGAGGATCATGCTCGATCCGCCGACCAGGACCGCGCGCTCGAGTTGCTGCGTGCCCTCGTAGAACGCCAGGTCGATGTCGCGCGCGTGCATCTCGGGCACCGAGGCCTCCTGCCCCGGCACGGGCACGACCGCCGCGCGGCCCCGCAGCTCGATCACCCGAAACTGATCCTGATCCTCGGCCAGATATAGCGTCGCCCGCTCCCCCGTCATCGTCTGGGTCTCGTGGACGATGCGCGCGTCGGTATCGAAGAGCAACGCGAGCGTGGCGCGATTGAAGGTCATCGACCGGGCGGTGGCCGTGACGCGCCCCCCCTGCTCGTCGGCTGCCGTCTCGACGGCCGCATCCGCGAGCACGTTGAAGACACCTGTATCGCGATGATATTCACCGCCCGTGCCGCTGCCGCTGATCCGACCGCGCGTGAACGTCACCGGCCCCGGCAGAATCGCGATGCCGGTGCCGTGGTTGTAGGTCGCCTCCGTGGCCTGAATCGACGCGCCCTCGGGCGTGTGCATCTCCACGGCGCCGCGCAGCTTCAGGTCCGCGGGCTGACCGTCGACCATTTCGCCCGAGGCTTCCACCTCATCGGCACCGAGCGTCGTGCCGTCCCCTACGCGAAACCGGGCCTTCTTCCAGAGCGTCCGGCCATCGGGGTAGACGGTCTCGCCCTCGTGCACGATCTCGATCTCGACGGCCCCGTTGCGCAGCCGCATCGTCGTACCACCCGACGACTGCATGGCCGCCTCGGGATCGGCAGGCGTGGCCACCGTCGGCCGGTCGACAGGCGGCCGCTCTCGCGTCTGCGTGTACAGCACCACGGCCGTGGCCACGCCCGCCGCCGCCACGGCCCAGCGGGCCAGCGGTTGCCATCTCACACGGGAACCTCGGCCGGCATCCGGATGTCGGCCACCGTCAACTCCGTCGTCCGTTCGCCGCGGAATACGGATTCGCCCAGCGAGTACGCCAGTTCCAGGCCGGATCGGTTCGTCGTCAGGTAGCTTTCGCGATCGGCGAAACGCCAGGCCATCGCCCGGAAGGCCCGGCCTGTCTGCTTCACCATCAATGCGAGGTGTCGATCCTTCAGCTTGCGCGGCGACGCGACCAGGTCGACGGGGGCCGCGCGGAAGATCGGCTTCGGATTGGCCGCACCGAACGGGCCGAGCCGGGCCAGGCCGCGCACGACGTCGCCCGAAATCTCGCGCAGGCCGAGTGCGGCATCGATTCGCAGGCGCGGGATCAGATCCTCGGGCCCGAGCCGGTCGTTGGCGTGGCGGGCCAGACGATCGCGCAGTTCCGCGATCCGCGCAGCCTCGAGCGTGACGCCGGCCGCCTGCTTGTGCCCGCCGAACTGGAGGAACACGTCCGCACACGACTCGAGCCCGGCGAGCAGGTCGAAGCCGGGAATGCTGCGGCCCGACCCGCGCGCCACGCCGTCCTCGATCGACAGCACGAGCGCCGGCTTGTGATACGCATCCACGATCTTCGAGGCGACGATGCCGATGACGCCGCGATGCCAGCCTTCGCCGGCCACGATCAGGAGGTTCTGCGCGCCGACCTGCGGATCCTTCTCGATCGATCGGCGGGCTTCGGCGAGGATCGCCGCTTCCTGTTCCTGCCGGCGCGTGTTCTCCTCGCCGAGCCGCCGCGCCAGCTCACGCGCCTTCTCGCGGACCGCCTCTTCGCGGCCGCGGAGCAGCAGCAGGTCGAGCGCGAGATCCGGCGAATTCATCCGGCCCGCCGCATTGAGCCGCGGCGCCAGGCGGAAGCCGACGTCGAAAGCGTCGAGCGCCCGCCCGACCAGGCCGCTCTCGGCCAGCAGCGCCTCGAGCCCCGGCGCGTGCGGCCCGCTCGACAGGCCCTGCAGGCCGCAACTGGCGATGACGCGGTTCTCCCCCGTCAGCGGGACGACGTCGGCCAGCGTGCCGATGGCAGCCATCTTCACGAAGGCCGGGAGCCATTCCGACCCGCGTCCGCCGCTGGTCAGCAGCGCCTGCACCAGCTTCAGCGCCACGCCGGCGCCGGCGAGCATCTTTTCCGGGTACGCGCAGTCGGGCCGCTTCGGGTTGATCACGGCCAGCGCCGACGGCAGCGTCGCGTCGGGCTCGTGGTGATCCGTGATGATCAGATCGATGCCGAGATCCCGCGCCCGCTGCGCGGCTTCGGCCGCGCGGATACCGCAGTCGACGGACACGATCACGCGCGCGCCGCCCGCGTGCAGCCGTTCGATCGTCGCCGGCTGCAGGCCGTAGCCATCCTTCAGGCGATCGGGGACGAAGTGCGTGACCTCGGCGCCGAGCATTTCGAGCGCCCGTCTCAGGATCACGGTGGCCGTCATGCCGTCGACGTCGTAGTCGCCGTGGATGGCAATCGGCTCGTGTCGTGCAACCGCCGCGAGCAGCCGGTCGACGGCCACGCGCATGTCGACGAGTGTGTAGGGATCGTGCAGCTGGGCCAGGCTCGGTTCGAGGAACCGGCCGGCGTCTTCGGGCGTCGAGAATCCGCGCTGACACAGGATCCGGGCAATGACCGGCGGAATCCCGAGCGCCTCGACGACCGCCGCCACGGGGCCGGCGTCGCACGGGACTTCCTCCCAGATCCGGCGCAGCATCAACCAGCCCGTCCGTCCCCGTCCGTCGTCGGTGTGGTCTCTCCCGGGCCGTCATCGATGAAGGCGTGGCCCAGCCGGCCCATGCCGCGGAACTTGTCGTACCGCGCGTTCAGCCGTGTCGCGTCGTCCATCGCGCGCAGTTCGTCGAGGTGACGGACGAGTGCCTCGTCGACGAGCGCGGCCGCGGCCGCGTGATCCTGGTGGGCGCCGCCCGCCGGTTCCGGAATGATCTCGTCGATGATGCCCATCTGCAGCAGGTCGGGAGCCGTGATCTTCAGCGCCTCGGTCGCGTCCACCTTCCGCGCGGCGTCGCGCCACAGGATGGCCGCGCAGCCTTCCGGCGGGATGACGCTGTACACGCTGAACTCCTGCATCAGCACGCGGTCGCCCACGGCGATACCGAGTGCGCCGCCGCTGCCGCCCTCGCCGGAAACGAGCACGACGATCGGGACGTCGAGCAGGGTCATCTCGCGCAGGTTCAGCGCGATGGCCTCGGCCACGCCGCGTTCTTCCGATTCGATTCCCGGATAGGCCGCCGGCGTGTCGATGAAGACGACGATCGGCCGCTTGAACTTGTGGGCCAGCTGCATGACGCGCAGCGCCTTGCGGTAGCCCTCGGGCTTCGCGTAGCCGAAGTTCCTGTAGATCTTGGCCTTCGTGTCGCGCCCCTTCTGGTGGCCGATGACGGCCACCGGCTCCCCGTGGAAGAACGCGAAGCCGGTGACGATGGCCTTGTCGTCGGCGAAGCGGCGGTCGCCGTGCACCTCGGTGAAGTCCGTGAAGAGCATGTCGACATAGTCGAGCATGCTCGGCCGGCTCGGGTGCCGCGCCACCTGCACGCGCTGCCACGGTTTCAGCGTCCGGAAGATCTCGGTGCGCAGATCGGTGACGCGCGTTTCGAGCTGGGCGATGGCCGCCCGCCGCTCGGGCGTCTGCGGCATCAGTCCCATGGCCTCGATTTCCTTCAGCAGGACGGCCACCGGTTCTTCGAAGTCCAGCAACTCCGGCATGGATCTCACACTCCTCGGCTACTTCAGAACCACGGCGCCCGGGCCGCAGAGCGCCTCGACGTCCTTCACGAACAGGTCGCTCGGCTTGATGCGACGGGCCGTGGCCACGCGCACCCGCTGCGGGGCCGACGTGCCGTCGGTGTCGACGACCACCGACACGCGGCGATCGCCCGGATGCCTGTCGAGCACGTCCGCCAGTTCCCGCATGGTCGTCCGCACCAGGCCGCGGCCCGTCAATCGTATCTCGACCGCCTTGACGGTCCGCTCGCGAATCACGTCGAGCGGGATGATCTCGGAGACCACGAGGCGGCTCGATTCCTCGTCACGCTCGTACTTGCCCTTCACCAGCACCAGGGCGTCGTTGACGGCCAGTGCACCGCAGCGCGAGAAGGTCTCGGGAAACACCACGGCCTCGACCTTCGCCGCGTCGTCTTCGAGCATGAACACGCACATGCGGTCGCCGCGCTTCGTCTTGAGCGGTCGCAGGCCCGCCACCATGCCGGCCACGGCGCAGTCGGGATCCGACGCGGTCAGTTCCTGCAGCCGTCGCGCGCCGCTCGCCTCGATCGCCTCGGTGTAGCGCTGGAGCGGGTGGCCGCTCATGAACAGCCCGAGCGCCTCCTTCTCGAACGCCAGCGCCTCGGTTTCCGTCCACGGCGCCACCACCGGCAGACTCGCGTCGTCGTCGGGCGCCGAGGCCGGGTCGTCGCTGCCGAACAGCTGCGACTGCCCCTGCTCGCGATCCTTCTGCTGGCGGCTGCCGTGATCGAGGATGCGGTCGAGCCCCGCGAGCAGGCGTGGCCGCCACGCGAGGTAGCCGTCACACGAGGGCGGGCAGAGCGCGTCGAACGCGCCGGCCTTGGTGAGACACTCGAACACCTTCTTGTTGGCCAGCCGCAGGTCGATGTCCTCGACGAGCTTGAAGATCGACGTGATGCGGCCGCCCTGCGCGTCGCGTGCGGCCAGGATCGATCGAATCGCGCTCTCGCCCGCACCCTTGACGGCGCCCAGGCCGAACCGCACCCCCTCGGGCTCGACGATGAAGCGCCAGTCGCTGCGGTTGATGTCGGGCGGCAGCACGGGGACGCCGAGTTCGCGACACTCGGTGAGATACAGGCTGACCTTATCCGAGCTCTGCGCTTCGATCGTCAGCAGCGCGGCCATGAAGTGCTGCGGATAGTTCGCCTTGAGGTACGCGGTCTGGTAGGCGAGCACCGCGTAGGTGGTCGAGTGCGACTTGTTGAAGCCGTACCCAGCGAAGAACTCGATGAACTCGAAGACCTTCTGCGCCTTCTTTTCCGGGATGTGGCGTTCGGCGCAGCCGCGCATGAAGCGATCGCGCTGCGCCTGCATCTTCGCCGCGTCCTTCTTGCCCATCGCGCGGCGCAGTTCGTCGGCCTCGCCCAGCGTGAACCCGGCCAGTTCGCTGGCCAGGCGCATGACCTGCTCCTGGTACGCGATGACGCCGTACGTCTCCTTGAGCACGGACTCCATGCTCGCGACTTCGTACTTGATGTCGACGCGGCCGTGCTTGCGGTTGATGTAGTCGTCGACGACGCCGCCACGCAGCGGCCCCGGACGGTACAGCGCGTTGAGCGCGATCAGATCCTCGAGACAGGTCGGCCGCGCCTTGCGCAGCGTGTCGCGCATGCCCGAGCTCTCGAACTGGAACACGCCGTGCGTCTGCCCGGCCTGGAACAGCTGGTAGCTCTTCTCGTCGTCGATCGGCAGCTGCGCCAGGTCGATGGTCTCGCCCGTCGTCTCCTTGATGTGCGAGACCGCATCGTCGAGGAGCGTCAGCGTGCTGAGGCCGAGGAAGTCCATCTTGAGGAGACCGACGCGCTCGATCTCCTTCATCGCCCACTGCGTGACGATGCCCTCGTCCTTCGGACTGCGGTAGAGCGGGACGAACTCGGTGAGCGGCTTCGGCGCGATGACGACGCCGGCGGCGTGGACCGAGGCGTGGCGGGTCATGCCCTCGAGCCGCCTGGCCACGGCCAGCAGTTCGTGCACCTTCGGATCGCGCTTCTCGAGATCGGCCAGGCCCGGGCTTTCCTTGAGGGCCATGTCGAGCGTCATGTCGAGCGCGGGCGGCACGAGCTTGGCGACCTTGTCGGCCTCGGAGATCGGAATCTCCATCACGCGCGCCACGTCGCGGATGACGGCCTTGGCCTTCATCGTGCCGAACGTGATGATCTGCGCGACGTTCTCGCGGCCGTACTTGCGCGTGACGTAGTCGATAACCTCGCCGCGGCGGCGCTCGCAGAAGTCGATGTCGATATCGGGCAGCGAGACACGCTCGGGGTTCAGGAAGCGCTCGAAGTACAGGTCGAAGTGCAGCGGATCGACGTCCGTGATCCGCATGCAGTAGGCCACGAGGCTGCCGGCCGCCGAGCCGCGGCCCGGGCCGACGGGGATATGCTGCTCGCGCGCGTACCGGATGAAATCCCAGACGATCAGGAAGTATCCGGGATAGCGCATCTTCTTGATGATGCCGATCTCGAACTGCACGCGCTGCGCGTATTCGTCGATCGAGTGCCGGAGTTCGCCGCGCGCCTCCATCGCCTTCCAGCGCGGCAGCCGCTCCTCGAACCCCTGCTGCACGACGTGCTCGAAGTAGGAATCGACGTCGAACCCGTCGGGCACGTCGAAGTTCGGCAGATAGGCCGCGCCGCTCGCCAGGGTCACGTTGCAGCGCTCGGCGATGTGCAGCGTGTTGGCCAGCGCCTCCGGGTAATCGCCGAAGACGGACCACATTTCTTCCGCCGTCTTCAGGAAGAACTGGTCGCCGTGATACTTGAGCCGCTTGGCGTCGCTCGCGCTCTTGCCGGTGCCGATGCACAGCAGGATGTCGTGCGGGTGCTGGTCGGTCTGGCGGAGGTAGTGCACGTCGTTCGTGCAGATCAGCGGCATGTCGAGATCGCGCGCGATCGGCACCAGGCCGGTGTTCACCTTGGCCTGGTCGGGGACGCCCTGGTTCTGCATCTCGAGAAAGAAGTTCCCCGCGCCGAGGATGTCGCGGTAGGTGGCCGCGGCTTCCACCGCCCGCTTGATCTGATCGGTGCGGATGCCGGTGGCCACTTCCCCCTTCAGGCAACTGCTCAGGCCGATGAGCCCGCCCGCGTGCTGGGCCAGCAACGCCTTGTCGATGCGCGGCTTGTAGTAGAAGCCCTCGGTGTAGCCCGACGACACCAGGCGGATCAGGTTGTGGTAGCCCTCGTCGTTCTCGGCGAGCAGCACGAGATGGTTGGCCGTCTCGCCGGGCGTGCCCGACTTGTCCCGGCGATCGCCGGGCGCGACGTACACTTCGCAGCCGAGAATCGGCTTCACGCCGCGCTTGCGGGCCTGATCGTGGAACGTGACGGCCGAGAACATGTTCCCGTGCTCGGTCACCGCCACGGCCGGCATCTTCAGCTCGGCCACCCGATCGAGCATCTCGCCGATCCGGCAGGCGCCGTCGAGCAGCGAGAACTCGGTGTGCAGATGGAGGTGGACAAAGTCTTTAGACATATACGCTGCCACCTCCTTCGCTTCTGGCCGTCCATCCGCGCGCGATGATGCCCGTAGGGGCGACGCATGCGTCGCCCCTACGCCGTTCTACTCCCATTCGATCGTGGCCGGCGGCTTGGAGCTGATGTCGTAGACCACCCGGTTGATGCCGCGCACCTCGTTCACGATCCGCGACGAGATGGTGGCCAGCAGATCGTGCGGGAGCCGGGCCCAGTCGGCCGTCATCCCGTCGCGGCTCTCGACGGCGCGGATCGCGACCGTGTATTCGTACGTGCGGCCATCGCCCATCACGCCCACGCTCTGCACGGGCAGCAGCACCGCGAACGACTGCCACAGCCGCCGGTACCAGCCGGCCCGCCGCACTTCCTCGGCGACCACGGCATCGGCCCGGCGCAGCAGGTCGAGCCGTTCGCGTGTCAGGGCCCCGATCAGCCGCACGGCCAGACCCGGCCCGGGGAACGGCTGGCGCCACACGAATTCATCATCGAGCCCCAGTTCCGTCCCGAGCGCGCGGACCTCGTCCTTGAACAGTTCGCGCAGCGGCTCGACGAGCGTGAACCGCATCCGCTCCGGCAGTCCGCCCACGTTGTGGTGGCTCTTGATGACCGCCGACGGCCCCAGCACCGACACGCTCTCGATCACATCCGGATAGAGCGTGCCCTGCGCGAGGAAATCGAAGTGGCCCAGGTCGCGCGCGCGCTGCTCGAACACGTCGATGAAGGCCGCTCCGATGATCTTACGCTTCCGCTCGGGATCGGTCACGCCGGCCAGGCGCTCGAGGAACAGATCGCTGGCATCGACGAACTCGAGCGGCAGGCCGAGCCGTTCGAACCGCGTGCGCACCTGTTCGGCCTCGTTCAGCCGCAGCAGCCCGTTGTCGACGAAGATACACGTGAGCCGATCGCCAATCGCGCGGTGCAGCAGCACGGCGACCACCGTCGAGTCGACCCCGCCCGACAGGCCGCACACGACCCGCCCCTCGCCCACCTTCGCGCGAATCGTGGCCAGGCTCTCCTCGATGAACCCGGCCATCGTCCAGTCGCCGCGCGCCCCGCACACGGTGAACGCGAAGTTGCGCAGCACCTCGGTCCCCGACTCGGAGTGCACGACCTCCGGGTGGAACAGCAGGCCGTACAGGCCGCGCTCGGCACAGGCGATGCCCGCCACGGGCGCATTGGCCGACGTGGCACTGACCACGAAGCCGTCGGGCGCGCGCTCGACGAAGTCGCCGTGGCTGGCCCAGACGCGCAGGCGCGACGGGATGCCGCGAAACAGCGGCACCTGACCGTCGACGTCCACCTCGGCATGGCCGTATTCGCGGCTCGTGGCCCGGCCGACCGCCCCGCCGAGCGTGTGCGTCATCAACTGCATGCCGTAGCAGATCCCGAGCACCGGCACGCCCATGTCGAAGATGGCCGGATCGATCCGCGGCGACCCGGGATCCGAGAGGCTGCTCGGTCCGCCCGACAGGATCAACCCGATCGGCTGCCGGCGCGCCAGGTCGGCCGCGGCAATCGTCGGCGGCACGATCTCCGTATAGACGGAGAGCTCACGCAGGCGTCGCGCGATCAATTGCGTGTACTGCGAGCCGAAATCGAGAACAAGAATTGTCTGATGTGTCACGGGTGGCAGGGTGCGAACGCAAGGACGAGGCCAGGGCCCCGTGGGAACGCCGCTATTATATGCGGGTGACCAAGTCGGCACGCACAGGATGTTGCGGTGTGCTGCTGGCATTCGGGCTTCAACTTCCCGCCGTGCCGCCGCCATCGCCGCCGGGAGGGCAAGGCGTACCCCAGGCGACGACGGCCGCCAGACCGGCCCCGCGCGACGTGTGGGCGCCGGCCTGGAGTCACGATCTCGATCTCACGGGGGATCTGCTGCTGGCGGCGTCGTCTGACGTCATCGCGCTGGCGGGACCCGACACCCCGCTCGAAGTTCGGCGCGTCTCCACGGGCGCGGTGCTCTGGCGTCATCAGTCCTCGAACTGGCAGACCCTCGCGGCCGCCGGCCCGCTGGTGCTGGGCGTGTCCGGCGACCACGCGTACGCGCTCGATGCCGCCACCGGCCGCACGCGCTGGGTCACCGAGACGACGGGGGCCAGCGTGCGCCTTGTCACAGACGGCCGGCACCTGCTGATGCTGAGCGAGACCGACGCCCTGCTCCGCGACCTCGACACCGGCACGCCGCTCTGGCGCGTCGGGCTCACCGCTCCGCCGTCGGCGACCGCGGCGCTCGGTACGACCCTCGTGGTGATCGCCCAGCAGGACGGGCGCCTCGTGGCCATCGAACGGGCGACGGGAGCCGTGCGCTGGAACGTCGCGCTGGCCGGGGCGGCACGCGGCGTGGCGGCCGAGCCGCCCATGGTCTACGCCGGTCTGGCGAACGGCAGCTTCTGCGCCTTCGACGATCGCAACGGCCGCGAGCGCTGGTGCTTTGCACTCCGCACGCCGGCGTCGGGCGATCCCGTGGTCACCGATGCCGTCGTGCGCGTGGCGCTGCTCGACAACAGTCTGCGGAGTTTCAACCGCCTGAACGGCGCGATGGGCTCGCCGATCGCGCTCGGCCATCGTCCGGCGGCCGGGCCGTGGCAGAACGACTCGGCGGTGTTCGTCGCGCTCACCACGGGCGAGTTCGTGGTCGTCGATCGCCAGACCGGACGCACGCTCCATCGCCTGGGCGTGCCCGGTCTGACCACACCACCGCTGCTCGAACGCGCGGCTGTCAGTCTGGATGGCCGCACCCTGGTCAGCCTGACGCTGACGCCCGGAGCGCAGCGGCGCCTGACCGCCTATCGCCTCGGCCCGTCGCAGGCGCTGCCGATTCTCCCGAAACTCCCGGTCGTCCCCGGCCCGCGCCTCACGCAGCTGCCGGCCCCGGTCACGCCGGATCTCCCGGCCACGGCGGCTCCGTCCCGTCAGGTTCCTCACTGATCGTCGCGGAGGGCCAGCGCGTTGCGGCGAACCGTCGGTATTGCGTCTCGTACGCCGCCAGGCTCGTCAGCGTCAGCGCCTCGAACAGCAGCGCACGCAGCAGCCAGACCGCGGCCTGCAGCGGCAGCACCAGCAGGCCGATGATGGGCAGATACGCGATCGGCGCCAGTGCGGCGGCCGCCAGCAGCGCCACGGCCGCGGCCACGAGTTCGATCCCGCCAATCACCGCGAAGACGCCCAGCACCTGGCGGGCATCCTCGATCGCGAAGCGGATCAGGCGGCCCACGGCCACGCCCACACCGCAGTCGTCGGTCACGATGACGACCCGCAGCAGCGTGTAGGCCAGGTTAGCGCCGGCAATGGCGACCACGGCCGCACTCGTCGCGCCGAGCACCAGCGCCGACCAGGCCGCCGACCATGTCGAGGCCGCACCGGGCAGCCCCCGCAGCAGCAACGCCAGATACACGACGCCGACCACGCCGTACGCCAGGCCGAGCCACGAGGCGAGGATGAGCCCGCGTCGGGTGAACCGTCGCGCCGCGTCCACCAGTCGCTCCAGCCGGAAAGCGCGGGCGCGACGCAGCGTGTCGTCCTGGAACGGCAACCGCTGGATCTCCCCGGCCTGGCGATCGGCGTCGACGATCATCGTGAGCGTGCCCGACTTGACGACGAACTGCAGCGCCTCGCCGCCCACGGCGACGAGGGCGACGGCCACCAGGAACGCGGCGAGGGCGGCCGGCGCCGTGGCGAGCGATCCGACGACGAGGTCGGCTGTCTCGAAGATGCCGGCCGACAGCAGCTGGCTGACATCGCTGCCCGCGATGGCGGCCACGATCAGTGCGCCGCCGACAACGGGCAGGATCAACGCCAGCCGGGCCAGCGATCCGACGGCAAAGTCGATCAGGACGATCGGCCAGTTGGCCGCCACGATGAGGAAGCCGCGCGTGATGGCGGCACGAAGCCGGAGAGGCGCCATTGGTGGTGCGGCACGGTGCGGCACCGCCGGGTATAGTACCTCGCATTGACGCGAGTCACGTCGTCACGGATCGCGATCGCCACCGTCGGCGTGTCGCTCGGGCTGCTGATCGTGGGCCTGACGTGGGCGGTGGTTCGCTTTGGTCTCTCGGACGCCGGGCTGGCCGACCGCGCCGATGATCACGTGCGGCGCGTGGTGCTGGCGCAGGCCGGGGCCGTCCGCGGCCTGTCGGCTCGCGTGGCCGACGAGGGCCCGCTGATTACCGAGGCCGCCGGGGCGCGCGACAGGTTGCCGGCCCTCTTCGAACGTCTGCGTGTGCTGGCCGCCGGCGACAGCCGGCGGCCCGTGGCGGTCACGGTGTATGTGCCCGGCGCCGGTCCGGCGGACTATCGCGTGCTCGCGTGGAGCGACGGGCCTGGCGAGCAGAACCTGACCGTCGATCGTCTGGCCGGACCGTCGGCCGTGTTCGTCGCGCCCGGGTACGCCGGCCTCCGCCTGGTGGCCGTCGACCCGGTGCAGGTCGACGGCACGACCGTCGCCGTGGCCGTCGCCGAGACGGTGCTCGCGCCTGCCGACCGGCGCATCCAGACCCCCTACGGCGCCATCCCGATCGCGGAGCACGACGACGCGGCCGTCGCGGCGTCCGACACGGCCGGCGGCCGCACCGTGGTCAGCGCCCTCGGCACGCCGCTGGTGGACGTCCGACACCATCTGGCCGATCTGACGGCGTACAGGCGCCTCGCGCTGATGCGCGTGCTGGCGCTGGCGCTCGTGCCGCTCCTGGCGGGCGTGTCGATCGGACTCGCCCGCTGGCACGATCGGCGTCCGCCGCCCACGGGCGTGCGCGGCCGCTGGGGCCGGCAGACGGCGCTCGGCGTCGGCGCCGTGGCCGTGGCTGCCGGCGCCGC
This sequence comes from Acidobacteria bacterium SCN 69-37, assembly GCA_001724025.1. Lineage (GTDB taxonomy): Bacteria > Acidobacteriota > Vicinamibacteria > Vicinamibacterales > SCN-69-37 > SCN-69-37. The sequence continues at coordinate 74,961 of MEDJ01000001.1, read as the reverse complement.
CGGCCTGGCGTGGATGGCCGGCCTGCCGCTGCCCGTGCGCGCGTGCCTCCTGGCGGCCGGCCTGCTCGTCGGCGTGACGCAGATGCCCGCCGCGCTCTGGTGGCACGCGGCCCGACGCCGCGCCGTCGGCCTGCCCGCCTGGCAGTTCGTGGTCGAACACCTGGCCGGCGGCTTCCTGCTGGCCCTCGGGCTCGAGGGGGTGGCGCGCCTGCTGCGGCTGTGGGTCACGCTGGCCGTGCTCGACAGGGGCCCGTTCGTCCTCTTCCCCGTGGCCCCGCTCCAGACGCTGTCGGCCGGGACGCTGCTGCTGCTCGAAACGGCAATGGCGTGGAGTGTGGCCGCCGTCCTCGCGGCGTTGGCCATTCGCTGGCGCCTGCTGCCCGTGAACCGACGGACGATCGCGGCCGCGGCCTGCTGGATCGCCCCGGTCATCGCCCTGCCGCTGGTGCCGGCCTCCGTCGCGGATTTTGCGGGCCCCACGCTCCCGGCGATTGCCGTCGTCGCGCTCGTCTCTGCCCTGGCGCTGGCCGCGTTCCATCGCATGTATCGTCATGCGACACAGTCGGTGCGGCTCGCCTCGACGCTGCTGGCCGGCCTCGTCCCGCTCGCGACGCTCTATCCGCTGGCCGCGCAGACGGTCACGCGCGCCACGCGCGAGGTGATCGAGACGCGCTACGCGCCGGCAACCGCCGGCCATCGGCGTGAACTGTGGGCCGAGCTCGGCCGGGCGCAGGTGCGCGTCGATGCGCTCCCTTCGCTGGTCCAACTCGTCAGCGCGCCGTCGGCGGGCGACAGCCGCGCCGCGAACTACGTCTGGAACCAGATCGGTCTGCAGCGATCGCGGGTCGTGTCGGACGTCGAGCTGTACGGGCCCGACCGCGCACTCGTCAGTCGCTTCGCGTTCAACCTGCCTGAGTATCGCGCCACGCTGCAGCCATGGGAGGGCTCGAACTGCACGTGGGAAGTCTTCGGGCACGTCATCCCGGTGGGCGCCGAGGAGCGGCAGATGCTGCGCGCCGAACGCGCGGTGTGCGACGACGAGGGCCGACTGCTCGGCGGCATCGTCCTGCACATGGCCGGCAAGGATTACCAGGCGCTGCCGTTCGTCTCGTCCCCGAGTCCGTACGCCGAAGTCCTCGGCCTCGATTCGCAGCAGCCGCGGCTGCGCGACGTGCGGCTGGCGGTGTACGGCTGGAGCGGTCAGCCGTTCTTCTCGTCCGAACGCGCCGCCTGGGCCGTACCGCCCGAGACGTTCGATCGCCTCTACCGGACGGGCGAGGCGTTCTGGCTGCCGCTCGCGTCCGACGATCGCTGGTACGACGTGCACTTCTCGCAGGACCGCGAGGGGATCTACGCGCTGGGTGTGCCGCGCGTGACGCTCGTCGAACACGCCACGCGCCTGGCCGAAATCGCCGTGCTCGCGGTGGCGTTCTTCGTGCTGTGGCAGGTGGGGCTCGTGCTGCACGCGATGCTGGCGCGCCGGCCGCACGCGCCGCTGCGGCGCCTGTTCGAGGAAGTCCGCACGAGTTTCTACAGGAAGCTCTTCATCTCATTCGTCGCCGTGGCCGTGGTGCCCGTCCTGGCCGCCGCCGTGGCCTTCGGCGGCTACATGACGGCGCAGTTCCGCGCCGACGTGGAATACGAAGCCTCGACCACCGTCACCGTGGCGAGCCGCGTCTTCCAGGAACTGGCAGTCCCCGCCGATCGGACCACGGGCGAACGCCTCGTGCCGAACGACGACCTGATGGTGTGGATCCGTCTCGTCACCGGCCACGACGTCAACCTCTTCGAGGGATCGGAGCTCGAGTTCACGAGCCAGCGCGACCTGTTCGACGCCGGGTTCCTGCCCACCCGCACGCCCGCCGCCGTCTACCGTGCCGTGGCGCTCGAACGCCGGCCGTCGTTCGTGGTGGAGGACACCGTCGGCGCGTCGCGCTACATCGTGGCCGCGGCGCCCGTCGCCACGTGGGGGCGTGACGCCGTGCTGACCGTGCCGCTCGCCCCGCGCCAGCGCGAGATGGAACGCGAGCTCGACACGCTGAATCGCCGCGTCCTCGTCGGCGCGGTCTTCGTCGTCCTCTTCGCCGCGGGTGTCGGCGCGTCGCTGGCCGGCCGCATCTCGGATCCGGTGGCGCGCCTCAGCCGGGCCACGCGCCAGATCGCCGCGGGCAATCTGGACGTAAGAGTCACCACCGACACGGCCGACGAACTGCGCCGGCTCGTCGACGATTTCAACAGGATGGCCGGCACGCTCGGGGAACAGCGCGCCGAACTGGCGCGGGCGAACCAGCTGAAGGCGTGGAACGAGATGGCGCGGCAGGTCGCGCACGAAATCAAGAATCCCCTGACACCCGTGCAACTGGCCGCCGAGCACCTGCAGCACGTCCACGACGATCGCGACAGGCCGCTCGGCCGGATCCTCGATCAGTGCGTCGGCACGATCCTCACGCAGGTGCGGCTGCTGCGGCAGATCGCCTCGGAGTTCGCCAACTTCGCGGGCGAGCCCGTGTCACGGCCGACGACGATCGGCCTGGCGGCGCTGCTCCAGGAGATCGTCGAGCCGTACCGCGTGGGCATCGGGACGCGCGTGACGTTCGATCTCGCGTTCCCCGCGGATCTGCCGCCCGTGCTGGCCGACAGGACGCTCCTCGCCCGCGCGCTGACGAACCTCGTCGAGAACGCGGTCCAGGCCATGCCCGGCGGCGGCACGCTGACGATCACCGGCCGCCAGGACGACGGCCGCGTGGAACTGCGGCTGACCGACACGGGCGTGGGCATGGACGAGACGGCGGCCGCTCATGCCTTCGAGCCGTACTTCTCGACGAAGACCGGGGGATCGGGCCTCGGCCTGGCGAACGCGAAACGGAACATCGAGCGCGAGGGCGGCACCGTGACCATCGCGAGCGCGCCCGGCGAGGGCACGACGGTGACCGTTACGCTGCGGGCGGCGGCGGAGCCACCGGCTCCGACGGGCGATTCCGTGTGAGCGCCATCTCGATGAACGCCGACAGCAGGTAGCCGTACGAGATCACCACCAGCGTGATGCGCGGCTCGGTGGCGATGAGCGCGATCAGGCCGGCCACCAGCAGGATGTTGATGTAGGACGGCGTCCACCCGAAGTTGATCGATTTGAAGCTGCGGAACCGGATCGTGCTCACCATCAGGATGGCCGGGATGAGGACCAGGGCCACGGCCGCCACGGCCTGCGGGCCGACGAGCGGGTACGGCCACGCATAGACGGTCGCGGCGGTGACTCCGGCGGCGGCCGGCGAGGGCATGCCGATGAAGTAGCGCTTGTCGGCGAGCGGCGCCTGCGTCTGGATGTTGAAGCGCGCCAGGCGCATCGCCGCGGCGGTCACGAACACGAAGCCGGCCGCCCAGCCCACGCGCCCCAGTTCGGACAGGCCCCACGCGAACGCCAGGATGGCCGGCGCCAGGCCGAACGAGATCACGTCGGCCAGCGAGTCGAACTCCAGTCCGAACGCGCTCGTCGTGTTCGTCAGCCGCGCGATGCGGCCGTCGAGCATGTCGAGGACCACCGCGAACCCGATGAACGGGGCGGCCGTCGTCAGCTCGTTGCGCATGGCGAAGACCACGCACGCGTAGCCGCAGAACATGTTCCCGACCGTGATGATGCTCGGGAGCAGGAAGATGCCGCGCCGGTAGTGGCGCACGTCGCCGGTCGTCCGGCGTGGGGTTCCGTTGTCGATCATCCTCGCGGCTCCTGCGTCGTCTCGAGCTGGGCGAGCACCGTCACACCCGCCGTCACCCGCTCGCCTGCCGTGACGCGCAGCGACGCCGAGAGCGGGACGAACACGTCCATCCGGGACCCGAACTTCATCAACCCGATCCGCTGTCCGGGTCGCAGCTCGTCGCCCACGGTCAGGCGGCACACGACGCGACGCGCCAGCAGCCCGACCACCTGCCTGACGACGATCGGGACGCCGGCGTGGTCGATCCAGATTTCGGAACGCTCGTTGGCGTGCGAGTCGTGGCGGAAGGCCGGCTTGAACGAGCCGGGAATGTACTCGATGCGCTCCACGCGTCCGGTCACCGGCGTCCGGTTGATGTGCACGTCGAGGACCGAGAGGAAGATGGTGACCTGCTGCCAGTCGCCGTGCGGCGCTTCCGCGGGCCGGGCCGGGCCGGCGTGCATCACCTGGCCATCGGCCGGCGACAGCACCAGGGTCGGATCCGTCGGACTCACCCGCTCCGGATCGCGGAAGAACAGCGCAATCGCCACCGGCAGCAGCAGGGCCAGCCACACGGCCACGGCCGGCGCTCCCAGGAACCAGAGCCCCAGGGCCGGGACGGCCGCGAGGGCCACGAACGGAAGAGCGGCAGAATCGATCGTCACGCGACGTTCCGGACGACGGGCACGGGGTGGGACCTCGGGCACGACATCTCGGTCGCTAAGTCTAGCAGTCCGCCGGCCGGGCCGCGCGACCACGCTCGACCACCTACGGCATCCGCCGGTTCCAGAGGATGAGCGCGTCCTCCCGCGGCTCGCGATAGTAGTCGCGCCGGAGGCCCTCGACCTCGAAGTGGAGCGCCGCGTACAGCTGGCGGGCCGGTTCGTTCGAGGCACGGACCTCGAGCGTGGCCGCCGTCACGCCGGCCGCCGCGGCCTCGGCCATCACGTGCCGCAGGAGGTGGCGTGCCACGCCGAGCCGGCGCGATGCCGGATCGACGGCCAGGCTGTTGATGTGCAGTTCGTCGAACACGATCCAGCACGCGCAATACGCGATGATGCGCCCCTCGCGATCCTGCAGCAGGTACAGACGGGCGACGTCGGTGTGCTCCAGTTCCCAGCGAATCGCGTCGGCGTTCCAGGGGTTGGTGAACGTGGCGTGCTGCAGCGCTTCGACGGCGACCAGGTCGGCGGCGGTGGCCGCCCGGCGGATCGTCCAGCCGCCCGTCGGACCGTCGGCTGCGGCCACGGCGCGGTCGCGGGCGATCTCCACGTCGGGCCGTCGCAGGTAGACCGCGCGCAGGCCGTGCGGCGCACCGGCCTGATCGGCCCGCGCCGCCGCCAGTCCGGCGGCGGCCTCGGCCAGCGGACGCGGCGTGTCGAGCAGTTCCGCCGATGGCAGGCGTCGACGCCAGACGTCGGCGTACCGCACGGCCCCGTCGCCGACGATCACGAGCGGCCGTGACGGATCGACAGCCGTGGCCATGCGCGTCGCGGTGACGTCGGGCGCGCCGACGCCCGGGGCGACCAGGACCTGGCAGGCCTCGAGCGGCTGCTCGGCGATCACGTCAATGAGGCTCGTGAAAACCTCGCCCCGCTGGCCGTCGAGACAGGCCAGCACCTGGGCGCTGCCGTCGGCGTGGAGCCGCCAGGCGGCAGTCAGCGCCTCGAGCGTCGGAATCCCGAGCGCGCGCCGTTCACCGGCCAGCGCCAGCCCCTGCGTCGCGGCAATCCCGACGCGCAGGCCCGTGAACGACCCGGGGCCCGTGACCACCGCGTACACGTCGACGTCCGTCGTCGTCAGGCCGTGCGCCTCGAGCAGGGCCAGCAGATCCCCGGGCAGCCGTTCGGCGTGGCTGTGCGACGGGCTGCCGACGCGCGCGTCGATGGTGCCGTCGTGCCAGAGGGCCACGCTGCCGGCGCGCGTCACCGTCTCGAGAGCCAGGACGATCATCGGGGCAATGTTATACTCCGCGAAGTTCCGCCCGACGATCGTTCACGCGCCAGTCGCTCCGCGTTCTCGTGTCATCCACGCCCACCCCTTCACCAGCACCGGCCGCCACCGTCACGCCGGCGATGCGGCAGTACCTCGACGCCAAGCGGCAGTATCGCGACGCGATCCTGTTCTTCCGCATGGGCGACTTCTACGAGATGTTCTACGAGGACGCGCTGACGGCCTCGCGCGTGCTCGAGCTGACGCTCACCTCCCGCGCCAAGGACGCGCACGGGACGGCCATCCCGATGTGCGGCCTGCCCTGGCACGCCGTCGACGGCTATCTCGCGCGCCTGGTCCGCAAGGGCTACCGCGTGGCGATCTGCGATCAGGTCGAGGACCCGAAGAAAGCCAAGGGCGTCGTCAAGCGCGAGGTTACGCGGGTGGTGTCGCCGGGGACGTTCACCGACGCGGGCTACCTCGAGGCGCGTGAGCCGGCCTTCCTGGTGGCCCTGGCCGCAACGGGGCCGGGGGGCCAGACCTGGGGCCTGGCGTGCCTCGACGTGTCGACCGGCGAGTTCTCCGCCGCCGAGTTCACGGGCGCCGACCGCGACGCGGCGCTGGCCGCCGAGCTCTCGCTGCTGCGGCCGCGGGAACTGCTGACGGCCGAGGGCGTCGACGTCTCCACGTTCGTGACGCACGTGCCCGACGCCCGCGTGACGCGGGTCGATCCGTGGACGTTCGAGATCACGCGCGCCACCGAAGTGCTGTGTCAGCAGTTGCGGACGGCGTCGCTCGTCGGGCACGGGCTCGATCGCGCGCCCGCCGCGGTGTCGGCGGCCGGCGCCGTGCTCGCCTATCTCGGCGAGACGCAGCGCACCGAACTGACGCACGTACGCGACATCACGATGCGCGTGGCCGCCGATGCCGTGCTGATCGATCCGGTGACGCTGCGCCACCTCAACGTCATCGAGGGCGTGGAGGGCGGCCGGCGCGGATCGCTGCTCGACGAGGTGGATCGCACGGTCACGGCCATGGGCGGCCGTCTGCTCCGCCAGTGGCTGGTGCGTCCGCTCGTCACGCTGGCGCCCATCCAGGACCGGCTCGATGCGGTCGAGGACTTCGCGTTCCGATCGGCCGAGCGCGGCAAGCTGCGCGAGGCGCTGCGGAGCATCCACGATCTCGAACGGCTCACTGCGCGCGTGTCGATGGGCATCGCGGGACCGCGCGATCTCGCCTCGCTGGCCGAATCGCTGCGCCTGCTGCCGCGCGTCCGCAGCGTCATCGCCGACCTGAAGGCGCCGCTGACGGCCAGCCTGGCGGCCGGCATCGACGAACTGGCCGACGTGCGCGATCGCATTGCGTCGACGCTCATCGACGAGCCGCCCGTGCTCGCGCGCGACGGCGGGCTGATTCGCGACGGTGTCGATCGCGACCTCGACGAGATTCGCGCGATCAGCCGCGGCGGCCGCGAGGCCATCGCCGCGATGGAAGACGCCGAACGTGCGCGGACGGGCGTCAGCTCGCTCAAGATCCGCTACAACCGCGTCTTCGGCTACTACATCGAGATTTCGAAGTCGAACCTCGGCGCTGTACCGGCCGACTACATCAGGAAGCAGACCGTCGCCGGCGGCGAGCGGTTCATGACGCCGGCGCTGAAGGACTACGAGGAGAAGATCCTCGGCGCCGACGAGCGGCTCGTGGCCCGCGAAGTGGAACTGTTCGAGCAGCTGCGGCGCGACGTGGCCGCCGAGGCCGCGCGCCTGCTCGAGACGGCGCGCGCCGTGGCCTGCCTCGACGTGCTCGCCGCGCTGGCCGACGTCGCCACGTCGTACAACTTCACGAAACCATTCCTGCACGAGGGCGACGAGTTCCACGCCGTCGACGCCCGGCACGCCATCGTCGAGCGGCACGTGGCGGGTGCGTTCGTGCCGAACGACGTCCACCTCGACGGCAGCACGTCACAGGTCGTCATCCTGACCGGCCCGAACATGGGCGGCAAGTCGACGTACCTGCGACAGGTGGCGCTGCTCGCGCTGATGTCCCAGGCCGGCTCGTTCGTCCCGGCCAAGCAGGCGAAGCTGGCGATTGTCGATCGCATCTTCGCGCGTGTCGGGGCCTCCGACAACATCGCGCGCGGGCAGTCGACGTTCATGGTGGAGATGCAGGAGACTGCCGCCATCCTGCACGCCGCCACGAGTCGGAGCCTGGTGATTCTGGACGAGATCGGCCGCGGAACGGCGACCTTCGACGGCCTGAGCCTGGCCTGGGCCGTGGCCGAGCACCTCGCGTCGAACGATCGCGCGCGGCCCAAGACGATTTTCGCCACGCACTATCACGAGCTCACCGACCTGGCCGACGGCCTGCCGGGCGTCGTCAACCAGCACGTGGCGGCGCGCGAGTTCCGCGACGAGATCATCTTCCTGCACAAGATCGTGCCGGGCCGATCCGATCGCAGCTACGGGATTCAGGTCGCGCGGCTGGCGGGCCTGCCGCCGACGGTGGTGCGGCGCGCGGCGGAAATCCTCAAGTCGCTCGAGACGGACGAACTGCAGCGCGGGGGGCGCCCCAGCCTGAGCGGCCTGCCGGCGGCCGAACAGCGTCAGCTCACGCTGTTCCAGGCCCCGGTCGAGACGCACCCGGTGGTCGAACGGCTGCGGCAGATCGATCCCAACAGCCTCACGCCGCTCGACGCCCTGAATCTCCTGGCGGAATTGAAACGCGACAGCGAAGGGTAACGGACGGGTGTTTCCCCGAGGCTGACGCCTCGGGCTCCGTGCTCAGTTCAACGCGGCCATCTCGGCCTGTGCGGCCGGCGTGTACGGCGATTCGGGGAACTCGTCGACAACGCGCTGGAAGGCGGCGCGGGCTTCGGCGGTCTTGCCGGCGCGCTGTGAGGCGCGCGCCAGCTGCATGAGCACGCCGTCGACCGGCAGCGCCCCGTCACGCGCCGCCGCCAAGTCGGTGTAGATCGTCAGCGCTTCGTCGTGGCGCCCCAGCGCGAGCAGCGCCTCGGCCTGGCCGAGCTTCGCGGCCTGACCGCGCAGCGTGCGGCCCTCGCCCGCCGCCACCGCCGCGTAGGCCTGCTCGGCCTCGGCGGCCTTGCCGCCCGCGAGCATCTGCGCGGCCAGCTGGAACTGCGCGGCGTGCGCCGCGTCGGTCCCGGGATACGTCGTGACGACGTTGGTGAAGGCCTCGGCGGCCGCGTCGGCGCGCGCCGTCAACGTCGGAAACGAGCCCGGCGTCTGCGTGGCGCCCGGCAGCGTGGGCGCCGGGACGATGGGCGCCTCGGCCGTGGCCATCGCGATCCCGAGGGCCGCGCCCGCCTTGTTGGCCTGCTGGCTGCGATAGACCGTGACGCCGCCGACAACGAGTGCGACGAGCACGACCACACCGGCGCCAATCAGGAGCGGCGTCCGGTACTCGGCCAGCCGATCGGCCAAGGTCATCGTGGCCAGGGTGAACTCGTCCTGCTTCAATTCGTGGCGGTGCTTCGCATCCATGGTCTGTCGGTCTCGCGGCCAGGACCGGACCCGGATCGGCCGGCCTCTTCAGTTGACGTCAGTCAGGCAGTATCGCACAGCGGACCGGCCCATGGCGACGGACCGTGTGGGACGGCTGCCCTACCGCAGCGCGTCGGCCAGGGCCGTACTGGCCACCGGCACCATCAGCGCGTACCCGGCCGCGTTCGGGTGCAGGCCGTCGTTCGTCGTGCCCTCGCGCAGGAACCCGTCGGCATCCACGGTTGCAGTGTAGTAGTCCGCATAGCCCGCCCCGGTCTGGGCCGCGTAGGTCTTCAGCCACGCATTGAAGCGCAGGATGTCGGCCGGCGGACGCGCCGTCGACTGGACGCGGGGCCGTGGCGCTGCCCCACCTTCGCGCCCCGTGGCCGGCAGCATCGTGCGGTCGGAGATCGGCAGCAGGCCGCAGAGCACGACCTTGATGCCGTGCCCGCGCGCCAGCTCGGTCATCGCCATGATGTTCTGCTGCACCATCTCGAGCGTCTGCGGACCGTTGTTGCGCGCAATGTCGTTCGTGCCCGCCAGCAGGATGACCGCCGCCGGCTTCAGCGCGATCACGTCCTGGTAGAACCGCACGAGCATCTGCGCCGTCGTCTGACCGCTGATGCCGCGGTTCACGTACGGTTGGCCGGGAAACGACTCGCCGAGGCGCCAGCCGTCGGTGATCGAATCGCCGAGGAACACGACCCGCCGCGGATCGGCGGGCGCGCGCAGCAGGTCCTGGTTGGCGTCGTGGTAGCGCCCGAGCTGGTTCCAGTCCTGCAGCTGCTCGGCCAGCGAGGTGGCGGTGTTCAGCAGGCAGCACGCGGCCGGTCGTGGCAGCGTGTAGGTCTCGGCCAGTTGCGCGTGGGCCATCGTGGCGCTCGCCAGGACGCAGGCACAGGTCGTGATCAGACGTCGCATCATCTCGTCGCTCCTCGTTGTCGTCGTACCGGCGGGCCGGCGTTGGAAGTTCCCGACAGCTTACGTCCGCGTGGAACGGCCGTCGCCATGTTCTTGCATATTCTGCAGGGAGAAATAGTGGTGCGCCCGACACGATTTGAACGTGTGACCCCCGCCTTAGGAGGGCGGTGCTCTATCCAGCTGAGCTACGGGCGCCTGAGGGAGATGGCCGCCCCGGCGTCTGGCGCCGAGGCGTGTGCGCCGTCCCCGCCAGTGGCGGGGACGCGCGGGTCAGTATTGCAGGACGACGCCGATCTGCTCGTTCGGCAGTCGCTGCCGGCCGTTGAGGCCGACGAGTTCGATCAGGAACTGCACGCCGATGACCTCGGCGCCGAGATCGCGAATCAGCCCGACCGTGGCCGCGGCCGTCCCGCCCGTGGCGAGCAGGTCGTCGACCACCAGCACGCGCTGCCCCTTCTGCACGGCATCGTCGTGAATCTCGAGTGCGTCGGTGCCGTACTCCAGGTCGTAGGCCGCACGCTTCGTCGTCGAGGGCAGCTTGCCGGGCTTGCGGACCGGGGCGAAGCCGGCCTTGATGCGATCGGCCACCGCGGCGCCGAAGATGAACCCGCGGCTCTCGATGCCCACGACCATGTCGATGTCCCGGCCCACGTGGGATGCCGCCATCTCATCGACCGCGAGATGGAATCCCTCGGGATCCTTCAGCAGCGTGGTGACGTCGTAGAACAGAATGCCCGGCTTCGGGAAGTCCGGCACGTGCCGGATGCGATCCTTCAATAGCTGCATGACCGTTTCGTCTCGCTCTCTCACGTTCGAATCACGAACCCGCTGGCGCGCCCCGACGGCACGTCGTCGTCGACCATCACCTCGTCGACGCGGCTGCGCGGCGGCCCCTGCCGCAGGCGCGACTCGAAGCGCCGCAGCGCCTCGCGGTCTCCCTCGGCGGCCACCTCGACCGCGCCGTCGGGACGATTGGCGACCCACCCGTGCAGTCCCTCGACGCGCGCGGCCTGCTCGGTGAACCACCGGAAGCCTACACCCTGCACGTCACCCCGGATGACGTATCGACGCGCCTCGAGCATCCTCACAGTATAGACAGCCCGAAGCCGAGCGCGTAGCGCGAGCGCTGAGGGCTCGGCGACAGTGCCGGCCAGCGGCGTGGGGGTGGGGCCCCACGCCTTCAAAGCCTGAAGTTCGCGCAGCGCGAGCGCTGAGGGCTCAGCGGCAGGAGCCTGCTGGAGAACGCAGGCTCCCAAGCCAGAAGGTCGACGCCAGCAGCCAGAAGTTGACGAATCGGGCCAGGTTCCTCACGTCTGGCGTCTGGCTTCTGGCGTCGAACTCGAGGGTGCTGGCTGTTTCAGCAGCCTCACCGTCGCGGCCAGAGGCCCGTGTCGTCTGTTACAGTGACCGGCTGATGTCCGCCCTGCGTGCCCGCGCGCCGATCGCCGCGGCGTTCTTCTCCCTCGCCTGCATCCTGGCCGGTCCGCGCCACGTCCTCGCCCAGGCCGCGCCGGCCTCACAGGACGACGCGCCGCGCGTGCGGCAGGACGTGTTCGTCACGGCCACCGTCGCCCCGGTGGCGTCGGCATCCGTCGCGAAGTCCGTGGCCACGGTGACGTGGGCCGACGTCGATCAACTGGGCCTGCGGTCGATTGTCGAGGCGCTGCGACTCGTCCCAGGCGTCGATGCGCGGGCGCGCGGCCCGCGCGACGTGCAGACCGACTTTTCGATCCGGGGCGCCACCTTCAATCAGCACCTGGTGCTGGCCGACGGCATGCGGCTCAACAACAGCCAGAGCGGCCACCACAACGGTGAGATCCCGCTGCCGGCCGTGGCCATCGATCGCGTGGAGATCGTGGCCGGTGCGGGATCGGCGGTGCACGGGGCCGACGCGCTCGGCGGCACGATCAACGTCATCACGCGGCGGGATCCGCACGCGCTCGCCACGGTGGCCGTTGGCCAGCACGGCCTGGTCGATGCGCAGGCGTCTGCGGCCGGCGGCGCGCTGCCCGACGGCTGGACCGTGGCCGGCTGGGCGAATCGCAGCGACGGATTCATGGTCGATCGCGACTGGGCCCAGGGCGGTGCGGCCATCCGCGGCGACGTCGTCCGTGGCCTGACGCTGGACGTCCGACACCAGCGGCGCGCGTTCGGGGCGAACGGGTTCTACGGCAATTCCCCGTCGAAGGAGTGGACCGAGCAGACGATCGCGGCCGGCCGCTACCAGCGCGCGCTGTCGGCCTGGACGACGGTGACGCAGGTGGTGGCGCGTCATCACCGCGATCACTTCCAGTGGGACATCAACCGCCCCGGCGTCTCGGAGAATCGCCATCGCACGATGGCCGTCGATGGATCGATCGAGGCCCGGCGCGTCCTGCACGCGGCGGTGTTCGCTGTCGGGGCCTCGGCCGGAAGCGATCGCGTGCGATCTTCCAACCTCGGCAGGCACGCGGACACGCGGGCCGCGGCGTTCGCGGAGGTGCAGGCGGTGATGGCCACGCGCACGACGCTGCAGGCCGGCCTGCGGATCGACGCGTATTCGTCGTTCGGCCACGCGCTCAGTCCGACGGCCTCGGTCGTCACGAGCCTGGCCCCCACGCTGCGCGCGCGGGCTTCGGCCGGCCACGCCTTCCGCGTGCCCACGTTCACCGACAGGTTCTACGACGACCCGAACACTCTCGGGAATGCCGACCTGCGTCCCGAGCACGGCTGGACGATCGACGGCGGGCTCGACTGGACGCGCGGCGCCTGGACGGCCTCGACATCGGTGTTCCGGCGGTGGGACGAGGACGTCATCGATTTCGTCCGCGCCTCCCCCGCCGGGCGGTTCCAGGCGACGAACGTGCGCGACGTCACGGCCGCAGGCATCGAAGCCAGCCTCAGCCGTCGATGGGCGCGGGCGCTGGTGCGCGTGGCGTACGCCGGGCTGCGCGTCGACGCGCCGGCCCTGACGACGGAATCGCGCTACGTGCTCGAGTACGCGCGGCACCAGACGGGCCTGTCGATTGCGGCCCCCATCGCGGCGGGCATCCGGCTGGCGATCAACGTCGATCACCGGCTCCGGCGCGACGGCCAGCACTACGCGCTCGTCGGCGGCCGTCTCAGCCGGGCCTTCGGCCGCATCGATGTGTTTGTCGACGGATCGAACCTGTTCGATGTCGAGTATCGCGAGATTGCCGGCGTCCCGATGCCCGGCCGCTGGATCAGCGGCGGGCTGACGATCAGATAGTCACGATTCCCCCGGGGCTGAAGCCCCGGGGCTCCGACGGTCCTCCCGTAGCCTCGTGGCCTTGTCGCCTCGTAGCCTTCCCCCCGCCTTCCGGCCTCCTCCCCGCCTGCCGCCTCCCAGCCTGCTATCATCCTCAGTTCGGAGTGAGCCGTGTCCAACATCCTTCAGAGTCTGCCCGTCGGTGAAAAGGTCGGTATCGCGTTTTCCGGAGGGCTCGATACGAGTGCGGCCCTGCACTGGATGCGGCACAAGGGCGCCATCCCGTTCGCCTATACGGCCAATCTCGGCCAGCCCGACGAACCGGACTACGAGGAGATTCCCCGCAAGGCGCTCCAGTACGGCGCCGAGCGCGCGCGCCTGATCGACTGCCGTCGCCAGCTCGTCAACGAAGGGATTGCCGCGCTGCAGTCGGGGGCGTTCCACATCACCACGGCCGGTGTCCCCTACTTCAACACCACGCCCATCGGCCGCGCCGTCACCGGCACCATGCTCGTCGTCGCCATGAAGGAAGACGACGTGCACATCTGGGGGGATGGCAGCACGTTCAAGGGGAACGACATCGAGCGGTTCTACCGCTACGGCCTGCTGGCCAACCCGGAGCTGCGCATCTACAAGCCGTGGCTCGACCAGGCGTTCATCGACGAACTCGGCGGCCGCAAGGAAATGTCCGAGTACATGGAGAAGGCGGGGCTCGCGTACCACATGAGCGTCGAGAAGGCCTACTCCACCGACTCGAACATGCTCGGCGCCACGCACGAGGCCAAGGACCTCGAGCACCTCGACTCCGGCATCAAGATCGTGAAGCCGATCATGGGCGTCGCGTTCTGGCGCGAAGACGTGGTCGTCAAGCCGGAGACGGTGTCTGTTCGCTTCGAAGAGGGGCAGCCCGTCGCGCTCAACGGCACCGTCTACAGCGATCCGGTGGAACTGATGCTCGAGGCCAACCGCATCGGCGGCCGGCACGGGCTCGGCATGAGCGATCAGATCGAGAACCGCATCATCGAGGCCAAGAGCCGCGGCATCTACGAAGCGCCGGGCATGGCGCTGCTGTTCATCGCGTACGAGCGGCTGGTCACGGGCATCCACAACGAGGACACCATCGAGCAGTACCGCGAGAACGGCCGCACGCTCGGCCGACTGCTCTACCAGGGCCGCTGGTTCGATTCGCAGTCGATGATGATCCGCACTGCGCAGCGCTGGGTGGCCGGGGCGGTGACGGGCGAGGTGACGCTCGAACTGCGGCGCGGCAACGACTACTCGCTGCTCGATACGACGAGCCCGAACCTCACCTACAAGCCCGAGCGGCTGACGATGGAAAAGGGCGAGTCGACGTTCTCGCCGCTCGATCGCATCGGGCAGCTGACGATGCGCAACCTCGACATCCAGGACACGCGCGACAAGCTGTCGATCTACTCGAACACCGGCCTGCTCTCGGCCGGCAAGGGCCAGGTGCTGCCGCTGCTGGCGGAGAAGAAAGACGAGTAGAGGGCCGCGGAGAGCCGTTGCGACGATCGCGATGCCCTTCCGCTCAACCGAAACCTGGTAACGTCTTCCATTGCCCGGTCTCAGCGAGCTGCTTCAGCGCGTTCGCGCGGATTGACAGGAACGCTGTAGGGTACGAATGGAGGTACGCACGTTCGACGAGCCGGCCGACCGGCCCGAACGGGGCCGCGTAGTCGAGCACGTCGCGATCGCAGCAGCGACCTGGAGTTTCACGGCGGAAATCATCCTTCCTCCGCCCCCCCCCATCGATATTCGCGGTCTTTCGGGCGCTTGCTGGCCGACATGGCGGGTGTTAGGCTGCGGCCATGACGATCAAGGCCCGCGTGCAATCCGGCCGGCTCGTGGTGGATGAACCGACAGACCTGCCGGATGGCACGGAAGTCGAATTGCTGCCGCTGGATCCCGGCGACTGGCTCGACGATGCGGACCGCGCCGCACTCCACAACGCCCTGGCCCAATCCGAGGACGACGTTGCCGCCGGCCGACTGCTCGATGCGCAGGACGTCTTTGCGAGGCTTCGGTCGCATTGAAGGAATGTCGCGTTCAATTCACTGCGACGGCCGACCAGCATCTCGCGCGCGAGCGAACGTGGTGGTTCGAGAATCGCGACTATTGCGACGTCTTCGCGACGGAGATCGAAAGCGCAGTTGCGTTGCTTCGCGTGCTTCCAGGTATCGGAACGCCCTATTCGTACGCAACCGGGTCCGAGGTGCGGCGGCTCTATCTTCGAAAACTTGCTTGTCATCTGTATTACACGTTCGACGACGATACCGTGATCGTTCGCGCGCTCTGGAGTGCTCGTCGCGAACGCGGCCCAGACGTCTGACTCTGGCCACACCGCCAGGCTCCCGTTGGAGACCGCCTCAGGCGCGCGGGCCGAAGCCATCTTGCTAACATGGCCTCCTGATGCGCGCCGCGGCGTCCGACAGATCACCGTCAGTCGATCTGATGCCCGCACTCACCGGCATCCGATTTCCCCTGGCCTTGTGGGTCGTGATCCATCATCTCAGTGGGCCCGGCCGCATGTTCGGGCCGCTGACAGCGGCGAGCCCGACCGCGTTCACCCTGATGGACACCGCGTGGGTGGCGCTGACCGTCTTCTTCGCCATCTCCGGCTTCGTGCTCACGCGGCGCTACCATGCGACGTCCTGGACTCGCGCGGCCCTCACCCGCTACGGCGTGGCCCGATTCGCGCGCGTGTACCCCGTCTACCTGTTCAGTCTGCTCATCGTCGCGCCCATCATCAGCGCCGAACTGCGCAGCGGCCGAGCCGGATCAGCCGCCGATCAACTCGGGTTGCTGCTCAATCACGTCCTGCTCCTCCAGGGCTGGCGGCCGCCAGCCGTCAACTGGAACACGCCGGCGTGGTCGCTGTCGTGCGAGGTGTTCTTCTACGCGCTGTTTCCGCTGGTCGTGCAACTGGTGCGGCGGCCGACGTGGCCGCGCCTGGCCATCTCCGCGGGAATCGCGTTTGCGGCGCCCGTCGCGCTGCGCCTGCTGCTGGAACCGCCCATCGCGAAGCCGCTGCTCTACTTCGGCGATTTCCTGATCGGCGCGGTGGCCGGGCGCCTGTACGATCGCGTGCGTGCCGCGAACGCGCCACTCACCAGACTCGGCCCCTGGCTGTACGGCCCGGCGCTGGTCGCGGGGGTGATGCTCCTGCTCGTGCGAGACGCGCTCGGGAGCTTTCTCGTCTTCGACGCCGGAATCCGGCTGGCGAGCGCCGTGCTCGTCTTCGGCCTGGCGTGCGGCGGTGGAAGGCTGTGGCGATGGCTGTCATCGCCGCTGATGATCCGCGGCGGCGGCGCTGCATACGCCATCTACATCCTGCACGTACCGGTCCTCTGGTGGTACGAACGGTCGGACCTGCGTGCAGCACTGCCCCCGGTGGCGGCGGGATTCGCCTACATCGCCATGGTCGTGGGCCTGTCGATGATCGTGTGGCGGCAGATCGAACTGCCGGCCAACGCACTGATCCGCCAGTGGTGGGCCGATCGGACAGCGGCAGGGGCCACAGCGACGGCCCGTTCACCGGAGCCGGCAGGTGTCGGACGGACGATGCCGTGAATCTCCGCCTACGCCGGCGTCAACTCGTTGCCGCTGCGCCGGCCGGCGGCGAACGCCTCGATGTTGTCGAACGTGGTCGACGCAATGCCCTGCAGCGCGTCACGCGTGAGGAACGCCTGGTGCCCGGTGACGAGCACGTTCGGGAACGTGAGCAGCCGCGCGAACACGTCGTCCTGGATGACGCTGGCCGAGTGGTCGTCGAAGAACAGGCCTTCCTCTTCCTCGTAGACGTCCAGGCCGAGATAGCCGATGTGTCCGCGCTTGAGCCCGTCGATGGCCGCGCGCGTATCGATGAGCGCGCCCCGGCCGGTGTTGATGATCATGACGCCGCGCGGCATCTGCGCGATGGCGGCCGCGTCGATCATGTGGCGGGTATCGGGCGTGAGCGGAACGTGCAGCGTCACGATCGCCGACGAGGCGAACAGTTCATCCAGGGCGACGTAGCGGGCGCCCAGCGCGCGCGCGTCGGGATGCGGTTCGAGATCGTGGCAGACGACGTGACACCCGAACCCGATCAGGGCGCGGATCACGCACCGGCCGATGGTGCCCGTGCCGACGACGCCGGCCGTCGTGCCGTGCAGGTCGAAGCCTGTCAGCCCGTCGAGCGAGAAATTGCCCTCGCGCACGCGGGCGTAGGCCTTGTGCGTCTTCCTGTTCAACGTGAGGATCAGCGCGAGCGTGTGCTCGGCCACGGCGTACGGCGAGTAGGCCGGCACGCGCGAGACGGTCAGGCCGAGTCCGACCGCCGCCTCGAGATCGACGTGATTGAAGCCGGCCGAGCGCAGCGCGATCAGCCGCGTCCCGCCGGCGGCCAGCGCGGTCAGCACGCCGGCGCCGACCTGGTCGTTGACGAAGACGCAGACGCCCTCGCAGCCGGCTGCGAGGGCGGCGGTCGCCTCGGTCAGGCGCGTGTCGAAGAAGTGCAGATCGTGACGGTCCATCCCGCGCGACGCGTGGGTCGCCAGGAACACGTCACGATCGAAGGGCCGGGCACTGAAGAACGCGATGCGCACTCCGGCATGTTACCCCGCGCGCTCACGCGGCCTGCAGCGCCTTGTCGAGATCGGCTGTGAGATCGTCGATGTGCTCGATCCCGACCGACAGGCGAATCATGTCGTCCGACACGCCAGCCCGGCTCATCTCCTCCGGCGACAACTGCCTGTGCGTGGTGGAGGCCGGGTGGCACGCCAGCGTCTTGCAATCGCCGATGTTCACCAGGCGCGTGATGAGTTCGAGCGCGTCCTGGAACCGCGCCCCGGCGTCGCGGCCGCCAGTCACGCCGAAGGTCAGGATGCCGGACGCGCGACCGCCCATGTACCGCTGCACCAGCGCGTGATCCCGATGGCCTGGCAGCCCGGCGTAGTTCACCCAGCGCACCTTCGGGTGCGACTGCAGGAACGTGGCGATCCGCAGCGCGTTGTCGCACGTTCGATCCATGCGCAGGGCGAGCGTCTCGATGCCCTGCAGGATCAGGAAGGCATTGAACGGGCTGATGGCCGCCCCCATGTTCCGCAGCGGGACGACGCGGGCGCGGCCGATGTAGGCCGCCGGGCCGAGCGCCTCGGTGTAGACCACACCGTGATACGACGGATCCGGTTCGTTCAGGCGCCTGAAGCGATCGGCGTGCTCGGCCCACGGGAATCGACCCGAATCGACGATGAGACCGCCGATCGCGTTGCCGTGGCCGCCCAGGTACTTGGTCAACGCGTGCACGACGATGTCCGCGCCGTACTCGAACGGACGGCAGAGATAGGGCGACGGCACGGTGTTGTCCACGATCAGCGGCACGCCGTGACGATGCGCCACCTCGGCCAGCGGTTCGAAGTCGATGACGTTGCCGAGCGGATTGCCGACCGATTCGCAGAACAGCGCCCGCGTGCGGCCATCGATCAGGCGGGCGAAACTGTCGGGATCGCGCCCGTCGGCAAAACGCACGTCGATGCCGTACTGCGGCAGCGTGTGCGCGAACAGGTTGTAGGTGCCGCCGTAGAGCGTCCCCGCCGACACGATGTTGTCCCCCGCCTCGGCCAGGGTCTGGATGGCGCAGGTGATGGCCGCCATGCCCGAGGCCAGGGCCAGGCCGGCCACGCCGCCCTCGAGCGCAGCCACGCGCTTCTCCAGCACGTCCTGCGTCGGGTTCATGATGCGGGTGTAGATGTTGCCCGGCACCTTGAGGTCGAACAGGTCCGCGCCGTGCTGCGTGTTGTCGAAGGCGTAGGACGTGGTCTGGTAGATCGGGACGGCCACGGCCCTGGTGGTCGGATCGGGACGGTAGCCGCCGTGGACGGCGAGGGTTTCGAGTTTCATGGCGGTGCCTATTCTGCCGCAGATCGCGACGTCAGGCTTCGCGTGACGTCGGCCGACCCGTCGTCCGGAAGATGGTGCCGCCGATGGCCAGGGCCAGCAGACCGGGCACGACGAGCAGGAGCATCCCCCAGTCGAAGCGGACCTCCTGGGTCAGCGCGTCGATCTGCAGGCAGCGGAACAGTACGTTTTCGCCCGGGCGGCTGTACAGGGGGACGTAGACGCCCTTCAATTCGAACAGGGCGGATTTGAGGCGCGAGGCATTGACCGTCGTGCCGAGCAGTACGCGGACCACAGAGCCGTCGCGGACGGCCGCGACGAGCGACGGGTGATCGAACTGGTTGGTGGCCTGGACCGGCTCGTACCAGAAGCCGACGGCCTCGGCGAGGCGTGCGACGTCGGCCGGCGTGCCGGTGCCGAACAGCCACGCGTCGCCGGGCTCGACGCCCACGGCCGCGGCCGTTGCCCTGGCATTCTCGAGGGTGTCGTGGGGATCGAAGCTCAGGCTCAGCACGCGGTACTCGCTGCCGAGTCCCCCGTTCTGGCCCACGGCCGTGTGCAGCGACCGCAGGAAGGGCGTGCACGTGCCCGCGCAGTGGCTGTAGAAGAGGGTGACCAGGAGCGGCGTGTCGCGCCACAGGTCGGCGAGACGGACGTGTCGGCCATCGATCAGCTGAACGTCGATGTCGGGAACCGGACCGTAGAGATGTCTCGATTCCTCGCGCAGCAGATCGACAGGCTCGTCCCCGCGCGAGGCCGACACCGACGCCGGCCACGCGATCGCGAGGATTGACAGCAGTGTCACGCCTGTCCACGCCAGGCGCGCGCCGGTGCGCCGGCGGTCACGCCCCATAGGCTCTCACCCAGTTCCGGCCGGTCTCGTAGATGTAGAAGAGGAGCCCGAGCAGGAAGACCGCGGCGAACACCACGGCGATGCCCGCGTAGATCGCGCCGTGCGACAGTTCCGCGGGATAGATGGCGTAGCGCCGCGGCACCGACTGCGCGCCGGCCAGGTAGAACATCAGCAGGAACCCGTATCCGCCCACCAGCATCAGCGTGACGATGGTCTTCTGGAACGGGAGGCTTTCCGGCATCCGCGCGCGCTCCTGGCAGTAGTGGTAGAAGTAGCCCAGCACCATCAGCACCAATCCCTCGATCATGTAGGAGTGGAAGTGGGCGGGCACCCACAGGGTGTTGTGGAACTTCGAGTTGAGCGCGATGGTGGAATCGATCACGGCCCCGAGTCCGCCGATGCCCCACCCCATCAGGCCGAAGAACAGCAGCGTGAAGCCCAGGCTCCAGCGCACCGGCGCGCGGTAGACGATCGTCACCGCCCCGAAGACCGTGACGACGGCCGCGGGAATGGAACTCATGTAGGACGCAATCTGTCCGACGTACTGGAGCGAGGTCGGCTGCACGAAGTCCATGTACAGGTGGTGGAAGTACGCCAGCAGGACGATGGCCAGGACCGCGTTCCACGAAATCGCGACCACCCTGTTGGTGTGCCATGGGCGGCCCGTGTAGTGCGGGAACGTGTCGTAGACCACGGCCACGGCCAGGTACAGGCTCAGGTTGACCAGCAGGTGTCCGAACAGGAACGTCAGGTTCTTCATCAGCAGCGCGTCGTTGCGCGTGCCGGTGAGCATCTCGTAATAGAACAGCAGCAGCACGGCCACGCCCGCGAGCAGGCACGCGACCGCGGCAATCAGGCTGGTGGTCACGATCAGGATGGCCGGTGGGACGTCGGGCCCTTCGACGCCGCGGATGTAGTGCCAGCCGAGCGCCTGGCTGATGGTGTACTTGCGTGCGATCGCGCGCAGCAGATCGAGCGTCCAGACGAGCCATGTCACACCGAGCACGGTGAGTGACACGAAGAAGGTCAGCGTGGCCCAGGCCGGCCAGCCGACCGAGAACGGCAGCGGGTAGAGGAAATACCAGCCGGCGGCAAAGCGGCCGAACAGGACGCTGGCCAGCAGGAGCAGCACGCCGAGAATCGTCCCGATCAGCGCGAAGGTCGAGACCGCGGCGCTGGGCTTCGTGTACCGTGTCAGCACGCGGGACGCACAGGCCATGGAGGCGACCCACCACAGACCGGCCATGCCGACGCCGTGCAGCGTCATCATCGGATAGAACCACGACTGCGTCGAGGCCAGGGTGTTCGCCTGGATGGCGCGCATGAACATCCCCGCCAGCAGCAGCAGCGGGAACAGGATGAACGTGACGCCAATCCAGTGCAGGGTGTGTTTCGGGCTCAGTTCCATGGGTCCCCGCTATTCGTCCGTCAGTCGACGCGCCGTCAGCGTCGATTGCATCGCGTGATGCGCCAGTCCGCAGTATTCGAGGCAGAGGACCCGGAAGACGCCGGGGGCGGCCAGCCGCACGCGCAGGCGATTCACATAGCCGGGCATCGCCTGGGTCTGGGCGACGATGACGTGGTCCGGATCGTAGAGCGCGAAGTTGTGCGTGACGTCGAGGCTCGTCACGCGGAATTCGACGAGGGCGCCCACGGGCACTTCGAGGGTGTTCGTCACAGGCACCTGCCCGATGTCGGCGTCGGTCGTGATCGGTTCCGAGCTGTAGAGAAAGCCGAATTGCCTGGCCGTGACGTAGACCAGTTCATCGGGCGTCTCGAGATCGTCGGGGTACGGCGTGCGCGGCAGGGTGGCGGCCAGCGTGCCGAGCACGAGCACGGAGGTGCCGATGAAGAACTTGCGGCGCAGCCTGTAGGCCGCCTTCATGTCGATGGTCGGGACCGGTTGCCTGGTGCTCCGGGCCACCTGCCAGAAGGCCACGACCACGGCCATCGACAGGCCGAGGAAGATCACGAGGCCGGCCAGTTGGGTCCGTCCCAGTCCGGCGGTGAGGATGGCCAGGCCTGTCGGCCGGGGGATCGCCGCAGCCGGTGCGGCTGCCGGTGTCGCCGAGGCCTGTGCGCTGACGTCGGCGAGGTAGTCCAGCAGATCGCGGGCCTCGGTCTCCGACACGCCGAGGGGGGGCATCGGGATCTGGTTGAACTGGTTCAGGAGCGCGACGGCGATGGGATCCTGCTCGGCGAGCATCCGATCCGGTTCCATGATCCAGCGGATGAGCCACGCCTCGTCGCGGCGTTCGGTGACTCCGACCAGGTTCGGGCCGAGCATGACCGGACCGTTGACCTCGACGGAGTGGCACGCCATGCACTTCGCCTGGAAGGCGGCCCGTCCGGCCTCGACGTCTGCCGAGACGCGGCCCCACGGTGCGCACAGTATGCCCAGCGCGGTAATCGCCCAGATGTGCTTTCGCATCGTGCCCGCCTCGACCTCCTGCTGAACCGCCCTGGACAGCCGCACGCGGATTCGTGGGCCGTGACCGACGGTGCGCCGAGGCTACAGCGCCTGCGCAAGGCGAATGTTGACGGCCGTCAAACTCTGGCGGGAGGTGTCAGCGTGAGGGACGAGAGGCCGGAGGCGTGTTGCGGCAGCAAAGAGACAGAGAACCGTCGTTCTCCTCGAGCCTCCGCGACGGCACAGGATCGCGCCGGTCGCGGAGCCCGCGGCGATGACTGCAACAAGTCATCCGACTCCCCCAACGGCTCACCCGACTTCCCCGCCGGCGCGCGTGTCTCACCTGGACATGTCACCTGCATTGCATCAACGGTTCACCAGTGCAGCCAGAACGGGTCGCCGACATCACCTTCCAGGTCGCCAGACTCGCGGCAACAGATCACCGGCATCACCTGACGGATCGCGCGCATCGGGTCTCCAGATCGCGTGATCCACTGTGACCGGGCGCGTGTCTCACTCCGACGCCTGCGCGGCATCACCTGAACAGGTCGCGTGACCTTCCTGACGACGATCGGCGACCCGTTGGGCATGTCCGTTGCCATCAACACGTTGCCGTGCCGGATCGTCGTCAGGTCGGTCACGCGGGTCGTCGGAGTGACTCACGCGCCTCGTCAACGTGATGCACGCGGGGCGTCGACGTGATGCAGACGACCGGTTGATCCGACGCAGAAGCGTCGTCGAGTGAGGCACACGACTCGTCGAATCAGGACACGCGCCCCGGCACGTCCTGCACGCGATCCGCGACACCGACACACGCGCCCGAACGCAGTGACGCAGACGAGGTGCCGCAGTCGGATAGAAGACCCGTCGACGTCGATCCGCCGCGTCGTCAACCCGGATGTGAACGTCTTTTCAGCGTTCGTTCAGGGTTTGTTCACGACTTCGCCCATCCGCCCGCGCGACGATGCCCGCACCCGCAAAGGAGCGGGCAACGATGCAAAAAGCACAACGACTGAAGTACGAAATGTTCGTTCGGGTACGAAACTTCGGGATGGTCAACCGTGACGTGTTTCCGGAGTTCTCAGAAGGTGGACGGGCGTTCACCAGGGTGGCCGAAGCCGTGTCGGCGTTCGAGGAGTACCTCACTCGACGCACGAAGGCTCGTGCGGATGCCCAGCGCGTCCGCACGACCACGCGGCGGGCGGTCGTCGAGGCCATGAAGGCGATCGCCGCCACGGGGCGGCGGATCGACAAGGCCGGGCCCGGCACGCATCCTTTCCGGATGCCACGCCGGCACTCGGCCACGGTCGTGCTGGCCTCGGCGCGGCTGTTCATGGAGGAAGCTGCGCAGCGAGTGGACCGCTTCGTGAGACTCGGCATGCCGCCGACGTTCCTCACGGAGCTCCGCGAGCTGGTCGGCGACCTGGAGCAGGCCATCAACGTCCAGCAGGACAGCCGCCGATCGCGAGTGAAAGCGCAGGCAGGACTCGAAGGCGCCCTGGCTCTGGGCTTCGACGCGATTCGCGACCTCGACGTCGCCGTCGCGAACACGCTTCGCGGCGACGGCGTGCGACTGGCCGAGTGGCGCGGGGCCCGGCACATGGAAGGCCAGTCACCTTCCTCGAAAACCGTGACGACGCCGGTCGTGGCGTCGGTGCCGGCCCCGATCGAGGTGGCGACGGTGGACGACGTGCCGGGCGAGGCGTCATCCGAGGTGGCCGGCAGCCCGCCGGTCGAACTGAAGGAGGTGCTGGACAAGGCGTCGTAAGTCGGACGCCACCGATGGTGACCCAACAGGGGCGGGACACTTTTTCATGTCCCGCCCCGCTCTTCTGCCCGTAGAATGCCGCATGCCGTCAGGCAGCGGTTTCCGGTTCGGCCCGTTCCGGCTCGACCCGCGGGGACGGTTTCTGCTGCGCGACGAGACCGCGATCCCCCTGCAGCCCCGCCTCTTCAACCTGCTCGAAGCCCTGGTCTCGCGTCCCGGCGAGCTGCTGGCGAAAGACGAACTGATCGCGATCGGCTGGCCGCATCACGCGGTGAGCGACAACAGCCTGGCGCAGGCCATCTCGCGCCTGCGCGCGACCCTCGACCCGTCCGATCCGGAACGCTACATCGCCACGGTCCCGCGCCTCGGCTACCGCTTCGTCATCTCCGTCGCGCGCGACGAGCAGGGCCTGAGCGACGCGGAGCTCGACGCCCTGATGGCGCCACACCTCGCGCTGCTCGATGGGCGGACGATGCTCGAGACACTGGTGACCGAACGCGTCGACGCGGCCGTGACGCTGTTTGCCCGCGTCGTGGAGACCGCGCCGGACAACGCCCTGGCGCACGTGGGCCTCGCCAACGCGTACATCCTCCGCTTTCACGGCACGCGCTCTGCCGACGCGCCGGATGAACATGCGCTGCGCGCATCGGTCCGTCACGCGCTCGAAGCGCGCCGCCTGGCGCCGGCGCTGGCCGAAGCGTGGGCGACCTACGGCTTCGTCGTGGATGCGACGGGCGATCGTCGACGCGCCATCGGCGCCGTCGTCGAGGCCATCCGGCTCGAACCCGATCACTGGGCGCATCATCTGCGACTCGCGTGGTGCAGCTGGGGCGAACAGCGACTGCGCGCGGCGCGACGGACGCTGCAGTTACGGCGCGGCCTCGCGGTTGCACACTGGCTGATCGCCACCGTGCACGTCGCCCGCAACGAGCTCGATCTCGCCGAGCGCGAACTCGATCCGGCGCTCGAGGCCATGGCGAGCGCGGGACCGTCAGGCTTCTCGGGCGCGGCGATTCACTGGCTGAAGGGACTGCTCTGTCTTGCGCGCGGTGCGGACGAGGAGGCCCTGACGCACTTCGATCGCGAACGGGAACTCGAACCGCTGCACCACCTGTTCTCGCGCGAATGCTGCGCGGCGGCGTGGTACGCCGCGGCCGCCCTGCACGAGCGGCGCGGCGATCCGACCGCTGCCTGCTCCGCGCTGCAGGAAGCGCTGACACGCGTGCCGCGTCATCCGATGGCGCATGCCACACTGCGTGTGCTTCGGGCCGGCACGGCCGGTGGCCCCTCCGCTGATACCGAGAGCGACGGCGGCGCGATGCCGGTCGACGACGCGATGGCGCGGGCGCTGCTGCTCGAACGATCTGGCCGCCCGGACGAGGCGGCCGGGCTCGTCGCCTCGGCACTGGCTTCGGCTCCCGGTGGCGGCGCAGGCTGGCTGCTGCCGATCGATCCGTCGCTGAATGTGCAGCGAGATCCCGCGCGGTGGCGTACCGCGCTGACCACCCTGCACGAACGCACGACGACGTGGGGGTGACGCCGTACGAGGTACGCCCTACGGAGCCGTCAGCTCATTCCCGCTGCGCCGGCCGGCGGCGAACGCGTCGATCTTCTCGAACGTTGTCGACCGTGGACGCAGACCGGATCGTCGCCGAAATTGGTTCAGACCTCGGCGCCATTACCGAGCACGACAATCACGTCGCGCTCGTGCGTGCCGATCCACACCTCGCCGGGCTGGACGACGGCCGTAGCCGGCTCGCCGCGGCATTCGCATCGGTCGTTTCGCAATGCGCCAGGTTCGGCCAGCGACTGCGATCCACTCTGCCCAACCGCAACGGCCGCCAGCACGACAAGGCTGATCCCGGAAAGATGCCTGTCTGCCCCCTCGGGCACTGGTGATTGTGTATGCCGGAACGTTGCGGGCATCGCTCGGGCGGGGTATGGTATTCGGTATGGCAACAAGCAAGGTGACCATCACGCTGGACAACGACCAACTCGACGAAGTCCGGCGTCTCGTTGCCGCCGGGCAGGCGTCGAGTGTGTCGGGATTCGTGACTCATGCCGTGCGGGTGGCCCTGCACGACGCGGCCGGATGGCGGGAGATGCTCGACGAAGCCTTGCGCGACACAGGGGGACCGTTGACCGCCGAGGAACGCGCGTGGGCCGATGGCGTGCTCGGTGTGAAGCCCCGGCGTGCACGGCGCACGTCCCGCCGGAACGTCGCGTGAGTGGACTCACCTTCGACGCCGGGGGCCTGATCGCCCTCGATCGCGGCGACCGGCGCGTGCTGGCGCTCGTCGCCCGAGCCGCCCAGCGTGGTGCACGGCTCACCGTTCCCGCCACCGCCTTGGCCCAGGTCGTTCGACAACCGGCACGGCAGGCTCGCGTCGCACGGCTCATCCGGCAAGCCGGCACCGACCTCGTCGCGCTGGATGGTCCCGACGCGACCGCAACCGGCTTGCTCCTCGCCGCGCGCGACACGAGCGACATCGTCGACGCCCACGTGGTCGTGTGCGCGCAGCGGGCCGGACAGGCCGTGCTGACCAGCGATCCAGACGACTTGCGGCGGCTCGATCCGCGCCTGCAGGTCGTCATTGTCTGAGCGGACAACGGCCCACAGCGAGGTATCGATCAGCCATCCTTCGAATTGACGGCCCCTCGGCAGATCAGAGGACGCCGAGCGCTTCACCGTGCCTCGGCACTGCTTCGGCTCCCGGTGGCGGCGCGGGCTGGCTGCTGCCGATCGATCCCGCGCTGAACGTGCAGCGATATCCCGCGCGGTGGCGTATCGCATTCACGACCCTGCACGAACGCACGACGACGTGGGGGTGACACGCGTCCCGCGGCGCCGCTCCCGTCAGTTCGAGTCCGCTCCTGCGACCAGCCGCAAGCGTCCGCCCGGTTATCCGAGTGCGACGTCGAGCGTCATCATCACGGCGAACCCGACGATCGCCCCGAGTGTCGCGATGTCGGCGTGGCCACCCGACTGCGATTCCGGAATGACCTCTTCGACGGTGACGAAGATCATCGCGCCGGCGGCAAAGGCCAGCGCATACGGCAGGACCGGCTGCATGATCGTGACCGCGAGCGCGCCCGCCACGGCCGCGAAGGGCTCGACCACGGCCGACATCTGGCCGTACCACCATGCCTTGCCGCGTGACAGGCCTTCGCGCCGCAGCGGAACGGACACGGCCGTCCCTTCCGGACAGTTCTGGATGCCGATACCGATGGCGAGCGCCACGGCGCCGGCAAGCGTCGCCGACTCGTATCCGGCGGCCACGGCGCCGAAGGCCACGCCAATCGCCAGTCCCTCCGGAATGTTGTGCAGCGTGATGGCGAGGACCATCAACGTGGTGCGTCGCCACGAGGTCTTCATCCCCTCGGCGTCGGACATCCTGCCGAACAGGTGGATGTGCGGCAGCACGTAGTCGATGAGCCGCATGGAGAACGCGCCGGCCAGGAACCCGATGAGCGGCGGCAGCCACTTCACCATGCCCATCTCCTCGGACAGCGCGATGGCCGGATTGAGGAGCGACCAGAAGCTGGCCGCGATCATCACGCCGGCGGTGAAGCCGAGCGCGCCGTCGAGGGCTTTCCGGCTGACTTCCTTGAAGAAGAAGACGACGCCCGCGCCAAGGGCCGTCAGGCCCCAGGTGAAGGTCGCCGCCGCGAGCGCCTGCCAGATCGCCGGCCACGAGGTGAATGCGTCGATCACGCGACCATTCTAGTTCGGCGCCCGGCCCATACGTGTATGACTGCAAGAGCCAACTAGGGTCTCTCGGCCTGGCACATGAGTCGCGCCGGATTCAGGGTCTGACGACCACGACCACGACTCGCCCGCCGCTCCGGCGTCGCTTGACGGAAACGAAGGGCGACGCGGTGTGTGAAGGGTTACAATTCCACCGTGGGATGGCAGCAGCGGGTCACCGTGAATCCGTCCGTTCGCAGCGGCAAGCCCTGCATCAGGGGCACGCGGATCACCGTCTACGATGTCCTCGAGTATCTTGCCGGCGGCATGAGCGAGGACGAGATCCTGCGCGATTTTCCTGACCTCGAGCGGCAGGACATTCGTGCCGCCCTCTCGTTCGCCGCTGCCCGTGAGCGTCGTCTCGCGAATTCGGTGGCGTGAAGCTGCTCTTCTGACGCGAATCTCAGTCCGGCGCTGGTCGAGCGGCTGCGTGCCGAGTATCCCGACTCTCTCCATGTCCGCGACGTCGGGCTGCGCCAGAGGGCGGACGCAGAGATCTGGGATTGCGCGAAGGCAAGCGGCTTCGCCGTCGTGTCCAAGGACACGGACTTCCGCGAGCGTAGTTTTCTCGAAGGCGCACCCCCGAAGGTGATCTGGCTCGACGTTGGCAACGCCGGCACCCGCGAGATTGAAGTCCTGTTACGGAGTGAGCGGCATCGGGTCGAGCAACTGGTCCAGTCTGCCAGCGTGTCCCTACTCATCTTGTCGATCGGACCGCCCGCGGTCTAGTTCAACTGCCCTGCCTGGCGTGTGGCCCAGGTGCGACGTGAGGCGCGGACTTCAATCTGCTTGAGCCCCTGGACGACTTGCCACTGGCGGAGTACAAAGCGAACTACCATGCGCAGGCCACAGCGACAGCGGCCTGAGTCACGCTCCGAGCCCGCTCAGATTCCCGGGGCGATTCATCTGATGAGTTGGAACGCCAATTGGGGGCGGGGGGAAACTCGGGAACAGGAGCGCTCGGCGCCGTCGGCTGGCGACCGCACCCGAGAGTGAAGATAAAGAGAGCCACACCGACGCTTCTTGCTACGGCAATCATTGCCCCCCATCTGGAGCCGGACGCAAAAAGACAATCCTTCGCCTGCCAGTTGCTCGAGCGTCTGCGAAAACGCAAAGGCCCTCTACCGATCGAGCAGCATAACATCGCGGGTCATGGCCAAGGCCGGAACAGCCCTTACACGGAGACGAACTCCACGGTGACATCCGCCTGCTTTTTCCCGGCCGCCCGCGGCCGCACGCGAATCTGCACATCCATGTCCAGCGCGTTCAGGAAGCGTTCCAGACGCTCCTGGCTGAAGCGCGCCAGCTTCCCCCGCATCAAATCGGACACGTCCGGCGGCGCAATGGCCAGCACTTCCGCGGCGCGACGCTGCGTCCACCGCTTGCCTTCGATAATGTGGCGAATACCCCGCGCGAGTTCAGCCTTCGCCAGGCGCTCGCCGGCCTGCGGCAAACCCAGGTCTTCAAAGACGTTCCCGCTGCTCGCTTCAATCGCGATCGTCTGCTCGGCGCGTGCCCGTGTCGTCTTGGCCATCACTGCCCTCCCCTGCGTCGATGATGGGTGAGATAGTCCTGCTGCGCCGCCTTGAATCGCGCGAGCACGCGATCCTTGTCAGCCTGCGGGGTCTTGATGCCCGTCTTCGACTTCTTCATGAACGCATCCAGCACATACACGACCTCGGGGAACGCCGCCGTGTACACGGCTCGATAGGTGTCGCCATCGAAGTCCTCGACGATTTTCCAAATCTCATGTGGGAGGCCCTCGCCGAATGGCCGAGCGCCGTCTGGCGTGTCACCGTACTGCACGTCGAGTAGGGCGGAACCGAACACGTCCTGTACGTCTTCTGGGAGAGCGGCCACGTTCTTCCGACTGCTCCCCACCCACTTGAGCGGCTTCCTGGACGGTGCGGTCTTCGCCGGCACGCCTAGATGATAGCAGTTGTGCTATGTCCCTTCAATTGACTTGCCTATCGCGGCCGCTCGGTCTCATCGCCACTCCCATGACACTTGCACGCCGGTACCGGCGTCAGGCCATGGAGGCAACCCAACAGCAAGAGCCGTCGGGCCGAGAAAATGCCTTCAAGGCGGGCCGCTATCGGGCGAAGAGTTGCCAGTTGACGGTGCCGCTGTTACACGGAAAGGTCTCGCCCTCAGCGGTGCCGAACACGACGTCGCCCAAGATCTGCCCAGTCGCCGCGCTGCCGCTATACATCAGATCGCCGACCAGGCGGGCGCCAGCCATCGTGACGTGCGTCGCGCCGGGCGGTTCCAAAAGTACGTTGTGTGTGTTGACCGCCATCCCATCGAGCGACCCGGCCACTCCCGGGCCATAGGCAGGCCCGTCCTGGAATCGTGGGCCCGGCTCGATCGTCATCTCGAACGACCCGCCCGCAGGCGTCGTGGGGCGCCCCCGCCACGTCGTGCCCGTCCATTCCATCTCTATCAATGTCCCGACCGAGCGCAGGTCGACGCCGGGACAACCCGGAACGGAGGCCCCGTTCGTCCTGTCGAGGACGGCATTGTGCCCATATAACGCAAACAGATACACGCCCGCACGTAGCTGGAGATTCGCGGCGGTCGGCGCACCCGGTTCCAACGCACCAGTCGGACTCGAAGGCGGTCGGCTGTCGCAGCCAGAAGCCATCAGAATAGCGATAAGACATATAGCGAGAGATAGACTGCGCGGCTTTGATTTGCGCGGCACCTTGCCGAGAATCAGCAGAATCGCCACCATGACAGACAGCAGCGGGGCCGACGTCCTCACCATCCTTGCCTCCTGCGCGGTGCGTCGAGACCTCCCCCGACATCAACCCTCGTCCGGGCCATTAGATACCGGTGCCACGTACGCTGCAACACGACCTACGGATGAGATCGCACCGACACCACGCGATCGGATCACTCACACTTCTCGACCTGCGCGTGAAAGGTCGGCAACTCGTGGATGAGCGCCTCCAACCACGCCTCTGCGGCCACAACGGTCCCCTGCTTTTTCAGCGTCTCCCCTCCTGACCGGCCCCTACGCTCTGCCATCAGCCCGTCGGCAGAGATGTCGAGCATAAGAACAGCATAAGAACCGGCGCGGGATATAGCCCTCCACGACCGCCCATCGCGGTTCAGCCGGGTCGGCCACTCGGTGTTGGGGCGGCCCGGCTCGGATCGCCATCAAGAAAAAAAGCCCTCAGCCGACCGTGACGGTCAACTGCGTTCGACATGCGTGCGGCGCGCGGATTCTTCTCGCACTTCCGGTCGCGTCACACCGGCCCGATTGCGTGCGAACCGCGCCATCCGAGCTGGTTCACCGAGGCCGTCGCCCGCCTGCTGAGTGGCTACCAGGTGGCGCGCGTCGCCGCCGATCCCCCGATGGCTCCCGGCGGTGATGCGCCTTACGCGTGGGAGGGGCTTGCGTACTACCGGCTGCACGGCTCGCCGAGAACCTACTGGTCGCCATATGGTGCCGAGCGCGTCGAACCGCTGGCGCGCATCCTCGAAGTGAGCACGGCCCCCGAACGCTGGTGCATCTTCGACAACACCGCCTCGGGCGCCGCCATCGAGGATGCTGGGGAGTTGCAGGAGTTGGTGCGCGTTGGCAGCTCTCGGCCCGCACCACCTTGAAACATCAGCTCCTCGGCATTTGGAGGGACCGTGCGGATAGTCACAACATGGGCTCGGCCATCCTGCTGCCGCACACCATGGATGCCATGTCGCGGAACATGCAATGGGATGGATGGTTTCACGCGGCCACACTCGTGCTGACCATCATCGGCGTTCTGATGCTGTGGTCAGAGGCGCGCCGGGGTGAGGCGCCAGGCCGCATGTCCGTCCTCATTGGCCAGATGATTCTTGGCTGGGGCGTGTTCAACCTGGCGGAGGGGGTCATCAATCATCACCTTCTCGAACTCCACCACGTACGGGACCTCCCCGTGCACGTTCCCCTCTACGATTGGGTGTTCCTCGCGGTCGGAGGCGTGCTGCTGATCGTCGTCGGTCTCGCAATGGCGTCCGGCGCCAGGTCCGTCAGCGCCCATCCACGCATCGGATGAGCGACGCCACCGTACTGGCATACGATGCGGGCACCAGATGAATCTGCCGTTCCTGCGAACCGACCGGCTCGACCTGGTGCTCGAGTCCACCGAGGCCGTGCTCGCCCGCATTGCCGCCATGCCGCCCGCCGACCAGGCGGAGGTCTCGCCGGCGTGGCTCGCACGCCTCCGCGCATTGCCGGCGCCCGCCCCCTGGTCGCACGGCTTCCGTCTCGTGGAACGATCGACGGGAATCGAGGTCGGCAGCTGCGGGTACAAGGGCCCGCCGGACGCGGACGGAATTATCGAGATCGCCTATGGCGTGGCGCCCGCTCACCAGCGGCGTGGCTACGCGCGCGAAGCGGCACGCGCACTCAGCGACTTCGCCCTGGGCCCCGGTGGCGCGGTGTGCGTGCGAGCCCACACGCGCCGCGACAATGCCGCGTCGGAACGGGTGCTCGTGGCGTGCGGGTTCACCTGCGTGGGCGAGTTGATCGACCCCGAGGATGGCGCGGTGAACCAGTGGGAGCTCCGCGCGACGCGCGGAGGCGTCACCGACCCGACGCCACCTCGAATGACAACGTCCGGCTGAAGAACGGCAGGACGTGATCCTGGAACCGGAACGCCACGTGGCTCGTGTGCGTACCGGGATACACCTCGAACGTATTCGGGATGTTCCAGCTGTCGAGGATCGCGTGCAGTCGGGCCGCGTCGTTCTTCAGGCCATCCTGGTCGCCGACGTCTATCGCGATGGCGCGATACCGACGCAGATCCTGGATGTGCTGGTCGATGAACGCCAGCGGGGCGTTGGCGGCCCAGCGGGCCAGCACGTTGTCGCGCATGTCGCCGTACGGCAGATCGGCGTAGAGCGGCGCTTTCTCCGGGTTGGGCGACCAGGCCGATGCCACGGCCAACTGCGTCCGCAGGCCGAAGGGCAACTTCGCCATCTCCTCGCGCGTGGTCGCCGCGGCCAGGGCAGCTTCGCTCGCCGGATTGGACGGCCCGGCGCCGCGCGGGCTCATGCAGCAGGGGCTCATGATGTAGAGGCTGCCGAACACATCGGCGTGCTTCATGCCGATGCGGCTCGCGCCGTACCCGCCCATCGAATGTCCGACGAGCCCACGGCTTTCGCGCGCCGGGATCGTCCGGTAGTGCGCGTCGACGTACGCCACGACGTCACGTGCGATGTAGGCTTCGAAGTTGCCGGTGGTGACCGACGCCGAGTACATGGAGCCGTTGTGCACGGTCTTCGAATCGGGCAGCACGACGATCATCTCGCGGGCGCCCTTGGCGAAAGCCCCTTCGACCGTCTGCGGCACGTGGATTTCCTGTGCCCATTGCTCGGCGCCGATGGAATAGCCGTGCAGGGCATACACGACGGGATACCGCCGGGTGGTGTCGCGCGCGTAACTCGGCGGCAGCAACACCAGCACGTCGCGCTCGGCGGCGTTGCCCTCGAGGTTGCCTTCGAGCGCGGCGCCTTGGATCTTGATGCGCTCGACGGTTGCGGACGGCGCGCCGGCCACCCGTTCCGGGGCATTGGTCTTTGCCTGCCCATATGCCGTGCCGGTGGCGACCAATGTGACGCCGAGCAGCGTTGCGGTGATACGACCTCGAATCATCTGGGCCTGCATCGTCTCGTCCCCTTCTACCAATGCGTGGGCGACCCGTCCGGGCGCAGATACGTCGGCCCCGGCGCGGCTTCGGTCATCTCTTCGATGAACGTCAATTGCGCCTCGTCCACCGAAACGCCCAGGCCCGGCCGCTCGTTGGGCCACACCTTGCCATTGCGGCACTCGAGGAACTCCGGCATGTACGGGACGGGGCGCTCGTGCTGGTTGAACTCCATCAACACCTGACCCGGGAACGCCATCATCGTGTGCATGTGTCCCGCCGTCGCGATGGGCCCGGTGAAGTGCGGCACGATGCCGACCTTGTGGTTGTCGCAGAGCGCCATGATCTTCAGCATCTCGGTGATGCCGCCCACGTTCGGCAGCGAGGCGCGCGCGAAGTCGATATCCCGTTGTTCCACAAGCGGACTGAAATCCGCGCGGGTGCCCCATTCCTCGCCCGGCGCCAGCGGCACCGACGTGAGCAGCCGGAGCTTCGGAATCTGCGTACGGAACTGCTCCTCGCGCAGCGGGTCCTCCACGCAGTACGGTCGAATCGGCTCCATCAGCCGGCACAGTTCCACGGCTTCATGGAAGTCGAAGCTCTGGTGCAGGTCGATCATCCAGTCGCCGTCACGGCCGACACCCTCGCGGATCTGCGACACCGCCTCGATGATCTCGGGGATGCGGGCGCGCGAGTTGAACGTTCCCCAACTGCCCCCTCGCCGTCCGGCGGGTACGCCCGCCGGACCGCCGCGGCCCGGTCCCGCACCGGGTCCACCCCGGCGCGTGGCCGGCGCCGCAGGACCTCCGGCCGGCGTCGGTCGAATCGCGCCATCCACGCGATAGACGCGGTAGCCCGCCTCCATCGTCGCCCGCGCTCGCTCGGCCAGGCTCATGGCCGCGAGCTCGGCCGGCGGAATCATCCCGGGCGGCACGCCCAGCGTGGCGTACAGTTCGAGGTGCTCACGCGCCTTCCCGCCGAACAACTGATAGAGCGGCACGTTGAGCGCCTTGCCCTTGATGTCCCACAGCGCGAGGTCGATCGCACCGAGCGCGTGCAGACGCTCCTTGCCGGGCGAGTAGAACCCGTCCATGAAGCCGTGTTGCCAGATGTATTCGGTATCGAAGGCGTTCTTGCCGATGACGCTGCGCGCCATGTTGCGCACGGTATCGGGCGAGCCGCCCTGCCCGACGCCCGTGATGCCTTCCTGCGTATCGACCAGCACAACCATGTTGCTCTGTGGAAAGGCCTGGGGCCCGTTGGCGTTGTAGTTGGGCGGATAGAACACGCGGATCTTCGTCACGGGGTTGACCGGCAGCCGCGCAGCCGCACGGACCAGCGCCGCCGCCGGGCTGGCTGGCGAGGCCAGCAACCGGGACATCCACGAGGGCGTGGCCAGCGCGCCTGCCGCCAGCGCGAGTGATCTGCCGAACTGTCGTCGATCCAGGCTCATCGAGGTCCCCTTCGCGGACCAGTCACGGCCCGACGCCCGAAAGGCGTGCGCGCGGAACCGGTTCCGTATTATGGTTCCCCGGAGACTAACACGACCCATGAGACAACGCACACCGCTGATCGCGGCGACGATGCTGCTCGTCGCTCCTCTGCTGGCACTCGACGGCCAGCCGGCCATCCACGATCCGTCGACGATCATCGTCGAGAACGGCCGCTACTACACGTTCGGCACCGGCGGTGGCATCCCCATCCTCACCTCCGACGACGGCTGGACCTGGCGTCGTCTGGGAAGTGTGGCCGAGGGCGTCACCGGCGGCCTGCCGACCGAGAGTGTGCTCACGCGCGGAGGCCGGAACACCTGGGCGCCCGACATCGTCAAGTCCGGCGACCGCTACTTCCTCTACTATTCGGCGCCCGCGGCGCAGCCCAGGGCGGCCATCGGCCTGCTCATCGGTCGAACGCTCGATCCGTCTTCACCCGACTACGGCTGGGAAGACGGCGGGCCGGTCGTCTGGTCCGATGGCGTCGAGGACAGCAACGCGATCGATCCCGGTGTGTTCCGCGATTCGGCCGACGGTCGGATGTGGCTCGTGTACGGGTCGTACTTCGGCTACATCCGTCAGGTCGAACTCGACCCGAAGACGGGCCAGAGGCTGTATCCCGATCGCGAACAGGTCAACGTCGCCATCAACTCCGAAGCCGCAACGATGATCAGCCGCGACGGCTGGTACTACCTGCTCGTCACGCACGGGTCCTGCTGCGCCGGCGCCAGTTCCACCTACAACATCCGCATGGGACGGTCGCGTACGGTGACAGGGCCGTTCCTCGACAACATGGGCGTCGACATGCTGCAAGGTGGCGGGAAGTTGTTCCTTGGCGCACATGGACGATTCATCGGACCGGGCCACTTCGGCCTGCTCGAGGTCGGCGATGGCGTCCAGAAGTTCTCGCTGCACTACGAAGCGGATCTCGATCGAGGCGGCGTCAGCGTGCTCGACATCCGTCCATTGCTCTGGCGCGACGGCTGGCCGGTGGCCGGTGAGAACTTCGCCGAAGGGATCTATCAGATTGAATCGGCGCGCACGGGCACCGCGCTCGAGCTTGCCGTCGAAGGCATGCCCGTGGGTGGGTCCCGCGGACGAGGCGCGCGCGGCGGGTTCGGCCCCGGTCCCGGCGGCCGCGGCGCGGGTCCTGGCGGGCGGGGCGCAGGCCCGGGGCGAGGTGGCGCCGCCCCTGCGCCGCCTGTCCCCGCGACACCACCGCCGCCGCCCGCACCCATTCCCGCGCAGACCGCCGACCAGGTGTCGACCCGGTGGACGGTGGGCGACGTCGACGTGCGCCTGTCGCCCTACATGACGCAGGCGCAGCAGAAGTGGCAGGTGACGCCCGTGGCCGACGCAGGCGGATATCCGGGTTCGCCCTTCTTCAAGATCACCATCGCCGGCACCGATCGCGCATTGGCCGCAACCGCGGCTGGGGAAGTGCAGGCCGTGGCAGCATTCACCGGCGCGCCCGAGCAACTGTGGCGGATCGATCAGCTGACCGATGGCTCGTATCGCGTCATGCCGAAAGCCATGCCCGACGGCGGCGCGCCAATGGCGCTCTCGGCTGTCGGAAGCAGCAAGCCCACACTCGCCCGCTTCCGTCCCGACGGCGATCGCGAACGCTGGCTGTTCAAGCGGCCCTGACGCGATGCGGCATTTTCCAAGGACACTCATGACCACCAGTCGTCGACCATTCGCGCCCGGACTCGTCCTGGCCCTGTTCGCCGGCAGCATGGCTGCTGCTTCCCCCACCGCCGCCCAGATGACGCCGGGTCCGGGTGTGGCTTCACCGGCCGCTGCGCAGGGCACCAGACCGCGCCCGCCCGCGGCCACACTCGCGCAACCTGCGACGCCGACGAAGGCGCCGGACGCCGACGGGTTCCTCCAACGCTGGCTCGTGCTCGAACCCATCCGTACCAATGGGCAGTTGAGCGACAGTGCGATCCGAGCACTCGTGAGGACGACGCACTTCCCCGATCAACTGACGACCATTCCCCGCCACGGCGACGTCGTCACCGTTGGCGACGATCGCCTCGCCTGGCACGCCGTCGACACGTCGCTCTACAACGTGAATCTCTATCACTTCGCCTACGCGCTCAATAAGCCCACGTCCAACGTGCTCTTCTGGGCGGTGACGGTTGTCGACGTGCCGCGCGAGATGACCGACGTCCGGCTGGCCATCGGTTCGAACGCCGCATCGGTGTGGTGGGTCAACGGCGAGGAAGTGATCACGCTGTTCAACGACCGACAGGCGGTGATCGATGACGGGGTGTCGAACCGCCTGACGCTCAAGGCGGGCCCGAACGTGATCCGCGCCGCCGTCATCAACGCCGGCGGCGCCACGGATTTCTGCGCGCGGCTGCTCGATGCCGACGACCGGCCCATCACGGCGCTGACGGTCTCGCTGCCGACTGGCGGGAACTGACACACACACCTGGAGGTCCGCACGATGCGTCTGACCGGGCTCTTCGTTACCGCCCTTGGAACGCTGGCGATGGCCGGCGCAGTCATCGTCGTCGACGCGCAAGCACCTCCAGCCGCCGCGCCGCCCGCTGTGGTCCAGTTCACCGGTGAGGCGCCGCCTCCGTCGTCGCCGCTGAGCCTGTGGTACCGCGAGCCGGCCGCCGACCGTCCACTCGTGCCGCGGCCGAGCGGGCGAGGCGCGAGCGCGGAATGGGTCCGCGCACTTCCGGTGGGCAACGGACGGCTGGGCGCCATGGTCTTCGGTGGCGTCGTCAACGAACGCCTGCAACTGAACGAGGACACGCTCTGGGCGGGACGGCCGTACGATCCGGTCAATCCCGAAGCAAAGGACGCGCTGCCCGAAGTGCGGCGCCTGCTGGCGGCCGGCCAGTACAAGGAAGCTGCGCAACTGACGGGCGACAAGGTGATGGCCAAGCCGCTCGCGCAGATGCCGTATCAGGTGCTCGGCGACCTCTGGCTCGCCTTTCCGGGCACGACCGCCGTCAGCAACTATCGCCGCGACCTCGATCTCGCAACGGCGACCGCGCGCGTGTCCTACACGGCCGGCGGCGTGTCGTTCACCCGCGAAGTGTTCGCCAGCGCGCCCGACGATGTCATCGTCGTCCGTCTGACGGCCGATCGGCCGGGTGCCATCTCGTTCGAATCGCGCCTCACCTCCCCGCAGCGCGCAACGATGGAAGCCACGGCCGATGGCGACCTCGTGATGCGCGGCAGGAATGGCGACGGCAACGGCGCGACGGCCGACGGCCAGCCGATGACGGGCGCGCTTCAGTTCGAAGCCCGGGTGCGCGTGCTCCCGACCGGCGGCACACGGACCATGACGGGAGACACCATCGTTGTCCGCGACGCGGACGCCGCGACGTTGCTCATCTCGGCCGCGACGAGTTATCGGAACTTCGCAGATGTCTCGGCGGACCCGGCAGCGAAGGTGAGCGCGGCGTTGAATCGCGCAGCCGCGAAGTCGTTCGCCGCCCTGCACGAGGCGCACGTCCGCGACTATCGCGCGCTGTTCGATCGCGTCACGTTCGACGTCGGCACGTCGCCGGCCGCTATCGCGACGCCGACCGACCAGCGCGTGACCGGCTACGCCACGGGCAACGATCCCGCGCTTGCGTCGCTCTACTTCCAGTACGCGCGGTATCTGCTCATTTCCAGTTCGCGCCCCGGCACGCAGCCGGCCAACCTGCAGGGCATCTGGAACGACAGCCTCTCGCCGCCGTGGGGCAGCAAGTACACCATCAACATCAACACCGAGATGAACTACTGGCCGGCGCTCTCGACCAACCTCGAAGAGTTGATGGACCCGCTGACCGCGCTCGTGCAGGACCTGGCGATTACTGGCGCCCGGACGGCGAAGTCGATGTATGGCGCGCGTGGATGGATGGCCCACCACAACACGGATCTCTGGCGCGCCACGGCCCCGATCGACGGTCCCCAGTGGGGCATGTGGCCGACCGGCGGCGCATGGCTCGCCCAGGTGCTCTACGAACGCTACGAGTACAACGGCGACCGCACGTACCTGCAGACGATCTATCCGCTGTTGAAGGGCGCCGCCGAATTCTTCCTCGACACGCTCGTCGAAGAGCCCACCCACGGCTGGCTGGTCACCTCGCCGTCGCTCTCACCGGAGAATCAACACCCGTTCGGGACGTCGCTCGCGCCGGGGCCGGCGATGGACCAGCAGATCCTGCGCGACCTGTTCGCCAGTGCCACGCAGGCGGCCGAAGAGCTCGGTGTCGATGCGGATCTTCGCACGCAGTGGATGGCAACACGCGCGCGCCTCGCACCCGATCAGATCGGCGGCACCGGGCAGCTTCAGGAGTGGCTCGAGGACTGGGACATGCAGGCGCCCGAGATGAACCATCGGCACGTCTCGCACCTGTACGGCCTGTTTCCCGGCCGCGATATCGACATCCGTCGCACGCCGGCGCTTGCCGCCGCCGCACGCCGGTCGCTCGAGATCCGCGGCGACATCGGCACCGGCTGGGCCACCGCCTGGCGCATCAATCTCTGGGCGCGCCTCGGCGATGGCGAGCGGGCCTACGACATCCTGACGTTCCTGCTCGGTCCCGAGCGAACCTATCCCAACCTGTTCGACGCACATCCGCCCTTCCAGATCGACGGCAACTTCGGCGGTGCCGCGGGCATGGTCGAGATGCTGCTGCAGAACGACGACGGGGAGATTCGCCTGCTGCCGGCGCTGCCGACGGCCTGGCCCAGTGGCCGAATCACGGGCATCCGGGCACGGGGCGGGTTCGAGGTCGACCTGTCGTGGAAGGACGGCGCGATCGATCGCGTGACCGTCCGCTCACTTCGCGGCAGCGCGCTGCGCCTGCGGCGTGGCGAGACGCTGCGGACCATGGAAACCACCACGCCGGGAGCGCTGATCGTCTTTGCGGGCGACGGGCTCGACGCCGTCCGGTGACACCCGTCGCGTCCTTTCGACCACCCAGAATGGAGAGCCGAACATGAGACGAATCGTCCGTGCAGTCCTGACAGCCAGCGCGGTGGCGGCCATCGTGATGGCGTCGCCCATGACCGGAAGCGCACGAGCCCAGGAACCCGGCATGGGACGCCGCGGCGGCGGACCGGGCCTCGTGTCACCCGAGGTCGGCGCCGATCGCCGCGTGACGTTCCGACTGCAGGCACCCGAGGCCAGGACGGTGACGGTCTCTGGCGATTTCGGAACCGACGCGCCCATGCGGCGGGCCGCCGACGGCACCTGGACCGCAACCATCGGCCCGCTCGATCCCGAGATGTACGTCTATTTCTTCATCGTCGACGGCGTGCGCCTGACCGATCCGAGCAATCCGCAGGTCAAGATCGGGTACGTCACGACCACGACGACGAGCCTCGTCACCGTGCCGGGCGACACGCCGGCGTTCTACGACGTGCAGGATGTGCCGCACGGCGAACTGCGCACGCTGGTCTACCGCTCCAGGTCGAACGATGTGACGCGCGAGCTGACGGTTTATGTGCCCCCCGGTTATGACGAGGCGCCCACGCGCCGGTATCCCGTGCTGTATCTGCTGCACGGCTTCGCCAACGACCACCACTCCTGGCACCGCTACGGCCGCGCCAACGAGATTCTCGACAATCTGCTTGCCCAGAATGCCATCGAGCCGTTCCTCGTCGTGATGCCCCTCGGTTATGGCGGCGCGCACATCAACGGCGACAGCACGGGCATTGCGCCCGAGGGCTCCGGACAGGCGCGCGGCGACGCGGGCCTCTACGAACGCGACCTGCTCGAAGACATCATTCCGATGATCGACGCGAAGTATCGGACGATGGCGGATCGCACGCATCGCGCCATCGTCGGCTTCTCGATGGGCGGCGGACAGTCCGGCCGCTTCGGGCTGAAGAACCTCGACACGTTCAGCCGGATTGGCGTCATGAGTGCGGGACTGAACAGCCCGGCCGACACCGAGCTCATCGCCCGGCTGGGCGCCGACAGGGCGAAGACGAACGAGGCGATCGACCTGCTGTGGATCGCGTGCGGCAAGGAGGACACGGCGCTGGCCGGCGCCAGCGCCCTGCACCAGAACCTCGAAAAGGCCGGTATCGAGCACACCTACCTGGAGACGGAGGGCGCGCATCACTGGCGCGTGTGGCGCCGGTATCTGCGCGACCTCTCGCCTCTGCTGTTCAGGTAGTGCGCACCGTCAGTAGCCGGCTGCCGTCAGCCTCACGCGGTACACGCCGGTTTCCGCCGTGATGTAGAGCGTGTGGCCGTCGTCGCCCCAGCCGACGTTCGCGGCAACTTCCGGTGCCGTGATGGTTCCCAGGTGCCGGCCATCAGGCGCGACCACCCACACACCGCCGGGCATCGTCGCGTAGACGTTGCCCTGCGTGTCGACCTTGAGACCGTCCGGCATGCCGGGGGACGTGTCGGCCGTGCCGTCGACGAACACGCGGCCGTTGGCAACGCCACCGTCCGCCGTCACGTCGTAGGCCATGATCACCTTGCGTGTGGCCTCCGTGTTCGACACGTACATCGTCCGGCCATCCGGCGAGAACGCGATGCCGTTGGGCCGGCCGAGATCGCGCACGAGCGCGGTCAGCTGGGCGTCGGCGAAGCGAAACACGCCGTTGAAGTCGAGTTCCTTCGCCGGATCGTCATCCTGCCCCACCAGGCCGTACGGCGGATCGGTGAAGTAGAGCGCGCCGTCCGGACCGAACACCAGATCGTTCGGACTGTTCAGTCGCTTCCCTTCGAACCTGTCCACGACGGTGGTGGTGCGGCGGTCGGCGTCGATGCGCACGATCTGCCGGTTGAAGTGCTGCGCCATCAGCACCGTCCCGGCCGGCTCGCCGAGCAGGCCGTTCGGGCCGATGTACGAACCGGCAGGGGCCGTGGAGTCGCCGCCGGCGTTCTCCAACAGGACCTCGACCTCGCCGGTGGGCGCCACGGCACGCAGGACGTTGCCGACCACGTCGCTGAACCAGAGGCGGTTCTCCACGGGACGCCAGAGCGGCCCCTCGGTGAACTGGAATCCGCCCGCGACCTTCTCGACCGCGGTATCACCCGGCACGAGCGCATCGAAAGCGGGGTCGAGCCGCAGGATGCTGCCAACTCCGGCCGGCGTCGCGACCGGCGCGGTATCGGCGGGTGGTGGCGCATCGGCCGGGCTGCATCCGCCGGCCACGGCAAGCATGAGAGACAGTGTCAGTACTCGGCGAACAGGCATCGCAAGCTCCCCCGTCACGCCTCGTCGAACAGGACGACGGGATAAGTGCCCTGGGTCTTGATGAACTTCTCGATCTGCGGCCACACACGCTGGTGACCGGGCGAGGCGGCCCACTGCTTCCGCAGGTCCTCGTTCTCGTACTCGAGTTCGAAGCGGTAGTTGGTGGCGGGCGGCGCTTCGCCCTGCAGCACCGTGCGGCGCTTGAGCAGCTTCACGCGGATGTAGCCGTCGTGTTTCACGGCTTCGGGAACGAACTGATTGTGGAAGAGATCGAGCATCTCGCGCTCCTGCGCCGGGTCGACGTCCATCTCGACGTACACGCGCACGTGCCGGGTCTTCGCTCGCGCGGCCGGTGCCAGACCGACGACACCCGCTGCCGCGGCAACGCCCGCAACCATCGACTTGAGAATGCCTCTGCGATTCATCGTGTTCCCTCTCCTTTTCCCATGACGGGCTGCTGCCTCACGGCCGCACCGCCCCACGCATCACCGCGGTCTTCGTCTCCATGTCGCGGGCCACGGCCACGACGAGCAGCTCGAGTGGCTCCGTCCCGGTATTGGTGAACGAACTGGTCTCGCCGAGCGAGACCGGGATCGCGTTCCACCGGGCAACCGGGGCCGTCTCGGCGCCCACTTTCACCGTGCCGCTGCCGGCCAGCACGTAGTAGGCCTCGCCGACCGATTCATGGGCCACTTCCGGACTGGTGGCGCCGGGTGCGACGAGGACGTGATCGACGTAGGCCCAGGCCGAGCGGAATACTGTCGGTGCGAACAGCCGCCGCGACATCGTCCCGGTCGACGCCGGCGTCGGTGGCGGCGCACCGCGTCGGCCGCGCGCGCCAGCCGGACGAATGAGCGCGCGGTCGAGCTGCACGCTCATGAACGTGGGAATGGCGTCGAGGGCGGCGCCGACCCGGTCGTCGCCGAGATCGAAGTTGTCGCTGACGCCGGCCACACTGGCGGCCTGGAAGTTCATCCACTGCAGCGTCTCGGTCCCCGAATTGAGGATGGCGTGCGACTCACCCATCCGGCACACCACCGCGGCAGGGCCCTGGATGCGCGAGGTTCGTCCGTTGATGGTGAACTGGGCCTCACCGTTGAGGATGACGAACATCTCCTCCACGGTGTTGTGGAAGTGGTGGCCGATGCTGCTGCCGGCCGGGATCTCGCCGCGGTGCAGGAAGTTGAAATGGGGTCCAATCGCACCGCGACTGAGCAGGCCGGCAAATGCCATGTTGCCGGCGCCCGCGTGCACGGCCACGAGCGGCCGATACGCCGACGAATCGGTCGCCACGATGCGCGAGGCCAGCGGCGTCTGCTGCGCGAACGGGCGTCCCGGCGCAACGGCCACGGCCAGCGCCAGCGCCGCCGGGGTCATTTTCAGGATCGCAAGAGCGTGTCGTCTCATGTAAGCTGCCTCCACCGTGTGCGCCGAACCGGTTCCACCTGCGGGCGCGCGACACGACGTCGCGCCGGTCCGAGATGCTCTGAGTGTGCGACAGCGTATAGCGAGAACGCGTCGACCGGCAACGGCACCGTCAACGCCGCTCGCCGTCGACACGACGCGGCCGTCCGCATCCATCGAGTCCCTGCCATGACCAGACGGATCGTCCTGACATCTGCCGTGATTGCCCTGGTCTGCTTCAGTTCCGCCATCGCCCTGCGATCGGCCGCCCAGCAGCCACCACACGACTGGCGCGAATACGGCGGCCACCAAGGTACGCGGCACTCGACGCTCACCCAGATCAACCGCTCGAACGTCCGCAATCTCGAAGTGGCCTGGACCTACGACACCGGCGAAACGGGCGGCCTGCAGACTCAGCCATTGATGGTCGATGGTCTCGTGTACGCCAACACGCCCGGTCACCGCGTGATTGCCCTCGACGCCGCCACTGGCGCGCTCGTCTGGAAGTTCGACTCGGGTCTCACCTCCCGCGGGCCCAACCGCGGCGTGACGTACTGGTCGAACGGCACCGAGGCCCGGGTCTTCGCGTCCGTCTCGACGTTCCTCTACGCGCTCGACGCGAAGACCGGCGAGGTGATGAAGGACTTCGGCGATGGCGGTCGCATCGACATGCGGCTCGGCCTCGGCCGCGACGCCAATCCCCTGAACGTCACCATGTCGAGTCCCGGCGTCGTCTATCGCGACCTGATCATCATCGGCAGCGCGACGGCCGAGCGTCTGCCGGCGGCCCCCGGCGACATTCGCGCCTACGACGTGCGCACGGGGCAGATCCGCTGGACGTTCCGCACGATTCCCGCGCCCGGGGACTTCGGCGCCGACACCTGGCCGGCCGATGCGCGGGCCAATTCCGGCTCGGCCAACGCCTGGGCCGGCCTGGTGCTCGATGCCGAACGCGGCATCGTCTATGCGCCCACCGGATCGGCCGCGTTCGACTTCTATGGCGGCGACCGGCTT
Organism: Acidobacteria bacterium SCN 69-37; assembly: GCA_001724025.1. Taxonomy (GTDB): domain Bacteria; phylum Acidobacteriota; class Vicinamibacteria; order Vicinamibacterales; family SCN-69-37; genus SCN-69-37. Next base: position 30,312 of record MEDJ01000001.1, on the reverse strand, counting down.
GGCGACAACCTGTTCGCCAACAGCCTCATCGCGATCAACGCCGCCACGGGTGAGCGGATCTGGCACTTCCAGACCGTGCGCCACGACATCTGGGACAAGGACCACACGTCGCCGCCGACGCTCATCACCGTGCGACGCAACGGCCAGGACGTGCCGGGCGTCGTGCAGACCACCAAGCAGGGTACGGTGTTCGTGTTCAACCGCGTCACCGGTGAACCGCTTTTCCCCATCGAGTACCGCTCGTTCCCGCAATCGGAAGTCCCGGGCGAACGCGCAGCCGATACCCAGCCGATTCCCGTGCTGCCCGAGCCGCTCGTGCCCCAGACGACGACCGAGGCGATGCTGACGCGGCGCACGCCCGAGGCCAACCGCTGGGCCGTCGAGACGCTGCGCACGATGCGCACCGGCGAGTTCACGCCACTCGCCGTCGGCCAGAACACCCTGATCTCGCCGGGGATGGACGGTGGCGTCGAATGGGGCGGCGGCGCGTTCGATCCCGAGACCGGCCGCTTCTTCGTCAACGTGAGCAACATGCCGGAGTTCACGAGCCTCGTTGAGAACGCGCCGGCGCCCGACACGAACGGCCGCGAACTCTACCGGACCCACTGCGCCGAGTGCCACGGGGAGAAGCTGGAGGGCGACCCGCCGAACATGCCGTCGCTCGTCGGCGTCACCGGCCGGCGCAGCCTCGAAGAGATCAATGCCGTCATCCGCGAAGGTGCGGGCCAGATGGACGGCTTCGGCCACCTCGGCCAGCCCGCGATTGCGAGTCTGTTGCAGTACATCACCGCCGGCGCGGTGACCAGCGCGGGCGGCGGGCGCCGCGGAGGTCCACCGCCGCAGGTCGGGCCCTATCGTTTCACCGGCTATAACCGGTTCGTCGACCCGGAAGGTTATCCGGCAACGGCCATGCCGTGGGGCACGCTCAACGCCATCGACACGCGCACAGGCGAGTACTCGTGGAAGGTGCCGTTTGGCGAGTATCCCGAGCTGGTCGCACAGGGGATGAAGGACACCGGCAGCGAAAGCTACGGCGGACCCGTCGTGACCGCCGGTGGATTGCTGTTCATTGGCGCGACGCTGTTCGACAAGAAGTTCCGCGCCTTCGACAAGGACACCGGCGCCCTGCTGTGGGAGACGACGCTGCCGTTTGCCGGCACCGCGACGCCGATCACCTACGAGCAGAACGGCCGCCAGTTCGTCCTGATTGCCGCCGGGGGTCGCCGGGTGCAGCCGACCGGTGGCGTCTATGTTGCCTTCGCGCTCCCGCAGGGGGCCGGAGAGTGACCGTCGGCATCGTCGCTGTCGCGCTGACGACCGGCCTCGCGATTCTCGCGGGCCGGTCACGTCGCTTCTCCGCGTTCGCCTTCGCGTTCTGGGTCCTCGCGTTCGTTTCGGCGGCCATGGTCTGGCCGCAGGCGTTCCGGCAGTGGGCCGGGCGCCCCGCGCCGAGCCTCGTGCCCCTGCTGATCCAGATCATCATGTTCGGGATGGGCACGACGCTCAGCCTGCGCGACTTCGCCCGTGTCGCGCAGATGCCGAAAGCCGCGCTGGTCGGTACCGGCCTGCAGTTCGTCATCATGCCGTCGCTCGCGGCCCTGCTCGCCATGGCGTTCGGATTCTCGGGTCCCATGGCAGCCGGCATCATCCTCATCGGTGCGTCGCCCGGAGGCGTGGCCTCGAACGTCATCACGTATCTGGCCGGCGGCAACGTCGCGCTGTCGGTCACGCTGACGTCGATTTCCACGATGCTCTCGCCGTTCCTGACGCCGCTCGCGATGACGCTGCTCGCCGGCACCTACATCGAGATCGACGCCGGCGCGATGATGTGGTCGATCGTCCAGCTCATCATCCTCCCCATCGTGGCCGGCTTCATCGCCAACTACGTACTGCAGCGCTACGCGAAGTGGCGCGATCGCCTGCTGCCGGTCGTGTCGATGGGCGCGATCTGCCTGGTGCTCGCGATCCTCACCGCCGCGGCGCGCGACCAGCTGCTCGAAGCCGCGGCCGCTATCGTGGTGCTCGTGATCCTGCACAACACGGGCGGGTACCTCCTCGGCTATTGGGGCGCACGCGGGGCGGGACTGCCCGAGGCCGATGCACGCACGGTGTCGATCGAGGTCGGCATGCAGAACGCCGGCATGGCGGCCGGACTGGCCATCACCGTCCTGCAGAGTGCACCGGCGGCGCTTGCGGCCACCGTCTTCGCAACGGTCATGAACGTGTCGGGCGCGATTCTCGCCTCGTGGTGGCGCGGACGTCCGGCGCAGGATGTCGCCGCGTCACGGCAACTCGCCCCACTTCCGGAGGAAATGCCATGAGAACACCGCTTCTCGTCGTCGCCATCCTGGCGGCAACTGTGGCGCCCGCGATCGCGCAGGACAGCTTCACCCCGGACGCCGAGGGGTTCATCCGGAACTGGCTCGTCCTCGCGCCAATCCGGATGCTCGGCGAATCCGGCGCCGACGAAATGCACTACGACGCACTCGATGGCGAGGCGGGCGTCAAGCCGCGACCAGATGCCACGGTGCTTGTCGGCGGCGAACCCATGCCCTGGAGGCCGCACCAGACGAAGGGCTACTTCATCGATTTCCGCGAATCCTTCGACCGCGAGAATGGTGAACACGCCATCGGCTACGCGGTGACCTACGTGCACGTCGATGCACCGATGAACGTGACGCTCGCGCTCGGGACCAATGACCAGGGCAAGGCATGGCTCAACGGCATCGAGGTCATGAGTCACGAGGAGGCCCGGGTGTTGAGCAGGGACGAGAACCGGATCCCGGTCGTGCTCGTAGCGGGACAGAACGTCCTCGTCCTGAAAGTGATCAACGAGGTCAACAACTGGCAGGCGTGCGCGCGTTTCCTGAACGGTGAGACGCCGGTCACCGGCCTCACCATCTCGCTCACGCCACGGTAGCGGCGGCCCTCATGGTCCGTGCCGCCGCGGCTCTGGCGGCCGCGTCGGCCGTGTAAACTGACGCTGCGATGTCACGCCTGGCCTCGGGACTGTTCTGGATCGCGATCTACCTCGGTCTCGTCCTCGCGCCGATCGCCGTGCTGTTCCTGGGCGAGCCGCCGCCGCCCGGGGGCTTCTGGTGGGACCTGTCGATCGCCCTGGGCTTCGCTGGCCTGACCATGATGGGCGTGCAGTTCCTTCTGACGGCGCGCTTCAAGCGCGCCACCGCGCCGTTCGGCATCGACATCATCTACTACTTCCACCGCTACGCTGCCGTAGCTGGCTTCCTGATCGTCGTCGCCCATCCCGTTGTCCTGTTCGTGAACGACCCGTCGCTCATCATCTATCTCGACCCACTCACGGCCCCCGGGTTCATGACGGCCGGCGTCCTCTCGATCGTCGCCCTGACAACCATCGTCGTCTCCTCGACCTGGCGGGCGAAGCTGCGCCTCAGCTACGACGCCTGGCGCGTGATGCACAGCGCGCTCGCGGCCGGAGCCGTGCTGCTGGCGCTCTGGCACGTCCACAGCATCCGGTTCTATCTGGCCGATCCCTGGAAGCGGCATCTGTGGACGGTCATCACCCTGTCGTGGCTGGCAGTCCTGGTTCATGTCCGCGTGGTCAAGCCCTGGACGCTCAAGCGGCACCCGTTCCGCGTGACCGATGTGCGCGCCGAACGCGGCGATGCCTGGACCGTGGCGGTAGAGCCCGACGGCCACTCCGGTTTCACCTTTCAGCCGGGACAGTTCGCGTGGCTCACGATTGGCCACGGACCGTTCGCCATGAAGGAACACCCGTTCTCCATCGCCAGTGCTCCAGGCTTGCCGGCCGGCCGCGTGGAGTTCACGATCAAGGAACTCGGAGACTTCACGCGGACGGTGGGCAATCTCGAGCGCGGCGCGACCGCCTGGGTCGATGCCCCGTATGGCGCGTTCTCGATCGACCGGCTGCCGGCCGAGGGCTACGTGTTCCTGGCCGGCGGCATCGGCATCGCCCCGATCATGAGCATGCTTCGGACGCTCGTGGCCCGCGGGGATCGGCGGTCGCACATCCTGTTCTATGCCTACCGGACGTGGGAACGACTCACGTTCCGCGAAGAACTGGAAGCCATGGCGGAGACGCTCGATCTGAGACTCGTCTTCGTGCTCGAGGAGCCGCCCGAGGGGTGGACGGGCGAGACCGGTCGCATCCGGTCGAACCTGCTGGCGCGCCATCTGCCGGAGCCGATCCCCTCCGATCGCATCTACCTCGTATGCGGCCCCCAGCCCATGATCCAGGCGAGCGAGCGCGCGCTGCGCGCCCTCGGAGTACCGCTCGGCCGAATCCACTCCGAGCTGTTCAATCTGGTCTGACGGGGAGGACGCGCATGAGACGAACTCTCGCACAACTGCTTGCCCTGGCCACGGCCGTCGTCATCGTCGTGGCCTGTGCGACATTCGCGTGGTCGCTCAACAGCGCCCCGGCGCTGCAACAGGAGTCCACAGCGCTGGATCCGGCGAAGATTGAGCGCGGCATGAAGGTGTTCGCCGCCGAGCGCTGCAGTACGTGCCATGCCATCGGGAACGTCGGCAACCGGCGCTACCCGCTCGACGGTGTCGGCAGCCGGCTGTCGCGCGAGGCGATCGAGACGTGGATCGTCGCGCCACAGAAGATGAACCCGCGGGTGCGCAAGCGTGCCTACGAGTTGACTCCTGAAGATCTCGACGGGCTCGTCACCTATCTGCTGAGCCTTCGCGAACCGAAGGCGTAGCCTGCCGCGGGAACTTGCCCAGCTTCCTCTCGAGATCCCCCACCAGCAGCATCGTCCTGATCTGCGAGTCGGGATTCAGCGACAGACTGTCGATGCCCGATCTCACGAGAAACTCGGCGAACTCGGGATAGTCGCTCGGTGCCTGTCCACAGATCCCGATCTTCCGCCCGGCCGCGTGCGCTGCGCCGATGACCTGGGCGATCGTCCGCGTCACCGCTTCGTTGCGCTCGTCGAAGAGGTGTGCCACGAGCGCCGAGTCGCGATCGACACCCAGCACGAGCTGCGTCAGATCGTTGCTGCCGATCGAGAAGCCATCGAAGACCGCCGCGAACTCGTGCGCGAGGATGACATTGCTCGGGATCTCGCACATCACGTAGATCTGCAGCCCGCGTTCGCCCTGGACGAGCCCGTTGGCCGCCATCTCGGCGATCACGCGGCGCCCTTCGTCGACCGTCCGGCAGAAGGGCACCATCAGGATGACGTTCTCGAGTCCCATCACGTCGCGCACCTGGCGCATGGCGCGGCACTCGAGGGCAAAGCCGTCACGATACCGCTCATCGTAGCAGCGTGACGCGCCGCGGAAGCCCAGCATGGGATTCTCTTCCTGCGGCTCGAAAGCGGTGCCCCCGACCAGGCCGGCGTACTCGTTCGTCTTGAAGTCGGACAAACGGACAATCACCTCGTTCGGCCAGAAGGCCGCCGCGATCATGCCGACGCCCTCGGCGAGTCGATCGACGAAATACTGCCCCTTGTCGGTATACCCCCGCGTCAGGCGCTCGATCTCCCTGCGGTCCCGTTCGTCGGCCACGCGATCCGGGTGCACGAGCGCCATCGGATGCACGCGGACGTGGGTGCTGATGATGAACTCGAGGCGCGCCAGCCCGACACCGTCGTTCGGCAGCAGCGATAGCGAGAACGCTTCCGCCGGATTGGCCACGTTCAGCAACATCCGGGTCTGCGGGCGCGCGATGTCGGCCAGATTGATCCGCTCTGTACGCACAGGCAACCAGCCGCGATAGACCCTCCCCTCCTCGCCCTCGGCGCACGACACGGTGACCTCGTCGCCCGTGGCGAGTACACGTGTCGCCGTCAGCGTCCCGACAATGGCCGGGATTCCCAGCTCCCGGCTCACGATGGCCGCATGGCACGTCCGGCCGCCGCGATCGGTCACCACCGCCGCGGCACGCTTCATCACCGGCTCCCAGTCCGGGTCGGTCATCTCGGTCACCAGCACTTCGCCCGGTTGCAGCTGCTCGAGATCCTCTGTCGATCGGATGACGCGCACCCGGCCCTGGCCGATTCGCTCGCCCACGCTGCGTCCCCGCGCCAGCACGTCGCTGCGGGCCTCGAGGTGGAGGCGCTCGAGGGCGAGCGGATTGCGCCGGGCGTGCACCGTCTCGGGGCGCGCCTGCACGAGGAACAACTCGCCGCTCCGCCCGTCCTTCGCCCACTCGATGTCCATCGGGGTCCACGTCCCGTGCACCCGGGAATAGTGCTCCTCGACAAGTACCGCCCAGCGCGCCAGCGTGAGAATGTCGTCGTCGGACAGAACGAACCGAGCCCGGTCCTCGGGAGCCACCGGAACCGTGCGCGTCTGTCGGGTGCCGCCCTCTTCGTAGGTGAGCTTGAACTCCTTGGTGCCCAGCCGCTTCTGGAGAATCGGGCGAAAGCCCCCGGCGAGCGTCGGCTTGAAGACGTAGAACTCGTCTGGATTGACGGTCCCCTGCACCACGCTTTCACCGAGACCGTATGCACCAGTCACGAGAACCGCGTTCGAGAAGCCGCTCTCCGTGTCGATCGTGAAGATCACGCCGGCAGACGCGAGATCGGACCGGACCATCTTCTGGACACCGACAGACAGGGCCACCTGCGAGTGGTCGAACCCTCGATGCGTCCGATAGACGATGGCCCGATCCGTGAACAGGGAGGCGATGCACCGCTTGACGGCATCGAGGAGCATCGCGATCCCGTGAATATTGAGATACGTCTCCTGTTGGCCGGCAAAGCTGGCATCGGGCAGGTCCTCCGCCGTTGCGCTGCTGCGTGCGGCGACATCACAGTTCGCGCCGTACTCGGCTTCCAGTCGTCGGTAGGCGTCCGATACTGCGTGCACGACCGGCTCCGGCAGGGCGGCAGCCATGATGGCAGCGCGGATGCGCGCCCCGGCTGCCTGAAGGGCATCGATCCTGTCAACGTCGAGATGCCGGAGGCTGTCGGCGATCGTCGACTCGAGCCCGGCTTCGCGGAGGAAGGCCCGATAGGCGTCGGCCGTCGTGGCGAACCCGTCGGGGGTGCGGACACCCAGGGGCGTCAAGGCACGCCGCATTTCGCCGAGCGACGCGTTCTTTCCGCCCACGCTCGCCACGTCGTCCATCCCCACATCGTCGAACCACCGGATCCACGTCGTCATCGCTCGGCTCGCCTTTCGTGGAGTCAGTCGCCGCCCGTCGAGAGCAACCCTCTTGCCAACGTCGCGACATGGCGCCGCCCGCTCCTCGATGGCACCCCGGACATCCGCGCGGGGCCGAGTGCGGAATAGTTCGCTCCGCCCTCAGGAAATGGCGCAGCAGACGCCGACGAAGGCGCGCAGTTGCACCGTCACGACGACGGCAGGGTTCGTGCGTGCAACACACGCGTACGCTCGGTGCTTATGCCAGCCCCCTACAGGAGACGCGACATCATGGTTGGGATTCGACAGATTCTGTGTCCGGTGGATCGCTCCGAAACGTCGGCTCGCGCACTCGACTACGCCCTGATGCTCGCCGGCTGGTACCGTGCGGCCGTCACGGCCTTCGAGGTCATCTGGGTCAACGTCCCGCCGGTGTCGGCGACGTCCCAGCCCGTGCTGTCCCCGAAGCAACTCGAGGCCTTTGCCGATGACCTGCAGCGGTTCGTCGACGCGAAAGCGCCAGCGGACGCCGTCGTACACACGAAAATCGGCCATGGCCCCGTCGTTCGCGCCATCCGGCAGGAGGCGCGAGAGCTCCATGCGGATCTCATCGTGATGGGCACACACGGACAGGGGGGATTCGAGCGATTCCTGCTGGGATCGGTCACTGAGAAGATCCTCCGCACGGTCACCTGCCCGGTACTGACGATCCCGCCCGCGGCGCCGGACGTGCCGACCGTATCCACACCGTTCCAGTCGATTCTCTGCGCCATCGACTTCTCGCCCGCGTCATTGAGGGCCCTCGAGTACGCGTTGCTTCTCGCCGAGGAATCGGGCAAGCGGCTTACCCTGCTGCATGTGTTCGACTGGGACGAGGACCGGCTCGTCCACGACGATCGTGCGACGCGGGAGATCCGCCAGGAGCACCGCGCGGCAATCCTCGTGCGGCTGCGCGCCCTCGCCCCTGCCGACGTCCGCGAGTGGTGCGACTGCCGCGAAATGACCGCAATCGGCAGACCGCACGAGCAGGTTGTCCTTGCCGCCGCCGGCGAGAAGGCCGACCTGATCGTGATGGGCGCACATGGCCGTCGCGCGAGCACACTCCTGCTCGGTTCGACGACCAACCAGGTCGTACGCCACGCGACCTGTCCTGTGCTGACGATCAGGACGTAACCGACGGACGCGGCAGATCCGCGTCGGCCACAGACCAGTCGTGCAGGATGATGCGGGCATCGAGCGCCAGCAGACGGTCGGGCGATGCCAGCAGCGGGTTGATGTCGACGTCCCTGATGCGTGGCACGTCCACGACGAGATCGCTGAAGCGCACCAGAAGCTGCTCCAGCGCGTCGAGGTCCACACGCCTGCGGCCACGCACGCCCTTCAGCGCCTCGATGATCCGAGTCTGGTCCATCATGCGCCTCGCCAGCCTGGTGTTGAGTGGCGGCAGACCCAGGGCACGGTCGCGGAACACCTCCACGAGCGTGCCGCCCGTGCCGAACAGCAGCACTGGACCGAACTGCGCGTCCTGGCTGCAGCCGACGATCAGCTCATAACCGTCCAGTTGTTCCATGGGCTGCACGGTCACACCCTGGAAATGACCAGGTCCCACGCGCTCGCCGACGGCCGCTTCGATGACGCTCCACGCGTGCCGGACTGCCGTCTCGCTCTCCAGGGCGAGGTGCACGCCCTGAACGTCCGACTTGTGCGTGACGGTCTCGGAGTTGAGCTTGATCGCAACGGGGTAGCCGATTGCGCCGGCCCGCGCGACGGCTTCATCCACCGTGCGGGCGAGGACGGTGGCCACCGTCGGGATGCCATAGGCAGCGAGAACCTGTTTGGACTCGAATTCCGTCAGAAGCGTGCGCCCCATAGGGCGCAAGGCGTCGATGACCGTAGCGGCGGTCCGCTGGCGCGTGACGTCTCCGGCGTCGACGGGACGCGACGGCGTCGCGTCGATTCCACGCAGGTTGTCGGCATAGCGCCACATGTAATTAAAGACGCTTGCAGCCGTATCCGGATAGTCGAACGTGGGAATGTTGGCGCGATTGAGCACATCGGTCCCAGCCTGGATATCCGCGCCTCCCATCCAGCAGGCCAGCACCGGCTTCGGGGATTCCCCCACGACGTCAACGATCCGTTCGGCCGTTCGTGTGGGGTTCGTCATGTCCTGTGGCGTGAGGATGACGAGCAACCCGTCCGTGTTGCTGTCGTCCAGCGCGATGCGGGTGGCTTCCGCGTAACGGTCGGGACCGGCGTCGCCGATGATGTCGATGGGATTGCCATGGCTCCAGTGCCGGGGCAACACCCGATCCAGGGCGGACAGGCTGCCTTCGGACAGTTCGGCCAACTCTCCGTCGTTGGCAACGAGCATGTCGGTGGCCAGCACGCCCGGCCCGCCCGCATTCGTGAGGATGGTCAGGCGCGGGCCTGACGGGCGAGGTTGTTTGGCCAGCACCTCGGCCATCGCGAACAGATGCGAGAGGTGATCGACCCGCAGCACGCCGCAGCGTCGGAACGCGGCATCGAGCACATCGTCACGGCCGGCGAGCGATCCGGTGTGCGACGCAGCAGCCCGGGCGGCCGCCTCGCTGCGTCCCGTCTTGATCACGATGATGGGTTTGGTGAGCGACACTTCACGGGCGGCCGACAGGAACGACCGGGCATTGCCGATGCTTTCCATGTACATCACGATGCTGCGGGTGTGGGGATCGTCGCCGAGGTAGTAGATCAGATCACCCCAATCGACATCGAGCATCGATCCGACCGAGACGAACGCGCTGAAGCCCACGTGTTCGCGAGAACTCCAGTCGAGAATCGCGGTACACAGGGCCCCGCTCTGGCTGATGAACCCGACGCTGCCCGGCAGGGCCATGCCCTTGGCGAACGTTGCGTTCAACCCGCCCGTCGGGCTCATCACACCGAGACAGTTGGGCCCGATGATGCGCATGCCGGCGCCGCGCGCGCGCTCGAGGATCGCGCGCTCGAGTGCGGCTCCGCGGTGGCCGGTTTCCCTGAAGCCGGCCGAGATGATGATGGCACCCTTCACACCGGCTTCGACACACTGCTCGATGATGTCCGGCACGGTCGGCGCACGCGTGACGATCACGGCCAGATCGACCGGACCCGGTACAGAGGGAATGTCGCGATAGGCGGGAATCCCCAGCACGGTCTCGCGTGTCGGGTGCACGGGGAAGACGACCCCGCCGAATGGATGGCTGACGAGATTACGGAGCACGGTGCGGCCCACGCTCCCCGCCCTCTCGGTCGCGCCGATGACGGCAACGCTACGTGGGCGGAAGATCGCGTCCAGCGAAGGTTGCCGCATCATCTGCCTGCGAGCCGGCGCTGCGGAATGCGCGTGGTGTCACGCCAGGAGTTCCCACACGGGCGGGAACAGGGCCACTGCCGCAGCCGCGATCAGGACGAGGGTCGCGCCGAACACGCGGCCGGTCGCCAGTTCGCGCCCGCGCCACCGCGCGTGCAGGACAGCCCACGCGACCAGCCAGACCAGCACCGCAAACGTCGACCGACCGGAGAGGCCACCAGCCGGCCCGTACAGGGACGGAGCCGCGTAGATGCCCGCCTCACTCGCCAGCACGAACGCTCCCATCGCAAACGACCCGATCCCCGCGCCCAGCACGGCAGCCATGGCTGCGCCATTGGCCGCCGCGCCCGATGCCATTGCGTGCTTTTCGACAGCCACATCAGCCTCCTACTCGAGCGGGGCGATCTTGTTGACGAAGACGCCGAGCAGCGCCACGACCGACACCAATGCGAACGCGATGAGCGTCAGCGTGGTCGCCATGCCGCGAAGCGAGCGATTCGCCAACAGAGTGGTGCGATAGCGGGTGGACACGAAGGCCATGGCCGTCGCCAGCATGGCCGCCACCCAGGGCACGTGTTCCTTGACCTCCATGGCGAAGGCATGCAGCCAGCTCGTGTTCGGGTTCGACAAGAGCAACGAGCGTGGATAGGCAGCCAACGACGCCACGCCCTCGGGTGGCGTGGCGCGGTAGAGAGGAAATACGAAGTAGGTGCCACCCAGTACGGACAACCAGAGGAGCACGGCAATTGTGACCGAAAGCCCGGCGAACAACCGCCCCTGCCGCGCCGGCACCGGCGTCCCCTCGGGCCATGCCATTGCGTACAGCGCGAACACGGCGGCGGCCATGGCCATCATGGCGCCTCCGCTCAGCACCAGGCCGTGCATCATCGTGAGGAGACTGCGATCGCTGAAGAGCAGCATGGGCACCTCATGCCGCCACATGAGCAAGGGTCGTGCCCGTCACCCGCCGTCGGGTTTCAGGCAGATTATCGGCGATGCAGGCACCCGTCGTTGCGGCGGCGGGCAATTCCCCCGCCGGACTGCGAACAAATCCGCATCGCGTCGACCGTCGGCCTGCCACGCCCTGTCGTGCTCAGGCCACAACCCCGAAGACCGCACCAATGCCGGCCGTGACGGCCATCGCTACCGCACCCCACAATGTCACCCGCAGCGTTGCTTTCGTGACGTTGGCTCCGCCTGCCCGGGCCCCGACCGCCCCGAGCGCGGCAAGGCACACGAGAGAGGCCATCGAGACCGCAAGGACGAGTGCCGATCGCGGCACCGCCACGACCATCGCCAGGGGCAACGCCGCCCCGGTTGCGAAGGTAGCGGCCGAAGTCAGTGCGGCCTGAATCGGACGCGCCGTCGTCACCTCCGAGATGCCCAACTCGTCGCGCGCATGTGCCCCAAGCGCGTCGTGCGCCATGAGCTCGTCAGCCACCTGTCGCGCCAGATCGACCGACACACCTCGATCCATGTAGATACGCGCGAGTTCCTCCCGTTCAAGGTCGGGCTGCGTCGCGAGTTCCGCGCGCTCGCGTGCGAGGTCCGCCCGCTCCGTGTCGGCCTGCGAGCTGACCGAGACGTACTCGCCAGCCGCCATCGACATCGCGCCCGCGACAAGGCCCGCCACGCCCGCCACCAGCACGTCCGACGTGGACGCGGCGGCCGCAGCCACGCCGACAATCAGACTGGCTGTCGACACGATGCCGTCATTGGCGCCGAGCACCGCGGCGCGCAACCATCCGATCCGCGAAACGAGGTGTGCCTCCGGATGACGATGCGGACGCATCACCACCCCTGGAAGAACCCGCCTTCGTACCAGTCCCAGAGCAGGTAGACGAGTACGCTCTTCCGCCTGACGTCGGCGTCGGTCACCGGCAGCCTGACGCCGCCGGCGAGCCGGACGTGCTGTCGCGCATTGAGCGTCACCTGCATGCCCGGCACGACGTCCCAGTCGACGCCGCTCCCGCTGCCGAGCGTGCGCGCCCCCAATATCTCCACCATCGGGGACCAATAGCGCCCGAACCGTCCCTGCGTGAAGCTCTTGCCCACGGCCGCCCGCCAGAACGCTTCGGCGTCGTGGCCGTCCTTCAGCGGAAAGCCGAACCCGACCTGCGTCTGGATGAAACCGTCACGGGGCAGGATCTGCCCGAAGGTCACGAACGGCTCGAACACGGCAAAGCCGTCACCGAGGCCCTTGCTCTCGCGCCCGCTCGGCAGCTTCACTTCCGCCGATGCGCTGAAGATGTTGCCACGATCGAGACTGTGCGACAGCACACGCTTGTAGCCGAGCGCGATGTCTCCGACGCCTGTCGACCTGCCGGCGGCCTGGTCGACCGACGAGATCGGCACCGCGACCTCCCACTGGTTCAAGGCCCCGAACCGCCGCTCGTAGACGAACTTCGTGGTGACATTGCCGGACTGGGATGTCACCCGCATGACCGCCTCGTCTTCAGGAAAGGCCTTACCGGTCACGAGAGCGAGAGGCAGGTTCAACTCACCACGTGCCCAGTTCTGGTCCGTGCAGAAGCTGCGAATGTGGGTCACCGCCAGCTGCAGATCCGCCTCGGAAAACGCGCCACCCCATGGCGGCATCAGGGGCGAGAAGCCCCGCGCGGGCCCGCCGTCGTGCGCCACCGCAAGGAAGCCCCGATCCGGTTCGCGGTTGGCGAAGGCGCAGTCGGTGAAATCCGGCGGCGCCTGCACCTTCTCCAGTTCGAGGTTGACGCCACCCTTCCCGTCGGGACCGTGGCAACTGATGCAAATAGTCTCGTAGATCTCCCGTCCCCGAGTCGCCGACTGCTGCGCCGCAGCCGCCGTGGCAACCAACGCCAGCGACACGCCGACAACGATCGGGCCCGTCCATGAAAACTCCGCGCGGTCCATAGGCACCTCTATTTCGCAATAGAGGCAAGATCCGAGCCGGGACGACCAAGCGCGCATGCAGGGCACGGTGAGCCCGCGCTCGGTGTCCGACAGCGAAGGATTCCGCCTGGATGCGAGATTCTCCGAGAAGGCCTGAAGACCTGCACGAGCTCTGTGTGCACTACTCCCGGAGCGCGACACTCGGATCGATACGGCTCGCCCGATTCGCCGGGATGAGTGACGCAAGCAGCGCGGTCAGGGCCAGGACTCCGACCGCGGTGAGGATCAAGTGAGGATCGGTCGGCGCCACGCCGAAAAGGAGCGCGCGCGCCGAGTGGGCGGCCGCATAGGCGGCCGGCATACCGATCGCCAGCCCCATACCCAGGGCGATGAGCCCATCGCGCAACATGAGCGCGCGCACGTGTCGCGGCCGCGCCCCTAGAGCGGCGCGTATTCCGATTTCCTGCCGACGCTCAAAGACCTGGCGGGCCGTCAGGCTGTAGAGACCAACCGCCGCCAGCACGAGCGCTGCAACGCCGAACACGGACGCCAGAACTGCGCGAAACCGCTCTTCATGCAATGACAGCGCAAGCCGCTCATCCAGCGTGGTCATCGCCGTCGGCGTATCGACTCATTGCTCCTCCTCGGCGACAGCGCCTGTTGCGCTGCTGCGGATGCCGACCGGCGCGACGTTACGCCCCGGTCCCGCCGGCGTTGCGCGATTCAGGACCCAGCGCGCGTTCTCGAGGCATACGTCCACCTGCCGGCGACGAGACCAGGTTTGGAAGACTCCGTTCGACGTGCCGAGCAACCCGAAGGCCGCGCCCAGAAGTCCTCCTCTTGCGACATTGGCTATCCAGGCCGGCAAGACGTTGCCGGCAATAGCCAGGAACGCCACGCCCAGGATAATGGCGAGGCTCCAACGACGGATCGCGCGCACACTGCCTGAGATCTCTTCGGATAGCTCCGCCCGATAGGCATCGAGCATCGAAAGGATTTCCGGGGTCCACGTCGGCGGGTTCCCCCGAAAGACCGCGTTGATGAACTCACCAACAGGGCCGTCGATGCCCCTTGCCCGGCGAAACGACGCTGACGTGCCCCGCCAGAGTCGCTGTATCAGGGACGGTGGTGTCATGGGTCAGGGACGCATGCAACTGGACGCCGCCCGCGAGCGGAGCGTTGCACCTCAGCGCACGAAGCCCATCGTCTCGACGCCCTCCATCATCAGGCCAATGTTGTCGATGTGGACGATCCGCCCACCCACGACTTTGAAGACTTCAGACACGTACATCTGACGCGGTGTGGTCCCGGACAGATAGTGCAGGAGTGCTACACCGAACACGATGCCCCGTTCAGGATCGATGACGGGAAACCGGTGTTCGGTGGCGGGCCCCCAGGGTGGAGTGCCTTCGAGAGAGCTGGCGCAGGTACGCGTGGCACCGGCCTCCACCGTGTTGTTGCCGGCATTGGTGATTTGCTGCCCGCTGTGAAACCGGTCGCATCGCGGATCGAAGTCCGCCTGCACCGCCACGTGTGTCGACAGACTCTGAAAGTAGCGACGTCCCAGTGCTTCGAGCTCGAGACGGGTTATCCGCTGGTCGGCCGGCAGGACGGATGCGAGGTCGGCTCCGAGGTTCCAGACGTACTCAGACACGACCTGGGGCGATCGATCCGCGCTGATCTCGACATCAGTGATTCGTCCACTGCCTGCGATTCGCAGTCTGGTCGACAGATACGCGGGTGTTCCGTCGGTCAGCTCCACGCCCGTTCGAGCAACGACGTTCAGGCTGACCGGATCGGCGAAGATCACCGACGACCGCACCGCCTTGACGTCCTTAACCTGATGACGTGGCGTCACGATCCGCTGGCCGCGTCGGCGTAGCCCACGACGATCGCGTCGGCGTGAGGCTGCGCGTCGTCTGGCACGAGCGTCACATGGGGGCCACCCATCACGACGACCATGCCTCGCCGGCGGTAACCGTCCGAGAGTTCATAGGCGCGCGGCGCCGTTCCGGTGATGACCGTGATGCCAACCAGATCCGCCTGCAGGTCGACAGGCACATCCTCGATGCCTTCGTCATAGAGGACGACTTCGTGCGGCAATTCATTCGGAATGAGCGCGGCGAGGGTGGTCAGCGTGAGCGGCTGGTAGCGGAGGGACTTCTTCCAGATCCCGCCGCGGTGACGGTACAGCGGCCCTTTCGGCGAAATGAGCGCAATGCGAAGGGGCCGCGCGGCATCGGCGCGAGTCGCGATACGGTCGCTGGGGCTTCGAGAGCTCGACTCGTCGATTCGCAACGTAGCCCCCGGCACCTACGCGGGCACGACCGCGTCTTCGGCGAATGGCGTGGAGACCGGCACGGTCATGTTGTCCTCTACCTCTTCAATCCAGCCTGTCTCAGGATGCTGTTGAACGTCCCCCGGCGCCAGGTCGTCCGACGGGTGCCCGGCAATGGTAACGCGCCCCACGGCAGCATCATCGACAACCTCTGGTGCAGGTGCCCGGGCGGCACTCAAGTCGTCACCGCGGCTCAAACGCCGCCGGAAAACAAAACGGCCCTCCACCGACCGTGACGGTCAATGGGGGGCCACATCTTTGGTCGGGGCGAGAGGATTCGAACCTCCGACCCCTCGGTCCCGAACCGACACCGTTTCGCGCGAATTACGCCTGAAAACAACCGATTCGTAGATCGCATAAGAGCAGCATAAGACCGCCATCGCCGACCATCACGGGCCACGACCGACGTGGGAACTGATGTTAGCCCGCGACGGACTCCACGGTGACGTCCGCCTGCTTCTTCCCGGCCGCCCGCGGCCGCACGCGAATCTGTACATCCATGTCCAACGCGTTCAGGAACCGTTCGAGACGCTCCTGGCCGAAGCGTGCCAGCTTCCCGCGCGAGTTCGGCCTTCGCCAGGCGCTCGCCGGCCTGCGGCAATCCCAGCTCTTCGAAGACGTTCCCACTGCTCGCTTCAATCGCGATCGTCTGCTCGGCGCGTGGGCGGTGGCCGGGCTTCGCTAAGCCTTCGATCCGCTGGGCTTGTTGTCGATGCGGGCGTCCACCACGACGATACTCGAGTCACCTTCCAGCTTGAGCCGCTTCAAGATCTCCGTTACCCGGCGCTGGTCCCTTACAGAAAAGCAGATGATGATCTTGACCGACTGTGTCGCGTCGCTTGCGCGCTCGTAGATGCCAGTCTGGTTCTTGAGGTTCCGCTCGAGCGAGGGATTGCTACCCAGCTTCATCTCGACCAAAGAATGGTCCCTGGCGCCAGACGAGACTTTGTAGTCGGCCGGCCCCCGTCCGTCGTTGGCCTCGCGCGTCAAGACCAATCCCGTCCCGAACCACGTGAAGCGGTCCAGAAAGCGAGCTTCCAGGGTCTCGGTTACGAGCGTGACTTCACCCGGCGAAGCGCTGGCCAGGTGGACGGCGAGAGGAAGACCATGGCCGTCGCAAATTGCCATGATTTTGCAGCCTTTGCCCCGCTTGGTGGGGCCCACGCGATCCCCCCTTTTTTCGCCGAGCTGAAGCTGGCGTCGATGAACCCTTCGGAGAGATCGAGCTTGCCGCGGTCGCGGAGATCGGCCGCGAGGGCTTCGAGGATCCGATCGTAGACGCCGCTGCGGCGCCACGCTTGAAACCGACGATGACACGTCTGATACGAGGGATACCGATCGGGCAGGTCGTGCCACGGGGCACCGGTGCGAAGAATCCACAGGATGCCGTTCAGCACGTCGCGCGGATCGCGCCACGGTCGGCCGCGCCGGTCGCGTCGCACACGCGGCTTCGGCAAGAGGGGCGCCAGCACCGCCCACTGGGCGTCGGTCAAGTCCATGTCGCCGCGTACGCCGGCGATCGTCGCAACGTTTCACTCGCACACTCGGGATTTATGAGATGAGTTCTACTGAAAAGGGGCGGAAATGGTCCAAGAACCAGTAAGGGGGGCGCCGCGCCATGGTCACGATTTCCTAACGTTGTCGTGTGGTCTGTTCCGGGCGATCGACCTTCGGCAACCGAGCGCGGAGTTGCGCCGCAACCTCTTGGGAAGACCTCGAGAGAACGAGACTCGCGAGGGCACGGCCGCAACGTACATCAGTTGTTGCTGCGCAAACCCTTGACCGCGGGCGACGCCCGCCGTAGCCTTGTGCTGTTCAGCTTGTATAACAGCGATATCACTAAAATATAGTGTTTAATATCGACGATTCGTGGAGGGACGACATGACAAACGCAGCTCTCACCGGCAAAGCGACTCATGGCTTGACGCCGACTGCCACTGAACGGGCGGTGGCTGAGATGTGGAAGAAGATTCTCTGGCTGCAGGAACCGGTCAACGTGGACGACGTCTTCATCGATATCGGCGGCAACTCGCTGACTGCAACGCGCTGCGTGAACATGATCAAAGCGGCATTCAACGTCGATGTTCCGCTGGATCTGTTCTTCATGGACGACGGCACCGTGGCCGTGCTGGCTAAGCTCATCGACGAGCGTGCGACCGGCGAAGTGCGCACGACACGGTAGATCTCTGGGGCCCAGGTGCGCGTCATGCACGTCGGACTGTGGTGTATTCAAGGTAGCGGACACCTCTATCCCATGGGAGCGCTCGGGCGAGAACTGATGGCCCGTGGTCACGAGGTCACCTGCTTTCAAGACCTGCGAGCGAGGGGCATGCTGAAAGCGGCGGGCGTCCGCTGGGCTCCTATCGGAACCGCGGCGCCCTGGCGACCTCACGCGGGGGAGTTCGCGACGCCCGGCCTAATGCTGCATCAGGCGAAATGCGTGCTCGATGAAGGGACGACTGCGGCAAAGGCCGCTGGTGTGGACGCGTTCGTCGTCGACCAGTGTGACCTGGCTGCCGGGAGTGTGGCCGACAGGCTGGGGCTACCTTTTGTGAACGTAAGCTTCTTTCCGCCGGTGTTCCTCGACGACTCGACGCCGCCACATACGGTTGGGTGGGGCAGTGGCGATGGCCGCCACGCGCGGCGCAGAAACCGGGGTGCAAATCGCGCGCTCGTTCGCGCGGTTGGTGGCGTGATTCAGCTGGTCAATCGGCAGAGGGCGGCATGGAACCTGCCGCCTCACAATTCGCTCAACGACTTCTTTTCGTCCCGAGCGATCGTCGCCCAACTCCCAGAGTGCCTTGAGCTACCACGCCCTCGGCCTCCACATCTGTACTACACCGGCCCGTTTCTCGATGGTCGTGGACGACACCACGTGTGGTTCCCGTGGGAAGCACTGGACGGACGGCCGATCGTGTATGCGACACTCGGAACCGTTCGTAATCGGGCCGTCGAAGTATTTCATACGATAGCCGCAGCATGCTCCGTCCTGCCGGTTCAGCTGATTCTCTCGCTCGGCGGGTTCTTCGAGCCAAACGAACTCCCCACGCTACCCGGTTCGCCGATCGTCGTTCAGTACGCTCCTCAACTCGAGCTTCTCTCGGCAGCCTCTATCTGCATTACTCACGCAGGCCTGAATACTACCTTGGAAGCATTAACCCATGGTGTACCCCTTGTTGCAGTGCCGATTACTGACGACCAGCCAGGCGTGGCGGCCAGAATTCGCCGAGCGAGGGTTGGGCGCGTCGTGCCGTTGCGTCGGCTGACAGTCGATCGACTGACGGCGGCGGTCGACGCCCTTCTCTCAGACCGCCGCTATCGGGAGGCAGCCGGCCGCGTCCGTGCGCACATTGCGGCGGCGAATGGCCTCACTCGGGCGGCAGACATCATCGAAGTGGTCGTGCGCTCATGATCGCTGCGAGATCGCTTGCAGAGGCGTTCGAACGCTGCGCCGCACGCAGGCCAGAGGCCATCGCCGTGCACTATGGCGATCAGGACATCACCTATGGAGAACTCAGCCGGTCGTCAGGCATATTGGCACGCCGCATTGAGACGATACTGCCGCCGTCGCAGGAACTCGTTGGGCTCTACGCCGAACGTGGGATCGAGCTGATTATTGGAATGCTGGCCATTCTCAAGGCTGGGCGCGCCTATGTCCCGATCGATCCGGCCTACCCGATGGACCGCGTCAGATTTGTCATCAGACACAGCGGGGTGACGTCCCTTCTGGCGACATGTACGGCCGTCCCGTCGCTTGATCGATCGCAAGTTCAAGTCGTTTCGTTCTCAAGGGACGAACTCGCAGCTGTCTCGAGCCAGGCGAATCCGTGCTCGGTTCAAACGGGGACGGATCTGGCCTACGTCATCTACACATCGGGCTCGACCGGGTCGCCAAAGGGCGTAATGGTCGAGCAGCGGAGCGTGCTTCGGTTGTTCGAGCAGACAGCGCCGCTCTATCGCTTCGGCCACGACGATGTCTGGACGATGCTCCACTCTCCGGGGTTTGACTTCTCCGTCTGGGAAATCTGGGGCGCCCTGTTGTTCGGCGCGCGGTTGGTGATCGTGCCTCCGACTGTCGGCCGGTCACCTTTGGAACTGGTCAAGCTCGTTGAACAGCGAAGGGTGACCGTTGTGAATATCACTCCGACCGCCTTTCGGCAGTTCAGCCGAGCATGCGTTGACCGCGGACGAATCACATCCGGCCTACGGCTCATCATCTTCGGCGGCGAAGCGCTCACAAACGGCTCGCTCAAACCGTGGATCGACACGTTCGGCGACCAGTCGCCGGAACTCTTCAACATGTACGGGATCACAGAAACGACAGTACATGTGACTTACCACCGTGTTCGTGAGGCCGAATTGACCTCGACCGACAGCATCATCGGGGTACCCATAGCCGACCTAGACGTGTTGCTGTTGGATGATGACGGTTGTCCCGTCCCGCCTGGCGTCACGGGTTGCATGCACGTCGGTGGTCCCGGCGTCGCCCGCGGCTATCTGGGCGATCCCGAGCTGACGGCCGCTCGCTTTGTAACGAGGCGTGGCGGTCGTCCTGGGTGCTCACGATTCTACGACTCGGGTGATCTCGCTGTGAGACGTCACGACGGAACACTCGTCTATCGCGGTCGGAAGGATGATCAACTGAAGATCCGTGGCTTCAGGATCGAGCCTCGAGAGGTTGAACAGCCTCTAGAGGCACATCCAGACGTCGTGTCGGTGACGGTCGTTGCGGAGGATGCCGCACAGAACTTGACGGAGCTGGTGGCTTACGTGGAGCTGACGCCGTCTGATCGTTCGACGTCGGAAACGACCGTGATCCTCCTGGCCCTAGCCGCGATCGCTAGGCGCGGACTCCCGGAGTTCATGCGGCCGACCGACTACCGACTCGTCCGCGCTCTCCCCACAACCGCGAATGGCAAGCGGAATCGTCGGGCTCTGGCTTGTTTTGAACATGGTAGATACATATAGGAGCAAATGTCACAATGCGACACGTGGAGCCGCGATCGATGCGACCGATCTTCATATTCGGCACGGGTTGGCGCTGCGGCAGTACGCTGATCCAGAGACTCTTGTGCTCACATCCTGACGTGCACATTTGGGGTGAGAACCGCGGAATCTGCGACCACCTGCAGAAGATCAAGCACACTCTAGATGGCATGCGGTTCCTCTCCCGACAGGCGGAACATGAGTTTGGCGTGCGACACGCCGGCGCTTGGATAGCGATGCTGAATCCGGAGCCATCGGAGTGCCTTGATGCGATAGCGACGTTCCTCGATCGCTACCTAGGTGTTCCCGCTAGGACGACGGGGAAGCACTGTTGGGGGTTTAAGGAGGTGCGGCATGGATGGTCGACGGTGGCGTTCTTGCGCGCTGTGTTCCCGCTGTGTCGTTGCATTCTCGTCGTGCGCAACCCGGCGAGCTGTCTGGCATCGGCTCGGGCCACCGAGGTCGAGGGCAAGACGCAGGGGCTTCTTGTCGAGGTCGGAGGACCGACGGCCTTCCTTCGCCACTGGCGTTCTGTTGCTTCGTCGTTCGCGCGTGACCGAGAGCCTGGCGTAATGCTTGTCAGGTACGAGGATATCCAAGAACGGTCCGCAACCTTCATCGAGGAACTGGCGCAGTTCGTCGATGTATCGACGTGCGACTTGTCGCCTGATGTTCTGAAGACGGTGAGACGAGGATGGCTGGAGCAGACGCCACGCCTAGCGGCCGTTGATCGGGAAGCGTTGCAGGACCCTGATGTCTGGGCAGTGGCCCAGTGGTTCGGATACGTGGGCCCAGGTCAAGCGGACACTCTCTCGGGCGGGTCGCTCGCCTCCCTCGGCGACTAGAAGTCTGAGGCAGAACCGTCGGTCCAGTTCAAGACGCGGGGATATATGGCACACGTATTAATCGTTGGTTCTCCCATAGCCGGCCTCTCGAACTTGATCACTGCAGTTCGCGAGGCGGGACACATCGCTACACCGGTTGATGTCACTTCGTGGGCGATTGCCCTGACCACTCGGCGGGCGGACGTGGTACTCGTCAACGCGCAGGCTGCTCTCTCCGAGCATGTTCTAGGACGGCTCAAGCGATTCGGCGCACCGTTCATCGTGGTCGGCGCTCAACCCGACGCCGCCGAGGTTGTGCGCGTCGTCAAGGCCGGAGCGCATGACTATCTAACGACACCGATCGACGTCGCGCATCTGATGAGGACCTTGGACGCGGTTCGTGTTGCCGGCGAAGAGGGCCGCGGCCGGACTACCGCCGAACACAGTAAGTCAATGTCCCGCGTGTCGTCGTACGACTGCTTCGTTGCGGTGGATCCGGTCACCCGGCGACTCGGCGCGAGGCTGGATGCGGTGGCAGCGGTCGACAGTCCCGTCCTGATCACAGGCGAAACCGGCACCGGCAAGGAAAGCGCCGCTCGGAGAATTCATCGGGCGAGCTCTCGAGCACGCGCCCTGTTCCTACCGATCAACTGCGGGACACTGACGGAGTCGCTCATCGACAGCGAGCTCTTCGGGCATCGACGCGGCGCATTCACGGGAGCAGTGGAGGACTCGAAGGGGGTCATTGAAGCGGCGGCTGGAGGTGTCCTCTTTCTTGATGAGATTGGTGAGATCCCGCCGACACTTCAAGTGCGTCTGCTCCGCTTCCTAGACAATCGGGAAGTCCGACGTATCGGCGAATCCTCTATACGCCACGTGGACGTCCGGGTTATCGCTGCGACAAATCGGGATCTTCGTGAAGATATGCGGTCGGGTCGATTTCGCTCCGACCTGTTTTACCGTCTGAGCGTCCTGTCCATCAATGTGCCGCCTCTCCGGGACCGTCCCGACGACATTCCTGAACTCGCGCGTCTCAGCCTGCGCCAAGTGGCGGCCCGTCTTCGTCGCCCCGAGGCCGGGTTGTCAGCTGCGGCCCTCGCGGCGCTGGGGAATCATCAATGGCCGGGAAACATTCGCGAGTTGCAGAACGTGATGGAGCAGGCGTTCGTTGGTGTCTCGGGACCCATGATTGACGCGCAGGATCTTCCGAGCCTTGACAGTCGGGTCCGAGAAGAGGCCGAACGGCCGCAACGCGATGCGGTTGTGAATGGCGTAAGGGACGCCCTGGTACACTACGATGGTAACCAGACTCTCGCGGCGCGCGCCCTCGGCATCAGCCGAACCACGCTCTGGCGGAGACGAAAGCGAGTCGCAGGGAGTGGATACCCTCCGTCGCTTGGACCGACTCGCCCCCAGGATCTGTAGCCCTCATCTGTCGGCGAGCCTGAAAAAGGGGCTCCACACGCACGTCCGTCGGCAGTACCCATTCGGCGGATGGAGTTCGGCCTCGGTGGCCCAACGGCGACAATTGACGAACACCTGAAGACCAGCCCTTCGCGGGGGAGCCGAGATGTTGACGGCCGCGAGGACAAGTGGACCGTCAGGCGTCGTCACCTTACTACTCGTCGAATTCGCTCGTGCGGGTGCGGCAATTTCGCCTCACTCCGGCATGGGGTGACCCGGCTCCAAGCCAAGCTCCGGCAGGCGCGGATGGAAGGCCAGGCGCCACTCGACCTCGTGGCCGCACTCGTCGCCGACGACCTCCAATGCCTCAGAACCTCGCTGCTCGAACGTCAACGCAAACTAGCGTGCCTCCGCGATACCGACTCGTCCCGAGAGCCTTCATCTCGAGTTCAACCAGAAGCTGAACCGTGTCGCCCGTCGGCGACACTCGTGACGGCGCGGTTCGCCTGGTACCAAGAGAACGTCCTCTTCGTTGAGGCCACAGGGCCGGGATCGATCCCTCGGTGATTCGCCGGCACGCGACGCGCAGTCGCACGGGTGGGACGCCTGACGGGCACGTCCACATCCCCGCCCCACGAGGCAGCAAAGGCAACGGGCACGTGTCTTGCGAAAGCGGAGACAGAGTGACGACACGACCGAGTGCCGACGCCCCAGGTTTGAAAGGTCCGCGAGGCCGTTCAGCTACGTCCTCGACGACGTTTCAAACGATGGATTTGGCGATACGTCGCTGAATTCACGTGAACGTCAGACAGACGCTGTCGATGTGGAAGTGATGGTCTGTGGAGGTCGGCACCTGCGCGCCTTCCTGCCACGCACGCGATGGCTCATTTGACAGACGCCTGGCCGCAAGCGGAGTTTTCGACGTGAACGAGCTGATTTGGTCCTGGGAGGGATTGTGACATCTAGAAACAGGTACCTATGGGTGATTGCTGCCTTCGCCCTGATCGGATGCAACCGGGCGTCAGGCGACCAGGTAACTCGTCTGAACGGGCCAGACTACCGACCGAAGGCTGCCGTAACGTCCTCGGTTGACGTCAGTTCGGGACAGAAGATATCGCACACGGCGGCGATCGGTCAGTTGCGCCAGATCGCGAGCTACAACCTCGGTTCCGCCTCTTCCGGCAGCGGGCAGCCGCAAGACGCTGCGTTTGGCCCTGATGAGTCGATCTTCTTCGTCGAGCCAGCCGCGCCGGAAGTCTTTCAAATCACAGCCGACGGTGAGGTTCGCTCCGTCCTGCCTCAGCAGATCTCACCCGACTTCGCGGTGCGGACGCCGACCGCCATCCTACGCTTGAGCGATAGCCAATGGGCCGTGGTGGACCGAACGTCGAAGCTGAAAGTGTTCTCCTTCGACGGCGAGCAGCTCGTCCCAGTCCGCACCGCTAGCGTTATCGACGCAACCGACGCGTGTCTTCTCGGCGACTCGGTCGTCCTCAGAGGAGCAGAGAAGCCCGTACAGCGGTACCGTCTCGAGGACGGTCAGGAACTCCAGCAGTATGGCGAAGCGTTCGAACACTCTTTCTGGCTCGTCCGACGAAGGCTCGCAGAGGGTCTGGTCGGCTGCCGGGACACTGACTCGCTCATCGCGACGACATCGATGGCCTTGCCCTTTGTCTATGGTTACACGCCAGATGGGACTTTGCAGTGGGTGACCGAGGTAAAGGGGCTGACGCCAACGGCGGTTTCTTTGGTGAAGACGGAAACCGGGCAGCTCAGGGTCAGGAACGCAGGAGCCAATTTCGACCTGCCTTGGCGATTCACGCCACTTGACGACGCTCGGATGCTATTCCAGTTCCTGCGCATTCAGAGAGAGCCTGCTGCACCGACCCAAGTGCACAGCATCGTGCTTTCCACGCGCACGGGACACGGTGAGTATGTCGGCACCGAGTTGCCGTGGATCGTTGGCGGTGCTTGGCCGAGGCTCATCGCATTCGATCAGGAATCGGGCGCCATCTCGATACACCTCCTGGAGAAATGATAATGCGTCGTCTTCTTCGAGTGCTGTGGCTACCGCTGATCTTTGCCGTCTCTGCTGCGATCGGATTCTCGCGCGCCAATCAGACGTCGTCTGTTGTTGCCGCCGACGTCGGCGCCGAAACCGCGGACGAGCGGCTGCTGATTTACATCGGATCCTCGACGTGTGACTTTTCGAACACGGACGAGATCGTTGACGTGGTAGATGCGATCCGCGCGCGTGCCAGTACATCGGCCGCCGAGGTCGGCCGACGCTTCGTGAGAGTCGGCATTGCCAAGGACCACGTTGTTAGCGCCGGACTGAATCATCTGGCGAAGTTTGGTGACTTCGATGAGGTGATGACAGGGCGAAACTGGGCCAACATCGGCCTACTCAAGTACGTCTATGAGGGGCTACGCGGGATCGCGGCGACACCGCAGGTTCTTCTGGTCGATCGGAGGTTGATCAACGACGAAACTGGAACACGTGTGGATAGCGAGCAGGTGCTAGTTCGTGCCTCCGGTCTCGTGGAGATGCGCGAGCTAGCTTCCGGAGCGAAATCCATCCCGCTCGGCAACTCCGTCGCTAGGTCAGCTGACGCGCCGGCTGCGCCCAGCCGCGGGCAACAATGACTGGGTTCCCTCGGGACCTACGGATCGACTGGCGCGCCGTCGCCACGCTTAGCTTGGGTATCTCGATAAGTGTGGCGGTGTCGGCCGTGGCGTACGAACTCGCGTACTCGCTGCCGGCCTACGTGCAGGATCCCCGAACTCTCTTCAGCGCGAAGGCGTCTGGCCCCGGACGCGAAACCGATCACGGCCTGGTTTCGTTTCCCGAGTACGAGGAGCTTCTAGTTCGAGGAACGTCGCTGGTTCAACCGGCGGCCTCGTTCGTGACGGAAGGTAGCGCGCGCGCAGGCGGCGCGTCTGCGACTCGAGTGATGCTTGCGTATACCAGTAACAACTATTTCCAAGTGCTGGGCTCTGCGCTGGCTCGAGGGCGGCCATTCGGGGAGGGCGAGCGGCCTGGCGAGACACCGGTGAGCGTCGTAAGCGAGCGGCTAGCAGATCGGATGGGGGCCGAATCGATCGCCATCGGTACAACCCTGACGCTGAACGGGACGCAGACGACCGTCATTGGAATAGTGCCGCGCTCCTTCAAGGGGATCGACATGCGGACAGTCGACGTGTGGGTGCCCTTGGTGCACTTCGCCGCAATCGAGCACAGCGCGAGCGCCGAGGCGGTGATGAGCGACCGCGACATTCGATGGTTAGACGTCGTTGCCAGGGTCCGGCCCAGCGTCACGATACAGCAGGCGCAGGAACAGCTATCGACCGCGCTGCAGGGTAACCACCGGCTTGAGTTCACTAGGCTGACGCGATTTCCGCCCCAGGTGCAGTCGTTGATGGACGTAATCTCGCTGATCCTTCACTCATGTGTCGCTCTGGTCATGCTGATCTCCATCGCCAACGTAGCCGGGCTGACCTTCGCGCACAACCTACGTAGGCGACGCGAGTTCGCCATCCGCATGGCCCTAGGATGCGGGCGGCTGCGGCTCGCATGGCTCGTCCTGCTTGGGGGAGCGGCTCTCGGCATAGTGGCTCTCGCGATTGCTATCCCTCTTAGTCAGCTGATGCTACTTCTCATTCTTCACTATGGCTTGCCAGACGGTATGAGCGACATGTTGGACGGAGTGACACTGCTCAGAGCGCCAGTCCTCATCGCGGCCGTCGCCCTCGGCCCCACGGCCGGCATGGTCGCAGCCCTAGTTCCGGCGATTCGGCTGAGCCGGACCGCCGCAGCGCACACGCTTCAACAGCTGAGCGCCGGCGTCATTGGCGGCCTCGCGCGGCCAAGCCGCTTTGTTGTTGCTTTTCAGACGGCGATGGCGGTCGCGCTGCTGTTAAACCTCGGATTGCTCTTGCAGAGTCGTAACGCGATTTTGGGCACACCAACTGGATTCGACGGCGTCGGCGTTTCGTTCGCCATGGTCGAGCCCAAGCAGATGGGGTACGAAGGACGGAGGGCGATCCAATTCATCGATAACCTCTCTAAGCGCCTTGAGACGGTGCCGGAGATCACTGCATTCGCCCTGGCGCGTCAGGCGGTCCTGCAGGGTGCTGGCTGGTCGCATCGGATCCTTGATGGTCCGAGCGGCGACATGGGACTGGTGGGCTACAACGTGGTGTCTGAGAACTATTTCGACTTCTTCGGGCTCACGCCAACGGAGGGGCGCGTTTTCGACAGGCGCGACGACGGTGAATCTGGCCGCGTCATGGTGGTCAACGAGACACTGGCCGGGCTCTGGGGAGGGCCCGAGAAGGCGCTCGGAGCCATGGTACGACTCGTCGGCGAGTCAGATTTTCGGATGGTTGTCGGTATCGTGAAGGACGTCAAGTATCAGAGATTGAGACAAGCGTCCCGAGCGTACTTCTACCTCCCGCTCACGCAGACATTCCCATTGCCAGGGACGAACGTCGCCGTCCACTTCAGAACCCGGGCGAGCCCTCGCGCTGCCGAGGCAGAGCTCAAGCGGGTGGTTTCAGACCTAGAGCCTGACCTCGCCGTTTTCGGCTTCAGCTCGCTCGAGGACTGGATTGCACGCGAAGCGCGGACGCAATCCCTGCTAGCAGCCTTCGTCTCGGTGGTGACGGCTATGGCGCTTGTCCTCGTCTGCCTCGGACTCAATGCCGCTCTGACGCAAGCCGTCGGCCATGCGCAGAAAGAGATGGCTCTTCGCCTTGCACTGGGATCAGGCTATTGGAGGTTACAGTGGCTCCTGTCGTGGCGGCTACTCAGTAGCGTCGCTATCGGCGTCGCACTCGGATGGGCCGTTGGTACATTGTTCGCGAGCGTCCTGAATCCCGTGCTTGTCGACGCCAGCATCGTGCATCCCGGCACTATCGCGATGGTCCTCGCTACGGTAGCGGTGTGTACGCTCATCGGCCTTATCGGCCAACTGCGCAGGATAGGCGCTGTGGCGCCCAGCGCCGTTCTACGCGAGAGCTAGCCAAAAGGGAGCCGACAATGACGAAAGTCTTCTGGCCCATTGCGATTGTTGTTGTCACGCTTGCCGCCACGGTCGTTATGCGACAGTGGCAGGTCGCATCGCAAGACAATTCGACAATCGCGTTTCAGTTCGTGCCGCTCCAGCGGGAGTCGCCAGTGGCAATCCGTTCATGGATACTGGCTCGCGCCGACTTGTGGCGCCCCCGAATCGAAGTTCAGAATCAGTCGGAGCAACCCGTATCGATAGTTACTCCGGTTGTTCTCATCTCGACTCCGAGTTCTATCGAACGTATTGATCTCACTGACGTACCCATAGCGCTGGATGTTGGCCAGACTGCGGAGCTACAACTGGACATACCAGACCGTTGGCGTGACGGCCCGTGGCAGTCCTACTCGACCGGCGCCGTTGTTACATTGGGAATCGCGTCGGTGCGCTTTGCGACCGGAAGGCTCTGGAGCGCTCCAGTCGCGCCAGACGGTACGCTCGTAGTTAGTCAGGACGTCGAGATCAGGACCCCGGCGAATGGTCTCATTGGTCGCAGGCCCGCCAATATAGCGCGCACCCTAATGCTCACCAGCAGCGTGTCGGAGTACCCGCTCAATAGTTCGCTTGGTGACGGCACGTGCGTCATGTCGGCGTGCCAAATGGGGAGGTGGTGTGAGTACGACGGCTGCCAAATTCTGCCGTAGACCTGTTGATGTCCGAGGTGAAGGAGAAAACCTATGACGACTATTACCAATAAGCAGATGGCTGCCGAGACTGGGGTATCGATTGCGCTGGTCTTTCTGGTTGTTGTGTATTTCTGGTGGTGGATGCCAGGCGCTCGAGGCGAACGATCACGGCCTGACGTCCCTGTGCCCGAAGAGTCCTTGAGCATCGTCGATGCCCATCCGAAAGGGAGTGAAGCGGCGGAGGTCGCCATCGTGGCCTTTTCTGACTTCCAGTGTCCGTTTTGTGCCCGCTTCGCCACCGGTACGCTGAAGGCGATCGAAGACCTGTACGTCACCACCGGAAAGATCGTGGTGGCATATCGACACACCCCGCTGTCGGCCATTCAGCCTATGGCTACGCGGGCCGCGGAGGCGGCCGAGTGTGCCGCCGAACAGGGACAGTTCTGGGAACTGCACGACCAACTGTACGCGAACAGTCGCCGTCTGACGTCGGATGTGATTGATGAATTGGCGGCGATGGTGGGCGTCAACTTGGATGACTATCGAGATTGTATGGCTGGCGACGTGGCGCAGAAGGTCCAGAACGACGTAGCGCTAAGCGAGCGACTGTCAATCCGATCGACGCCGACATTTATGATAGGTCGCCTTGAGTCAGGTCAGGTTCACGTACAGCGGGTGATCGTCGGCGCAGTCGAACTGGAAGAATTCCGTCAGGCGATCGACGAGGCACTTGCCTCAACTGCCGCCATGGCGATGGCGATGCCACGGTGACGACAAGAGCACATGAGCTCTGGTCTCCGCCTGCTCGCGTCCCTCAGTTCAACCCAACCCCGGCTCGGGGGCGACGTCCCGCAGGCCGTTCGATGCAGCTGTCCGCTTGCCGCCAAAGGGCGACTTCCCTCGACCGTTGTAGTTCCTCCTGACGTTGGTCCCGAAACGAGACAGCCTGGGCTAGAGAGAAGCGGCTTCAGCGGTCGGTGAGATCGGTCGTCGTCGCGCGTACTCGTCCGGCGTCAGATGGCCGAGCGAGCCGTGCGGACGGCGCTGATTGTAATCGACTCTCCAAGCTGCGATCTTCGCTTGGGCATCGGCGATCGATGTAAATTGGTAGACGTTCAAACACTCATCGCGGAGCCGCCCGTTGAACGACTCGATGAAAGCGTTTTCCACGGGTTTGCCGGGCCGAATGAAATCCAGCTGTACGCCCAGTCCTCGAGCGCCCGCGACATGAATTCGGTGCCGTGATCGACGGTGATGGAGCGAGGTCCAGGGCCGCCGGCGAGGGCCCGATCGCCTCGGTGAACACCCAAATCCGGCCACTGATCGACACCTGAAAACCGGCCACCACGGCTGACGACCGAGACGTTGACCTCGGCGAGGGACTTTGGTTCCTACGCCGACATGAGCAACGTCTTGGACACAGCGAAGCAGCATCAGATTCGAGCGCTCGGCACGCTGGGCCGGTCGCTGCGCGAGATTGAAGCGGCGACCGGCGTGCGCCGCGAGACGGTCAGCGCCTACCTGAAGGCGGCCGGGATTCCCGTCCGGGCCCGGGGCGGCCGTCCGCGCACCTGGCCGCCAAACCCGGCCACCAGGCCGGAGGTGTCCACCGACGCGCCCTCGCCAAATCCGGCCACCACACGCGAGGTGTCCACCGACCCGGGGCCGTCCCGATCCCCGCAGACGAGCGCCTGCGCGCTCTACCGCGAGGTGGTCGTCGACGCGCTGGCGCGCGGCCGGAATGCCATGGCCATCTGGCAGGACCTGGTCGATG